>NZ_LR130759.1:0-1401907 GCF_900292015.1 Mycobacterium basiliense
ATGTCGGACCAGGGAGATGCGTCGTTGACCGATGATCCAGGTTCCGGTTTCGCCACAGTGTGGAATGCGGTCCTCGCCGAACTCAACGGGGAATCCAACGCTGACGGCACTCCCGGTAATGGCACCACCCTCGTCAATCCCCTCACCCCGCAACAGCGCGCGTGGTTGAAACTCGTCCAACCCCTCACCATTGTCGAGGGATTCGCCTTGCTGTCGGTACCAAGCAGCTTCGTCCAAAACGAAATCGAACGTCACCTGCGTACTCCGATCACCGATGCTTTGAGCCGACGGCTCGGACAACAGATACAACTCGGCGTCCGGATAGCGCCGCCTTCCACTGACGTCGCCGACGACGGCCCAATCTCCGCAACCGACGATGCGGACTTCGAACAGTCCTCGGAAGCGCCGCTAGACCTACGCCCAGAAACGTCACGAGAAACGTCAGCAGAAGTCCTAAGGGATATCGACACCTTCGACGAAAACGCAGAAAGCGCCCAACAGAACTGGCCAACCTACTTCACCAAGCGCTCGCACGACACCGATACCGTCGCTGCCGCCGGCGGTACCAGCCTCAACCGGCGCTACACGTTCGACACTTTCGTCATCGGCGCCTCCAATCGGTTCGCGCATGCAGCCACACTGGCCATCGCCGAAGCACCCGCTCGCGCCTACAACCCATTGTTTATCTGGGGCGAGTCCGGCCTGGGCAAGACGCATCTTTTGCACGCCGCCGGTAACTACGCGCAGCGACTGTTTCCCGGCATGCGGGTCAAATACGTATCCACCGAAGAATTCACCAACGACTTCATCAACTCACTTCGCGATGACCGCAAGGTCGCCTTCAAGCGCAGCTATCGCGATGTCGACGTGTTACTGGTCGACGACATTCAATTCATTGAAGGTAAGGAAGGCATCCAGGAAGAGTTCTTCCACACCTTCAACACGTTGCACAACGCCAACAAGCAAATCGTCATCTCCTCCGATCGCCCGCCCAAACAACTCGCCACCCTCGAAGACCGGCTCAGAACCCGCTTCGAGTGGGGCCTCATTACCGATGTTCAGCCGCCAGAGCTGGAGACGCGCATCGCGATCCTTCGCAAGAAAGCGCAGATGGAACGGCTTGCGGTACCCGATGACGTGCTCGAGCTGATCGCCAGCAGCATCGAACGCAACATTCGCGAACTCGAGGGCGCACTGATCCGGGTCACCGCCTTTGCCTCGCTAAACAAGACCCCAATCGACAAAGCATTGGCCGAGATTGTGCTGCGCGACCTGATTGCAGACGCCAGCACCATGCAGATCAGCGCGGCCACCATCATGGCGGCCACGGCGGAGTACTTCGACACCACCGTTGAAGAACTGCGCGGCCCCGGCAAAACCCGAGCGTTGGCCCAATCTCGCCAGATCGCGATGTACTTGTGTCGCGAGCTCACCGACCTTTCACTGCCCAAGATCGGCCAGGCGTTCGGCCGCGACCACACCACGGTGATGTACGCCCAGCGCAAGATCTTGTCGGAGATGGCCGAGCGCCGAGAGGTCTTCGATCACGTCAAGGAACTCACAACCCGGATCCGTCAGCGCTCCAAGCGCTGAGTTCGCCGCCAAATTTCGGCATTTTCCTGCAAAAAACTTTTCTCACTCCAGTCACATCGGCCACAGCAATACGGTTGTGTGTAGGTCTGTGCACAAGCCAGTCACGCTGGAGTGCAAAATTCGTCCCGACCGTGCAGACTGGTGATTCATCCCCAGCGCGCCCACACTGGCCACACAGCGTTCACCATCGTCATCCACAAGCCCACCCGTCGCCTAGCAGCGCCAAGACCGCGTCATCCCCAAGACTCACATGCCTTATTACTGCTATTGAAATATCTTCGCTGTTTCTTCTTTGAAGAACAGCTTTGGGGACACCCGCACTCGGCCCTCGTCACCGCGTCACGACCGGGCACCTCAGCGCGGCACACAACCGTTGACGATTAGCTTTCAACTTGCGGCCAGAAGCTCTACGGTTGTTGTTCGACTGCCGTTGCGGTCGCCATGGCCACCACGCCATCGGCGTTCGTTCGGGGTAGTTACCATGCTGGCCGGTGGGGCTGGCTCATAGATTTTGAGGGATTCGAACTCACTGTTAGGTGAAGGGACGCAATGGACGCGGCTACAACACGAGCAAGTCTCACCGACTTGAAGTTTCGTTTGATGCGAGAGTCCTTCGCTGACGCGGTGTCGTGGGTGGCGAAGAATCTGCCCACCAGACCGGCGGTGCCGGTACTTTCCGGAGTGCTGCTAACCGGCTCGGACGACGGACTGAAGATTTCCGGATTCGACTACGAGGTTTCCGCCGAAGTACAGGTCGCAGCCGAAATAGCCTCTCCGGGAAGCGTTTTGGTATCCGGAAGGTTGTTATCCGACATTACACGCGCACTGCCCAACAAGCCGGTCGACTTCTACGTCGACGGCAACCGGGTCGCGTTGACCTGCGGAAATGCCAGATTCTCATTGCCGACGATGGCGGTCGAGGATTATCCGACACTACCGGTGCTGCCCGAAGACACCGGAACGTTGCCCTCGGAGTTGTTTGCCGAGGCGATCAGTCAGGTGGCCATCGCGGCCGGTCGTGATGACACATTGCCTATGCTGACCGGTATCCGCGTCGAGATCTCCGGTGACAAGGTGGTTTTGGCTGCAACCGACAGGTTCCGCCTGGCGGTTCGTGAGCTGACGTGGACCGCGCTCTCTCCGGATATCGAGGCGTCGGTTCTGGTGCCGGCCAAGACGTTGGCCGAAGCTGGAAAGGCCAGTACCGACGGTTCGGAGATTCGGCTGTCATTGGGTGCCGGGACGGGAGTCGGGCGCGACGGGTTGCTGGGTATAAGCGGCGACGGTAAGTGCAGTACGACGCGGCTGCTAGACGCCGAGTTTCCAAAGTTTCGGCAATTGCTACCTGCCGAACACACTGCGGTGGCCACCGCGAATGTGGCCGAATTGACCGAAGCAATCAAGCTGGTCGCGTTGGTCGCCGACCGTGGGGCACAGGTACGCATGGAATTTGCCGATGGGATGTTGCGGCTTTCGGCAGGGGCCGATGACGTCGGTCGAGCTGAAGAGGACCTGGCTGTTGATTTCGCCGGTGAGCCGCTGACGATCGCGTTCAATCCCACCTATCTGACCGACGGGCTGGGGTCGCTGCGTTCCGAACGGGTGTCGTTTGGTTTCACCACGCCCGGCAAGCCGGCGTTGCTGCGGCCCGCCTCTGCCGAGGATGCCGTACCGACCGGCGGGGGTCCGTTCTCGGCGGTGCCCACCGACTACGTGTACCTTTTAATGCCGGTACGACTGCCGGGCTAGTCGTCGTGGTGCCGAAGTAGGTGTTTGTCCGGCAATTGGGATTGCGTGATTTCCGATCGTGGGCGCACGCAGATCTTGAGCTACATCCTGGTCGCACGGTGTTCGTCGGACCCAATGGCTATGGTAAGACGAATCTCATTGAGGCACTGTGGTATTCGACTACGTTGAGTTCGCACCGGGTCGGTACGGACATGCCGTTGATTCGTGCCGGTGCCGACCGGGCGGTGGTCTCGACGATTGTGGTGAACGACGGTAGAGAATGCGCGGTTGATCTGGAAATCGCCGCTGGGCGTGCTAACAAGGCACGGTTGAATCGTTCACCGGTGCGTAGTACGCGCGAGGTGGTCGGGGTATTGCGGGCGGTACTGTTCGCGCCCGAAGATTTGGCTCTGGTTCGGGGGGATCCCAGCGATCGTCGTCGCTACCTCGACGATTTGGCGACCGTTCGTCGGCCGGCAATCGCTGCTGTGCGCACCGATTATGACAAGGTGCTTCGGCAGCGCACGGCGCTGTTGAAGTCCGTATCGGGTACGCGATATCGCGGCGACCGCGGGGCCTTGGACACGTTGGATGTGTGGGACAGCCGGTTGGCCGAACACGGTGCGGAATTGATGGCAGCCCGTATCGAACTGGTGGACCAGTTGGCGCCCGAGGTGGAAAAGGCATATCAGTTGTTGGCGCCGGAATCACGAGCGGCGTCGATCGGTTATCGAGCCAGCATGCAGACCATAGTCCCGGTGGCCGAGCGGCCCACCGATCGGCACGCCCTGGAAGTCGGGCTGCTGGCCGCACTGGCCGCGCGTCGAGACGCCGAGCTCGAACGTGGAGTGTGTTTGGTGGGCCCGCACCGAGACGATCTGGAACTGCGGTTGGGTGACCAACCCACCAAAGGCTTTGCCAGCCACGGGGAGTCGTGGTCGATGGCAGTGGCCTTGAGGTTGGCGGCATACGAACTGTTGCGTGCCGACGGGTCTGAGCCGGTGCTGTTACTCGACGATGTGTTCGCCGAGCTGGACACCCGGCGCCGGCTTGCCTTGGCCGCAGTCGCGGAGGCGGCCGAACAGGTACTGGTAACCGCGGCGGTGCTGGAGGACATTCCTGCGGGGTGGGACGCTAGGCATGTGCACATCGATCTTTGTGAAGGCGACAGCGGACGGGTATCGGAGGTGTGCGCGTGACACGTTCCGATGAACAACCCGACCGGGATCGTGGCTTTGCACCCAGCGAAGCGAGCGGGATTGATCTGGTCCGACGGACTTTGGAAGAAGCCCGCGCTGCGGCCCGGGCTCGGGGGCAGGATCCTGGCCGTGGTCGTTCGACGCCGCCCGTCCCGCGCCGCGTCGCCGGGCAGCGACGAAGCTGGTCGGGTCCGGGGCCGGACAAGCGTGATC
This sequence comes from Mycobacterium basiliense, assembly GCF_900292015.1. NCBI lineage: Bacteria > Bacillati > Actinomycetota > Actinomycetes > Mycobacteriales > Mycobacteriaceae > Mycobacterium > Mycobacterium basiliense. The sequence goes on from NZ_LR130759.1 coordinate 4,734, forward strand.
CGCAACCCCTGGGGCGGGTGGCTCGTGAGTTGGCGAAAAAGCGTGGTTGGTCGACACACGTGGCGGAAGGCACAGTGTTGGGTCAGTGGACCTCCGTGGTGGGGCAGCAGATTGCCGACCATGCAAGTCCGACCGCACTCAATGATGGGGTGTTGAGCATTACCGCGGAATCGACGGCGTGGGCCACGCAGTTGCGTATTGTGCAGTCCCAGCTGTTGGCCAAGATTGCCGCCGCCGTGGGCAACGGCGTGGTGACATCACTGAAAATCACCGGTCCGGTGACCCCGTCGTGGCGGAAGGGACCCCGACATATCGCCGGCAGAGGTCCGAGAGACACCTACGGGTAGGGCAACTGACCGGCAACGGGTGGCCGCGGCGCACCGACCTCTCAGATCCACCAGGACCGAGCTGAGCCGTATCGCGAAGGTCGGGACGCGCCCGGAACGAAGATATCGAGCGCACGGCGCGGTTAGATAGGTAGAAACGCGCCCAGAGAACCGGTGCGGACAACCGATCACGGTAGAGTGGGACTGCGACCCGCTGCGGTGACTGGACCGCTCGCATGCAACCCCGAGGAGAGCATTCGGACCGTGGCTGCCCAGAAGAAGAAGGCCCAAGAAGAATATGGCGCTTCATCCATCACAATTCTCGAAGGTCTAGAGGCCGTCCGCAAACGCCCTGGCATGTACATCGGCTCCACCGGTGAGCGTGGTTTGCACCATCTCATCTGGGAAGTGGTGGACAACGCCGTGGACGAGGCGATGGCCGGTTACGCGACCACAGTCAACGTAGTCTTGCTTGAGGACGGCGGTGTCGAGGTCACCGACGACGGCCGAGGTATCCCGGTCGGGATGCACGCGTCCGGCGTTCCCACCGTGGACGTCGTCATGACCCAGCTGCATGCCGGTGGGAAATTCGATTCGGACGCCTACGCAATATCCGGGGGTCTGCATGGGGTGGGCGTCTCGGTGGTCAATGCTTTGTCCACCCGACTCGAGGTAGAGATCAAACGTGATGGCCACGAGTGGTCGCAGACGTACGAGAAGTCCGAGCCACTGGGCCTCAAGCAGGGCGATCCAACCAAAAAAACCGGATCGACGGTGCGCTTCTGGGCCGATCCGAGCGTCTTCGAAACCACCGAGTATGACTTCGAAACCGTCGCGCGGCGGCTACAGGAGATGGCCTTCCTCAACAAGGGGCTGACCATCAACTTGACCGACCAGCGGGTAAGCCAGGACGAAGTGGTTGACGAGGTTGTCAGCGACGTCGCCGAAGCACCCAAATCGGCGCGGCAGAAGGCGGCCGAATCGAGTGGTCCACACAAGGTCAAAAGCCGCACCTTCCACTACCCGGGCGGACTGGTCGACTACGTCAAACACATCAACCGCACCAAGAACGCGATCCACAGCAGCATCGTCGATTTCTCCGGCAAAGGAACCGGCCACGAGGTCGAAATCGCCATGCAGTGGAACGCGGGTTACTCGGAGTCCGTGCACACGTTTGCCAACACCATCAACACTCACGAGGGCGGAACCCACGAAGAGGGATTCCGTAGCGCGCTGACGTCGGTGGTGAATAAGTACGCCAAAGACCGCAAGCTGTTGAAGGACAAAGATCCCAACCTCACTGGCGACGATATCCGCGAAGGCCTGGCCGCGGTGATCTCTGTCAAGGTCAGCGAACCGCAATTCGAAGGTCAGACCAAGACCAAGCTCGGTAATACCGAAGTCAAGTCGTTTGTGCAGAAGGTGTGCAACGAACAGCTCACGCACTGGTTTGAAGCCAACCCAGCTGATGCGAAAACGGTTGTGAACAAAGCGGTGTCGTCAGCACAAGCACGGATTGCGGCGCGCAAAGCACGAGAGTTGGTGCGCCGTAAGAGCGCAACGGACCTCGGCGGGTTGCCGGGCAAGTTGGCCGACTGTCGGTCGACCGATCCGCGTAAGTCCGAACTGTATGTCGTAGAGGGCGATTCGGCTGGCGGTTCGGCAAAGAGTGGCCGCGATTCAATGTTTCAGGCGATTCTTCCGCTACGCGGCAAGATCATCAACGTCGAAAAAGCACGGATCGACCGGGTGCTGAAAAACACCGAAGTCCAGGCAATCATCACGGCGCTGGGTACCGGGATCCACGACGAGTTCGATATTTCCAAGCTTCGCTACCACAAGATCGTGCTGATGGCCGATGCGGACGTGGACGGCCAGCACATCTCCACGCTGCTACTGACATTGCTGTTCCGGTTCATGCGTCCGCTCATCGAGAACGGACACGTGTTCTTGGCCCAGCCGCCGCTGTACAAGTTGAAGTGGCAGCGCAGCGATCCCGAATTCGCTTACTCCGATCGGGAGCGCGACGGATTGCTGGAGGCCGGGCTGAAGGCCGGCAAGAAGATCAACAAAGAGGATGGCATCCAGCGGTACAAAGGTCTGGGTGAAATGGACGCCAAAGAGTTGTGGGAGACGACCATGGATCCAACCGTGCGAGTGTTGCGCCAAGTCACCCTCGACGATGCCGCCGCGGCCGACGAACTGTTCTCCATCCTGATGGGCGAAGACGTCGATGCGCGGCGCAGCTTTATCACTCGTAATGCCAAAGATGTTCGGTTCTTGGACGTTTAACCCCACTCCGCGTTTTGACTGAGCAAACGAGGAATACATGACAGACACGACGCTGCCGCCTGGTGGTGAAGCCAGTGACCGGATAGAACCGGTCGACATTCAGCAAGAGATGCAGCGCAGCTACATCGACTACGCGATGAGCGTCATCGTTGGCCGCGCCCTGCCGGAAGTCCGGGATGGGCTCAAACCGGTACACCGCAGGGTGCTCTACGCGATGTACGACTCGGGATTTCGGCCGGACCGCAGTCACGCGAAGTCGGCGCGATCGGTCGCCGAGACCATGGGCAACTACCACCCACACGGCGACGCGTCGATCTACGACACCCTGGTGCGTATGGCGCAGCCGTGGTCGCTGCGTTATCCACTAGTAGACGGCCAGGGCAACTTCGGTTCGCCGGGCAACGATCCGCCAGCCGCCATGCGGTACACCGAAGCACGGTTGACTCCCCTAGCCATGGAGATGCTGCGTGAAATCGACGAGGAGACCGTCGATTTCATCCCGAACTATGACGGCCGGGTACAGGAACCGACCGTGCTGCCGAGCCGGTTCCCGAATCTGTTGGCCAATGGGTCGGGGGGCATCGCGGTCGGGATGGCAACCAACATCCCGCCGCACAACCTGCGCGAACTGGCCGACGCCGTGTTCTGGTGCCTGGACAATCACGACGCCGACGAAGAGGCGACGTTGGCCGCGGTTACCGAGCGGGTCAAAGGCCCCGACTTCCCCACCTCCGGGCTGATTGTCGGATCACAGGGCATCGCCGATGCCTACAAGACCGGACGCGGGTCCATCCGGATGCGCGGAGTCGTTGAGGTAGAAGAAGATTCGCGCGGCCGGACCTCTTTGGTGATCACCGAGTTGCCGTACCAGGTCAACCACGACAACTTCATCACCTCGATCGCCGAGCAGGTGCGCGACGGAAAACTGGCCGGTATCTCCAACATCGAAGACCAGTCCAGTGACCGCGTCGGGCTGCGTATCGTTGTCGAACTCAAACGCGACGCAGTGGCCAAGGTGGTGCTGAACAACCTCTACAAGCACACCCAGCTGCAGACCAGCTTCGGGGCCAACATGCTGTCCATCGTCGACGGCGTGCCACGGACACTGCGTCTTGACCAGATGATCCGCTACTACGTCGAGCACCAACTCGATGTGATCGTCCGGCGTACCACCTATCGGTTGCGAAAAGCCAACGAGCGGGCCCACATTCTGCGCGGTCTGGTCAAAGCGCTGGATGCGCTCGACGAAGTCATAGCGCTGATCCGGGCATCGGAAACGGTCGACATCGCACGAGCCGGCCTGATCGAGCTCCTCGACATCGACGAGATCCAGGCCCAGGCCATCCTGGACATGCAGCTGCGGCGGCTGGCAGCCCTGGAACGCCAACGCATCGTCGATGACCTGGCGAAGATCGAAGCCGAAATCGCGGACCTGGAAGACATTCTCGCTAAACCGGAACGGCAACGTGCCATCGTGCGCGACGAACTCGGTGAGATCGTGGAGAAGCACGGTGACGACCGTCGTACCCGGATCATCGCCGCCGACGGTGACGTCAACGACGAGGATCTGATCGCTCGCGAGGACGTCGTCGTCACCATCACCGAAACCGGCTACGCCAAGCGCACCAAGACCGACCTGTATCGCAGCCAGAAGCGCGGCGGCAAGGGCGTGCAAGGTGCCGGGCTCAAACAAGACGACATAGTCCGGCACTTCTTTGTCTGCTCAACCCACGACTGGATCCTGTTCTTCACCACCCAGGGTCGGGTGTATCGGGCCAAGGCCTACGAGCTGCCCGAGGCGTCTCGCACCGCCCGGGGCCAGCATGTGGCCAACCTGTTGGCCTTCCAGCCCGAGGAGCGCATCGCCCAGGTCATCCAGATCAAGAGCTACGAGGACGCGCCCTACCTGGTGCTGGCCACCCAAAACGGGTTGGTCAAGAAGTCGAAACTGACCGACTTCGATTCCAACCGCTCCGGCGGCATCGTCGCGATCAATCTGCGCGGCGAAGACGAACTGGTCGGTGCGGTGCTCTGCTCCTCGGAGGACGACCTGCTGCTGGTGTCGGCCAATGGCCAGTCCATCAGGTTCTCGGCCACCGATGAAGCCCTGCGGCCAATGGGCCGCGCCACCTCCGGTGTGCAAGGCATGCGGTTCAACGCCGACGACCGGTTGCTGTCACTCAACGTCGTTCGTGAAGGCACCTACCTGCTGGTCGCCACGTCCGGTGGTTACGCCAAAAGAACCGCGATCGAGGAGTATCCGGTGCAGGGCCGCGGCGGCAAGGGCGTCCTGACCGTCATGTACGACCGCCGGCGGGGCAGGCTGGTCGGGGCGTTGATTGTCGATGACGACAGCGAGCTGTACGCGATCACCTCCGGTGGCGGCGTTATCCGAACCGCGGCCCGCCAGGTGCGCAAGGCAGGACGGCAGACCAAGGGCGTTCGGCTGATGAACTTGGGTGACGGTGACACGTTGTTGGCCATCGCACGCAACGCCGAGGAAAACGCCGACGAGACTGTTGCCGAAGCCGAGGGTGACGACGAGCCGGGCAAGTAGTTCGGCCCGCCGCCTAGGACCGGTGCCGCGGGCCCAACGGCCCGCGGATGGGTCGGCCAATTAGACTCATCGGCCTGGGTATATACGTTAGGAGTCGGGGTGAGTTCACCGAACGAACCGGGCCCCCCAAAAATGGGCGACAAACCGAACGGGGATGCCGTGGTCGACCGTAGCGGTGCACACCGAACCACGACCGGCTCCGGGCCCGCATCGGCGACCGGACCCGGGCGTTTGCCCGATCCCACAGACTCCCCACCCTGGCAGCGCGGCGCGGCTCGACCCGGGCAGCCTGGACCACGGCAATCGGGAGAACCACACACCGACGTACGGCCACAAGGTGCCACGTCGGCGGCCGACGCCCGCCTGAACCGCTTCATATCGGGCACCTCGGCACCGTCGTCCGGGGCGCCGGCGAAGATCCCGCAGCCCGAACCCGAGGGCGCGGGTCGCGGTGACGGCCCGGCGGGCGACGCCTATGCCAGCGAGCTGCCCGACCTGTCTGGACCGATCCCGCGAACCACCCAACGCAAGCCGGCTCCGGACCGCCCGCTGGAGCATTCGCCCGCCGCACCGGCGCCGACTCCCGGTCGGCCGGCGCCCAGCGAACCCCGAGAATCACGGGTCCAGGTCTCCCCCCGGCGGTCGCGTGGGCCGGTGCGGGCCAGCATGCAGATCCGGCGGATCGATCCGTGGAGCACGTTGAAGGTGTCGCTGCTGTTATCGGTGGCGCTGTTCTTCATCTGGATGATCTCGGTGGCCTTCATCTACCTGGTGCTCGGCGGCATGGGCGTGTGGGCCAAGCTCAATAGCAACGTCGGTGACCTGCTGAACAACACCAGCGGCAGCAGTGCCGAGCTCGTCTCTAGCGGCACAATCTTCGGTGGCGCCATCTTGATCGGCTTGGTCAACATCGTCTTGATGACCGCGATGTCGACCATCGCCGCATTTATCTACAACCTGACCACGGATCTGATCGGCGGGATCGAAGTGACGTTGGCCGACCGGGACTAGCGTTTTGGGAGTCGGGCGGCGATTGCGGTAATCTCGTCGCTCGGCCGTACGCGTAGTAGGGGCCTATAGCTCAGGCGGTTAGAGCGCTTCGCTGATAACGAAGAGGTCGGAGGTTCGAGTCCTCCTAGGCCCACGACCATGTGCCCGTCAAGACGTTGCGTAAAGCTCGCGTTGTCGCTGGCAGCGCTCGCTGCGGTGGTAGCAGCGGTGCGGACGCGACGCGACGTCGAGGTCTGGCACGTGGCGCCAGATCCAACCTCTGGTCACGAAGAGGGGCCTTAGCTCAGTTGGTAGAGCACCGCCTTTGCAAGGCGGGTGTCAGGGGTTCGATTCCCCTAGGCTCCACAAAGTAAAAGTGCAGGTCAGACGTTGTTTGACCCCGGTGTGGCCGCCGGCAAATCCGACCCGCTGACCACATTTTGACCACAATCGCGAGTTAATAGGGCGTTGATGGCCACACCGACGGCCTCAACATCCGACCCGTACAGGTGCCCGTAGCGGTCCAACGTGAGCCCCGCGGACTCGTGTCCCAGCATATTCTGCAACGCCTTGATGTTCGCCCCGGCCTGGATCGCCAGCGACGCCGCGGTATGCCGCAGCTCATGCAACTTGAACTCGTACACCACCGAGGGCTTCCCGGCGGCGTCCGTCACCGTCCTTGGGAACAGCTCGGCCGCTGTGACCGCCCGCGACCACCACCGCCGTCGCACGTTGCTCCCCCGCATGTATCCGCCCGCTGAGTCAGGGAACGCCAGCGAGTCCGGATCGCCGGGGACCAGCAGCTCGGCGACGAACGCCGGCACGCTCACCATGCGCGCCTTCCCGTTCTTTGGAGAGCCCACAACGAACACTCCATCGACGAGGGTCACCGACCGCGAGACCCGCACCCGCCGCTTGTCGATGTCGATATCTCGCCACCGCAGCTCGGCCACTTCACCGAACCGCAACCCACACGTCCCCAGCACGTACACCAGCGGCCGCCGGACGCCAGCACCATCGGCCAGGGCATGCAACTGTTTCAACGTCAGGAACCGTTGCTCGGCGGCCCGCACCGACGGCAGCTCGACCCCGTCGACCGGGTTCATCGGCAACCGGTTGTCCTCGACCGCCATTGCCAGCACCTGACGCAGCACGCCGACCGTCTTGTGTACCGACGCCGGCGCCAGATCCACACTCAGGTCCGCCACCCACTCGCGGACGAACCGCCGGCTGATATCCCCCAGCGCCACAGCGGCGTGTTTCGCGACCGCGGTGTCCAGCACGCCCTGATAGCGGGCCCGGGTTGATTCCGACAGCTTGTGCTTGGAATCTAGCCACGACTGCGCGTACTCCCCTAGCTTGATCCGGCCTGCGGCCGGCGCAACGTACACCCCGCGGCGCTTGTCGACTTCGAGCTGATCGGCCCACGCCTGCGCATCGCGCTTGGTCTCGAAGCCACGTTTCGTGGACTGGCGCCGGTCAGGGGTCCGCTACCGCACTCGGTAGCGCGCACCGCCGGAGGCGGTTTCGTATCGCTCAATCGTCGCCATCGGACGCCAGTCCAAGTTCGGCTCGAAGGGCATCAATCTGTGCTTCGTAGAAGGCAATCTCGCGCCGCTGATCGTCGGTTAGCTCACCGCGGTTTCTCCGGCCGATGGAAGACAATCGCTTGCGCCACTCATCGATCTGGCGCCACAGCCGGAGGGCCCGAGTGCCGTGGTTCAGTGACGACGACAGCGGCCGCGGGGACGGTTCCCTTGGTCCTGGCGTATGTGTTCCCGGCCTGTACGCGCGGATCCGGGAGCATGAGCGGGTGCCGGATCCGGATCCACGATGGCGCTACACGGCGGCTGGCCAGCGGGGCGAGCCTTGTCCGGACGAGTGGCTTGTGCGCTCGAAGTTGTTGCCGGCGTTGGAGCGCGGAGAACCGGTGAAGCTACCGGGATGGTGCCATCATCTGGGGCGGCCGGGCTTTGCCGATTTGGGCGAGGCACTTCCCGGGCTGGCACAAACGATCAGGGGAATGCAGGGCGAGCATGGCAAATGGGTGCTGCTCATCGCGCACGCTGACGACACGCTGGTTCCCGTGACGAAAAGCCGTTGACGCGGTAATTACAGGCCGAATACCTGTTGCGGTGTGGACTGCGGCGGTGTCTCGACGGTTTCACCGCGATCTGTGATCGTGACCATCGAAAACGGCGGATGGCCGTCAATGGGCTTATCGGCCCATGGATTGATCAGTGCAACCGGCAAGTGTGACGCGACCGACCATGGCTGGACGTCGTGGCTGAATAGCACCGCCGACACACGGGTACCACGCTCGGAACCTGGCCCCCGCCAGTACCCGTCTGTCTTGCGGAAGAATTCGACGGCAGAGGGGTCGTCTTGGGGGACGCTGATCGCCGTTGTCCCAAACAATGCATCTGCTGCATCACGTATTTGAGCCATATTATTGACACTAAGCACGGCGACAATCAACGGCCTGACGAGCGTGCCCAGCGCCCCGTAGTGACTTCCTTTGTCTTGCACAGCGTCGCGGATGTGTTCTGCGTTCTTGATGATGAACACGCCGGGTGAGGAGACGGCTCCAAGTAGCCTGCTTACTTGACCTCGGTTTCCCGGATCCAGTGGGTAGGCGGTGCAGCTCAAGACCCAATCATGAAATTGAAAGGACTTCTCGGGGAGAGCGGTTAGTTCGCCGGCGGCGCGTGCCGCTGCGATCTTCGCGAGGATGTCATCAGGATCAAGCCCCCCCAGCCAGTTGCCGATGGCCGTGACGATCTGCCGCCGACGGGGCTGCTGTTTACCCTCCGTCGTGAACTTGAGCCCGATCATGAAATTGTCGTCAGACACCTGATTTATTGCGTCACAAATCGCAGCCTCGACGCCTGGATTCCGCGTCACAGGACCGTCGGCAGCTGATACGACAGTGCATTCGACATACATCGACTCCGCATCACGAGTTACGCGGAAATCTGGTCTTGTTGCGACGCCATCAAGATCTGGGTGAATCTCAATCTCGTATCCAAGCTGACGGTAGAGCGTGAATGTGTACAGTTCCCACCACGCGCCTAGGTGCTGTCCTGGGTCACTGGCAGTTAAAGCCTTGCGCAGCTGATCTTTATGCTCGTCGGGATAGGCCGCAAACCAGCCGTTCAACAGCGATCTGACACGCGACCACCGTTCTTCTGCAGCGCGATTCAGGTATGAATATGTGCTTTCAGCATAGGAGGGTGGACTGTCGTCTGTTCTCTCGTAGTCGTCGAAAAGCGCATCGGCAGTCGAGGCTGTCATGGTGGCTAACGCTACGCCGACCGCTCATCAATGGGTTGCACTCAGCCGGTCGCTACCTTCCGCATGATGGTGCTTCGCACCCGATCCGGGTTGCATAGCGTGTCAAGCAAATACAGGTAGGGGAGCAGAACTATATCGGCCGGCATCTGACCGTCATGATGTATCAGAAGACTCGTGTCGAGCTCAGTTTTCGCCTTCGCGCCTCTGCCTTTACGCCGGCCGAATCCATGAGTCGCATTGCGGTACAGCTTGAGTAACAGCGCCGCGGCCTTCGCCGGGCTCCGGGATTCCCATCTACCGTCCGGCATCCGCAATCTCACTTCAGTGTCGCCGCGCTGGCGTTGGATGAAGAATCCGTCCTGGACATGCTCGAGCGCGTCTACCGCCCTGTCCGCCGCTGGCATCAGCAATGCAGCAACTTCCTTCGACATTTTCCCGCGAACTTCGGCAGCCCTTTCTCTCGCCCACTGCAACGAGCACAGGTCAACGAGGTCACGTTCGAAGATGCGATCGGCAAAGATGTCGAGCAAGTTGTTCATCAGCGCGCGTTGAGCTGCGAAATCGCGGTGGGCGGACTGGAGCGATGTCATCAGGCCAAACACTTGATCAATGGTTAATAGCCAGTGATGGTGCTCATGCGGTGAGTACATTCCGTTAGCGTCTGCGAAAGTTGTTGGATCCGAGAGGTATTCGGACATTTGGTTGAGCCGCATCACCCACCAGTCGACTCCGTCAGTGCAAGATGTGCGTTCAAGTTCGACCGTCAGTGGAGATTCTCGCGTCCGCATGTCGGATGCAGGCAGTAGTTGCATCAACTCCATTGGGGCGCTACCGAATCCACGCAGATCCCGTCCTAGGCTGAAGAGCACTATCGCCTGAGTGCGAATCGTATGGAAACCCCAGAATCGCGGAGTAAGACAACCCAGGAGCGGGCCAAGGTAATGGGCTACACCAATGAGGTTGTGGTACCAGTCAGACGATGACGCGAAATAGCCTTCTGGCTGATCGGTTTGAGCTTGCTGTATCGCCCGCACCGTCTCGAGTGCATCGGGGTCTTGGTCGAACCGGAACAGGATTCCTGGGAGGCGAGTTCGATGTATCAGCTCGTCGGAAATTGTTATCAGGTGGACGCTGCGGTCAGGGAAGGCTGGTGTCTCGGTACCTTCGATTGGCATCCTATTACCGATCGCCTCGTATGCAGACTCGACCAAGTCGCCAAGATGGCCGTGTTGGCCGAGCATGAGGTCAATCTGAATGCTGTGAAAAATCGCTGCGGTCTCGTCCGGGATCTTGGCGCGCTGCCACAATTGGTTTTGCAGTTTGCGTGCCTGGGCGACGAATTCGGATAAGTCGGCTACCGGGGCTTCGACATGCTTGTCTAGCAGGTCAAATCGGTGAGCTCGCCCGCTTTGATCTGCGATAGCGCGCCAGCTGATCCAATCGTGGCACGCGCTTCTCACGTCCCACAGCTCGTCTTTGACGCGGCGGCCTTCGAGCCTGAGGAATTGAAGCAAACTCTCCGGATTGCCGCCGTACAGCGGGGCAGGAAGTCGCATCCGCACCCAACTACTGCGAACCGGAGTTTGTTGCGACATGAACGCTGAACTTACAAGGTCCCAGATCAGGTATCGAGCAATTTATCCCCGCCCGGCTATGTAGTCGCTTGGTCTGGTGAGCCAGCCATTTCCCCGCTACCAGCACGACGTCGGAGCCCGGCGGCGCTACTGCGGATCTTCCGAACTAGAGGAACGCGCGCGCCTGGCGACGCAGGTTTCGGCCGCCCGCCGCCGTAGACTGAGGTCTTAGCGGCGAATGGAGACTCGCCATGCGGTACTTCAAGGACTACCACGACGTCGCCCGCGTTGACGCCGACGAGTTTGGTCATGCGTTCCTGCACGCTCGCGCCGAGACGTTCAACTACCGCACCAACACCTGGCGGGAAGATCCTATGGTCTCGACACAAATGATGCTTCGCGGCGAGTATGAATCCTGCACCCAGGCCGAAGCTGAGCAGGTAATTGCTGACTTCCAGGCACGCCGGCGCACCGGTTAGTCGCTACCGTTGCTCGAGGCGCATCCGAACGTTCATCAGGATGACGCCCAACGCGTTGGCGCCCGGCGTCTCGCGGTGCTCATCGCACCTGCAGGAACCCCAGGTTTGGTCGTGCCAGTCGTTGCCCTCCACCAGCAGGGCGCCGGCGGTTCCGGCCAGCCGTTTTGCCAAGTCGGGGTTGTGGGTGAACTTGGCGGTGACTATCTCATCCATGACCGCATACCGCTGCTGTTCCCATCCGTCGACGAGTGGCGCCGCGCGGCCAATCCGCTGAGCCTCCAACGGATCTGCTGCGGCAAGGATGGCCGCAGCGGCATCCGCGTCGTCGGTCTTGGCTGCCATGTAGGCGTGCTCGCATGTTGGGAACTCGCGGCCGCGGTGCGGTGTGATAGCCGGATAGAGGTTCGACAGGAAGAAGTGCTCACCGCGGAACCGGTCGATAACCGGTACCCACAATGCCTCGGTGGCCACTTTCATACCGTTCATCTTCGCCGATGACTCGCCACGTGATCAGCGGATCCTGTACGTCGATCACATTGACCGACAACGCGGCGCGAAGGCCGGGCCGGGGCACATGGTCGACGAGGCGCGGACTTTTCAAAGATCAAACGGCGAGGGATTGACCCAGCTCTCTCGCCCATCGCCAGGCAAGGCTTGTGTTCCGGCGGAATCGCACCTTGTTGGCGACCTTCGGCAACCGGGTGATTAGCTGGGACAGCTCTAGATCGCGGATGGGGTCTTGGATGCTGCTTAGGTTCTGAAATCCAAGTCCTTCGGCGAGTTCAGAAAGAACGAAATCCTTTGGTCCTCGGGCAATCCCGAGCATTACTGCCAGGCGGTGTGTCTGACCGAATAACACGCGCGAGAGCGCATGTACATCCGGGTTATCTGCTAACGACACGCCGTGCATATTACGCGTAACGCGTAACGCAAAACGCGTAACGACATACGATGAGCAGTATGAGTCGTCCGCCACTCCTAACACCCAGCGCTGTCGTTTTGTTGGCTGCAGACGCCGCTGTCGAGTACGGACGTGCGACTGGGGCGGTGCTCAGTCGGAGCTCATGGATTGGACAAATGCTGGTGGAGGAGCTGCTGCGCAGCCTTCCCAGTAGTCACGCCTTGCGAACCTTGCAGCGGCTCTTTACGGCCGGCCGCGGGGTCACGGGTGCCAGCACCGAGGACGTGTTCTTGGATCTGGCTCAAGGTGGCTGGCTTGTTCCAGATGGCATCGGTTCCACCGCCACATGGATGATTGACGCATCTCGCCGGGTGCAAGTTGATGAATTATGGTCGACGCTGAGCCAAGATGAGGCACGGGCTGTGCAAGTCGCGGCTCAACGAGTAATCGCGGTGTCCGTGGCGTGGTCAAACAAGCGTCGGACGGGCGTGCAATCCAAAACACCAACGTCGAAATCGTCGACTCCGTAGCGCCGCCAACCATTGCCGCGGTTCACCCGAGTAGACAAGCGAAAGCCACCCTTCGGGAGCGGAACTGCTTCAACCCGGATCAGGCGCCCGCGGTCATGGCGAAATGGAGCCTCCCACCGCCGGTCATCTGCTTCCTTCCAGTCGATCACGCACGCCCGAGACAACTCGTTGTCCATTGCACTCGCGGTCTGAAAGCGTTGGGAGGGTTGAGTTTGCAGCGCTCTGGTCAGGACACGTCGTAACGATCGGGATAGCCAGATCGGACGGCGGCGCTCCTCCATCGTTAGCGGAGACATTCCGCGCATGAGTCGGTCGGCTACGACGGCCTTGGGATACGCCTCGTAGTTGAATCCGCCCCTGAGCAATTCCAACAACACCAAGCCCATTGGGTACAGGTCGCTTGCTCGGGTCAGCACACCAGTGGAAACCAGCTCCGGCGGGCTGTACAGAGTGGGTATGTCAAGTGCAGCGACTGTCCCGTCGGGCCGAATCGCGCCAGCACATCCGAGATCAGCGACTCTGGCGGTGTGCACGTCGTCGAGAAGGAGGTTCGGGCTCTTGATGTCCCGGTGCAGAATTCGCTGCACTTCGTGGAGATGACCTAAGCCTCGAAGTCCAGCTTGGACCACCCGGACCGCTTCCGTGGGTGTGAAACGCTCACCTCTTAGCAGAGCATCAGTCAAGCTACCCCGCGGGTAGTAAGGAGTAATGATCTCGATCGCGCGAAGAGGATGAATTAAGCCCTCTACGACTGGGGCCGCGATTACGGGGACGACGTTGTTGTGTTTGATCTTTTGCAGGGTGGCCGGTTCCGGGAGCACACCGTCCAGACTCGAAAGCTCAACTCGCTTGCCTACTCGGTAGCACTGGAGGTTTTCGTCCCACCAGACCCGCACGGGACTCGATCCAACGGCGAGCGTCCGCAGGCATTCGAAGTCCAGTCGCAGAAGCCGCATTCGCTCCGGGTTAGGGCTAGGAACACTCAGTTCGTCGGCGTCCGGGGCTTGCGCGATCATGCGCCGTTCCTGACGATGACCGTGGCGGCGGCCGCGTACGCCTCCGCTAGCCCCGTAGTCCAATAGGTCGGCGGGCTCGCGAAGGCGAATTTTGCCAGGTCAACCGTTTTCAACTGTTTTGCTGGACAGCCCACGGCGGCGCCGATCGTTTCGGTCTTGAGTGTCTCGTAGCCCACCCCGAGAGCTGTGCAGGCAGCCATGACAGCACACATCGCAGTCACCCTCGGGTACACGTGTTTGTACTGGAGGTTGTAAAACGCTCGCGTCTCCACCAGTCCGACAGCCCGCACTGCGGCGGCATCCAACTCTTGGCGTACACGCTCAGTGAAATCGTGGAGGGCCTCGGCGCCGACCAAGTGCTGGTGCGGTGCCAACCGCGGCTGGGAGACAACCACAGGTGTGCCGAACGCCGTGTCGCTTGGTTCGACGACAGCCAGGAACAACGTCCCTGCTTCGATGTTGATCCCGCCTGCCCGCACGACAACCAGTTTGCGACAAAACAGGCGCGATGACCACGGACTGACCACAACCTGACCACAGTTACAGATAACTGCTGTTAACCACAGTTGTGTCTTTTCGCACTTCGGAAGGACTTCGACCCGTTGTCCTGCAGCAGGATTCGCCTTTGCAAGGCGGGTGTCAGGGGTTCGATTCCCCTAGGCTCCACAGTTGTGGTGAGTCGAGTCATCGGTTACAGATTGCCCCGGCCGTCGGCCGGGGTTTTCTGTTGGTTGCGCCAGTAGTTGTGGTCGGGGTCGATGGTGTGGCTGGCGATGAGGTACTGGCCGGTTTTGCTGATGACGGTGATGGTTTGGGTGGTTACGAGGATAAGCACGGGGGTGCGGGCGCGGTTTCGTCCGATGCCGAGGTGGTGGAGTCGGCTGCCGTGGCGCAGGGTGAGCTTGCCGAATTGGTCGACGGTGTCGTGGCGGATGCGGAAGTGTTCGGTGCTGCCTTGGGGTGGCCTTGGGCCGGGCCAGGTAGGGCTCTGGCCCCCCCGGGGGGGGGGGGCCGCTGTTAGTCGAAGCTTGCGCACCACGGTTGGAGGCCGAGTTTGCGGCGGTGAGTTGGCCTGAGACCTTGGTGTCTGCCCCGCCGAGTTGCTCGGCGCGCAACCGCAGGTCAGCGGCGAACGCTTCGGCCTGAGCTTGGCGCGCAGCGCGTTCGGCCGGGCTGGTGCTGCGGGTGTCGGTGACCGATAGGTCTTCTCCAACAGCGAATCCCGCGTTCTGGGCGTCTTCTACGCCGTCGAGGACACGCCGCTGGGCCGCGCTGATGTCGCTGGCGCGGTTACGCGCTATCCCGGCAGCCTGCCGTAGCAGGTCGGCTTTACCGCTGACAACGGAGAGGTCGGCCCCGGTGCGTTGCCGCAACGCGTCGCCGCCAGCGTCGTGCCAGGTGATGGATTGCGCCCGGCTGCGCATCGTCAAGAATGCATCTTCCCGGCGGTCGGCGGTTTGCGTCCAATAGGCCCGCCGCGTCAAGGAGGTGCTCGGTGCTCCAAGCCTGGATTTGTGACAGCGTAACGGGCGATTACACCACCGTCATCTTCGTCACGTCGTACATCGCGGCCGCCGATCTGGCCTCTTGGGCGGTGTAACCGCCGGCGGCCGTGGTCACCCCGCGGACCGTTTCCTGCGTTCGCGCGGCAAAGGATGTTGCGGCAACGCCGATCGCTGCGTTGACGGCGTTCACGGCCACCGTGGTGGCCTGGAATGGTTGCCCCGGAGACGGCGGCGCCCCCCACGAGTTGGGGGGCCAGCGCTTCCCACTGGCCGGCTGTCGCTTCCAGCTCGGTGGGGACGACCTCCAATGCATCCTGCCCCATGACCGCAGGATTTTAAGCGGCATACTCGTGGATCGGTATTTATCGAAAGCGGCGACAACGCGTACTGATTCAGCCGCAGATCCCCCGGCGGCCCGGTTCCACGGAGATATCTCGCTCCGCGTGCCTGATCCGACCGCCGACGAGATCAACGAGTGGTTGGACCCCGAAGACCCCAACCTCGCTGAGGCGCGCGCCGCCGCGCACTGCCGTCGTATCCGCGCCCGCGGAGGGCGGGCCAATCGTGCGGGCCGACGGGCACTTCCACGTGTCATGGCCAACGGCCAAGCGCTGGGCGTCGCGGTATGCGGCGATGGGTTCGGAAGGGATGACCGATCGGGTCCAGCCGACCGCACCGCAGCCCCACTCGCACGTCGGTGGTACTGGTCCGCAAAATTGCGCATCTACGGCGGCGGCGCCGGCTGTCCCGGTGGCGATCGCGTCCCGGTTGTCCATGTCGGACCTCCACGGTGCACGCGGTGGTGTTGCGGCGTCGTCTGAATCGCTGTCGCACATCGATATTCGAACCGGCGAGCCCATAGATCCACGACAACGAGACCGCCCAGACCGCCATCGCTGGCCTGCGTCGAGCAAGTACACCTAGATGAGGGAATCGCGAGCTGCGCTCGGCAAGCTCGATGCCGCGCCCCTAGGGACGCGTCTGGACGTCAACGCTGGGCGGGCGCGGCGAGGGTTCTGGGCGAGCCGAACGCCGCACGACACTGAATGCCACCGCCCCGCCGGCCAGGACCACGACGGTGGCCACCCCCGCGATCACCCACTTGCGCTTGCCGCGGCGTTGTTTGCGGCGCGCCTCCTGAAGCACCTGGGGCAGGTTGGCCACGACTTCCTGGGCGGCGGCCAATTCCTGGGCGATTGTTTCTTGAGCGGCGGCGATCTCCCGGGCCAGCCGGCCGGTTCGGTACCGGCGACGCAGCTCGGTCGCCGTCGAGTGGGCAGAGTTCACCCCGAGCCCGACAACGCCTCGGGTGACGTCCACCGGTCCCACTGCCGAGTAGGTCAGGCCGCGGGCCAGCCGCTCCCGGGGTGTCAACGGGGTATCCACCTTCTCGCTCATCTGCAGCCTTCCTGTGTGCTGGTCCATGGCCACTCGGGTACGTGAACAGATTGCCACCATCAGGACCACTGTGGGCCGATTGTCTCGACGCCACACCGGTTCAGTCGAGTGGACACCGGGTGCGGCCCGGTCGACGGGTAATGGCAGACTGTGATCCCGTGACCAACAGCCCAATTCAGACTGCCACCGCCACGCTGCACACCAACCGCGGAGACATCAAGGTCGCCCTGTTCGGAAATCACGCGCCCAAGACGGTCGCCAACTTCGTCGGCCTGGCGCAGGGCACCAAGGACTACTCGACCCAGAACGCATCGGGTGGTACTTCCGGTCCGTTCTATGACGGTGCGGTCTTTCACCGGGTGATCCGGGGCTTCATGATCCAGGGTGGCGATCCGACCGGAACGGGCCGCGGCGGCCCCGGCTACAAGTTCGCCGACGAATTCCATCCCGAGTTGCAGTTCGACAAGCCGTACCTGTTGGCGATGGCCAATGCCGGTCCCGGCACCAACGGCTCCCAATTCTTCATCACGGTCGGCCCCACCCCGCACCTGAACCGTCGGCACACTATCTTCGGCGAGGTGACCGACCCGGAGTCGCAGCGGGTCGTCGAGGCGATCTCCACCACCGCCACCGACGGCAACGACCGGCCCACCGACCCGGTCGCGATCGAATCGATCACGATCTCCTAGGCCGTCGCACTCAACTCTTCTTGCGGCCGGCATAACCGGCGGCCGTAAGGGCGTCGAGCACGTCAATCGGATCGGTGCCGAGGTCCCAACGCGACAAGACGAACAGCGCTCCATCGACCGTCTCGATCTCGAGTAGGCGGACCGTGCGCGCGTAGCGGCGGAATTGCGAGATCCGGATGATCTTGATGTCGGGGCTCCCCAACAACTGGGTCCGAAACCAACCCCGGATCGCCAGACCGTCCTCGGTGATTGCCAGTTTTGGCCGTGCGCGCCAGGAAGCGCCCGCAAACAAGATCAAACCCAGTGCGGCAATCACCGCCATAACACGGCCCGGTGGGTCTGTGACAAGGGTCACAGCGGCGATAGCCATCAAAACGCCCGCGGCTGCGCAGCCAGCGATTCCCGGCGTACGTGGCTCCCACTGTGTTTGCTGCATGCGCTATCTAGACCCTTCGACCACCGCAGATGCGGTTATCCACAGACGCTATCAACAGTGGGGATAAATCACACGCGTGTGATTGAGTAATTACAAGGTTGCTGGCTCAGCAATCGACACCACCCTCGCAGGGATTCATAAACCGGTGGCTTCGATCAGTGCCACCGCATCGTCAGCAACAACCCGGTGATCATGAAAGCGAACGCGATCGCGTAGTTCCACGGACCCAGATCCGCCATCCAAGTGAGGGCCGTCGGGGCCTGGCTGCCGACCGCAGCCAACTGGAACACCATCAACCAGATCAGGCCGATCAGCATCAAACCGATGAACAAGGCGACGAACCACACGCTGGACGGGCCGACCTTCACCTTCACCGGCGTACGGCTGACCGCGCTGACGGTGAAGTCGTTCTTCTTACGGACCTTCGACTTGGGCATTTAGTACCTCGGAATACCTCAACAACACAATGAGCGGCGCAGGTGTGCAACGGTTACGGTTGCATCTGCAGGCAGAGCTTGGCTACGAGACTAGCCCAAGGGGACCCATGACCAGGAAATGGAGACACCGTGATCGATAGGCGCCGCTCACCGTGGCGCTTCGGTGTCCCGCTGGTGTGTTTGCTTGCCGGGTTGTTGCTGGCCGCGACGCACGGGGTTTCCGGTGGCGCCGAGATCCGCCGCAGTGACGCACCGCGGCTCGTCGATCTGGTCCGACAGTCGCAATCGTCGGTGTCCCGGCTCTCCGCCCAGCGCGATGCACTGACCAAACGGATTGACGCCACCCACGGCCGGTCCTCCGACATGGCGCTGGCCGCGATGCTTCGGCGCATCAGCGAGCTGGCCGGCGAAGCCGATATGAATCCGATCCACGGACCCGGGCTGATGGTGACTCTGAACGACGCCCAGCGTGACGGCAACGGACGTTTCCCGCGCGACGCCTCCCCCGACGACCTGGTCGTGCACCAACAGGACATCGATGGCGTCCTCAACGCAATGTGGAGCGCCGGAGCCGAGGCGATCCAGATGCAGGACCAGCGCATCATCGCCACCTCTGTGGTGCGCTGCGTCGGCAACACCTTGCTGCTCAACGGACGCACTTACAGTCCGCCCTACACAATTAGCGCCATCGGCGACGCCACCGCCATGCAAGCGGCGCTCGCCGAAGCTCCCCCGGTGATCCTCTACAAGCAGTACGTGGTCCGGTTCGGCCTGGGCTACCGCGAAGAGGTGAAAACCGACCTCCAACTCGAGGGCCATTCCGAGCCGGTACGGCTGCACTACGCGCAGCCCATGGGCCCAATGGGTTACTGAGCCCCGCCCCCGCCGGACCGAACGGTAACCTGTCACGATGCGGATCCTGGTCGTTGACAACTACGACAGCTTCGTATTCAACCTGGTTCAGTACCTGGGCCAGTTGGGTGTCGAGGCCGAAGTATGGCGCAACGACGACGCACGGCTATCCGACGCAGCCGCGATCACCGACCGGTTCGCCGGTGTGCTACTCAGCCCCGGTCCGGGCACTCCCGAACGGGCAGGGGCTTCGGTGAGCCTTGTTCGGGCTTGTGCAACGGCACGCACCCCGGTGCTGGGGGTCTGCCTGGGGCACCAGGCCATCGGCGTCGCGTTCGGCGCCACCGTAGATCGTGCGCCCGAGCTGTTGCACGGCAAGACCAGCAGCGTATTTCACACCAATAGCGGTGTGCTGCAGGGGCTTCCGGATCCCTTCACGGCGACTCGCTACCATTCACTGACCATCCTGCCCGAGTCGCTGCCGGCCGAATTGCACGTCGTAGCGCACACCGGAAGCGGCGTGATCATGGGAGTTCGGCACACCGAACTGCCGATTCATGGGGTCCAGTTTCATCCCGAATCCATCCTCACCGAGGGCGGGCATCGGATGCTGGCCAACTGGCTCGCCTACTGCGGTTGGGCCAGGGATGACACGCTGGTGCGGCGGTTGGAGAACGAGGTCATGACCGCGGTGCGGGCGCACGTCCCGATGGATGCCGGGGCTACTGACCGAACTTCAGCGTGATGATGCCGTCCCGGTTGACGCCGGCACCGGCCGGCGGGTTCTGATAGACGACCCGGTTGTGTTGAGATCCGCCGGCGTCCACGTCGGGCCCCTTGTCCAACGCACCGGTCCAGCCCAGCGCGCGTAGGCGGGGTTCGGCGTCGGTCCAAAACATGCCGGACAGGTCGGGCATGACGAATTGGTTGCCCTTCGACACCTCAAGCTCTATCACCGAGTCGATCGAAACCGTGGTTCCGGCCGGCGGGTTGGTGCCGACGACACTACCGGCCGGTTTGGGGCTGTCGACCGATGCCTGGCTGAACTTGGTGAAGCCGTAGACGTTGAGATTCTTCTGCGCCTCGTCGACGGTCTGGCCGGCGACGTCGGGAATCTCCTTGGTGGCCGGCCCGGTGCCAACGATGATCGTGATCACGTTGGTGATCGCCGACGTCTGGTTGGCCGGCGGATTGGTCCCGATCACCCTGCCCATGAGTTCGGGGGTCGACGGCGACTTCGCCTCTCTGAATTTACCGAATCCCGCCGCGGTGAGCTTCTTGACCGCCTCGGCGTAGGTCATCGAGGAGACGTCGGGCAGCTCCCGCTGCTCAGGCCCGGTGGATACGTTGATGGTGATCTCGTCGCCGGCAGCCACCGAGGCGTTCGCCGCCGGGTCGGTGCCGATCACATGGTCGGGCGGGATTGTCGAATCCGGTTTTTGCAGGGTGCGTGTCTTGAAGCCCCGGTTTTGTAGGGCCGCTATGGCGTCGGCCGAGGCCTGACCACGCACGTTGGGTACCTGGATGTTGCGGGTGTTGCCGCCGAACGTGTTGATGGCCAGGGTCACCACGATGGTCAGCACCGCTAGCACCGCGACCACGGCCATCCACCGACCCACCGACGGGGTGGACCGGTCACGGTCGACGTCCTCGAGGGCTTGGCGGGGTAACGGATCGGTACGCGGAGCGGTCGCGCTGGACGCCGACGACGCTATCAACGAGCGTCGCTCGGCGCCGGTGAGCACTTTGGGAGCCTCGGGTGGCTCGCCGTTGTGCACCCGGACCAGGTCGGCCCGCATTTCCGCCGCGGTCTGATAGCGATTTTCCGGGTTCTTGGCCAGCGCCTTGAGTACGACGGCGTCGAGGTCGGCCGGGATGCCCTCGTGGCGTTCTGACGGCGGGATGGGATCCTCGCGGACATGCTGGTAGGCGACTGCCACCGGTGAGTCCCCGGTGAAGGGCGGCTCGCCGGTCAGGACCTCATAGAGCACGCAGCCCAACGAATAGACATCGGAGCGGGCATCGACCGAGTCTCCGCGAGCCTGCTCCGGGGAGAGATATTGCGCCGTCCCGATCACTGCAGCCGTTTGGGTGACGCTGTTACCGCTGTCGGCGATCGCCCGAGCAATGCCGAAGTCCATCACTTTCACCGCATTGGTGGTGCTGATCATGATGTTCGCCGGTTTGACGTCGCGGTGAATGATGCCGTTCTGATGGCTGAAGTTCAGCGCCTGGCACGCATCTGCGATCACCTCGATGGCACGCTTGGGCGGCATCGGGCCGTCGGTATGCACGATGTCCCGCAGGGTGACGCCGTTGACGTACTCCATGACGATGTAGGGCAACGGTCCAGTGGGTGTTTCGGCCTCGCCGGTGTCGTACACGGCGACGATCGCCGGATGATTCAGCGCTGCAGCGTTTTGCGCTTCCCGCCGGAAGCGGAGGTAAAAACTTGGATCGCGGGCCAGGTCGGCGCGCAGCACCTTGACCGCGACATCACGGTGCAGCCGCAGGTCGCGGGCGAGGTGTACTTCGGACATACCCCCGAAGCCGAGGATGTCACCCAGCTCGTAGCGGTCGGAGAGGTGCCGAGGAGTCGTCATTGCGGTGTCTCGTATCGGTCCTGCGACGCGCGGTCAGCATGCGTCAGCGGCACAGCCCCGCCGCGTTGCGGTCCAGTAGCTCCGGGGTGATCGCCATCCCACCGCAGGCCCCAATCCTGGTGGCGTTGCCCAGTGGGGGTCGGGCCGGTTGGGCTGACCGGTGACGTCTGGGTCACCGTCGGCGGCGGTGACTGTTGCTGGCCGTCGGCACGCGAATTGATGACGATGAGCACAGCGATGATGATCGCCAGCGCCCCGAGCACCCCAGCGGCCCACAGCAACGCCCGCTGGCCCGAGGAAAAGGTACGCCGGGCCGGCGGCGGTCGGTGTCCTCCGGTCGCCGGTCGGGATCGACGGGGCGGCGCGGTTCGGCTGGCGGTGTTGCTGGCGATTCTGGCCGGTGCGCTCGACGGTATCGCTGCCGGAGCGGCCCGCCCGGGCGGCGGTGACTGGCTGGGCCTGGGTGGACGACGTCCCGCCCGTACCGCCGCCACGGCGTCGGCAAACGGTCCCCCACTGCGATAACGCATGGTGGGGTTCTTCACCAAGGTGATCTCGATGAGTTCGCGCACGTTGGGCGGCAAATCCGGCGGCAGTGGCGGTGGCGGTTCTTTGATGTGCTTCATCGCCACGGTCAGGGCACCGTCACCGGTAAACGGCCGCTTGCCCGAAACCGCTTCGTATCCCACGACCCCCAAGGAGTAGACGTCGCTGGACGGACTGGCGTCGTGGCCCAGTGCCTGTTCGGGGGCGATGTATTGCGCGGTGCCCATCACCATGCCGGTCTGGGTCACTGGCGCCGCATCGACCGCCTTGGCGATGCCGAAGTCGGTGATCTTCACCTGCCCGGTGGGGGTGATCAAGATGTTGCCCGGTTTGACGTCGCGGTGGACCAGCCCGGCGGCATGGGCGACTTGAAGAGCGCGGCCCGTCTGCTCGAGCATGTCCAGCGCGTGTCGAAGCGACAGTCGGCCGGTGCGCTTGAGGACCGAGTTCAGCGGCTCCCCGTTGACCAGCTCCATCACCAGATAGGCGGTGCGGCCCTCTCCGTCCATCTGGCTCTCGCCATAGTCGTGGACCGCGGCGATCCCCGGGTGGTTCAACATAGCCGTCGTACGGGCCTCGGCCCGGAACCGTTCGATGAACTCCGGATCTGAGGAGAATTCGCCCTTGAGCACTTTGACCGCGACCCGGCGGCCGAGCCGGCTATCTACCGCCTCCCAGACCTGGCCCATGCCACCGGTGGCGATGAGCCGCTGCAGGCGGTATCGGCCGGAAAGCGTCACACCAACGCGGGGGCTCATGGACCCCCCTGAAGCGCTGCCTCGATGACGGCCCGCCCGATCGGCGCGGCAAGCGCACCCCCGGTCGCCGACAAGCGATCGCCCCCGTTCTCCACCAGCACCGCGACGGCAACTTTAGGAGCCTGTGCGGGCGCAAACGCGATGTACCACGCGTGCGGTGGAGTGTGACGGGGGTCTGATCCGTGCTCTGCGGTACCCGTCTTGGATGCGATCTGCACGCCGGGGATGGCCCCTTTCTGCTGTGCGACTTTCTCGGCGCCGACCATCAGCTCTGTTAGCTTAGCGGCGACCTGCGGCGACACTGCGCGGCGCTGCTGATGTGGCGCGGTCGTGCTGATGTTAGCTAAATCGGGCCCTTTCAGGCTGTCGACCAGGTATGGCCGCATGGCGATCCCGCCGTTGGCAATGGTCGCGGCGATCTGCGCGTTTTGCAGCGGGGTGAGTGCAACGTCTTTTTGTCCGATACTCGACATGCCCAAAGCGGCGGCGTCCGGAATCGCGCCCACCGTCGATTCGGCGACCTGCAACGGTATCGCGCTCGGTGGCGTGTCCAGACCGAACGCCTGCGCCATGGCGCGCAGGGCTCCAGCTCCGGTCTGGATGCCCAACTGGACGAACGCGGTATTGCAGGACTTGGCGAAGGCCTCGCTCAGCGAGACGGTGTCCTGGCCGCCGCATGGTGTACCACCGTAGTTTTCCAGCGTCGCGGTGCTGTTGGGCAGCGAGATCGCGGCCGCGGCGGTGAGCTGCTCGGTCTCGTTGGCGCCAGCCTGCAACGCGGCCGCCGTGGTGATCACTTTGAACGTCGAACCCGGCGGGTACGTCTCGGAAATAGCTCGGTTGGTCAGCGGCGATCCGGGACTATCACGCAGCCGCTGCCAGGCGTGCGCCTGTACCTCCGGATCATGCGACGCCAACAGGTTGGGGTCATATGACGGCGCCGACACCAACGCCAAAATCTTGCCGGTCGACGGTTCCAGGGCGACGATCGCGCCCCGGCAGGGACCGTCGCAGCCCTGTTGCATCGCGTCCCAGCCGGCCTGCTGGATACGCGGGCTGATCGTGGTGTCCACATTGCCGCCACGTGGGTCGCGTCCGGTAAAGAAGTCGGCCAGTCGCCGCCCGAACAACCGCTGGTCGGACCCGTTGAGCACCGGGTCCTCGGCGCGTTCCAGGCCGGTACTGGAATAGCGCAGCGAGTAAAAGCCGGTCACCGGCGCGTACACCTCGGGATTGGGATAGAACCTGAGAAAACGAAACCGGCCGTCGGTGGCCACTGAATAGGCCAACAGTTGGCCGCCGGCGGTGATCTGACCACGCTGCCGCGAGTACTCGTCGAGCAGTACCCGCTGGTTGCGCGGATCGGCACGCAGCCCGTCGGCGGTGAATACCTGCGTCATCGTGGCGTTGAGTAGTAGCAGCACGATCAACGCCATAACGGTCACCGAGATACGGCGCAGAGAGGCGTTCATACCCGCTCGATCACCTCAGTGCCGGCCGCCGCGATCGACGAGGTATTTCGGGGACGGGTGCGCAGCGGACGGCGGGCGCTGTGCGAGATGCGCGCCAAGATGGCCAGCAGTACATAGTTGGCCAACAACGACGACCCACCGTAAGACATCCACGGGGTAGTCAACCCGGTCAGCGGGATGAGCTTGGTGACACCGCCGACAACGATGAACAGCTGGATGGCCAGGGTGGATGCCAAACCTGCGGCCAACAGCTTGCCAAAACTGTCCCGGGTGGCGATCGCGGTGCGAAGGCCCCGGATGATCACGATCGTGTAGAGCATCAAGATGGCTGCCAGCCCGACAAGCCCTAACTCTTCGCCGAAGGCGGCGATGATGAAGTCGGTGGAGGCCGCCGGCACGGTGTCGGGTTGCCCATTGCCCAGACCGGTGCCGAAGACGCCGCCGGTGGCGAAGCTAAACAGCGCCTGCACCATCTGGTAGCCGCTACCGTCGGGGTCGGCGAACGGATCGAGCCAGTTCTGCACTCGAACCCGGACATGGTCGAACAAGAAGTAAGCCACAGTGCTTCCCGCAGCGAACAGCGTCAGCCCGATGATGACCCAACTGAACCGTTGGGTGGCCAGGTAGACCACCACCAGGAACGACGCATACAGCAGCAGTGAAGTGCCGAGGTCTTTCTCGAAGACCATCACACCCACCGAGGTCACCCAGGCCGCGAGCAGCGGAGCCAGGTCGCGCGGACGTGGCAGGGTCATGCCCATCAGATGCTTACCCGCGCTGGTGAATAGGCCACGCTTGGCCACCAGCACCGCCGAAAAGAAGATCAGCAGCAGGATCTTGGAGAACTCGGCGGGTTGAATGGAGAAGCCCGGCAACCGAATCCAGATCTTGGCGCCGTTCTGCTCGGATAGCGACGCGGGCAGCAGCGCGGGAATGGCCAAGATGATCAGACCGACCAGTCCGCAGGTGTAGCCATAGCGGGCGAGCTGCCGGTGATCCTTGAGGAAGATCACCACGAGCGCGAATGAGATTACGCCGACCAGAGTCCACAGCATCTGCAGGTTTGCGCTCGGATGGCCGTGCGCACCCACCTCGTTATCGACCAGGTCGAGTCGGTGAATCATGACCAGACCGAGCCCATTCAGCAGCGCGACTACCGGCAGCAGAAGCGGGTCGGTAAACGGTGCGAAGCGCCTAATCGCCAGGTGCGCGAATCCGAACAGGGTCAGGAAAGCCAGTCCATAGCTGGCCAGGTCCCAGCTCAAGCCGCGTTCTTGGTTGGCTTGCACGATCAGCAGCGCGGCGATGGTGATCACCGCGGCGAAGCACAACAACAGCAGCTCGGCATTTCGTCGGGTCGGCAACGGCGGCGTCACCGTCACGGGCGGCTGTAGCTGCGTCGTCATGCCGCCGCCCGGCAGTCAATGCCCGGCTGCGGTGGGGGTGGCGGAAGCGC
Organism: Mycobacterium basiliense; assembly: GCF_900292015.1. NCBI lineage: Bacteria > Bacillati > Actinomycetota > Actinomycetes > Mycobacteriales > Mycobacteriaceae > Mycobacterium > Mycobacterium basiliense. The sequence goes on from NZ_LR130759.1 coordinate 30,845, forward strand.
GGTCACAGTCGGCGGAGGGGTTGTCGGTGTAGCGGGGGGTGACGCCGACGCAGTGGGAGGGGTATCAGCGGGGGTGGTGCCTGCAGTCCCGGAAGTGGTCGTCGGTGCGGAGCCGGCGGAAGAGGTGGTGGTCGGCGTAGTCGGGGCGGTTGCGGAGGTCGGGGAAGTCGTGCTCGTTGGCGAGGGGGTGACGGCCGGTTGTCCGGGGGTGTCGCTGCCGGTGGTCGGCCCCGTGGATTCCGGCGGGGAGGTCGCGCGCGGCGCCGGGCAGGGTGGCAGCAGCGAATTGGCGGCCAACTCGCGCAACTGCCCGATGGCGTCATCCAGCGATCCTGTTGGCAGCCCGGCTTGCACCTGCGCACGCTCGGGGGGACGCAGATCCTCCAACTTCATCAGGTGGCAGTCCAGGTTATCGACGGATTGTCCGTAACTGACCTGAGACAGGTCATTGCGAGAGTTCAGACAGCCCATTAGATAGGGCTCGTGCAGGGAGATGCCCAACAGCGAGCCTTGAATCCCGCGCATGATCGACACCGTGCCGTTGTATTCGGCGACGTAATAGTTGTTGCGGATGATCGCACGACCGATAAACAGCCCCGCCAGGGCCAGCAGCACGACCAGGGCGGCAACCAACGTCACCCGCCGCCGCGACCAGCGGTGTCGATGGAGTGTCTCGGCCTGTGGGGGAACCCGCTTGACGACTTCCTTTCGTGGAGCTATCGCCGAGGCCCGTCCCGCCGCGGTGTTGGGCAGCGTCAGTTGGTCGTCGTCACCGGATACCGCCCCCGCCAAAATCGGCTGCGTCTGGCCGTACTCGTAATCGACCACGTCGGCGACCACCACGGTCACGTTGTCCGGGCCGCCGCCGCGCAGCGCAAGCTCGATCAAGCGGTAGGCGCTTTCGGCGACATCGGGAATCTGCAGCGCCTCGTGGATGGTTTCGTCGCTCACCGGGTCGGACAATCCGTCCGAGCACAGCAGGTAGCGGTCGCCGGCGCGCACTTCCCGCATGGTCAACGTGGGCTCGACCTCATGACCGGTCAGCGCGCGCATGATCAACGACCTCTGCGGGTGGCTATGCGCTTCCTCCGCGGTGATTCGGCCTTCGTCGACCAGAGTCTGGACAAAGGTGTCGTCTTTGGTGATCTGCGTCAGCTCGCCGTCGCGCAACAAATAGCCCCGCGAGTCACCGATATGGACCAGTCCCAGCCGGTTACCGGCAAACAGGATCGCGGTGAGTGTGGTGCCCATGCCTTCGAGTTCCGGCTCCATCTCCACCTGAGCCGCGATCGCCGAGTTGCCGGAACGAACCGCGGTGTCCAGCTTGGCCAGCAGGTCGCCACCGGGCTCGTCGTCATCGAGATGCGCCAGCGCGGCGATGACCAGTTGAGAAGCGACTTCGCCGGCGGCGTGACCACCCATCCCGTCGGCCAGGGCCAGCAGGCGCGCACCGGCGTAGACGGAGTCCTCGTTATTGGCGCGCACCAGGCCGCGATCGCTGCGGGCCGCATATCGCAGAACCAGGGTCACGGGCGCAGCTCGATTGCCGTCTTGCCGATCCGTACCGGCGTCCCCATTGGAACTCGTACCGCAGTCGTCACCTTCGCCCTGTCAAGGTAAGTGCCGTTCGTCGACCCTAGGTCTTCGACGTACCATTCCGTTCCCCGCTGACTTAGCTTGGCATGCCGTGTCGAGGCGTAATCGTCGGTCAACACCAAGGTCGAGTCGTCAGCGCGGCCGATCAACACCGGCTGCCCGCTCAACGTGATGCGCGCTCCCGAGAGCGCACCCTCGGTCACCACGAGATAGCGCGCTGATTGGCCCCGGCGGCGCGACGGCAACAGCGTGCCACGCAACGCCAACCCCCGACGCACCATCACGGCGCCGGTCGGTGCGTAGATGTCGGTTCGCAGGATCCGCAGCACCGACCAGATGAACAGCCATAGCAGCATCAAAAATCCGGCACGCGTCAGTTGCAGTACCAACCCCTGCATCTGGCGTCCTTTCCGTCCTGGTGCTGTCACCCCCGCGCCGGTCATTCCGAGCACATCAGCAAAGTCACGATACTTGGACGGCGGTCGGAGCGAGGTCAAGCGCGGCAGCATTGAGCCCAGAGGGTTCAGTGAATCCGGACGATGATCTCGGAATGACCCAACCGAACCACGTCGCCATCGGCCAGTTGCCACTCTTGTACCGGCGCGTTGTTGACCGTGGTGCCGTTGGTGGAGTTGAGGTCCGTCAGCAGCGCGACCTGTCCATCCCAGCGGATCTCCAGGTGTCGACGCGAAACGCCGGTGTCAGGCAAGCGGAACTGCGCGTCCTGGCCGCGGCCGATGATGTTCGAGCCGTCCCGCAGCTGGTATGTCCGGCCGCTACCGTCGTCGAGCTGCAAGGTGACCGTGGTACCCGGAGACCCGTAGCCGCCCTGACTGTAGCCCCCATAGCCGCCGCCGGGCGCCTGGCCGTAGTCGGGTGCAGCCGCCTGGCCGTAGTCGTAATCACGGCCGGCCGGCTCGCCGTATCCGCCGCCTTGCGGCGGATACCCGCCCGGCGCCGAAGTCTCGGCGTACTGCGTGTAGTCGCCCTGCCCGTAGTCCTGTCGGCCGTATCCGCCGCCCTGCTGGTAGCCCTGATCATAGCCACCGCCCTGATCGGGGTAGGACGGCCGCTGTTGTTCGGCGGGCGCCGGCGGGGCACCGGAAGCGGCGTAACCGCCTTCCTCCTGTCGCCCGGGCTCCCGCCCGTAGTCGCCGTAGCCGCCGTAACCCGGCTGCCCGCCGCCCGGCGGCTGGCCGTAGCCGCCGCCCTGGCGGTAACCCTGGTCATAGGCTTGGCCATACCCGGAAGGAGCTGGCGGACGCTGTTCGTAGGACGGCGGGTAGCCGCCCTGGTCGGGGTATCCGCCGCGCTGCTCGGGGTAGCCGCCTTGGTCTTGGTAGCCCCGTTGGTCGGGGTAGCCGCTTTGGTCTTGGTAGCCCCGTTGGTCGGGGTAGCCGCCGCGCTGTTCGGGGTAGCCGCCTTGGTCTTGGTAGCCGCGTTGGTCGGGATATCCGCCCTGATCTGGGTGCCGCTGCTGTGGCGGGTAGCCCTGCTGGGGCGGGTAGCCGCCGGCCTCTGGCGGGTATCCACCCCGGGGATCCGGTCCGCCGTGTGCACCACCGCGCGGATCCTCCTGTGGATGTGGATAGCGATCGTCGTAGTATTCGTCGGGCCGCCCCTGCCCCTGACCGCCGCGGTAGGTCGAATTGTCAGTCATTGGTGGTACTCCTGGTTCTGCGCCAAACGCGTCATTCGATTGTGGCCGGGCGAAATCGGTGCCCATCGGGCGGGGCTCGACGTCGGGGTTAACAGCCCCGCGGGCGCGGAACTGGCCGGTGCGCAGGTTCGACGACTGCTCGAACCGAACGACCACCTCACCATACGTTTGCCACCCCTGTTCTTGGATATAGAGCCCCAAGTGCCGAGCAAAATCGCTCGAGGTGAGATCCGGATCGGCACTCAACTTTTCCGAGTCGTGCACACTGAGGGTAATGATGTATTCGTTGGGCGCCAAAAGACGATTTCCCTGCAGCGTCCGCACGCCATCAGCGGCTTCGCGCCGCAACAGGGCCTCTACCTCTTGCGGAACGATCGATCCCCCGAACATCCGGGCAAACGCATCCCCGACGGTCGACTCGAGCTTGCGTTCAATGCGCTGAACCAGCCCTTTCTGGCCACCCATCTTTCAGCGCTCGCCTCACTAATGTCCTGGTCTATCGTCGGCGCGAGGCAAACGACTCACCTGCGTGTTGTGATTAACAGCCCATGCTATCGGGACACAGTCACCCGGCGGCACCGTGAGAACCCTGAGAATCACATCGAGACAGCTCAGAGATCAAGTGGTGCGGCCCGACCCCGGTCGGCAGCGGTTGGGGCCCGCGGCTATTACAGTGATATGGTCCTCCGGTTGTTTCGGGCGAGTGGCGGAATGGCAGACGCGCTGGCTTCAGGTGCCAGTGTCCTTCGGGACGTGGGGGTTCAAGTCCCCCTTCGCCCACTGTTGTGGTGAGCCGAGTCATCGGTTACAGATTGCCCCGGCCATCGGCCGGGGTTTTTGTTTTGGTCGCTCAGATGGGCGTGATTAGCGTCGGCGCAATAGCTGACGGCGCCATGAACGCACCAGCCTGACGTCGGCACATCGGGCGTTGGTGGCGGTCAAGGCCTTACCAGCGAGCAGTGCACACCCGGGCCGATCGACGTTTCCGGTTAGCTGGATTGCCGAACTATCGCACGAGATGCCCGCGGCACGATTCCACCCGCAGCGGGTGTACTCGACGTTATCCTGGGGAAACTATGTTTCACCCCACCGCGCGGCCCGACGAGCTAGACGCGGTCGCCTTCCGGTGGCAGGTCCCGCCCGATCGGGCACCGCTACCTCATCGCTCGATATCTCATCGCCCCACGGGGAGCCGGTGGTCCACATCGGTCCCGAGCACGGCGCGTACGGCCCACCGGTGACCGACGAACCAGCGCCACCCCGCGATGTGCGGGCCACGTTGCGGGCACCGACATGACGCACGGAATGGTGCTCGGACGGTTCCTACCGCCCCATGCCGGTCACGTTTACCTCTGCGAGTTCGCGCGCCGATGGGTGGATGATCTGACGATCGTCATCTCAGTTCAGAACGGAGACCCGATTTCGGGTACCCAACGTTTCGCATGGATGCGGGAGTTGTTCCCGTTCGATCGCGTGGTCCATCTCGCCGTCAGGAAGCCGCAGGATCCGTGCGAGCAGCCGCCATCCTGGGACGTCTGGAAGGCGAGGCTGGAGCGCGTGCTTCCTAAGCGGCCCGAGTTCGTCTTTGCCTCCGAGCCGTACGGCGTGGACCTCGCCAACATCCTCGGAGCGCGTTTTGTGGCGGTGGATCAGGCTCGCGCCATCGTTCCGGTCAGCGGAACGAGCATCCGAGCGGACCCGCTTGCCCACTGGCAACACATCCCGCGCTGCGTGCGTCCCGCCTTCGTAAAACGGGTGAGCATCATCGGCCCCGAATTCACCGGAAAGACGACCCTCGCCCGGGTCGTCGCGGAAACGCTCGAAACGACCTGGGTCCCGGAGTGGACGAGGACGCTGCGGGACCGCAACGGTGGCTCGCTGGTGGGGCTGGACTGGACCGAAATTGTTCGGGGGCAAATCGCTTCGGAGGAGGCTTTGGCGCGCAACGCCGATCGGGTGCTGATCTGTGACACCGATCCGCTGGTGGCCACCGTTTGGGCCGAGTTCCTGCGAGGCAGCTGCCCCGAACAGTTGCGTGAATTGGCCAGGCGTCCTTACGATCTGACGCTGTTGACTCGGCCCGATGCGCCCTGCAGCGGTAACGGCGTGCGCTGTCTACCGGGGCAGTCCGACGAGTTCTTCGCCGCCTGCGAGCACGCTCTGCGCGCGGCCGGACGACCCTTTGTGGTGGTCGGCGGCGGTTGGGAAGAGAGGACCTCCGCGGCCCTGCGGGCCGTCGAGAAGCTGGCGCCTTCGCAGCGCTCGTAAGCACGGCGAATGGGGATCGTCCCGGCAATCGGGTGGGCGTGGTGTGCTGCTCGTGGTCGGGGACATCGATGTTGATGCGGCCGAAGAGCCCGCCGAGATCCCGCGAATTCGATTAGCATCTTCCCGTCCTGGTTTGCCAGAGCAGCGTGCTATCCGGCGCCTTCTGGCTTGCGCCGATGCAGTGGAAGAAGCTGGGCGGATGACGCGGACCAAGCCGAAGCAACCGAGGTGGATGCCGAGCCGAGGTGGCCGCATGCTGGCGCCGCGGAGAGCGCCCACCGCGGCAGGAAGCGCATGACATCGTCCTCGGTGAGCCCAGATCAATGCAGCTATCCGGACAAGCTGGACGCCAGGCTGTGGCGCATCGCGGGGGTCTGCGTCCTGGGCTCGATCATGACCATGGTTGACACCAGTGTTGTTACCGTTGCGCAACGCACGTTTGCCATCACCTTCGATTCGACCCAGGCGGTCGTCGCCTGGACGATCACCGGCTACACCCTGGCGCTGGCCGCCGTGATCCCACTGGCAGGGTGGGCGGCCGATCGATTCGGCACCAAACGAATTTTTCTGGGTTCGGTTCTCGTCTTCACCCTGAGCTCGCTGTTGTGCGCGCTAGCGCCGAACATCACATCGCTCATCGCCTTTAGAGCGTTGCAGGGCTTTGGCGGCGGCATGCTGGCACCGTTGACCCTCACCATCGTCAATCGTGAGGCAGGCCCCAAACGCGTCGGCCGGGTAATGGCGGTGCTGGGGATCCCAGGTGTGCTCGGCCCGGCCTTCGGGCCGGCCTTGGGCGGCTGGCTCATCGACAGCTATGGCTGGCAGTGGATCTTCTGGATCAACCTGCCGGTCGGCGTGGCCGCTGTCGGCCTCGCCGCGCTCGTGTTCCCCCGAGATCACCCAGCCCCGTCGGAGACCTTCGATTTCATCGGAATGCTGCTGCTCTCACCTGGGTTGCCGGCGTTCCTCTACGGGATGTCGGAGATCCCAAGCTGCGGCACCGTGGCTGATCTCCGGGTGTGGATACCGGCGGGCATCGGGATAGCGTTGATCGTCGCGTTCGTGTTCCATGCTCTCTACCGTGCCGACAAGCCCCTTATCGATCTGCGCTTGTTGACCAACCGAGCGCTCACACTGGCTAACGCGGCGATGTTTCTTTACATCGTCTCGACTTTCGGCGCCGGCGTGTTGTTTCCCAGCTACTTCCAGCAGTTGCTCGGTCACACTCCGCTGCAAGCTGGGATGAGCTTGCTACCCCGAGGGATCGGTGCCGCGCTGGCGATACCTCTGGCGGGAGCGCTGGTGGATCGGCGTGGCGGTCGCGGCGTTCTCATCGTCGGCGTCACGCTACTCGCCGCGGGCCTGGGCATCTTCGTCTACGGGGTTGCCTTCCGGAGCGGCAACCTTCCGATGCTGTTGATCGGTCTGACGATCTTGGGGCTGGGCATGGGCAGCACCAGGATGCCGCTGGTCGCGGTGGCGATGCGGAGCCTTTCGCCAAGTCAGATCGCACGAGGCTCAACGCTGATCAAAGTCAATCAGCAGATGGCGGCGGCGGTGGGGGCCGCGCTGATGTCGGTGATCGTGAGCAGCCAGGTCAACGGTGGTGAAAACGTCTCCGGCACACACAGGATCGGTGCCATACCAGGCGGCTTGCCTTCCCCCGGTTTCCCGGAGACCGTTGCGCACGCCTACAGCGTGGCGTTTGTGATAGCGGCCTTGCTGGTGGGGTTGATCCCTATCCCACTGGCCTTTTTGCCCAAAGGGTCGCCGAAGGCGGCACTCAGCGAGACATCGCGCCAACCCACATCCGAAAGTGACGCACCCTCCGGCGACACCACGCTGCGTAGCGGGCAGTCCTCGACGGGAGTTCCCTGATCGTCGTCGCCGAGGTGGACTGGCGCCGACGTGGTCTTGTCACCACAGTTCGGCCGGGCTGGTAGGGCGCGGACCGAACGCGCGACGGCCTCCTTCGCCGATAGCGGCACCGTCTACCGTCTATCTGAAACCTCGCCGGCATTCGTCGTCGACGACCATCGAAGGAGCCGCAGAGTTGGACATCGATCCCGCCGCGACCGCTTGGCTACTGGCCAGCACCGCGCTCGTGCTGCTGATGACACCCGGGTTGGCGATCTTCTACGGGGGCATGGTGCGCACCACCGGCGTGCTCAACATGATCATGATGAGTTTCATCTCGATCCCGCTGGTTACCGTGGCATGGCTGCTGGTCGGCTACAGCCTGGCGTTCTCCGGCGGCGGCGGGGGCGGATTCGTGGGCGGGATCACGCATGCCGGGATGCGGGGCATCGGCCCGGAAGCCGCGCACGGATCGGTTCCCGAACTGCTGTACGCCACCTTTCAACTCAGTTTTGCGATCATCACCGCGGCCCTGGTTAGCGGGGCCATCGCCGACCGGGCCAAGTTCGCCGCCTGGATGGTCTTCGTGCCACTCTGGGCGGTCGCGGTGTATTCCGTTGTTGCGCACTGGGTGTGGGCGCCCAACGGCTGGTTGTTCAAGATGGGTGTGCTCGACTACGCGGGCGGACTGGTTGTCGAGATCGTGTCGGGCTCTTCGGCGTTGGCGTTGGCGCTGGTGCTCGGTCCGCGCATCGGTTTCAAGGTGGAGGCCATGCGCCCGCACAACCTGCCCTTCGTGCTGCTGGGGGTGGGGCTGCTGTGGTTTGGCTGGTTCGGGTTCAACGCGGGTTCGGCGTTGGCCGCCAATGGATTAGCGGCCGCGATCTTCCTGAATACCTTGGTCGCCGGTTGCCTGGGGATGCTGGGATGGCTATCGGTAGAACAGATTCGGGATGGCAAACCGACCACATTCGGTGCCGCCTCGGGTGTGGTTGCCGGTTTGGTGGCGATCACTCCGTCGTGTGGCACGGTAAACACCGTCGGAGCCGCGGTGGTGGGACTGTTGGCCGGAATCGTGTGCTCGTTCGCGATCGGGCTGAAGTTCAAACTCAACTACGACGATTCGCTCGACGTGGTGGGCGTGCACTTTGTCGGCGGCGTCGTGGGTGTGCTGCTGATCGGGCTCCTGGCCACCGCCGTGATGACCGGCGGTCCGCAGGGCCTCTTCTATGGCGGGGGATTGGCCCAACTCGGCAAGCAGGCGTTGGCGATGGCGGTGGTGGGCCCCTACGCCTTCACGGTGAGCTATGTGCTGGCCACGGTGATCGAGCGCCTCATGGGCTTCCGGGTCAGCCGCGAGGAAGAGGTAAGTGGCGTCGACCTCACCCAGCATGCTGAGACGGCCTATACCGAGGGCGTCTATGGCCATCAGCAGTTGCATCGTCCGTTGTTAGGTGAGCGGGACGTGTTCCGCCCGCGGCCGAACGGCGGCGAAGCGGGCTAAGTACCCGTATTCGCACGCGGCTCGGACTCGCAACCGGAGCGCCGCAGGGTGGCGCCTCCAGCTCACCGCCCTGCGGTGGATCCTGGCCCGGTCCGGCTGAACCCACTTGGACTGCGGGGGTTAGCCGGTCGCCCCGCGGGTTACTGGCCTTGATGTAGCGATATGCCGTTACCGCCCTGATCGCACGTTGCGGCAACCGGGGCGGCAGGTCCGGGGGATCGCCGATGACGAAGTCATGTGTAATGTCGCGTTACCTGAGCGCGCGAGCTGGCCGCACGGTCTGCGGGCAAGGCCGATGGTGACGACCCCGGTATGGATGGCAATACCGCCCGAGATTCATTCGATGTTGTTGGCCCACCCGAGGGGGCGGCGATCCGGCCATGTTCCGCGGCTACCGACACGCCCCTTGCCCATCGCCGAGCCCGCTAAACGATCCTGACGGGATCGGTGATGTCGTCGTACTCGGGATGGCTTTTGAGCACCGTGCCGACCATGGAGCACGCCGCGACGATGCGCTTGCCTGCTGCCCGCGCGTCACGCAGGGCCTGCTCCACAAGAATGGTGGCCAGCCCGCGACCACCGAACTCCGGTTCGATTTCGGTGTGATCGAAAACGCGTTGTTGGCCGCGATCGATATAGCTGGCAAAACCCACGGTTTGGCCCTCGACGGTGATCGTGTATTTGCCCTCTTCGGCGGTGACGGTGGTTTGGGCGCCTGTCTTGTCGGTCGTCACTGGGATTCCTTTCGGCTCGGTAGCGGTCTGGGCAGCAATCGGGTGGTGGGCAGCGGCGGGGCCGGCAGCCGGGCCACCGTCCCTTGATACCCGGTAACGACGCCGAATCGTTCGTCGCCGTCCTGCCACTGCTGTCGATAGGCGACGATGTCGTCGTGGCTGCGTCCCACGAAGTTCCACCACATCACTAATTCTTCGGTAAACGGAGTGCCGCCCAGCAGTAACACCCGGGCGGGGCGTGCCGCGATGTTGCGCAACGGCAGGGTGGTGTCGCCGGGCCCCTGATAGCCCAGATCGCCAACCGTCAGTGCATTGCCGCGCATTTCCAGATCGCCGGTATCGCACAACACCGCATGTTCGAATGCCGGGTCGACGTCGATGACCAGCGCGGCCTGCGCGGTGAGGTCGATCTGGGCGCCCAGCAGGGGGGTGAATGTGTGTACCGGCGAACGACTTCCGGCCAGCTCACCAAGAAAAACCCGCGCGGCGGCACCCGGCAGTGAGATTGGCGAAGGACGGTAATGAGCGAAGTCGCGGCCGGTGTTTCGGGCGGAGTCGGGCAGGGCGACCCACAGCTGCGCACCGTGTAGAACGCGTGCTCCCACCGACACTTCCGAGTGGCAGATGCCCGCACCCGCGGTCATCAGATTCAGTTCGCCGGGCCGGACTATGGCGTGGACGCCGGCGCTGTCGCGATGTTCCACCTCCCCGCTGAACAGCCAGCTGACCGTTTGCAGTCCGGTGTGTGGGTGGGGAGCGACATCCATGCGTGCCGACACCGGCCCGTAGTGGTCGACAAAGCACCACGCGCCGACCAGCGAGCGGCGCCGTTGCGGAAGTGTCCGTTGCACCCGGATCCCTCGCGGTCCACCCAGGGGAACCGCACGCGGACTGAGCACCTCGATACCGGTGGCGTGTGAAGCACTGCAGATGACTTCGATGGGCGCGGCGTCCAGGGTGCTCATCGTCCAGCCTTCGTGTGGGCTTGCTTCGCGAGATACCGGCGACCCTACGCCGGTTTAGCTATCCGCCCGCCGAACGTCTCCGGCTTGGTGGCGTGGGCCGTCCAGCGTTGCCGGGGAGGCCCCCTCCCCCGGCATCGGCCGGGGAAAGGGGTCACGCCGCCGTGCGCGGGCCCACCTGTGCGGCGGGCATGTGCACAACCACCGCGGCTATCGGGATCGCGTGGCGTTCGGTGCGCGCGAGCAGTGCCGCATTGTCCGGTAACTGTCGCGCATTGATTTCGCCGGCGGCGATCTGCCGCAAGATTTCGTGAGCCTGTGCCAGCTGTTCGCGCTTGCGGTACTGGCCGCCGGGAAGTTTGACGCCGGCCCAGACGCCGTACTCCTCCCGATGCTTGACGGCTCGTTGGGCGCACAGGCGTTGCTGCGCGAGCGGGCAGCGGCGCAGGCAGTGGATCCGCGCCTCGATGGCGGACCGCTCGTAGGCGCGTGCCTTCGCGGCTCCGTCGCCGCTGTCATCGTCGGGGTAGCCGAACCACAGTTCCGGGTTGGCCGCGCAGGGATTCGCCATCGGTCTGTCTCCTCCTCGAGTAAAACGTAGGCAAAAGCGTATACGCAAACCATGCGGGCCGGCAAGGGAAAAGTGACAAAAACGTATATTTGTGGAAGAGGCGTGGCCCCTGTGTAATATCCGGCCTATGGCCGGAGCCCGCGGTGAGCCGTGAATCGGCAGGCGCGGCCATCCGCGCCCTGCGGGAGTCGCGCGACTGGTCCCTGGCCGACCTCGCCGGAGCGACGGGCGTCAGCATCATGGGGTTGAGCTATCTGGAACGGGGCGCCCGCAAACCACACAAAGGCACAGTTCAAAAGGTTGAAAACGGCCTAGGCCTGCCGCCGGGGACGTATTCGCGGCTGTTGGTGGCCGCGGACCCGGATGCCGAGCTAGCCCGGCTGATGGCGGCGCAACCGCCCGAGGCAATGTCGCCTCGGCGTACCGGGACCGTGGTGGTCGACCGTCACAGCGACACCGATGTGCTGGAAGGCTACGCCGAAGCGCAGCTGGATGCCCTCAGATCTGTCATCGATCGCCTGCCGGCGAGTACCTCAAACGAATATGAGACGTATATTCTCTCTGTGGTCGCTCAATGCGTGAAGGCAGAGATGCTCGCCGCCAGCTCGTGGCGGGTGGCGGTAAACGCCGGCTCTGACTCAAGTGGCCGGCTCATGGCGCATCTGCGCGCCCTTGAGGCAATCCGCGCCGCCCTGCTGGATCGGATGCCGACGAGCTTGAGCGCACGGTTTGATCGGGCTTGTGCGCAGTCGCCGTTGCCGGAAGCGGTGGTCGCGGCGCTGATCGGGGTTGGCAGCGAGGAATTGTGGGATATCCGCAATAGGGGTGTGATCCCCGCCGGAGCCCTCCCCCGCATCCGTGCCTTCGTCGATGCGATCGGCCATGCGGAATCGACGGACGACGACTAGGTGCGTCGAGACGGCGGAGAGGACGACGATTGAGTCCCACGGAAATCGACGCCTTGAGGCGCGCGCATCAGATGTTCACGGGCGGCGGTCGTCAGCCGGTGGTGGACGCCGCTGCCGCACCTTACGAAATGCGGTTACGAGGTGCCGTAGCGCTGACTGTCGCGGCGCCACAGAGGCGCTATCAACTAAGGACACAGCGCAGCTACGACGCGCTGCTCGCCGCGGCACGGACCGACACGGCGGTTACCGCGGTCGTTGCCGACGCCCACCGGGATCGGGACGGGGCCCGTGAATTGACCGGAACGGTACTGGCGGCGGCCCGCGCTGACGCCGCGACCGCGCCGGTAACGCCGATGGCCCAGCGAGAGGCGCTCCGACGGCGAGCGGCTCGGCTGCGGGCGCAACACGCGCATGTCTTGTCAGCTCGTGGACGCGCGCGACGGCATCTGGCGGCATTGCGGCTATTGCGGTATCGGATAGCACATCACGGCGGTGCGGCGCTCAGGCTGCCGTCACGTAGCGGACGTGCGGGGATCGCGGTGCGCGCCGCGCTATCGAGACTGGGCTGCCCTTATGTCTGGGGGGCGAGCGGGCCCAGCCAGTTCGACTGTTCCGGGTTGGTCCAGTGGGCCTACGCGCACGCCGGGGTTCACCTCGACCGAACCACGTATCAGCAGATCAACGACGGGATCCCGGTGCCGCGCCCGCAGGTTCGGCCTGGTGATCTGGTCTTTCCGCACCCGGGACACGTGCAGCTGGCGATCGGCAACAACCTGGTCGTCGAGGCGCCGTACTCCGGCGCCTCGGTCCGGATCAGTCCGTTGGGCAACACCGTAGCGATCCGTAGGCCGTGGTGAGCACCCAAATGCTGCCCAGCGCTTTGGACGGAATGAGAAAGTGGAAACCATGTCTGAGTCAGCCGGATCCTCGCTAGCTGCCATTCGGGCGCAGCAAGCGGTGCTGGCCAGAAAACACGACGCCGCGGCCGAGGCCGACCGCGCACTGACGCAGGCGCTTGCCAGTGCACATGCCGCGATGCGCGAGAGCATTCGTCGGCTAGACGCAATCGGCGCCGAAATTGACGGTGCGGTGTCGGGTCAGACTGACCTTGCCGTCGATACCCCAATGGGAGCCCGTGAGTTTGAGCGATTCCTGGTCTCCAAACAGCGCGAGATCGCTGCCATCGTGACCGGTCTGCGTGAGCTCGATCGCACGAAAAGCGCTGTGCTGGCGAGCTTGCGGGGCCACTACGCAGATCCGGCAGGATAGGTATTCGACAGCAGTAGTGGGTGAATTGTCGGCGCCGAGGTGCCTGGGTACTGTCACGCGACATGGAAGGGTCGCGTGATCGCCCGCAGCGGGGCAGCGTTCCCGCCGAGGTGCCGTCGGCACCAGTAAAGCATGAACGAGGGGCCGCGGCTGAAGCGATCGCAGACGCCGAAGCGGCTCTAGCGCATCAGAATTCACAAAGTTCTCTGCTGGATCTGCAAGTGGTCTCGGCGATCCTGAATGCGCACCTTACCGCCGTCGAAGGCGGAGAAGCGCTGAACCAACTGCAAGAAGAAACCGAAGCCGCGGTACGGAGCCGATCCGATCTGGACACACCGACCGGAGCTCGTGATTTCCAGCGGTTTCTGATCGGCAAGCTCAGGGACATCCGTGGCGTAGTCGCCAACGTGAGTCTGGACGACACGTCCAAGGCAAGCTTGATGGCGGCGTGGACGTCGCTGTATAACGCGTCGAAGAGTGAGCTGGGCGCCCAAGACTCACCGGTCTTGGCTCCCGTGGGAGGCGCCGCTAGCCCGGACCAACAGCCCGATCTGATGCCGGTTGATCCCCTACTGGCCTCGCTATTGCTGGACGATCCGAGCCCGCTCGACGACTACGCAGCCAACCAAGGCGCCGCCTTGCCAGCGCCGCCGGCGAGTCCGACGATGCCCAGCATTCCCGGTCTGGGTGGCGCGCCGGCAGGCGCAACTGCGCCGGCCATCGGGCCCGGCCCAAGCGGCGATACCCGGGCGCCGCTTTCTGGGCTGTTGCGGGGAATCAGATCGGGACTCGACGACGTCGACGAACGAGACCTGAACGATTTCGATCCCGATCGTGAGGCACACGCATTCTCGGACGGCCCAGACGACGACAGCCGTCAACAGGACACCGAGGATGACGCATCCTCGGGCCAGCCGAAACCCTTGCCAGCGGGTCCGACGACCGTGTCCCTGCCCAACGGGGAGACGGTGACCGCCGCCAGCCCCGAACTGGCAGCCGCAATCAAGGCCGCCGCTGGCGGAACGCCGATCTCAGATGCCTTCCAACAGCAAGGAATTACCATTCCACCGCCGGGTACGCCGGTCAGCAACCCGCTCGATCCAGCGCAGGTCGCTGCGGGGGACATCGGCATCCTCACCGATCGGCACGCCCTGGCCCTCGGCCGTGACAAGGCTCTGCTTGACGGGCAGATCCAACAGGTCTCCAGCATTTCCGGGACGAACTTCCTAGGCTGGCAGCATCCGCCGACAGCGCCGAGCGCGCCCATGACCACGACTGCGCCGGCCAGGACCGACGCACCCACACCTACCCGGCCGTCCGGCACGACGGCCGCCTCGTAATACTGAGCCCGCCGGCGTCAACCACCGGTGAACAAAGAGGAGACAGCGGATGGCAGATGGAATCCATGTGGCGCCGGAGCACCTGCGGGAAGCCGCTGCACACCATGAACAAACCTCCGAGTATTTGCGGACGGTGCCGTCGTCGCACGCCGCAATCCTGGAGAGCCTGGATTCACTCGGGCCAATCTTCAGCGAGCTCCGCGGTGCCGGGCGTGATCTGCTTGAGTTGCGGCGCCAGTGTTATGAGCAACAGGCCGACGATCATGCCGATATCGCGCAGAACCTAAGGACGTCGGCCGCGATGTGGGAACAGCATGACCAAGACGCGGCTCGTGACTTCGGCAGCATCGTTGACGACGGTCGATGACCGACGCTAACCCCGCATTCGATACCGTCCACCCCAGCGGATCCATTCTGGTGCGGTCCTGCCGCGGTGGGTACATGCACAGCGTCGCACTAAGCGAGGCGGCGATGGAAACCGATGCCCAAACGCTGGCGGAGGGAATTCGGCTGACCGCCGACGTCTCATGCCTCAAGGCATTGCTCGAAGTGCGCGATGAGATCGTTGCGGCCGGTCACACACCCTCCGCGGAGGTTCCGACGGTCGAAGATCTCGACGCGGCGATTGAGAAACTAGTAGCGCACCAATTACGTCCGCGCCGTCGCTGACGGGTTAGAGCAGCCAGCGCTTGGCAGCGTCGGGATCGGGTGCGATTTCGGTGGGCGGCTCGACGGGATTGGCGCCGAACAATTCTCGCGCGCGGCTTAGCAAGGAGCGCACCTCGTCGAGTTGCTGCTGCAGCGCAGAATCAGCCATGGCCCCACGCTACCCAGGCGGTGTCTGCGACACAATTCACCACCCGCAGCGGCGGTGGGGATCCCGGTACGCTTAGCCGGTGGCGATCTTTGGTCGAAGAGCGGCGCGCCGGCGCCTGCGGAGAGCGACCGAGGAATCGCTCACGATTCCGGCGTTTAGCTCCCCGCCTGATTGCACGCCCTGGGTGATCGGCGGGCTATGGCCAGCCGAGCTGTCGCCGAACATCGCCGAAACGGCCACGCTCGCAGAGTATTTGCAAGCCGATTTGCAACGCATCGTCAGCGTTGCCAACGAAGAGCTGCGGAACATCAGGCAGTCGGTCTTGATTGATTCGGCTCGGCGCGAAGCAGAAGCCAGGGTGATCGATGAAGCACGCGTGCTGGCGGTGCGACGAGTTGATTCGACTCTGCGTCAACTACGCGAGCGCGAGCGTTCCGGGCAGCAAGGCAACCCAGCGCTGGAGCGGACCCAGGTGTTGCCGGCCGTCAGAGACGAGGAGCCGGCTGTCGAACCGGCGACCGTCTCCATCGACGAGGACGTTGGCGAACCCGCAACCGAATCCGAGCGAGGGATTGCTGAAAAGGAGCCTCGGCCCCCGGTGCAGGCCGCCGATGCGCAGGAATCCGAGGGCGAGCGACTGCGGCGGCTGCTTACCTTTGTGGCCCGTCAGGAACCTCGTCTGCGTTGGGCGGTCGGACAACTCGAGGACGGGGCAGTGGTGCTGGCCACCGATCTCGCCCACGGCTGGATACCTCCTGGCATCATGGTTCCCGAAGGCGTGCGATTGTTGCCGCCCGGTCAGCGTAGTCGCCGAGGCACCGCTCTTCTCGGTGTTACGGCGCGCACGGTGACCTACAGCCCCGGGGACTCTTTGGCCTGGACGGAAAGGCCAACCGCGACGCGGTCTTCGGTACGGCCGCGGGAGTTGCCGAACCTGGAGAACCTGGAACAAAAGCTGAGCGACGCTACACTCGCGCGGGCCGAACTGCCGCGAGTGGTACATATATTGGCGAAGGCTGCCGCCGCCGGTACGCACGTCGCCGAAGACGAAATCGACTTGGTGCGAGTGCATTTAGACACCGCGCAGCACGAGACCTTGGCGCAGTATCCCGGTGTCGATGTCCCGTTGCTGCTCAACTGCATGTTGTTGGCCGCCATCGAGAGCAGCGTCACCGGCGATGCGATGTCGGCGAACTATCACTTCTCCTGGTTTCGGGCGTTTGACCAGCCGCCGGTGACCTAGTGGACGGGTGGACGATTACTTCTTGTTCTTACCGCAAATGCGCCGCATTTTTGAATTGACGCTGGTGGGAGCCGTCGACATACTGTCTTGGTGTCGGGGCCTGGCAGTCGCGCGGAACTGAGTGACAAAGACCTCGTCGAATCGGTTCTTCGCGACCTAAGCGAGGCGGCCGACAAGTGGGAGGCGTTGGTTGCGCAGGCAGAGACCGTTACTTACAGCGTGGACCTGGGAGATATTCACGCAGTTGCCAATTCCGACGGTCGGCTGCTGGAGTTGACGCTTCATCCCGGCGTAATGACCGGCTACTCGCATGGAGAGCTGGCGGACAGATTGAACGCCGCGATCGCGGCCCTGCGCGCCGAGGCCGAGGCCGAGAACGAGGCCCGGTACGGCGGTGGCCTGCAGTGACGTGCGTGGCCGCGCTTCACGCGGGCGTATTGACTGAACACGTTGTAGTACATGGTGTTTGACCAGGATGCGGAATCCTGGTGAGCATGAGTCGCTGCGCGCGCCTATCGGCCAGGGCCGGGAGGTCCGGCGAAGGCTTGCGCGATCTCTAGCCACTGCTGTGCGTCCTGCCCCGTCGCGTTGAGGTTGAGCTCGCTCAACGGTCGCCGCTGGGTGACCAGAAAGCAGAAGTCTTCGGCGGATCCGGTGACTCGCTGCGCCGCATCGGCCGGTCCCCACGACCAGATGTCTCCGCCCGGGCCGCTCAGCTCGACCAGAAAAGGCTGGGTCGGCGGTGCCAGATTGTTCACGAAGTAGGCGTAATCACGGGTGCGGACACCGAGATGCGCGATCGACCGCAGCCGTTCGGTGGCGGGACGAACGACCCTCAGGGCGTCGGCCACGTCAAGTCCATGCGCCCAGGTCTCCATCAACCGTGCGGTGGCCATCGACGGGGCGCTCATTGGCGGACCAAACCAGGGCAACTTGCGGCCCTCGGGAACAGTCCGCAGCGCATCGTGGAGTTGGCCGCGAGTGACCCGCCAATCGCGGAGCAGCTCGCTGGGCGCCCCGGTGGCCAGCTCTTCGGCGCCCTCGTCCACGAACCCGGTCGGGTTGGCCGCGGCCGCGGTCAGGACGTCGGCGAAAGCGGCCTCATCGGTGACCGCGGTCAGCGCCACCCGGTCGGTCCACAGCAGATGCGCGATCTGGTGCGCGATGCTCCAACCCGGCGCCGGCGTCGGCTCGCTCCAGCGCTCCGGTGGTAGGGGTGCCACCAGGGCGTCGAGGTCGTCGCTCTCCGCGCGTAGGTCAGCGACGATCGGACCTGGGTCCGCCATGATTAACCTCCCTTAGTTGCCGTTCGACGACGGTGTCCGCCGCCCCACCATGCCGTGCACCGCCAGCCCGACCACATAGATGACCGAACCGGACAGGGCGAACGCCGGCGCGTGTCCGTCATCTGGGATCAATGCCGCGGCCACAGTAACCGAAGCGATATATGAGACCCAGAACAACGCATCCTGCACAGCGAAAACGTGGCCGCGCAGGGCGTCGTCGACGTCGATTTGCATCGCGGAATCGGCGCACAGTTTAACCACTTGACCGGCCACACCCAGCAGAAATCCGCACACCACCATGATCGGGAGCACCAAGCCGGCACCGGCGAGCTGGACGGTCGCGGCCGCCGCCAATGCGCCGTTGGCGGTGGCATAGCGGCCCCAGCGCCGAATGCAGGCCGGGGTCAAGACATTGGCCAGAAACGCCCCGAGACCGG
This sequence comes from Mycobacterium basiliense, assembly GCF_900292015.1. Taxonomy (NCBI): domain Bacteria; kingdom Bacillati; phylum Actinomycetota; class Actinomycetes; order Mycobacteriales; family Mycobacteriaceae; genus Mycobacterium; species Mycobacterium basiliense. The sequence goes on from NZ_LR130759.1 coordinate 49,297, forward strand.
TGGCGGCGAAGAACATCAGGGCGGTCCCCAACCCTTCCACCTCGGCGTCTCGCATGTGGTGGACCAACAGCAGGACCAGCAATGAATTGATGCCGACCACCATCCGGTGTGCGGCCAAGCCGGACAAGGCGGCGCCGACGCTGGGGAGCTGAATAACGGTGCGCACCCCGTGTAGCCAGCCGGTGATCACCGCGTAGACGGCCGATCCGTGGATTGCGCGCTGGGTGTCGTCGGGACCAAGCGCCCGCGGCGCGAATCGCAGCGATAGCAGCAGTGCCAGCGCTACCGGGAGCATGGCGATGAAGATGACTGCGGCGGCGCCGTGGTCTCCGCCGCCGGCGAGCCAACGGGGCAGCAACATGAAGTTGGCACCGAGGAATGCCGAGACCGCGCCCGCCGCGATGGCCACCGAATTCATCGTGACCACCTGCTCGCGGGGCACTACGTGCGGCAACGCCGCCGATAACCCGGAGGCCACGAACCGGGCCAAGCCGTTGGCCAGCAGGGCGCCGCACAGCAGCAGCAGGTCGCCGGCCCCAACCGCCAAAATCGTGGCGATCCCGGCAATGAAGACCAACCGGCCCGCGTTGGCGCCAACCAGCACCAGCCGCCGATCCCACCGGTCCATCAGCGCGCCGGCAAAGGGACCAATCAGCGAGTACGGCAGAAACAGCACCGCAAACGCGCGCGCAATCGCCATCGGATCGGTAGCCCGGTCAGGGTTGAATAGCAGCGCTCCTGCCAAACCCGCCTGGAAAAGCCCGTCGCCGAATTGGCTTGCCATGCGCACCTGCAACAGCCGCCAGAAATCGGGCAGATCACGCACCGAATGCCAAAGTGCCAGCGGTGCGCTGGCGTGCATCCGGCTGCGAATCACTGAACCCACTTCCACGGTCGGACGCAGGCAAGGCTGATTCCCGCGGTGCCGATCCAACAACAGTACAAATATCTGTCGACCGCGCTGGTTTAACCCGGCAATGCTGTTGGGAGTGCCATGATGTTGTGGTGGCGGCGCACGACGATCCGGAAGACTATGCCGCACCCGCGGCGCAGCGGGTGCGGGCGGGCACTTTGCTACTGGCCAACACCGATCTGCTGGAACCAACTTTCCGGCGCAGTGTGATCTACATCGTCGAGCACAATGACGGCGGCACCTTGGGTGTGGTGCTCAACAGACCCAGCGAAACCGCGGTCTACAACGTATTGCCACAGTGGGCCAAACTCGCGTCCAAGCCAAAGACGATGTTCGTGGGAGGCCCGGTGAAGCGCGACGCTGCGCTGTGTCTGGCGGCGTTGCGTATCGGCGCCGATCCAGATGGAGTATCCGGCCTGCGTCACGTCGCAGGCCGCATCGTGATGGTTGATCTCGATGCCGAACCGGATCTGATCGCGCCGCTGGTCGAAGGGGTACGAATCTACGCTGGGTACTCCGGTTGGACCATCGGTCAGCTCGAAGGAGAGATCGAACGCGACGATTGGATTGTGTTGTCGGCATTGCCATCTGACGTTCTGGTCCCGCCCAGAGCCGACCTGTGGGGACAGGTGCTGCGCCGACAGCCGTGGCCACTTTCGCTGATTGCCACCCATCCGATCGATCTCAGTCGGAACTAGCGCGCTCCCCCGGCTCGTCGGCCCCTGGATACGCACCGGGTGATCGATGGCCCCGAATTCAGTGACAGGAAAACGCGCAGGATTCGCAGGAGCCGGTGCAAGCATCCGGGTCAGGGTCCGCGGCCTGCCGCGCGAGCAGGTAGCGGGCGCTCTGCCACGAACCGGCGGCCAGAGTTCCGAACGCGCCGGCAACGCAGACGATCACCACCACCACGGCGGTGGGCGGGGATGCGGTGAGCCCAACCACTCCCCCGGCTGCCAGCATGATGGCGGCGGCGAACTGAGTGGGCGCCATCGCGCGGAGCGCTAGCCGACCGGTTTCCGCGGTCGGCGGCTGGGAAACGGACCAGGTGGCCGAAATTGCTGAAGCCAGCGCCGCGCATAGACACAGCACGCCCGCGATAAGCATGGGCTCACAATACGAGCTGGCGATTACCGCTACGCCTTCGGCCAGGTTCGGGATCGATCGCGCGGGTTCGGCGGTGGCTAGTGCGACGGGGCGGGCGTCAGCGTTGCCAGCGGCGGCAGCGCGGACGCGGTGCCCGGCACCGACTGCACGGCGGTATTGAGGTTGGGTGCGGGCGCGTGCGGGGGTACCTGGGCGGGCGCGGCCACCGGCGCCGGGTGGGTTGTTACCGGGGCCGGTGCTTGAACGGGCGCGACCGGTGCTGTGGACGCTGCCCCCGGTCGCGCGGGCGCATGCCCCTGCGCCGCCGGCACTGACACCCGGAACCCGTTGATGATGGCGTCGGTGGCCGGACCGTCGGCCACCGCCTGCGACAGCGCGGTAGTCACCGATAGCGACACCAGATATCTATCGGCTCCAGCGCTGGCCAGCACATGGCGTCGGGAGGTGTTGAGCGTCATGTCGTTCTCGCGAAAGGTGCCCTCAATGATTGAGGACGGGAAGCCGGCGAAGTTGGCCATCGACGCGTTTGTCGTGCGCCAGGCCAGCAGTTTCTGGCTTTCGACGAAGCCGTGCGAGATCGCCTCGGTGGCATCGAAATCGCCGAGCAGCCGGTACACCACCACCTGTGCGTTCGACGTGTAAACGCTATTGCCGCCGACCCGGTCGGCGATGACCGCAAACGCATCGGGCACATTGGGATCGGGCACCTGAGTCCACCGCGGAGGCATTGGCAGCACGATGTCGAGAGCTTTGAACCCCTCGGGGCGCTGCGCCTCCAGTTTGACGCCTTTGTCTTGCAGGTACTCCCTCAGCGTGCCGGTCGTGGCGGGAGTCACCGAGGGGGGCAGCGGCACCGCTGCCGCGGGTGCGGACCCGGTTGCCGGGACGGCTGCGGGGATGGGCGCCGAGGTCGCTATCGGCGCTTGTACGGGTACCGGTGCGGGAGCGGGAGAGAATCTGTTGCTGACCCCGCCCGGAACTGCGGTGAGGTTCTGAACGGGTGGGGTTGTCGACTGCGCGGGAACCGGAGCGGGGGCGGGTGGCTGGGGAATCAGTGGTTCGGCTGACGCCTTGCCGCCCGCGATAACCATGACGCCGATGACACCGGCGGCGATGCCACCTGCGAAGACCCGCAAGGTGCGCGCGATCCGGATCATTTTGCGTCGGTCCCTCCGAACTGATCGGGCGCCAATGCCCGTCGTCGAGGCTGAATGTAACCAGCGGTCAACGGCGCTGAACAGGCTCGAAATAGAGCTGGGATGAACCTCTGACCGGTGTGCAATGCAACCGATACCAACCTGTGGCCGCCGCCTGGGCGCTAACCCCCACGGTGCCGCCCTTATACCCTGTTGGGCGTGACCGAATCGTCGACCACGACACCCGGCGGCCCACCCGGCGACATGCTCGGTGTCCAAGACGCGGAGTCCGAGGCGCCGCGGTACCGCTACACCGCCGAGCTGGCGGCCGGGCTGGAGCGGACCTGGCAGGACAATTGGGACCGACTGGGGACGTTTAATGTGCCCAACCCGGTGGGAACGTTGGCTCCAATGGACGGGTCCCCGGTACCGACCGACAAGCTGTTCGTCCAGGACATGTTTCCCTATCCATCCGGTGAAGGCCTACACGTAGGTCATCCGCTGGGCTATATCGCCACCGACGTCTTCGCCCGCTTCCACCGGATGAAGGGCCACAACGTGCTGCATGCGTTGGGGTTCGATTCCTTTGGGCTGCCAGCGGAGCAATACGCCGTACAGACGGGCACGCACCCGCGCATCAGGACCGAGGCCAACATCGTCAACTTCCGGCGCCAGTTGGGCCGACTTGGTCTCGGCTATGACAGCCGCCGCAGCTTCTCGACCACGGATGTCGAGTTCTACAGGTGGACGCAGTGGATTTTCCTGCAGATCTACAACGCCTGGTTCGATGTCAACTCCAACAAGGCCCGTCCCATCAAAGAGCTAATTGCCGAATTCGATTCCGGTGCCAAGACTCTCGATGATGGTCGGTATTGGGCCGCGCTGTCGGCGGGGGAGCGGGCCGATGTCGTCGACAGTTACCGGCTGGTTTATCGGGCCGACTCGATGGTCAATTGGTGCCCGGGGCTGGGCACGGTGCTGGCCAACGAAGAAGTCACCGCCGACGGCCGCAGCGATCGGGGTAACTTTCCGGTGTTCCGCAAGCGGCTGCGGCAATGGATGATGCGCATTACCGCCTACTCGGACCGGTTGCTCGACGACCTGGATGTGCTGGATTGGCCAGAGCAGGTCAAGACCATGCAGCGAAACTGGATCGGCCGCTCGACCGGCTCTTCTGCGTTGTTTTCGGCGACGGCGGCCAGTGGTGACCGGGCCGGTGCAGGAGTCGACCTCGAGGTTTTTACCACCCGGCCCGACACCATGTTCGGCGCGACGTATCTGGTTCTGGCTCCCGAACATGAACTGGTTGATGACCTGGTCGCCGCAGCTTGGCCAGATGGCGTCGACTCGCGATGGACCTATGGCGCGGCAACGCCGGCAGAGGCCGTCGCCGCCTATCGTCGCGCAATTGCGGCCAAGTCGGACTTGGAGCGTCAGGAAAGCAGGGAGAAGACCGGCGTCTTCCTGGGCAGCTACGCTGGGAACCCGGCCAACGGTCAGCGGGTGCCGATCTTCATCGCTGACTACGTGTTGGCCGGCTACGGCACCGGGGCCATCATGGCGGTGCCGGGCCATGATCAGCGGGACTGGGACTTTGCCCGGGCCTTTGGCCTTCCGGTCGTGGAAGTGATTGCTGGCGGCGATATTTCAGAATCGGCGTACACCGGTGACGGCGCCCTGGTGAACTCCGGCTATCTCGACGGCATGAACGTGGCGGACGCCAAAGAAGCCATCACCGCTCGCCTCGAGTCAGATGGCCGGGGCCGTGCGCGTATCGAATTCAAGCTCCGTGACTGGCTTTTCGCGCGACAGCGGTATTGGGGCGAGCCGTTCCCGATCGTGTACGACAGCGATGAAAGGCCGCATGCCCTCGACGAGGCCGCGTTGCCGGTTGAGTTGCCCGATGTGCCGGACTACTCGCCGGTGTTGTTCGATCCAGACGACGCGGATAGCCAGCCCTCGCCACCGCTGGCCAAGGCGACCGACTGGGTACACGTGGAATTGGATCTGGGCGACGGCCTAAAGCCCTACACCCGCGACACCAATGTGATGCCGCAGTGGGCCGGTAGCTCTTGGTATGAGCTGCGCTATACGGATCCGCACAACTCAACACAGCTGTGCGCCAAGGAAAACGAGGCGTATTGGATGGGCCCGAGGCCAGCCGAATACGGCCCGGACGATCCTGGCGGCGTCGACCTGTACGTCGGTGGCGCCGAGCACGCCGTCCTGCATCTGCTGTACGCCAGGTTCTGGCACAAGGTGCTATACGACCTGGGTCACGTGAGTTCGCGCGAGCCCTACCGCAAGCTCATCAATCAGGGCTACATCCAGGCATTTGCCTATACCGATTCGCGCGGATCGTATGTGCCGGCCGACAAGGTGATCGAGCGTGACGGCAAGTTTGTCTATCCGGGCCCTGACGGCGAGATCGAAGTGTTCGAGGAATTCGGCAAAATTGGTAAGAGCCTGAAGAATTCGATATCACCCGACGAAATCTGCGACGAATACGGAGCCGATACGCTGCGGGTCTATGAGATGTCGATGGGCCCACTTGAGGCGTCCAGGCCGTGGGCTACTAAGGACGTCGTTGGTGCCCAACGCTTTCTGCAGCGGGTATGGCGGTTGGTAATCGACGAGCGCACCGGCGAAACCCGGGTACGCGACGACAATGGCGAGCTGAATATCGACACCTTACGTGTGTTGCATCGCACGATCGCCGGTGTCTCTGAAGACTATGCGGCACTACGCAATAACACTGCGGCGGCCAAGCTGATCGAGTACACCAACCATCTGACCAAGCAGCATCGCGCGTCAGTTCCTCGGGTCGCGGTGGAGCCGCTGGTGTTGATGCTCGCGCCACTTGCCCCACACATGGCAGAGGAGCTGTGGCTACGGCTGGGAAATAGCACCTCGCTAGCGCACGGCCCTTTCCCGCAAGCCGATCCTCGATATCTGATCGACGACACCGTCGAATACCCGGTGCAGGTGAATGGCAAGGTGCGCGGTCGGGTAGTTGTGGCCGCCGACGCCGCCGACGACGCGGTCCAGGCCGCTGCACTGGCGGATGAAAAAGTGCAGGCGTTTCTGGCCGGTGCCACGCCACGCAAGGTCATCGTGGTCACCGGTCGCTTGGTCAACCTCGTCGTCTAAGTGGCCGGTGCACAATCATTTTCGTGATATGACGGGAATGGTACGCACGGTAGCACGCTACCGAGGCCGGATGACGACCTCGTGGACGTGGCCGTCGGGCGGGGTGGCCACCGCGTTGGCGACCGCTGCGGCAATGGTGTCGGCCCGCAGGAATCTGCTGGGATCGTAGTCACCACCTTCGAACTCGACCAGTTCGCGCTGCATGTCGGTATCGGTACGTCCGGGAAAGACCGTGGTCACCCGCAACGTGGGCTCGTCGGCACGCAACGAGTTGGCGACTGCGCGTAAGGCGAACTTGCTCGCGGAGTAGGACGCCATGCCCGGGGAAACATTGCGTCCCGAGCCAGAGTTGATGAACACCACTTGGCCGCGTGCTTGTCGCAGCGCTGGTAACAGGGCCAACGTAAGTGCCACCGCTCCAAAGACATTGACATCGAAAGTGGCCCGCCAGTCGTCGACGTCGGAGTCCCCAAAATGACCGGGAATGGACAACCCGGCGTTGTGGACCAACACGTCTAGTTGGTCCACCACCTCGCAGCTGGCCTGGATCGTATCGGTGTCAGTCAGTTCCAGCGGAAACGTGGTGGCACCCAGCCGCTCGGCGACGGCGTCAAGCCGCTCGGAGGGACGGCCGGCCAAGAGCAGGGTGTGCGTTGGCGCCAACGCTTTCGCGATCGCGGAGCCAATGCCGCGGCTGGCGCCGGTGATGAGTGCAGTTGGCATCGCTTTAGTAATTACCAATCTCTCTGGCAGTCAGTTAGTTTCACGATTCATTGGGTGCGATGGGTCGCTCGGGGGCGGGCCGGCGGGTTCGCCAGCGGCCAAACGTTGCAGCGGCGCCAGCGCCGCGGTCAGGGTGTCGAGGTCGGAGTGCGGGAGTTGGCTAAGCATGCCGGCGAGAGCAGCGTGCCTGTTGGCCAGCGACTCGGCGTGTACGGAACGCCCCTCTGCGGTGATGTCGACCAGCACGGCACGCAGGTCTGATGGGTCACGTGATCGCTTGACCAGGCCAATTTTCTCCAGGCGGCGGATCGCCACGGTGGTCGTGGGCGTTCGAACCCGTTCGTGCGCGGCCAGGTCGGTCATCCTGATCGGACCTCGGTCGAGCAACGTCACTAGAATCGACAGTTGCGCTAGCGTCAATTCGCCGGCGACCGCTCCGTTGGGGTCTCCGCGCCGCAGGATCGAGAACAGCTTGGACAATGCGCGATGCAATCCCTCCGCCAGCTCCGTCACCTCGGGTGCGGTGGATTTGCTCTCCGCCATAAGTCGGCAGTCTAACCCGACATGTGTCTAGCTCAAGACACTGTTTGGTCCAGCCCGCGATGATCACAGCACTTGGGCCAGGATCCGCTGTAGCCGCTCGGTTTGTGCGGCCTCGAATATTTGGGCCGGGGGGCCGGCTTCGACAACCTTCCCATGATCCATGAATACGACGGCATCCGATGTCGAGCGGGCGAAGCCCATTTCGTGGGTGACTACCACCATGGTCATACCGTCGGCTCCGAGGTCGGCGATCAGTGCCAGGATGTCTTTGACCATTTCGGGGTCGAGCGCTGAGGTTGCTTCATCGAAGAGCATCACTTGCGGTGCCATCGCCAGTGCACGGGCAATCGCGACGCGTTGCTGCTGGCCACCCGATAGTGTGCCGGGGCGGGCACTGGCCTTGTGTTTCAGGCCAACTCGGTCCAAGTGAGCGAGGGCCAGCTCCCTGGCCTGGCCGGATGGCAACCGGCACAGCTTTCGCGGCGCCAGCGCGACGTTGTCGAGCACGCTGCGGTGCGGGAACAGGTTGAAATGCTGGGACACCATCCCGATGCGCTGGCGCAGTTGGTTGGGGTTGTCGCGCAACACCGATCGTCCGTCCAGCAGGATGTCGCCCCGGTCCGGCTCGTGCAACCGGTTCAGGGTGCGAAGCAGCGTCGACTTGCCGGACCCGGAAGGACCGATCACCGCCGCGGTCGTCCCTGCCGGCACCTCGATATCGACACCGCGCAGGACTGTGGTACCGCCCAGAGTCTGATGAATATCCTTGGCTGCCAGCGAAACTGGGATTCCGTGTGGTGCAACGCCCATCATGTGATCGCCGGACCGAGGGTCGAGGTGACGATTTCGGACGGGTCTTCGGGATCCGGTTTGGCGCGGCCGCGCCGCAGCCGGGCGTCAATGTAGTTGACCAGGTGTGTCAGTGGGACCGTCAACACGAGGTAGAAGATGCGCGCGGCCACCAGCGGCGACAGATTGCCGGTCTGGGCGTTGAGGTCACGGCCGACCTGGAATAGCTCACGCTGATTGGCGACCAGACCCAGGAAGTAGACCAACGCGGAGGCTTTGAGCAGTGCGATGAACTGGTTGACCAGTGCCGGCAGCACCCTCCGTACTCCTCGCGGCACGACAACCAGCCGCATCGCACCCGAATAGCTGAAACCAAGCGCGCGAGCGGGGTGCCCACGAATCGGACGTGTAGGCCCAGCCTGGCGGCGACGGCTCGGAGTGGTTCGTTACCGAAGCCGGTGAATCGCCCAGTGGAGTTGATGCAGGTGTTCGGCGTCCGATAGCGTGCCGGCCGTCAGAACCCCGGGGGTGCCCAAGCCCAGTGCATCGATGTTCACCGAGCTCAACGGCACGACCGAGGCGGTCGTGCCGGAATCGTCGACACCGGGACCGCTCGCAGCCCTAGACAGGTCTTCCGGTAGGGCCCGCGGGCATCGCGAGCCATCTTGGTTTGCGTCGACGGGGCGGGGCCCGCTGGAATTCGTCACCGCCACCAGATGGCCCCGATGGCGGCGGCCGCGCCTATGCCAGCCGTGGCTAACTGTCGCGCCATCTACAGAGCGCCTCGGCTGCGGCCAGGTTGTAGTCGGGACCATCGCAGCCGACGGTCAGCAGACTGACACCAAGGTCGGTGAGGGCCTGGGCGCTGGCGATCAGCTCGCCATCGTTGCCGACGGCGGCCGAGCGTTCGATGGCGGCCGGATCTCGACCGACCTCGGCACAGTGCCTGCTGAGCACATCGGATTTGGCCGGGAACTGGCCAGCTGAGGTGAAGCTGTGCCAGATGTCGGCGTGTTCGGCGACCAGCCGCAGGGTCTTGCGTTCACCCCCGCCGCCGATCAATACCGGGATGTGACGGGTCGGGGCGGGGTTCAGCTTGGACAGCCGTGCGTTGATGCGGGGGAGGGCAGCGGCGAGGTCGTCCAGTCGGGTACCGGCGGTGCCGAATTCGTAACCGTATTCGTCGTAGTCTTTCTGCTTCCACCCCGAGCCGATACCCAGGATGAGCCGACCGTCGGAAATGTGGTCGACGGTGCGAGCCATGTCGGCGAGCAGTTCTGGATTGCGATAGGAGTTGCAGGTGACCAGGGCACCGATCTGGATGCGTGAGGTCTGCTCGGCCCAGGCGCCGAGCATCGTCCAGCATTCGAAATGAGCACCATCGGGATCGCCGAAGAGCGGGAAGAAGTGGTCCCAGTTGAACACGATGTCGACACCGATGTCTTCGCAGCGGCGAACGGCATCGCGGATATGGCCATAGTTCGGGGCGTGTTGCGGCTGCAGTTGAACGCCAATACGGATGGGCCGATCAGGATGAGCGGGTGAGGTCATGGGACCACGGTAGGCCCGTTCGACTCTGCGTCCACGGTCGGTGAGCGACGCGGTGATCCTCCGCCACTGCAGGCTCGGCGCCTTCAGCGCAGGCTCAGCGTTTGTCGAGCACCCCACGCAGGATGCCGGTCAGCACGTTGGGTTGGTCGCTTTGCACCGAGTGTCCCGAATCCTCGACGACGCGTGCACCCCGGAAATGTGTTGCGCGCCTACCCAGTTCGGCAACATCCTGGTCGTCGACAAAGCCTGATTTGCCGCCCCGCACCAGGGTGATGGGTGCCGACAGCGCCTCGACATCGTCCCAGAGGCCGGCGAAGTCCGGAAACGTGCGGATGGCGTCGTAGCGCCATGTCCAGTGGCCGTTGTCGAGGCGACGAGAGTTATGGAACACGCCGCGTCGCAACGCCTTGACCTCCCGATGTGGTGCAGCGGCGATCGTCAGATCCACCATGGCCTGGAAGCTGCCGAACTCCCGTTCCCCATGCATCAGCGCCACCGTGCCGCGCTGTTCGGCGGTCATTTCGGAATGGCGTTGCAATGCCGACGGGGTAACGTCGACCAGCACGAGTTCGTCCACCAGCTCAGGCGCCAATGTTCCAAGCCGTAGCGCGGTCAGCCCGCCCAGCGACATGCCGACCACGAATTCGGCGCTCGGCGCCAGCTTGCGCAGCACCGGTGCGAGGGTGTTGGCGTTGCGTTGCGGTGAGTAGTCGCCGTCCCCTCGCCAAGCGGAATGACCGTGCCCGGGCAGATCCACCGCCAACGCGGGCACTCCAAGGCCGACGATCACGGTATCCCAGGTGTGGGCGTTCTGCCCGCCGCCGTGTAGGAAGATCACCCGCGGCGTCGAGCTGCCCCAGCGTAGGGCACTGACTCTGGCTTCGCCGGTGCCCGCCTCGATCCGCGCTACCTCAGGCAGCGGGCCGCGCACGCCGGCCTGCTCAGCGTTCTCGGCCAGCAGATCGAATTCGCTGAGTCCGGAGATTTGGTCGTCGGAGATTTCGGTCACGATCCCTGACACTACGAACTACGCCGCGAGCTCGGAAGCAGCACATCAATGACCCACCTGTCACTTCAGTAACTGCACTGGTGGGGTGGGATCGTGCCCGCCTCAGAGCGACAATCCGCGCCGCGTTGTCTGACACACCGAGGTTTGTCGCGAAGAGGTGGGCAACTCGGGGTACCCCGAACTCTATGACCAATGTGAATGACGAGCCGGGCGGAAAAGGACGGCTTGACCGCCCGGTCGCGTCACCAGGAATTAGGCCTCAATAATGAACTCTTCGAGCTGCGTGCGCGCGACGTCGTCGGCTAGCTGCTCGGGCGGACTCTTCATCAGGTAGGCCGACGCCGCGACCACCGGCCCGCCGATGCCGCGGTCCTTGGCGATCTTGGCCGCCCGCACCGCGTCGATGATGACACCCGCCGAGTTCGGCGAGTCCCAGACCTCGAGCTTGTACTCCAGATTCAACGGCACGTCGCCGAAGGCACGGCCCTCAAGGCGGACGTAGGCCCACTTGCGGTCATCGAGCCAGCCGACGTGGTCGGATGGGCCGATGTGGACGTCCTTGGAGTTAAATTCGCGCTGCACATTGGACGTCACGGCCTGGGTCTTGGAGATCTTCTTGGACTCCAGCCGCTCGCGCTCGAGCATGTTCAGAAAGTCCATGTTGCCGCCCACGTTGAGCTGCATGGTGCGATCCAACTGCACGCCACGGTCCTCGAAGAGTTTGGCCATCACCCGGTGCGTGATCGTGGCACCGACCTGGCTCTTGATGTCGTCACCGACGATCGGCACGCCGGCGTCCTCGAACTTCTTGGCCCAAACGGGGTCGGAGGCGATGAACACCGGTAGCGCGTTCACAAACGCGACTCCGGCGTCGATGGCGCACTGGGCGTAGAACTTGTCCGCCTCTTCTGAGCCCACCGGCAGGTAGGACACCAGCACATCAACCTTGGCATCCTTGAGCGCCTGCACCACGTCGACGGGGTCGGTGTCGGAGAGCTCGATCGTGTCGGCGTAGTACTTGCCGATGCCGTCCAGCGTCGGGCCGCGCTGCACCACCACGTTGGTGGGTGCCACGTCGGCGATCTTGATCGTGTTGTTCTCCGAGGCGAAGATCGCGTCCGACAAGTCAAAGCCGACCTTCTTGGCGTCGACGTCGAAGGCGGCCACGAACTTGACGTCGCGGACGTGGTACGGACCGAACCGCACGTGCATGAGGCCGGGCACCGAGGAGTTGTCGTCGGCGTTCTGGTAGTACTCGACGCCCTGGACCAGCGAGGACGCGCAGTTGCCGACGCCGACAATGGCGACTCGTACCTCGGGCTGCGCCCCCGGCGCCCCTAGCGGCTTGTACTCACTCATTCGGGCGTTCTCCTAACGTCATAACTTCCGTAGTGCCTTGAGAATCTTGATGCGGGGCCTGTGCGGGATTCACGTCTGTTCGGCGTGATTGGGTGCTGCCCGTTCCGCGGCGATGAGCTCATTGAGCCACTTGACTTCACGTTCGCTGGACTCGAGCCCGAGCTGATGCAGTTGGCGGGTGTAGCGGTCAAACGAGTTGCTGGCCCGCGCCACCGCCTCGCGCAGACCCTCCCGACGTTCCTCGACCTGGCGCCGACGACCCTCCAGGATGCGCATCCGCGCTTCTGCCGGCGTCCGGTTGAAAAACGCTAGATGCACGCCGAAGCCGTCATCGGTGTAGTTGTGTGGGCCGGTGTCGGCCACCAGCTCGCCAAAGCGTCTACGCCCGGCGTCGGTCAGTTGGTAGACCCTCCTGGCGCGCCGCACCGGGGTGCCCGCGGGGGCCGCATTTTCCGCAATCAACCCTTCGGCCTGCATGCGCCGCAACGCCGGGTAGAGCGAACCATAGGAAAATGCCCGGAACGCGCCGAGCAGGCCGGTCAGTCGTTTGCGCAATTCGTAGCCGTGCATGGGCGATTCGATCAGGAGACCCAGGATGGCGAGTTCCAGCATCGAGTCACCTCCTTTGCACAGCTAGCTACGTTGGTCCGTTACTAGGGTCCGACGCCTCGCGCAATCGTATCGTTTCGATATATTAGCCACAACACCACCGGGTGTTAGTGCGCTGTTGGTCACAACGAGCGAATTCGCACTATGCCGAGCCGCGGGCGACCGACCGGCCCCCTCGGGGGTGGCCACCCCTACGTGGGGTAGTTCACCTGCTTGATGGTGCCGTCGCCGGCGAAGACCAGGTAGCCGCTGCCGTAGTCGCTGGATACATACAACTCCAGCGATATCGCTCCGGGTGTAGTGGGGTCAGCGGCGGCATCGATGGACAGATGCATGCTGGTGACGTCCGATTGCTTCATGCCCAGGGTTTCTGCGGCGCCTCGCATGATGCCGACCGCCGTTTTCACGTCGAATTTGCCGAGGTCAACTAGCGTGTTGTCGGTGCTGCCCTTGGCGGAGCTGGTCGGGTCGCCCCAGCCGCCGCGATAGGTGTAACTCAAGACTCGGCGGTCGTCGGCGGGGTCTCTGCGATCGAGCACGGCATATGTCGGATAGATCACCATCCGGTAGCCCATGGTGTCCCCGAACTTCTTGCGGGTCTGCTCCATCAAACCGCTGAGCCCACCCAGCGAATGCAACTGCTTCGGCGGAGTCAACACCAGGGCGGGGATGCCGTCGGCCTTGGCGCCCGGATCGGTGGTGAAGTCCAGCGGTGAGCTGCTGTTGCCATAGAGCCCCCAGCCGATGCCGACGCCCAGCAGCACCGACACCCCCAGCGCCGCGGCCAGCAGGCCCACGCTGTTGCGTCTCGTGCGCGCTCGAAGCGCCGGCACCTCCGCCGGCGCACTCTCGGCTTGCAGATCGGCGATCAGGTGCTGCAGATCTCCGAGCGTCACGGCGTTGGTGGCCGTGCTGACCCGCTCTCGATGTTCCTCCATCGAGAGCTGGCCATCGCTTAGAGCGTTGTCGAGTATCTGGCATGCGTCGTGCCGGTCGCTATCTTTGGCACGGGTAGTCGTCGAGCCGCCACGGGCGACAGATGCGCCCAGCCATTTCGCCACGGGGATGATCGTAGAAGTCCGGACCCGCAGTTGATCATCGAATACCCAGCGGACGCGCAATAACAGCATCGGTTGCGTGTCGGTGGTGCCGATGGCGACGTACTCTGGTCACCGTGCGACTGCAGCGACAGGTGGTGGACTACGCGCTTCGGCGGCGCTCACTGCTGGCCGAGGTGTATTCGGGACGCACCGGTGTCTCCGAGGTGTGCGATGCAAACCCCTACCTACTGCGCGCTGCGAAGTTTCACGGGAAACAAAGCCAGGTGATCTGCCCGATCTGCCGTAAGGAGCAGCTCACACTCGTGTCCTGGGTGTTCGGTGAACACCTGGGGGCGGTATCGGGTTCGGCGCGCACCGCCGAAGAGTTGATCATGCTGACCACCCGGTTCTCGGAGTTCGCCGTCCACGTGGTGGAGGTGTGCCGAACCTGCAGCTGGAACCATCTGGTGAAGTCGTATGTCCTCGGTGCGGCACGCCCGGCTCGGCCCCCTCGGGGGTCCGGGGGTAGGCGGACGGCGCGGAACGGCGCCCGGACGGCCAGTGAATAACGAAGGGCGCCACCACCGGTCGTCCCATGACGCAACAGGCGGTCCGGAGGCCGAAGGCGGACACCAGGGTTTTGCCGATTCCGCGGCCGACGAGCGGAACGGTCCGGCGCGGGGCCAACGGCGTGCGCTTCCCCCCGACGACAGATTGACGACGATCCTGCCGCCGGTGGCCGACGAGCGGTCGTCTCGACACGCCGACCAGCTCGAAGAGGTTAAGGCCGCACTCGACAATCCGCCCACGCCGCCGCTACGGCGCGACCAGCTCGATCAGGTCAAGGCGGCGTTGGATGGTCCGCCCACCCGGCCGCTACGCGAGCAGCCAAGCACCGGGCGGGGCCAGCCAGACGGACCCCCACCGGCGGGCCCGGGGGGGCCGCCGGGACCGCCCGGGCCGCGGGGCGGAGGGGCCCGCAGATCGCCGGCGGGGCCAGACAGGATCCGCCGGATCAACTGGAAGTGGGTGCGGCGGTCGGTCTACCTCACCGCGGCCGCGGTGATCCTGCTACCGATCGTCACCTTCACCATGGCCTACTTCATCGTCGACATTCCCAGGCCCGGTGACATCCGCACCAACCAGGTGTCCACGATCTTGGCCAGCGACGGGTCGGAAATTGCCAAAATTGTTCCGCCCGAGGGCAATAGGGTGGACGTTAACCTAAGTCAGGTACCGGTGCACGTCCGTCAGGCGGTCATCGCTGCCGAGGATCGCGGCTTCTACTCCAACCCGGGGTTCTCGTTCAGCGGGTTCGCCCGGGCGATAAAGAACAACCTGTTCGGCGGCGATCTGCAGGGTGGGTCCACCATCACCCAGCAATACGTCAAGAACGCGCTGGTCGGCTCCGCCCAACACGGTTGGAGTGGTTTGATGCGCAAGGCCAAGGAACTCGTCATCGCCACCAAGATGTCGGGGGAGTGGTCGAAAGACGATGTGCTGCAGGCATATCTGAACATCATCTATTTCGGCCGAGGTGCCTATGGGATTTCCGCGGCGGCCAAGGCGTACTTCAACAAGCCCGTCGAACAACTCACCGTGTCCGAAGGGGCACTGCTGGCGGCTCTGATCCGGCGGCCGTCCACGCTGGATCCGGCGGTCGACCCCGACGGTGCACTCGCGCGGTGGAACTGGGTGCTCGACGGCATGGTCGACATCAAGGCGTTGTCCGCCACGGACCGCGCGCAGCAGGTTTTCCCCAGCACCGTCCCACCCGATCAGGCCCGCGCGGCGAATCAGACCACCGGACCCAACGGGTTGATCGAGAGACAGGTGACCAAGGAGCTGCTGGAGCTGTTCAACATTGACGAGCAGACCCTCAACACCCAGGGGTTGGTGGTCACCACCACGATCGACTCGCAAGCCCAACAGGCGGCGGAGAAGGCGGTGGCGAAATACCTCGACGGGCAGGACTCGGACATGCGGGCTGCGGTGGTTTCCATCGACCCGCACAACGGAGCGGTCCGCGCCTACTATGGCGGCGACAACGCCAACGGCTTCGACTTCGCCCAGGCCGGATTGCAGACCGGATCATCGTTCAAGGTCTTTGCCTTGGTGGCCGCGCTCGAGCAGGGTATCGGCCTTGGTTACCAGGTGGATAGTGCGCCCTTAACCGTCGACGGTATCAAGATCACCAACGTCGGCGGCGAGAGTTGTGGGACGTGCAATATCGCCGAGGCGCTCAAGATGTCACTGAACACCTCCTACTACCGGTTGATGCTCAAACTCAAGGGCGGTCCGGAGGCGGTTGCCGACGCGGCGCACCAGGCCGGCATCGCCACCAGTTTTCCGGGTGTTGCCCATACCCTCTCGGAGGACGGCAATGGTGGACCGCCGAACAACGGAATCGTGTTGGGCCAATACCAAACCCGGGTGATCGACATGGCATCGGCGTACGCCACCTTGGCCGCGTCCGGCAGCTATCACCCGCCGCACTTTGTGCAGAAAGTGGTCAATGCCGAGGGCCAGGTCCTCTTTGACGCAAGCACCCAGGACAACACCGGCGACCAGCGCATTCCCAAAGCGGTCGCCGACAACGTGACCGCCGCCATGGAGCCGATCGCCGGCTATTCACGCGGCCACAACCTGGCCGGCGGCCGGCCGTCCGCCGCCAAGACCGGCACCGTGCAACTGGGTGACACCAACGCCAACCGAGACGCCTGGATGGTCGGCTACACGCCGTCGCTATCCACCGCGGTGTGGGTGGGGACGGTCAAAGGCGACCAGCCATTGGTCACCGCTTCGGGCGCACCGATTTACGGCTCGGGCCTGCCGTCAGACATCTGGAAGGCCACCATGGATGGTGCCTTGAAGGGTACCCAGAGCGAGAGCTTCCCCAAGCCGACCGAGATCGGTGGCTACGCAGGTGTGCCCGCACCACCGCCGCCCCCGCCGGAGGCAGCGCCTCCTTCGGAGACCGTCATCCAACCCACCGTCGAGGTGGCGCCCGGAATCACCATCCCCGTCGGTCCACCCACCACCATCACTCTGGCGCCGCCGCCGCCAGCTCCGCCACCCGCTGACAATCCCAACCCGCCACCGTGACGGGCGTTCCGACACCGCCATCCACCATCTCGCCTATCTCGCCGCAGCCGTTGGCCGGCGATCGGCGCAGCGCCGAAAACCGTGATTGCCCAAGTCGGACTGATACTTTGGGCTCCGCTCTGGCGGATGTCATCGGTGGACCGGTGGGTCGACATGCCCTGATCGGGCGGACACGATTCATGACCCCGCTGCGCGTAATGCTGTTGATTGCGCTGGTGTTTCTCGCGCTCGGTTGGTCGACCAAGGCCGCCTGCCTACAGAGCCACGGGACGGGTCCGGGTGATGAAAGAGTGGCCAACTGGGACAACCAACGCGCCTACTACGAGTTGTGCTATTCCGATACGGTGCCGCTCTACGGGGCGGAATTGTTGAGCCAGGGCAAATTCCCATACAAATCGAGTTGGGTGGAAACCGACGCCAACGGCGCACCGCAGATTCGGTATGACGGCCGGATTGCGGTGCGCTACATGGAATATCCGGTGTTGACCGGGGTCTATCAGTATGTGTCGATGGCGATTGCCAAAACCTATACCGCGTTGAGCAAGGTCGCGCCCCTGCCGGTGGTCGCCGAGGTGGTGATGTTCTTCAACGCCGCGGCGCTCGGGCTGGCGCTGGCCTGGTTGGCTACCGTGTGGGCGACTTCAGGGTTGGCGGGCCGACGGATATGGGATGCGGCGTTGGTGGCGGCTTCACCCCTGGTGATCTTTCAGATCTTCACCAACTTCGACGCATTGGCAACGGCTTTCGCGATGGGCGGATTGCTTGCCTGGGCTCGCCGCAGACCGCGGCTTGCCGGCGTGCTGATTGGGTTGGGCGCCGCGGCAAAGTTGTATCCGCTGTTGTTCCTGGGCGTGCTGCTGGCGCTGGCAGTCCGGTCCGGTCGGGTCCGCGGAGCGTTGCATACCGCCCTTGCCGCCGCGGTGACGTGGCTGGTGGTGAATCTGCCCGTGATGGTCTTCTACCCACGGGGCTGGTCGGAATTCTTCCGGCTCAACACCCGTCGCGGTGACGACATGGATTCGCTGTACAACGTCGTGAAGTCATTCACCGGATGGCGTGGCTTTGATCCCACTCTAGGCTTCTGGGAGCCGCCGATAGTGTTGAACACTGTCGTCGCGATATTGTTCGGATTAGCCTGTGTAGCAATAGTTTATATCGCGCTTACCGCCCCGCAGCGGCCCCGGGTGGCGCAGCTGGCCTTCTTGGTGGTGGCGGCATTCCTGTTGACTAACAAGGTATGGAGCCCGCAGTTCTCGCTGTGGCTGGTACCGCTGGCAGTGCTGGCAGCGCCGCACCGTCGACTTCTCTTAACGTGGATGACAATTGATGCGCTTGTGTGGGTACCCCGCATGTACTACCTATACGGAAACCCGAATCGTTCGCTGCCGGAACAGTGGTTCACCGCAACCGTGCTGTTCCGTGACATCGCGGTTATGGTGCTGTGCGTGTTGATAATTCGACAGATCTACCGCCCCGGAGAGGACTTGGTGCGTTGGCACGGGCGGATCGACGACCCGGCGGGGGGAGTCTATGACCGCGCCCCAGACGCACCACCCGGCTGGCTGCCGGGATGGTTGCGTCCCCTCTCGACGCGGCGGACGGCGGAACCGGCACAACGGACACCGTCACCAGCGACTGCAGGTCGGGTGGAGTGATGCAGGTCGCGATCCCGCTGTTCCCGCGATTTACCGCACTGGATGCGGTGGGTCCCTATGACGTTCTGCAACGCGTTCCATCGATCGATGTGGTGTTCGTTGGGCATCAGCGCGGCGAGTTGCGCACCGAGAACGGGATGCTCGGCGTCACCTGCGATGCCACCTTTGACGAAGTCGGGGCACCGGATGTCGTGGTCTTTCCCGGCGGGATCGGGACCCGGGTGCTGCTCGAGGATGAAAGCATCCGCGGCTGGCTGCAGGCGGTGCATCCGCAGACCAAATTCACCACCTCGGTCTGCACCGGTGCATTGTTGCTGGCCGCGGCCGGCCTGCTCGACGGTCTGACCGCGACGACGCACTGGCGGGCCGGCGAGCTACTCAACGAGTTGGGCGCGCACTACGTGACGGAGCGTGTGGTCGAGCATCTACCGCAGCGGATCATCACCGCCGCGGGGGTGTCCAGCGGGATCGATATGGCATTGCGGTTGGTTGAGCTGCTGTTTGATCGCGAGGCCGCCCAGGCCACCCAGCTGCTGATCGAATACGATCCCCAGCCGCCTTTCGATTCGGGTGCGCTGGTCAAGGCCGATGCGAGCACCAGGGCCAGGGCCGCTGAGTTCCTGCAATCACGTAAGTGATCTTTGGCCTGATCCCGCGGATTTTTAGGCCGGCCCGCTATCCGGTAGCCTGGGGCGGTTGCCGACGCAGGCGACCCTCCTGCCACGGACGGACCGTGGCCGCGTAGACCAGAGGAGGTGATGAGGTCCCTATGCGTCCATACGAAATCATGGTCATCCTTGACCCCACGCTCGACGAGCGCACCGTCTCCCCATCGTTGGAGACGTTCTTGAACGTCGTTCGCAAAGACGGCGGAACGGTCGAGAAGATCGACATCTGGGGTCGGCGGCGGCTGGCCTACGAGATTGCTAAGCACGCCGAAGGCATCTACGTCGTCATTGACGTGAAGGCGGCCCCGGCGACGGTGTCCGAACTCGACCGCCAGCTGAGCCTCAACGAGTCAGTGCTGCGCACCAAGGTGATGCGTACCGACAAGCACTAGCTGTCAGTACGGTTGCCTAAGCTCCGCACAGGATCGGTTAGCGGCCCGAAAATACATGCTCATGACCAATGCCCACCAGGCGGACCCAGGAGGAAATTGTGGCTGGTGACACAACCATCACCGTCGTCGGAAACCTGACCGCTGACCCCGAATTGCGCTTTACGCCGTCAGGGGCCGCCGTCGCCAACTTCACCGTGGCGTCGACGCCCCGCATCTACGACCGTCAGACCGGGGAATGGAAGGACGGAGAGGCGCTGTTCCTGCGCTGCAACATCTGGCGGGAGGCCGCTGAGAACGTGGCGGAGAGCCTCACCCGGGGAGCGCGGGTGATCGTCTCCGGGCGGCTCAAGCAGCGTTCGTTCGAAACCCGGGAGGGCGAGAAGCGCACCGTCGTCGAGGTCGAGGTCGACGAGATCGGGCCTTCGCTTCGGTACGCGACCGCCAAGGTCAACAAGGCCAGCCGCAGTGGCGGCGGCGGTGGTGGCGGCTTCGGCGGCGGCGGTGGTGGCGGGGGTGCATCCCGTCAGGCGCCCGCACAGAGCAGTGGTGGATCGGGTGGCGACGACCCGTGGGGCAGCGCCCCGGCATCGGGCTCGTTCGGTGGCGACGACGAACCCCCCTTCTGATCAAACACCCCAGCATCTAGGACACAGGAAGAAAGACTCACATGGCCAAGTCCAACAAGCGTCGACCGGCTCCGGAAAAGCCGGTCAAGACGCGCAAATGCGTCTTCTGCGCAAAGAAAGACCAAGCGATCGACTACAAGGACACCGCGCTGCTGCGGACCTATATCAGTGAGCGCGGCAAGATCCGGGCGCGCCGGGTTACCGGCAACTGCGTGCAGCACCAGCGAGACATCGCGCTCGCGGTGAAGAATGCCCGCGAGGTTGCGCTGCTGCCCTTCACCTCGTCGACACGATAAACCCGCGGTAGTCGAAGCCTAACCGCTGAACGCCCAACGAAAGTACGCATAACGATGAAGCTGATTCTGACGGCTGACGTCGACCACCTCGGTTCCGTCGGTGACACAGTCGAGGTCAAGGACGGGTACGGCCGCAACTTCCTGCTACCGCGCGGGATGGCGATCGTCGCCTCACGCGGTGCCCAGAAGCAGGCCGACGAGATCCGCCGGGCTCGGGAAACCAAATCCGTGCGCGATCGTGAGCACGCCAATGAAATCAAAACGGCGATCGATGCCCTGGGTCCCGTCTCCCTGCCGGTGAAGACTGCCGGTGATTCCGGCAAGCTGTTCGGCTCGGTGACCGCTGGCGACATTGTCGCTGCCATCAAGAAGGCCGGTGGCCCGAACCTCGACAAGCGGATCGTCCAGCTGCCCAAAGCTCATATCAAGTCGATCGGCACACATGCCGTGGTGGTGAGCCTGCA
This sequence comes from Mycobacterium basiliense, assembly GCF_900292015.1. NCBI lineage: Bacteria > Bacillati > Actinomycetota > Actinomycetes > Mycobacteriales > Mycobacteriaceae > Mycobacterium > Mycobacterium basiliense. The sequence goes on from NZ_LR130759.1 coordinate 70,432, forward strand.
CCCGGAAATCGACGTCGAAGTCTCGGTCGACGTCGTCGCCGACAGCTAACTGCGCAACGCTGATACCCCGGGGATCCGTGGAGGCCCACCGGGGTTTTAGGCTGCGGTGAAATTGTTCGGCAATTGCTTTGCATGACGTGAGGGGCGGCTTGGTGCTGGCGAACAAATCCGAGGTCGCGTGAGCTCGACCCTCGTTACCGGTGATTAACTCCTCGAAAATCTCGTAGAAATCCAACACGCCCGGCGCAGTAACCTGGGCCGACACGCCGAAGAGATTCTTGTCCACATCGAATGTGCACCGTTGTACGGTGCGTATCAGCAGTGATGTCGTATCGCCCAGCATTGATCCACAGGTTTTCCACACCCCGCTTAACACAGGTGTCTTCGGATATGCACACACGATGCACAGCTTCATAAACAGCCACCCCTTGGAGTACTCGTCAGCAACGTCTAGCGTCGTCCCGTCGCGTGGCGATGTGGGAGCGTGCGAACGGCGACGAAGCGGGCTGCGGAGCGGTCGGCGGAGGAGCCGGGGAATTGAGTGGGCGGGGTTGTCTGTGCGGTGACTTACGCTCTGGATATTGGCGATCGAATGTACGTTCGGATGCTTGTGCCGGAGGAGGTGAGTGCCCATGGCGGTTGTTGACGACCTGTCGCACCCGGGCATGGATGCCCCGCCACCCAGCGAGGACTTCGGCCGTCAGCCACCGCAGGATCTCGCCGCAGAGCAGTCGGTGCTGGGCGGCATGTTGCTGAGCAAGGACGCGGTGGCCGATGTGCTGGAGCGGCTGCGGCCCGGTGATTTCTATCGACCAGCGCACCAGAACGTTTACGACGCCATATTGGACCTGTACGGGCGTGGCGAGCCGGCCGACGCGGTGACTGTGGCGGCCGAATTGGACCGTCGTGGGTTGTTGCGCCGGATCGGGGGCGCCCCATACCTGCACACCCTGATCTCGACGGTGCCGACGGCCGCCAACGCGGGTTACTACGCGGGCATCGTCGCCGAGAAGGCGTTGCTGCGCCGGCTGGTGGAGGCTGGGACGCGGGTGGTGCAGTACGGCTACGCCGGCGCCGAGGGGGCCGACGTGGCCGAGGTGGTCGACCGCGCGCAGGCGGAGATCTACGACGTCGCCGACCGGCGGTTGTCCGAAGACTTCGTGCCACTTGAAGATCTGCTGCAGCCGACGATGGACGAAATCGATGCCATCGCCTCCAACGGCGGGATCTCCCGCGGTGTACCCACGGGCTTCACCGAGCTCGACGAGGTGACCAACGGCCTGCACCCTGGGCAGATGATCATCGTCGCGGCACGACCGGGTGTGGGTAAGTCCACCCTTGGGTTGGATTTCCTGCGGTCCTGTTCGATCAAGCACCGCATGGCCAGCGTCATCTTCTCGCTGGAGATGAGCAAGTCCGAGATCGTGATGCGGCTGCTGTCGGCGGAGGCGAAAATCAAACTCGCCGACATGCGTTCGGGCCGGATGAACGATGATGACTGGACGCGGCTGGCTCGGCGGATGAGCGAAATCAGCGAGGCGCCACTGTACATTGACGACTCGCCGAACCTGACCATGATGGAAATCCGCGCCAAGGCACGCCGCTTGCGGCAGAAGGCGAACCTCAAGCTGGTCGTCGTCGACTACATGCAACTGATGACGTCGGGTAAGAAGCACGAGTCGCGGCAGGTCGAGGTCTCCGAGTTCTCCAGGCATCTCAAACTGCTGGCCAAAGAACTCGAGGTTCCCGTCATTGCCATCAGCCAGCTCAACCGTGGCCCCGAGCAGCGCACGGACAAGAAGCCGATGCTGTCCGACCTGCGTGAGTCCGGCTCATTGGAACAGGACGCCGACGTCGTCATTCTGCTGCATCGTCCGGATGCCTTCGAGCGAGACGATCCGCGCGGGGGAGAGGCGGATTTCATTCTGGCCAAACACCGCAACGGTCCGACCAAGACCGTGACCGTTGCGCATCAGCTGCACTTGTCGCGATTTGCCAACATGGCCAGGTGAGGTGGGCCCGCTGTCGGTCCTCATTCCTGATCGCCGCGTGAAGCGCCCAGGTGGATGGTGGTGTAGCTGCGCGGTCGGCTAAGGACCTGTGGATCGTCTGTACCGGATCCCTTATTCCTCATTCCTCGCCGAGGTAGGCGGCGGTCGCGCGGTCGGCGGACTGGCGCGCCAATTCTGCGTTCGCGCCACCCGCGACATTCGCCGCATACCATGCCTCCGACGCCATTCTCATGAAGCTCCGGCCCTCGTCGGTGATCACCCACTGCTGGCCGAAGGAGGGATCGACGGCTTCGCCGGTGCTCACGTGGAGTGCCAGCCCCAACAGCATCGAATCCCAGCCGATGCCGACCGCACCCGGTCCGTACTGGCGCCAGGTCTCGTCGTCGACATGGGCGATGTGCTCGACGACCAATCGGGCCCGGCCCGATCCCTCGCCCGAGACGCCCACCTCGATCCAACTCACGTTGCCCCCGTATTCCCAGGTGGCGGTGAAGCTCTTCGGCGGGTCGCAGGTCAGGATGGTCCCGTTGGCTTGGCCCTGCAACTGGTAGTGGCCACCCACCTCCAGTTCACCGGTGATCGGCAGAAACCACCGAGGGATTCGCTCAATGTTGGTCACCGCATCCCATAGATCTTCGGGGTCGGTGGCGTAGGACTGGCTGACAGTGACGACGTGTGCCTCGCCTGCCTCAAGCACGCGGGTGCCGACCGTGCGACGGACCGCGTTGATTTGATAGTCGACATCAACTTCGATCATGGTGACTCCCTTGCGTTCTTCGTTGTGATTTGCCGCGTGCGACCTCGGTCGCCAGCGCATTGAGGTGTGGTGTCCAGAACCGTCGGAACGTGTCCAGCCAATCGTCGATATCACGCAGCGGTGCACTGTTTACCGCGTACAGCCTGCGCTGCCCCTCCGGACGGACCGAGGTAAAGCCGCTGTCTCGCAGCACTTTCAGGTGCTGCGAAACTGCGGGCTGAGTGATCGCGAACTCAGCCTGGACGGTAGCGCCTATCGCCCCAGCGGAAAGCTCGCCGTCGGCGAGCAATTCGAGGATGCGGCGGCGTACTGGATCGCCCAGGACGTCGAACGCGTGCACAGCCGTACTGTAGAAGCTATGACTTATATAAGTCAATCATTATTATTCGGGTGCCGCAGGGACCTGCGGGACGGTTCGGGAGCTGCCCCTGCTGCAACGCGACAGTCAACCGAAAATCGAGGGTCTCCCAGACCGCTCGCATCCAAAAGTATTGACACTCCTCGACGAACAGCGCCAAGTCGCTAGTGTTCAAGTCGTGCCCAACCGACTCGACAATGTCGGCATCGCCGTCCGCGACATCGAGCCCTGCTTCAGACCCCCGACGGGCACGGCCGCATCGAACTGTTCCAGTACGTGCACCCATACGCGATCGAAACCGCCCCCGTCCAGCCAAACAGGCTGGGCATGCACCGCGTCGCGCTCGCCGTCGAGGACATCGACGCCGCCGTCGGAATCGTCCGCAAGCACAGTGGTGACGTCCTTCGCGGCGTCGCGAAGTACCAGGACGCTTACAAGCTCACGTACGTTCGTGGCCCAGCGACATCCTCGTCATGCTCGCTCAAGAACTTCCGATGTCCTGAGCGGTCTGACCGCGACGCGCCCCACCGGGTGCGCATCAGGTGCCGCGCACAGCATGTGTGACAACGATCCACGACCCGGGACTGTGCGCGGAAAGCCTAGAGTAGGTCCCTAGAGTAGGTCATTGACCAAGTGCGGGGCGCTCGACGTGCGCTCGACGATCTTGAGCAGCTGTGGCGAGACCGCGTTGCACAGAGGGACCAGATCCTCGCCGAGGATCTTTGAGCCGAATCCGAGGAGAGATCCGTGCCTATCACTCGTGTCGACAAGAACCTCGAAACTCACACGCTGACTGTCGTCGCCGACTACGACGCCCCGGCCGATCGCGTCTGGCAGCTTTACGCCGACCCGCGACAGCTGGAGCGGTTCTGGGGTCCGCCGACATGGCCGGCCACCGTTGTCGACCACGACCTTCGTCCCGGCGGCCGGGTCACCTATGTCATGCGCGGACCCGACAGCCAAAAGTCGGCCGGCTACTGGGACGTGCTCGACGTTGATCCGCCACACCGTTTCGTGGTCAACGACGGGTTCGCCGGCGAAGACGGTCAACCGGCGCCGAATCTGCCTACCACCCGCATGGAGCTGACCCTGGCCGCACGGGGCGACGGCGGCACCACCATGACCGTCGTCTCGACTTTCGCGTCGACGGATGCGATGAACCAGATGCTCGCGATGGGCATGGAGGACGGCATGCGCGAAGCCATGGGCCAGATCGACGGTGTGCTCACCGGGGCTGCCTGACTAGCTGGCCATCTCACACGCGCTCGGCATCCGGCATGGCCCCCGCGTGCACGGGGCTGCTTCCGCCTGGACTTTGAAGCCGACCTGTCGGCAAGCCCTCTCCGGGTAGCGCGATCATCGAATATCGCTTCCGGCCGCCGGTCGGCACGGCCCGCACTGCCCTCGGCGCGACTACTTATGTGCATAGGGCCCAATGCGACCCGGGAACGGTATGCACAATCACCTTGTCGCCCGGCCTTTTCGGCTGGCAAGCTCCTGCTCCTACTACCCGTGGGAGCCTGACCATGGCGTACCGCGGCCACGCGAAAACTATGTTGGCGGAAAGGCAGCTTGTGGTTGCTGGTCGTGAGGTACCGAACTGCATTCGGAGTTCCATGCCCTAATGCACACGAATTGGCCAATCCCGATCCGGACGCGTTGGTGAATGTCCATGCGCGTCGACGCCGCTAGATCAAGCACAGGTCTAGCCCCGCAACCGCACCGGCAGTGTGTCGGCCCCCCCAACCCTCGCCCCGTTGCGGCCCGGACGACCGCGGGTGGCAAAACAACCCTCGAGGGTGCCGCGGCGCTGGCGGCAGACCGAGCCATGCGCGCCGGGACATTTCACATGACGCGGCAAACCTGGGCCCCTGCTCGTATGCGACGCCTCGGCTGCGCGCGTGGCCCGGGAATCAGGAAGGCGAGGTCTTCGACGTGCTCGCGGCTGGACTGAGACGGGGGGGACGGTGGATTTTGGGGTGCTGCCTCCGGAGGTCAATTCGGGCCGAATGTATGCGGGACCGGGATCCTCCTCGCTGCTGGACGCTGCCGTTGCCTGGGAAGGGCTGGCCGAAGTACTGGATCGCGTCGCCGCATCGTACCGCTCGGTGGTGGCGGAGCTGGCCATCGATTCTTGGCTAGGGCCAGCCGCGGCGGCAATGTCCGCGGTGGCCGCCCATTGCATCGGCTGGCTGAGTTCCGCAGCGGTACAGGCAAAGCAAGCCGCCGGTCATGCCGAAGAAGCGGTGGCGGCTTTCGAGACTGCACATGCGATGACCGTGCCCCCCTCGTTGATCGCCGCCAACCGTAGTCAGTTGCTGGCGCTAGCTACGACGAATGTTCTAGGGCAGAACAGTCCCGCGATCGAAGCCACACAGGCCGAATACGCCGAAATGTGGGCGCAGGACGCCACCGCCATGTACAACTACGAAGCCGAGTCCGCGGCTGCGTCGGCGATGACTCCGTTCGAGCCCTTGTCTTCCGCCGCCGACTTGGGCGGTACCGCGGCTCAAGCCGCAGCTGTCACGGCAGCTGACAACACCGGTATCGAAACGAGCGTGCAGGCTGTGTTGACGCAATTGGTGACCATCTGTCAAGAGACCGTGCAAGCGTTGGCCACACCGGTATCCCAGCTCTACGCCACGCTACCTGGCGACATAGTCAAAATTCCCACGCCTATCGGGGATTTGGAAGTGACCGCCGCCTATTTGATGTCGACCTCAACCGCCGGCCTGGCATTTTCGGCAGTCAACATGGTCAAGTCGTGGACCCTGCACACGGGGACGGCCGGTGCGTGGCATGCTGCCTTTAGCGATGCTGATTCGCCACCCCGAGACGTACCCCCTTCCAGCGTGTTGGTCTCGCAGCCAGGCGGCGGGCCGGTCTCGGCTAGCTCGGGTCGCGCCGCAATGGTCGGAAGCTTGACTGTGCCACACGGCTGGACCCTGGCCGCCCCCGAAGTCAAGATGGCGGTCCAGGCACTACCCGGCTCGAGCCTCGGCCGCGCCGCGCTGGACGTAAGCGGCGCTCCGGCAGGGCTTTTGAGCGGAATGGCCTTAGCGGGCCTGGGCGGACGAAGCGCGGGCGGGGCACCTACCCGTACGCGGTCGGACACGACTCGAGAAGACAGCCAAGGTGAATCCGGATTCAAGCCGGCAGTCGTTGTCATCAAAGAACAGGAGCCCTAGCAGACGGACGATCCTAGCCAAACGGCGACTCCCAGCGTCAACCCGCAAGGCCAACGCCTGCCGACCGGCTGCCGACGCGGGAGGGCCGCTGCCTCAGTCGAGTTGGTGAGCTAGGACGCAAGTTCACAACGCCGAAAATCGCGCGTCCAACAGGTCTCATAGCGATAAGCACCGGCGGTAGGACCCTGAACAGGCAACGTGTTGTGCTTCAACGCATCACGACGAAGCAAGTACTCACCGCACCATGTTGGCGCCTTGCCGATAAGTCGGGTCATCATCGCGCAAACCTAGTCGACTAGCATCACACAGGACGGGTGGCGCCACCAGTGACTTTTGCACACTGTAGCTAGCGAATTGTTGGCAGTGTGCACAGAATTCCAGATGCCATCACTCCCTAAGCTTGGCGCGACACCCGCCAAATACGGGCCGGAAACCGGCAGCTTTGGACGCCGACACCCGATAACTGACGGGGGCGTAAATCCTTGTGGCACAGTCCGTGTCGCAATACATCTAGCGGTAGCCGCGGGGGTGAATTAAGTGCCGGCAAGAGGGCCGAAAGGTGGCACCAACCACCGCCGCAAGCGGAAAACTGAAGCGTTGCACGAAAACTTTTGGCGTGCTTATGCTTCAGCGACTCCTTCGACAGCAATCGCCGAGATCCCAAGGAGCCTCTAATGGCTATTCCGTCCGCTGTTCGCACGCCTGTGAAAGATGTGCTCGGTCGTCCGGTGTGTGATCTGCGGTTGTCGGTGATTGATCAATGCAATTTGCGATGTCAGTACTGTATGCCGGGGGAGGACTACACCTGGCTGCCCAAGCAGAATCTGCTCACGATCGACGAGATCAGTCGAATTGTCGATGCCTTCATGGCGGTCGGCGCCACAAAGGTGAGGTTGACCGGCGGTGAACCCCTGATCCGCCCTGATTTGCCGGAGATCGTGCGAGTGCTGGCGGCCAAGCTGGGCGGATCACCGGGTCTTAGGGATCTGGCAATCACCACCAACGGTGTGCTGCTGGAGGCCAAAGCAGCCGTATTGAAAGAGGCTGGACTGCAGCGTGTCTCGATTAGTCTGGACACACTACGCCCAGAGCGGTTCTTCGAACTAAGTCGGCGACGCCATCTGGAAAGGGTGATTGCCGGCATTCGGTCGGTGCCCGCCGCGGGGTTCACCGATACCAAGCTGGACACCGTGGTGATGCGCGGGGTGAACGATGATGAGATTCTCGATCTGATCGAGTTTGCGCGATCGGTTCCCGCAGAGATTCGATTTATCGAATACATGGACGTCGGTGGCGCCACCCACTGGTCTAAAAACAAAGTCTTTCCCAAAGGCGAGATGCTCTCCACGATTGGTCGGCGGTACGGGAAGGTCGAACCGCTTCCGAAGTATGACGCCGCGCCGGCCAACCGCTATGCGCTGCCTGATGGCACGACGTTTGGCATCATCGCCTCTACCACCGAACCGTTCTGCGCCACCTGCGATCGGTCTCGGCTAACTGCCGATGGGATGTGGCTGCACTGCCTATACGCCCTGGGCGGGACAAACCTTCGAGATCCGTTGCGGTCTGGTGTATCTGATGCCGAACTCGTTAACATCATCACCGATGGCTGGCGCAGGCGCGCGGATCGCGGCGCGGAGAACCGGCTGGCCCAGCGGGATCGCGCGGTGTTTGTCAGCATCGAAAAGCTCAAGCGAGACCCTCATCTGGAGATGCACACTCGGGGCGGTTAGGCGTGAGATTCATTGGCATATTGATGGTTTCCGTTAGAAGTATAGCGGCGAGGTGACAATGCACCGACGGATTGCCGCGAGGATGGTGGGAGTGTCATGAACGTTAGTCGATCGGCCGGGCATGCCGACAGCAGGAACCATGCGGTGTGCGACGGGCAGCTGTCGGCGTTGACGACGGAGGAGGTGGCGGTCCGGCTAGGCGCACTGTGCGACTGGGATCTACGGAATGGCCGCTTGGAGCGGACGTTTCGATGCCGGAACTTCGCGGAATCGGTCGGATTTGTCAATCAGCTTGCACAGATTGCTGAGGATCTCAACCATCACCCGAACTTCTGGGTAATAGACAAGAGGCGAGTTTCGGTTGTGATCTGGACGCACAAGATGAACTGCTTGACGAAGCTGGATTTCGATCTCGCGGCATCGATCGGGTCGGCGTATGACGAGCTGACGGCGGCGGTGAGCTCATGACGGACAGCCAGGCGATGTTGACACATCTTGATGAGCACGGCGCGGCTCGAATGGTCGACGTGTCGGCTAAGGACGTCACCCGCCGGCAAGCTCGCGCCTCGGGCGCAGTGATCATGAACCCGAAGACACTTGAGATGATCACCGATGGGGCGGCGAAGAAGGGCGACGTGTTCGCCGCCGCGCGGCTGGCCGGGATCATGGCCGCCAAACGGACCGGCGAGCTGATCCCACTGTGCCATCCACTGGGCATGGACGCTGTCACCGTGGAGCTCACCCCGGCCGGAACCGATCGACTGCTGATCACCGCGACGGTGACGACCACCGGGCGTACCGGAGTTGAGATGGAAGCCTTGACCGCGGTATCGGTCGCCGCACTGACGGTCTACGACATGTGCAAGGCGGTCGATCGGGAGATGGTGATCTCCGATATCCGCCTAGAAGAGAAGTTCGGTGGCCGGTCGGGCCATTTTATCCGCCACGCATGACTCTCACCTAGCGAAAGTTGGTCAGATGACACAGATGTCGGTCAGAGTGCTGTATTTCGGGTTGATCCGTGAGTGCTGCGACAATGTGCGCGAGGACAAGGTTGAGGTACCCGTCGGTGCCACCGTCGACGATCTGGTTGCGGGCCTTGTCGATCGCTATCCAGCGTTGGACCGGTATCGCAATCGCGTACAGATGGCGGTAAACGAATCCATCGTGCGGTGCTCAACGGTGCTGGCTGACGGGGATACCGTTGCCTTCATTCCGCAGGTCGCCGGCGGCTCGGATCGCTACTGCCGCCTGACCGATCAGCCGTTGAGCGTCGACGAATTACTAGCCGCGGTAACGGCACCGGGGCAAGGCGGAGTCGTGGTGTTCATCGGCAACGTACGAGACCACAACCAGGGACACTCGGTCACCCACCTACACTACGAGGCCTATCCCGCCATGGTGTATCGCACCTTGGAATCGATCATTGAGAGATGCGAGGCCATCGGTGAGGGCGTGCAAGTCGCCGTCGCGCACCGTACGGGAGACCTGCAGATCGGCGACTCAGCGGTGATCATCGCGGCCGCTGCCCCGCATCGTGCCGAGGCGTTCCAGGCCGCCCGGATGTGCATCGAATACCTCAAGGAGGAAACACCGATCTGGAAGAAGGAATTCTCCCCAGATGGGGCTGAATGGATCGGGACCCGTCCATGAGCATTGCGGTTAGTCCCGGGCTTGTCGACCATCCCCATCGGCTCAAGTGGAACGAAAAGTATGCACGGACCGACACCACGTTTGCCTCCGGTTCGGCGGTCGCACAGATCCTGTCGCACCTGCCGCCAGACGGCGCCGCCCTGGAGTTGGCCGGTGGCCGCTCGGGTACCGCGTTGGCACTGGCAGAGTTGGGCAGAAACGTCACTGTGATCGATGTGTCGGACACGGCGCTTCGTCAACTGAGCGAGGAAGCCGGACGGCGTGGCATCGCCGAACGACTGACGCTACTTCATGCGGATCTCCACCAGTGGGCGCCCGATGGTGCCAACTATGCGGTCGTAATGTGCCGCTTCTTCTGGAGTGCAACGGTGTTCGCTAGGGCCTGCGGCGCTGTCCGTCCAGGAGGGATCCTGCGTTGGGAAGCGCCCGCACTCACCGATCCCCCTTCAACGCACGTCCGTGCCGAGTGGTGCCTCGCGCCGGGGGAGCCCGCCAGTCTTTTGCCGGACGGCTTCGAGGTGCTTCAGCAATTCGACCGTGCCCAAGATGGCGAGTCCGTTCGCAGCATGTTCGCTCGGCGCCTACCGGTGTGAGTGCGACCAATGGCGGCCTCTATCTTGTATGGGACTGGAATGGCACGCTTTTCGATGACCGGAGCCTGCTCTTTCAGTCCATCGCTGCGACCCTACAACAGTGGGGATACGGCGAACCCTCATCGGCCGAAATCGTCGCGAAATTCACTCGCCCATTGCGCGCGCTATTCGAACGCCTGATAGGCGGCAAACTGAGCTCCCAGGACTGGGGGCGGTTGGAGCGCGACTTTCACAACATCTACCAAGGCGAACTGTCTAGGGGCGCCCTGGTCCCGGACGTGCACCAAGCACTTGTCCGTGGCAGGGCACAAGCCCAAGGGCAAGCGCTGCTGTCGCAGTGGCCACACGGCGACCTTCTCGAGATCATTCGACGGCATCGCTTGACCGGCTTCTTCGACGAAGTATGGGGCCGCAGCGAAGATTGCCAAAACAAGGAAGACAGAATCGGGGACCTCCTGCACCGCAATCGGCTGAGCCCCGACCGCGTTGTGCTGATCGGCGACACACAGGACGACATCGCTGCGGCAACTGCGGCAGGGATCGGATCCGTACTGGTTGTTGGCGCCTCATTGGCCCGTCTGGACCCGAGTGATGTTGCGGCGATGGCAGTTCCAGTGGCTCACAGCCCAGCCGAGGCCGTTGAACTGGCGCTCCATTTGGCAGGACGGCGTGGCCGAGTGCCCACCGCGGGAACAGACGAAACGCGGTCCTGACCGTGGACCGCAACGAAACCCGGGCCGTGGTGGCGCAGACCGTGCTGGCCCACGCGGCCTGGGCAGCGATCCGCTTGATGATCGGATATCGTGCTCTCGCCGACGGAGCAGACGCCGCGTTTCTGGGCGTTATTGCCGCTTCGTTCGTCACGCCGGCATTGTTCGCGGCGATTCTTGTTGGCCGGCTCGCCGACCGATTCGGCGGTGCCGCCGTGGTGGTATTCGGTGTTCCGGTCGCGAGTGCGGGCGAATGCATCGTCCTGCTCTCACATGGACGGTGGTTGCTGCCAGCTGCGGCCGCGATCGTCGGACTGGGGTATCTGATGATCATGGTGGGACAACAGACCTACGTCGCGCATTGGTCAGTCCAGACAACCCGAGACGGCGCCTTCGGTACCGTGACCGCGGCGGCGTCGACCGGACAGCTCATTGGGCCGTTGGTGATCACCGCCTTGGCTTCAATGCCGGCGATCACCACATCGGCCCATGAAGTCAATACCGACGCCGGGATCATCGCGGCCGGGATCTTTGGCTTGTCGGCGCTGCCGACGGCGTTGTGGATGTGGCGTCATCGGGGCAGCGGGCCCAAGGAATTCGACTCGGGCGATGCCGGCATCGCGCTGCGGCTGTTTCGGCTGCCTGGCATGGCGAAATCCATCGCGATCAGTGCCGTGGTGCTGACCACCGTCGATCTGATGTATGCATTCGTCCCGGCCTGGGCAACCGAGCGCAACATCGCGGCCACCACGGTGGGATGGTTATTTGCGCTCCGCGCCGCGATTTCGATAGCGACACGAATCGAGCTCGCCCGCTTGGTCAAACGATTCGGTCCGACCGTACTGCTGCGCGTCTCGATCGGCACGGCGGCGCTGGCCATCGCCTTCCTGCCGTTTGTCAGGTCGGAGGGAGCGATCGTCGTCATGGCTGCACTCGGAGTGGTACTCGGTATCCCGCAGCCGCTGACTATGTCGTGGGTAGTTTCTCTTGTGCCGCGACCCATGCAGGGCCAGGCTCTCGGCCTCCGCACTTCGGCAAACAGGCTGGTGCAGACCACTATTCCAATCCTCGTCGGGACAGTTGCCGGCCCCTACGGAATCACCGCGGTGTTTTTCGCGAATTCCCTATTGCTCGGCGCCTCCCTCACCGCCCTAGTACGCCCAGGCTTGGATCGCTAATGCGACCACAAACAATTCGAGTGCCCGCGTGAAATAGGCGATTCACCTCAGGAAGGAATGACAAATGGCTCCGTCCTCGCTAGTCAAGCCAGCAGCCGCATTGGGCAACGCTGAAATAAGGCGTTATGGAAGGCATTTGACCATTCCGGACGTCGGTATGGCCGGGCAGCAGCGACTGAAGAACGCACGGGTGTTGTGTGTCGGTGCCGGTGGCTTGGGTTCGCCTGCGCTCATGTATCTGGCGGCGGCCGGTATCGGCACGTTAGGCATCGTCGATTTTGACATCGTCGAGGAATCCAATCTACAACGCCAAATCATCCATGGGCATTCCGATATCGGTCGGCCGAAGGTTGAATCCGCCGCGGCGACGCTCCGCGAGATCAACCCACTCTCCGAGGTTATTGTCCATAATTCCGCGCTTGACAACGAAAATGCGGTGCAACTCTTTCGGGAATACGATCTGATCGTAGACGGCACCGATAATTTCGCGACCCGCTACCTCATCAACGACGCAGCGGTGCTCGCCGGCAAACCCTATGTCTGGGGTTCGATCTACCGGTTCGATGGACAAGCAAGCGTCTTCTGGGCGGAGCACGGCCCCTGCTACCGATGCCTATATCCGGAGCCGCCGGCGCCGGGGACGGTGCCATCGTGCGCTGAAGGAGGAGTTCTAGGCGTCCTGTGTGCCAGCATCGCCTCGATCCAGGTGACGGAGGCGATCAAACTCCTCATCGGGATCGGCAAACCGCTGATCGGTCGCTTGATGCTGTACGACGCGCTCGCAATGTCCTTCCACACCATCGATTTCCGCAAGGACCCCAACTGCGTCCTATGCGGCGACAACCCCAGTATCACCCAGCTTGTCGACTACGACGCGTTCTGCGGAACGGCACCGGCAAGCACTGACGCGGCATCGATCGTTACCAGCCAACAGCTGCACGACTGGCAGGACGCCGGCGATGACTTTCTTCTCCTGGACGTCAGGGAGGCCACCGAGTCTGCCATTGTTCACATTCCGGGCAGCGTCTTGATCCCCAAGGGGGAGATCGTGTCGGGCTCCGCGCTACCGCGGATACCCAGAGACAAGAAGACCGTGCTGTATTGCAAGACCGGCATTCGCTCAGCCGAGGCACTGGGAAAGCTGAAGGCGGCTGGGTACAGCAACGTCTTACATCTGGAGGGCGGAATATTGGCTTGGATCAAGGCAATTGACCCATCGCTGCCGACCTACTGAGGCGTCCTGGCGCATGAAGAACGACAGCGACCAGTTCGCTAGCACGAAACTTGACCGCGTCGACGACATCTCGGATGAACTGCTCGAATCCGCCATGCGGCAAGCTCTCGAGGTGGCGATGCGAGCACGGCGCCCCTTTGGCGCGGCCCTGTTCGACATCACACGCCGACGCGTCGCATATTGCCGTCCTAACACGACCCGCGAGGACCACGACCCGTTTGCGCACGCCGAGATGAATGTACTCCGAGCTGCGGCGCAGAGTGATTCGGACCTGTCAAACCATATCCTGTTGTCCACGGCGGAACCCTGCCCGATGTGCGCTTCCGCGGCGATCATCGGCCAGGTCAAAGCGATCGCGTTTGGCACCTCAATTGCGACGCTCGTCCAGCTCGGTTGGCGTCAAATCCAGCTTCCCGCAGCCACTGTCATCGCGCACGGCAGTCCTCGGATCGAGGTTCGGCCACACTTTCTCGAGTCCGAGACCGACCTGTTCTATCAGCGGTACCAAACCCAACCATATGGAGGAGAACAGTGACCACGCCAGCTGATGAGGTCCCCCGCTTTCCGTTTGCCCGTCCGGTCCCGACCGAGCCGTCACCAGTGCTCGGCGAGCTCAGGCGTAGCTGTCCGGTCGCACAGATCGAACTGCCGTCCGGACACCCGGCGTGGTTAGTGACCCGCTACGAGCACGTCAAGCAATTGCTAGCTGACTCCCGGTTCAGCTGTGCCGCTGCCGCTCGCCCTGAGGCCCCGCACTTTGTCCCGTTCGTGCAGTTGTGCCGGAGCCTGCTCAGCATCGACCCACCCGAACACACCGTCGCAAGAAAGCTTCTCGGCCGCGGCCTCAACGCCGGATTCATCGAAAGACTGCGGCCGGCCCTGCAACGCATTGTCGATGACTGCCTTGAGCAAATGGCCGCTTCGCGCCCGCCAATCGACTTCATGCAAGCAGTAAACGTCCCTTTCGCGGTAGCGGTAATGGCTGAACTGCTGGGCGTCACAACCGATGTGGTCGCCGAGTTGAGAAGTCATCTAGACGCTGCCATCTCGATCGACGAGATCACTGACGACGAAATTGAGCGCAGATGGTCGGAGCTGTCCAATATGGTTGGCGCACTGCTAGAGCGCAAACTGGCCGAACCCGCTGACGACTTGCTCAGCACGATCGCCAGTGCCCACCGGTCCGACCCATCGATGACCGACCCGGAGGTGGTGGGAATGATCCTTAGTTTGGTCACCCCCGGGGTCGTCACCCCCATCGTCCAGATCACCAACGGACTTGCGACCCTGCTGCGTCATCGAGATCAATATGAGGCGCTGGTACGGGATCCCGATCTGGTACCCATGGCGGTGGAAGAGATATTGCGATTCAATGCCCCGGTCGAGGTCGACCACCTTCGGGTTACCACCGCGGACGTCCAACTCGACGGCACGCTCATTCCGGCCGGAAGCTCGGTCTTCCCGTCGATTACCTCAGCCGACCGCGACGAGCGGCAGTTCGAGGCACCGGCAGACTTCGATATCCGGCGCCACCCGAATCCCCACATTGCGTTCGGACACGGACCGCACGCTTGTCCGGCGTCGGCGCTGGCTCGGCTTTTCCTGACAATATTTTTCGGAACACTGGTCCGACGCTTTCCCGGTTTGGAACTCGCCACCTCATTCGACGACCTGACCCGACGCGCAAAGGGCTTGCATTCGGTCGACCTGCGCGAGCTCATGATCACCTGGCCAGCCGAAGGCGCAGCAACAACCGCTACGTTGTCGAGCACGCATGACTTGGCTGTGTGAAGTCGACGTGGGCTCTCAGGCACTCCGACGGCAGGATCATTCGGGGGCCCGCGGATACGCCGAAAATAACTACCGCTCTGGTGAATTCAACGTCACAAGAGCCAAGAGGGGGTGTCATGGTCGAGCTTCACAATGCCCGCCAATCGACTGATTTCGAAACACCAAATGACGATATCCGGGAAAGGTACCTTCGAGAGCGAGATAAGCGTCTGGCGGTATCTCGTGGCTACATCACTCCCGCGTCGGGCACTGTCCAGCATTACCTGGACGACCCCTATACACCACCAATAGCCCGAAATCCTTTGGCCGACCGGGTCGACGCATTAGTCGTAGGTGGCGGTTTCGGAGGTCTGCTCACGGCGGTGCGACTAAAAGAAGCGGGCTTGCGTCGAGTCCGCATCATCGACAGCGCCGGCGATGTGGGCGGGGTCTGGTATTGGAATCGCTACCCAGGAGCCCAATGCGACGCAGACTCTTACTGCTATCTTCCGCTACTGGAAGAGACCGGCTACATGCCGGTCGAAAAGTATTCGCATTCACCGGAAATCAGGGCGCACGCCCAGCGGATCGCCCGCCATTTCGCTCTCTACGAACTGGCGCTGTTTCAGACACGGGTCCGTCAGATGGTATGGAATGAAACGACTTTCACCTGGACGGTGCGGACCGATCGGGGGGATGCAATCACGACGTCATATGTCGTGCTGGCTACCGGAGCGTTCAGCAACCCCATCTTGCCCGACATTGAGGGCCTGGAGTCATTCGAAGGCCATTCATTTCACACCAGCCGCTGGGACTACTCCTATACCGGCGGCGATGCCACCAGCCGCCTTTCGAAACTGCACGACAAAGTGGTCGCGGTGGTGGGAACCGGTGCCACGGCGGTCCAAGTCGTTCCACCTCTGGGCGCTTCCGCCAAGAAGTTGCTGGTTTTCCAACGTACCCCCGCGGCGGTCGATGTCCGCAATAACCGACCCACCGACCCGGACTGGGTCGCTTCCTTGGAATCGGGCTGGCAGCGGCGGCGCATACACAATCTGGCCCGAATCGTGAGCGGATACCCGGTAGACCGGGATTTGGTCGATGACGGGTGGACGCACCTGTATAAGGCGCTGCTCAATCCGGAGTTCGCTGCGATGGCGGATTCGGAAGCAGCGAAGCGGCGTGACGAGGCTGACTTGCGGCAAATGGCGCGCATCTGGACTCGCATCGACAACACCATCACAGACTCAGCCACCGCAGCGGCCCTCAAACCGTACTACCACTACCTCTGTAAGAGCCCCTGCTTCCACGACGAGTACCTCGATGCTTTCAACCGATCGAATGTAGAGCTGATCAATACCGACGGACGCGGGATCGAACGGATCTATGACGCTGGCGTCGTGGCCAACGGTCAGAAATTCCCCGTGGATTGCATCGTCTTCGCAACGGGGTTCGAGGGCATCGGTAACTACCCCGAGAAGACGGGCATCGATATCATCGGTCGCCGCGGAGTCTCGATGAAGCAGCGTTGGTCAGACGGAATGTTGTCGCTGCACGGCGTGCTGAGCAGCGGGTTTCCGAATCTTTTCTTCAACCTCGCGTCCGTCGACGGTCAAGCCACACTGTCGGTCAACATGAGCTACACGTTGGGCGGGGTCGCGGACCACATCGCGAAGATCGTTTGCGAAACCAGACGGCGGGGAGCGCGGGCATGCGAGATCGAGCCCGAGACCGAAGCGCAATGGGTCAAGCTGATCGAGTCCGGTACGGCGAGGTCCCGGACCACCAAGCTGCGATGCACACCAGGGCGACGCAACAACAACGGCAACGTCGACCAGCAACCTCCGCGCGCAGGCATCTACCCGGGACCGGCCGTCGAATTCTTCGAACAGTTGGCCGCCTGGCGTGACGTCGAGCAGTACGCCGGCCTGAATTTCTTGATGCCCCCGTCGTACTCAGACACGCTCAACCCAGCCATCTAGAGCGGGACTGCGTCCAGCGAACGGCGGCGAAGACCTGGTCGGTGCGGGCGCCCATGACGGCCGGGGCGGTTAATTGGCATTTGTTGAATTGGGGCACTATCTTGCTGGGGTGATGTCCTCAGCCGTTGGTGCCGTCGCGCGCCGGATCGCCCCCTTGCTGGCCGTTGCGGCCGCTGCGTACCTGGGTTTTTTCGCCGACCTGGCGCAGGTGGTGCCGGCTCCGCCGATGACCCTGGTGGATGGGTCGAACCCACTGGCCGGGCAGCCCTTCTACGTCGATCCCGGTTCGGCCGCCATGGTCGCCGCGCGCAACGCCAACCCGCCAAGTTCCCAGCTGACCGCCGTCGCCAATACGCCGCAGTCCTACTGGCTTGACCAGGCGTTCCCCGCGGGCACCGTCGGTGGCACGGTTGCCAAATACACCGGTGCCGCGCAGGCCGCCGGTGCCATGCCGATCCTGACGCTCTACGGGATCCCGCATCGAGACTGCGGTAGTTTCGCCTCGGGCGGCTTCGCGACGGGCGCGGACTACCGTGCGTGGATCGACGCCGTCGCTGCTGGCTTGGGCGCATCGCCCGCGGCGATCATCGTGGAGCCCGATGCCCTGGCCATGGCCGACTGCCTTTCGGCCGAGCAGCGCCAGGAACGCTTCGACTTGGTCCGCTACGCTGTGGACACGTTGACCCGCGATCAGGCCGCCGCCGTGTACGTCGACGCGGGACACTCACGCTGGGTGAACGCCCAGGAGATGGCCGCCAGACTTAACCAAGTCGATGTGGGTCACGCGCGGGGGTTTAGCCTCAACATCTCGAACTTCTACACTACCGATGAGGAAATCGGTTACGGCGAAGCGATTTCGGGCATGACGAATGGTTCGCACTACGTGATCGACACGGGGCGCAACGGTGCCGGCCCGGCCCCGGAGTCACCGCTCAACTGGTGCAACCCTGGTGGCCGTGCCCTGGGCGTGCCGCCCACCACCGATACCGCGGGCGCGCACGCCGATGCCTACTTGTGGATCAAACGGCCCGGTGAATCCGACGGATCATGCGGCCGCGGGGAGCCTCAGGCCGGTCGATTCGTCAGCCAGTACGCCATCGACCTGGCCCAGAACGCGGGTCAGTAGCGGGCCACACGCAGGCCTAACCGGCGTGCGCTGCGCATAGCTCGCTGCCTCGGGTGCCCCCTAACAGGGACCCGCCTGCGGTCAGTCACCAATAACTTGAGGACGGCGCTTCTGCGGGCCTGGTTGCCCCGACGCCAACGCCGGGGATGGCCGGTGCATGGGGTGAGTTCCCCGAAACGCGGCGAGTCCGTTGCGGGAGTAGTACGGTCGCGTCAGTGCTTAGCGATGCTCTGCACACTCGGGAGTGAGTATGTCGAACCGTGAAATTCCGTTTCAGCCGCTGCGGAATTCGTTATACACGTCAATGGAGCTGATGAGCGGCTTCGATCCGGACCGTCCGCTTAGCGCCGCCGAGACCTTGGACTTTCAGTCCTATCGCTACTTCACCGCTAACGGTGGCCCGTGTCCCAACGACCCGTACGCGGGGATGATGCAGGCACTGCACGACCACTCGATCATGCGTGCCATCTCGAAGTTCTTCGCCAGCGTTGACGCACCGACGGTCGCCATCATGGGTGGCCATGATGAGGCGCGTGGCACGGAGAAGTACGTGGATGTGATGCGCATCGCGCGGGCCCTCACTCAATGTGGCTGCCTGGTGGCAAGCGGCGGTGGGCCCGGCGCGATGGAAGCCACCCATCTAGGTGCACTGCTCGCGCCGACATCGGATCAAGATGTGGCAGACGCGTTGAAGCAATTGAAGTCCCGGCCGACGCTGCCCGCCAGCGAGTCGGTGGTATCAGAGACCGGCGAGGTCGATACGGCGATCGTGTGTCAGTTGCACAGTTGGGCCAAACCCGCCTTCGAGATCGCCCAAACGTTCACCCAAACCGGAGGGCGTAGCCTCGCCGTTCCCACCTGGTACTACGGCTGCGAACCGCTCACCCCGCTGGCCACCCATGTCGCGAAGTACTTCCAGAACAGCATCCGCGAAGACATTCTGTTGTCGCTGGCCGCCAATGGGATTGTTTACACGCCCGGCGCGTCGGGCACACTGCAGGAAGTCTTCCAGAACGCCGCGCAAAACTATTACCCCCGAAACGATCAGGCGTTCTCCCCGATGATTTTCTTCGGCAGGGAGTTTTGGACCGAGAAGCTACCCGTGCTGCCGGTTCTTGAAGGACTGTTCGTGGATAACGAGAAGTTGACCCCCATGGAATTCCGTCGGCTGGTCCGGATAGTCGACACCGCCGAGGAGGCGGTCGACGCCCTGCTGGAGCATCATCCGTCAACGAAGAAAATGATGAACCGCATGCAAGCGGTGGGGTTCGGACCGATCATGGCGGCCGCCGGCAGTGCTCCCAACGGGGCTCCGAATCCGCGCTCCCAGTAAACGGTAGTTCGGCCGGGCCGAGGTAACGGTTCGGGCACGTTTCGGCTGGCGCTTGACACGTCATGCGCCACAGAGGTTCTCGTGGATGACAATGCCGAGCATGACGCAAATCGCGGGATGGTGCCGGCCCGCACCGACCGACAGTGTTCGATGGTGCCGGCCCGCGCCGACCGGCACATGGCGGCGGGGGGCCGGCGTTGGCCGCTGAGATCTCGCGCCAGGCATTCCTGCGGGGCGCCGCTGGCGCGTTGGCGGCCGGGGTCGTTTTCGGCGCGGTCCGCGCCACCGCCGAGCCGAACGTTTCCGGGTGGGAAGGCCTTTCGTCCGCCCTGGGTGGGAAGGTGCTGCGACCGGACGACGGTCCCCAATTCGCAACGGCTAAACAGGTTTTCAACACCAATTACAACGGCCTGACGCCTGCGGCGATAGTCACCCCCACGTCGCAGGCGGACGTACAACGGGCGATGGCATTCGCTGCCGCCAACAATCTCAAGGTCGCCCCACGTAGCGGTGGACATTCCTATGTGGGGGCGTCCACGGCGGACGGAACCATGGTGCTTGACCTGCGCCAACTTCCGGGGGGAATCAACCTTGATGCCGCGACCGGGCAGCTTACGGTTGCGCCCGCAACCGACCTGTACGCCATGCACCAGGCACTGGCCGAGGCTGGTCGGGGCATCCCGACCGGGACCTGCCCCAGCGTCGGTGCCGGCGGTCACGCCCTCGGCGGCGGCCTGGGCGCCAATTCGCGACACGCGGGCCTGCTTTGTGACGCCCTGACGTCTGCGTCGGTGGTGCTGCCCAGCGGCCAGGCGGTCACCGCGTCTGCTACCAGCAACCCCGACTTGTTCTGGGCGTTGCGCGGCGGTGGCGGCGGCAACTTCGGGGTGACGACATCGCTCACCTTTGCCACGTTCGCCAGCACGGATCTCGACGTCGTGAACCTGAATTTCCCGCCCCAGGCATTCGCTCAGGTCCTGCTCGGTTGGCAGCAATGGCTGCGTACCGCCGACCGAAACAGCTGGGCCTTGGCGGACGCCACCGTCGACCCGATGGGTACACATTGTCGAATCCTGGCGACCTGTCCGGTCGGTTCGGGCAGCAGCGTGGCGTCGGCCATCACTACGGCTGTGGGAGTGCAACCGCTCGGTACCGAGAACCACACGTTCAACTACCTGGACCTGGTCAGGCATCTGGCCGTCGGGAACCTCAATCCCGCACCGCTCGGCTATGTCGGCGGCTCCGATGTGCTGCCCACCATCAACGCGGGCACCGCAAAGGGAATCGCCTCGGCAATCGAAGCCTTTCCCCGCGGGGCTGGTCGTGCATTGGCGATCATGCATGCACTCGACGGTGCCCTGGCCACTGTGGCACCGGGAGCAACCGCCTTCCCGTGGCGCAAGCAGTCCGCGCTGGTGCAGTGGTACGTCGAAACCTCCGGTTCTCCGTCGACGGCGACCGGCTGGCTCAACACGGCACACCAAGCGGTGCAACCGTATTCGGTTGGCGGCTACGTCAACTATCTCGAGGCGAACCAACCGGCGTCGCGGTACTTCGGGCCCAACCTATCGAAGCTGAGCGCCGTGCGGCAGAAGTATGACCCCGGCCGCGTCATGTTCTCCGGTTTGAACTTCTAGGTGTACCGGCGAAGCCACACCGGGGCCAGTGGCCCCATTGTCGTCCGCTGCCGGGTTCACATAGCGTGCCGGTTATACCGACGCTCTTGGAGGCCACGATGACCGCGATCAGTACCGCCCCGCTCACCAAGCGCTACCGCGCAGTCGACGGCAAGCAAATGGCTTACCACGAAAGCGGACGGGGCCGCTCGGTCGTCTTCCTCCATGGCAACCCGACGTCGTCGTATTTGTGGCGCAACATCATCCCGCATGTCTCCGATCGCGCCCGCTGCATCGCACCCGACCTCATCGGTCACGGCGACTCGGACAAACTCGACGACACCGGAGCAGACAGTTATCGCTTCGTCCAGCACCGCCACTACCTGGATGGACTACTTGACCAGCTCGACCTCGGCGATGATGTCGTCTTCGTGATCCACGACTGGGGCTCCGCCCTGGGCTTTGATTGGGCCAATCGCCACCGTAATCGCGTTGGCGGCATCGCTTTCATGGAAGCGATCGTGCGGCCGGTGACGTGGGACGAATGGCCTGAAGCCGCCGCGGGAATCTTTCGGGGATTTCGCTCCGATGCGGGCGAGCAGATGGTCATCGACAAGAACTTGTTCGTCGAAGCGGTGTTGCCGGGTTCGATCCTGCGCAGCCTGGCGCCCTCCGAGCACGACGAGTACCGGCGCCCGTTCGTCGCGCCCGAACACCGCCGGCCCACCCTCTCCTGGCCGCGCGAGATACCGATAGCGGGCGAGCCTGCCGACGTTCATCAGATCGTCTCCTCCTACGCCGAGTGGCTGCCCAGCACCGAATTCCCGAAGCTGTTCATCAACGCTGAACCTGGCGCAATTCTCACCGGTCCGCAGCGTGCGTTCTGCCGCGGCTGGGCCAACCTCACCGAGGTCACGGTGTCCGGCAGCCATTTCATCCAGGAGGACAGCCCACACGAGATCGGCGAGGCGATCGCCCAGTGGCTCACCTCAATCCCCTGAAAGACGATCAGCGGGCCGGCAGCTTGAGCACCCGACGATTGCCGGCATCGACAACCAACACGGCGCCGTCATGGTCGACGGCCAGCCCTTGCGGAGACTTCAATCCGGTGAATGGCAGCACGGTCTCCTTGTCGGAAGTCGTCAGCGCTTGCACCCTGTCGTGGAAGACATCGGTGACGTCCACGGTGCCGCTACCTTCGACCGCCAGCCCCTGCGGCGGTACAGCCCGGAAAACGGCAACGACACCGAACCCGTGGCGGCGGGACCGCTCCTGGCGATGAGCAGGACGGTTGTCAGGGCGGCGGCGATGGTCAGGATCGTGGCAGCCGCGACGACGAATGCCCTGCGATTCGTTCGGGTCGCTCGCGGCCCGAGCGCGGCCGGTGTGGCCACCGTCGGTGGGTTGGCCGCTCGGGAAAGCGCGGGTCGGTCACTCGAAGTGCGGGGAACTCGCTGCGCGGGCGCGGTGAGGGCGGCGCGGGCGGCAGTGGCCAGTTCTTTGGTGGTGGCGTAGCGCGGTTGCGGATCTTTGGCCATGCCGGTGGCAACGACATCGTCGAATGCCGGAGGTAGGCCGGGCCGCACCAGGGACGGTCGTGGTGGTGGCGACGTCAGATGTCCGGCGACTTGGCGTTCCAAGCTCTCACCCGGGTAAGGCGTGGTACCGGTAAGGGATTCGTGCAGGACGCAGGCCAACGCGTAGATGTCGCAGCCGGGTGTGGCCTCGTCGGCGGTGAACCGCTCGGGGGCCATGTAAGCCCAGGTGCCGATGGTGGCCCCGGTGCCGGTGAGTTTGGTGTCGGCCGTGGCACGGGCGATGCCGAAGTCGATCAAGTAGGCGTGATCGTCCTCGTCGAGAAGCACGTTGGACGGTTTGACGTCGCGATGCACGAGGCCGACCTTGTGCGCGGCGTGCAGCGCGCGGGCGATCTGCTCGACGACCGCCACCGCCCGCACCGGATGCAGTGGCCCGGCGGTGATCACCGAAGCAAGGTCGCGGCCCTCGATCAAGGCCATGTCAACAAACAGGTTTCCGTCGATCTCGCCGTAGTCATGGATGGGCACGGCATGCGGATGCTGCAAGCGGGCGGCGGCGTGGGCTTCCCGGCGGAACCTTTGCGAGAACTTCGGATCCTGCGCGAAGTTCATCGGGAGCAACTTGAGGGCGACCACTCGGTCGGTGCCTGTGTCGTAGGCACGCCACACCTCGCCCATGCCACCGCGACCCAACAGGCTCACCAGCCGGTAGCGTCCGAACGCTGTGCCCTCCACCAGCGCCCTCTCGTTCAGAGGATCAACCACCTCACAGTAGCCAAGCGCGATCGACGACCCCGCCCGATCGGAATGCTAAAGCGGCTATTTGCGCACCAACTGCAGATCGAACGACGCCCCAGACGCCGCGTTGGTGTAAGTCATGGTCATTTGGGCGCCGTCTACCCGCCCGGACATGGTCCCATTGGTGGGCACGCACCAAAATGGACCAGAGCTCACCGAACCCTGGTAATTCCCCGAAAATTCCCCGTTTGGTGGTGCGATGAGGAAGTCGGCTTTGACGGCGAGTTCGCATTTGCCAGCCGCGGCCGCCTCTTCTGCAAAACTGATGATCCGGCCATTGCGAACCACCACCGTTGCTGTCGACGGCGAGTTCACCGAGACATAAGTGCCGTCATAGGTGGTGTTCTCGCCACCGGGCTGGGTGGCGGGGGGACCGCTGCGCTGAGCGTCCGCGCCGCTGGTCCCGGCCATTCGGTCAAACGTGACACCGGTGTAGACATCGAACAGCACAAACACCGTGATGACAGCCTTGGCGGGTTGCACGACGACGATCACCCCGGGGTTGTAACCGGCCCACGCCGTGCCGCGCACTGTTGGCCTCACGTCGAGTGCGACGGGTGCCGTCAACGGGTTGCCGCCGGCACCACGCACCCGTGGAACCCCGTAGATATCGAGGAGTATAGCGGTGCCCGCCTGCAGAATCGATTGCAGCGGAACCGGATTGGTGCCGTCAAAGCCGTATAGGGTGACTCGTGTGTCTACCCGCAGGAAGGCCGGGGTGAGTTCACGGATGTACGGCTCGATTTGATCGACAGAAACCGATGTTCCTTTTGACCACCGCAACGACACATCGGAATTGAGTGCAGCCACGAACGCCCGAGCTTCGGCATCGTGCGTCTTGAGAAACGAAATCATCTTTTCCCGGTCGCATGAAGAGTTGTTCAGCGACCCGCCGTAGAGTCCGGCCTTGTCGCCAGGCTGTTGCTGCGCGACCACGTCGGTGCCGTTGCCTTGTGGCGTCAAATTCGGCCCCGGCAGCGGTTTACCCGACTGCGGCGAAGCCACCGACGGCATGAACGGATCCGGGCCAGGATCGTCGGCGGCGGTGAGCCAGAGCTCCCCGCCGGCCGCAGGCGATTTGCCGTCTCCTCGGCTAGTGCAACCGACGAGGCCAATCAATAGGACAATCGCCAGACCTAAACGCATTGCACGGTCCAGCGGCGCACAGTGGGACGACATTGGATGCGATAGGCGGACATGTCGGCCTAGTGACATATCGTTACGATACGGGCCGCGCGTCGGCGTATTTCAGAGAATTGGCAAAGTTGCTGGCTCACCACGCGTGACGGAATGCGGACAAAACGCATGACGAGTGGGCGATACCGCTGTCGGCGATGAAAGATGCGACCACCGACGATGTTCGAATGCGCTGAGTGCGCAAATGATGAGCAGGATGACGACATACCGGTTCCGGCCTTTTCGGGATGGGTAGGCCGTAGCTTTAGGTGCGCCACACCTGTTGAGCCACGCGATGGAAGTTGCCCCCGAGCGCGGCGCGGATGTCATCATCGGTCCAACCGCGCCCGTCGAGGTGCTGGCCAAGCGTCAGCAGCGTTTCGGGCGACATCCATTGGATCGGCCCCCAGCGCGTGTAGCTGTCATCGAATAGGTGTGGATTGCGGTCGAGTTCGTCGTAGAAATCGGCGAGGTCAAAGGAGAAATCGGTACTGATGCCCACGTGTTCGATGCCGACCAGGTCGGCGGCGTACTCCAGATGTCGCGTCATCGCCTCGAGGGTGGGGGTGTTGGGGCCAAGAAAGATTCCGACGCCGGTGATCCCGATGACCCCACCGGTAGCTGCGCATGCCCGGGCCTGCTCGTCGGTGATATTGCGGGGGTGATCCCAAACAGTGCGCATGCAGGAATGGCTGTAAATGACTGGTTTGGAAGATATTTCACACATATCGAGCCCGGTACGGACGCTGCAGTGAGATCCGTCGGCAACGATGCCGACGTTGTTCATTTCGGTGACCACCGCGCGGCCCCAGCTGGTCAGACCGCCATCGGTGGTGTCCAGACAGCCGCTGCCGGCACGGTTGGCATGGTTGTAGGTCGGTAGCAACGTGCGCAGCCCCATCTCGGCCAGGGTCGCCAGATTGTCAAGGTTGTCGTCGAGAGGGCCCGAGTCTTCGAGGTCGAACACCACCGCGATTTGCCCGGCGCGCACGATCGCAGCGACATCAGCTGTGCTGGAGGCCAATTCGAGATCGGGGTGTGCGGTGACCGCTGCACGGAAGTGCCGCAGCAGCGCCATCGTGTCGCTGAACCTGTGGGGTGAATACCCGGCATTGACTGAGACCAACGCGGCCACGTCGCGATGGCGGTAACGCGTCAGCTCCTCGATGTTGGCGTCGGTCGTCAGCGGTAGGCAGGTGTGTTGATCCCACAGGAACGAAGTCATAGACCGATAGTGCGCCCGGCCGTCAGACCTGGCGACCGGGACATCCGGACATCCTTGTTACCCGTCGTCGGGCAGGTGATCGCCCCGTCGCTCGTTCTCCGCGTGGCCCCACCGCCTGCCTTGCCTGATGGTCACCGGACAGTGCACCATCGACGGGTGAGTAAGGTGACCCTAACTACCGAACTGCCGATTTCGGCGGAAACGGCCGCGGCGCTGGCGCGCAAACCCGCGATGATGACCTACGTGCTAAGCCCCATTGTGCGCGCTTTCCACCTTGAAGTGCCCGAAGATATCGAGGTCGGTACCCGAGCATCAATGCGTTTGTGGTGGTTCGGCGTGATACCCGCCTGGACCCACCACCTGACCATCAAACAACTCGACCCCACAGAGATCTACACCAACGAACATGGCGGACCCGTGCGCACCTGGAATCATCGCCTGATCTTCGAACCCATTGACGCTCACCACTGCCGCTACACCGACGAGATCGAAACCGACGACGGCCTACGTGGCGCCCCGACGCGGTTGTTCATCAGGCTCATGTTCCGCCACCGCCACCGCCGGTGGCGCAGGCTTACGCAGATATTGCGCTAGCCGTCGGGCACGACAGCAGCAGTCCGCTGGCTGGGTCGGGTGAAGTCCGTTGTGCGGTAGACACGGCGCCTGGGTACGCCGAATCCGGAAAGCCGAATCGTTGTAATTTGGTTTGGTGGGTTTCAAGCGCTCAGCCCCGTCCAACGACGTCGCTGCCGACTACGACGAGCACGCGATCACCATCACGCCGCGCAAGCATGAGGCGGCCGGTGCCCGCGCGGTGCTGGTCTCGCTGCAGCGCGGGCTGGAGCAGATGGGAGCCATGCGCACCGCCGCCGTCCTGGCCCGGCTGAATCAACGCACCGGCTTCGATTGCCCAGGGTGCGCATGGCCCGAGGACCACGGTGGACGAAAATGGGCCGAATTCTGCGAGAACGGCGCCAAAGCCGTCGCCGAGGAAGCCACCAAGCGCATTGTCACACCGGAATTCTTCGCCCGGCATTCCATAGCCGAATTGTCGGCCAAGCCCGAATACTGGCTTTCACAGCAGGGCCGTCTTTCCCACCCGATGGTCTTGCGGCCCGAGGACGACCACTACCGGCCGATCAGCTGGCGTGACGCTTACCAGTTGATCGCCGACCACCTCAAAAAGCTGGACAGTCCCGATCAGGCGGTGTTCTACACCTCGGGTCGTACCAGCAACGAGGCCGCCTTTTGCTATCAACTGCTGGTCCGCAGCTTTGGGACCAACAACCTGCCGGACTGTTCCAATATGTGCCACGAGTCCTCGGGCGCCGCGCTGAGCGAGTCGATCGGTATCGGAAAAGGATCGGTCACCGTCGAGGACGTCGAGCAGGCCGACCTGATCATCATCGCCGGCCAAAATCCGGGCACCAACCACCCGCGCATGCTCTCGGTACTGGAGAAGTCAAAAGCCAACGGTGCCAAGATTATTGCCGTCAATCCACTGCCTGAGGCCGGTTTGATCCGGTTCAAGGACCCGCAGAAGGTAAACGGGATGGTGGGACGCGGTGTGCCGATCGCCGACGAATTCGTGCAGATCCGTATCGGCGGAGACATGGCGTTATTCGCCGGGTTAGGCAAGCTGTTGCTCGAGGCCGAGGAACGCGCCCCCGGCACGGTGGTGAATCAGGCGTTCGTTGATCAACATTGTGCCGGGTTCGACGAATATCGACGTCGCACTCTGCAGATCGACTTGGACACCGTGTTGGCCGCCACCGGCATAGATGCCCGGCAGCTCGAGCGCGTGGCGGCATTGGTGATGGCGTCGCAGCGCACCATCGTCTGCTGGGCAATGGGCTTGACGCAGCACAGCCACGCCGTCGCCACCATAGGAGAGGCGACCAACCTGCTGCTGCTACGCGGCATGATCGGCAAACCGGGTGCCGGTGTGTGTCCGGTGCGCGGGCATTCCAACGTGCAAGGCGATCGCACCATGGGCATCTGGGAGCAGATGCCCGAGATGTTCCTGGCCGCGCTGGACGAAGAGTTTGGCATCGTCAGTCCTCGCAAGCACGGCTACGACACCGTGGCAGCGATCCGGGCCATGCGTGATGGGCGGGCCAAGGTGTTCATGGCAATGGGCGGCAACTTCGCATCGGCCACGCCAGATACCGCGGTCACCGAAGCGGCGTTGCGCAATTGTTCACTAACCGTACAGATTTCGACCAAACTCAACCGCAGCCACCTGGTACACGGCAGGACGGCACTGATCCTGCCGACGCTGGGTCGCACCGACCGCGACATCCGTAACGGGCGCAAGCAGGTCGTCTCGGTGGAAGACTCGATGTCGATGGTGCACCTGTCACGCGGCAGCCTGCATCCACCGAGTGACCAGGTGCGTAGCGAGGTGGAAATCGTCTGCCAGCTGGGGCGGGCTCTGCTCGGAGCGCAGCACCCGGTGCCGTGGGAGCGATTCGCAAGCGACTACGACACCATTCGCGACGCCATCGCCGCGGTAGTGCCCGGCTGCACCGACTACAACCGCAAGGTTCGGCAGCCAGATGGATTCCAATTGCCGCACCCGCCGCGGGATGCACGCGAATTCCAAACCAGCACCGGCAGAGCAAATTTCGCCGTTAATCCCCTGCAGTGGGTTTCGGTGCCACCGGGGCGGCTGATCCTGCAAACGCTGCGCAGCCACGATCAGTACAACACCACGATTTATGGGCTCGACGATCGCTATCGCGGAGTGAAGGGTGGTCGGCGCGTGGTGTTCGTCAATGCCTCCGACATCGAAGCGCTGGGGCTGAAGGCGGGTGCGCGCGTCGACTTGGTGTCCGAGTGGAACGATGCGGATGGCCGGTTACAGGAACGGCGGGCAAAGGACTTTCTGGTCGTCGCTTATTCGATTCCGGTCGGCAACGCCGCAGCCTACTATCCGGAGACCAATCCGCTTGTGCCACTGGACCATACCGCGGAGAAATCGAATACGCCGGTTTCGAAAGCGATCGTCATCCGGGTGGAGTCGGGTTCGAGTGGGCGGTGACGGCCGCTAGCTCTGGAGGGCGAGGGTTTGGCTGGGGATAGCGGCTGCCTTTGCCGGTTGGCCGACGATGCGCTGGCACACCGGCGTCGAATGCTCGAAGGGCGGCTTGAGCGAACTCGGGAGGCGCGGTCGAACCGTCGGGAAACCGCACTGTGGTGGGCGCGCTCGACATAGAGTCGACCGGTGACGATCACATACGACGATGCGCTGCGGACGCGGATCCGGGCGCACCTGTGTGCGCACGAGCGCCGCGCGGTAACCGACCCAGCCAAACGGCACGCGGCCGTTGCGGTGGTCCTGGTCGACTCCGAGGTTGGCGAGGACAGGGTGGATCCGGCGCCGGTTGAGCAGTGGATTGGTGAGCGCCCGATGCCGGAGGCCGGCCTCGACGGGCACATGGTCAACGTGTCGGGGGGAGCGTCGTTCTTTCTGTGCCGCAGAGCATCTCGGCTCAGTACGCACGCCGCACAATGGGCGCTGCCCGGCGGTCGCGTGGACCCGGGCGAAAGCGCGGTCGACGCTGCCTTGCGCGAGCTAGACGAAGAGATCGGCATCACGCTGCCCGACTCGACGGTGCTTGGTCTGCTCGATGACTACCCAACGCGATCGGGATATGTGATCACCCCGGTGGTGATCTGGGGCGGGGGTCGCCTCGATCCCCGGCCGGTGCCCGACGAGGTGGTGGCGGTGTACCGGGTTGGGCTGCACCAACTGCAACGCGAGGATTCGCCGCGATTTGTCGCCATCCCGGAGAGCCCGCGACCGGTGGTCCAAGTCCCGTTGGGAAACGATTTGATCCACGCGCCGACGGGCGCGGTGTTGCTGCAGCTGCGGTGGCTGTGCCTGGAAGGCCGCGACGATCCGGTCGACGAACTTGAGCAACCGGTCTTCGCCTGGCAGTAGGCAAGTCGGTAGGGGGCAATACCGTCACCACCTTCACCGAGATCGACGTTTTGCAGACTCCTTCTCGCACTTTTTCTGCAAAACGTCGATCTCGCGGGCGGAGCCATGACCGCGCCTCGCGGCCCAAGCGCGGTGGCTAGGGCATCCGCTGCTGACCCTTGCATGCGGGCCGAGGTGATCGCCTAGGCTGTGCTGGTGAGCGGCAAGCAAATACCCGGTGGGGTGGTACACAAGCTGCCTGGGGACCTGCGCGAGGCGCTGGTGGCCAACTCCACAGCGCTGGCCGCGTGGCACGACATCACGCCCCTAGCACGCAACGAGTTCATCTGCTGGGTCGAGGATGCCAAGCAACAGACGACACGAGATCGCCGCATTCGCCGGACCCAGGAAGAGCTGGAAGAAGGCCAGCGCCGGCCCTGCTGCTGGCCGGGGTGCAAGCATCGCGAGCGCACCGGCCGGGCGAAATAGGCTGCTGTTACACCGGCCGACGGATCGAGGCTTTGGACGCGTCATGCGGACGGCGGTTGGCAACGGGGCTATTTGCGGGGCAGACCCAGGATCATCGAAGCGATAACGGTCAGCTGAATCTCGGCGGTGCCGCCCGCCGATGAGCTCCGATGGCATGTCGAAATGCGGCTCGTCAGGCCCAACGTTGCCGTCCCTGCCCGGCGCAGCAGCATCACCATCGCGTACTTGGCGATGCTCGAGGTCGGGCCGGCAACCTGACCCTCCATCAGCCGCAAGGTCTCGCGCAACACCATGGCCTTGATCGCGGTCGTGTGGGCCTCGACGTCGCCGATTGCCCGCAGCGCCGTGTCTTGGTCGGGACCGCCGATGGCCGCCACCCGCCGAAGTGCGACGGTGCGATCGATGTTCACGTAGTTTCCGATCGCGGTGCGCTCGATGGCCATGGTCGACACCGCCAGCTCCCACCCCTCGCCGGGGTTGCCCACCAGCATGTCGTCGGGCGCGAAGACAACGGTGGAAAAGACCTCGTTGAAGTCGCACCGGCCACTGGCCTGCTGGATCGGTGAGACCTCGATGCCCGGCGTGGCCACGTCAACAAGGAAGTAGCTGATCCCGCGGTGTTTTGGCGCGTGCGGGTCGGTGCGCCCCAGCAGCGCCCCAAACTGGGCGCGATCGGCCATCGAGGTCCAGATCTTGTGCCCGTTGACCAGCCACCCGTCGTCGACCTTGACGGCGCGGTACTCAGCGAGGCGAGGTCCGAGCTTGCCGCTGGTTCGCTGAATAACTGACACCATCGTTGGGTGCCCCGCGGGATCGGCCACCCCGAACCGCTCGCGCTGGAGCTCGGACCCGCGCTCAAGAATCGTCGGAAACATCCACTCCGTGATGCCTAGTGACGGCTTGGTCACTGCGGGGCGGCTAGACCCGCTTCGGATAGCAGGTCACGCTGCGATCCGTGCGCTAGACCAGGATCCCTGGAGTCATATGTCTTGCCGGCCGGTGGTTCACCTGAACCCGACTCGTTGTCCGGCATTCTGGACTACCTGCGACGTGCCTTACGTGCCTTCATCGCAATCCCGAGATGACGGCGTTGATGCTCCAGATGATGACCTCCACCGATCCGGAGGCGAAAGCGACGATTGACCAGACGGATCGCACGAATGTTGAGATGTTCAATCGCCTGCTGCATGGTGTTGCCCCGGAGGATATTCGAACGTCAGTTTCGGTCTCAACGCCACCCTGACCGGTGGGCTGACCGGGTTGCTCACCGGCAGGGTAAGGGACGAATCGCTCGGTCATGTCGAGTGGGTCGCACGTGCCCTGCTCGAGGACCGCCAGCCGCATACGTGAAGCCCGGTGTTATGCCGCCGACTTTTCCAGGATGTGTACACCGCAGGCGGAACCCAGGCCGATCACGTGGGCCAGCCCCACCGCGGCGTTCTCGATCTGACGATCGCCGGCCTCACCGCGGAGGTGGTGGCAGACCTCCCAGATGTTGGCGATCCCGGTAGCCGCAATCGGATGACCTTTCGACTGTAGTCCACCCGACACGTTCACCGGCGTAGAGCCGTCGCGCCAGGGGGCGCCTGAGTCGAAAAAGTCCGCGGCGCCACCCTCTTCGCACAGCATCAGGTTGTCGTAGTGCACCAACTCAGCGGTAGCGAAGCAGTCGTGCAACTCGACCAAGTCGAGGTCACCCGGGCCTACGCCCGCTTGTTCGTACGCCGTCTTGGCGGCATTGCGGGTCAATGTGTTGACGTTCGGCAGGACCTGACAGCCCGCTTCGTAGGGATCGGTGGTCAGCACCGACGCCGACACCTTCACCGCGCGCCGACGTTGGTGCAGCGATAAGGATTTCAAGGTCTCGCCGTTGCACACGATCGCGGCCGCAGCGCCGTCGCAGTTGGCCGAGCACATCGGCCGAGTGTTGGGGTAGGCGATCATGACGTCGCTCATGATCTGCTCGAGCGTGAACCGTTTCTGATAGGCGGCAAGCGGATTCAGCGTCGAATGGGCGTGGTTCTTCTCGCTGATCTTGGCGAACAGTTCGAAGCTGGTGCCACCGTACTTATGGCCGTACTCGGTGCCGATTTGAGCGAACACTCCGGGCATGGTTTCGGTGCCGATCCGCCCGTCGACCGGCGCCACCGCGCCGTAGCGTCCGGCCGGTGTCCAGACATCGGCGTCGCTCTTCTTCTTTCCGCCTCCGCCGAGCAGCCCGGCGCCGGACAGTTTCTCCACACCCACCGCCATGCCGTAGTCGACCTCGCCGGCCTTGACCGCCATGATCGCGGTTCGCAACGCGGTGGCACCCGTGGCGCAGGCGTTGGCCACGTTGTACACCGGGATTCCGGTCTGGCCGATTTGCTTCTGAAGCTGCTGACCGAGCCCGGCATTCGCTTGCATCAGGTTGCCCGCCGCCAGCACACCGACGTCGGCCATGGTCACGCCGGCGTCGGCGAGTGCGCCCAGCGCCGCCTGGGCTGCCAGGTCAACGGTGTCCAGGTCGGGGTGCTTGCCGAATTTGGTCATCCGGATTCCGAGGATCCAAACCTCGTCGCTGGCGCTCATCGTCGCTGCTCCTTCGTCGGTGATCGATGGTCAGGTGGCAGGCTCGAAGCCAAAGCCAATCGCTTCGGTCCCTTCGGAGTCGGTGCCGATCGGAAAGGTGGCCAGGCGTACCTTCATCCCGTCGTGGATGTGCTCGGGATCGGGCTCGATGTTGATCAGGTTGGCCCGCACCTGGGTTCCGCCGCAATCGACCACCGACGCGACGAACGGAGTGGGAATCCCGGGTGCGGCGAAGGTGACGATGGTAAACGTCCGCACCGTGCCCTCGGTCGCAATCGGGACGGTCATAAAGTTGGTAGCGAAGCAATTAGCGCACGCATTGCGTCGGTCGAAGAACCGGGCACCGCAGTGGGTGCATTCCTGTGCGACGAGGTGTGGCTCGCCGTCGTCGAGCACCAGATAGTCGACCAATGGGATCTGCCCGGCCATAGATACCTCCGCGATGTCTATTACCGACCGTAGCGCGGGAGGTGGCGATCAACTGAGCTCGAGGACGAACTTTCCGGCGGACCGGCGCTCGGCCAGATCCCGGAGTGCCTACTGGATGTCGTCGAGCGAATAGGCCGAACCCACCAGCGGATCGATGGCTCCGGTGGTGACCAGCCGGTCGAGCTGTTGAATGGCCGACTCGCGCACCCCGGGTGCACACGATGTCGTTCCCCGGCCCGGCCCCGGTACGGACCTCGCCGAGGCGATTGACGCCCAGTACTACTGAGCCCGTTCAGAAGGGGCTGCTATTGGACTGCCACTCCGCCGATTCGGGTCGCGGGCCGTACCGGCGGGCGTAGTCCTCGTGCATCTTCGCGTCCTTCTTGCGTTTGATCACGTCGACCAGATTGCGGTCCAGGCCATGCTGTGCCAGTCGGTGCCGGCGCCAAACCTTGTTCAGCGCGAGCGAAATCAGCAGTGACCACACATACAGCGGGGCTGTCATCTCGGTGTGTACGTATACCGAAGCCGGCAACAGCCAAAACGGGGCCAGGACCAGGATCGGCGGGATGGCCCACCGGATCATGTGTCGGCGTACCGCTCCCGGTCCGGCCAAATCCTGGGCAACCCAGGCCCGCATCGACTCCGGCAGGCACCGCCCGTATGAGTAGGCGATGTACTGCCAAAAACTGGGCTTACCGGTGGCCATGGGAGCTCCTGTGGGGACGGTGATTCAAGACTGTAGCGCGCCGGCCGCCAATGCGGCCGAATTGATGCGAGTGAGCACCTGGTGGAGGTGCTCGAGTTCGGCCATGTCGACGCCCAGACGCTCGACGACGGTGCGCGGGACTTCAAGCGCCCGCTCCCGCAGAGCAATTCCGGCGTGAGTTAGCTTGACATCGGTGGAGCGCTCATCGGCGGCGTTGCGGGTCCGGGTAACCAGGCCGAGTGCTTCCAGGCGCTTGAGCATCGGCGAGAGAGTAGCCGAATCCAGCTGCAGCGCCTCGGCGATCTGCTTGACCGAAAGCGCAAGCCGCTGTTCGGGCCTTGCCCTGTGGTGGTCCCAGAGGGCCAGCATAACCAGATACTGCGGATGGGTTAGGCCCAATGGCTCCAGAAGCGGCCGGTAAACGGCCAACACGGCCCTGTTGGTGATGGCCAGTGCGAAACAAACCTGGTGCTCAAGGGCGAGCGGATCAATCGGCGGTGCGGTCCGGGTGGCCACAGATAGATAGTGCACGATCGATTAGTGCGCTAGCAACAGGGCGATCGGCACACTTCCGGGCTGGCATCGAGTCGATGGTGGCGGCTTCGGGTCGGCACCAACGGTCGACTAGCGTGGCCGCATGCTGGTGACCGTAGCAGTAGAAAACTACCGCTCGTTGCGCCAGCTGGTGTTGCCATTGCGCCAGCTCAATGTCGTAACCGGACCCAACGGCAGTGGTAAGTCGAACCTGTACCGAGCGCTGCGCCTGTTGGCGAACTCGGCGCGCAACGGCGCGGTCGCTGCGCTGGCCCGGGAAGGCGGGTTGAGTTCAACGATGTGGGCCGGGCCGGCTGTGATCGGCAAGTCCGTGCGCCAGGGGCGGCAGCCGGTCCAGGGTACGCTCCGTAACGAATCGGTCAGCTTGAAACTCGGCTTTGCCGGGTCCGATTTCGGTTATGCGATGGATCTCGGGTTACCCCGTCCGACGAGCAGCAAGTTCAAGCTCGATCCCGAGGTCAAGGTGGAATCGCTGTGGGTGGGGCCGGCGTGGCGTCGCGCCACAGCGATCGCCGACCGCGGCGGCCCGGTCGTCCAGCTGCGCGATGGTGATGACAACTGGCAACTGATCACCGATGCGCTGCGACCGTTCGACTCGATGCTGAGTGAGTTGGCGGATCCGGTGCGGGCGCCGGAACTCATCGAAATGCGTGAACGCATGCGCAACTGGCGGTTTTACGATCACCTGCGGACCGACGTCGACGCGCCCGCGAGGCAGGCCCGAATAGGCACGCGCACAACAGTATTGGGTCACGATGGAGCGGATCTAGCTGCGGCGATTCAAACGATCCGCGAGATCGGCGACGACGTCGCGTTGGTGGCGGCCATCGATCGAGCGTTTGAAGGCAGTCGTGTCGATATCGTGAGCGAAAACGGTCGCTTTGAGCTGGCCCTGCAACAGCCCGGAATGTTGCGGCCATTGTGCGCGGCCGAGCTCTCCGACGGCACGTTGCGCTACCTCCTGTGGACCGCGGCCCTGCTGACGCCGCGCCCACCACAGTTGCTGGTACTCAACGAACCTGAGACCAGTTTGCACCCCGATCTGCTGCCGGCCTTGGCGTCACTGATTGCCACAGCTGCCCAACACAGTCAGATGATCGTCGTCACCCACTCGGAATCTCTGGTGTCCTCGTTGCAGGAGGCCGCTGATGTGCACACGATTCGCCTGGCAAAAGAACTTGGCGAAACCCGGATAGTGGGGCAGCGCATGATTGACCAGCCGCCATGGCATTGGCCGCCACGGTAGACGACGGTCCTTGGCCTTGCGAGGGCAAGGTCACATAGCGCCCCAGCAAATCGGTGCGTGGAGTTTTGGCCACGCCAACCGCGGGGCTGGGAATCATTCACTCAGCGGGTTGCGCATGAATATTCCTGGCACCCTTAGCGTTTCGTAGTCCCGAGCAATTCACGCAGCCGATGCAGCCCACACAGTCGGTGCAGCGCACGCACCCTATACACGCCACGCACCGGGCGCAGGCTACGCATGCCACGCACGCCACACATTCCCGGACGGCTACGGACAACACGGTCAACGCACTGGCAAGCACTCCGACGCAGCCCGCGGTGGCCGCCGAGCCCGCCACCGCCGCGCTGCCCGCGGTCGCGACCGAACCCGCCACCGCCACGCTGCCCGCGGTCGACACCGATCCGGCCACCGCGGCCGCACCCGCGGTGGCGATCGACCCCGCGACGGCAATGCTGTCTTGGCTGGCCAACGAGCCCACAACGGTGCCCGCGTCGGCGGACACCGTCGACTCGCATGCGACTGCCATGCGCCCCATCATCTCAGCTGATCGGCTTCGAACGCGATGGCGGGATGGCCGATCAGTCGACGGAGTCCAGACGGGCGGCGTCTTCCAGGAGATCGGCGGCCCTGACCACGCTATCGGCGGACGTGCTCATCCGAGCGGCAACCTCAGTGGCTCGAGCGCTGCACTGCGGCGCAAGGATGGCACGCAAGTCGTCCAGCAGCGATTGACTTGTGGCCGCCCAGAAGGGCCGCCCCAAGCCGACTTGCAACCGCTCGACCGCGGCCGCCCAGATCGGTTGATCGAGCCAAAGCCACAGGATCAGCGTGGGGATTCCGGCTCGCATGCCTGCGGCGGTAGTTCCCGCTCCGCCGTGGTGGACGACCGCACGGCAAGCCGGAAAGATCGCCGCGTGGTTCACCGCCCGCACAACCTTGACTCCCTCGGGGGGCAAGACATCGCTGAAGTCATTTGCGCCGCTGCAAATCAACGCACGTTCACCCAGTTCGGCGCAGACCGTACCGATCATGGTGACCGTCTCAGCCCAGGAGGTGATCGGCGTGCTACCGAACCCGAAGTAGATCGGCGGTGTTCCCGCGGCAATCCACGACAAGACCTCGGCGTCGTCTTCCGTCGGCAACTCCAGCGTCAAGGCGCCGACGAATGGTCGTAGGCCGTCGGGCTCCACCCATTGGGCGGTCGGTCCGGGCAAGCAGAACTCGTCGTATGCCTGGATCTCGAGCCAGCCGCGTTGCGCCCTCCGTTGCAAGGCGGACTCGCTCGTTTCCGGTAACCCCAGCAGACGGCGTTGAGCGTGTTCGGCCTCCCGGGTGACCAGGGGTGCAAGCTGTCCCGACGCCCAGATCCGCTTCGGGAAGAAGTGCAGCGCTGCCAGCGGAATGCCGTGATACTCCGCGACGTTGGCGGCCAGCCCCTGCTCGTTGAAGCTGGCCAGCAGCAGATCGACCCCGTGCGCCAGCGACGTCAGCGCCGCACTCTTGTCCGCGGTAACCCGGCTGACATGCTCGGTCACTTCGGACAGGATGCCGATGGGATTGTGCAGCTTCGTCGCCAGGTCGCGCACCAAATCCTGGGCCGGGTTCATCCGCTCGCGCGCGTCAGGACCGTAGCTGACCGCAGCGAGTCCAGCCGACTCGACGAAGTCGAGCATGTTGGGCGGCACGGCCATGCGCACGTCGTGACCCCGCCGCAGCAATTCGCGAGCGACCGCGGCGCCGGGCTCGACATCGCCGCGACTTCCGTAGCTTGCGACCACGATCTTCATCGGTGCAACCCAACGAGCACGGTTGCCTAGCGGATTGGCAGGCCGGTGAGCGCCCGCGCAATGACCAGCCGCTGGATCTCGCTGGTCCCTTCGAAGATTGTGAAAATCTTTGCATCACGGTGCATCCGCTCCACCGGGTAGTCGCGGGTATAGCCATTTCCGCCCAGAATCTGGATGGCCTCGTCGGTGACATACACGGCAGTCTCGCTTGCCACGAGCTTGGCCATCGAGCCCTCCGCCGAGTCGAAGTCCAGGTTGTTGCGCGCCATCCAGCCGGCTCGCCATACCAATAACCGAGCCGCGTCGATCCGAGACTTCATGTCGGCCAGTTTGAATGACACCGCCTGGAACTCACCGATCTTGCGACCGAATTGCTCGCGTTGGCAGGCATATTCGAGGGCGTACTCGTAGGCGGCCCGTGCCACGCCAACGGCCATCGCCCCTACGGTGGGCCGAGTGCGCTCAAAGGTCTTCATCGCTGCCTGCCCGCGTGCAGAGGCGCCGGACTTGACCCGAGCGATCCGCGCTTCGAATTTCTCTCGGCCGCCCAGGATTAGGTCCTCGGCTAGGCGCACATCATCGAGCACTATTTCAGCTGTGTGCGAGGCGCGGATGCCGTGTTTCTTGAACTTCTGCCCCTGGGACAGACCTTTTGTACCCGGGGGAATCACGAATGTGGCCTGGCCTCGGGTGCCGAGGTCGGGATAGACCGACGCCACCACGATGTGCACATTGGCTATGCCCCCGTTGGTCGCCCACGTTTTAGTGCCGTTGAGCACCCACTCGCCGGCCGCCTCGTCGTAGTGTGCGCGAGTGCGGATCGCGCCGACGTCAGAACCCGCATCGGGTTCCGAGGAGCAAAACGCGCCGAGTTTGGGATCGTCTGCGCTACCAAACATCTCGGGAAGCCAGCGGCCCAACTGCTCGGGGGTTCCATTGCCCGCCAGCGCCGCCGCGGCCAGTCCGGTGCCCATGATGGATATCGCGATGCCGGCATCACCCCAGAACAGCTCCTCGAGCGCGGTGAGCATGCCCAATCCGGTGGGGTCGGCGGACTGCTGGGCGAAAAAGTCGGGCGAATAGATGCCGACCTTGGCGGCCTCCTGGATCACCGGCCACGGGGTTTCCTCGCGTTCGTCCCATTCGGCGGCCGCCGGGCGGATGACCTCCGCCGAGAACTTGTGCACCCAATCGCGGACTTCGATCAAGTCGTCGCTGAGCTGCAGTGAGAACGTCATGGTTTTACTCCGGAAGTAGGTTGACGGCTACGGTTTGTATGGCGGGCAAGAACAGTGACTGTCTGGTCGACCCAGGCTTGGAAATAGCGATCGTCGTCGACGTTGCCTGGAGAGCGGCCGGTCAACGCTCGCAGCGTGGCGGCGTAAGACAGCGACCCGATCGCCACCGCCGCCGTCGCTTCGGGATCCGGGATGTTCGTGCGGCCAGCACGATTAGACGCTGCCAGTTCGTCGGCGAACCGCTGGTAGGAGTTGTCGGTGATAACCTGCCAGGTCTTCTCATCGAGATCGCCGAGTTCATCGGGCTCCCGCAACATCACTTTGAGCAGATCCTCGCTTTGTTTCAGGTTGTTCCAAATCAGCTGGCCCGCGGTGCGCACCGCCTGTTCGACATTGCCCGGATCTCCGGCGTCGTACTGCTCCCGCGCGGCCACGATGCTGTCGATGCGGTGCGTGACGGCGGCTTCCAACAGTTCACGCTTGGACCCGAAATGCTTGTAGAGCGCGCCCGACCCCGGCGCGAGCCCGGACGCGCGTTGGATGTCGGCTACCGACGTCGCCGCGTACCCCTTCTCGGCAAAAAGCCTCAGTGCTGCGGCCAGCAACCGGTCCCGACCTGACACAAGCATGGTGAGAGAGTACTCACTCACCAGGTCGAACTGCAAGCCGCGGCCGGTACCGCAGGCGTCGTCGAACGTGAAAGCAGTGCGAAAATATCGCCAAAATTTCGCAGTCAGAACACGCTCGGCGCGCAAGTACGGTCAGTCGATGCGCAGGTCACCGGGTAGTTCGTCGCCCAGCATCGCCTCGGCGAGCAGTTCGCCGAGGAGCGGCCCGAACTTCATCAGGTTGCTGCCGACAAACGCGACGACACGGCCGCGACGTGCCACTGTCCATCCGTCTCCGCCGGAGTCGAGCCATGATGCCCGAACGGTGACACAGTCCACCTGTCCCACCGGTACCAGCGAGGGGAACAGCGCACGTACGGTCGCGGGGTCGGGCGTTTCCTGGCCGAAGGCCCACCGGCCGGTACTGCCTAGTGGTAGGCCGTAGCCTTCGGGCGCGGACAGGCATGCCGCACCGGTGGCGTCGGCGCCCTGGTAGCTGAAGCGAGTGTGTGGCACGAATTCGAGGCCAAGCGGGCCGAACAGCGTCGGCGTTTCCACCCCCGCGCAGATCAGCACCCGGTCGGCTCGCACCACCGTGCCGTCGGCAAGGGTCGTCGAGCCGTCGTCGGCGACCGACACCACTCGTGCACGGCGAGTCACTACCCGCCGGGACAGGGCCCTCAGCGCACGTCGGATGCGAAGGCAGCCGCCCGACCGATCGAAAACCCCGGTGTCCCAGGGCGCGGCCGCGAACGGGATGCGCGCCGCGATCTCGGCACGGTTGAGCCAGCGGAACTCGGCGCCGGCAGCCGTCATGGCCGCTGCGGTGTCGTTGCGGAGACCGGCGGCGACAAAGCCCTCGCAGCCAAGGAGGCACCCGGCGCCGAATTCCATTTCCCAACGCTGCCAGCCGGCCCGGGCCCGCAGCGCAAGATCGCACAATGTCGGCCGTCGGTGCGCGACGCGAAAAATTCGCGCCAGACCTGTCGACTGCTCGCCGAAAGGTTCTCCGCGCTCCAACACAATTGCCTGCTCGCCACGCCGCGCCAACTCGTAGGCGGTAGCGAGTCCGCATATCCCCGCACCAATGATGACGATCACGGCCGTGCGAGCCCCTTAGAAGAATGCGGTGCCTCACGCACTGCGAACAACTGGTCAGCCACTTCAACTGCCGACGGATCGATCACCCGCGCCAACCCGGCGACTGCAAGATTTGCTGTTCGCTGACGAACCACGACGCGGTGTCGACTGGGCGGTAGCGAACGATGGTCGCCTCCGAGGCCCGCGCCGTCGCGACCGCCTCGCCGTGGGCGGCAAAATCACGCAGCTGGTGGTCTACCAGGGCCGTTGCCGCCCCTTGTCGGGTGAATGACGGCAGCACGCCAATATGGGTCACGGCCGCGTGGCCCACGATCGCACCGCCGGGAAGGGTCAGGCCGCCAGACGCGGCGTCGAGAACACGGATCTCGGGGGTCATGTCCCGCCCCCTTCACAGTTATGCCCGCGCCAGCCGGCGCTGCTCGATGATTGTCAGAGCCCGCTCGGCCCATCGAATGTTCTCTTGCTCGAACAATATTCCCCGCAGCAGGGTGAGGTAGGGACC
Organism: Mycobacterium basiliense; assembly: GCF_900292015.1. Lineage (NCBI taxonomy): Bacteria > Bacillati > Actinomycetota > Actinomycetes > Mycobacteriales > Mycobacteriaceae > Mycobacterium > Mycobacterium basiliense. The sequence goes on from NZ_LR130759.1 coordinate 111,572, forward strand.
CACACGTTCGGCTTGGGCGAGATAGTCCTGCTCGGTGCAACCGTCGAGCATGCGAGTCCGCAACCGCTCGTAGCGTTCCAGTTTTGCCTCGGCCCATTGCAGCCGTTCCAAAATGAATTCGCGGACCGCTGCCGCGTTGCCGGCATCGGAGGCCTGAACCTTGATCAGTAGCTCGTCGCGAATTACCGACGGCTTGGGCGCCTTGGCGGTGAAGTGCCCGATCGCTTGGTGGCCGGCCTGGGTAAGGGAGTACATGCGCTTGTTCGGCCGGCGCTCCTGATGAACGACGCGCGCCTGGATGAGACCTTGCTTGGCCAGTTGTTCCAGCTCGCGATACAACTGCTGCGGTGTGGCCATCCAGAAGTTGGCCATCGAGGCATCGAACTCTTTGGCCAGGTCGTATCCGGAAGACTCGCCACCAAGCAGGGCTGCCAATACCGCATCACGGAGCGACATCGGCCTATCGTACAACGATGCGACTAATCAACAATGTGATTAATCGTGTATGGACATATAGCCGACCAACCTCTACCGTCAATCAAACCTACTCAACAAGTTGACTATGTGAGGTGCTCGATGCATCCCTTCCGAAAGGCAGTCGAAGAGCGCGACGAGGCCGCCATCCAGGCGATGCTGGCCGACGACGTCGTATTCACCAGCCCGGTGGTTTTCAAGCCATATGTCGGCAAGCCGATCACCGCCGCGCTCCTGCGTGGTGTGTTGCGCGTTTTCGAGGACTTTCGTTATCTGCGTGAGATCCACGACGCCAACGGCCGCGATCATGCCTTCGTGTTCGAGGCAACTATTTCTGGGGGATCCGAGTCATCGGGCAAGAAGGTCGTTGGCTGCGATTTCTTGCACTTCAATGATGACGGGCTTATCGATGACTTTATGGTGATGGTGCGGCCGCTGTCGGGTGCGATGGCGTTGTCCGAGGCGATGGGTGCCCAGTTCGAGCGGATCCAGCAAGACGCGCTGGACCTGGCCGACCAGTTCACCAGCGCGTAGGGCGCTTACCGCCGGGCTCGACTGTAGAGTCGCGGACGATCTTGGAGAAAGGGTCTGATCATGCGAATCGGATTGGCCATCAATTATGCGGGCGGTTTCAAGGAGGTGGCCGCCGAAGTGGCCGACCTTGAACGTGCCGGGTTGGATATCGTCTTTGTCCCCGAGGCGTATTCGTTCGACGCGGTCAGCGCCCTTGGCTATCTGGCGGCCTCGACCGACCGGGTTGAACTGGCCTCGGGAATCCTGCAGCTCTACACTCGAACGCCCACCTTGACCGCGATGACCGCGGCCGGGTTGGACTACGTCTCCGACGGCCGGTTCACCCTGGGGCTGGGCGCCAGCGGACCGCAGGTGATCGAGGGTTTCCACGGGGTGCCCTACGACGCCCCGATCGCCCGTACCCGCGAGGTCATCGACATTTGTCGTCAGGTGTGGCGGCGCGAGCGGGTGGAACATCGGGGCGCCAATTACACGATTCCGCTGCCGCCCGGTCAGGGCACAGGATTGGGTAAGCCGCTCAAACTCATCAATACGCCTGTCCGGGAACGTATCCCGATACTGCTGGCCGCGCTGGGGCCCAAGAACGTCGAGTTGGCAGCCGAAGCCGCCGAGGGCTGGCAGCCCATCTTCTATCTGCCCGAGAAGGCGCAGGACGTGTGGGGCGAGGCGCTGGCGGCCGGCCGCGCCAAGCGCGACCCCGCCTTGGGGGAGCTCGAAGTGTACGCCGGGCCGGCACTGGCGATCGGCGATGACGTGGAGCCCCTACGAGAGTTCGTCAAACCCCATCTGGCGCTATACATCGGCGGAATGGGCGCCAAAGGCAAGAATTTCTATCACACACTGGCGACCCGATATGGCTACGGACCGCAGGCCGACCGGATCCAAGAGCTTTACCTGGCCGGCGATAAAGAGGGCGCCGCCAAGGTGGTTCCCGACGAGCTGGTGCGCGACGTCAACCTGATCGGCACACCCGGATTCGTCAAAGAACGGGTGGCCGCGTTCCGGGAGGCCGGCGTCACCACCTTGAACGTGGCACCCATCGCGGCAACGCCCGCGGAGCGGGTGAAGCTGATCGAGGCGCTGCGCGGGCTACTCGACTAGGACTGCGCCGCGGTTCCCGCGGCGATGCGAGTGGCCTGCGGGCTCGGTGTATGCCTGCGGGAACGTGCTCGGAAAAGGTATTTGCGCAGCTCTTGAGCGGCGATGGCCCGGTCGACGTCTCGATGTCGACGTTGTCGCCGATGTCGCCAAACTCCGGATTCCCACCTGTCACAGGGAATTCAGGATGTGCGATCTGCCCGCCTCGGAGCGACAACCGCGCGTTTGGCGCGCCGCGTTAGCGCCCGAGTCGCTGTGAGGCGGACACAAAGCCACCGACTTCCGCTGGTGACTGCTGTGGCCGGAGTTGCGCAGGCGGTCGACGTCAGCGCTGAGCGGCCTCCAACGCAGCATTGAACGTCTTGCTCGGCCGCATCACCGCCGCGGTTTTCTCACGGTCCGGTGCGTAGTAGCCACCGATGTCGACCGGATCGCCCTGGGCCTCAGCGAGTTCGGCCACGATCGTGTCCGTATCCTTGGCCAACGCATCCGCGAGCGTGGTGAAGTGTTTGGCCAACTCGTCGTCGTCGGTCTGATCGGCAAGTTCCCGCGCCCAATACAAGGCGAGGTAGAACTGGCTTCCCCGGTTGTCCAGCTCACCGGTCTTGCGCGAAGGACTCTTGTTGTTGTCCAGTAGTTTTCCAATCGCGGCATCGAGCGTCTTGGCGAGAATCTTGGCGCGCTCGTTGCCGGTCTTGATACCCATATCCTCGAGGCTTGCGCTAAGGGCCAGGAATTCACCGAGCGAATCCCAGCGCAGGTGATTCTCCTCGACTAGCTGTTTGACGTGCTTGGGCGCCGAGCCACCGGCTCCCGTTTCGTACATCCCGCCGCCGGCCATCAGCGGCACGATGGACAGCATCTTGGCGCTGGTGCCCAGCTCCAGGATTGGGAACAGATCGGTGAGATAGTCACGCAGGATGTTGCCGGTCGCGGCGATGGTGTCCAGTCCGCGAATCAGGCGCTCCAGCGTGTAACGCATGGACCGAACCTGGGACATGATCTGGATGTCCAGGCCCTCGGTGTCGTGGTCCTTCAGGTAGGTCTTAACCTTCTTGATCAGCTCGTTCTCGTGCGGGCGGTAAGGGTCGAGCCAGAACAGCGCCGGCATGCCCGAGTTGCGTGCGCGAGTGACGGCCAACTTGACCCAGTCGCGAATGGGCGCGTCCTTTACGACGCACATCCGCCAGATATCGCCGGTCTCGACGTTCTGCGTCAGCAGCACTTCGCCGGTGTCGAGGTCAACAATGTTGGCGACACCGCTTTCGGGTACTTCGAACGTCTTGTCGTGTGAACCGTATTCCTCCGCCTGCTGCGCCATCAGGCCTACGTTGGGGACCGTACCCATGGTGGTCGGATCGAATTGGCCGTTGGTCTTACAGAAATTGATGATCTCCTGGTAGATGCGCGAGAAGGTGGACTCGGGGTTGACCGCCTTGGTGTCTTTGAGCTTTCCGTCGGCGCCGTACATCTTGCCGCCAGCACGGATCATCGCCGGCATCGAGGCGTCCACGATCACATCGCTAGGCGAATGGAAGTTGGAGATTCCCCTGGCCGAATCCACCATGGCCAGCTCGGGACGATGCTCATGGCACCGGTGCAGGTCGTCGATGATTTCTTCGTGTTGCGACGCCGGCAGCGACTCGATCTTGCTGTAGAGATCGGACAATCCGTTGTTGACGTTGACGCCCAATTCGTCGAACAGTTCTTGGTGCTTGGCGAAGGCGTCCTTGTAAAAGGTCCGGACGGCGTGCCCGAAGACGATGGGGTGGCTGACCTTCATCATCGTTGCCTTGACGTGCAGCGAGAACATCACGCCGGTCTTGTAGGCATCCTCCATCTGCTCTTCGTAGAACTCGCACAACGCCTTCTGGCTCATGAACATGCTGTCGATGACGTCGCCGTCATCCAGCGACACTTCGGGCTTGAGTAGCAGCGTTTTGCCGCCCTTGGTCACCAGCTCCATCTTCACTTTGCGGGCGCGATCCAGCGTCATCGACTTTTCGCCGGCGTAGAAATCGCCGTGTCGCATGTGCGCAACATGGGTGCGTGAGGCCATCGACCACTCGCCCATGCTGTGCGGGTGTTTGCGCGCGTACTCCTTGACAGCTTTGGGGGCGCGACGGTCGGAGTTACCTTGGCGCAAAACTGGATTGACCGCACTACCCAGGCAAGTGGCGTAACGCTCTTTGATCGCCTTCTGCTCGTCGGTCTTCGGATCCGCCGGGTAATCCGGTACCGCGTAGCCCTTTTCTTGGAGCTCTTTGATGGCGGCCTTGAGCTGTGGCACCGAGGCGCTGATGTTCGGCAACTTGATGATGTTGGTGTCCGGTAGCTGGGTCAGCTCGCCGAGCTCGGCCAAATTGTTCGGTACGCGTTGTTCGTCGGTGAGGTAGTCGGGAAATTCGGCGAGGATACGCGCCGCGACGGAGATGTCGCTGGACTTGATCCGGATGCCCGCAGGCTCGGCAAAGGCGCGGATTATCGGCAGAAAGGCATAGGTCGCCAGTAGCGGCGCCTCGTCAGTCAGCGTGTAGATGATGGTTGGCTGCTCGTCGCTCATCGGTCGTGTCTCCCGGCGTCGCATGTGGTTTTGTATCGAGGGCTCAGCGTTGTATGGCGGCTACCAGTATCGCGGATGGGCATTTCGCCGCAAATAACGCGTGCTTGTTCGGGATGAGTCCCCTCAGCTCTGGCTGCGGCGAAGGCCATCGAGGGCGACATCGGTTACCCGTTCGGCCAATTCGGCGTTGTAACTCTGCATCGCTTGACAGCCGACCAGCAGCGTCTTGACGTGCGGAACCGTGACGTCGGACCGAGCGGTGCCTACCTGCTGGGCGGCCCGCAACAGCTCGGCGAGCAGGCCCATGAATTCTTCCTCGGCGTCCGGGGCGGCGCCGTCGATCTCGATCCCGGCGCCGGCCAAGGCTTCGACTAGACCGCGATCGGCGGCTCCCCACCGCAACACCATCGACCGCAGGAACACAAACAGGGCTTCGCCTGGTTGTTCGGACCCAAGCAAGGCACGTCCGTCGTCGATGATGTGGCGCATGCGGTCGGCGATCACCGCGCGAAACAGGGCCTCTTTGGTTGGGAAATGCCGGTACACCGTGCCCGCGCCAACCCCCGCGCGCCGGGCGATCTCGTCGATCGGCACCGATAGCCCATCGGCCGCAAATGTCTGGTAGGCGACGTCCAGCACGCGCGCACGGTTGCGGGCGGCATCGGCTCGTACCGGCCGCTCACTTGCAGGCAAGAGTCGCACCTCCGGTCCCGAGCTATTGCAAAGCGGGGCGAGCGTTCCGTATCGTTGACTCAAGCGGAGCGCCCGCCCCGTTTAGTGCATCTTACCGAGGAGCTCTCATGAGCAGATGGACCGCCGCCGACATACCCAATCAGAGCGGCCGCACCGCCATCGTTACCGGCGCCAACACCGGCCTCGGTTTCGAGACCGCGGCCACCCTCGCCGCTCGTGGCGCCCGAGTGGTGCTGGCCGTGCGCAGTCTGGACAAAGGCAAGCAAGCCGCGGCGCGGATTAGCCAGGACAATCCCGGGGCGGAGGTGGAGCTGCAGGAGCTTGACCTGGGTTCACTAGCGTCCGTGCGAAGCGCGGCCACGCAGCTACGGTCCGCTTACGAGCGAATCGACCTGTTGATCAACAACGCGGGGGTAATGTACCCGCCCAAATCGACCACCGCGGACGGATTCGAACTACAGTTCGGCACCAATCATCTGGGCCACTTTGCGTTGACGGGTCTGCTACTCGAACGCATGTTGCCCGTAGCCGGATCGCGAGTGGTCACGGTCAGCAGTGTGGGCCATCGCATCCGCGCCGCAATTCACTTCGATGACCTGCATTGGGAGCGGGGCTACAGTCGGGTGGGCGCGTACGGCCAATCCAAGCTCGCCAACCTGCTGTTCACTTACGAGCTTCAGCGTCGACTGGCCCCGCACGGCACCACGATCTCGGTGGCGGCTCACCCGGGTGCCTCCAACACCGAGTTGACCCGCCACCTACCCCGGCTGGTCGCCGCGGCCAGTGCCCTGCTGGAACCCTGGATGCAGAGCGCCGAGCTGGGCGCCCTGCCGTCATTGCGTGCCGCCACCGACCCCGACGTGACCGGTGGCCAATACATCGGACCAGATGGGGTCGGCGAGCTGCGGGGCTACCCGAGGCCCGTGGCGTCCAGCGCCCAGTCTCACGACGTCGAACTGCAGCAGCGGCTGTGGGCAATATCCGAAGAACTCACCGGGGTCGGCTATCCGATGGGCTGACCCCTGGGCCGGCCGGCCTTGTCGCGACGCAATGATTCTACGTGGCGGTGCAGTATTCCCCTCGGGAAAATCTCCAAAATGTTAATCAATTGTGAATAATGCGCGACGGCCACAATTAATAAACCGCGGGTGAATTTCCGCCCAGCGCGGATGAAATTAACGGCCCTCGGGAGTGAATTTCTGCAAGCCCTGCCGTTCGCTGCGGAACGCAACGGGAACCCAGTGACCAGGGAAGTTAGTGCGTCTTCCGGTCGATGAGCCCGTTGAGTCCGCCTGGTTTCCGATAAAACCGTGAATTATTCGACGCACTATTGATGAATATTTTCGTCGCCCGGAATCAATCTCCAGGAAATTCTCAGCGAAACCATATGGAGCGCGAGGCGCGTCAATGCTATTCATAGGCGGATGCCTCATTACTCCATTTGAAATGAGCTATGAAAGAACTGGCCTATGACTGAAAACGTTCGATACGACGTCTCGCCGAGCGAGGTTGCCCACGACACCGACCGGACCATCGAAGCCGCCGGTCGCCTCGACATCAACCAATAGCCCATGGCGGGGATTCGGCTGACCACCAGGGTGCAGGTTAGCGGCTGGCGCTTCCTGCTGCGCCGACTCGAACACGCCATCGTGCGTCGGGACACTCGGATGTTCGACGATCCGCTGCAGTTTTACAGCCGTTCGGCCGCGCTCGGCGCTGTGGTCGCGGTCCTCATTCTGGCGGGCGCGGGGTTGCTGGCGTTCTTTAAGCCGCAGGGTGACCTCGGCGGCGCGAACCTGCTCGCGGACCGCACGACCAATCAGCTCTTTGTGAGATTGTCGGGACAGTTGCATCCCGTGTACAACCTGACTTCGGCGCGGCTGGAGCTGGGCAACCCGGTCAACCCCACGTCGGTGAAATCCTCCGAACTGAACACGCTGCCCAAGGGCACCGCGATCGGAATTCCCGGCGCACCGTACGCCACGCCTGTCACCGAAAGCAGTACCTCGACCTGGGCCCTGTGCGACACGGTCACGCACGCCGACAGCACCTCGCCGGCGGTACACACGACGATAATCGCGACGCCGTTGCGGATCGATCCGGACGTCGAAGCGCTGCGGTCAGACGAGGCCGTGCTGACCTCTCACCGCGGCGGGACATGGATCGTCACCCCGAAGGGGCGGCACGCCATAGACCTGGCAGACCACGCGCTCACTACGGCCATGAAGATACCCCAAACCGCCAAGCCGGCCCCTATCTCCGAGGGCATGTTCAACGCGTTGTCCGATCAGGGATCCTGGCAGCTCCCTCCGATAGCCGCCGCCGGCGCGCCCAATTCGATTGGGCTGCCCGCGGATTTGGTCATCGGCTCGGTGCTGCAAAGCGATACATCTTCGGGACCACAACATTTCGTGGTGCTGCGCGACGGCATCGCGGCGGTGAACACCAACACCGCTGAAGCGCTGCGCGACACGGAATCCTATGGACTGGTAGAGCCGCCGTGGGTGTTGCCGGACGTGGTTGTTGGCATGCCGCAAAGGGTCTACGCCTCCCCGCTGCCCGACGAACCGCTCAAGTTCGTGTCTCGGGCGCAAGAACCCACGCTGTGCTGGTCGTGGGCACGTGGCGCCGGGGACCAGTCACCAAGTACAACCGTACTGTCCGGCCGACACTTGCCCGTGGCGCCGTCGGCGATGAACATGGGAGTCAATCAGATCCATGAGGCGGCAACCGTTTTCACCGACGGCGGAAAGTTTGTTGTGCTGCAGTCGCCGGATCCCCGCTACGCCGAATCGATGTACTACGTCGACCCACAGGGTGTGCGCTACGGAGTACCCGACCTGGAGGCGGAGAAGGCGCTAGGTCTCAGTTCCCCCCAAGTCGCGCCTTGGGAGATTATTCGTCTGCTGACCGAGGGGCCGGTGCTGTCCAGAGACGCCGCGCTGCTAGAGCACGAGGCGCTGCCCGTCGACCCGAGCCCCGAAAAGATCCCCGCCGTAGCCGCCGGGGCCCCGTGAAGGCGGCCATCACCACCCGGCCACGGGCGTCTGCTGGACGTCGGCAGATGGCTGATCCGTCCGAATTCGAACACTAGTTGTAGAGGAGCTGTTCAGGTGCAGTCCATGTCTTATGACCCGGCCGTGGCGGGCCTCGTGGCCAGCATCGTTGCCAATGCCTACCGGGGTTTGGCGGCTGGTACGTCGGCGTCGGCGGCGGTGACCGGGCTGGCTCCGGCAGGGGCCGACGAGGTCTCGGCGCAATTCGCGTCGGCGTTCGCGGCGGAGGGCGCCCAGGTGTTGGCGCTAAACACCTCGGCTCAGGAAGAACTTGCCCGGGCCGGTGAGGCATTTCAGCAGATCGCCAACATGTATTCCGCCGTCGACGACAACTGGTCGGACGCATTGGCGTAATCGGCTGCACTGCCGAAGAATCCGCTCACTTCAACAGACTCGAAAGGCGTTAATGACCATGCTGTGGCACGCGATGCCGCCGGAGCTCAACACCGCTCGGCTCTTGGCCGGAGCGGGCGAGGCGCCGGCGCTGCAAGCGGCATCGGGATGGCAGGCGCTGGCGGCGGCGCTGGCGGAGCAAGCTGAGGAGCTGGCGGCGAACCTGGTCTTTCTCGGTCAATCGTGGACCGGTTCGGGCAGCGAACGTGCGCTGACGGCGACCACACCGATGGTGATCTGGCTGCGTAATGCCGCAGAGTTGGCGCGCGAGCGTGCGCTGCAGGCCACCGCCCAGGCCGCGGCGTATGCGCAGGCGCTGGCGATGACGCCCTCGCTACTGGAGATCCTCGCCAACCACATCACCCACGCAGTGCTGGCGGCGACCAATTTTCTCGGCATCAACACGGTGCCCATCAGTACCAACGAAACCGACTACTTCGTCCGCCTGTGGAATCAGGCCGCCACCGCAATGGATATCTATCAGGCTCAAACCACGATCAACACGGTTTTCGACAAGCTCGAACCGATGAAGGCGATCCTGGGTCAAGACCTAGGCCAGGTCACCAATACCGTGGGCCAGCTCGCGACGGCGTCGTCAAACCAAATCTTCGGCGCCGGGGAGTTGCCGATCCAGCCGATCTCGGGTGCTAGCGGTTCCCTGCTGCAGTTGTTCCAACCGCTGCAGGCGGCCACCTCGCTGCTTGGCCTGGGATCCGGCATGAGCGGCATGGGTAGCCAGGTTGGCCAGAATCTGGGAACCGGGCTTGAAACCCAGGTGGGATTGGTGGGCGCCAACCCGCTGTCCAACCACCCGCTGGCCGGAGGTTCGGGCGCCAGTACCGGTGCCGGGCTGTTGCGTGCGGTGTCGCTACCCGGTGCGGGTGGGACATTGACTCGCACACCACTGATGGGGGCGCTGCTCGACAAGCCGGCCGATCCGCTGGCACAGCCGATCGGAGCCGGCGCCGGCCCGTCGACCACGAGCGGGCTTGCTCCGATGGGCGGGGGCGCACTGGGGCCGGGCGCGACGGCTGGTGATTCCTCGCAGCCGAGGCCGGCCACGCAGGCTACGCCGACCCAGCCGCGCGAGGCGGCCGACGACGCCGAAGACCACGGCGGCTGGGACGACGAGGACGACTGGTGAGTGGGCTGGTGATAACGGACTTCCCGGCCATCCGGGCCGGAAGACTTGCCAAGATTTTGGCGAGAAAGAAACGGACAGAAAGTAGTTCAGCATGGCAGAGATGAGGACCGACGCCGCCACTCTCGCGCAGGAGGCGGGCAATTTCGAGCGGATCGCCGGCGACCTGAAGACCCAGATCGATCAGGTGGAATCAACAGCGGGCTCGCTGCACGGCCAGTGGCAGGGCGCGGCGGGCAGGGCCGCCCAGCAAGCGGTGTTGCGCTTCCAGGAGGCGGCTAACAAGCAGAAGGCCCAGCTGGACGAAATCTCGACGAATATTCGCCATGCCGGTGTCCAGTACTCCAAGGCAGACGAGGAGCAGCAGCAGGCGCTGTCCTCGCAAATGGGCTTCTGACCCCCACTAACACATCGAACGAAACGGAGCAGTACGACATGTCAGAACAGCAGTGGAATTTCGCCGGCATCGAGGCCGCCTCGAGCGCCATTCACGGCAATCACTCCAGCATCGGTTCTCTTCTTGATGAAGGCAAGCAGTCGTTGGCGAAGCTGGCGGCCGCCTGGGGTGGCAGCGGTTCGCAGGCTTACCAGGCTATCCAGCACCGGTGGCATCAAACCGCCCACGAGCTCAACGATGCGTTGCGGAACCTGGCGCGCACCATCAGCGACGCCGGTCAGGCCATGGCCTCCACCGAGGGCAACGTGACTGGGATGTTCGGCTAGCAGCAGTGGTAAATGCCGAGTGCGGCGGACTTGCCGGCCTCCTGCGCGGCAAGTCTCACCACCATTGCCAACAGTACAAATGCCACCTCGGCAACCAAAAGCGTGAAAGGAGAACGTGATCGCCCATGTCAGAGATGACCACCGATGTCGCGACCCTGACCAGTCAGGCCCACCGGTTCGAACATATTGCTGATGAACTCAAGGAATCGATTCGACGGGTGGAGTTGACCGCCAGCGGGTTGCTGCTGGCCTGGCGCGGACAGGCCAGTCTGGCCGCCCAGGCCGCGATTGTGCTGTTCCGTCAAGCGGCCAGTCACCAGGTCAAGCAGCTCAACGAAATCTCGACGAAGATTTCCACCGCCGCGATGCACTACCAACAGACCGACAGCGACCAGACCAGTCTGCTGTCGGCCCAAATGGACTTCTAAACCCCCTGAGCACCAGCAGAGTACGGAGAAGCACCATGGCAGATATGCACTACAACTTCGCCGCTATCGAAATCGGGGTAACCGAAATCCGGGCCGAGGTTGTCGCCACCGAAAAACACCTCCATGACGCAGCCCAAGTACTGGCCACCCTGGCCAAGGCATGGGAGGGCAGCGGCTCAGCGGCCTACCAAGACGTTCAACAGCAATGGGACAGCACCTCGGCCGAGCTCAACGCTGCGCTGCAAAGCCTCGCTCAAGCGATCAACCAGTCCAACCAGGAAATGATCAGCACCGAAACGGCTCTCGCCGCACTGTTCGCCTAGCCCGCCAACACCCAATGCTCAACACGGACAATAGGACCCGACAATGACCGCGTCGAATAATCCAGTGACTGTCGATGCCACAGCTCTGGAGGCCGCCGGCGAAAAACTGCGAATCCTCGACTTTCCGTCGCCGCCGAAGCCACCGATCTCGTTGGCGTCGGACTATGCGGCATTGGCAAACAACGAGGTGCTGCCACATATCTACTTCGCGGTGCGAGATGTGCTGGCCAACGCCAAGGCGGCCCTGGATCAGTTGGGGGCCAATATGGTCGCCGCGGCTAACGCGTACTCGCACACCGATCAAACGCTGGGGGTCCAGCTCAGTCGATTTAAATTCCAAGTGCCCGAATCTAATTCGGCAACGTCAGGGGAATCGCTGCAAGGACCGGAGGGAAAATGACGAAGCCGCTCAATGTGCAAGTGGTGCCCGAGGAACTCATGGCCAGGGCCGCCGAGCTGGAGGTCGTGAGCGCAGTCCCAGCCGGTAATCCTGTGGCGCCATGCGCGCTTCCGATGATCGCCGACGCGGCTGCAGAGCTTGGTTTTTCGGCCGACACAATGCGGACCTACCTGGCCCTGGGAACCCAGGCGCGACGAAAAGTGGCGGACGCCCTGAGGCAGGCGGCCAAGTCCTATCAAGGGACCGACGAGGATGCCGCACAGGCCTTGAATTCCGGCGCCGACACGGTCTCGCCGGTCACGCCCCACCCCGTCGTGAGCGACCGCGCACCCGGACGCCTTGGCGACGGCCGCGGTGTTGGCGCCGGCGCAACGCCTCCCCCGTCCTATCCCGAGGTAAGGCAGGCGGCGGAACAGATCGCAGAGCCCGACCAGGGCACCGCCTTTAACGCGTTTGCCGAGGCGTGGACTCAATACCTGCAACCGTTGCTGAACTCTACGGAGGCGTTTCGGCCCTTTGAGAACTGGCAGGGCGACGCGGCCACTGCGGTTGAGGCGGACTTTCAACAGTTCCGGGACTGGGTGTACAAGATGGCCGATATGGTCAGGCAGCTGATCACCCAGGCGCAAGGCGTCACGTCGGCCCAAGGCTGGGCGATCACGCAGCACCCCACCGTCGAACAGCTGAAGCAGCTCGACGCCCAATGGGTTGAAGCCGAGGAATTCAAGCGGGCGGGGTTCAACGTCAGCAAAGTCGAGCATTCGATCATGCAGAAGTACGCGACCTACCAGCAAACGTCGCAGTCGGTGCTGGCGGAATACTCCAAGAGAGCAAACCTGCCGCTGCCGGCGTTGGAACCACCGGATCCTCCCGCCGCCTACAGTCCCACACCCGCGCCGGACCCCAGTCCCACGCCGGCGCCGACCCCGGGGCCCACGCCGGCGCCGACGCCGAGTTCTGGTGCTGGCGGTCTTTCCGGCATGCCCATGATGATGGGCGGTATTCCTTCCCTCGGCGGCATGCGATCCGCGGCAACCGGGGGTGCGGGTGCGGGCGTGGCCCGGGGCCTGGCGGGCGGGCCGGCGCTTCGACCGGCCGCGCTGGGCGGTGGAGCTGGTGGTGGCATGCCCCTGCAGTCGCCGTCGGGGGCTGACCCAGCGCCTTCGGTGGCCGCGGCGGGCGACGCCGCGAGTCTGGGTCGGGCTAATCGTGGTGCGGGTGGCGCGGCGGCCGGCCGCGGCGGCATGGGCATGGCGCCGGTGGGCCACGGTGGGCACGGTCAGAGCGGCAACAAGGGCAAACGCGAGCCGACCGACGACGAGTCGCTGTACACCGAGGACCGAGCCTGGACGGAGGCCATCATCGGCGGCCGTGAGCCGGCCGTGACATCCGATGCCGACGATTGGGCAGGGACCGGGAATGCCCTCTAAAGGGGACCCAACCGGGACTCGCAAGGGATGGGTGGTGGGCTTCCGCGGCTTCCGCGGATGCACGGCTTTGCGCCGGTTCTGGTGGCGTGCCCGACCCGGACTATCAAACCGTGAAAGGTGACTAGGCGATGCCGGTCTTTATTAAGGAACCCAAAGGTCCCTACGCCGAGGAGATGCTCGAACCCAACGGGTGGCCCGACGTGTATGAGGTCGAGCTGCTAAACCAGGCCAGAGACTACTTCATGGTCCACAAACAACTCGCCGAGGTGCACTCGGCGTGTGTGCAGCAGATGGCGGAAATCTTCGACGGTGGTGTTTGGTCGGGCGATGCCGCTCAGGCTGCGCACGCCAAACTCAGCGACGTCAGCTCGCGGTTACAGACCGTAGTCACTCAGCTCAAGATGGCCTACATCTGGTACGGCGATATGTCTGCGTTGGTCACGCGGATCAAAGAGCAGATTTGCATCACCGTGGAAGAGGCTCAAGCGGAAATCACCGAACTCGAGGCCGCCGAACCCGAGGACCCCGCCGCCCCCGCCGAGATCGCGGCATTGATCGCTGCGGCTAATGCATCGAACACCAGCCTGGTGGTTACCGTCGCAGCGGCGCTGCAGACGGGCTTGGGGCTGATCCCCGAAGACATGTTCCCGTCGATCGATATCAATTCGCCCGGGGATTACCTCCCCGATCTCGACTTTCCGATACCTCCGCTACCCGCACCGATCTCCAACAAGATTCCCAAACCCGTTAAGCCGCTGCTGGGCAAGCAAACCTCAGCGTCGGCCGGGACGCCGTCGGACACCCTGCAGCCCGCCTCTGGCGGTGCCCCGGCGGGCCTCCCCCTGCCCACTTCGGCGGGGACGGCCGCGTTGAGCCCGTTGTCGAGCCTGAGTGCGCTGTCGTCTCTGGCGTCGATGTCGAATGCGGGGATGTCTGGTAGCTCAGGCGCGGGTCCAGCGGATCCGCCCTCGTCGGAGCCCTCCGCCCCGGCGGCCGGGGCGGCCGCCGGGACGCTCGCCGCGAGTGGACGTGGCGCACCGGGGGCGGGTGGTTTGGGAATGAGACCCCAGTTCCTGGGGCCGCAAACTTTGGCGAATTCTGTGCTGTCGCAAACCAGCCCCGCCGCACCGGGCGCCTCGGCGGCGTCGATGCCACCCTTCGCATCTGGTGGCGCCGTCGCAGGTCCGAGCGCAAGTGTGGGTGCTCCCATGGGACGGGCGGCCTCGGGTCGACCGCCCACCACACCGGCGGCCGACAAATCGACCGACAAGGCCCCGGTGAACGCCCGGCACGCGGCGGACTCGGACTCCACCGATGACATGCACGCCGCGGAGGTCGGCGCGCTGACGCTGATCCCGGTCGCGGTCGCGCGCGCCGCGCGCGATGCGATCGCCGCGGCCACCACCCCCCAGCTGGCGGAGAAGCCCGATCCGCTGACCCTGGCCCGGCGTATCGCGGCCGCTTTGAACGCACCCGATGCGGGCGCCAACAATGATTTCGGGTTCTTCTGGGTCACCGCAGTGACCACCGACGACGCGATCGTGGTGGCCAACAGCTATGGGCTGGCCTATATTCCCGACGGGGTCCAACTACCTGTGCCAGTGCATATGGCCAGCGCCGACGAGGCCATGCCCGCCAGCGAGCGGGCGCGCTGGGCCACCTACCCGGTGATGGCCGTGCAGGGCTGGGCGGCCCATCGTGACACCGCGCTACGCGCGGTCATCGCCACCGAAGAGCAGCTCGCCGATTGCGATCCCGGCGCACCCAAGATATTGCTGCAACCCGACGACATCCCCGCCACCGGCGCGATGAGCGGACGATCCCGGCTGGAGATAGTGGATCCACCGGCGGCCAAGCGGCTGGCCGCGACCACCGACGCGCACTTGATCGACCTGATGCCGCCGGCGCCGGTGGATGCCAATCCAGCCGACCAACGCCACACGTTGTGGTTCGAGGTCCTAAAGCCGTTGGCCAGCGATTGCGCGGGTCGCGATGTCGCACACCTGGTTGCGTTCGCCAGGTATGCCGCACACACCCAAGAAGTCCTCCTCTGGCAGGCGCACACCGCGGTCGACGCGACCGCCCAGCGTACCGCGGTTGCCGACTGGCTGTACTGGCGACATCTCACCGGATTGCTCGACCACGCCCTCGCAGGCGCGCTCTGAGCGGGGGTGGCCGCCGGGGCAATACGCCGCCCGGGCCGGAACTGCCGGGAGGAGCCCTGGGAGCACACGCGTAGCGGGGCCCTATTGCGGTCCGTCCGACCGTGCCGCGCGCAAGGCGTGAACCGGCTCAATCACGGGGGAAACCCGCGATCCGTACCGACTCCATGTCTTCGCTTGCCCACTTCGTAGCGGTCGGGGTCTCGTCGGGCTCTTGGCGGCCGATGACGGCCTCCGTCCAGGCCCGGTCCTCGGTGTACAGCGACTCGTCGTCGGCCGGCTCGCGTTTGCCCTTGTTGCCGCTCTGACCGTGCCCGCCGTGGCCCACCGGCGCCATGCCCATGCCGCCGCGGCCAGTCGCGGCGCCACCGGCACCGCCGTTGGCCCGGCCCAGGGCCTCGACGTCACCCGCCGCAGCGGCAGGTCGGGCCGCCTCGGCGCCCGGTGCGGTTGACAGCGGTATCCCACCACCCGCTCCACCGCCCAGCGCGGCCGGCCGCAGCCCGGGTCCGCCCGGCAGGGGCGTGGCCGCGGCCATAGTCGCTGTCGGTGCCGACGGTATGCCGCCCAGTGACGGGATACCGCCCATCATTGGCATCCCTGGAAGGCTCCCGGAACCAGGGATTGACCCGGGGGTGGGGGTGGGGGCCGGCGACGGACTGGGACCAGGATTCGGCGCGATCGGTGCCGGCGCGGGCGGCGGGGGACTGTAAGCGGCGGGAGGCGCTTGCGGATCCAATGCCGTCAGCGGCAAATTCGCTTTTTTGTAATATTCGGCCAGCACCGACTCCGATTGCGACTGCAGCTTGGCATACGCTTTCAGGAACGATTTCTCTTCCAAGCGCACTTCATTTTCTGCCTGTTGGCGTTGCCATTCGAACGCGAAGAACATCTTCGGCAGCGCGAGCTTGTAGGCCTCCAGCCGATTCCAGTCCGCATCGAGTTTGTCTAGTTGTGCGACTGTGGGGTGCTGGGTGATTGCCCAGCTGTGGGCTGTTGTGACGCCCTGGGCCTGAGTAACCAGCTGCTGGCACATCTTGACCATCGAGTACACCCATTGGCGGTACTGTTCGAAATTTGCCTCCACGGCGCTGGCCGCTGTGCCCTGCCAATTCTGAAAGGGCCGAAACGCATTGGTGGAGTCCAGTAGCGGCTGCTGCACCGCCGTCCATGCCTGCGCAAACGCGCTAAAGGCAGCACCCTGGTCGGGAGCGGCGATCTCCTCAGCGGCCTGCCGCACCGGGTAATACGGCGGAGGAGTAGCTCCGCCAGGAGGAACAACGGGGCCTGGGCCACAAGGGTCAGGGCCCGGGCCGGTGCCCGGAGCGTAGTCACCTAGGCGGCGGCCGGCCGGAGCCTCCGAGGCGGTGGCACCGGCACGGCGCATCCCCGACACGCCGCCACCCTCGCCGTTGAGTGCCTGCGCGGCCTGCTCGTCAGTGCCGGTGTAGGCCTTGGCGGCCTGTCTTAAGGCGTCGGCCAGTTGTCGCCGCGCCTTGTTGCCCGCATCCAGATAGGTCTGCATTGCGTTACCCGAAAATGCCAGGCTTGCCGCGGCCGTGGTGATCATCGGAAGGGCGCACGGTGTCGCCGGATTTACGGCCGGCACCGCCACCACGGACTCCAGCTCGGCGGCCCTTGCCATGAGTTCCTCGGGTACCACCTGCACATTGAGGGGTTTCGTCATGTGGCGTCGTCTCTTTCGCGTCCACGGGCGGTCCGAACCGGACGGCTGAGGGTTAGGGCCCGCGACCTCGATGGCGCGAGTTCAACAATTGTTGACATGACGCTAGGTCCCTGACCCGCCGGTGTCAACAGTTGTTAAATACACTGTTGCGCATGCCCGCGAAGACCAGAGATGGAGCGGCCACCCGAACGGCGATCCTGGACATCGCACGATCGCAGTTTGGGGAGTTTGGCTTCGAACGAACAACCATCCGCTCGGTGGCATCGGCGGCCGGGGTCGACCCGGCGCTGGTCATGCACTACTTTGGCAGTAAGGCCGAACTTTTTGCCGCGGTCTCCCGCGTGGATATCGCGTTCCCCGATCTCTCCGATGTCCCAGCGGACCGCATCGCCGAAGTGCTGGTGCCGAGGTTCGTCGATATCTGGGGGCCCCAGGGTCCGTTTCTTCCGTTGCTGCGCGCGGCCTCGACGAACAAGCACGCCGCCGGTGCGCTCCGTGAGGTGTTCGTCGAGCGGATTGCGCCAGCCCTATCCGCGATGGTCCCCGACCATGCCGCCGAGCGCGCCGCGCTGTTTGCCACGCAATTGCTTGGTCTAGCGGTTGCGCGCTACGTACTTTCCCTACCGCCGCTTCCCGACATGGACGACGCAGAACTCGCCACCTGGCTGCAGCCAATACTCACGCAGTGTCTGTTCGAGCCTTGGCCGTGACCGGGCCACCACCCGGTGTGCAGCCGCCGGGACTCGGATCCGCCGCGGTCCGCTATCTCGCTGGATGATCGCTGGTCTGGTCATGCGATTCGGCGGCAGCATGGGTCCCGGCGCGGCGACCGGCGAACACGCAGTCGGCGATCGAGAGCCCGCTGACATATGAGTTGGAGCAGATTCCGGTTGCGGTACGCCCCGCGCTGTACAGGCCGGGAATCGCAGCGCCGGCGTCGTCGACGACGGCTCCGGTCCGCTCGTCGACTTTGATGCCGCCGAGGGTGAGCATCGGCGTGGGGTTCAGCAGGCTGGGCCGCACCGAGATGTTCAACAGCGTGTAGGGTCCCTGACTTATCCGGCGGACAAACTCCGCGGGCTTTCCGGTGGGATCTGGTGTCCCGGCATCGATTGCACTGTTGTGAGCTTCGACCGTGGCCAACAGTCCATCTGGATCGATGCCCGCCGCGCGTGCGACTTCGGGCAGCGATGGCGCGCGGACGGAGTCGGTGAGCATCAGCGCAGCGACCTGAGCGCGCTGGAACCACAGAGTTTGCTCGATCAATTGGCGGCGAGCTTCTTTCATCAGCGCCGCATCCGCGAGCAGCCAGCCCTTTCCGCCATGGTCTCGTACCATGGCCTGCCCAACTGCCGCGCCGTACCGGCTCTCATCGATGATCCGTTGACCTTTCTCATCGACAACGATGGCGCTGATAAAGGCGCTCGGCGGCGTGATGAAGCGCCACGCCGAGACGTTGTCCATCCGCTCGGTGACGGCGCCGACGCTCTGCGCAAGCGCGATGCCGCTGCCATCATCACCACTGGTCCCCAGTTGGAGTCCGGTCAGGTATTGCGGTGCAAAGCGTTGCACCCATTCGGTGTTGGCGATGAAGCCGCCGGCACAGACAATCACCCCCCGTCGGGCGGATATCCGAACCGGTCGGGCGTAGCGGCGCTCGAGTCGGCCGAGGCGGCGCTCCACCATTCGGCGTAGCGGGGGGTAGTAGATGCCCGGCTTGGTCGACACCGCCGCCAGCGTTGTATACCAGCGCCGGACGCGGGCCGGGGCGTGGCTCATCGTGAACGCTTCCACCCCGGTCACCCGGCCAGCGGAATCCTGAACCAGCTTTCTCGCCTTGGTGTGCGGATGAAACTGAACCCCCAGGGCGACTGCGGATTTGGCTAGCGGCGTATACAGCTCCTTGCCGGATGTGCCCCTGCCCTTCACTCGATGCCCGCGCTGAACCGGCGGTGTATGGCTGCGGAATGCCCCGGCGTTCTCACTGCCCGAGTGATACAGGTAGTAGCGATTGTTCGGAAACGATGTCTTATAGGGGCACAGCGTGGAGTCAAACGGCACACCGTATTTGGTGAGCCAGTCGATCATCTCGGAACTACCGCGTACGAATGATGCCAACGTTTGGTCGCTGACGGCGTCGCCGACTTCGAGCCGAAGGTAGGCCAGCATCTGTTCGAAGTTGTCGCTCACCCCGGCCTGTTGCTGCACCTTGGTACCCCCGCCGGCATAGACGATCCCGCCGGATATCGCCGTCGCCCCGCCGCCATTGGCGCGGTCCAGCGCGATGACCTGCACTCCCTGTTCGCGGGCGGCGATGGCCGCGCACACGCCCGCCGCACCGAAACCGATCACCACGACGTCGGTGGATTCGGTCTCCTGGGCCGACCTGTCACGAGTCATGCCGATACCCCAATCAGATCGCGTTCCTGCGCGGGTGACTGTAACAGGCGCTCAACGGTGTCCGGATAGACCTCGTGGCCGCGGTGGTGGTCAGCATTCGACGATGTTGACGGCCACGTTGATGGCGAGCCCGCCGGCGGAGGTTTCCTTGTATTTGGCGTGCATATCGGCACCGGTGGCGCGCATGGTGTCGATGACCTGGTCGAGGGTGACCCGGTGGATGCCGTCGCCGCGCAGCGCCATCCGGGCGGCGTTGATGGCTTTACCGGCCGAAATCGCATTCCGTTCGATGCACGGGATCTGGACCAGCCCGGCGATGGGATCGCACGTCAAGCCGAGGCTGTGTTCCATGGCGATCTCGGCCGCGTTCTCCACTTGCCGCGGTGAGCCGCCAAGGATTTCCGCCAGGCCGGCCGCTGCCATGGCGGCCGCCGAGCCGACTTCCCCCTGGCAGCCCACCTCGGCGCCCGAGATCGAAGCCCGTTCCTTGAACAAGGATCCGATGGCGCCCGCGGTGAGCAGGAATCGGACCGTGGTGTCGTCGGGATCGGCGGCGCCGGCCCGTGTGTAATGCATTGCGTAATGCAGAACGGCGGGCACGATGCCGGCGGCACCATTGGTCGGTGCGGTGACCACGCGCCCGCCCGACGCGTTCTCCTCGTTGACCGCCAGCGCCACGAGGTTGACCCAATCCTCGGCGAATTCCGGTTTGCGAGTGGGATCCTCGGCACTCAACCGCTCGAACCAGCCTTTCGCGCGCCGGCGCACCTCGAGGCCCCCAGGAAGTACCCCGTCGCGAGTAACGCTGTGCAGTTCGCACTCCACCATGACGTCACGCAGGTGCAACAGGCCGTCGCGGATCTCGTTTTCGGTACGGCAGCAGGATTCGTTGCGCAGCGCCACCGCGCTGATCGACAGGTCGAGCCGGTCGCAGATTTCGAGCAATTCCCGGCCCGAGGCATAGGGATGCGCAACGGTACACCCATGCTGTCCGCCGCTGGGGCCCGAGTGTTCGGTGACGATAAAGCCGCCGCCAATGGAGAAATACGTCTCGGTTACCAGGACGCTGCCCTGAGAATCCTTGGCGGTGAACGTCATCCCATTGGTGTGTGTGGGCAGCACCACATCGGGATGCAAGACGATGTCGCCCTCGGTCAGTGGCACCGCCACGGTGCCGCCGACCCGCGTTGCACCGGATGATGCGATCTCGGCGAGGCAGCGTTCCTTGTCCTTGGTGGTGATCTCTTCGGGCTGAAAACCTGCCAACCCAAGCAGTATCGCCGACATGGTGCCATGGCCGGCACCGGTTGCGGCCAGCGAACCGAACAGCTCCACCTGCACCGAGCCGAGGAGCTTCAGCCGATCGCTGGAGCGCAAGGTGGATACGAACTCATTGGCAGCGCGCATCGGGCCCACGGTGTGGGAACTGGACGGCCCGATACCCACCGTGAAGAGCTCGAAAACGCTGATGGTCACGGCGTGTGTAACTCGGGATAGAGGGGATAGCGCGCGGCAAGTGCTCGAACCTGGTCTCGAAGCGTGGCCAACTGATCATCTCGGGAAGCGGTTAGTGCCGCCGCGATGATATCCGCCACGATCCGGAAGTCTTCCAGGGACAGCCCGCGTGAGGCCAGGGCCGAGGTACCGATCCGCAGTCCCGACGTGACCATCGGTGGGCGCGGGTCGAACGGTACCGCGTTGCGGTTGACGGTGATATCGACGGCGGCCAACCGGTCTTCGGCTTGTTGACCATCGAGTTGGGAGTGGCGTAAGTCGACCAAGACCAGGTGCACATCGGTGCCGCCGGTCAGCACCGTGATGCCGTGCTCGGCGACGTCGGGTTGGGCCAATCTGTCGGCGAGGATCCGGGCGCCGTCGAGGCATCGTTGCTGGCGCTGGGCAAATTCGGCTTGGGCAGCCATCTTGAAGGCGGTGGCCTTGGCGGCGATGACGTGTTCGAGTGGACCGCCCTGCTGGCCGGGGAAGACCGCGGAGTTGATCTTCTTGGCGATGGCGGCGTCGTTGGACAAGATGATGCCGCCCCGAGGCCCGCCCAGTGTCTTGTGTGTGGTGGAGGTGACGACGTGGGCGTGCGGCACCGGGCTGGGGTGCAGGTCGGCGGCGACCAGCCCGGCGAAATGCGCCATGTCGACCATCAGCACGGCGTCGACTTCGTCGGCAATGTCGCGGAATCGGGCGAAGTCCAGGTGGCGGGGGTAGGCAGACCAGCCGGCGATGATCATCTTGGGCCGGTGCTCGCGGGCGGCTTCGGCTACGGCCTCCATGTCGATGAGGTAGTCCTCTTTCGACACCTGGTACGCGGCCACCTTGTAGAGCTTGCCAGAAAAGTTGATACGCATGCCATGGGTCAGATGACCGCCGTGCGCCAGCGATAGTCCAAGGATCGTATCGCCGGGAGTCAGCAGGGCGTGCATGGTGGCCGCGTTGGCGGTTGCCCCCGAATGCGGTTGTACGTTGGCGAATTCGGCACCGAAAAGGGCCTTGACGCGGTCGATGGCGAGTTGTTCCACGCCGTCGACGTATTCACAGCCGCCGTAGTAGCGCCGGCCCGGGTATCCCTCGGCGTATTTGTTGGTCAGCACCGAACCCTGGGCCTGCATCACGGCCAGGGGCGCGTAGTTCTCCGAAGCGATCATTTCCAATCCAGTTTCCTGGCGGCGCAGCTCGCTGTCGATCAGGGCGGCGATGTCGGGGTCGAAGGTGCCCAGGGGTTGATTGAGGATCGTCATCAGTCCTGTCCGCTCTGTTCGGAGTATTCGGCGGCGCTCAACAGCGCTCCCAGCTCGTCGACCCGCACCCTCACCAGCCAACCTGCGCCGTAGGGGTCGGTGCCAATCACCGCGGGGTCCTCCACCACGGCGGCGTTGATCTCGACGACCTCACCAGAGACCGGTGCGATCAAATCCGAGACCGTCTTGGTGGATTCGATCTCGCCGAAGTTGTCACCGGCGGAGATGGTGTCGCCGACCTCCGGAAGCTGGATGAAGACCAGGTCGCCGAGGGCTTCCACGGCCACCGAAGTGATGCCGATGCGGACCGGCGTCTCGGGCGGTGTGGCTCCGGGTGCGAGGTCGATCCACTCGTGGTCGGTGGTGTAGCTGAGGTGGCCGGGGATGTCGCGGTCGGTCATGAGTGGCTTTCTGACGTAGGGGACGGGGTTTGTTGCGGGGGTGTCGATGACGGCTAGGAGGGTTTCGGCCGGGCGTAGAACGGCGTGGAGACCACGCGGAACCGTTCCATGGTGCCGCGGATGTTCACCGCCACAACCGAATTGACTTCCGCTGAGCCTAGGTCGAGGTAGCACAACGCGATTGGGTACCCCAGCGTGGGCGAGGGCGCGCCCGACGTGATCGTTCCGATCTGCTGGTGGCCGTTTTCGGTGTGCACGGTGTACCCGGCGCGGGCGGCGCGTTTACCGAGACCTTGCAGTCCGACCAATGCGCGGCTCGGGGTCCGGGTCGATAGTTCGGCAAGGGCGTCGCGGCCGACGAAGTCCTTCTCCAGTCGGACGGTTCGGCCCAGACCGGCCTCGTACGGGTTGGTGTCTAGGGAAAGTTCGTGGCCGTAGAGCGGCATGCCTGCTTCCAGTCGCAGGGTGTCGCGGCAAGCCAATCCCGCCGGGACTACGCCGTCGGGCGATCCGGCGTCGAGCAACAATCGCCACAACTCGGCGGCATGGTCGTTGTCGACGTAAAGCTCAAATCCGTCCTCGCCGGTGTACCCGGTGCGTGCCAGCAATACCGGTGTCCCACCTATCCGAATAGGGGCGGCCGCATAGTACTTGAGCTCGGCAACCGTGCCGCGGTCAAGGGGTGCGACGACCTTGCCCAGCACGCGCTCGGCGACGGGTCCCTGCAACGCGATGAGAGCGGTCTGGGCCGAGCGGTCGGTGATGGTGGCGTCGAATCCCGCGGCGCGTTGCCTTAGCGCGGCGCACACCGCCGCCGTGTTGGCGGCATTGGCCACCACAACGAAATGGTCTTCGGTGAGTCGATAGGTGACCAGATCGTCGATAACTCCGCCGTCTTGGCCGCACAACAGCGAGTATTTGGCCTTGCCGACGGGAACCGAGGCAAAGGCGCCCACCAGCGCGTAGTCGAGAGCCGCGGCGCCTTGCGGACCGACGACATCAATCTCGCCCATGTGGGACAGATCGAATAGCCCGGCCGTGCTGCGTACCGCGTGGTGTTCGGCCAACTCACTGCCGTATCGCACCGGCATCTGCCAGCCGGCGAAGTCGGTGAAACGCGCGCCGAGTGCTTGATGCTCCCCCAGGAGGGGCGAGGACGGTGTGTCCAAGGTGGTTGTCATACGTACCTCCTCAAGGCCAAGTGGTTAGAGCGCCGCGGTCTCCGCTAGTGGTTTCGACTCGAATGCCTCCACGTCGGGACACGAGCAGACGAGGTTTCGGTCGCCGTGCGCGCCGTCGATGCGCCGTACCGGGGGCCAGTATTTGTCGACGGTCAGATGGGGCGCGGGGAAGGCGGCCGTACTCCGTGAGTACGGCAGGTCCCAGGTGTCCGCGCACACCATTTCGGCGGTGTGTGGCGCCTGCCGCAGTGGGCTCGACTCGAGCGGCCATTCGCCCCAGACGACCATGTCGATCTCGTTACGGATGGCGATCATCGCGTCGATGAAGCGATCGAGTTCGGCGAGGTCCTCGGACTCAGTCGGCTCAACCATCAGCGTGCCCTTGACGGGAAAGGACAGTGTCGGAGCGTGGAATCCGTAGTCGATGAGCCGCTTGGCGACGTCCTCTGCGGTCACCCCCGAGCGACGAGTCAGCTCCCGCAGATCCAGGATGCACTCGTGAGCCACCAAACCGTGTGGCCCGGTGTACAGCACGGGGTAGTGCTCGTTGAGTCTGGCGGCCACGTAATTGGCGGCCAGAACGGCGGTCTTGGTTGCCGCGCTCAACCCGGCGGCTCCCATCAGTGCGATGTACGCCCAGGTGATCGGGAGGATACCCGCCGATCCGTAGGCCGCGGCCGCGATCGGGGAGTTGGCCGAGTGGTCGCACGGGTCGCCCGGCAGGAATGGCGCCAGGTGCGCGCGCACCGCCACCGGTCCGACGCCCGGACCGCCTCCACCGTGTGGGATGCAGAATGTCTTGTGCAGGTTCAGATGTGACACATCACCGCCGAAGTGTCCCGGTCGTGCAATCCCCACCAGCGCGTTGAGGTTGGCGCCGTCGATGTACACCTGCCCGCCCGCTTGATGAACCAGATCGCACACACCGGTGACGCCGGGTTCGTAGACGCCGTGGGTGGATGGGTAGGTCAGCATGATGGCTGCGAGCTCGGTGCGGTGGGCGCTGATCTTGGCCCGCAGATCGGCGAGGTCGATACTGCCGTCTTCCGCGGTGCCCACCACGACCACCCGCATTCCGGCCAGTACCGCCGACGCCGCGTTGGTGCCGTGCGCCGACTGCGGGATCAGACACACCCGCCTCTGCTGCTCACCACGGCTGGCGTGGTAGGCGCGGATGGCCAGCAGGCCGGCGAGCTCACCTTGGGAGCCCGCATTGGGCTGCAGCGATACTCGGTCATAGCCGGTGATCTCGGCCAACCAGCGTTCCAGACCGGTGATCAGTTCCCGATAGCCGCCGGTTTGCTCGGCGGGCGCGTGTGGGTGGATGTTGGCGAAGTTGGGCCAGCTGATGGGTGCCATCTCCACTGCGGAATTGAGCTTCATGGTGCACGACCCCAGCGGAATCATGCTGCGGTCCAAGGCCAGGTCACGATCGGACAGCCTGCGCAAGAACCGCATCATCGCTGTCTCGGAACGGTGTTCGTGGAACACCCGGTGCTGCAGGTAGGGCGTCGTTCGGGTCAGCCCGGAACGGAGGCCCGACCGGCCCGGCACGACCCGTTCGACACCAAAAGCCTTGACTACCAATGTGGTGATCTCGGCGGTGGTGGTCTCATCGCAGCTGATCCCAACGTGATCGGCGTCGGCCAGTCGCAGATTTACCCCGAGGGTTTTCGCGCGCGCAACCAATTCGCCGGCGCGCTGGGGAGTCTTGACCAACACCGTGTCGAAGAACTGGTCGTGTACTACGGTGTGGCCGCCGTGGCGCAGGCTGGCCGCAACCGAAACTGCGTGCGCGTGCACTCGAGACGCGATGTCCCGCAATCCCTCCGGGCCGTGGTAGACGGCGTACATCGCGGCGACGTTGGCCAGTAGGGCCTGGGCGGTGCAGATGTTGCTGGTGGCCTTGTCACGGCGGATATGCTGTTCGCGAGTCTGCAGGGCAAGCCGATATGCGGCCGCGCCGTCGACGTCCTTGGATACCCCTACCAGGCGGCCCGGCAGCGCGCGTTCCAAGCCGCTGCGCACGGCCAGATACCCAGCGTGCGGCCCGCCGAAGAACAGCGGAACGCCAAACCGTTGCGCCGAACCGACTGCAATGTCGGCGCCGAGTTCACCGGGCGGGGTCAATAGGGTCAGCGAAAGCAGATCGGTCGCAACAGTGGACATGGCGCTACGGGCTTTCGCGGCGGTGATCAGCGCGCTCAGATCGCGCACGGCGCCACTGGCCCCGGGTGATTGCAGTACGATGCCGAAAAAGTCGCCGTCGGGCAAAGGCGCGGAGACGTCGACAAGTTCGATCTCGATATCCACCGCCGCCGCGCGGGTCCGCAGTACCGAAAGTGTCTGGGGAAAGCAGTCGTCGTCGACCAAGAGACGCGCCGACGGGTTGTTGTTGGACCGACGCATCAGCAGCATCGCCTCGACCACCGCGGTGGCCTCGTCCAGCAACGAGGCGCCGGCCAACGGCAACCCGGTGAGGTCTTCGATCACGGTTTGGAAGGTCAGTAGCGCTTCCAGGCGACCCTGGGATATCTCCGGCTGGTAGGGCGTGTAGGCGGTGTACCAGGCCGGCGATTCGAGGAGATTGCGGCGCAGCACTTCCGGAGTAACACACGGCGAGTAGCCTTGGCCGATCATCGACACCCGGACCGTATTGCGGCCAGCGATCGCAGCCAGATCGGTGAGCACCTGTTGCTCGGTCCGCGCCGCGGGCAACGCCATCGGTGCGGAGTTGCGGATCTGAGCCGGCACGGCGGCATCGGTCAATTCGTCAAGGCTCGCGTACCCGACGGCATCGAGCATGTGTGCGGTCGCGACGGGATCGGGGCCGATATGGCGCGGAACAAAACTCGACGCCGCGGTGGCGCCGCAAGAAGGCTGATCATGCATTTCGGACAAGGGGCAACTCCGGTTCCAGTGGGCCCGGGCGCACCGGGCTGGTTGCTCCCTCCCCGCTCTGTCCTGAAACCTGAGAGTCTGTGGCCTCGCGCGACGGCGACGCCCGTACACCTTCGGTAAGGCACGGCCGTTACGACCGATCCTTGTCTCCAGAGTTGCCTCGGCGGTGCGGTACTGGGGCCTGAGAGATTCCCGGGGAGGAGATTGCTCCTACGGCGCCTCGACATCGAGGTTTCTCCCGCATCGCGTCAATGGCTATTTATTTGTAACGCGAAGTGAAGATACACAGTGACCAGCTGGCTTGTCACTCCCCAATTTTCGCAGCGCAACGAAGATGGCCCGAGCAATTTCGCGGCTTGGCGCGCAGGAACGTGGGCCGGGTAGATGTCAAAGATGCACGCGCACAATATCTTCGCAAGACGAAATTCGCTCGAAGGGAACAGCCCGGAGAATGCGCCGCCTGATCCGATGGGCTGCTGTGATCTATCGCACAAGGCCGTGCGGCGCCGACGGTTACGCGTCTCCGCCGCTCATGCGCGCAGATTCGGGTAGATCGAGGTAGCGCTCCAGGTTGCGGTGCATGTTGATCACCCGCCGCTCTTCACCGGAGAGCGTCAGGTGGGTGAAGCCGGGCTGACGCAAGCCACGCTGGATCCCGGGGAGCACCCGGATGTCCTGTTGGCTTCGATTTCGACGGTCAGGGTGGCGTAGCAGCGAAAGTCGCTCAGATGGCACCAGGCAATATCGTCGGGTGTCGAGTCCAGGTATTCGATCAGTGGGATCGCGTTGATGTCGAGATTGACGAAGACCAATCCCTCCCAGGTGTCGACCCTGGCCGGCGCCAGCGGGAAGTTGGACAGCCTCAGCGAGCCGAAACGCTTGCGGTTGGGCACTCGCTTGAGCGTGCCGGCCAGGTCCCAGGTCCAGCCGTGGTAGCCGCACTTCAACTCACGCAGCCCCGAACCGGAGCCCACGCACAGCGAGTTGCCGCGATGACGACAGGCATTCTGAAAAGCGCGCAGCACGCCGTCCTCGCCTCGTATGATCAGTGAACTGTATGGGCCACAGCGGTATTCAAAATGGTCGCCGGGTTCTGCGACATGGTCGACCATGCAGGCAAGCTGCCACAACCTTGGCCACATTCGTTCGATCTCTAGTTGGGCGAATGCGATCGCGTCCTGATCGCGGGTCCGGGCCGTATCGCCGGTGGTCATGCTCATCGGATGGTCTCTTAACGCGCTCCGCGGACCAGCCGGCCGGGACGGGCCCCGGTGTCGACGCCGTTGCGCCGGGTCACCGCACCGCTGACGATCGTGGCCGTGTATCCGCTTGCGCCCTGCAAGATCCGATGGCCACCGGCGGGCAGGTCGTAGGCCATCGCCGCAGGATGCAGTCGCAGCGCCGCCATGTCGATGACGTTGATATCGGCCTTCTTTCCCCGCTCGATGGTGCCGCGGTCGGTGAGGCCGAACAGGTGCGCCGTATCGCGGGCCTGCTTGCGGATCACGTATTCCAGCGGCAATTTCCTGCCGCGCCGCCGGTCGCGAGCCCAGTGCGTCAACAAGAAAGTGGGGTAAGAGGCGTCGCAGATCATGCCGCAGTGTGCCCCGCCGTCCGAGAGCCCCAGCACGCCCGTAGGGTGCAGCATCATTTCGCGGATCGCGTCGCAGTTGCCGTCCGCGTAGTTAAACAGCGGCAGCATCAGCATGGCGCTGGCGTTCGCTTCGAGCATGAGGTCGTACAGCGTCGCCAACGGGTCCTCACCCTGGGCGGCGGCGATCGCCGCGACGGTCCGGTCAGGCGTCGGCTCATAGTCGGGTGGATCGCCGAGTGCATAAAGACGTCCCAGGGAGTACTGCACGAACGCGGACATGCCGTCGAACAGCACCGTGGGGTCGATAGGCAGATCCTCCTCGGCCAGGATCGCGGCTTTGACCGCGGGATCGGCCAGGCGCTGCGCGAGCTCGTCGCGGCTGCATTCGGCCTTGAGCCGGCGGTACGTGGGCCGATGGCCAAAAGCATGGTGGCCTTGGAAGCCGATCATCATCCCGAACGGGCGCGCGGCGATCTGCGGGTGCAGTCGACTGCCGGCCGCGTGCGCGTCCGCGGAGAGGGCCAGCTGCTCGCGCCACAGGTTCGGGTCGGCGTCGACCTGGATCAGCGCGAACGACACGGGTCGGTCGATCTCGGCGCCCAACCGCCGCATCCAGTCGAGTTCCTTCTTAGGCCCGACGATGTCCTCCCCGGCGGCGCCTTGCGGGGCGAGCTCGAAGACTGCCTGCCCGCCGGCCGCCATCGCACGGCCTAGCCCGAACAGCTCGTCTTCGGCCGCAAACGTTCCGGGCACCGGCTCACCGTCCATGGCGCGGTGGGCCAGCGTGCGCGACGTCGAGAATCCGAGCGCGCCGGCTTCGATACCTTCGGTGACCAACCTGCCCATGGCCGCGATATCGTCCGGCGTTGCCGGCTCGTTTCGGGCGCCGCGGTCACCCATCGTGTAGGCGCGGACGGCGCCGTGGGCGATCTGGCTGCCTACGTCGATCGCGAACTTCCGGTTGCCGATCGCGTCGAGGTATTCGGGGTAGCTCTCCCAGCCCCAGGTGATGCCCTCGGTGAGCGCGGTACCGGGGATGTCCTCGACACCCTCCATCAGTTTGATCAGCCAGTCCTCGCTGCCGGGGCGAACCGGCGCGAAACCGACGCCGCAATTGCCGGTGATGACCGTTGTCACGCCGTGTCCGCTCGACGGCTCGAGTGAGCCGTCCCAACTCACCTGACCGTCGTAGTGGGTGTGGATGTCGACGAAGCCGGGGGCCACCACCTGACCGGTTGCGTCGATGGTTTCGGCCGACTCGCCACCCAGCTGCGGGTCGTTGACGCCACGGCGGACGATGTCGACGATCTTGCCGTCCCTGATGCCGATGTCGGCGAGATAACGCTGAGCGCCGGTGCCGTCAATGACATCGCCGCCGACGATCTTCAAATCAAACATGAGTTCCTCTGAGCCTCTTTCTGGTCACCCGGCTGCGATGCAAGACAGGGCGGCGATCCCGGAACCGAACAATCATTACGCTACGCCAAGTAGCGTATCTCCGACCGTATTCCCCCCGGATGGGTTGAGTCAATGAATCGCGAGCAAAGCATGGATGGCCTCGGCCAGCCGCGGTGCGGTGAGCGTGTCCACTACCGGAGACCGGTCGGCACGACCAGTCGCCGGTCATCGCAGTTCGCTGATTGATCGACTCACAACCGAACCCGGTCCAGGACCGTGGTGACGTTGATAGGTTCTGGGGATGCTCTTCGCGGCACTGCGCGACATGCAATGGAGAAAGCGTCGCCTTGTTATCGCGGTCCTTAGCACTGGGCTGATTTTTGGAATGACGCTGGTTTTGACCGGGCTTGCAAACGGCTTCCGGGTCGAGGCTCGGCACACCGTCGATTCGCTAGGTGTGGACATATTTGTGGTCAAGCAGGGCTCGGCCGGGCCGTTTTTGGGTTCAACGCCTTTCCCCGATGTTGACCTGGCTCGGGTGGCCGCCGAGCCCGGCGTCGCCGCCGCGGCCCCGTTGGGGTGTGTCGGCACGATCATGAAAGAAGGCACGTCAACCCGAAACGTCACTGCTTTCGGCGCGCCGGAGCACGGACCGGGGATGCCGCAGATTTCAGAGGGCAGGGCGCCAGCGAAACCGGGCGAGGTCGCGGTCTCTAGCACGTTGGGCAGGCACCTCGGTGACACGCTGGAAATTGGCGCGCACACGTTGCGAATTGTGGGCATCGTGCCCAACTCCACCGCACTGGCCAAGATCCCCAACATCTTTCTGACCACCGCTGGGCTGCAACAAGTGGCCTACAACAGGCAGCCGATGGTCACATCGATCGGGGTTGACGGCACGCCCCAGCGCCTTCCGGATGGCTACCAGACCTACGACCGTGAGGGCGCTGTCAATGATCTGTTGCGGCCGTTGAAGGTCGCGGTGAACTCGATCTCGATCGTGGCCGTTTTGCTGTGGATCGTCGCGGCGATGATCGTCGGATCGGTGGTGTATTTGTCCGCGCTGGAGCGCCTGCGCGATTTCGCGGTGTTCAAGGCCATTGGCACGCCGACGCGCGCGATCATGTCCGGGCTGGCGTTGCAGGCGCTGGTGGTTTCCCTGCTTGCGGCGGGCGTGGGTGTCGTCCTTTCGAAGCTGCTGGCGCCGCTGTTTCCGATGATTGTCGCGGTGCCCGTCGGTGCCTACCTGGCGCTCCCGGTGGTGGCGATCGGGATCGGCCTGTTGGCCAGTCTTGCGGGACTGAAACGGGTAGTCACCGTCGATCCCGCGCTTGCGTTCGGAGGTCCGTGAGCGGTGGGTGATCTCAGCATTCAGAACCTCGTCGTCGAGTACTACAGCGGTGGGTATGCCCTGCGGCCGATCAACGGTCTGAATCTGGACGTGGAGGCCGGCTCGTTGGTTATTTTGCTGGGACCGAGCGGCTGCGGAAAGACGACGCTGTTGTCCTGCCTCGGCGGCATCCTTCGGCCCAAGTCCGGGGCAATCAAGTTCGAGGACGTCGATATCACGACGCTGGAGGGCGCGGCGCTGGCCAAGTACCGCCGGGACAAGGTCGGCATCGTGTTCCAGGCGTTCAACCTCGTACCGAGCCTTAGCGCACTCGAGAATGTGACGGTTCCGCTGCGCTCCGCCGGGATGTCGCGTGCGGCCGCCCGTCGGCGTGCCGAGGAGTTGCTGACCCGCGTCAATCTTGCCGAGCGAATGAAGCACCGCCCGGGGGATCTCAGTGGTGGGCAGCAGCAACGCGTCGCAGTCGCTCGCGCGATTGCGTTGGATCCGCCGCTGATCCTGGCCGATGAACCGACCGCGCATCTCGACTTCATCCAGGTGGAGGAGGTGTTGCGGCTGATTCGTGAACTCGCCGATGGTGATCGGGTGGTGGTGGTCGCCACGCACGACAGTCGGATGCTGCCGATGGCCGACCGGGTGGTGGAACTGACCCCCGATTTCGCCGAATCGAATCGCCCGCCCGAAACCGTGCAGCTGGCGGCGGGCGAGGTGCTGTTCGAGCAGAGCACGATGGGCGAGCTTATCTACGTGGTAACCGACGGCGAATTCGAAATCGTGCACGAATTAGCCGACGGCGGTGAGGAATTAGTCAAGGTGGCCGGACCCGGGGACTACTTCGGTGAGATGGGCGTGCTGTTCCACATGCCGCGTTCGGCGACCGTGCGGGCTCTTAGCGACGCGACTGCGATGGGCTACACCGCGCAGGCTTTTCGGGAACGGCTCGGTGTGGGCGGCATGCGCGATCTGATCGAGCATCGCGAACTTACCAACGACTGACTCGAACACCAGCCCGCTCGATGCGCCCACCGGGCGGACCCGTCGCGATGGTCAGCGCGCAGACGAGAACGAGCCCGTCAACCGTTGATGGCGGCCGTGGTCCGAACGTCGTTGCGGCTGGCCCGCTCCGTGGTCACGGTGAGCATCCGGGCGGCCAGCAGTGCCACCAACATGACTGCGACGCAGACAAGTCCGTCGTCTTTGAGTCCCCACTTCACCGAAGCCAGAACCGCTGCGCCCGTCACACATAGCAGCATGCCAACGCCCACGCCGCGCCCGACCGACGTGACCGCCCCGGCGCCATCCCAGCCCGGCAACGGGTTGTTCTCCATGGGGCTCAGCGTCACGAAAAGCGCCATCACCGCCACGACGATGATCAGCAACTGCGCGATGCTGAGTGCGACGAAATCCTGCTCGCCGGGATAGCGCGGATGTCCGACGGTGTCGAAGAGCAGGTGTACGCCCAGCAGGACGGGCATATGCCACAGGTAGAGGGTCATCGCTCCGGAATTGCCGATCGCCGTCCACCACCACACCCGCGGCCGGCGAGCCCACTGCGTGACCGCCGGTGCTGCCGCTATTGCTAACGCGCTCAAGATGATTGCGTGACCGGCCAACAGTAATGAGGGCGGGCTCATGTTGGGCAATCTTTGGCCTTCGATGCCGACCAGGCTCAGCTCGTACGGACCGCACTCAAGCAGCGCAATGTTCACGGCGAACAGTGCCACCGCGGTGCCCAGCGCGGCTCGCCCGGAAAGCAACCGGCTCCGGTAGGCCACACCGAACATACCGGGAATGAGCCAGACCACGAGGTTGACATAGCCCAGCGGTGCCGCGGCGGACCAGTGCAGCCGAACCCCGTCGATGAACGCAACGGTCCCATAGACCGTGGTCACGCCAACGGCGAGACGGCCGGTCGTGGTGATCCGCGACAACACCGGCATGGTCGCTAACACCAGCACGTAGGCGCCGAGAAACCACAACAGTTGAATGCTGATCCCGGCGATGGGCTGGTAGACGTGTTGGGGCACCACCGGATACAGGGTGATCAACGCGACTGCCCAAAATCCGAGGTAGTAAAACACCGGGCGAAACAGCCTGGTGCAGCGACTCATCAGCCAGCCACCCCAGTTCGCGCCGCGACGCCAGGACGTCATGCAGGCCGCCGCACCGGCAAAGAAGAACAACGGCATGATCTGAAAGATCCAGGTCAGGGCCTGAAACATCGTCGAGGTCGTGAGCAGGTTGTCCCAGATGAGCACGTCGTCACGGATGATGCTGATCGCCATGACTGTGTGACCGACTACGACGCCAACCAAGGCCGCGATGCGAATGACATCGATGGCGCGGTCGCGGTCGACGGGTGTGCGGGCGGCCAGTTCGGTGGGGTCGGGGAAGCCCATCAGCGTCCTCATGCCAGAAGCATCGCTACTCGAGGCCCTTACTACCTGCGTAGTTCTACCCGTTCGGCTTGGGTAGTGATACCCGGGCGCGGGAGTCCAGGATTTACAGCGAGCGCTGCAGGGTCAGGGTGAACAAGAGGTATCCGATGCAGAGGAGAAAGTTCAGTGCGACGATGACCATCCCCAGCGAGATCAGTGCTTGCCGGCACCGGCGCTGCATCCGCTGCAACTGAGCAAGGCGCTTTTCCCGGTTTATGTGCAAAGCGATCAAGCCGAAATTGAAACTGGTTAGTTCGTCGTCGGAGGCGGGCATTCCGGCCAGCATCTCCCGTAGGCGTCCCGGTGGGATGTCGACGCCCACTCCGGAGAAGCGTCGGCTCAACCGGCGCGCTTGACTGCGGCCAAAAAAGTGATCGCGCATCGATGGCTGATGCGAGAGTCTCCGTCGTTCGTCACCCCACGGGTTCGACGGGGTCGTCACAAGCCAGGATTCTATGCCGTTTGGCGGTCGCGTCGACAGCGCCGCGCCAATTTATTTCGCGATATCGTTCACCTCAGCTGCTCGGTGGGTACGTCATAACGCTCCTGGTAGGTGCGCACTCGATCACGAACGTCGTCGGCGTTGAGGCCGGTGTCCTTCCAGGTGTAACGGCCGCGCCCGACGTCGCCGGGATGAGCGGCCAGGAAGTCACGCATTCGCTGTTCGGTTTCCGGCCGCAATTCACGGCCCAGCCGCTGATAGATGTCACCGATCGTGTCCCAGGGGCCGTTCACGAAATCCGTGTACAGCACATCGATGATCCGGCCTTCGGGGATGGCGCCACTGTCGCGCAGCGCTATCTCGCGGTCGAGGCCGACAACGATCTCTTCGTAGGATTGGGCCGCGCACTCGGCGATGTCGATCTGATCGCTGGCCATCCGTCGTAGGTGGTGGGTTAGTGCCGCGATCGAAGAGATGACGTTGAGCGGGTCGCGGTGCGTCTGCACAATCAACGCGTCAGGGTATTCGTGGAGTAGGGCACCCAGCTGCCACAGATGTGCCGGTGACTTGAGTAGCCATTGGCCAGTAACGCCGGATTGCAGGTGTTGCAAGAATATTCGGTGGAAGCGGTAGGCGCCGGCATGGTCTGCCTCGTACAGCAGCCACCGGTAGTAGCTGGGCAGGCGATACTGCACCGAATAGATCATGCTGGTGAACTGGCTGGCGGTGATGCGGACGCACTCCTGCCCGACCAGTGCACCCATCGGGTGAAAGGCGAGGAAGCCCGGAATGATCTGTTCGGACAGCTCGATGCTGGCCTGAGTCTGCGCGATGCGTGGATCGTTGTGGTAGCTCTCCGGCTGGGGGACCGGGCAGGGTGAATCGACCTCCCAGGTCAGCGGCGCCCGCAGCTCCGGATCCTGGGCGAGCAAGTCATAGAGGATGGTCGTTCCGGTTCGGGGTTGGCCAACGATGACGATCGGCTGAGTGATCGGCTTGGTGGCGACCTCGGGATGTTGTTTGCGCCATGCGATCACACTCAGCCGGTTCTTCAATGCCCGTAAGAGGTCCAGGTGCGCGATCTCGACACCGATGGCCGATAGTCGCGCCTCATTGATCAGGCCATCGGTCACCCGGTGCAGTCCGGGTTGCCAGCCTGTGAAACCAAGATCGTCGCCGAAGTCGTCACTGCCCACTTCCTCGCAGGCGGTGGCGATGAGTCGATCCGGGTCGAATCGGTCCCGTGGGGTCATGAGGGTTCCACACCGTGGCGCAGCGAGACCTGCACGTCGGGCGGGCTGGGGTTGTCCAGCCAGCGCAGCACCACGAAGCCGCGGTGTCGGCCTCCCGTGTCGAGCCAATGCCCGAATCCGAAGTCGTGTTCGGAGATTGCGATCCGTACCCGCCCGTTCACGTCTGAATTCACCTCACGGTTGGTCACCGAACTGTGCCGGCGGCGTGGTTCCAGACACTCGTGCCAGATGTTTCCAGCGCAACGTTCCAGTACCGCGTGTCGGGCGGGGCGATATCGAGGACCAACGCCTGGCCGGGGTCGAGCCGGAAGCTGCCCATCATGTAGAGGTTGTCCGGGGTGGTGTCGGCGGCACCCAGATCGGCGGCCTCGGCGGTCACCAGCGTATTGGGGCTGTCGAGCAATTCGGGCTTGATGGTGCGGTGCAACGTCGCAAGCTTCATCAGCGACCAAGCCATCGCCGTGAACTGATCGGATAGTTCGGCGTCGGTCAATGGCGTGCGGGGTTCGGGGTCGAGCACTTCGATGCGCATGGTGGCCAATTTTTCGGAAGCGCGGTCACCGATGTATTCCCGGACCACCACCGCAGACGCGTCGGAGGGGATCTGCACCCACTGCGCGTCCGTGCTGTCCGCGGGCCTTTCCGACGAGAGCACGACCGCGAATTCACCGGCGTTCAGCGTCAGGTCAACGTCACTGATGTAGTTGGCCATTCGTCGTGGCGTCAAGCCGGTGCCCGCCAGGATCTGCAAGCCGAGGTAGGCGCTGGTGCCGCGAGTGCCGCCGATGCGGTAACGACGATCGCCGCGGATCATCGCCAGGTAGTAATTGCCGTCCGGATTGGGGCCACCAACCATCCGGTTCGGGGAACACATGTCGAAGAACGCCGGTCGGCCTGGGTCGGTCTCGACCGACATTTGCGAGCACAGCGACGCCACTCGGGCGATGACGCGCAGTCCCTCTAGCAGCTCTCGCTCGGACTCGGCGTCCTCGGTGACCACCGTGGTCGCGTTGTTGAGCATCTGTTGGAAGAACTGCCATGCCGCAACCGCCCGTGGACCCTCACCTTGTCGGTAGTAGTTCGCACAAATCGCTCGCCGAACGGAAGCGCATGGCGACTCGTCAGCGCGTCGCCGCCGCGGCCGCGCAGTTGGTCGCCACGGAGGGTCTGGCAGGAGCCACGGTGGACCGCATCGCGGACACGGCCGACATCAGCCGGGCAACCTTCTTCCGATACTTCAACTCCAAGGAAGACGCCGTC
The DNA here is from genome assembly GCF_900292015.1 of Mycobacterium basiliense. NCBI lineage: Bacteria > Bacillati > Actinomycetota > Actinomycetes > Mycobacteriales > Mycobacteriaceae > Mycobacterium > Mycobacterium basiliense. The sequence goes on from NZ_LR130759.1 coordinate 148,046, forward strand.
GCCGAGGGCGTCAATGCACTGTGGCTGGAGCGGATCACCACCGCGTTGGCCGCCCAGCCGGCGGAACTGTCCGCTGCCCAGGCCGTCGTCGGCGCCTTTGGTGAGCTTTCTCTCGGATTTGCCGACATCGAGCGTCAGGTGCGTGAACTGGTTACTCTCACCAGGTCATCCGAGACCCTGGATGCCTGGACACTGCGCGTCTACGTGCGCTACGAATCGGCGATCGCGGAGTTGATCGCACCGCGAATACCCGACTTGGCCCCCCAAGACCCCAGGCCTCGTCTCCTCGGTGCCTTGGCGATGGCGACCATCCGTATCGCACTGGACGACTGGCTTGCGCGCGGTGGCTCGTTGCCAGAGCGGGTGTGCCAGGGTTTGTCCGCGATCGCGATCGCGATCGCGTGAGCCTCGCCGAGACATAAACGGTGGCGATCCGCGCCGGCGTGTCGTGTGCGAGAAGTATGTGTCGCGTAGTGGTGGGTTCTCCGGCGCTAGGCGTTCACCGCGACCGTGGCGACCAGATGCGCGAGTCGATCTGGCTGGTCCAGCATCGCGAACGTCCGTGCTCCCTCGATCACCTCGAGTCGCGCGTTGGGAATCGTCGCGGCTAAGCGCTTGCCGTCCTCGAGCATAAAGAATTCGTCGTCGGCCGACCAAGCGACGAGCGTCGGCATAGCCAACTCGGGTAACCGGGCAGCCACGCCGGTGGTGATTTCCGTTCGCAGCGACAGCGACAACTGGCGTAGGTCTTCGGTGATCGCGGGGTTGGTTAGCGCCGGATGCACCCACGTTTGGGTGAGCTCATCGATGTCGGCGTAGGCCAGGTCGGCGAAGGCGCTCCGCCGCGCGGCCGGCACCCGCAGTGCTTGGATCGCGGTCCGAAACAGTGGCTTCGACTGACCCGCGAGGATGACAGGTTTGAGAATCGGTGGCGGAAAGTGTTCGAACGCATCACAGCTGGTAAGCACGAGCGCGCCGAGCCGTTGGGGATGATGCACCGCAACAAGCTGTGTGACGACACCGCCGGTGTCATTGCCGACCAGTACGACATCGTTGAGGTCAAGGGCCGCGAGCACATCGGCAACCATGCCCGCGACGCCGGTGATGGATCGGTCGGCGCCGGCCTTCAGTGGCGTCGGATGCGCTCCGAGCGGCCAGGTTGGCGCAACGCATCTGAGGCCCAGATTGGCAAGCTGCTGGCTGACCTGACGCCACAGCTGGCCGCCCATCAGGTAGCCGTGTACGAACATGACGGGCCTGCCGTTCTCGGGTCCGGTTACTTCGTAATGGATGGTTCCGGCGTTAATGTCGATCGTTGGCATGGAAAGCCTCCACTTCGATATAGTTACAGACAGGCTGCCGGTAACTTACCAACAGGGTGTATGGAAATCAAGAGACGAACCCAGGAGGAGCGCTCCGCGGCAACCCGCGAGGCGCTGATCTCGGCCGCGCGAAAGCTGTGGGGCCTGCGAGGCTATGCGGAGGTCGGGACACCGGAGATCGCCAAAGAAGCCGGTGTGACCCGCGGCGCGATGTACCACCAATTCGCCGACAAGGCAGCGCTATTCCGTGATGTCGTGGAGGCGGTGGAGCAGGACTTGATGGCGCGCCTGGCCACCTCCGTGGCGTCCTCGGGTGCGGCAACCCCCGCAGACGCGATCCGGGCCGCCGTCGATGCCTGGCTCGAGGTTTCCGCGGATCCGGAGGTCCGCCAATTGATTCTGCTCGATGCTCCTGCGGTACTAGGCTGGGCGGGTTTTCGTGATGTCGCTCAGCGGTACAGCCTGGGCATGACCGAACAGTTGATCAACGAGGCCATCCGTGCCGGTCAGCTCGATAGCCAACCAGTGCGCCCGCTGGCCCATGTGCTGATCGGTGCACTCGACGAGGCGGCGATGTTCATTGCCACCGCCGATGACCCCGAACCGGCCTTGCGAGAAACCCGGCAAGTACTGCGTCGGCTGGTCGACGGCATGCTCGACGATTGATTCCTCGCTCGCCGAGGGTCGGCAATGGGTCGCGTTGGACTGGTGAGATAGCCACTCTTGCAAAGTGTTTCCACGAGAGGTGTGATAAAGAACAGTCCAATGCGCTCGCAGACCGTTCGCGATGGCCGGGCTTCGGTGCGGCATCTGGAACGCATTCGCGTTATGCTGCAATGCATTAGCGCTGTGACGCGGTGAAGTCATTGCTGCCGTTGGCGGTGGACCCGACGGTGCTCTCGGAGCGCAAGTGCAGCTTCCGCGTCTCCTTTTCTCTTCGGGGGCGGGGTGTTTGGGTGGCCGCTGGCCCGGTTCGCGTGGCTGCGGCCGAGCGAACGTGTGGAGACTAAACATACGTCTGGTACATCGGCCGTATGGCAATCCTGGAGGTGCCGCGCCGGCAGGCGTTGGGATCCAACGGGTGCGGGTTTGCTGGCGTTGCGCGGGGCGCCCTGGACATGGCGTAGTGAGGTTCGTCTCAAGGGATACTCACGCCTCATTCAAATAATGTCGGGCGGTATGCTCACGGGGTGTTGAGCTCCCGGGGTGTCGCCAGTGGCGCGTAGGCGTGGATGGAACGGGGCGCCACCCAGTTCCGACGAGGAGGCGTCTCAGCGAATTATTGACGCGGCGGTGAAATTAATCGCCGACACCGGTTCGGATGTCAGTCTTGCTCAGGTGGCCGCGTCGTTAGGCATCATCAGGCAGACGGTGTACCGCTACTACCCGAATTCCGAGGCGCTGATGCATGCCGCAGCGGTGGCATCGGTGGATAGTTTTCTCGACCGGCTCACCGAGACCGTCCATGGCATAGGCGATCCGGCGGAAGCGATGACCGAAGCCGTAATGTTCACGCTGAAAGACGTGGTACGCACACCCCATCTGGGTCTCCTGATCGCGCAACCGTCCGCGCACACCCGTCCGGAAAATCTCGCGTCCGAGGAAGCGCAAGCATTCGGAATGAGAATGCTTGAGCGTTTCGATGTCGACTGGACGGCATACGGGTTCGATGAGCCGGCCAAGCATGACCTTGTCGAGGTCACCCTGCGCATCATGTTGTCGTTCTTTGTTGCGCCCAACGAACCCAGTCGCAGCCCAGAAGAGTTGCGACGCTTTATCAAGCGCTGGCTGGGCGGCGCGATCTTGGCCCAGCAACGCTAACGGCCGCTCCCGCGTCGATGCCGGTGTGACGGAGATGGCACAGTGAAATGGCTACCGTAGCCGGGGCTTTCAGAGGTGGTTCTGACTGAAGAATTGCCAAATGGTGTCGGTGGCGTTTAGCGCCGTCGATGGTGGCGGGATACCCGCGAGCTTTTCCACGATGGGTTTGGGCCTAGCACCCGGCCATTGGTGGCCGGCCCCCTCGACCGAGATCAGTTGCACCGTACGCCCGTTTGCACAGGTCGCGATTTCTGTCGTCACCACACCAACCGTGCTTGAGCTGGGTGGCGCGCACCCGTCGATAGAACGCCAGGTGGCATTGACGGCCGGCACCGGGGGGCCGTCGACGCGTGGCGTACCGTCGAGCGACCGGGGCCTTCCGGGCCCGCCGTTGTATGGAACCCGGTCGTCGGCGGTGCCGTGGATTTGTAGCAGCGAGGCGGGCTGTGCTTGCGAGCAGTCGGTCAGTAGGGTGCCCGCCACCGGTGCTATCGCGGCAAAAACGTTGGTCTGACAGCCCAATCGAAGCGCCATGATGCCTCCGGCCGACATGCCGGTGACGTAGACCCGTGCCGGATCAATTGGCGTCCGATGCTCGATATCGGCGACCATGCTGGTGAGGAAGCCGACATCGTCGATATCGACGTTTTCGGGCAGACCGCAGCACGTCCCGCCGTTCCAGGCGCGCAGTAGGCCGTTCGGGTAGGCCACCACGAAGCGGCCGGTATCCGCCTCACTGTTCCAGTGGTAGTCGCGTTCGGCCTGGGCGCCATCGCCAAAGCCGCCGTGCAGCATCACTACCAATGGCGCCATGCCGGCCAACCCCTGTGGCCGGTACACGCGATAGATCCTGAATAGCCCTCCTGCCTTGACGATCTGGATGGACCGTCCGGCCGGGATCGGGAAATCAGGCGTTCCCCACACGCGCGGGCCGCCGAGCCCGATGGCGGCCAACGCCACCAAGACGGCCAGCAAGCACCCGGTGAATGCCCGGACGAACCGAGACGGCACGCTCACATGGTGACAGTTAGTGCCCGCGGTTGACAAGTACCTTGTCATTCGTGTCACGAATGGCAGACTCGGTGCATGCAAAGTGTTCCAGATGCCGACTGGGAGCCCACCGTGCCGGCCCTGGTGCAACTGCTTGCTAGCGCCGGAGGCCCTCGGTTGAGAGCGGCATTCGCGGAGGCGGGATTGGAGGGAATTCGCCCGGCGCAAGCGATTGGACTCGTGCCGTTGGCCGCCGGTGGGTTGCATGCATCGGATCTGGCCGAACGACTTGGGGTGAGTCGTCAGGCGGTGGCCCAGGCGGTGACGGCGATGGAGCGGCACCGCTACGTCACGCGAGTTCCCGATCCGGCTGATGCTCGCGCTCGGATCATTGAGTTGACACCGCGGGGTAGGCAGGTCCTACGGGTAATGCGGACTAACGCACTAGCCGTGCAGAAGCGTTGGGAGAAACTGCTGGGGGAGCGGCGCTTTGGCGAATTGCGGAAGAGCTTGCAGATCCTGCTCGAAGCGGAGTTGGACGAACCCGCTCCGGTACGCCAGTAGCTCTCAGCGCACTGACTTTGGTTGTGCTGCAACGTGTTCGGATCAGTGTCCGCGTTTTGGGTCACAAGATTTCGGTGGATTGTGACGCCAGCTGTGGGTAGTGATCGCTCAGATCGCGTAGGTACTGTGGGGCGGCTCGGGTGGCGACATCGATGAACGCGCGCACGCTGGGCGACTTGTTGGTGGTGTGCCATGCCAGCGCGAGCGGACGATAGGGCAGAGGCCCGTGTAGTGGTATGAACCGTACGCCGTTTCGGTTGAGGTTGATGAAAGATGCTGGTAGCAAGGAGCTTCCAGATCCCGATGCAACTAGGGCAAGAATTGTCTGGATTCTGGGCACTTCATCGACGATCGGCGGCTCGATGTTGTGTGTGCGGAAAAATTCGACGATGTCGGCGTAGGTGGTGGCCGCTGCACTTCGAGTCCACAGGATCATCGGCTGGTCCGCAAGCAGCGACGGAGCGATGCGCTGTTGTGCGGCCAGCGGATCGTCCTCAGATGTCACCAGGACAAGCGGATCATCGATCAAGGTTTGGATGGTCAACGATGGGTCGTCAACCGGCCCGCGCAGAAAGCCGATATCGATGCGGCGCTCGACCAGCTGTGTCACCTGCTCATGGGTACCCAGCTCATTGAGTTCGAGTGTGACGTCCGGGTAGTCGCGGTGATGCGCCCGCATTACATAGGACAAGACGCCGTCCACCGCCGCCTGCAGTGCGCCGATGTGAAGGTGACCGAGTTGACCGGTGGCGGCCCGACGTGCCGCCGCAAAGGCGCGCTCGGCGTGAGTGAGCGCCAGTCTGGCCTCGGGCAGAAGCGCCTTGCCGGCGTCAGTGAGTTCGATCGGGCGTCGGGAACGATCGATGAGGTCGACACCCAGTTGGCGCTCCAACTTCTGGATCTGTTGGCTCAGTGGCGGTTGGGCGATGTGCAGTCGGTCCGCGGCGCGGGCGAAATGTCTCTCCTCGGCGACGGTGACGAAGTAGCGCAGCAAGCGCATCTCCGGATCCATAATATCTACAGAATATAATACCTGTTCTAATATGTCTTGGACACTAAAGATGTGGTCCACCTACGGTTGTCCTCACGGTGACAGATCCCGAGAAGAGGCAACCCATGACAGCTGTGATCATCGACGAAGTCGATCTTGTCGAGCACTATTTCCAACAGCCGTGGAGCGACGGGTTGCCGGTGGTTGCGCCGACCCCCGCACGCGTGGCCGCGATGTTGGACGCCCTGGGAGGGCATCCCAACGCGCTGGTGGCGCGCATTCCGCCGCGGTGGGGCAGCCTGACTCGAGAACTCCTGGCCGTCAACATGGTGATGGCCGGATGCAAACCCGAGTATGCCCCCGTCGTGCGGTCCGCCATATTGGCTCTAACCGATGCACGGTTCAACCTCAACGGCATCCAGGCAACGACCCATGTCGTCGCGCCACTGCTCGTGGTCAACGGGCCGATCGTTGGTCAGATCGGAATGAACTGTGGTGGAAATGTGTTCGGTTCGGGCAACCGGGCCAACGCCACTATTGGCCGGGCAATTCGGCTGGTCATGCTCAGTGTCGGTGGTGGCATTCCGGGCGAACGGGACAAGAGCACCCTGGGCCACCCGGGGAAATACTCGTTCTGCATCGCCGAAAACGAGGAGGCCAACCCCTGGGCGCCCTATCACGTCGAGCACGGTTACCGGGCCGAAGACAGCACGGTGCTGGTCATCGGGGCGGAGGCTCCGCACAGCGTCACCAACCACATTTCGGATGACCCCGAGGGGATTCTGGACTCGATCGCCTCGGCGATGAGCACCATCGCACATAACAATGCGGTGCTGGGCGGTTCCTGCGCGGTCGTCATCGGCGTGGAGCATGCACATACGATCGCTGCCGCTGGCTGGACCCGCGACGACGTTCGTCGCTACCTCTGGATCAACGGCACCAATGACTGGGACGCCGTGAGTTACCACAACCGCTACGCACCTCCCGGTGGACGCACCTACAACCGCAATCTGCCGAAGTGGTATCCACGTGAGTCGGGCAGGAGACTGCCAATCGTGTTCACTCCGGATGACATTCACCTGTTTGTCGCGGGTGGAGCCGCTGGACGATTCTCGGCGTTCCTGCCGGGGTGGAGCACCGCGACGACGCCGGTGCTACGCCGCGTTGACGATGACGGTGTTGGCGTGCCCGACGCCAACACCATTGCCCGCGAGTTCAATTGCGCCGACGGGTCGTGTCGGCTCTGAGACACGAAGCCTGGCGAAGCACTCAAATACTGAAGGAAATCAAACACTGAAGGAAATCAAATGACGAACGTTGTCTATGACCCATGTGGTGTGGTCGAGGTAGAGGCTGTCTCTCCGGCTCCCCGGCCCGGCACGATTGACGGGCTGCGCCTCGGTGTGCTGAGCAACACCAAGTGGAACGCGGCCAAACTGCTACGTGCCACGGTATTGGAATTAAGCCGTCACGGTGCCGATTTCGCATCGGTAACCCACTACGACAAGCGGCATTTCTCCTCGGACGCTGAGCCTGGGCTAGTCAGTCAGATCGCGGCGGAAAACGACATCGCGCTAACTGCCATTGGCGATTGTGGATCCTGTTGTTCGGCATGCATCAACGACGCGGTGCGGCTGGAGCAGGCGGGGGTGCCGACGGTGGCCATCGTGACGACGGAGTTCGAGAATGAGGCCCGCTTGCAGCGTGAGGCGCGCGGAATGGTCGCCCTCGAGCCCGCGGTCACTACCCATCCGATCAGTAGCCTGACTGTAGACCGGCTCGATGGGCGTGCCGCCGAGATTGTGCCCCAAGCCCTCCGGATCTGGCTGGGCGCTGTCGCGGCGCCCAGCCAGGCTGCCCGCTAATCGACTTGGAGGCGATGACAAGTTGAATCAGTATGTGTCACAACGCTCTTCGTCGCTGCTGGTGGCCGACTTTTCCCGGGTACTGGCGGGGCCGTTCTGCACGATGACCCTCGGCGACCTGGGCGCCGATGTGATCAAGATCGAACGACCGGGCGGTGATGACACGAGGTCGTGGGGCCCACCGTTCGTCGACCACGAAAGCGTCTACTACCTGGGTGTTAATCGCAACAAGCGTAGTATTGTGCTCGACCTCCGTGATCCCGCGGACTTGCGGGTGGCTCGGGTCCTCGCCGAGCGCGCCGACGTGCTGGTGGAGAACTTCCGCCCGGGCACCATGGAGCGATTCGGCTTGGACGAGCCCACGATTCGCCCGGCCAACCCCATGTTGGTGTACTGCAGCATCTCGGCCTTCGGCGCCGCAGCGGGGCGCGAGTTGGCCGGCTATGACCTGTTGGTTCAAGCTCTGGGCGGGTTGATGAGCATCACCGGGCCGGATCCTGAAACCCCGACCAAGGTGGGCGTGGCGGTGGTGGATGTGCTGGCGGGGCTGTTCGCCACGGTTGGGATCTTGTCGGCATTGCGCGAGCGAGACCGGTTGGGACGTGGCCAGCATGTGGAGATCAATCTGATGTCGGCATTGCTGGCTGCGCTGGCCAATCAGTCTGCCAGTTATGTTCTGACCGGGCAGATTCCGCGCGCGATGGGTAACGGGCACGCCAGCATCGCCCCCTACGATACGTACTCGACCGGAGAGGGGACGCTGGTCTTGGCAGTGGGCAACGACAAGCAGTTCACCCAGCTGTGTGACGCGCTGGGCATCCCCGGTCTGGCAACCGACGGGCGATTTCTCAGCAATGAACTACGGGTGGGCAATCGAGCGCTGTTGCGCGAGCACTTGGAACACGCCTTGGCATCGAACTCGGCCGGCCACTGGGCGCGACTATTGCCTGAACTGGGCGTTCCTGCTGGTGCCGTCAACAACATCGCCGAAGCGTTCGCGCTGGCCGAGCGGCTGGGTCTGCGCCCGATCCGCAACACCGAGGACGGCGAGGGCCTGGGCCGTCAGGTGGCCAGTCCAATCAACTTGTCCGCTACGCCGGCCACCTATCGCACCAGGCCGCCGCGGCTTGGCGAACACAACAACGAGATCCGTAGCTGGCTGACCGAGTTGGTGCCAAAGCCTGGTAGCGGTGCGGCCAGCGATACCGCGGGCCGGCCGCTAGTCGACATTTGAGCCGCTGCGGCGCCGGCCGTCCGTCGCACGGTCAACCGAAAGCGCGGTTGATCCTTCGTTTGAAGGCTTCGTCGAAGTTGTGATGCAGGCTGCGCAGCGCATGCCCAGGCCAGTGGTCCGGTATGAGTTCGGTGGGTAGCAGCGGATCGAGCTGAAGGTGCCGTACTACGGCGATCAACAACGAAAATTCGTAGGTGAAGGTCTCGGCCGAATAGTCGTTGTTGTCGGGTTCGAGTGCGACGCTTATCGCCTCGATGAGCGCCCTGGCATCCGCTGCCCATTCGTCAAGGCCGAACAGCGATAGCACCTTGTCGGGAGCGATCTGGGTGGCCGCGCCGTGAAATTGGGTGCACTGTTGTTCGAGTACCGCGCGGGAGGTCGGAAGCCGTTGCGGGTCGAGGTTGTTCGGACGCAACCACACGCCCTCACGGAGCTCGGCCAGGTGCAGGGTCGTCGCCGCCTTCCGCAGCTCAAGCCGATCTGCTGCCGAGCGGCGGTCCAAGGACACGATGGCCAGTTCCCAAGTTCCGTCCCAGCTCCGCGCCATCGCGCCGGCAATTCGGGACGCCTCGTCGACCCGCTGGCGACGCTCTAACAAGCGCCCCGCCAGCGCGTAGCTACCGCCATCGCTGGACAGTTCGCCGGTGGAGACCATCCGCCACAGACAGGTGCGTGCCGCGCCGTCGCTGATGCCGAACTGGGTGGCCAACCCAACCAATTCGGCCACCGTGAGGCGGCCTTGGTCGGCGCCCAGTAACGCCGATGCGAGCACCGAGCGCGCGCTAAGCGGCCGGTTGCCGATCAGCTGGCTCACCCGGGAGCGTGGTAGTGCAGGCACATAGGTATCTTCACCGATGGATGCTCATATCACTAAATCGTTGACGCGTGATTTCAGGAGTGTGATACTAAAGCGCATGAGCTTGCCGACAAAGTCGTTGGTTGCTGACGATGTGCAAATCGTCCGGCGCGTGCTTGCTCATATTGATGCCGGCACCACCGATGAGGGCGAGGCTTGGCGTGAGCCCGTCGCAAACTACCTGAAACCTGAGCGCTTTGCCGACGAGCTGCGGCTGCTGCGCGCGATGCCGAGCGTATTCGTTCCCTCCGCGGCTATCCCGAATCCGGGCGACCACATTGAACGCAGCGTTTTTGGGGTGCCCTTGTTCGCGGTGCGTGGACGCGATCAACAGGTGCGCGTGTTCCGCAACGCGTGTCGCCACCGCGGTTTCGCCCTTGTCGAGGGTTCCGGGTGCTCTCATGCCCTGGTGTGTCGGTATCACGGCTGGACGTACCGGTTGGATGGTTCGCTGGCGCATGTGCCCCACGCCGAGGCATTCCCCGAGCTGGACCACTCGACGCGCGGTCTGGTCGAGGTGCCCAGTCAGGAGGCGGACGGGCTCGTTGTCATCGGTGCGCTCGACGCTGCGAGTTCAGCCGGATGCAAGCCTGACGACGAGGCGATGACATGGCTCACCGACGGCAGTCCGTGGCGCGAAAAACTTTTGCCGGTCAACCGGCTGGCCTACGTGGATTGCACGTTGCGAGCGATGAACTGGAAGGTGCTCGTCGAGCAGTTTCTCGAGGGCTATCACATCCGTACAACGCACAAAGACACGTTCTACCCACTGCAATACGATGACCTCAACGTGGTGGAGACATTCGGGCCGAATAGCCGTATCACGTTCCCCTACCGCAATATTGAGCGCCTTCGCGACCGGCCTGAGTCAACCTGGACCACCGATGCGCGGGTGACCTACTTGTATCAGTTGTTCCCCAACGTCATGCTCGCAACGTTTCCCGATCTGGTACTTATGGTCGTCGTCGACCCGGTAGACGTTGGCCACACCACGTCGACCATCTATGCGATGGTTCGCCCGGAGGTTGCCGAGCGATCGGGACGTGATCCGGGACCCAACAACCCGGCGGGCGAGGCCAGCTTCATCGCCCGTGGTGCGATCGAAGACAACGAGATGTCCGAGGGCGTCCAACGCGGGTTGTGCTCGGGGGCTAACGAGTTCGTGGAATTCGGTCGGCACGAGAGTGCGGCCGGTCATTTCCACGCCATGCTGGCCGGTCGCCTGGATCGGCAGGCCCGCCGGCGGTAAAGGACCGCAGACGTAGGCTGTTGCCAACGACGACCACGCTGGAGAACGCCATCGCCGCTCCGGCGAGCATGGGGTTGAGCAGACCGAGCGCGGCTAGCGGAATCGCGGCGATGTTGTAGCCAAAGGCCCAGAACAAGTTGGCCTGTATGGTAGCCAGTGTTTTGCGGGACAGCCTGATTGCGTCCGCTGCAGCCCGTAGATCATCGCGCACCAAGGTGACGTCGGCGGCTTCGATCGCGACATCGGTGCCGGTGCCCATCGCCAGCCCGAGGTTCGCGGTGGCCAACGCGGCAGCATCGTTGACGCCGTCGCCGACCATGGCCACCACCCGGCCCTCGGATTGCAAGCGCGTGATCGCCGACACTTTGTCGGCCGGCATCACTTCGGCAATGACCCGGCCGATGCCCACCTCGTCGGCGATGCGCCGGGCGACGACCCGATTGTCGCCGGTGAGCAATACCGGCGCTAGGCCGAGTCGCTCGAACTCCCGGACGGCCTGTGCGCTAGTGGGTTTGACCGTATCGGCAATCACGAGTACTCCGCGGGCGAGTCCGTCCCAGCCGACGACAACGGCGGTCTTGCCCTCGCTCTCGGCCCGATCCTTGGCCGCCGATAATGTCGGATCGAGGTGTTGAGCCCACTCGGTCAGCAGGCTCGAACGCCCGACGACGACGGCCATTCCGTCGATAATGCCGTGCACGCCTTGGCCGTCCACGCTGGCGAAGTGCTCGGCCTCGGGTAGCGTGCCAAGTTCGGACTTGGCGGCCTTGGCGATCGCTTGCGCGATGGGGTGCGCAGAGGAGCTCTCCAAGGCGCCGCCGTAGCGCAACACCGTGGCCCGGTCGACGCCGGCTGCGGTGATCACATCGACCACCGCCATTTTGCCGGTGGTAACGGTGCCGGTCTTGTCCAGCACGATCGTGTCGATCTTGCGGGTGGACTCCAATACTTCTGGGCCCTTGATCAGAACCCCAAGCGATGCGGCGCGACCCGTTCCGACTAAAAGTGCTGTCGGGGTAGCTAATCCGAGCGCGCATGGGCATGCGATGATCAGCACCGCCACGGCCGCCGTCAGTGCGGCGGTGAGCGGAGCGCCGGCGCCGAGCCAGACTCCGAGCGTTGCCACGGCGATGGCGATCACGACAGGCACGAACACGCCGGAGATGCGGTCGGCGAGCCGTCGGGCGGCTGCCTTACCCGATTGGGCGGCCTCGACCAGCTGGCCCATCTGCGCCAGCTGGGTGTCCTCGCCCACCCGGTTTGCGCGTACCACCAGGCGGCCGCCGGCGTTCACGGTGGCTCCGGTGACGGTGTCACCCGGCCCGACCTCGACCGGGACCGATTCCCCGGTAAGCATCGACGCGTCGATCGCCGAGGAACCCGAAACCACCGTCCCGTCGGCGGCGATCTTCTCCCCGGGCCGCACCACGAATTCGTCGCCGATGAGCAGTTGATCGATGGGTATGCGGGTTTCGGTGCCGGTGCGCAGCACCGCGACATCCTTGGCCCCGAGCTGGAGCAGGGCGTGCAGTGCCGCGCCAGCACGCCGCTTTGCGCGCTTCTCAAAATACCGGCCGGCGAGGACGAAAAGGGTGACGCCCGCGGCCACCTCGAGGTAGATATTGGCGGTCCCGTCGCCGCGCGTGATGGTCAAGTGGAACGAGTGATGTAGGCCCGGTTGCCCGGCGTTGCCCAGAAAGAGGGCGTACAGCGACCACAAGAAGGCCGACAGGGTCCCGAGCGAGACCAGGGTGTCCATGGTCGCCGTGCCGTGTTTGAGATTGGTCCACGCGGCCGCGTGGAACGCTCGACCTGCCCAAACTACGACCGGCGCGGCCAGCGTCAGTGAGGCCCACTGCCAGTAGCGGAACTGCAACGCGGGAATCATCGCCATCAGGATCACCGGGCCGGCGAGGACGGTCGCGGTGGCCAGGCTGGTGCGCAGGGTCCGTAGTTCCGGGTCTGGGGTTGGTCGCTCGGGTTCTTGGTGTGGGCGTGGCAGTGTCGCCGTGTACCCGGCCTTTTCCACTTCGGCGACGAGAACCTGCGGGTCGTATCCGAACGGGACTGCGATGGTGGCCTTTTCGGTTGCGTAGTTAACGCTGGCGGCGACACCGTCGAGCTTGTTCAATGTCTTCTCGAGGCGTGTCGCACACGAGGCGCAGGTCATCCCGGAGATCTCGAGCTCGATGTTGCCCACCGGGATGGTAACGCCGGATGGCGAAGTCGTTGTCCGGGCCATGGTTTCCTCCTGCGCGGCTCGTTCGGTAGTTCTCTTATCTCTTTTTTGGGGGGCTCCTGGGTGGCGGTTTAGTGATGTGTTGGCGAACGGTCGGCCGGTGCACCTACGTCGATGACGAACTGCGCGGTGTGCGCCTGTTGGTCGACCTGAAAATCGAGGTACAGCAGGTATCTTCCCGGGGTGGGCGGATCGGTTCGGAACGAAATTCGCGGTCCTGAAATGGATCCGGTCGTCGCGGCGGGACCGTCGGGGTGAGCGTGCAGATAGGCCAGGTCGCCGTTGCGCAGCATGACCAGGTGCCCATACGCGCCCAGGTAGGGTTGCAGCGTCGTAACGCGCCGGCCGCCGCGGGTGACGGTTGCCGTCACCGTCGACATCGTTCGGGTGGTGACGGTGCCGTCGAGGGTGATCGTGAACTCGTCGACGTTGCTGATGGTTGAGGTGGCCGGCGTACCGCGCGGTGTGAACAGGCCGCCCACGTCTAGCGTGTCGGACAGGACGGTTCCCGAACCTGTGGTGGCCGAGACGAAGTCGGTAAAAACGCGATACGTGCCCGCGGCATCCCACGTCCAAGGGATTGACCACTGACCGTCGGCGCTCATCACGGGATGCGCGTGACGGAATTGCGTGCCGTCACTGCGCACCACGATCAGATGCAGCTGTTTGGTGTTCTCGGTTTCGAATCTGGTTACCGGTGTGCCGGCTGTCGTTTCGATTCGAAACGACAGCGTCCCATGCGCTGCCACGGTGGTGGGGGCCGTCAGGGCCGCAAGCATCAAATCGCCATCGCTGAGTGACAGCCCGCGCACCGACGCGGGGTCGCCCGCATGGGTGGCATGCGTGGGGGCTGCTCGGTGGGCCGCAGGTGGACTGAGGAACGCACTATTGAATGGCAGCACCGCCGCACCCGCCCATACCGAAGCGGTGAATACCAGCGCCAGTGCGGTGGCGAAGAGCACGAGTTTGGTTACTGTTTTCATCGGATCGCCGGTGTTTCTCAGATCGTCGGTGGTTCTCAGAGCAACGCCACTGGGTAGTTGGCGTAGAGGATGGCCTCCAGGACGGCGCGCGTGTGGGATACCGGCGTCTCGCTGCGCGTGGCCACCTCGCAGTCCGCCGCGGTCATCGGGTACTCGGTCGTGGTCATGGCGATTCACCTCCCGGTATTGCCTGAATGGGTAGAAACCCAACGCACACTGTATACCCCCATGGGGTATGCAGTGTCAAGTGGGCCCTCTCCGATGGCCCCGGTGGCACCTGGTTGTGCGTGCCGGGCCGAGGCGTAGCCTCGAGCCATTGCGTTGCGGCGCTTGGAAGGGGTGGAAGGGAGTCGCCATGAACGTCATGGTTGTGGAGGCGGGGCCCCGGCGCGTAAGCCGGTCGGTCGACGTGGCCGCCTCGGCCGCCGAGCTGTTCGCGATGGCGGCCGATCCGACCCGCCATCGCGAGTTGGACGGGTCGGGCACGGTGCGCGACAACGTCAAGACGCCGGCGAACCTCGTTGTGGGGTCGAAGTTCTCCACGAACATGCGGATGTTCGGCGTGCCCTACCGCATCACCAGCACGGTGACTGCCGTCAAGCCGAACGAAATGGTCGAATGGCGCCATCCGGCGGGGCATCGCTGGCGTTGGGAATTCGAATCGTTGTCCCCGACGCTGACCCGGGTCACTGAGACCTTTGACTACCACAATGCGGGCACGCTCAAGAACAAGCTGAGGTACTACGAGCGGCTCGGCGCGGTAACGGCCAACGCGGCGGGCATCGAGGCGACGCTGGCCAAACTGCGGGATCGCTACGCCGGATAGTTCGTCAGGTCGGATCGGTGGCATCCCACGGGACCACGCCGGACGCCCAATGTGTCAGCTGCCGCACTTGGTCGTTGCGATGCAGGTGGCGCGGCGGCGTTGCAAAGGTCGAGTAGGGCCGGCAGCGGATCACCACGCGGTTCTCCCGCTCGCACATGGCCGCAACCGCCGGGCGAGCCGGTTCGCCGAGTTGCTGCCCGGACATGCGGCCGGCGACCGCCATCATGACCTCGACCGCCAAGTCGCGGTCCGCGTCCAAGGTGGCATCGGCGTAGACCTGCAGATAGGCAAAGGGCCAGCGTTCGTCGAGTACGCACAAGCTGACCTTGCCATCGCGTGGCACAACGCGGGCCTTGCCGCGACCGGCCATCGTCGAAACCAATAGTTCACCGTCATCGGTGGGGATGTAGTACACGATCGACATCCCCGGTCCGTGATTGCGGCGACGGTAGCCAAACACGCAGGTGCGGTGCGTCCGGACGAATTCGCGGCGCTCGGACGGGAGCATGTCGCGGTCGGTTGGCGCGCTGAACGGATTTGCTGACAAGGGGAGAAACACGACGAAACGTCCTTGTGGTCACGGGCGTTGACCCACTGCATATTTATGGATACAGTGTGTCCATAAATACAAATGATGTCAACCCGCGGTCGTTGGGCCAGCGTGGACGTCCTGCGTTGGAGCCGGACCGGATCGTCGGGGCCGCCCTGGAGCTCGTCGACGAACGGGGTGCCGAGGCGCTGTCGATGCGATCGCTGGCGCAGCACCTCGAATCGGGTACCGCGACCCTCTACCGGCATTTCGCCAACCGTGCGGAGTTGGTGGCCAAGGTGGTCGATCGGATGCTCGGCGAAGTGGATCTCGATGATTTCTCGATGGCCGGGCTGACCTGGCAGCAAGCATGTATCTTGTTCGCACAGAAAAGGTTTGACGTGCTGTGCCGACACGGTCATGTCGCTCCGCTGTTGATCGGAGACATTCCGATGGGCGCCAATGCGATGGCGCATCGGGAGTTCATGTTCACGGTGTTGCTCGACAACGGCTTTTCCCCGGTCACCGCGGCGCATGTTTACGCCACCTTGTCGCGCTACGTCCTGGGCTTCGCCATTCAGGTGTCCGGATCGGCGACTACCGGTGATCGCGATGGCGAGCTTTCAGCGGCGTTTCAGCGGCTGGATCCGTCCCGCTATCCCGCTACAGTGGCGGTCTCCGAGGCCCTACCCGTCGACTTGTCGGAGGAGTTTGTATTTGGCCTACGGCTCATCGTCGTGGGACTAGAAAACAGGTCGTGGGACTAGAAAACAGGTCGTGGGACTAGAAAACAGCTGACCTGCAATCGATCGCATCGATCGTCGTGGTACTCACACCCGGGGTAGCACCTTGTCGGCGAGCAGGTGCAGGCTGGCCCAGCCCTCGTCGATGGGCAACCCGCCGATGAGTGGGTTCATGACAATCTCTCTTCTGCCGCCGCGAATCTGGCCAACCAACTGTTCTGGAGTCACGATCTCGACGTTGTTGAGACCCCGCAGCTCGGTCATTGTGGCGGCAGCAGCTTCGTTGGGCCGCGGCACACCGGCGCGCTTCCAGCTGCTGTATTCGGCGGTCTCGTTCATGATGAAACGCCCGTACCGCGACCAGGCTTCGTCCGGGTCGGGGTGTAGAAGCGTCACCGTGCTGCCGTTTTCCGGGTGGTAAACAAAGCCCGTCTTTCCCCGCTCGCGGAGCTCCCGCTCATAGCGCGCTGCCAGCTCGGGCATCGGCATCGGCGGTGAGAAGGGGAGCCCGAAGCGCGCGGCACGCCGCGCTGCCGCAACGGTCATTCCGCCGACAAAGACGATGGGATGGGGGCGCGTATGCGGTTTGGGCGTCACATTGATCAGGGCGCCCCGATACTCGAAGGGCTCGTCACCCCATGCCTTCAGCAACGTCGAAAGGCCGTCATCGAGCAGGGCTCCCCGCCGCGACCAGTCCTTGCCCGCGGCGAGGTATTCCTCAGGCCGATAGCCCATCCCGGCCACAAAGCTGAAGCGGCCCCGCGTGATGTTGTCCAGCACGGCGATATCCTCGGCCAGGCGGATCGGATCGTATAGCGGCACGATCAAGGCGTTGATGCTGATCCGCACTGTGCGCGTGCGACCGGCGACCGCCGCGGCCAGAATCAGCGGCGACGGTAGCCAACCCGTCGCGGCCAGATGATGTTCCTCGGCGCTCACGGCGGTGAATCCGTGGGTATCGGCGTATTCGGCCATCGCCAGCGCGGCCTGATACCGACCGGCATGGCGGGCCGCGGGATCGGCGATATTGGTCATGTTCAGGCGCAGCGCGGTGAGCAGGCTCATCGCCGGGTCAGCGCTGCCGCGCGACGACGGGCTGCGCACCGAACAGCGTCCCACGGATCATCTTCTTCGCCGAATCGAGCGTGACCTCGTAGGCTTTCGGCGGCAGGCTCGCGGCTCGCTCCGAGAGGCCACGCGTCAACGCGCAGATGGCCTCCACGGCCGCTGGGGCGTCGGTCTCGGCCGACAGTGTCCCTTGCTCGCGCGCGTCTTCCACGATCTCGGTGACGATGTCGCGCAGCGCTCGGGAGCCGGGGTATTTCGGGCCGCCCCGTCGCCGCTGGGTAGCCGTCTCGGCGCGCACCGCGCGTAAGAACGCGGCCAGGTAAGGGTAGTCGCGTTTTAACTGCCTCGACTCGTCCAGCACCGCATCGAGGCGGTCGATGACGTCATCGGAGGTTGCCGCGGCCGCACGCAACCGTGGCAACACGATTTCCTCGATGGCTTCGCTGGTCTCTTTAAGCAGTTCGGACTTGTTGGAAAAGTAGTGATAAAGACTGCCGCTGGTCATGTCGGCAGCGCGGGCGATCTCGCGAATCGTTGCCTGCGAATAGCCGACCTCGGCCACGCACCGCATTGCCGCGGCGATGATCCGCCGGCGGGTCTGTTCGCCGCTGGCACCGACTGGTCGGCCCAGATGCGACCCCGCAGCGGATGACGTGTTGGTCATGGAGCGCGGCGCCCACCGTCGGTTTGCCGGTTATCCACCGCGCACCTCCGCCAACGCAGAAATAATTGATCAGTCGAATATATTCGACCATGTCGACAGTGTGCCCGTGGTCCAAGGGCGGGCACACACGCGAGAGGACACCACCGCAATGACCCGGGCACAGCTGGGCCGCCCCGTGGGCGCCAGCGGTGAGCAGACCCGCCAGCGCATCATCGTGGCAACCATGAAGTGCGTGGCCGAGGTCGGCTATTCGCGTGCGACGATCCGAGACATCGCCCGGATGGCCAACGTAACCAGTGCCAGCCTGTACAACTACTTCCCGAACAAGTCGGCGCTGATCACGGCGACCATTGCGGCCCGAGCCGAGGCCGCGATGCCGAGGTTGCGTGCCGCCGCCCACGGCCCCGGCGACGTCGTCGGTCGCATCGAGGCGGTGCTCAACGAGTGCGGTCAGTTGATGCGCGAATACCCGGATCTGGCCGCGTTCGAGTGGGCGATCCGGACGGAGAACGCCAACCTGTTGGACGAGCCCGTCGCGGGTCGGCGGGCAACGGAGAGCGGGTTCACAACTTTTCGGGGCATCATCGAGGAGGTCATCGCCGATGCCTGCAAGCGCGGCGAACTTGGCGATCACCCCGCTCCGGGGGGCGCCGTCGAGGCGATCTATGCGCTGATCTACGGCCTGACCGAATTGGCCGCCACCTTGACGCCGAAGGAGTATCACGCCGCGCTGAATGCGGCCAAGGTATTGGTCCGAGGTGCCCTGCTCGATCATCCGTAGCCGCCGCTCGCGAGGCACCGGGGCGGTGACCGGCCGCTTGATACGATCAAGTGATCAATTATAGAGTCGGGGTCAGGTGAGAGGGAGCCGAGACCTTGACCGAGACCGTTGGCCTGGCGTTCGACGTCGAAGTGCTGCGCCGCAAATACGCCCAAGAGCGCGAACGCCGATTGCGTCCCGACGGGATCGAGCAGTACCTAGAGATCGCCGGCGACTTCGCCCGGTTTGCCGAGGACCCCTGGGCGGATACCCGATTCACCCGCGAACCGTTTACCGATCAGGTCGATGTGGCGGTTATCGGCGCCGGCTTCGGTGGTCTGCTGACCGGCGCGCGGCTGCGTGAGCTGGGTGTAGCGAGTGTTCGGCTGATCGACAGGGCAGCCGATGTGGGTGGTACCTGGTACTGGAACCGATATCCCGGCATCGCGTGCGATGTGGAGTCTTACGTGTATATGCCGTTGCTCGAAGAGCTCGGTTACGTTCCGGTCGAGAAGTACTCCAAAGGCGCGGAGATCTTTGGCCATTGCCGGCGCATCGCCGAACACTACGACCTGTACCGGGATTCCTGTCTGCAGACCGATGTGCATGAGATCCGTTGGGATGCACAATGTTCACGCTGGATCATTCGGACAAATCGGGGCGACGAGATGCGCGCCAAGTTTGTCGCGATGGCCAACGGATATCAGGCCAAACCCAAGTTGCCGGGTATCCCCGGGATTGGTTCGTTTCTCGGTCACACGTTTCATACCAGCAGATGGGACTACGGCTACACCGGTGAGAAGCTGCAGCATTTAGCCGACAAGCGCGTCGGCATCATCGGTACCGGGGCGACCGCGGTCCAGTGTGTGCCCCACCTGGCGGCGGCAGCTCAACAGCTCTTTGTCTTCCAACGCACGCCGTCCTCGGTGGATGTTCGTGCCAATCGCCCCACAGACCCGCAGTGGGCCAACGCATTACGGCCGGGATGGCAGCGTGCCCGCATCCAGAACTTTCAGATCCTCACTGCCGGCGGACAGGCATCCGACGATCTGGTCGATGACGCTTGGACCAGCATCACCCGGAAGCTTCCGGTGATGCGACATGACACCGACGGGTCGGTTGACCCCGAGCAACGGACTCGGGTCCTCGAGATCGCAGACTTCACCAAGATGGAAGAGATCCGGGCCCGGGTCGACGAGCTGGTGGCCGATCGCGCCACGGCGGAGGCGCTCAAACCTTGGTACGGCTATTTCTGCAAACGGCCCTGCTTTCACGACGAGTATCTGCAGACGTTCAACCGTGACAACGTCACGCTCGTTGACACTCGCGGTATTGGTGTGGAATGCATCACCGAGTCCGGGGCGGTCGTCGAGGGTGTGGCCTACGAACTCGACTGCTTGATATTCGCGACGGGCTTCGAGGTGGGCACTGACTACTGTCGTCGCACCGGGTTCGAGCTGATCGGCCGGGACGGCGTCCCACTCACCGAGAAATGGCGTGACGGCGTGCGCACGTTTCAAGGCTTGTGCGCGAACGGATTTCCGAACTGCTTCATCGAAAGCATCGCCCAAGCGGGACTGACGGTGAATTTCCCATATCTGCTTGATGTGCAGTCAACCCACGCCGCGTGGATCATCGCATGGGCACTCGAACACGGCGTTGCCGAGGTGGAGGCCTCGCCCAGCGCGGAAACCGCGTGGATCGAAACGGTTTTGCAGCGCTCGACCGCGACCGCAGAGCGGGCCAAGGTATGCACTCCGGGCTACTACAACAGGGAGGGGCGGGCCGACGCCAAGACCCGGCAGGCCAGCTTCTTCTTCGGCGGCCCAACCGAGTACGCCGATATCTTGGCGGCCTGGCGTTCCAAGGGGGACATGGCGGGGTTCGAGATCCGTGGCGCAGAAGACGGCCGATGACCGCCCGCCAGCACTACCGTATCGGTCGGCTGCGTGCCGCGACCCGGCGGAATCGTTCGCCGAAGGTGGCGATTGTGGGCGCCGGATTCGGCGGTCTTGGTGCGGCGGTTGCCCTGCGTCGGGCTGGAATCGACGATCTTGTGATCATCGAAAGTGGCGATGGGGTCGGCGGCACCTGGCGGCGTAATACCTACCCGGGAGCCGCCTGCGATATCCAAAGCCACCTGTATTCGTTTTCCTTCGCGCTGAACAAATCCTGGAGTCGCACCTACGCCCGCCAGCCCGAGATCCTGGCCTATCTCGAGTCGGTAGTTGACGACTTTGATCTGCGTCGGCACCTCCTGCTCGGTACCACATTGCGGTCGGCGCGCTGGAAGGTGAACGGCTGGCAGTGGGAACTGGATGTGGACCACGGAGACCGGTCCGAAACTTTGATCGCCGATGTTGT
Source organism: Mycobacterium basiliense (assembly GCF_900292015.1). Lineage (NCBI taxonomy): Bacteria > Bacillati > Actinomycetota > Actinomycetes > Mycobacteriales > Mycobacteriaceae > Mycobacterium > Mycobacterium basiliense. The sequence goes on from NZ_LR130759.1 coordinate 169,114, forward strand.
GGTCAGTGCGGTGGGGTTGTTCGGCTCGCCGAAGCTGCCAGACATCGCAGGTCTGCCCGACTTCGGTGGCGCCCTCATGCACACCGCACAGTGGGATCACCACGTTGATCTGAGCGCCAAGAAGGTGGCGGTAATCGGTACCGGCGCCAGTGGCGTGCAGGTAGTGCCGGAGCTAGCCAGGACCGCTGGTCGTCTTACGGTGTTTCAACGCACGCCCCCCTGGATGGTTCCCAAAGAGGACCGACCGTACAGCGCAACCGAATTGGCCCGCTTCGCACGAAGCTCTCTGGCTATCCGTCGTACCCGGTGGCAGATCTGGAAATTCCAGCACGACAACACCGCAACCTTCGCCGACGATCCGATGGTCGCTGCCCGCAGCCAGTTTGCGACCGCGTTTCTGCAGCGCGTGGTTGCCGACGATGGACTTCGGCGGGCGCTGACACCGAATTATCCGTTCCGCTGCAAACGGGTGCTACTGGGCGACGAATATTACCGTGCTTTGCAGGAGGAGAACGTCGATCTGGTCACCACACCCATCGATCGGGTTACTCAGACCTCGATCGTCACCGCCGACGGAGTCGTCGACATCGACGCCATTGTGCTGGCAACCGGATTCGAGACCGCACAGTACCTATCGGGCATCGAGATCATCGGTGCCGGAGGGCAGTCGTTGCACCAGCGTTGGGGCGCCGATCCAAGCGCCTACCTGGGTGTGGCCGTGGCGGGTTTCCCGAACTTCTTCATGCTGTATGGCCCCAACACGAACCAGGGTGGTAACTCGATCGTGTATATCTTGCAAGCCGGCGCGCGCCTGGTGGCCAGCGCGGTGGCCCGGTTAGCGCGCCGAGGAGGATACCTGGACGTGCGTCCCGAGGCCGAAAATCGGTACAACGACGAGCTTTCTGGGTCTCTGGAGCGAACGATCTGGACTCAGTGCAACAGCTATTTTCGTTCGCCGACCGGGCGAATTGTCACTCAATGGCCCTACACCGAGCTGGAGTACGCTCGACGCACGTGGCGGTTGCGTCGCAGCGATTGGGTGCACCGCAGCGGCGCAGCGGCGGCAGCCCAGGACGTTGCCGGGGCTGCGGTGCATCGGCCAGCGGCGCGATCCGGATAGTCCTCAACCCAGATCGAGATCGATAACGCCCCTGATGAGTTCTGCTGCGGCCAGGTCGGCGTAGGCGCCGTTGATCTGAGCCAGCGCATAGCGCGTGGTGATCATCTGGTCCAGGATTAGCTGTCCGGACTCGTACATGCTGGCTAGCAGGGGTCAGAGTGAAGTCTTGCAGCCGCACCTCGGCGGAGTGCGTCGTAGGTGCCGGCAGGCCGGTGAGCACACAGCTTCCGCCCCTGCGGGTCATCGTCAGGGCCGCGCCAACGTCGGCCGCCTCGATCATTGCGGCAGAGACCACGACGGCGTCGGCCATGACGCCGCGAGTCAACTCCCGCACCAACTCGTTGGCATCGGCAGCCGTTGCCGCCGTGTGGGTGGCGCCGAAACTCGGCGCGGATGTCCGCTTGAACTCGACCGGGTCGACCGCGACGATGCGGGCGGCGCCGCTGATCCGCGCGCCTTGGATGGCCGCGGTGCCGATGCCGCCGGCGCCGATAGCCACCACCGTGTCTTCGCCGCACACTTTGGCGCGACGCGCCGCCGAGCCGTGTCCGGGTGGGTGGCGCCAGCCTGCCCAGCGGGATGTGTTCGTCGGAGGGGCATAGGCCAGTCGCGGCCACCCGCACCAGAACTTCGCCCGCGCGCGCGGGGGATCGAGGTCGAATTCCTCGACCGTCCACGGGCGCCCGTACTCGTGAAGGGCGGCCGCGCGGGTTCTCATGGTCCTCACCATCTGTGCTGGCGCGGCTCAGGCGTTGCCGAGAGCGGTCGCTGGGAGCCGCTGATTATGCTATCAATCGATTGATTATTTGATCGATAACGCCACCGCGACCGTGCGAGGTCTGCATACTATCAATCGATTGATTATATCTACCCGGGCCGGCGTGGGGAGGATAGCGATGTCGTACCTGGTGGCGATCCCGCAGTTGTTGTCGTCCGCGGCGACGGATTTGGCAGCCATCGGGGCGTCGCTGCGCACAGCGAATGCGGCAGCGGCACTGCCAACCACCGGTTTGCTGGCCGCCGCAGAGGATGAGGTGTCGGTGGCGGCAGCGTCACTGTTCGTCGCGCATGCCAGGCAGTACCAGGCGGTCAGCGCCGAGATCAGCGCCATCCACCAGCGGTTTGTGGAGTCGTTGACCGCCGGTGCGAGGTCATACGCGGCCGCCGAGCTGGCCAACGTGAGCCCGCTGCAGGTCGCGCTCGATCTGATCAATGCGCCCACTCGGACATTCCTGGGTCGCCCGCTGGTCGGGGACGGGGCAAACGGAGCACCCGGAACTGGGCAAGATGGCGAACCGGGTGGGTTGCTGTATGGCCGCGGTGGCAACGGGGGATCGGGTGGGGCCGGCCAAGCCGGCGGTAATGGTGGCAGCGCCGGCCTGATCGGCGACGGCGGCTCCGGTGGGCAAGGCGGATCCGGCGTCGGCGCCAGCAGCGCCGCACCTGCCGGCGGTCGTGGCGGGAATGGCGGGCTGCTGACGGGCGAGGCGGGCAGCGGCGGGCGCGGCGGAGCCGGGACGATCGGCGGCACCGGAGGTGCCGGCGGCAGCGCCGGGTTGATTGGCGGCGGCGGCAACGGCGGCGCCGGTGGTTCCGGTCAACACCCGGGCGTCGGCGGGGCGGGCGGCGCCGGTGGCAAACTGGCCGGCCACGATGGCGTGGCTGGAGCGTTGGGAACAACGGTCAGCGACCCGGGAAACCCGGGTAATCCCGGCGGGCCGTCCGATCCGGGCCAGAATGCGGTCGATGCGGCTCGTGACGGGGCACTGGTTTCTTCGAACGGTGGAACCATCACTAACGGTGCGCTTAAGGAGATCTCGGGCATCGATTCCGGGATCAACAACCCGAATGTCTATTGGGTACACAACGATTCCGGCGACTCGGCGCGAATCTTCGCGATCGATGCAAAGACCGGCCAGACGCTGGGCACGTACACCCTCGGCGGCGCCAAAGCCGTCGACTGGGAGGACATCGAGGTCGCCACCGCCGCCGACGGGAAGTCCTATATTTACGTCGGCGATATCGGCGACAACGGTCTCTCGCGTAGCAACGTCGTCATTTACCGTGTTCCTGAGCCCACGGTGACCGGCACCGCGGCCAACCCGACCAACACAACGCTGACCGGCGTCAATCAACTTCGGCTGGTATATCCCAACGGCGAAAAGATCAACTCCGAGGCGCTCGCCGTCGACCCGCGCACGGGCGATCTGATGGTGATCGAGAAGACCAGCAGAGACGTCTCTCGCGTATTTTCGGCGCCGGCCAGCGCGTGGGGAACCAGCGGAGACACGACATTGCAGCAGGTTGCCGCACTGGACCTGTCGCGTGCCGACTCGCAACTGGTCACCAGTGCCGACTTCTCGTCGGATGGATCGCAATTGGCTGTCCGCACCTATCGCGATGTACTGCTGTGGAACCGTGGCGCTGCCACCACAGCCTGGGCGCCGTTGGGCCAGCGGCCGGTCGACGGGCCGGTGGTCACCGAGCAGCAAGGCGAGGCGATCGCCTTCCATCCGGACGGGCGGGGCTATGTGACGGTAAGTGAGGGGTCGAACCAGACTCTGCACAATTTCGACATCCGCTGACATGCGCACCCGGCATTGCCGGCAGGTACAGTGCTGACCGGCGAAAACCCTTGAGCTAGTACGACTTTGCTGCAGCAATGACGCCACCGTCGACCAATAGATCGGTTCCGGTGATGAACGTCGATTCCGGGCCGAGCAGGAACGCGGTGGCCGCGGCGATGTCGTCCGGGGTGCCGATTCGACAGGTGCCGGACATGGCGATCATTGCCCGCATCCCATCGCCGACCGGGGACTGCAACTCCTGCTGTCCCATGGACGTGGAGATGACCCCGGGACTAATCGAATTGACCCGCGCTCCCCGGCGTCCCCAGCGATCGGCGGCGGCACGGACGCGAACATGGTTGGCCTGCTTTGCGATCGGGTAGGCAAACGCTGGTTCGACGATCTTCCTGATGAAGTCGAGCTGTAACAGCTCCCCGGGCGGATCGTGCGCCAACGCGTGCTCATGGTCGACACTCAGCGGGGGCACCAGGTGCCCGGCCATGCTGGCAATCACCACGCCGGCGCCACCTGGCGCGATCACTTCGCCGAACTCGTCGAGCACCAGTGCGGTACCCAGTAGGTCCACGGCCAGGATCGCTTCGGCCGACGCCTGTGCCGGGGAGAGCCCAGCGGTATGCGCCAGCTGGGTGACCTCACCGAGTGCGGCGGCCTGCTCGGCGAGCGCGCGAACCGAATCCGACGACGCGACATCGACTCCGCGGCTCTCGACGTGATGTCCGGCGGCGGCCATTGAGTCGGCCGCCGCAGCCAGCGCACCCGCATTATTGTCGGCCAGCAGCACCGTCTTTCCGCAACCCAGTCGCCGCGCGATCGCACTGCCCATGCCGCCGACGCCGATCACGACGAGCACCTCGGTCATATCGTCTACCTCCTCCACGCGAACTGGCTTCCGAAGCGCATGCAGCACGTCACGCGGGCCAATCCGGTCCCTACCCCCAATGGTTAACATTAGGGCCCGAACGGATATTTTCGATCGGTGTTGGCGGGACATCCGTGCAACATCACCACTTACTACGACGCGATGTTGGCGTCGCAGGTCCCGCAGCGGGGCTCAGCGTGTTCTCGACGTCGGTTGTGGTGATGGTTTTCTGGCCTGCACCACATCGAGGACAGCGGCGCCGCACTGGCCAGGCTTGCCAGCCTCGTCCGGTCCGGGGGACACTCGCGGTGGTCACCTTCGTGAAACCTGCGCTCCGAAACGGACTGTGGCATCTGACCGGCCGGGTCGCGTGCGGCATCGCCAACCGCGTCAGGGGCAAATGGGAGCACACCGCCGCGATCAAATGGTCGCCACCGGACAACCTTTCACGGCTCCGCGGCCACGCCCGCGCGGTGCTTCCCGGAGCTCGAGTGCGGCGCCTGCTCTACGGGCGCGTCTTGATCACCTGGCAGGCACCGGACTAGCCGTCGCCGGCCAGCGATTTCCTGGTTGACCTCCGCGGGGCTTGCGTGGTTCCCCACCCACATTGAATGATCGCCCCGTGGTCAAGCGTGAAAACCGTGGCATCAACCGGTGGGAGTTGATGGTCTGTTCGCTCGGCGGACACGCCACCTACGAGCCCGATGATCGGGCCCTCGCGGAGAGACTTAGGGCCAAGACCGAGCTGGGCGAGGTGTGGCGCTGTCTTCGCTGTGGCGATTTCACCCTGGGTGCGCCTCATGGACGTGGCCGCCCCGAAGATGCGCCGCTGATCATGCGCGGCAAGGCGTTACGGCAGGCGATCATAATTCGGGCGCTTGGGGTCGAACGCCTGTTGCGGGCTATGGTGCTGGGGATCGCCGCCTGGGCGGTGTGGGAGTTTCGCGGTGCGCGCGGGGCTATCCAAGCGACCCTCGATCGTGACCTGCCGATATTTCGCGCCGCTGGATTCAAGGTCGATCAGATGTTCGCCATCCAAGAACTGGAGAAGGCGCTGGCCGCGAAACCGTCAACGTTGGCGCTGATAACGCTCGTGCTCTCCGCCTACGCCGTTCTGCAGGTCATCGAGGGCGTGGGTCTATGGATGCTCAAACGATGGGGCGAATACTTCGCCGTGGTGGCCACTTCGATTTTCCTGCCGTTGGAGATCCATGACCTGGCCAAAGGCGTCACCATGACGCGTGTAGTGACCCTGACGATCAACGTGGCCGCGGTGCTGTATCTGTTGATCTCCAAGCGGCTGTTCGGCCTGCGCGGTGGCCGCAAGGCGTATGACGAGGAGCGGCACGGCGAACAGCTGCTAGATCTCGAACGCGCGGCCGCGACGGCCTGATTTCGGCAGCCGATCGGGCGGATAGCCGCCGCGCCGAGTCGGTAGCGGTCCAATGCTCGTCGGCGCTACCGTGACGGACCAGGAACGGAGAGTATGGGTCGCTACGCAATCACCGGATCGGCATCAGGGATGGGCCAGGCGGCCGCGGCTCGGCTCCGCGACGACGGCCACACCGTGCTCGGCGTGGACCTTCGGGACGCCGACGTCGTCGCCGATTTGTCAACACCCGATGGCCGGGCGCGGGCCGCCGCGGACGTGGTCTCGGCCTGCGGAGGCAAGCTCGACGGCGCCGTTCTGGCTGCCGGCATCGGCCCTAGCCCGGGTCGGGGGCGAGTGCCACGAATCGCAGAGGTCAACTACCTCGGCGCGGTGGAGTTGTTGCAGGCGTGGCGACCCGTGCTGGCCGCCGCCGAACGCGCCAAGGCCGTCGTCGTCGCAAGCAACTCCGCGACGACGGTTCCGGTGGTTCCCCGGCGTGTGGTGCGGGCGCTGCTGGCGGCGGACGTCGACAAGGCGGTGCGCACGGTAAACCTGTTCGGCAGGGCGGCGCCCACGCTGATGTATGCCGCGTCGAAAATCGCCGTGAGCACCTGGGTTCGCCGACACGCGGTGCTGCCGGCCTGGGCAGGTTCGGGTATCCGTCTGAACGCCTTGGCTCCCGGGGCCACCATGACGCCACTGCTGCAGGAACAGTTATCGGACCCAACCCAGTCCAAGGCCGTGAGGTCTTTCCCAATCCCTGTCGGCGGATTTGGCGACGTCACGCACATGGCCGACTGGATATGCTTCATGCTCTCCAGTTCCGCGGAATTCCTCTGCGGCAGTGTGGTGTTCGTAGACGGTGGTTCGGATGCCTATTTTCGGGCCGAGGACTGGCCCAGGTCGTTGCCGGCCCGCCGCCTGCCCGGCTATCTCCTGCGATTCAGACGCGGTCCCGGTAACGCAACTCATTGACACCCGTTGACATACGTCATTGACGTCCGTTATTGACACCTGTCAGTGAAACTCGTACGGTGCTACTGTGCGCCCGAGAACGTCCACAATTTCTCCGGATTCGCCAGCGAAGAAGGTGCGCGAGGCACAGCGGCTGCAGACCCGGGCGCTGGTCTTTGATGCCGCGGTGACCGAGATCGGCCGGTCGGGGCTTGCGGGCGCGGATGTCGCGGCGATCGCCACCGCGGCCGGCGTATCGCGAGGCACCTTCTACTTCCACTTCCCCACCAAAGAACACGTGCTGGTGGAGTTGGAGCGCGCCGAGGAAGACAAAATAGTCGCGAAGCTGGCCAATCCAACGGCGACACCCGCCGATCTGATCTCGGTGTTGACGCTGCTGGTGCGCGAGGTGCTTGCCGCCGAGCGGCGATTGGGGCCGGTCGTTTTTCGAGACATGCTCGGATTACATTTCGTGGCAACGCGACCTGTCGAGGACGAGTTGGCCCAGCACCCGCTTGCCGCGTTCGTCATCGCCGCCATCGCCGAGGCGCAGCGCACGAAACGGGTGCTCTCAGAAGCCAAGGCGGACGAACTGGGAGTCATCTTCCTTAGCGGATTGTTCGCCTTGTTGACCACCGGCGCAGCATCGCCGCGGGCTCGGGCCGCGCTTTTGGACCGCTACGTCACAACAATCGTTCGAGGGATGGAGGCGCGATGAACGATTCAGGTATCGAGGGCTACCGTGCATATCTGGCGCGGCGCGATGGTGAGGCCGATCTGTTGAACCGCCGGCTGGCCAGCCGCGAAGAGTTTTTCGGATGGTTGGAATCAGAGCCCGTCCGCTCCACTCGGCACATCGATCGCCAGGTCTTTGTGCGGAATCTGCGCCGCCGTCGGCCGGAACCGGGTCTTGATCGCGCGATGTTGTTCCTGTTGGCCACCGCCAAGCTGAACCAGGCCGAGCGTTTCGGAGTGAACTTGGGCGAGACCTACGGACGAAACAGCGGAGACGACATGCCGCCCGAGCGGGTCTACGTCGAACTCGAGGAGCACTATCACACCCGGCTGCTGGCGTATGTGCTGGACATGTTCGGTCTGCCGTTCCAGGTGGTTGCGCCGCCGTTCCTGGTGCGCCAATTCGTCAAGACCAGCGTGTTCCTCCCCGATCGACTCGCATCTCCATTCGTGGGAGCGGGCGAAATGGCGGGCTGCATCATGTTCGACGAGCTGCGTCGCGCCGGCGTCGAGTTGTTCGCCGACGAACCGGACGTCGTGACGCGAATCGAGCGGCTCTACAGCGAAATTCTTACTGACGAGCTAGGCCATGTCGGCTATTGCGCGGCGAGCAGCGGTGCCGCGGGCCGGGTCGCGATGCGTCGGCTCTACCCCCTGGTCGGAAGGTTCTTTGCCCGCCAGACCTACGAGATAAGCCTGCTGGTCGACACCGAGAAGTTTCGCGCTCGCCTCGACCGGCCCTTCGACGTCGAGGAACTCGCGGCCGGACTGGCCAACGAAACGTTCCTGGCTGCGCGGCCCTGACCGCGGCCAGTTGCGCTGTACCGCGCCGACGTAGCAACCGCACGATAGGGCGGTACGGATACAATCGCGCGGGCGATTGGAGATTGAGTTGCAACCGAACGGCTCACTGTGACGATCGGCGTCATCTGCGCGATCCCGCCAGAGCTGGCATATCTGCGCCGCGCCTTGGTCGATGCCAAACGCCAGGCGATTGCGCAGGTCACCTTCGACACCGGTGACCTCGACACCCACCGGGTAGTGCTGGCCGGAGCCGGTATGGGAAAAGTCAATGCCGGCCTGGTCGCCACCCTACTTGCCGATAGATTCCGTTGCCGCACTGTGGTTTTCACCGGGGTGGCGGGCGGACTGGATCCCCAGCTGGACATCGGCGACATTGTCATCGCGGAGCGCGTGGTACAGCACGATTTTGGATTGATTACCGATGGGTCGCTGCAGCCCTATCAGCCCGGGCACGTCCCGTTCATCAATCCCACCGAACGGCTCGGCCATCGGGTCAACCCCGAGTTGATCGACCGCGTCAAACAGCGGCTCGAGGGCTTTGCCCTGCCGTCGCTATCCGCGGCTGCGGGGGGCGGCGCTCACCCGCCGCAGATCAGCTACGGGACCATCCTGACCGGTGACCAGTACCTGCACTGCGCGCGCACCCGAGACAGACTCCGAGACGACTTCGGGGCCCTGGCAATCGAAATGGAGGGGGGCGCGGTTGCTCAAGTGTGCGAATCCTTTGCCATCCCATGGTTGGTCGTGCGAGCGCTTTCCGATCTGGCCGGCGGCGATTCCGGGTTGGACTTCAATCGGTTTGTCGACGAGGTTGCGGTCGGTTCTGCTCGAATTCTGCTGCGCCTGCTGGACGTGCTGGACTAGACGTTCTTGTTGCCGGCGGGCACGAAAGCAAGACACGAATAGGTCTGTCCGAAGGCAGATCCCCGTCTTCAGACGGTGGGTCAAGCAGGCCGCTTTCCGGCCTCACCCAAAAGTGGGCTTGCTGCTCTTCGGACAGACCACCGGTGACCCGGATCCCATCACTATCGCAGCCGGCCAGGTTTTGGTCGATGGCCAAAGATCCCGATGCTGTCGGCCACAAAGTCACATCGGCCGCGGTGCTTGGATGTGGTTGTGGCTGACGCCGATTCGGAACCGCGGAAACGCATTGTGAGCGCCACCCGCGAGATAGCGGCCAGCGCGGAGACGCTCTTCGAACTGATCGCCGACCCGGCCCACCAGCCCGAATGGGACGGCAACGAAAACCTCGCGCATTGCCCGGCAGGACAGCGAGTACGCCAGGTCGGCGATGTCTTCCGCATGACGTTGACCATGGGTACCGTTCGGGAGAATCACGTGGTCGAATTCACCGAGGGTCGACGAATCGCCTGGCATCCGTCCGAACCGGGTAGACAACCGCCCGGGCATTTGTGGCGGTGGCAGCTCACCCCGGTGGGCCCGACGCGCACGGCGGTCACGCACACCTACGACTGGACGGAGCTGACCGACCCCGCTAGATGCGCCCGCGCGCAAGCGACGACCGTCCAGATGCTGCGCGCTTCGCCTCGATCGGCTCGCCGCGCTCGCGGAAGCAACCGACTCGGCTGGGAGATGACCAGGCAGTTTGTCCGGACGACGGCACGGTATCGCCGCCGGCCGGGATGGTGGCGGTAGGGTCCGCGGAATCGGCTGGTTGGCCCAACCTTCGCCCCCCTGTCGGGGCGCCCGGTACGGTCACCGTATGGCTCTCCCCCCCTCAGGAAGCGACCGCGCCGCCGTCGTCACCGGGGCCTCGTCGGGCATCGGTGAGGAATTCGCCCGGATCCTTTCGCAGCGTGGCTATCAGGTCGTCTTGGTGGCCCGAAGCGCTGACAAGCTCGAAGCCCTGGCCGGACGGCTGGGCCCGCAGGTGCATCCCCTGCCGGCCGACCTGTCGCAGCGAAGCGAGCGGGCCGCCCTGTTGGACAGGGTCGCCGCGCTTGGCATGACGCCGGACATCCTGGTCAACAATGCCGGACTGTCGACGCTTGGCCGGGTGGCGAAATCGGTTCCAGAAAAAGAACTTAACTTGGTCGAAGTCGACGTGGCCGCCGTCGTCGACCTGTGTAGCAGAATCCTGCCGGGAATGGTCGAACGTCGTCGGGGTGCGGTGTTGAACGTGGCGTCGGTGGCCGCATTTGGTCCGCTGCCCGGACAGGCGGCCTACGGCGCGGCCAAAGCGTTTGTCCTGTCCTACACGCACAGCCTGCGCGGCGAGCTACGAGGTACCGGGGTCTCCGCGACGGCGCTATGCCCAGGACCGGTGGATACCGGCTTCGGCGACGCCGCGGGATTCACCCAAGAGGAAGTCGATGGGGCCATGCCGAAGATCATGTGGAAACCCGCAGCTCAAGTCGCACAGGCGGGAATCGATGGTTTGGCGGCAGGAAAGGCCGTTGTCGTGCCGGGCATGGCCAACCGGCTCTCGGCCGGCCTGGTCCGGATTACCCCGCCCGAGTGGCTGCTGCCGTTCTTGGTGCGCAACCACCCCGCGATGAAACGCGATTGAGAGTTGGCCGCCTTGATTTCTGCGATGGAACGTCTTGTTTTGCAAGACAACAGCATTGGCTTCAATGTGCTCGCCTGTACCACGCCCAGGCGTGCGGCAGCGTTTCGGTAGGGTGACGTCGGGTTGAATACCACTCTTTCCGCGCCCGCCGGTTCCACACACGCCGAACGGCCCGCTATCGCACGAGTGATCCACGCCCTCGCGCTGCCGATCATCCTGTTCTGGCTGGCAGTCGTCGTCATACTCAGCGTGTTCGTGCCCTCGTTGGAGGTGGTCGGACAGGAACGAGCGGTGTCGCTGAGCCCCACCGACGCGCCGTCGGTGGTGGCCCTCAACCGCATCGGACATGTCTTCAACGAAGGTGAAACCGACAGTGTGGCGATGATCGTCCTGGAGGGGGACAAGCCCCTCGGTGACAACGCCCACGAGTTCTACGAGGTGCTGATCCGAAAATTGCGCGCCGACAACGCGCACGTGCTCAGCATCCAGGACTTCTGGGGGGATCCACTTACCGCGGCCGGCGCCCAGAGCAACGACGGCAAGGCCGCCACCGTCCAGGTGAATCTCGCCGGCAAGCAAGGCGAGCTACTGGCCAACGAATCCGTCGACGCGGTCCGCCGGATCGTTGACAGCACCCCAGCGCCACCGGGGGTCACGGCCTACGTCACCGGGGGCCCGGCGCTGGCCGCAGACCTGCACAAGAGCGGCGACAAATCCATGGCCAAGATCACCGTGACCACCATCGTGGTGATCCTGATCATGTTGCTGTTCGTCTACCGGTCGCCGATCACCGTGTTCCTGCTGCTGCTCACGGTCGGGGTGGAATTGACCGCGGCCCGAGGCGCCGTGGCGCTGCTCGGACACAACGAACTCATCGGACTCTCGACATTCGCGGTGAGCCTGCTCACGTCGCTTGCCATCGCCGCCGGCACCGACTATGGGATCTTCATCATCGGTCGCTACCAAGAAGCTCGACAGGCCGGCGAGGACAGGGAAACGGCCTTCTACACCATGTACCGGGGGACCGCCCATGTCATCCTGGGCTCCGGTTTCACCATCGCGGCTGCGACCTTTTGCCTCAGCTTCACCCGGATGCCCTATTTCCAGACTCTGGGCGTCCCCTGTGCGGCGGGGATGCTGGTCGCCCTGTTCGTCGCGCTGACGTTGGGACCGGCAGTTCTCATTGTCGGCGGCCGGTTCGGCCTGTTCGATCCCAAGCGGGTGCTCAAGGTGCGCGGCTGGCGACGAGTCGGCACTGCGGTGGTGCGCTGGCCGGCACCCATCCTCGTCGTCACCTGCGCCATCGCTCTCATCGGCCTGATCACCCTGCCCGGCTACCAGCCCAGTTACAACGATCGGGCATATCTGCCTAGTTTCATCCCCGCCAATCAAGGCTTCGCGGTCGCGGACCGCCACTTCTCCCACGCCCGGATGAACCCCGAGATATTGATGATCGAGTCGGATCACGACATGCGTGATCCTGCCGACTTTCTGGTATTGGACAAGCTGGCCAAAGGCATATTCCGGGTTCCGGGTATCTCCCGCGTGCAGGCCATAACCCGACCCGACGGCACCACCATGGACCACACGTCGATCCCGTTCCAGCTGAGCATGCAAAACGCCGGTCAGGTGCAGTTGCTGCACTATCAGCGGGCCCGGATGAATGACTTGCTGACCCAGGCTGACGACATGGCCCGCACCATCGCACTGATGAGCCGGATGTACGACCTGATGTCGCAGCTGGCCGTCAGCACTCACCGGATGGTTGGTGACACCGTCGAGATGCAACAGATCACCGCTGAACTGCGGGACAAAATTTCGGATTTCGATGACTTCTGGCGGCCGATCCGCAGCTACTTCTACTGGGAGAAGCACTGTTACGACATTCCGCTCTGCTGGTCGTTCCGGTCGATTTTCGATGCGCTGGACGGCATTGACCAGATCGACGAGAAACTGGATGCGCTGGTCAGTGACATCAAAGAACTGGACCGGCTGATGCCCGAGATGCTCACCACGTTCCCTCCGATGATCGAAACCATGGAAAGCATGCGGATCATGATGCTGACGATGCACAGCACCATGTCGGGCATGTTCGACCAGATGAACGAGGTGAGTGAGAACGCGAACGCCATGGGTAAGGCGTTCGACGCGGCCAAAAACGACGATTCCTTCTATCTGCCGCCGGAAGTGTTCAAGAACGAGGACTTCAAGCGTGCGATGGGAAACTTCTTGTCACCGGACGGGCATGCGGCTCGCTTCATCATCCTGCATCGAAGTGACCCCGCCTCGGCCGGCGGGATTGCGAGCATCGACGGGATTCGTACCGCCGCCGAGGAGTCACTCAAGGGAACTCCGCTGGAGAATTCCAAGATCTATCTGGCGGGAGTGGGCGCCATCTTCAAAGATGTCTCCGAGGGCGCGAAGTGGGATCTTGTCATCGCCGGAGTTGCCTCGCTCTGCCTGATTTTCATCATCATGCTGATTCTCACCCGGGCCTTGGTGGCCGCCGGAGTGATCGTGGGAACCGTGGCGATCTCACTGGGAGCTTCGTTCGGGTTGTCGGTGCTGTTCTGGCAGCACATTATCGGCATGCCGTTGCACTGGCTGGTGCTGGCAATGTCGGTGATCGTTCTGCTCGCCGTGGGGTCGGACTACAACCTGCTGCTGGTCTCCCGGTTCAAACAGGAAATACACGCCGGCATCAACACCGGAATTATCCGATCCATGGGTGGCACAGGCAAAGTCGTGACCAACGCCGGACTGGTGTTCGCTTTCACCATGGCATCCATGATGGTCAGTGACGTGCGGATGATCGGGCAGGTGGGCACCACCATCGGTTTGGGCCTGCTGTTCGATACCTTGATCGTGCGCGCGTTCATGACACCATCCATCGCCGCGCTGCTGGGTCGTTGGTTCTGGTGGCCGATCCGGGTGCGCTCGCGACCGGGGCGGGCGCCGGTGACGCCGGCGCACACCGGTACCGCGGACCTGGCCCTGGCGGGCCGGTCCCGCTAGGGCGGCCACGTTGCTCACGACGGGCCGAGTGTCCTCCGCGACATATAAACTACGCCGCCGACACGCCGGAGATCCCCGCCACGGATTATGACTCGAGTGTGGTGCGGGTTAGCGGGACAGGCCGTGCGCGAGCAGGGCGCGCACCGACCGCGGTGGCGCAGTGAGCTCGGTGACGGATTCGACGCCGAGCGCGATGGTCGGGTAATCGGCCAGATACTCTGCATACGAGCGGTCGCCCAGTTTCATGCCTAAGGAGAACCACCCGTCCACCACCGACCATCTTCGCGGATGCCTTCTCGCCCAGTCGCTTTGGTCTAGCCGATGCTTCCAGTCCAAGGCGGTGATTTCCTCGAGCGAATAGCCGCGGAGCAGGTCCCGGTAATTCACCGCGGCACCGCGTACCACGGTGATGCCGCCTCCCGGCTCGGCCGATTCCACTAGCCCCGGCATCCCCCGAAGTATCGCCTTGGCGGCGGCTCGGCCGGTGGTAACCCCTTCGGTCAAGTGCAGCACCGGGCAGGCCCGCAGCGCGATGCAGGCATCGACGACGGACACCAGAATGTCGGCGGAGTCGGGCAATTGATAACCCTCGCCGAGCACCCGGGGCAGTCGGGTGATGGTGAAATCAAGGTCCGCGCCCCATCCGGCTATCACCAGCTCCGCCAGTGACTTTGATGCCGCGTAAGGGTAGGGCGCGGCACCCGGAGCGGTCACCCGTGGCACCGTCACATCGGCATTGACGACGTACGTCGACAAATGCACCAACCTGGTGGCACGTCGGGCGCATGCCTCAGCGATCGCGGATACCAGCTGCACGTTCGCCAATCGAAGCTCGCGATAAGGTACGAGCACGTTGGTATTGCCGATACAGTTCACGACGGTTCGCGCACCGGTGTCGCGGATTAGGACATCCAGTTCCGCCGCGCCAAACTCGGCGGGGAGTCGTTCGATCCGCACCCCGTCGAAGCGCCGTAACGCCGTCCACGGATCTCGTTCTGGCAGCTGGGACCGGGTAGCCAGGACCACTTCCGGGCAGCGCAGTCCGGACTGCCGCAGTTCGAGGAGCGCCTGGGCAAATCCGGTGCCGAGAATTCCCGACGCGCCCAGCACCAGGATTGTCTGGCGTCGCGCTGTGGCGTGCAACGCAATAGCGGGCCGCCGGTGCGATATCGCCGCAAGATCGCGTGCGATCTCAGCGGCCGCGTCGACGTCCATCCAGGCGTCGGCACCCGACATGGCCAGACCGAGGTTGCCGGCCAGCGCGCTGGCACTGTCGGCGCTGATCAGATCGAGAATTGACAGGTTGTGACCCAGATACCTGCGCGTGTCGGGGAGGATTCTGATCAGGTCCAGTGAGCCGATCCCCTCGGCGAGCAGCGACGCCTCGGGGCGGATAACCCTGCCGAGGTGCCGACTCCAGACCTCGGCGAGGCCACGCGCCAGTTCGGTGGATTCGGCATCGCTTTCGGCCGCATCCGCGAGCCGAGGCAGCGTCGGCAGATTGGCACTGTCGATCTTCCCGTTGGGCTTCCTGGGGATGTGCGGCACCCCGACAACAGAAAACGAGGGCACTTGTGAGCCGACGAGGATGCGCTTGATTCGTGCCTGTGCTGGCTCGTCCTCGGCGCCTTCGCGGGTCCGCAGCGTTTCGAACCACACCGCGAGGCTTCCGTCGTGCGGCTCGACGGCGACATCGGATATCGTGGGCTCCTCGTGGATGCGCCGCACGAGCGCCGCCGTGTCGACACGTTTGCCGGAGATCTTGACGATGGCGTCCCTGCGCCCCGAGAAAACGAAAAAGCCGTCATTATCCACGGTTACCCGGTCCGCAGTGGCGAAGACCCGACGTCGTGAACCGTCGCTGGCCGTCACGGTGCCAAAGCTGCTGTCATCCCTCCCCAGATAGCCGGCGGACACCAAATCACCGGCAATGACGACTTCACCGAATGCCACGAACACCGTGTTAGGCGCCACCGGACGGCCCAACCTGCGGCCAGCGTTCGCCGAGACGGACCAGCCGTTGCCGACGATGGGTAAGTAGCTGACGACGACCGTGGTCTCCGTCGGACCGTAGCTTGAGACAACCGAGATCTGCTGGGCGGCAGCGGACCGTGTCCACTTGTCGACGGCGCTGGGCCGCACCGGTTCGCCGCCGATAACGATTTGCCGCAGGCGTGAGTGGCGGAGCGGATCGATCGCGTCGTCGTCCTCGCACAGCAGGTGCCACACTGCGCTCGGTAGATCCAGCACCGTTGGACCCTTGGTGCCCACCTCTGCTACCAGCGTGTCCAAGTCGCCGGATCTCATGGCGGTGGAACGGATCAGCTCAGCCCCGCAAATCGCGCTGCCAAAAATCTCCTCGACGCTGATGTCCGATGTCAACGGCGCGCATTGCAGGAGGGTGTCGCTTGTTGCCCAGCCATAGGCCACCCTGACCGCATCGCAAAAAAACGCGAGCGATCCGTGGGAGATTCGGACGAGTTTGGGTTGTCCGGTCGATCCCGAGGTCGGCATAACGTATGCCGTGTTGCTGGCCAACGCAGCGTCCTGAGTCACCTGCTCGACGCGCAGTCGAACGAGCTGTCGCAACTCGGCCTCCGGCGCCGGCGCAAGGTGCGCAGCGGCCACGTCTACTTTGTGCGCCGAAATGCCTTCGCCATGAGCGGCAATCGCGTGCGCTCGGGCGTCGACCTCGTCGACGCTGTCGCAGACGCTGTAGCCGCAGCCGGCCAGATGACATGCGACCAGCAGGTCGATCGTCTTGTCGGTGTTGTCGTCGGCGAATACCACGACGTCACCCGGGACGGCGTTATTGCTCACCAGCCAGCCAACCCATTGGTCGACGTAGCGGCGCCGTTCAAGAAACTTTTGGACGGCCCCGGCAGGATCCAAGAACCACGCTCGCATGCCCGTCGGGTCGCTGTTGATTACCGTATTGCCTTGGCAGCGGCTACCTTCCGCGGTAACTTCAAGCCATTCGCCGACAGCCATCGCGATCGGTTGGCCCCACAGCTCCGGCATCGACTCCAACGCCGCAGCGATGCGGTCTGCGACCTTGGTCGGCCGCTCCCGCTCAGGCAGATCGGCTCTGTCCCAGATGGCCAGGTCAAGTGTGCGCCGGTCCTCGTCGAGGACACATGCCACGGTCATGCCCTCCACCGGCCCGATGTCCGTGGCGACCGGCGCTTCCGTCAGGAACGGGCGCAGGCCCGGTGCGCACGACTCGCGAATAAAGTTGAGCGTCAGCGCCTGCACGTGCGGCGTCCGGTTGACCGCCAAATACATTCGTCGGTAATGCTCTTCGCGCAACCAACGGCGTCTTACCGCCTTGACATATCCCCGATCGAGCATTCGAACGACGTCGCCCACCGAAGCGAAGGGGGGAAATCGGACGGAGTGCGCAATCGAATTGACTAGACAGGTGGCGACATGGAGATCGGGATCTCCGAAGCGGTTGTCAACTGCGTGAACTAGCAGGGTCTCGGTGCTCTGCCGAACGCTCGAATCCACCGCTACCGCCGCGGTGGCGACCAGTGCGTTGAGGGGCACGTGCGCACGCTCGGAGAGGGCAAGGAGTACGTCGTAGGCGTGGCCGGAGACTCGCGCTGAGTCGCACAGGCGACCCCTGGCCGCCCCCCCGGGTGCGTCGCCCCGACCTGGTGCGGGGGCGCCGCGGTGGGCGTCGTTGGCCAGCTCACGCTGCACGACATCGGCTAGACGAGCCAGCGACTCGTCCACTCTGGCCGCCTCACGGCGGTGCGCGTTTGCCAGCTTGCTCAAGTCCGCAGTGATGCAGGGGATCTCAGCAGCATCGTCGAGGTACCGTGCCAAATCGGCCTCGATCATCCCGGTCGCGCCGCCATCGAGCAGTATGTGGTGTGTGTAGACGTCAAGGCCTGATACATGACCGCGCTCGCCGGTCCAAACGGTGTAGCGCACCAGTGGCTTGGCGAGGATACCGGAAGACCATGCGCGGATGAGTCCATCGCCACCGGGATCGTCCTGGTGCCGAGTGGCCGGGCAGACGTGCACGATGTCGTCGAACTGCAGCCTCAGCACGAGCTCTGGATAGTCGAGCCCCGCGGACGGCCCTTGGAGAACGCAGAGCTGCACCGGATTACCGAGTATCGACGCTTTCAGCGCGGCCAGGAATCTCGATGGTTCCAGTGGATGGAACCGATAGCGTTTGCCGATCAGATACAGCGCGGGATCGTTGTCCTGCAGCACCCCGTTGTAGAGGTTCCGCTGCGACCTGCTTAGGGGAACTCGATCCGCGAGCCGATCCTTAGGCGTGGCCATCACATTCTCCGTGGTTCTCCAATTCCCAAACCCAGCCGGCAATCGACAGGTGCTCGGCCAGGCGGGACGGCAATTCCGATTCTCGGTTCACGCCAAGATGCTTCATCAAAAGAACGAACCGAACCGAGTCCAATCCGAGATCCCGGAGATCGGTTACATCACCATCGGTGAGGTCTGACTCGTCGATGTAGAGCACCTCACAAACGGCGGCAAGGATCCGTTGGCGCACCGCCTCAGACACGAACCGCCGCTTCGGCCTGCTGTCCATCGATCGACGCCGCCAGTGATGCGCGCATGACCTTGCCGGACTGGGTTCGTGGAATGTCGGCGACGATCACGATTGTCGATGGCCGTGCCATGGACTCCGACTGATGTCGAAAGCTGGCCGCGATCGTTCGTTTGAGCTTGCGGGTCTCCGATTCGTCCAGATCTCTCGTAGGCACCACGGCCAGCCCCACCAGGGCGCCAAACTCCGCGTCGGGAATCTCGTAACACGCGGCCGCTTGAACGCCCGGAATGCCCTCGGCGATGCGGTCTACCTCGTCGGGTGCGATGTTGACGCCACCGGAGATGATCATTTCCGAGGATCGGCCCTTGATGTAGAAGAAGCCATCCTCTCGGCGCTCCAGCAGATCACCGGTGTTCACCCACCCGTCGACCAGAGTGGACCGGGTGCGCTCTGAATTGTTCCAGTAGCCCAACATGTTTGCCGGTGACTTGATCCACAATGTGCCGAAAGACGCCGACGGGCCGGCGCCTTCGACGGTGGGACCGTCGCGCTGGGGGGCATCGGTATCCGCCAAATAAACTTCCACACCGGGATACGGGCGTCCGACGGCGCCCGCTTCGATCTTCGATATCGAGTCCTCGTCGGTGGGTAGGCACAGTGCGGTGCATCCCGTCTCGCTCAACCCATACACCTGCGCGGTGCGGATGCCGGCGGCTTCGATAAATCGCACGTCTGCTGCGTTTGCCCGAGAGCCGCCATACCCCAGCAGGCGAAGTGACGGGACTTTGGCGCCAGCCGACTTCAGTTCGCTGACCAGTTTCGAAACAAGCGTTGGGACCAGACACGTTGTCGCGACGGCATTGTTGTTGAGCAGGTCTAGCAATGACGGCGTGTTCTCACCACCAGTGATGCACAACCCGCCCCGCATCAGGCAGGTAAGTATCCACCACAGTCCACCAATGTGCGTTGCCGGCAGGGGCGAGTAGGTGGTTTCGCCATCGACCCAAGTTACCCAGTTCAAACGCTCTTTACGCAAGATGTCCGGGATGGCAAAGAAGGTGCGGTTGGCCAGCAACACCGCTTTGGGTTCGCCGGTGGTACCGCTGGTGAAGATCATCGCGAGCGGATCATCGACGCCCAGTTCCGGTTCCGGGGTAGCGGTTTCGATGTCCGGTCCTATTCGGTGAGCTGAATTCGCTGCATCACCGTGGACCTCGATCTCGGTAGCGGGCATCGACCGGAGTGCTTCCGGCAGGGAGGACGGCTCGACCCTGGTGTTGGGCGCGATCAGAATCGCGGCGGGATCGGCGATTTGACAAAACCGAGTGATAGTTGCGTCCGGAAGATTGCCGTCGGCCATGACCGCGATAGCCCCGAGTCTCGCGCAAGCCAGCACCGACAGGTAGGTCTCCGGCCCGTTGTCCGAAATGACCAGCACTCGAGAACCTCGAGAAACCGACTGGGCGCGAAGGGTCATCGCAAGTGTGTTCACCTGGTAGACAAGCTCGGAATACCGCACTGCGCTGGTACCGTCACAACGACGCAAGGCGATGGCTTGCGGCCGCCGCCGAGCCTGCGCAAAGACACGTTCTAGCACGGTGGGCGCAAAGTCATACATAGCTAAAACTGCTTTCTACCAGCGGGTTACGGGATATTAAGGGCTGCTAGTTCGATCTCGCCCGACGCGGCCCCACCGTCGTCGTCCCAAAATTCGATGGCGCACGGTACCCGTAGATAGCGCCATGTTCGTTCGATCACTTGGAAATCTCGACATAGCAAGCGCGCGGAGAACTTTCCGGGATTGATCGGTCTCTTGAATCGTGAGGACGCGTTCCTGATGAACATACTGGAAAGCTGGAGTCGAAAGTAATCCTCGAGCGACCAGCCCCGCAGCGCGGGAATATCCTTGTTGGCCACGGCCGGAGCGAAAGCGCTGTAGGCGAGTTGATTGAAACACAGGATCAGTTCCACCGCGTTGAAATGTCCGGTGCTTCGGATGTAGGCGGACTCACCGATGCGAAAGTTGCCATACGCAAGCACCGAATCGGCGGTGGCCTTCGACTCCGCGTCGATGAGATAGCGGCATCCCTTGTAGGAGTACGGTTCAAGGACCTTGGTGAGCAGCTCCTCGGCTATCGGAACCGTGCCGGTGGACGCCACCGGGGTCGGCGCGGAGGCGGTCAAATCGGTGGTGCTCATACGGCATATCCCGGTGTCGCCAGGCCGTCCAGCATGGTCAGCCGATGGGTCGTCAAAGTTCCTGTCGCCGTGCCGTGCTTGGCCCGGTGCATGAGGACCCGGTTGTCCCACAAGACGATGTCGCCGACTTCGTAGTGTTGAGTGTGGATGAACGGCGATTTGTAGTCGGGATCGAGTTGTCCGGTCGCGGCCATGAGTTCTTGCAACACCGTTGGGTCGAGCGGCGTCCCGTCTCGGTCCTCGATCGACGTGGTGCCCGTCGCGCAGATGTAGAGGATCTCTTCTGCGGTCTTCGGGTGCCTGATGACGGTGGGCCACTTTATCGGGGGCGTGGTCCGGTTGATCTCATCCCAGACTTCCCCGATCGGCCGGTACACGTCGCGTGGGCGGATCTTGATGTGACGCCGCGGATCGTGGGTGCTGAACGTGCCGCGGACCGGGTCTTTCTGGGCGGGCGGCAGCGACTCCCACACTTCGTTGAGATCGATGAAGTAGGTACCGCGGTCGTGTCCGGGCACGGCTAGCGGCAACACCATCGAGAACGCGAAAGGTTCCGGCATGAACATGTAGTCGATATGCCAGAACGCACCGGTTCTGGGTACTCCGTGGCCCTCCTCGGTCGACGAAACAAAGATCTCCGGATGCTGCTTGTGATGGTAAATCGGCTCGTAGTAGGGCACTATTTCGCCGATTATTCTGCCGAGTTTGATGAATTCTTCAGGGGTCGGCTGAACATCTTTGAGAACGACGAGCTTGTTCTTGTAGACGATGTCGCGGATCTCATCGGTCGACACATCGTCGAGGTTCTTGGGGTCGATCCCGGTGACCTGCGCTCCGAGTCCCTCGCCTTTTACATTGAGCGTCATCGGCCCCGTTCTCCTTGCTGGTTTGTGCCTGTTTGGTGCCCGTTTGGTGCTGCTTGGTCAGCTGGTGAAGCCCGATCCGTGCCGACGCCGGGGTGCGGCACACAACGTCTTTTGCAATCCCTGGCGGTGACGATCCAGTGGTACCTCCTTGGTGCGGCCTCGGGCGCAGTCGGCGCAGACGGCGCAGACGACGAGCGCCAGCTACAGGATCAGTCGGACACGGTGACGAAAAGTTCCCCTAGCCGTGCCCCCGGGTTTCCTCGGCGTCGGTTGTCCAGGTGGCGGGGAGCAGTGGCACGGCGGTGGTGGCGGAGTCGCGCGATTGCTCGACGATGCCGGCGGGAGCACCGGCGGCCGCCGGTGCGGCCCCCGTGAAGCCGATGACGCCGGCTCCCCGACCACTTGCCACCTGCGGGGTGGATGCCGGGCAGTCGGCGGCGTCGACGGTGACGGTTGAGTCCAGGAATTCGTCACGGTAGCCGCGTATCCCGGTGCCGTCCTTGCCGTGTCTGCTGCGCCGGGCGTGCAGGGAGCCCGACCGCGCCGCCGCGGCGACTCCGACGGTGTCGGAGGCGGTGGCGGAGGCTTTGGCGCCGGCCCTGGGGCCGAAGCCAATCCCGGGTGGCGCCAGGCCAGGCACGGCGTAGCTGATCGCCGCCGATGGTGCCGAGCCGCTGGCTGGCGCCGAGACGGGCGTGCTCGGTGAGGGGTGGGCGGCCTGTGAGCTCAAGGCGGAAACAGCCGGTGCCGGCGGCGTCAGCCCGACGGCCACCTGGGAGCCACCGTGCCGGGCCGCGGAGGGCGCCGCGGTGCCGGGACCTTCCGCCGCCACCGGCGCGTGGTTCAGCAGCACCGCCAGCGCACTCAGCGCGCTCAAGGCGCTCAACGCGGGGGTGAAAAAGGGGAGCAGCAACAGCGAGTAGGAGGCGTAGTAGGGGTACCAAAGGACGTCGTACAAGAACAATGCAATGACAGCCAGCACGACCGTAACGGCGGGGCTGAAGCCGAATTGTTGAAAAAACTCCAGAAAGTACTTGTAGGGATCGGCGATAAAATCCAGGATGTCCCTGATCAGCTGCCCAATGGAGGCGAAGATGTCCTGGGCGGCACTGGGGGCTTCGCCGCCGGGGGCGAGGATCGGGGGCGCCGGCCGGGTGACCGGTATCGCCGACGTCGCGGCTTCGGTGCTGGCCTGGTAGGCGGCCATGGTGTCGGCGGCTTGAACCCACATGCGCACGTAATCCGCCTCGTTGACGGCAATCGGGACGGTGTTGATGCCGAAGAAGTTGGTGGCGAGCAAGACGGCATGAACGGCGTGGTTGGCCGCCAGCTCGGCCAGGCTGGGCATGGCGGCCAGGGCGCCACCGTAGGCCGCGGCAGCGGCTAGGTGCTGCGCGGCGGCGAGCGCGCTATCGATCGACGCTTGCTCGAGCCAGGCCAGGTAGGGGCCGTGCGCGGCCACATACTCGGTGGCGGCGGTTCCCTGCCAGCTCCCGGCCGCCACCTCGGCCAGCAGCTGGGTCAACTCCGTCGCTGCCGCACCGTATTGGCTGCTGAGCTCTTGCCACTGGGCGGCGGCAGCAAGCAACGAGCCCGGACCCTGTCCGGCGCTCAACAGGGCCGAGTGCACCTCGGGAGGAATAGCCATCCATATCGCGGCTGTCAGGATTCACCGTCTCCTTGCCTGTCCTTGCGTGTCCTTGCGTGCGAGTGCGCGACGGCTACGGACTCGCAACCGCTTCGCAGCGCCTGGGGGTTAGTCGGAAACGACGGGGAGAAAGTTCCATCATGACCCGAAAGGCCTCGGCAAGCCCGGAAGGGACCTGGCGCGGCTGAGGCTGGACCTCATCTCGGGTCGGCCTGACGTGGCCAGCGTGGGCAGGTCAATTCCTTTGCACTGCAGTGCTATTGGCGAGAAGTCCGATACCTGCGGCCGGCCCGCCACTGGCCGGCGGGCGTCGGAACCACTCGCTATATAGTGCACCCATGCCTGTCATCGACGCTCGTCATCTCGACGGCATATCGGAGACCGCGCTGCTGACCCTGCACCAGCGAGCGACGGAAGCTGCCCGTCCCGACGGCATCATCGACGACCCCATGGCCATCGTCCTGCGCGACAACATCGGCTACGACTACGACCACTTCGGTCGGACCCACCAAGCTACCGCGCTGCGCGCGTTGGCCTTCGACGACGGCTCGCGTGAATATTTGGGCACGCATCCGGGTGCCACCGTGGTCGCGTTGGCGGAGGGGTTACAGACCAGCTTCTGGCGCCTCGACAACGGCGAGCTGAGTTGGCTCTCGGTGGATCTTGAGCCAATCGTGTGGCTGCGCCAGCAACTGCTACCGGTATCGACACGATTACGCCATTGCGCTCAGTCGGCGCTGTGCTACTCCTGGATGGACCAGGTCGACGATGCCAACGGCGTATTGATTACCGCCGAGGGACTTTTCCAATACCTGCAGCGCGACGTCGTTGTCGACCTGATCGCCGCCTGCGCCAATCGCTTTTCCGGGGGCCGACTGATCTTTGACAGCATCCCGTGGCTGTTGAGCGAATATTCGCAACGACGCGGCTTCAAGCTCAGCAAGTACTACACGGCGCCCCCGATGCCGTTCTCGTTCACCGCCAATCAGTACGACGAACTACGCGCTATCGCTGGCGTCCGTAGGGTGCGCGAGTTGCCCGCGCCACCCGGGCGTGGCGCATTGCTGCGGTGGGGCCTTCCGCTGGCGTACCGGCTGCCGGGACTGTCGCGGCTGCGGGCCCCGGTGACATCCGTCGAATTCGGTTGATGCGCCGGCATAAACCCAGCGCACCGATGTGCGGGAACAATCCGCTCACCGTGCGCGACTAACAAGACATGGATTGCGAGGTGGCCCGCGAAGCGTTGTCGGCACGGCTCGACCGTGAACGAGCCGCGGTGCCGTCGGCACGCGTCGATGAGCACCTGGAGGCGTGCGGCGCGTGTAGCGTCTGGTTTGAGCAGGTGGCTGGGCAAGCCCGCCGCCTCCGTGGGCTCGTTGCGGACCGGCCGGTTGACGTGTCCGTTGTGCCCGTCGAGACCTACCGGACGGCGCCGCAGCCCCGATCTTCGTTGCTGACCCGGCAACGATGGGCGCTGCTGTACGTGGGCATCGCGCAGATCGCCCTGGGCATTGTGCAGGGTCTGGGCGTGCACTCGGGCCTAAGTCACCAGCGGACAACGGGTTCCGGTAACCACCTGCTCGACGAGGCCACATCGTGGACGATTGCCCTTGGGGCGGCCATGGTGGGTGCGGCACTGTGGCCGAGTGCGGCGGCCGGTGTGGCGGGCGTGTTGACGGCATTTGTCTTGGCGCTGACCGGCTATGTCGTTGGGGATGCGGTATCTGGCGCTGTTGCAATCACGCGAAGCTGCACGCAGCTGCCGTTAGTGATCGGCGCGATCCTGGCAATCATGTTGTGGCGCAACACCGCTACCACGCGCCCGGTGCCGGCCATAGCCGACATCGATATCGTGTTGCCGGAAAACGCATCCCGGGGGCGCCGGCGCGACCATTTGTGGCCCATCGACGGCTCGGCGGCCTGACCAGGACGACCCAGGACGACCCTGGTGGCCACCGCCGCCCGCCCCGAACTAGCCCCTAGCGAGAAACCACACTGTGGCAGGCGCGGGACATGAAGAGCGCGGCCGCCAGCGCCCGTCGAATCAACGGATGACGAGGCCGATGGCGTGCGCTTTGACCGTCATCCGTGCACAACTCGGCCGGATAGCCCGCGTGGCGGACCGCCTGGCACAAAGCGGCAACGTCGATGTCGGTGCCGGCGTCGACGGTCGCTACCCGGGTGGCGAACCTCACCGAGGCCCGAACTCCTGGGAGCTTGTTCAGCGCCGATTCGACCCGACGGGCGCACGCGAAGCAGGACATCCCGGAGATCTTGAGTTGTATCCGCTGCTCACGCTCGACGCGCTGGTCAGTCACCTCGGTCGGCTTCGACATGATGGCTGCGTACCTCCTCGCTGACTTGTCGTCTACCCAGACGAACTGCCACCTACCCAGACAAGGTCGCTACCGCCGCGCCAATAGTTCCCTGCCCGTCCCGGGCAACGGGGATCGGCTACGACATGCAGTCGTAAGCTCGTGGGATGGAGACTGAAGGGCCCGTCGCGCTCGCGTCGTCGACCGCGCGAGCCTCCAGGTCGAACTCCTGGGCGCTGGCTTGGCTACTGGTCGGCCTGCTGGGCGGCGCGACGGCGTTGGCGGCCTACGGCCTGCTTTCCGGGGTACGCCGGTATGCCACCGTCGGCAACCCCTATCCGGGTGCTTTCCTTGCTGTCGCGGAGCCGGTGGGGTACTTCGCTGCCTGCCTCGCCGGTGCGGTTTGTCTTGGCGCCATGGTTTGCGTGGTCATGATGGCGCGGCCGGAACGAGATGGTTTGATCGATCCCGCTTCGTTCCGGATCCATCTGGTAGCGGAGCGTGTTTCTATTGCCTGGGCGGCCCTGGCGGCGGCGATGGTGATCATTCAGGCCGCACACGATTCCGGTGTGGCGCCGACCAGGTTGCTGACCGGCGGGGGGGTGGTCGACGCCGTCGCCGCATCCGAGATCGCGCGGGGGTGGATCGTCACGGTGATCTGCGCGCTGGTGGTCACGGTGACCTTGCGCCTGCATACTCGCTGGCTCGGTCATCTTGTGCTGCTGGTCCCCACCGTGGTCGCTGTCATCGCGACCGCGGTGACCGGTAACCCGGGTCAGGGCCCGGATCACGACTACGCGACCAGCGCGGCGATCGTTTTCGCTGTGGCGGTCACCACGTTGGCCGGGTTGAAAATCACTATGGTCCTGGTCGC
Source organism: Mycobacterium basiliense (assembly GCF_900292015.1). NCBI lineage: Bacteria > Bacillati > Actinomycetota > Actinomycetes > Mycobacteriales > Mycobacteriaceae > Mycobacterium > Mycobacterium basiliense. The sequence goes on from NZ_LR130759.1 coordinate 195,521, forward strand.
CGCGACGCCGAGCCGCGCCGTGCAGGTGGTCCAGGTGGCATGCGGTGCGCTCGCGTTGTCCTACGGCGCGATGCTGCTTTACCTGTTGATCCCGCGCTGGGAGGTCGACTCCGATTTTGCGCGCCTGGGTCTGCTGGCCGGTCTGCTATTGCTGCTGGTGTGGATGTCGGACTGCCGGCAGCTCTTCCGCACACCGGGACGATCCGGTGATGCTAGTACCGGTGCCGCACTGGCGGCGATGACCACCGTGGCCGCGCTGGCGGCGATGGCCGTTCAGACCGCGCCGCGTTACGTTGCGCATCAGTTCACCGCCTGGGACGTCTTCTTGGGGTATGAACTTCCGCAACCGCCGAATGCGGTCCGCCTGGTGACCACCTGGCGATTCGACAGCCTGGTTGGAGTCGCGGGAATAGTTCTCGCCATCGGTTATCTGGCGGGTTTCGTCGTCCTACGACGGCGCGGCAACGCCTGGCCGGCGGGCAGGCTGGCGTCCTGGTTGACCGGTTGTGCCGTTCTGGTAGTCACCAGCAGCTCGGGGGTGCGGGCTTACGGGTCGGCGATGTTCAGCGTCCATATGGCCGAGCACATGACGTTGAACATGTTCATCCCGGTCCTGCTCGTGTTGGGCGGGCCGGTCACCTTGGCTCTGCGGGTGTTGCCCGCCGCTGGTGACGGACAGCGGCCGGGCCCCCGTGAGTGGCTGACATGGCTGCTGCATTCTCGGGTAACGGCATTCTTCTCGCATCCGATTACGGCGTTCATCCTGTTTGTCGCCTCGCCCTACATCGTCTATTTCACACCGCTTTTCGACACTCTTGTTCGGTATCACTGGGGTCATGAGTTCATGGCCGTCCACTTTCTGCTCGTCGGATACCTGTTCTATTGGGCGATCATTGGTATCGACCCGGGGCCGCGTCGCCTGCCCTACCCGGGACGTATCGGGCTCCTCTTCGCGGTGATGCCCTTCCATGCTTTCTTCGGCATCGCGTTGATGACCACGACGTCGGCGGTGGGCGGCGTGTTCTACAAGTCCGTGGATCTTCCCTGGCTGGCTAGCATCGAAGCCGATCAACATCTCGGGGGAGGAATCGCCTGGGGTGCAACCGAACTCCCCATCATCATCGTCATAGTCGCGTTGGTGGCGCAATGGGCGCGCCAAGACCGTCGAGTCGCTGCCCGTCAGGACCGGCATGCCGATAGCAGTTATGGCGACGATGACCTAGAGGCCTACAACGCGATGCTGCGCGAGCTGTCCCGGATGCGGCGATGACCGCACAGCGAACCGGCAGGCACTAGCGCGCCTCGGATAGATCCCGGCCATCGGAGCCAAAGTTGCGCAGCCGCAGGCTGTTCGACACCACAAAGAACGATGAAAAGGCCATGGCGGCCCCGGCGATAAGTGGATTGAGCAGACCGGCGGCGGCAATCGGAATGGCCGCGACGTTATAGCCGAACGCCCAGATCATGTTCATCCGTATCGTCCGCATGGTTGCCCGGGCCAGGTCCAGCGCCTGGGGAACTATGTGGAGGTCGTCGCGGACCAGGATGATGTCGGCGGCGCCGATCGCGACATCCGTGCCGCGTCCGATCGCCAATCCCAGGTCGGCGCAAGCCAACGCGGGACCGTCGTTAATTCCGTCCCCGACCATGGCAACGGTGCGCCCTTCGTTGCGAAGTCTGTGGATCACATCAACTTTGCCGTCGGGAAGCACGTCAGAGATGGTGGTCTCGATGCCCACCTGCACGGCCACCGCATCGGCTGCGGCCCGGTTGTCGCCGGTCAGCAGAATGGTCCGCAGCCCTCGGCTGTGCAGTGAGGCAATCGCTTCTGCGGCAGAGTCTTTCACGGTGTCGGCAATCGTGATAGCCGCGCTTGTCGCACCATCCACCGAAACGAAAACTATTGTTTCACCCCGAGACTCGCCGTCGCGCCGGGCAGAGTCCAAATCGGCGTTGCCGGCCCCGTTTCGGGTAATCCAGGAGGGCTTACCGACTTCCACGTGGTGGCCGCCCACGATTCCCGACACGCCGCATCCGGCGATCGCGGAAAACTCGGTGACTGGAGCTGGATCGGGAGCGGCCGCAACAATCGCCGTCGCCACCGCATGCTCGGACGCCGCTTCGACTGCGGAGGCGAGCGCAACGATCTCCTCGGCGGTTCGCCCGCCGGTTGTCGTCACCGTGCTCACGGTCAACTGCCCGACCGTCAACGTGCCCGTCTTGTCGAACACCACGGTGTCGATCCCGTGAATGGTCTCCAGCGCCTGACAGCCCTTGATGAAGATGCCCAGCTGCGCTCCGCGTCCGGAGGCGACCATCATCGCCGTCGGGGTGGCCAGGCCGAGTGCGCACGGGCACGCGATCACCAGCACCCCAAGCGTCACTGAAAAAGCGCGATCCGCGCTGGCGCCACCCATGAGCCAGACCGCGCCGGCCAGCCCGGCAATGGCGAAGACCACCGGCACGAAAACCGCCGAGATCCGATCGGCCAGGCGCTGGGCTCGGGCCTTCTGCGCTTGCGCCTCCGCCACCAGGCGGACCATCGCAGCAAACTGGGTATCGGCGCCCACGGCGGTGGCCCGGATAACCAGCCGGCCGTCCAGCACAACGGTGCCACCGATGACGGGCGCATCCGGACCGGCGCGGACCGGCCGGACCTCGCCGGTCATGGCGCTCATATCGATCGCCGCGGTGCCGTCGATGACGACACCGTCCGCTGCGATGGTTTCACCAGGCCGGGTCACAAAACGCTGCCCTTGTTTGAGTTCACCCGCCGGCATTACCAGCTCTGCGCCGTCGGGCAGCAGAACCGTCACGTTCTTGGCGCCAAGGGCAGCCAGCGCACGCAGCGCGCCGCCCGCCTTGGATTTGGCACGGGCCTCGAAATACCGACCCGCAAGCACGAAAACCGTGACTCCGGCGGCGACCTCGAGGTAAATCGAGTCGCTGTTGAGGATCGCCTGCCAGATCCCGTTGCTGGGCCGCGGCGGGGCAGCGATGAAGACCGTCGACAGTGACCACACCGTAGCGGCGGTGATACCAACCGATATCAGCGTTTCCATCGACGCGGTCCGGTGCCGCGCGTTGCGCAGCGCGACCGAGTGGAAGGGCCAGGCCGCCCAGGTCACGATCGGGGCAGCCAAGGCGGTCAACAGGTATCCCCAGCCGGGGAACCGGGCGCTGGGCACGATTGCGAACATTGTCGACAGGTCGGCCAGCGGCACGAACAACACCGCCGCCACCAGCAGCCGGCGCAGCAAGTTGCGGGCGTGATCGGCGTCTGGATCACGTTCGTCGGTGGCAGACTCGGCGTGCGGAAACGCTTGGTATCCCGCTTTCTCGACCACTTGGCACAGGTCGTCGATCGCGACGTCGACGACGTCGATGGTGGCGACGCGGGTGGCGAAATTCACCGATGCGTGCACGCCGGGAACTTTGTTGAGCTTCGTTTCGACGCGGCTCGCGCACGCCGCGCACGACATACCCGAAACATCGAGCTGGATGCGCCGCGCGGAGCCGAGGTCGGGGTCCCCCACAAGTGGAGCCGCCACAGGCCTCCTCAAATCGGCATTTTTACACTCGTCAGCCTACAAGTCGCGGCCCGCCGGTATTTGGTTCCAGTGGCTGGGCGCCGGCCGGTAAAGACCGGCCCACGGCACGGGGCGGGTGTGCTAACTTTGCGCTGTGACGCCGGTCACACGGTTTCCACTCGTGGACGCGATCGTGTCTAGCCGCGATCGCAGCCTCGACGGGGTCATCCTGATCGCCGCCCAACACCTGCTCGAGACGACGCACGCGATGCTGCGCGCGCTATTTGGCGTCGGACTCGACCCGCACAACGTCGCGGTGATCGGCAAGTGCTACTCGACACACAGCGGAGTTGCCGACGCGATGCGCGCCGACGGCGTCTACGTCGATTACTGCAGCGATATGTACGACCCGTATCAGCCGTTCGACGATCAGTACACGCGCCACGTGGAACGGTTCTTCGTCGAATCCTGGGCTCGACTTGTGCCCGACCGCACCGCGCGTGTGGTGCTCCTCGACGACGGTGGCTCGCTGCTGGCCGCCGCCGGCGACGCGCTCGACGCCGATGCCAACGTCATCGGTATCGAACAGACATCGGCCGGCTATGCCAAGATCGCGGCGCGCCAACTCGGATTTCCGGTGGTGAATATCGCCCGCTCGTCGGCCAAGCTCTTATACGAGTCGCCGATCATCGCGGCCCGCGTGACGCAAACGGCGTTCGAGCGCATCACGGCGGTCGAGGCCGGCGACGCCATCCTGATCACCGGCGCCGGGGCAATCGGAACCGCCCTGGCGGACCTGCTGCGTGCGCAGCATGATCGGGTAGACGTTTACGACACGCGGGTGGGCTGTGCGGCGCAGGTCGATCTGGTCGACACGATTGGCGACTACGACGTGATCGTGGGCGCCACGGGAGCGACGAGTGTGCCCACCGACATGCACGAGTTGCTGCGCCCCGGCGTGGTGTTGATGTCGGCGTCGTCGTCCGATCGTGAGTTTGACGCCGTCGCCCTGCGACGGCGCACCAAGCCGGATCCCGACTGTCATGCTGACCTCACGGTCTGCGACGGCACCGTCGACGCCACGTTGTTGAACTCAGGGTTCCCGGTCAACTTCGACGGATCACCCATGTGCGGCGATGAGTCGATGGCGCTCACGATGGCATTGTTGGCCGCCGCCGTCCTGCACGCGTCCGGCGCCAGCGCCAGCGACATGGCCTCCGATCACCCGCATCTGGCGCTGCTCGATCAGGGCGACATCGTGCAATCGTTCCTCAATATCGATGTTCCACTGCGGGCGCTCAGCAAGCTGCCGTTGCTCTCGATGGGGGGCTATCGCCGCGTGCTGAAGCGTCCCGGTGAGATGGTCTTTCGTCAGGGTGAGCGGGCGGAGAACTTTTTCGTCGTCGAATCCGGCAAGCTCGAGGCGTTGGTCGCTGGCACGGTCGTGCGGACCCTGGTGGCGGGTGACCATTTCGGTGAAATCGCCTTGCTCGGTGGCTGGCGGCGCGAGGCGAGCGTGCGCGCGATCGAACCGACGGTGCTATGGGTGCTGGACGGAACGGCTTTCAGCGAGGTGCTCAGAATGGATGCCGCCATGCACGACCTCGCCCACGACGCGGTCCAGGCCAGCGTCAACGGCGACGCAGATGCGTCGGATTACCTCGGGGTGTAGGGGGGCTAGGTGCTGGCCGTCGGATCACCACGGCTGGTCGGCCGGGAGTTCCCGGATGAGCGCGTATAGCCGCCACCGGCCCGGAACCCCCTTGAGCTCGTGCTCACCGTGCTCGGCGAAGTCATGCCGCGAGCCGACGACGATGTCGCGCACCGTCGAGGACACCAACACCTCACTGGCGGCAGCCAATGCCGAGACACGTGCGCCGATGTGCACGGCCATGCCCGCGACATCGGCGCCACGCACCTCGACCTCGCCGGCATGAATCCCCACGCGGACCTCGATGCCGAGCACCCCAACCGCGTCCACGATGGCGTCCGCGCAGTTGATCGCCGCGCTTGGGCTGCTGAAGGTGGAGACGAACCCGTCGCCGGCGGTGTTGACTTCGCGCCCGCCGAATCGTTGGAGCTCGTGGCGAACAAGGTTGTCGTGGTTATCGAGTAGGGCGCGCCATCGGGTGTCACCCATGGCGGCCGCACGCTGGGTCGAGCCGACAATGTCGGTGAACATGACCGTGGTCAGTACGCGTTCGGTGACGAAGCCGCCCCGGACGCCGGTGATGAACTCCTCGACCTCGTCGAGCAAGGCCGCGGTGTCGCCAACCCAATACAAGGAGTCCGAACCGGGCAGCTCGATCAAGCGTGATCCGGTGATGTGCTCGGCGAGGTAGCGGCCGTGTTCGACCGGGACAAACCTCGAACCCCTGCGGTGCAGGATCAGCGTCGGTGCGGTGATGTGTGGCAGCGCGTCGCGAGCGTCGGAGGCACGCACTGCGTTGATGAACGCGCGAGCCGTGCTGGGGGAGGCGGCCCGGTTGCCGGCCAGATCCCACCACGACCGGAAAGCCTGGTCATGCGCCACGCTGGGAGCCATGATGCGCAGCACGTCAAAGCCTTGCTCAACCGCGTCGGGCTCGGTCCCGATGGTGAGGAAAGGTTCGGTCGCGTTGGTCTGCAGACCCTGCTCGTAGTCGGGTGCGTACAACGTCCGCGCGGAGCCGCTGACGATCACCAGGCTGCGCACTCGCTCGGGATACTCGGCGGCCAATACCAGGGCGGTCGTCGTGGTGAACCCCGAGACGAAAATCGTGGCCTGCTGGCATCCGACGGCGTCCATGACCGCAATCGCGTCCTCGGCCCACGCTTTAGGGCCGAGCACCTCCGGCGACGAAACCCGAGAGGACAAGCCGACGCCACGATGGTCAAAGCGGACCAGTCGACCGAACGACGCCAGACGTCGGTGGAAGTGATACATCGACGGTTCGGCGTCGATGGTGTCGATGGGAATCGAGGGCCCCGGCACCACGAGCAGGTCGATGGGCCCCTCCCCGATCACCTGGTAGGCGATGTCCAGGTCGTCACACTTGGCGTAGCGAGTCCTGGGAGTCCGGGGCAGCTGCGACACGGTTACAACGTAATGATCGGGACCAGGTAGCGGGCGGCGTACGCGCGGACGGCCGCGTCATCGGCGGTGTCGAGGCGGTCGGTGGGAAAGACGATGATGCCGACGGCGACCCGCAGCAGGATGTCGGCGATGTTGGCAAGGTCGGCATCGTCGGCCACATCGGCGCCGCAACGCCGCAGTGTGTGGGCGATCCCGTCGGCGAACCGACCGATCGGGAAGACGTGCGAGCGCGAAAACATGCCAAACAACTCGGGTTCGCTCTCGGCGATCCGCGAATACAGTGGCGAGTCCCTGATCAGTCGCACACCGAGCGCGAACGCTTCGACCACGGCCTCCTGCGGATTGCGCCCGCTGGTGGCCTGGTCCAGCGTGCTGAAGAACAGTTCGGCCTCCCGCCGAACGACATGTTCAAACAGTTCGTCCTTGGTAGGGAACCGTCGGTAGATGGTGCTGCGACTCACGCCCGCGCGCACCGCGACGTCTTCGATATTCGCCCGCCGGACGCCGTACGTTTCGAACACCGTCCGCGCGGTATCCAGGATGGTGCGGTCGAGATCAGTGCTCGACTCGGCTCGATTGTTGTTTGCTTTGGCGGCCATTCTGGACTGCATGATAGTTCCCGCCCGTCATCGAGATTGCCGACAAGGCCGGGTTTTCCCAGATAAACGACGCGGCGGCGATCCGGATGCCAGGCGCATGATACAAAGATATAACTTTGTGTCTATGCTTCAACCGTGGCGGACCTACTGGCAAGGAGGGTGGATGTCGACTGAGTTGACCGCCGACCCAGGTTTTGACACCGGTGTTCGCGAAGCGTTGCCGCTGCTGGTCGACCAACCAGAGGAGACGGCGGCACCGAGGCTGGGCCCGGACTCGTTGATTTGGAAGTTCTACGGAGACCACCGCACCCAGCTGTTCGGGTTCCAGCGCGTTGCCGGCACCGAAAACTGCATCGAACAACTCGCTCAGGGTGTGCTCGATCATTCGGTGGTCTTCAGCGACACCCTGGGCCGAGCCAAGCGGACCGCACCGCCGCTGATGAAAACCGTCTACTCCGACGATCCTTATGCGTGGGGCCGCACCGTGCGGGATTTCCACAAGCCGATCAAGGGGACCATTAGCGACGGCTCGCGCTATCACGCGTTGAATCCGGAGCTGTTCTATTGGGCCCACGCCACCTTTGTCGACCAGGTCATCTACACCACGGACATGTTCATCCGGCGGCTGTCGCATGACGAGAAGAGGCGGATCTTCGAAGAGAGCAAGATCTGGTACCACCTTTACGGCGTCAGCGGCCGTGGTCAGCCGCAGACTTACGACGAGTTCGTCGCGTATTGGGACGGCATGCTAGACCGGTTCGTCGCACACCCGACCGTTCTCTACGGGACCGGCTATCTCCGCAAAGGGATCCGCGGCCCCCGCCATGTACCCGCGTTGGTCTGGAAGATCGTTTCTGCGCCGCTGAACTCCTACGCCCGGCTGGTCATCGTCGGGACCTTGCCGCCGCAGATGCGAGCGGTGTGCAAGCTCGACTGGAATGCGAAGAAGGAGAGGAGATTTCAGCGTTTCGCCGCTGTCATGCGGGCGATGAACCCGGCGCTGCAACGGCTGCCTGTCAGGTTGCTCTACCTGCCCTGGGCGGCACAGGCATGGGTCCGTTCGGGTGTCGACCCGCGCCGGCGGCACAACCGCAGCGCGGCGACTTAGCGGTCGGCCTCACGACGAGGGCCTCACTGGGACCGGGAAGCCGGATACGGCAGCAGCGCCATTTCGCGGGCGTTCTTGATCGCGATGGCGACCTGGCGTTGCTGTTGAACGGTGAGGCCGGTCACCCGCCGAGAGCGAACCTTGCCCCGATCGGAAATGAACGTGCGCAACCGCGCGACGTCCTTGTAGTCGACCTCGGCAACCCCGAGCGAGGTCAGCAGGTTTTTCTTGGCCGGCGCTGGTGGGGTGGCGATGGCGCGCCGAGTGCGCGCGGAGTTCTTCGTCTTCTTCTTCATCTTCGGCTACCAGCTCGCCTTGCGAACACCCGGCAGTTGGCCCGCGTGTGCCAGCTCGCGCACCCGCACCCGGGACAACCCGAACTTGCGTAGGTGACCGCGCGGACGGCCGTCGATGACGTCGCGATTGCGCAGCCGGACGGCACTCGCGTCACGCGGCTGGCGACCCAGGGCGCGCCGTGCTACGAGCCGCTGCTCGTAGCTGCTGGTGGGCGATTGGATGATCTGCTTGAGTTCGGCGCGCCGCTGCGCGTAGCGCGCGACCAATTCCCGCCGCTTGTTGTTCTTGACGATCTTGGACTTCTTGGCCATTCAGCGCTCCTCCCGGAACTGGACGTGCTGGCGAATCACCGGGTCGTACTTGTTGAGGGTGAGCCGGTCGGGATCGTTGCGGCGGTTCTTGCGGGTGATGTAGGTGTATCCGGTACCCGCGGTGGAGCGAAGTTTGACTACCGGGCGAATCTCGTTGCGCGCCATCAGATCTTCTCGCCGGCCCGGCGGAGCCGTGCAACTGTGGCCTCGATGCCGTCGCGGTCGATGACCTTGATGCCCTTGGCGCTGACCCGCAGCCTGATGCGGCGGTTCTCGGACGGTAGGTAGTAGGTCTTGAGTTGGATATTCGGGGACCAACGTCGTCGACTCCGCCGGTGCGAATGCGACACCGTATTGCCGAAACCCACCGTGCGACCGGTGACTTGGCATCGTGCGGACATGGCAGCCTCCTCGCTGACGCGCTTATTGAAAATCATTTTCGACAACCCGGTGCGAGGCACTGTATCGTGAGTCCCGTCTTAATGACAATCGTTATCAATAAGAGGAAAGCTTGGGAAGGTGCGGTAAGGGGTGCTGATGCGGACTCCCGTGGTGCTGGTGGCAGGGCAGGGCGACACCGACGACGCCACCGGCCTGCTGCTGCGCCGGTCCGGAACGGTCGTTGTCGAGCATCGGTTTGACGGTCACGTGGTCAGACGCACCACCGTCGCCCTGCGCCGCGGGGAGCTGAGCACCGCCGAAGAGGCTCTGGAGTTGGCGCATGGATGTGTGTCCTGCACCATCCGCAACGATCTGCTGATTCTGCTGCGCAGGCTGCACCGCCGAGACGGTGTGGACCGCATCGTGGTGCACCTGGCGCCCTGGCTAGAGCCCGAACCCATCTGCTGGGCAATCAATCACGTGCGGGTCCGGGTCGGGCCCGGCTACCCGGACGCTCCAGCTGGTCGCGATGTTCGGATCGGCGCGGTGGTGACGTGTGTGGACTCGGCGAACTGGCTGGCGCAATCCCTCGGCGACGACGAACTGCTCGACGGGCGGACATTCGCTCAGGTGACAGTCGGTCAGGCCGAATTCGCCGACGTGCTGGTGCTCAACCGCCCCGACCCGGTCACCCTGGCCGTGTTGAGGCGCCTGGCGCCGCGGGCGCGGATCACCGTCGGGCTCGACCGAGTCGAGTTGGCGCTGGCCAACCTGGACGACTACGCGCGCAGGGGACGTAGCGATCATCCGCACGCACCGCTGTTGGCCGGGCGACCTCCGTTGGTCACCGACCGCGGCGTCGGCATCGTTGAGTTCACCGCCCGCCGTCCATTTCGGCCGGAGCGCTTGCACGAGGCCGTCGACCTCTTGCTGGATGGCGTGATTCGTAGCCGCGGGCGCCTGTGGTTAGCCAATCGGCCCGATCAGGTCATGTGGCTCGAATCTGCCGGCGGTGGTCTGCGGGTCGCGTCGGCGGGCAAGTGGCTGGCCGCGATGTCATCCGCCGAAGTAGACCGGGCCGACCCGGAGCGGCGCTTGTTCGCCGAGTTGATGTGGGAATACCGCTTCGGTGACCGGCATACCGCGATGACGGTCCTGGCCTGCGGCGCCGACCAGGCCGAGATCACCCGCGCCCTGACCGGGGCGCTGCTCACCGACCGGGAGATGGCCCGTCCGCAGGATTGGCCGGCCTACGACGACCCGTTCGGCGACTGGCATGAAGACCCGTGCCATGAGACACCGGATGAAACCGGGCAGTTCTCCGGGCATCACAACAGAGGAGAACTCGGAAACAAAGGAGAACCCGGATGAAACCCGTCATCCATCCCGACTACCACCCGGTGGTTTTCGAGGATGCGACCACTGGCACCCGCTTTCTTACCCGTTCCACCCTGACCAGCGCTCGCAGCATCGACTGGGAGAGCCCGTCGGGCGTGCACACCTATCCGCTGGTGGTCGTGGAGGTATCCGCCGATTCGCATCCGTTCTGGACCGGTACCCGCCGCACACTCGATACGGCCGGCCGCGTCGAGAAGTTCTACCGCCGATATGGGCGCGGCTGACCGGCCGCGATGGGGTGACCTGCCGAGTTTTGGTGGCTGAGCTGCCCGCAGCGGTGGTCGGCGCCGGTACGGACCGCAAGCGCCGACTCGGATGTCGTCAAATTCCCGCAACCCGGACCCGTACCTGCCAGAGTGACCATGGGTCACAATAGGCAAGACAGCAGTCCGCAATCGAGGGATCCGGCCGATGAAGTTGGCAACGCAGCTTTTGACAGGGGCCATTTACCGGGCCTTTGACGGAGCCGGTACCAGACTGGCCAATCCGGCGGGGATATCCGATCCCGATCGGCTGCGCGCCGCGGTCTCCGGCAAGACTGTCCTCGTTACCGGCGCGTCCTACGGAATAGGTGCGGCAACCGCACGGAAACTGGCTGCGGCGGGAGCGACCGTGTTGATCGTGGCGCGATCCGTCGACAGGCTCGACGACCTAACGGCCGCTATCACCGCCGGGGGCGGGACGGCGGTCGCCTACCCGGCCGACCTGGCCGACGAGGCCGCTGTGAACGTGCTGGCCAAGCAAATCCATCAGAACCACGGGCCGATGGACATCGTGGTGAGCAACGCGGGCAAGTCGCTGCGCCGGTCGCTGCACGACCAGTACGACCGGCCGCATGATTTCCAGCGCACCATCGATGTCAATTACCTGGGGCCGATCTGGCTGCTGTTGGGGCTGCTACCGGCGATGCGCGAGAACGGACGCGGCCAGATTGTGAACGTCTCCAGCGTCGGCGTACGCCTGGTACCCGGCCCACAATGGGGTGCCTACCAGGCGTCGAAGGGCGCATTCGATCGCTGGATGCGCAGTGTGGCACCGGAATTGCACGATGACGGCGTGGACGTGACATCTATCTACTTCGCGCTGGTCCGTACCCGAATGATCGCACCCACGCCCGTCTTGGGCCGGCTTCCCGGCCTGGATCCCGACGAGGCCGCCGACGCCGTGGCGAAAGCGATTATCGAGCGGCCGCGCACCATCGAACCGCCCTGGTTGTGGCCCGCCGAGCTGGCCTCGGTGTTGTTGGCCGGGCCCGCCGATCATGCGGCGCGGCTGTGGCACCGCTGGTTCTTTGCAACACCGCGGCCGGGACCGGATGGGGCTGACGACGATGGTCGCTAGCGTGTTGAGCGCCGCGGCAAGAGCGGTGCTGTTTTCCGGTCTGCTCGGTCCTCCCGGTCCGGTTGCGGCCCTCCGGCTGGTTCGCGAACTCTACCGGGGTGGCGCGAATCTGTATACTTTGCTGGCCATTTCGGCGGCGCGATGGCCGGACCGGACCGCAATCATCGACGACAACGGCGCGCTCAGTTACCGCGAGCTGCAATCGATGGTCGACGCGATTGCCCACCGACTTGCCCGTGCCGGCGTCACAGCCGGCCAGCCGGTGGGCGTCATGTGCCGCAACGGTCGCAATTTCGTTGCGTCGGCATTCGCGGCGGGATTGGTCGGTGCCGACGTCGTGTTGGTGAACACGGAGTTTCGCCACACGGCGCTGGCGGCCGCGTTGGAAGCCCACCGGATTCGGCTGGTCTTGTGCGACAACGAATTTGCCGACCAGATCACCGGAACCGCCGATTCGGTCCTGGTCATCGACCCGCAGACGGTTACGACGGGCGACTTTTCCCGGCCCACGGTTGCGGCGTCGGGCCGAATCATCCTGTTGACTTCGGGCACCACGGGTGTACCCAAGGGGATACCACGCACACCCAGAGTTAGTTCGGGGCTGGGTGTCGGAGTGACGATTCTCGATCGCACTCGGCTCCGTGTCGGTACGCGAATGATATTGGCGACACCGATGTTTCACGGTCTGGGTTTCGGCATGTTGACGCTTACCGTTGGTCTCGGTGGCACAGTGCTGACCCGCCGGCGCTTTGACGCCGAGGCCACGCTTGCGCAGGCGTCGTTGCAGCGTGCCGATGCGATGAGCGTGGTGCCGATCATGCTGGCGCGCATCCTCGACCTGCCGGAGCGGGTGCGCGCCCGAAACCCGGTGCCGGGTCTGCGGGTCGTGGTGTCCAGCGGGGACCGGCTCGAACCCGGCTTGGCTCGTCGGTTCATGGACGCCTACGGCGATGTGCTGTACAACCTCTACGGCTCCACCGAGGTCGGCATCGGATCCCTGGCCACGCCGGCCGAACTACGGACTGCCCCGGAGACGGTGGGCCGGCCGGTGGCGGGGTGTCCCGTACGGATCTTCGATAGATCCGGAAGACTTGTCGGTCCGCGCGTGATCGGACGCATTTTCGTTGGCGGCGAACTGAACTCAGACGGCGACACCGCCGGCGACGGCAAGGCCGTCATCGACAACATGGTGAGCACCGGCGACATGGGCTATATCGACGAATCGGGCCGACTGTACATCGTCGGCCGGGAAGACGACATGATCGTCTCGGGCGGGGAGAACGTCTACCCACGCGCGCTGGAGAACGCTTTGGCCCAACACCCTGACATCGCCGAAAACGCGGTCGTCGGGGTCCCCGACGACCAGTTCGGCAAACGGCTGGCCGCATTCATCGTGGTACGCCCGGATCGCAACGTCGACCCAGATGCGATACGGGACTACCTGAAGGGCCGGGTGTCTCGGTTCGAACAGCCCAGAGATATCCACATCGTCGGCAGTGTTCCGCGCAATGCGGCCGGCAAGGTGCTGCGCCGGGAGTTGTCGACCTAAGCGCGCTTTAGTCCGCGTCCTCGTCAGGCTGCAGGGCATCGACCGTCTTTGCCAGCCACTTGGGTGCCAGCACCGATACCGCGGTCGCTCCTGCGGTGGCGCTGAACACACCTGTCCAGGCGACCGGTCCCAGTGGAGTGCATCCGAAAAAGTGGCTGACAACCGGGGTCTGGATGATGCCGATCAAGACTCCCGCGCTGCCGAAGGCGGTGGCCAAGACGAGTGGGCTGTGGCTGCGGGTCAGCAGAGTCTGCGCCAACTGGGTAGTCACCAACGCGGTCAAACCCATGGTGGCCGTACGTCGTTCGGTTCCCGGTGTCCAACGCCCAATGCTCCACGCGGCGGTTGCGCCGGCCGCGGTCACCACACCGCGGTTGACGATTTGGCGCATCAGGGGCGCATCGAGCGACGGCGCCGGTGCGGTCAAGACGGCGCGTTGGCGGGTCCGCCGCGCCTCCTCGATCTCTTCCTCGCTGAGATCGCCGTCCTCCTCCGGATCGTCGTACTGCGATGTGATGGCGACAGCGAGCGCGGGGAACATATCGGTGAGCAGGTTGACCAGCAGCAGCTGGCGGGTTCCCACCGGAGCCCGACCGGCACCGAAGGCTGTACCGATGATGGTAAAGAGCACCTCACCCACATTGCCGCCGACGAGAATCGTCACCGCGTCACGCACGCCCGCCCACATGCTGCGGCCTTCGACCAGAGCGTCGAGCAGCACGCCCAGATCGTCGTCGGTCAACACGATGTCTGCGGCGCCACGCGCGGCCGACGAACCGCGCCCGCTGACCCCGATACCGACGTCGGCCATCCGAATGGCGGCGGCGTCATTGGCGCCGTCGCCGACCATCGCGGTCACTCGTCCGCAGCGCTGCAGCGCCGCCACGATTTGCACCTTTTGTTCCGGGCTCACGCGGGCGAACACCTGCACATCGGCGGCAAGTTTGGCGGCCGCGTCCTCATCGAGGCCGATGAGCTCGGCGCCGGTCACCACCCGCACATCCGCTGACAGGCCCAACTGCCGGGCGATCGCCCGTGCGGTGGTGGGGTGATCGCCGGTGATCAGCACCACGTTGCGCTCGGCATCGATCAGCGCCTCGATCAACGGCCGCGCCGACGGGCGCGCGGTGTCCGCCAGACCGACGTATCCGAGCAATTCGAGGTCATGTGCCGCCGCGTCGACGGCATCGGCGTCGGTGTCGGTGTCGTGGGCGGTCTCGTGCTCCCAGGCGCGCTTGGCAACCGCCAATACCCGCAGCCCTCGCTCAGCGAGGCTGTGCACCAACGCCTCCGCATGTTCGAGGTCGGCTGCCGGGTTGGCGAACCGGCAGCGGGGCAGCATCGTCTCCGGGGCGCCCTTGAGCATGAGCATCGGTTGGCTGTCGTTCGTGCCCGCCGTGCCAATCGTGGCGGCGTAGCCCCGACTGGATTCGAAGGGTACTTCGGCGATTATCGTCCAGGCCGAATTATCTTGGCAGTCAAGGGCGCTCGCTGCGACAACGATTGCTTCGTCGGTCGCGTGGGCATGGCCCTGGCCGTCGTGGGGCTGGGTGGAGGCCAGCGCGGCGGCCCGCAGCACCTGGACCGAACTCGAGTCGGCGCTATCGGGGAAGGGATCTTGTGGTTTGGCCGAGTGGGGAATCGCGCAAACCACACGCAACCGGTTTTCGGTGAGCGTGCCGGTTTTGTCGAAGCAAACGGTGTCGACGCGGCCCAACGCTTCGATGGTGCGCGGCGCACGCACCAGCGCGCCATGGGCGGTGAGGCGTTGAGCGGCTGCCAGCTGGGACAGGGTGGCCACCAACGGAAGTCCCTCCGGGACGGCGGCGACCGCGATGGCGACACCGTCGGCCACGGCTTGCCGCAGCGTGGCGCGCCGGATTAGGGCCAGCACGGTCACCGCGGCGCCGCCGGCGAGTGTGAGCGGGAGCACCTTGCTGGTCAGCTCGCGCAGCCGGGCCTGCACGCCGGCCGATGTCTCGACGTCGGCGACCGCCGAGATCGCCCGATGCGCCGCGGTACCGGCGCCGATGGCCACCACGATCGCGCGGGCGTGTCCGGCCACGATGGTGCTGCCCTCGAACAGCATGCTGGCCCGGTCGGCCTCGTTGACCGCAACCGGGTCCACCTGCTTGTCCACCGGCAGCGACTCGCCGGTGAGCAAGGACTCGTCGACCTCGAGGTCCTCGGCGACCAGGAGCCGAGCGTCCGCCGGGACCACCTCCGGCGCGGCCAAATCGATGACGTCACCGACCCGCAGCGACTTGGCCGAGACGGTGGCCGTGCGGGTGGCGTGCCGAGCCGCTTCCAACCGGCGCCGGGTGGTGGCGACTGCCGGGACGACCACCCGACGGACCAGTTGGTCCTGCTCGGCGAACAGCTCCGCGGCCGCCGCCTCGGCCCGCAGCCGCTGCACCCCGCCGGTGAGCGCGTTGACCGCCATCACACCGGCCACCAGCACGGCATCGACGTTGCTGCCGATGATCGCCGATGCCGCGGCGCCGACCGCCAGGATGGGGGTTAGCGGATCGGCAAGTTCTTGTCGGGTGGCCGCTGCCAGCTGGGCCAGGGTGTGTGCCGGACCGCGCAGCGGCGCCATGACCGGTTCGTAGGACAAGTCGTCCAGAAGGCGTCGCCAGGTGGGGGTACCGGGGTCGACCGCCAACGGCCGGGCACCCCCGGCCAGCCGCGAATAGACGATCTCGGGGTCCAGCGCGTGCCATGCGGTCAGCGGCTGTGGAGTGGGATCGGGCAATCGCAGCACCGTGGCGGCCGACCAGCTTCCCGACAGCAGGGCCGTCGCGGCTGCGGCGTTGACCGGATTGAGCCAGCGCCGCAAGCTGGCCGGGTTGGTGGTTCTGGCTTGCTCGCCGGTGACCAGCAACAACCCCGCCAGCGTCGTGCCGCCCTGGGCCAGGTGTACGGCCGATTCGCTGGCGGCACGCGCTACCGGGATGGCGGACAGAATCCGCACCGCCGCTGCGAGATCGGTTCCGGTGATGATGTCGGCGGTCCACGGTGTCGCCGCCCTGGGATCGTCGAGCGCCACTCCGACATCGGCGATGGCCAGTGCGGCCAACGTATCGGTCGATGCGAAGTCCCGGTGCAATGCGGTGATCAGCAATACCGGCCCGCGATCTCTCCGCAGCTCGCGCACCAAAGTCAGCAGCGGCGTACCCGGCGGGTGCGTCGAGCCAACGCTGGCGGACAGATCTTCGGTGCCGGCGACATGACGCAGAACGACCCGGGCCCCGGTCCGGTGTGCGGTCTGCAGCAGGGCAATCGCGTAGGGGTCGACCTCCCACCCGACGTCCACGTTGCCCACGCACTGGCCGTCGACCATCAGGTCGGCGCGTTCGAGGCCTTGTGCGGGGGTAGCCGACGGTCCCTTCGGCGGAACCCATCTCAGGCGCGCCCCGGTGGCCGGTAGCTCGTCGGGATCGGGATCGGGTGCCTGCTCACCGTGCAGCAGCGCATCGGCGACCTCATAGACACGGTCGTCGTCCCAGCCGGGCTCGTCGCCTTGGGCACGCAGGACCGCGCGATGGTCGCCGCGGAGCGCCGCACCGTCGATAACGACCACTTGCACCCGATCCAGTCGTCGCAACGCGCCCGGATCGAGGACCAGTTGCCCTTCCTGGGCGAGTCCGCGCCCCAAGACCGCGGCAAACGCTTGCCGGCCCATATGCGCCGCACGTGGCACCCCGGCCAAAACGGCGCCGGCCGCGTCCTCGGTGCCGCCGCCGGCTACCAGGGCGCTCGCCGCGGCAATCAGGGCGCCGTTGGCCGCCGAACCGACATAGTTCTCCACCGGCCCCGCCATCGATCCCTTCGCGGTGTCAATGGCGGCGTCGATGGATCCGCCCACCACGACGTGTGACGCCTCACCGGCCGCCGCGGCCGCCCAGCTGTGCCGCGGCTCCTGCGACTGCACGCCGGCCGATGAGATAACCGGCACCACCGGAGCCTGCGGCCGCCTGGGGGTGGCCAGTGCGGGCTCCCGGTCGCGCCACACCCGCCGATGAGCCGTCGCCTCGGAGAGCTGCAGTCCGCGTTGCACCAGATCGAGCAGCGGTGTGCCGACCGCTTGGGTCAGCCCGTTGGCCGCAGCCGTCGTCGCGGCCAGCGCGATATCGGTGCCCACCCGACCCAGCCGCGATTCCAGCAGCGAGACCATGCGTGGCTGGTGATTGATCAGGGCGGCCGCGGCTCGGGTGGTCTGCGGTGCCGCGGGCAAGCGGATGACCCAACCGGTTATCGCGGCGCCCAGGGCGGCCACATCCATTGCCGCGGCGGTGAGTGGCACCAGGATGGCCAGTGGGTTACCCGGGTCGGCGAACGGCGCGGAGTTGGGCGACGAAGCTGACCTGGACTGGAAAATGTCGGCGGCGACGGCGGAAACGGTGTCGCGTACCTCGTCGAGCACGACATCGGCGTCGGCGCCCGCGTCGAGTTCCACCACCAGGCGACCCAATGCGCCCTCCACGTGGGCCTCGGCGACGCCCGGGATCCGACGGACCGGCTCCTCAACCACCGCCGCGTGCTCGTGCCAGCGCGGGAACGGCAGCAAGGGGTCCAGGTCGAAATGGACCCGCCGACCGCTGTGCCAACGCAGCGGCGGGGTGACCCCGTCGGGGGCTCCGTCCGGAGAACCGGTGCGCCCGATTGCGCGGCCAGTCGTTTGAGCCGCTGACTGCGCCACCGGGCCAGCCAACTCCACCACCGGGCTGGCCAGCACCTGCAGAGCGCTGGCGGCGCCGGCTGCGGTTTGCACGCCGGCCCGCACTGCTTGCGCGGCACCTCCGGTCACGCCAGCGACCAGATTGGCCACTGGGCCGGCCAGGCCCGGAATCCTCATGCGCCACCCTTCAATGATTTTCACTCATTTTTCAACAACGATGTTGACTGCACCGCTTACCGCGCCAATCCTCCCGGCGACCCCCCGAGCTGTCCACACGAACTCGGGCTAGGTGCCCGAGGATGCCCGAGGCTCTGGGCCGCCGGGCGTAGCAGTCCCGTTGGATCGGGTGCCTCACCAGCGCCGACCGCCGAAACCGCATGATGTCGTCTCGCGTTGCTGCGCTAGGCAGCCCTAGGACCAATTCCCGAACAGGTGTACGCCGGCTCAATGGCGTTGCGATTGTGCAGTCACTGGGCGCAGTTTGGTGGCGGCTTGAGCATGTTAGCCGGAAACACCAAGCCCGGGTACCCGGTGGCTCGGCCATTTGTGTATCCAGCCCGCTGTCGGTGATCACGCGTGACGGTTCTCGACAGCCCGACGGTATCGGCCTCACCGCTGTGACCGCCCGATCCGCCGTGTGGTCGCGACACGCACTCGGGTGCCGAACCCCGGGGCTGCTCAAGGCACGGCGAGGAACAATCGCCAAGCGGTAATTAGCGCGCGAAAAAGCGAAACTTGCGATTGCCGTCGACCGGCGCCGCATCGCTCTAATAGGCCTTTAATAAACGTCGAAAAACGCGGCCTACAAGATTCGGTGGTTTGCCCTGCCGACGTGGTAGCCGGTCGGGAATGACTTTTCGATGACCTGCAACTGATGGTCCACCCTGGACTCCAGCTCAAGCACCACGCAGCCCTCGCCGACGGCCTTCGATTCCAGAACGATATACCTTTGACCGCCACCGTTGACATCGGTGATCGGGTCACCAGAGTGCAAATTCTCGACGGCCACCAATTCAGGGGTTCCGTGTGCCTCCACGCGAAACACAGTAGGGCAATTTAGCCAACCAGGGAACACCCCGAGCCTGAACGAGCGGCCGACGACGTCGGAATGCCATGGGCATCGGCCCGCCCGGACAAACCCGAACAAATTTGGTGTCGGGAGTGCTCTAAAACCGCCGTACGCTAACTAATGCGGCGAGTTCAAGCCAGATCAAGCCAGATCAAGCCAGGTCAAGCCAGGTCAAGCCAGGTCAAGCCAGGTAGATGGTGGCGGGATTATGGCCGGACATAATTCCCGGTGGCCGCGGGCGGTGGAGGTCGCAGATGTCGTACGTTTTCGCAACGCCGGAGTTGGTGGCCGCCGCGGCAACGGATCTAACCGGGGTTCAGTCGGTACTCGCCGCCGCGAATGCGGCGGCGGCCGCCCCCACCGTGGGCGTATTGGCGGCGGGCGCGGACGAGGTATCGACGGTGATTGCGGCGCTCTTCGATGCCCACGCGCAGGCATATCAATCATTGAGCGCCCAGGCGCTGGCATTCCACGAACAATTTGTCGGCATGCTCAACGCCGGCGCGGGTTCCTATGCGGCGGCCGAAGCGGCTAACGCCTCGCCCCTACAAATCGTGCAGACCGTGGAGCAAAACCTGCTCGCCGCGGTGAATGCGCCCACCCAGGCCCTGCTGGGCCGCCCGCTTATCGGTGACGGTGCCAATGGTTTGCCCAATACCGGGCAAGACGGCGGGGCGGGCGGTTTGTTGTACGGCAACGGCGGCAACGGCGGGTCCGGTGCCGTGGGTCAGGCCGGCGGCGACGGCGGTGCCGCGGGGTTGGTCGGCAACGGCGGCGCCGGTGGCGCCGGGGGGCCGGGTGCCATTGGCGCCGCGGGCGGTGCGGGTGGCGCCGGCGGGTGGCTGTTCGGCAACGGTGGCCTCGGCGGCTCCGGTGGGGTCGGCACCGTCACCAGTGGCGGGTTGGGCGGTGTTGGCGGCAACGCCGTCGGGTTGTTCGGTAACGGCGGCAGCGGCGGCGGTGGTGGGATCGGCCAGGCTGCCACCGTCGATGGCGGCAACGGCGGGACCGGGGGCAACGCCGGGCTGCTGGGCTTCGCCGGCACCGGCGGGGTGGGGGGCATCGGCGGTAACAGCGGCGGTGACGGTGGGCACGGCGGCAATGCCGGGCTGTTCGGTGACGGCGGACGCGGCGGGGCCGGCGGCGTAGGTGTCAACGTGACCGGTGGCGACGGCGGCGACGGCGGCAGGGGCGGGATATTCGGTGGCGGTGGTGCCGGCGGGGAGGGCGGCGCCGGCTATGCGCTGGCCAACGCTGGGGCGGCGGGCAATGGTGGTGATGCGGGGTTCTTCGGCAACGGTGGCGCCGGCGGTAACGGCCAGTTCGGCAACGGCGGAATTTCCTCGGCGGGGGGTGTGGGTGGCAATGGGGGCTTGGTCATCGGCAACGGCGGTGCGGGTGGCGCTGGTGGTGCGGGTGGCGTCACCGGCGCCGGCGGCCGGGGTGGCGACGCCATCGGCCTGTTCGGCAACGGCGGGACCGGCGGCAATGGCGGCACCGGCGCCGGCGCCGGCAATCCCGGCGGCAACGGGGGTGACGGTGGCACCGGCGCGCTCATCGGCAATGGCGGTACCGGCGGAGCGGCGGGCACCAGCCTGGTCTCCGCGGCCAGCGGCGGCAACGGCGGCAACGCCCGGCTGATCGGGAACGGTGGCGACGGTGGCCCCGGCATCTTCGGCGGCACCGGCGGCATCGGCGGTCAGGGTGGTTCGCTAATTGGCGTCGACGGCACCGCTGGGCCCAGCTGAGCGGATTCGATCCAACCCCCAGCGGGTATGCACCCCGCTCGGCGGCACAGGCAACAATGGTGCGATGACTGAGCCCAGCGCACCGGAGTCGCCCGCCTGCTATCGGCATCCCGGGCGCCTGACCTACGTGCGGTGCACTCGCTGCGATCGGTATATCTGCGGGGACTGCATGCGTGCGGGCCCGGTCGGTCATCAATGTGTCGAATGTGTGCGAGCCGGTGCTCGGACGGTCCGACAGCCCCGCACGCAATTCGGCGGGCGGCAGCGGTCGAGCACCCCGGCGGTCACCAATGCGCTCATCGCGGTGAACGTGCTGGCTTTCCTGCTGCAGCTGACAACCAGAGGCCTGGCGAGCCAGCTCACCCTGTGGCCGCCGGCGGTTGCCGATGGCCAGCTGTACCGGTTGGTCACATCCGCGTTCATGCACTACGGCGTCTTGCACCTGCTGTTGAACATGTGGGCGCTGTACATCGTGGGCCCGCCGCTGGAGATGTGGCTGGGCCGGCTGCGGTTCGGTGCGCTGTATGCGCTGAGCGCGCTGGGTGGTTCGGTGCTGGTCTATTTGATCGCGCCTCTTAATACGGCAACGGCCGGGGCGTCGGGGGCCATATTCGGTCTTTTCGGTGCCACGTTCGTGGTGGCACGGCGGCTCAATCTCGACGTGCGTTGGGTCGTCGCCCTGATCGTGATCAACCTGGTGTTCACGGTGGTCGCCCCGACGATCAGCTGGCAGGGCCACATCGGCGGGTTGGTGACAGGCGCCCTGGTCGCCGGGGCCTACGTCTACTCGCCCAAGCAACGGCGGAACCCGATTCAAGCTACGGTCACGGTCACCGTCTTATGCGTGTTCTGCGTGCTGATTTGGTGGCGCACGAGCGATCTACTCGCGTTGTTCGGCGGGCATCTGTGAGATCAAGCGAGGCCGATGTGCGTCGGCGGTGAGTTCGCCGCCGGGTTAGGTTGGCGGGCATGAGCTGGTGGATCGCGCACGCCGAGCGCACGCTGACCGAAGACGTGCCCGCGCCTCCGGGCCGGGTCCGCGATTTCTATGTGGACCTGGACAACATCAAGCTGGTGCACCCGCTCATCGAGGCGGTACAGGTACTGTCCGTCGGGGAAACCCCGGACGGCTCCTGGCGCACCGCTCGGGTGAAAGATCGAATTCCGCTGGGGCCGTTTACCCTACCGGCAACCTACCGAGCGCGGCTGTATGTCCCCGCGGAGGGTGACGTGACCACCGAGGCCGATCAATCCCCCGGGGTGCGGCTCCGCGGAACGGTATCCTTCGCGCCGATCGCCGGCGGCACCAGGGTGACCGAGCGTATCCGCATCGCCGCGCCACGGCCAGTGGCCGCGCTCACCATCCGCGAGGCCGTCCAAGCGCACGTCGCGATGCTGGCCGGAATCCGGCGTCACTTCGAATCGGGTTGAGCGGCCTTCCACTCCGATGTCAACGCGAAATCGGACAGGTATCTCGTGGAGCTCCAACCGCCATCGACGACGATGGTCTGGCCATTGATGAATGCGCCGCCCGGCGAACACAAGAACGCCACGGTGCTCGCGACGTCCTCGACCGTGCCCAACCGCTGATGCGGGGTCATCTCGGCGTTGATCCGCCGGAACCGCTCATCGGCAAACCGATGCTCGGTCATTGCCGTCTGAATGACCCCGGGAGCCACCGCGTTGCAGCGGACGCCCTGCGCACCGTATTGGCAGGCAAGGTGCGTGGTCAGCGCGGTGAGTCCGCCCTTGGCGGCCGAGTAGGCGCCGCCCCGAAGCCCGCCCACCACGGCAAACGTCGAGGTGATGTTGATGATCGCCGAACCGGGCCGCAGGTGCGGCAACACTTCCCGGGTCAGGCGAAACGGCGCCCGCAACATCAAACTCAACACGTGGTCCAGCGATTCGTCGTCGGTCTCGTGCAGCGGCTTGGGGCTACCGATGCCGGCGCTGTTGATCAGAAAATCGATCCGGCCCCAGCGTTCGACGGCGGTGTCCACGATCCGCATGGGCGCGTCGTCTTTGGTGAGATCGAGGGCTTGGGTGGCCACCCGATCGGGGTCATCGATCAGCCGTGCCAGCTCGGCAAGTCTGTGTGCGTTGCGTCCCGTCGCCAATACCGCCATACCCATCTCGGCGAGCTTTGTCGTGCAACCGAACCCGATTCCGCCGGTCGCCCCGGTGATGATCGCTACCTGCATGTCACCGCTCAACCTCCAAAAGCGCCGCCCTGATCTGGTGCTTCACAATCTTCCCCGCGTCGTTCTTGGGCAGCGCGTCCCAGAACACCACTTGCTCGGGGATTTTGAACCGCGCCAGTCCGGCCGCCCGCAGGAAGCTGCCCAAGCTGGCAAGGTCTGGCCCGGGTGCGGACGTAGGCACGACCACAGCGCACGCCCGCTCTCCCGTCGTGATGTCGGGCAGCCCAACGACAGCGATCTCGGCGATGCCGGGGTGGCCGGCCAAGAGGTCCTCGATCTCCTTGGGCGAGATGTTCTCCCCGTTGCGAACGATGACGTCTTTGACTCGCCCGGTGACCACCAGGTATTCACCGTCTACCCAGCGCGCCAGGTCGCCGGTACGAAAATAGCCGTCAGCGTCGAAGGCGGCGGCCTCATCTTCATGATGACGGTAGCCCACCAGCATTTGCGGCCCCCGCACCCGAATTTCTCCGCCGACCAGTTTCACCTCGGCCATGCCGACACGGCCGTCGGTGCCTGCGGCGTGGTCTGCCTTGTCCGGCGCCCCGATCGTGGTGACCGGAACTTCGGTCGATCCGTAGACGCGAGTGATGACCGCACCGTCGAAATACCTGGCCGCTCGGTGTATCAGCGGTGGCGACACGGATGCACCGCCACAGACGAACAGCTTGAGGTACGGCAAGCGGGTCTCGGCGCGCTGCGCGGCCGCCAGCAACTGTTCTAGAAACGGCGTTGCTCCGGCCATATGGGTGCATCGCTGGGTCTGCATGAGTTGCACCGCGCGGTCGGCGTCCCAACTGTCCATCAGCACGGCGGTTGTCCCCAGCAACAGCGGGCACTCGAATGCGTAGATGGAGCCGCCGATATGGGCGATCGGTGATGCAACCAGGAACACATCGCCCGGCTCGACCGGCCAGTGTTCGCGGATCTGACAGCTCAGGGCGTGGATGGAGTTGTGGCTGTGCAAAACACCTTTGGGCCGCCCGGTAGTCCCGGATGTGTAAAGCAGCATTCGTACGGCATCGGGATCTAGCGTGGGTAGTCGGTCGGGGGTCGAGCGATTGGCGAGCAGCGACTCGAACGGTATCAAGAACCCGCCAACTTCCGAATTTCCTCTAACCACAACGATATCCGGCGGTGACTCCATCAGGGCGACCAGCCGCGTCAACATTGTGGTGTAGTCATGGTGGCGGAAAACCGACGGGATAAAAATGACGCGGCTGTTCGCATCGTCGAGGATGAAACGCAGTTCATGCTCCC
Source organism: Mycobacterium basiliense (assembly GCF_900292015.1). Classification (NCBI taxonomy): domain Bacteria; kingdom Bacillati; phylum Actinomycetota; class Actinomycetes; order Mycobacteriales; family Mycobacteriaceae; genus Mycobacterium; species Mycobacterium basiliense. The sequence goes on from NZ_LR130759.1 coordinate 220,070, forward strand.
GTAGCGACGGTAGGACAGGATTGGCCACCATGCCTGCCAGGGTTGCGCCCAGATAGATCACCGCGGCTTCATGCCAGTTCGGCAGCATGAATGTCACCACGCTTCCGGCGGGCATGCGGGCCTGCAGAGCGTGCGCCAGCGCGGTTGCTTGCGCACAGAGACTTTGGCAATCCAGCCGGCGATCGGCGTCGACGAGCGCAGCGCGGTGCGGAGTTCGCTGGGCGGCCGCACGTAGCGAATCGACCAGCGTCTGGCGGACCCACCAGCCGCGCGCGTACGCGTCGGCGGCACGTTCCTCGTCCCAACGAACCCAGTGGCCGTTGATCAGCCTTCGGTCCCGACGCCACGACATCGCGCCGCCTATTGCCCACTACCCGGCGGGCGAAGAGGCCGATGAAATGCCCCGTGCCGAATACCGTTGGCGCCTATCGTTAGTCTCACCAGAAGGCTCAGCTTAACTACGTACTCGCCGCATCGTCATCGAGTGACGGAACCGGGACGCCGGATGGGTATTGAGGGTGACCTGGGCGACCTGCCCGTCGGAGGTGGTATAGGTGCGTTGCACCTGCAGTGCCGGCGTGCCGGGCTCGACGTCGAGGCCCTTGGCTACTGCCGGTGAGATGAGCACTGCGGCAATTTCCTGTTGAACCTCAACGATGCTGAGCCCGAATAGGTCCTCGATCAAGGGAAAGATGGGGCCGTCGTGTCGCTGGAGCAACCTTCCGACCGCCGCGAATGCACGGTTGATGTAGTACACGGTGCGACACAGGGCCGGCCCGGCGTCATCGGCCTGTCGAAAGCCGCGGACCGCTAGCCACTGTTCGCCGCTGGCCAGCCCGGTTTGGGCGGCCAACTCGTCGTCGATGGTGACCATGGTTATGGTTTTGATGGCGAATCGGGTGCCGGATGCAAAGGCCAGCAGGTCGTTGATCGACATGACGTGCTGGACGTAGGACTCCGACGATGGTCGTGGCACAACCAGCGTGCCGGTCCGTGGGCGCGAGGACACCAAGTTGTCTTCACGCAGGCGTCGTAATGCCTCTCGAATGGTATAGCGGCTGACTGCAAATCGCTCGCACAGTTGATGCTCGGTCGGCAATTGCGACCCCACCGGATAGACGCCGTCGACAATCTCTTTGCGCAGGGTGCGTGCGACTTGAAGATAGCGGTGATCGATCGCATTCGACTCGGACACAGGCTTTGGCCCTTCATGATTCCCGGTGCAGCGCCAACACGCTGCCGTCGGCGTCGGCAGACACATACAACGTGCCGTCCGGCCCGGCGGTGAGGCCGGCGAACGGTCCCTGCGGCCCGGAGAACGGCGGCATCCCGCGCAGCGGTTTGGGCACGACGCCGGGTGGTGTTCCGACCGGAAGGTCGCTGGCGATGGTGCATCGGGCGCCGCTGTCCAGGTCGATCGAGATCAGTTCCTTTGCGCCCGCGTCGACGACGTAGACCTGCCCGGCGAGCACAACAATGCCCTGGGGTCGCTGCAATCCATCCGCCACCGTACCGGTGCCGTCCAGCTTGACCAGCCGTCCGGCACCGGCCTCGGAAGCCAGGTAGGCCCCGTCCGGCGCGATCGCCACACCGACCGGATCGTTGAGGCCGGCCGCCAGAATCTCAACGCGGCCGTGGTCGATAGCCAGCACCCGTCCGGCGCCGAGTTCGGCCACCACTACGCTGTCGCTCGCCGCGCCCGACGAAGCCACCGCCACGCCGTACAGCTGGTCGAAACCCTGTGCCAGCACTTCACTTTCGCCGTATTCCGGTCGGTATCGGGCCACCTCCCCAGTGGAGGTGGTAACCACGAACTCGCCGGTGCCGACGGCGGCCAGACCGCGAAGGAAACCGGGATACCCGGCACTGAACAACATTCCGGCTGTACGTAGCGTGCCGTCGCCGAGCAGCGCGTACAGGAAGGTGCCGTCGGCGATATATAGGGTTCCGGCCGCATCGACCGTCAGATCCAGCGGCCAATTCAACCCGCCCGGCAGCAGGGTCCGGGTCTGGTTGTCGCCAAGGATCTCGGTGATCTGGCCGGTGAAATGGGACACGAACAACCGCTCGCCCAGAAAGGCGAGGTTGTCCAGGCCAGGGCTGAGGGTCGCGAGCACCTTTCGGTCCCCGGTGCGGGGATCGATTCGCAGCACCTGGCCGCTGTGCACCTGGGTCGTCACCAGGTAGCCCCGGGAATCGAACTTCACCGCGTCGGGAACGCCGAGATCGCCGGCCACGCATTCCGGGACACCGCCCTGGGGATCGATGCGCCAGATCTCGTTGGCGCCCATCACCGGGAAGTACAACAGGCCATCGGGTCCGACCTCCATGGCGTTGGGTGACGGTACGTTGTCCAGCAGCACCTGTGGCGGGCCACCGTTGAGATCGAGCTCCAGCAGGCGCCCGCCGTCGCGGCATTCACCGACAAACAGCCGATCCCGATGGACGGTGATCCCGTTCGCGGATGGCAAGTCATCTCGGAGCACCCGGGTGTGGCCGGCAGGGTTGCGTACGCTGACCCGGCCGTCCATCACCTCGGTCGCGTACAGGTTGCCGGCGGAGTCGAAGGCCACGTCGTCGGGCGCGGTGATCTCGCCACCCCTGGCGGTGATGGTCTCGAGAGTTCCGGACAACACGTTGAGCGCGCTGATCTGGCTGCCGGTCACCTGAGCGATGTAGACCCGGCCGTCCGGACCGGTGCGTAACCCGTTGGCGCCGAACAGCCTGCTGGGTGGGGTGAGCCGGGCCAAACTCCAGCCTTCGGCAACGTTGGGTGACCGCTTGGCGAGGTAGCGGCCCTGGGAACGGCCTGGGAAGCGGCCACTGGGTTGTGACAATCCGGTTCCGGCTAGCACTGCTCGGACGATAGCAATCGATCTGTGGTCCAGACAATAGCGTGCGGTTGTTACGCCTGCGCCCTTGACGCGCAGCCTATCGAAAGAGAATCATACTCTCCAATGAGTGCATGCCATTATTATGTCCGGACAATTATCTGATACCCGAATGAAACGGGATCTCCTGAGTCTGCATGGCCGCATCGTTGTGGTCGCCGGTGCGGCGGGCGGCGGTATCGGCACCGCCGTGACGCGCATGGTCGCTCGAGCGGGAGCGACGGTGGTCGCGGTGAGCCGTGGCACGGACAACCTCGGCCGGTACCTGGGCCCCTTGCTGGACGAGGGACTGTCGGTAGTGGCGGTGGCGGCCGACGTCGCCACCGCGGACGGCATCAACACCACGTTGGACGCGGTGCGGCGCACCGACGGCGAGTTGCATGGCTTGGTCAATGTCGTCGGCGGCGCCGATCCATCGACCTGGATGCCGTCGACTCGGGTGGCGCGCCACGACTGGCATGAGCTATTCACCCGAAACCTGGAGACGATGTTCTTCATGAGCCAGGCGGTGGCCGCGGAACTGAAGAGCCGCAACCGGCCCGGTTCCATTGTTTCGCTGTCGTCGATCAGTGGGATGAACACCGCGCCGTTCCATATCGCCTACGGAACGGCCAAGGCCGCCATTGTCGCGGCGACACGCACCATGGCCCTCGAACTTGCCTGTGACGAAACCGGAACCGCTATCCGGGTCAATGCGGTGGCACCCGGAGTGACCGAAACACCTGCGTCGCGCGCATACACCGACGTTGACCCCGAGCGCGATCGCCACGCCATCGCGATGGGACGTCGGGGTCGTTCCGAAGAGGTGGCGGGCGCCATCCTCTTCCTGCTATCCGACCTTTCGAGCTACATCACCGGGCAAACGCTGCTGGTCGACGGCGGTCTGAACCTCAAGTGGGGGCATCTAGATGCCGACAACATTTCATTGTTCCTGAAAGACGAGTCGTTCCGTGCGGCCGTAAAGCGCTGGGAATAGGGCACAGCGGCGAGAAAAGGCAAAGGGAGGAAGCGATGGACGCGCCCCACAATGGTCTTGAGTTGACCGAACCGGTCACCTTCGGGATCGACGCCTACATATCCGAGGAGTATGCGCGCGCCGAGCGGGACAAGCTGTGGCGCAGGGTATGGCAACAAGTGGGGCGCGTCGAAGACCTGCCCAAGGTGGGCAGCTACCTGACCTACGACATTCTCGACGACTCGATTGTGGTGGTGCGAACAGCGCACGACGAACTCAAAGCGCACCACAACGTGTGCATGCACCGCGGCCGCCGGTTGGTGGACGTCCCGCATGGAGCGAAAAATGCTTGTGGTCAAAAGAAGTCGTTTGTCTGCGGGTTCCACGGCTGGACCTACGACCGGCATGGCAACTGCATCCACATTCCGGAAAGCGCGGATTGGCAGGGCGCGCTGACGCAGGAGAACACCCATCTCGCGCCCGTACGGGTCGACACTTGGGGCGGTTGGATCTGGATCAACATGGATCCCGCCGCCGAGCCCCTGCGGGATTATCTTGAGCCCGCCGCCACCATGCTCGACCCGTTCCAGCTGCAGGACATGCGCTGCAAATGGCGAAAATGGCTGCACTTCCAATGCAACTGGAAGGTGGCGATGGAGGCCTTCAACGAGACCTACCATGTGGCGACCACCCATCCTCAGTTCAACAAGTTCGGGAACTTCCGCGGCTGGGCCGTCGCGCATGGCAAGCACAGCAACATCGGCTACGACGCCCCCGAGGACCTGGAGGAGACCAAGTCGAAGATCCGCCTCGGCACGGGCGCCGACCCTCGGGTGTCGACCGCGGAAATGCAGCTGTACACCCTGGAGGAAACCAACGCCACCACCACCAGGACGCTGGTGGATGCGGCGCTTCGACTCGTCGACGAGGTCCCCGAAGGCGCGCCCGCGGACCAGGTACTCGACCACTGGCTCGCCTCGGCACGACGGGACGATGCGGCCCGTGGCGTGATCTGGCCGACCATCGATCCCGAACACCTGGCCAGCAGCGGCACCGCCTGGCAGATTTTTCCAAACTTCCAGATAGGGCAGGGGGTGACCACCGCCTTGTGCTACAGCGCACGCCCGCACGGCTACCACCCGGACGAATGCATCTTCGAAGCCGCATGCTACGAGCTGTATCCGAAAGGCGAAGAGCCACAAACCGAGTGGGTGTACGCGGCACCGAATGACCCGGGCTGGCGCACGGTGTTGCCGCAGGACTTCGCCAACATGGCCGCGGTCCAGCAGGGCATGAAGTCCCTGGGCTTTTCTGGGCCCAAGCCCAATCCCTACATGGAACGCAGCACGGCAAATCTGCACCGAAATCTCGCGGCCTACCTGGGCGCCGATGCGCCGCGCAAACTTGCACAGGAGTTTGATCGATGAAAGTCAATCTTGGTTTTGGATCGCACAACTCCCACGACTGGGACCGCGTGCTGGCCGGTGCCTTCGGCGAGCGGCCCGCGACCCCGGACTCCGAGTGCGTGCAGGCCACGCTCGCGATTGCCGATCTGGCCGAACCGCTGGGGTTCGACGGCATTTGGATGCCCGAGCATTGCGGGACCCCGTATGGCATGACGCCCAACCCAATTCAGGCGCTGAGCTACTTCGCTGGACGTACCGACCGCGTTAGCCTCGGCACCTTTGTCGTTGTCGCGCCGTGGTGGCACCCGGTCCGCCTGGCACATCAGATTGCCTACCTCGACATCCTTTCCCGTGGCCGATATTCGACGATCGGGATCGGACGTGGGGTATCGAAGGGCGAGTTCGCGGCCGTCGGGATCCCGCGAGAGGAAAGCAGGCAGCGTTTCAACGAGACCCTCGACATCCTGCAGCTGGCACTCAGTGGCGAAAGGTTCTCCTACCGAGGAGAGATCTTCACCGTGCCGGAAATGTCGCTGCGCCCCGAACCGCAAAGCCGTGACCTGTTTTCCCGGATCTACAGTTCGTCGTCCACCGCCGAGTCGCTCGAAATTCTCGCTCGGCGCGGGATGGTACCGCTCTTCGTAGGTAACAAGCCGATCGCAGACGCTGGTCGGGAAGTGCAGCAGGTCAACATATTCCGACAGGAAGAGGGCCTGGCGCCGTGCCAGCCCAAGAATGTGATGTTCATGTACTGCACCGCCAACGCCGAAGCGGCCGCCAAGTCCGAAGAATGGATCTGGACGGCCAACCGGGACGTCACGGTGCACTATGGGTTCGCCGATGCATCGAACTTCAAGGGCGTCCAGGGTTACGAGGCCTACGCCGCGCGGGAGGCCAGCGCGACTGCGGTGCTGGCATCGTCGGTGACCGGTGACAACAAGGGCGCCACCAGGACGCCCGGCTACCATGCGTCCAACCTGCTGATCGGGACCCCGGAGGAGATCTTCAATCGGGTGCGCGCGGCTCAGCAAGCATGCTCGTTTAGCGAGTTGACCGTGGTCCCGCAGTTCGGCACCATGCCGTACGAGGAGGCGATGGCCAGCACGCGGCTGTTCGCCGAAGAGGTGCTGCCGGCGGTGCATCGGATGGACGCACCGTTGCACCCCGCGGCGCTGCCGGAGAATGCGCTGGCGTGACTGCAATGACAGACCCTGATTGCCCACCGACGTCGACCCCCGATGATATCGACGTCTCCGCACTACGGGAGAGATACCGCCGGGAGCGCGAAAAGCGGTTACGTCCAGAAGGGTCCAAGCAATACATCGAACTCGTGGATGACTTTGCCGGGTTTTACGAAACCGATCCGCACTCGCCGCCGCTGGTCCGTGACCCGATCTCGGCAGATATCGATGTCTTGGTGCTGGGCGGGGGCTTTGGCGGGCTGCTGTCCGGTGCCTACCTGAAGAAGGCCGGTGTCGACGACGTCCGAATCATCGAGTTGGGCGGGGATTTCGGTGGAGTCTGGTATTGGAACCGCTTTCCGGGACTGCAATGTGACAATGAATCCTATTGCTACATACCGCTTCTAGAAGAGTTGAACTACGTCCCGAGTAAGAAGTATGCCGACGGGGCGGAGATCTACGAGCACTGCCGGCGTATCGGAAAGCATTATGGCCTCTACGACTCCGCGATCTTTTCCACCCAGGTCCGAACGTTGCGGTGGGACGAGCCAATCAAGCGCTGGCGGGTTGGCACCGACCGGGCCGATGACCTTCGGGCGCGCTTCGTTGTCATGGCCTCGGGCCCCTTCCACCGACCGAAGCTACCCGGTATTCCGGGGATCAGGGACTTCCAGGGCCACAGCTTTCACAGCTCGCGCTGGGACTACGAATATACCGGCGGGGATAGCACCGGCGGTCTGGACAAGCTCGGCGACAAGCGCGTCGCGGTAGTGGGCACCGGCGCGACCGCCGTCCAGATCGTGCCGTACCTGGGCGAGTATGCCAAGCATCTCTACGTGTTCCAGCGCACACCGTCGTCGGTGGGCCCGCGCAACAACGCATCCACCGACCCCGAGTGGGTGAAAACACTGCGGCCGGGCTGGCAGCAGGAGCGGCAACGCAATTTCCACTCCTGGACGATGGAGGGTATGGCCCCGGGACAGCCGGACTACGTCTGCGATTTTTGGACCGAACTCGGCCGCAACACCGCCGCGCGGGTGCTGGCGCTCCCGGACCCGGCTTCGATGACTCCCGACCAGTTTGCGGTCATCCGGGAGGAAGAGGACTTCAAAGTCATGGAGCGGCTGCGGCGCCGCATCGACAGCATCGTGGCGGACTCTGCCACCGCCGAGGCGCTCAAGCCCTACTACCAATTCTTGTGTAAACGGCCATGCACCAACGACGACTACCTACCGACCTTCAACCGGCCCAATGTCACCCTGGTCGACGTGTCTGGAACCAAAGGCGTGCAGCGAGCCACCGCAAAGGGTTTGGTGGCCAACGGTGTTGAGTACGAAGTGGACTGCATCATTTACGCCAGCGGCTTCGAAATCAGTACCGAAGTCAGCCGCCGGTACTCGATCGACACCATCGAAGGCCGGGACGGCCGGTCGCTCTTCGACCATTGGCGCCACGGTTACCGCACATTTCACGGATTCACCAGCCATGGTTTTCCCAACCAGTTCTTCACCGGTTTCACTCAGGTCGGGATCTCTGCGAATATTGCTGCCAACTACGAGCTGCAGGGCGAGCATATCGCTTACATCATCGCCGAGGCGCTGGCCCGGGGAGCGACAATGGTGGAACCCACCCAAGAGGCCCAAGACGATTGGTGCCAGACCATCCGAGACACCGCGATCGACAACAGTCAGTTCGACTTGCAATGTACGCCTGGTTACTACAACAACGAAGGCGGTGGCGCGGGGCCGGCGGCGGGAGAGGGCATTCGCTCGCACCTCGGCGAACCCTATGGGCCGGGCTACTACGCGTTCGGTGACCTGTTGGCGCAGTGGCGAAACAAGGGCGATCTAGCTGGCCTCATGCTGGGATCGTGATTGATGGCCGAACTCAGATTCGATGATCGCGTCGCGGTGATAACCGGTGCCGGACGCGGGCTGGGGCGCGCCTACGCGCTGCTGCTGGCCGCGCGCGGCGCCAAGGTCGTCGTCAACGATACCGGCGGCAACCTGGCCGGCGACGGTGTCGACGCCGGGCCCGCGGATCGGGTGGTTGCCGAGATCAGGACCGCGGGTGGCGAGGCCGTCGCATCCGGAGAGTCGGTGGCCACGGCCGCCGGGGGGCAAGCGATTGTGCGGTCGGCGCTGGAGCATTACGGGCGCATCGATGTGCTCATCCATAATGCCGGCAATGTGCGACGTGGCTCGCTGAAGCAGATGAGCTATCAGGACTTCGACTCGGTCATCGACGTCCACCTGCGAGGCGCATTCCACCTGGTTCGCCCCGCGTTTCCGGTCATGTGCCGGGCGCGCTACGGCCGTATCGTGTTGGCCTCGTCGATCGGTGGTCTCTACGGCAATCGTGGGATTGCGAACTACGCTGCTGCCAAGGCCGGGCTGATCGGCCTATCGAATGTCGTGGCGCTCGAAGGGGCGGCGGAAGGAGTGCAGTGCAACGTGATCATTCCCTCGGCCGTAACCAGAATGGCCGATGGCCTGGATACATCCGCCTACCCGCCGATGGGAACCGACGTGGTAGCACCGGTGGTGGGCTGGTTGGCGCACGAATCGTGTTCGGTCACCGGCGAGATGTTGGTGGCCATTGCCGGGCGGGTCGGCAGAGCGATTGTCGCCGAAGCCCCCGGGATGCATCGTCGGTCGTGGACGATCGAGGATGTTGGCGCACAGCTGGACGGCATCAGCGATGTCGGCTCTCCGGTGGTGTTCCCGGTGGTGCCTGATGGTCATGCCGACCACGTCCGCTACAGCTTCGACATGGCCGCACCGTCCAGCCGCGACGGCGTGGGCCATGCCTAGCGATGGGGCCGGGCCGCTGGCGGGTGTGCGCGTGGTGGATCTCACCGCAATGGTGATGGGCCCGTACTGCACCCAGATCATGGCGGACATGGGTGCCGACGTGATCAAGATCGAACCGCCGCGCGGCGATGACACCCGGTATGTCTCCGTCGGGCCGGCCCCCGGCATGAGCGGGGTGTTCGTCAACGTCAACCGGGGCAAGCGGGCCGTCAGCATCGACCTGCGTTCGGCGCCGGGAAAGACTGCGCTGCGCGCGCTCATCGAACAAGCCGACGTCTTCATCCATTCGATGCGGTCCAAAGCGATTGCCCGGCTGGGCTTTAGCTACGGCGACGTTGCTGCCATCAATCCGACGATCGTCTACACGAACTGCTACGGGTACGGCCGCCGGGGTCCGAACCGGGATCTACCGGCTTACGACGACACCATTCAGGCGGCCTGTGGGCTGCCGTTCGTGCAGGAACAGCTGACCGGCGAGGCCAATTACGTGGGAACGATACTGGCGGACAAGGTGGCCGGCCTGACCGCGCTCTACGCCACGATGATGGCGCTGTTTCACCGCGAGCGCAGTGGTGAAGGGCAAGAAGTGGAAATCGGCATGTTTGAAACGATGGCAGCCTTCATGCTGGTGGAGCATGCCAACGGCGCCATGTTTGATCCGCCGCTGGGTCCGGCGGTCTATCCGCGTACGGTTGCCCCCAACCGGCGGCCATACCGCACCAGTGACGGCTACGTATCCGCGCTGATCTACAACGACAAGCATTGGGCGGCATTTGTCAATGCCGTGCGACCACCTTGGGCCAGTGATGTGTACGCCACGCTCGCGGGGCGTGCTCAGCGGATCGACACCGTGTATGCGTTGGTGGCCGAAACGATTGCACAACGCACCACCGCGGAATGGCTGGAGCTGTTTGGTGAGCTGGAAATACCTGCGTCGGCACTGTCCAGCCCCGCCGCATTGTTCGACGACAGCCACCTGAACGCCGCGGGTTTCTTTGAGACCGTGGCTACCCCGCAGGGGCCGGTGCGATTCCCAGGCGTGCCGACCTGGTTTTCCCGAACGCCGGGCAGAGTCGCCGGTCCCGCGCCGGCGCTGGGCGCACATACCGAAGAGGTGCTGGAAGAACTTGGACTGACCTCGGCCGAGGCTGAACCCGCCGGTCCGAAATAGTCCAGCAGCGACCGAAAGCATTGGCCTAGCCAGTCTGGCCTCGCGTGTCTGCGCGGATTGCGCAACCGCCGCATCTAAGCTTGCGGGGGTCAAGAGGAGGGGCAGCGACGTATTGGCAGCAACTACGGCGCCGGGCGACATGGTGGTCAGGGCGCGTTAACAGCGAGCGCTGAGCCGGGCGGGCGGCACCCCGCGCGGGCGCGTTCTGCGCCGCGGCGCCGGTGGGTGGCCCCGGTGCGCAGGGTGGGACGGCTGGCCGTCTGGGATCGGCCGGAGCGGCGTAGCGGCATTCCGGCGTTGGATGGACTTCGTGCGATAGCGGTCGCGCTTGTTCTTGCCGGACATGGCGGTATCCCCGGCATGTCCGGCGGATTCATCGGCGTCGACGTCTTTTTCGTTCTCAGCGGGTTCCTGATCACCTCGTTGCTACTCGATGAGCTCGGCCGCACCGGTCGCATCGACCTGGCCGGCTTCTGGGTACGCCGCGCGCGCCGCCTGCTGCCGGCCCTGGTGTTGATGGTGCTGGCCGTGGCTGCTGCCCGCGAGCTGTTGCCTTACCAGGCGCTTACCGGCTTGCGCAATGATGCGATCGCCGCCTTCGCGTGGCTGGCCAACTGGCGGTTTGTGGCGCAAAAGACCGACTACTTCACCCAGGGCGCTCCACCCTCACCGCTGCAGCACACCTGGTCGCTGGGCGTGGAGGAGCAGTACTACATCGTCTGGCCACTCCTGTTGATCGCGGTGACGTTGTTGTTGGCGGCCCGGGCCAGACGCTACTTCGCCAAGACCACCGTGGGCCACGTTCGGTTCGCCGCGTTCGTCATCGCCACCCTGGGGGCGCTGGCTTCTGCCGCGGCGGCCATCGTGTTCACCTCTGACGCGACGCGCGACCGCATCTATTTCGGTACCGATACTCGCGCGCAAGCGCTGCTCATCGGTGCCGCGGCAGCGGCTCTGCTGGTTCGGGATTGGCCGTCGCTAAACCGCGGCTGGTGCCTCGTTCGAACTCGGTGGGGACGCCGAATCGCTCGCACGTTGCCAGTGATCGGTGTGGCCGGCTTGGCGGTGTTGACCCATTTTGCCACCGGAAGCGTCGGTGAATTCCGGCGCGGTTTGCTGCTCGCGGTGGCGATTGCCGCCGTCTTTGTGGTGGCCCCGGTCGCCATCGAGCAGCGTGGGGCGGTGGCGCGCCTGCTGGCTTGCCGGCCGTTGGTGTGGTTGGGCACCATCTCCTACGGCGTCTATCTGTGGCATTGGCCGATCTTCCTGGTGCTCAACGGAGAACGCACCGGATGGACCGGCCTGAGACTGTTCGGCGTGCGGTGCGCGGCCACCATCGTGGTGGCCACCGCATCATGGTGGTTGATAGAACAACCAATCCGGCGTTGGCGTCCGGCCCGGGTACCGCTGTTGCCGCTGGCGGCGGCCACCGTCGCCACCGCGGCTGCGGCGACGATGCTGGTGGTGCCGGTCGGCATCGGACCCGGTCTTCGCGAGGTCGGTCTGCCGCCCGGGGTTTCCGCCGTTGCGGCGATCTCGCCATCACCGCCGGGACCCAGCCAGGTCGGACCTGCCGTTGGGCCGCGAGATCCGAACCGGCCCTTCACCGTTTCGGTGTTTGGCGATTCGATCGGCTGGACCATGATGCATTACCTGCCGCCCACGCCCGGATTCAGATTCATCGACCACACCGTCATCGGATGCAGCCTGGTCCGCGGCACGCCGTATCGGTATGCCGGCAAGACTTTGGAGCAGCGATCGGAATGCGACACCTGGCCTACCAGATGGTCCACCCAGATCAGCCAGGACCAACCGGACACCGCGCTGCTGATCATCGGCCGCTGGGAGACCGTGGACCGGGTCAACGAGGGAAAGTGGACGCACATCGGCGACCCAACCTTCGACGGATATCTCAACTTCGAACTCCAGCGAGCGCTCAATATCGTGGGCTCCAGCGGTGTTCGGGTGATGGTAGCCACGGTGCCCTACAGTCGGGCAGGTGAGAAGCCGGATGGTCGCTTGTTTCCGGAGGATCAGCCGGACCGGGTGAACCAATGGAATGCCATGCTACGCAGGACCGTTAGTGAGCATCCCAACGTCGGAATCATCGATCTGAACAAGAAGCTGTGTCCGGACGGCGTCTATACCGCCAAGGTCGACGGCATCCAAGTTCGCAGCGACGGCGTCCATCTCACTCCGGAAGGGGTGAAGTGGTTAATACCGTGGCTAGAGGAGTCATTGCGCTAGCCGCTAAACGACGGTGCGGCAACTGATTTCCATGCTGTCGGTTTGTCTTGCCGGGAAGTTGAAGCTGACGTAGCCATGGTCCGGGTTGCGCACGTAGTCGAGATACGGTTGGGTACCCGACGCTTCGGCGTTGTCGGCGATGATCAACGCACCGGGGGACAGCGCGGGTTCAAGTAGCTCCATCACCGGCAGATACAGCTCTTTCCAGCCGTCGAGCAGAACAAAATTGACCGGCTGGTCCAGGGTTGCCAGCGTCGAAAGAGCATCTCCGTGAAGAATGGTGATCAGATGGTTCAGCCCGGTCTCGGCGAACGTCTGCGTGGCGGCGGCAATCTTGCTGGTGCTGAGTTCGGTGGTGAACACTTGACCACTCCCGTTGTCCCGCAATGCCGCAGCCAGATGGATGGTGGAAATGCCGAACGACATTCCAAATTCCACGATGATCGTTGGACGCGCCGCACGCACCAGCGCATACAGCAGCCGGCCGGCCTCCGGCGTCACCGGCAGGTAGAAGGTGCTGAGCGCATCGGCGCGTTCTTCTGCGCTTGCCGACGCCAACCGAGTGAACTCCGCCCCCATCTCGCGCAGCAACTGGCGCTGATTTGCGGCATTGGCGAACATCCGGTCCAGGGCTGTTGCGATCTTGGGATCCTGTAGCGCGTTGGCCATACCACCGAGGTTAGGCCCAGGCACTCGCGGAGCGCCGCCGGGAAGTCGATGAGCCAGCGTTGACTGCCCACCCGCCCGCGGCGCTCACGCACCGTTAGCCGGGGTTACCGCCTTTACCGCCCTGACCACCGGCGCCGCCGTTGCCGCCGGGACCCTGGGAGTTGCCCGGGCCGCCGTTGATCCCCAGGTCGCCGATCTCGCCGGATTTCGGTAGTCCTGGCCCGTCGAGGCGACCGGAACCCCCCCAGCCGCCGTCGCCGCCATTACCACCATTGAAACCGCCGACACCGAAGGGAGGCGCCTGGCCAGCAGCGCCGTCGCCGCCGTCGCCGCCGTCGCCCCCGTCGCCACCGGCACCGACATAGCCGCGCCCGCCGTCGCCGCCGCGCCCGCCGTCCCCGCCGACCCCCCCGCCGCTACCGCCGGCCCCGCCATCACCGCCGGTCCCGCCGGTGACGCCGTCCCCGCCGTTGCCGCCGCTACCGCCGTCGCCGGCGGTGACGCCGGAGCCGAAGCCGCTGCCCCCGCCGGCCCCGCCGTTGCCGCCGGCCCCCCCGGCCGCTGCGGCGCCGGCCTTGCCCGAGGCCGCCGCCAGGCCGGGCAGGCCGAGGGCGCTCTTGCCAGCGGTTCCGCCGGCCCCGCCGGCTCCGCCCCGTAGGGCCGTACCCCCGTTGCCGCCGTCACCGCCATCGCCGCCCTCAGGATTTGGCAAGGTGCCCGCCGCACCGTTCGCCCCGTTCCCGCCGTTGCCGGGAGTGCCGCCGTTGCCGCCGTCGCCACCGATCCCGCCGGCGCCCGCGCTACCGTTCTGACCCGAGGCCGCCCACGCTTTGCCGGCGGCCCCGCCGTTACCACCGGCCCCGCCGTTGCCGCCGGCCCCGCCGTTGCCGCCGGCCCCGCCGCTAATGCCGTTGCCCAGGGAATCGGTGCCGGTGCCGTTGAAGCCGTCGCCGCCGTCGCCGCCGCCGCCGCCCTTGGCGCCGGCCCCGCCGTTGCCGCCGTTGCCGCCGTTGCCGGCCAGCAGTCCGCCGTTCCCACCGCTACCGCCGGCCCCGCCGCTACCGCCTTCGCCGCCAGACGCGCCAAACTCGAACGCGCTCACTTCGGAGGCACCCGCACCGCCTGCTGCGCCGTTGCCGCCGTTGCCGCCGTTTCCGCCGTTGCCGACCGCCCCGCCGTGGCCGCCGTCACCGCCGGCGCCGCCGTCACCGCCGGGCTCGCCATTACCGGTGCTGCTGTCGGCTCCGGGAGCGCCACTGCCGCCGTTGCCGCCGTTGCCGCCGTTGCCGCCGCTGGTGGGGTTAGCAGCACCTTTGCCGCTGGTACCTGGTTCACCGCCGTTCCCGCCGTCGCCGCCGGCCTTCCCGGTGCTCGCGGCGGCGTCAGAGCCACGGCCGCCGTCTCCACCGATCCCGCCGACGCCGCCGTCCCCGCCGTCTCCGCCGTCCCCGCCGTCTCCGCCGTCTCCCCCGGACCCGTCGCTGGCGACGGTCCCGTTGCCGCCGTTGCCGCCGTTGCCGCCGTTGCCGTAGCGTCCGCCGTTGCCGCCGTTCCCGCCGTCGCCGCCGGCCTTTCCGGTATCACCGGTGCCGCCGTTGCCGCCGTTGCCGCCGTTGCCGCCGCTGGTGGGGCTGGCTCCCGCCGCACCCGAATCACCCGGAGTCGAGCCGTCCCCCCCGGCGCCACCGTCCGCGCCGAGGCCGGGGTCACCGCCATCGCCGCCCCGGCCGCCGGCCGTGCCGGAGCCTGGGGCGGCACTGCCGCCACCGCCTCCGTTGCCGGCCGTGCCGCCACTTCCACCGGCGCCGCCGTCACCGCCGACTCCGGTGCTGTAGCTGGCCGCTTGGGCCGCGCCACCGGCCCCACCCGCTCCGCCGTTCCCGCCGTCCCCGCCGTTCCCGCCATCCCCACCGCCACCGACCGCGCTGACACTGCCGCCGGGACCCGTGGCCCCGTTCGCGCCGTTCCCGCCATCACCACCGTCACCGCCGGCGCCCCCGGAGCCACCGCTGCCGGCTATGGCGCCACCCATGCCGCCGGCGCCGCCGGCCCCGCCAGCGCCACCCGAATCCCCGCTGCCACCAGAACCGCCGGCGAAGACAGGCACCTTCCCTGCTGCGCCCTGCCCGCCGCCGCCGCCGTCACCGCCGGCCCCGCCGTTGCCGTAAGACCCGCCGTTGCCGCCGTTCCCGCCGTCGCCCCCGGCTTTGCCGGAACCGCCGCTGCCGCCGTCACCGCCGGCCCCGCCGTTGCCGCCGCTGGTGGAGCTGAGCCCATCCGCACCGTGGGCACCGGTGCTGGAACCGGCGCCGGCGGCCCCTCCGGCGCCGCCCGCCCCGGGGTCACCGCCATGTCCACCAGCGCCGCCGGCCTGCCCTGAGTTCTCGGCCGCGTCTGCGCCGTTGCCGCCGTCGCCGGCGGCACCACCGTCACCGCCGGACCCGCCGCTGCCGCCGGCGCCACGGATACCGTCGCTGTACCCGCTCGCCCGCGCGCTGCCGCCGAACCCGCCATCGCCGCCGGCCCCGCCGGCACCGCCGGAACCACCGTTACCGCCGTCCAGACCGGACTTGCCCGCGCCTAACGCGGCACCATTGACGCCGGTGGCGCCATTCCCGCCGTCCCCGCCGTTGGCTCCGTTGCCGCCGGCCCCACCGGCCCCGCCGTTACCGGCCACGGTTCCGCCAGCTCCGCCGGCACCACCCTCGCCTCCGGCGCCGCCGTCAGCGCCATCGGTACCCGTCACGGCCGCCGAGGTACCGTCATCACCGCTGGCCCCGGCCATGCCATTGCCGCCGCTACCGCCGTCCCCGCCGTCACCGACCCTGCCGCCATCCCCACCCGCCCCGCCGTTCCCGCCGGAACCGCCCGGCGCGGTGGCCGCGGCGCCGTGACCGCCCGCTCCGCCGTCACCGCCGGTGCCGGGCCCGTTGGCGTCGCCGGCGCCACCGGCCGCACCGTCGTGGGCGCGCGCCCCGCCCGCGGCGCCGCCCTGGCCCCCGGCCCCACCGGCGCCCGGGTCACCACCCCGACCGCCGGCGCCACCGGCGCCACCGCTAAGACCGCTGCCACCATCTCCGCCGACCGCACCGTCACCGGGCGCCCCGCCCAGCCCGCCGGTGCCGCCGGCGCCACCGCTGCCGGCTCGTCCGGCATGACCCAACAGGCCACCGGTTCCGCCGGCGCCGCCGGCACCGCCGTGCCCACCGGCGCCGCCCACTCCGCCGTCGCCGCCGTCGCCGCCCATACCGCCAGTACCGCCGGTCGCCGCGGCATTGACCGCACCGCCAGCGCCGCCGCCACCGTTGCCCCCGGCCGCGCCGTGTCCGCCGATGCCGCCGGCACCGCCCACACCGCCGGCGCCGCCATTGCCGACGAGCCAGCCGCCGTGCCCGCCGCGGCCGCCGAGGCCCCCGGCGCCGCCGATACCGCCATCCGATCCGGTGCCGCCCTGACCGCCGTCGCTGCCAGGAAGGTCGCCCACCTCGCCGGGATCACCGACCAACGCACCGGCGGAGCCGGCCGCACCGGCTCCGCCGGCCCCGCCAGCGCCGCCGTTGCCAAACATCCCGGCGTCACCGCCGATTCCACCGGTCCCGCCATCCGTCCCGCCCACCCCGCCGGCGCCGCCGTTGCCGAACAATCTCGCGTTGCCGCCGATTCCACCGGTGCCGCCTTGGGCCCCGCCCGCGCCACCGGCACCGCCGTTGCCGAACAGCCCCGTATCACCACCGGCCCCACCAACGCTCATGGTGCCGCCCGCCCCGCCGGCACCGCCGTTGCCCCACAGCCAGCCGCCGTGGCCCCCAGCCCCGCCGGCCGACCCATCGGCGCCGACACCGCCCACACCGCCGCTCCCGACCAGCCCGGCCTGACCACCCACACCGCCGACACCGCCGGCGCCGGCCGCGCCGCCGACACCTCCGCGGCCGACCAGCCACCCGCCGGCGCCGCCAGCACCACCAACGGCACCCGTACCGCCCGCACCGCCGGCCCCGCCCAGACCCCACAACCCTGCGGCCCCGCCCGCGCCGCCCGCCTGGCCTGCGGCCCCGGATCCACCGGCACCCCCGTTGCCGATCAACAACCCCGCGGCCCCGCCCGCGGCACCCGTTCCGGCCGACCCGTCGGCACCATTACCGACCAGCGGGCGTCCCAGCATCGGCACGGTGGAGTTGTTGAGCCCGTCCAGCAAACTCTGCAGCGAGCCCAACCCGGCAGCCTCGGTGGCCCCATACCGGGTCCCCGCCGAGGCCAGCATCTGCGCGAACTGGTCCTGAAATCGCGTCAGCTGACTGCTGATCGCCTGATATTCCCGACCGAACGTGCCGAACAACGCCGCGATCGCGACCGACACCTCATCCTCGGCGGCGGCCACCATCCCCGTCGTCGATACCGCCGTGGCCGAATTGGCCGCACTGATCGACGTCGTAATACGCGCCACATCTGAGGCCGCCACCGTCAACAACTCGGGGGTCACACTGACAAACGACATTCCGCACCATCCAGATAACCCGTTTATGGAAAGCCTTAGCCCCCGGTCGATGAGGCTATATCCGCAGGTCAAAGAGTTATAGGCATCGTGAAAAGTTGAAAGTCGGTTTCGTATCACCAGGCTTGTCGCTGTCTCACGAAAACGACTCGACCTGTGCTGACAATGGCCTGGGAAACAATTTTCGTCTCACGCTGAGAATAAGATTTTGCCGCTCCGCGATCAGACGGCTTGCGGTGAACACTCCTGGCCGACGCACCGCGGTGCTCGGCAATACCGCCCGACATCGGCTGCCTTGATCACCGACGCGCGGCCGGGCGGCCGACGCAGGCTATCTGAGCGACCAACCACACCAGCGCGGCCCCGCGCAGAAAACCGGGCCCCGGGTTGACGCACGGGAAACGGCAGCAAATGCGGACCCGCGGCCGACGTGAGGTCGTTTCACCCCCGACCGAAGCGACCCCGAACCCGGGGTGTCGGTGGGGCAGTGTCTGCTCCATGTCTGCTCCATGTCTGCTCCGGGCGGCTCGGGTGGTTGGCCGCCGGATTCGGCAACTGATGGGTAGGTGCGCTTGTCGATAGCCGGTGAATGCCGCCCCGGGTGATGCGATCGCTGCTCCGGCGTTTGACGAGTGGGCGATCTTGATGCGAGCATGGACTCTGCAAGCACCTCGGTAGGTGAGGCGTCTGCATGGACACAGGCCACTGACCCCGAACGTCGAGAGACGCCCCGGGTCAGGACAGCTCTTCCCGGCCTAAGGGTTGAGCCCAAGTGGCTTCCGAAGAAGTTCCGGATACGCCGTGCAGTGCCGAAGCTCCAACGAGAGGGGTGCGTTCGGCGGCTCGCTGCCGCGCGTTCGTGCCTCCTTCGTGCAGGTGATGTAGTGACACCCCCGTGTGTCCTGGCCGTGAGGAGGTGAGGGCGAGATGAGTCCGGGCGACAGTCCCTATCCGAAATCCGTTTTGTCCCGATCCTGTTCCGGCATTTTTGCCGCTGTCTAAGTTTCCGGGTCTTCGCTGGATCCGTGCGCGATTTGTCTTGCGCACCAATCCGTATGCGCGGCCGGGTCAGCTTCGGCGCCTCCAAAATGGCGGAAGTCGATCGGGCTTCCAGCAGGAGAAAATCATGACTTTTATCGCTGCACAGCGCATTTCCCGTATCGCCGGGGCCGGAGGTCGCTCGATGTTGGGTGCCGGCCACCGGGTGTCAAACAGGTTGCGTGCATCGCGCTACCCGACGCCGCAAGAGCGCGCGAACCACTACGTGTCTCGGATGCCGATTGCGGTGGTTACCGCCTCACTGGGCGGTCATCCGTAGCGGGCACTGGCAAGCATCGCTAGATATCTCTTGAGCCGCGGCGACCTCGGCGGCAGGTACCGATTCGGTGCCCGCCGCCGAGGGGCTTGATCGGTTCGTCCATCGTTCTGTTTGATTGCGAGATTTCGATGACTGCTTCAACGCGTGGCGACCTAAATGTCGGCGCTCTGGGTGAATCGTTGGTCGCCAACGAGCCCACTGGCAGGGCTGAGCAGCGGGTGCTGGATGTGGCGCATGCCGGCGACATCGTCGGTGCGTTCGGCCGTATCCAACAAGGCGACGACGGCACCCGCGGTGGACGTTGGCGTCGCCTAAGAACTTTGATGGTCATCAGCGGTCCCGGACTGATCGTAATGGTTGGCGACAACGACGCCGGTGGCGTCGCGACCTACGCGCAGGCGGGACAGAACTACGGGATGAGTCTGTTGTGGACGCTGGCGTTGCTGATTCCCGTGCTCTACGTGAATCAAGAAATGGTGTTACGGCTGGGCGCGGTGGTGCGGGTAGGGCACGCACGACTGATCTTTGAACGTTTCGGCAAGTTCTGGGGTGCCTTTAGCGTCGGCGATCTGCTGATACTCAATGCCTTGACGATCGTGACCGAATTTATCGGTGTATCAATGGCGCTCGGATTTCTGGGCTGCCCAAGATTCATCGCCATTCCAGCCGCGGCGGTGCTGTTGTTCGCGGTGGTCGCCGGCGGCTCATTCCGGCGCTGGGAACAGATGATGTTCTTGTTGATCGCGGTGAACGTGTTGATCATCCCGATGGCACTTTTGGTGCATCCGACCTTCAAGGGGACCGTCGGCGGTCTGGTTCCCCAGTTCCCGGGCGGTCTTGACTCCACCGTGCTGCTGCTTGTTGTCGCGATTGTCGGCACCACGATCGCGCCGTGGCAGCTGTTCTTCCAGCAGTCCAATGTGGTGGACAAGCGCATCACAACTCGCTGGATCCCCTACGCGCGAGCCGATCTGGTGCTCGGCATCATCGTGGTGATGGTCGGCGCGACTGCGCTGATGGGGGTCACCGCGTTCGGACTCTTCGGAAACCCTAACGTCGGATCCTTCACCGATGCCGGCGCGGCGGCGGCGGGTTTGGCCAACCACTTCGGCAACGCGGTGGGCGTGCTATTCGCGATCATCCTGCTCGACGCGTCGCTGATTGGGGCGAACGCGATCGGGCTGGCCACCACGTATGCTGTCGGCGACGCGATGGGCAGACGGCACTCACTGCACTGGAAGGTCGGCGAGGCCCCGTTGTTCTACGGAGGCTATGCGGCGCTGCTGGCGCTGTCGGCGGCAGTTGCGTTCAGTCCCGACCACATTCTGGGCTTGGTGACCCAGGGGGTGCAGGCGCTGGCCGGTATCCTGTTGCCGTCGGCAACCGTGTTCCTGGTTCTGCTATGCAACGACCGCGCGGTTCTTGGTCCCTGGGCAAACACGTTGCGGCAGAACATTATTGCCTGGACCACGGTGTGGTGCCTGGTCTTGCTGTCGCTGGCGTTGACGGTGACCACGTTCTTTCCGCAGTTGTCCACCGACGCGATCGAGGTTGGTCTGGTGTCCGGGGCTGTGATTGGCGTGATTGGTGGCTCCGTGGTGATCATTGCCGGCCGGCGACACCGCGACAGGCGCGAAGCGGAGGTTATTGCGCGGGAATTCGGCGGGGGCCTGGATCCCGCGGAGGTCGAAGAGATCGATGACACCTCGCTGCTGACCCGCGCCGAACGGCGCGCCGTTCGCGAGCAGGATCGGGCGAACTGGCGTACCCCCGATCTGGCTACGCTCGCCCGGCCGAGCATGTCGCCGGCGCGTCGTGCGGGCCTTTTCACCCTGCGTGGCTACCTTGCGCTTGCGGTGGTGTTGGTGGTGGTCAAGATCATCGAGGCCGGTATGGCTTGATCGGCAGCCGCGGCCGCGTTGGCCCTCGTCGGTGGTGCGCACCCGGGGGCAGGCAGCCCAGCGCTTCTCCGTAGGTCAGCTAAATAACTTATGCACCAAAAATTTTCGGCTAGTCGATCGAGCATCAACCGGCAATCAGAATCGAGTTACCTTGGTGTATCCAATGATTCGGGTACGGCACCGGACGGATCGCCGACGACGCTAGCCAATCACCTCGATGGGATCGCCAACATTGACGGTGTTGAAGTACCATGCCGCGTTGTCCGGGCTCAGGTTGATGCAACCGTGGCTGACGTTGGCGTAGCCCTGCGAATTCACCGACCACGGTGCGGAATGGACGTACACGCCACTCCAGGTGACTCGAACCGCGTACGAGGCGGTGATTAGATACCCATCCGAAGAATTGAGCGGAATGCCGATGGTGCGTGAGTCCATGACGACGGTGCGTTCCTTCGACAACGCGGTGAAGCTACCAATGGGCGTAGGACGGCTGGGCTTTCCCATCGACGCCGGCATCTCACGAAGCACCTCGCCGTTTCTGCTGACAGTGAAGGTGTGTGCGGAGATGCTGGCAACACCGAGTAGCTCGTCGCCGGTTTCGAAGCCGGTGGTCAGTTCCTGCACGCCGACCGAGACGCGGGAATGCGCAGGCCAGTACCTAGCCGGAACCCACTGCACAACATTGGTGTCGACCCACTCGAAATGTCCCGCCATGTTGGTCGGGGAGAGGATGTGAATGGTTCGCTCGGCGGCGCGACGATCCATCACCGGTGCGGTGAAACTGACCACCACCGGATGCGCCACACCTACCACAGCCCCGTCGGCCGGCAACACTGAAGCAACGCCAGGAATCGGCTCTGGAACCGGTAAGGCGGCCGACGCGGGGTTGCCCGAACCCGCAGCGGTCAGGACGATAATCGCCACTATAACGAATAGATAACGAAACGTCCCACGCATGGCGCCCACCCTTCGAGACGTGCGATCAACTCAACGACAGTCTAGTTGCTCTATGCCCCGTGCGTGGCGCTAGCAAACACACTTCGGCGCGGTTCGGACACCGTGGCGGGGCCGACGGCTCCCGCGGCGTTGCTGTCCTGACTGGTCTCGCACCGCCGCAGTTGGACGTCGCCGCCGGGTTGCGCGTAGTACCCCGAGGGGACCTGTCGGCACCACCGAACCGGGTCGACCGGTAGCCTCAGCGAATCGGTTGCCCCAAGGCCCAGGAGGTGCGGGTGCTCTTCCGTCAACTGGAATACTTTGTCGCGGTCGCCCAGGAGCGACACTTCGCCCGGGCCGCCGAGAAGTGCTATGTCTCGCAGCCGGCGTTGTCCTCCGCGATCGCCAAACTCGAACGCGAACTCAACGTCACCCTGATCAACCGCGGCCACAGCTTTGAGGGACTCACTCCCGAGGGGGAGCGGTTGGTGGTGTGGGCCAAGCGGATCCTCGCCGAGCACGACGCGTTCAAGGCCGAGGTCGATGCCGTGCGATCCGGTATAACCGGGACGCTGCGGTTGGGCACGGTTCCGTCCGCATCGACAACGGCGTCTTTGGTGTTGTCGGCCTTCTGCTCGGCCCACCCCCTGGTCAAGACTCAAATCTGCTCCCGGCTGGCCTCAACCGAGCTGTACCGACGTTTGCGTGACTTCGAGCTGGACGCCGTCATCGTGCACGCAACAACGGAAGACGGACACGGTGTCGAGCTGGTGCCGCTGTATGAGGAGCACTACGTGCTGCTGTCACCCGCCGACATGCTGCCGCCCGGAACATCGAGGCTGGGCTGGCCGGACGCCGCGCAATTGCCGCTGGCGCTGCTCTCGTCGGACATGCGAGACCGACAGATCATCGACGCAGCGTTTTCCGAACACGCCATCACTGTCAGTCCGCTGGTCGAAACAGACTCCGTTGCTTCGCTATTCGCGCAAGTTGCCACCGGGAACTGGGCCTCCATCGTTCCACACACCTGGCTGTGGGCCATGCCGGTGGGCGGCGAAATTCGCCCCGTTGAACTGGCCGATCCGACAGTCAAGGCCCAGATCTCCCTGGCTACCAACTCGACTGGCCCCGGCTCCCCGGTTGCCCGAGCGCTGGTCACCTCGACCCGAGCGCTGTCGCTGAACGAGTTCTTCCAAGCGCGGATGCTAGGTATCAGTCATCGGCGCTGATCGGCGACGATGTTGCCGTGCTGGTGGGATTCAGGTTCGCCAGATGTCCGCTCTCCACGCCTGCGGCGGGATCGAGTTCGCAGTCGATGATCGCGGGAGCGTTGGATTCGAGCGCAAGGGTCAGGGCGGATTCCAACTCCGCTGGAGTGCTGACGTGATATCCTTTACCGCCGAACGCTTCTGCGATCAGCTCATGCCGCGCTGACGCGTTGAGCACGGTGGGGGCAGGATCGGCAACGTGGCTCGGCGAGCTACCCGGCGACGTGGCATTATCCTCGTCACCGCGATAGACGCCGCCGTTGTTGAGAATTACCACGGTTACCGGAAGTCGGTAGCGGCAAATGGTTTCGATCTCCATACCGCTGAAGCCGAAGGCGCTGTCGCCTTCGATCGCGACGACGGGCCGACCCGTCTCGACCGCCGCCGCGATCGAATAGCCCATGCCGATGCCCATCACACCCCAGGTCCCGGTGTCGAGCCGGTGCCGCGGCAAATCCATGTCGATGACGTTACGGGCCAGATCAAGGGCGTTGGCCCCTTCGTTGACCAGATAGACATCCGGATGACGTTGCAGCACCGCGCGAATTGCGCCGAGCGCGTTGTAGAACCGCATCGGGTGTGGGTCTTCGGACAGCCGCTGCCTCATCTTGGCGTCGTTGCGTGCCTTACGGTCCGCGAGCTCGCCGAGCCAAGCTGTCGGGGCCGATATCGGCTGTCGAGTTGCGCCGTGCACAAGCGCCGACATCGCCGAACCGATGTCACCGGTCAGCGGTGCCACGATGGGCCGATTGTTGTCGAACTCCGATGGCGCGATGTCGATCTGGATAAACTTTGCATCGGTCGACCATTGCGGCGACTCGCCATGGCCGAGCAGCCAGTTTAGTCGGGCACCGACGAGCAGTACGACATCGGCGCGTGCGATGGCCAGCGAGCGAGCGGCGGCCGCCGACTGCGGATGCGAATCCGGCAGTAGGCCTTTGGCCATTGACATGGGCAGAAATGGTATCGCGGTTGCTTCGATGAACTCGCGAATCACGTTGTCGGCCCGGGCATAAGCGGCACCCTTGCCGAGTACGATCAGCGGGCGATGAGCCTGCGCCAGCACGCTAAGCGCCCGGTCGACCGCATCCGGAGCTGGCAGTTGCCGCGGGGCCGGATCGACGATCTGCCACACGGTTTCCGCCGCGGCCGCGGCGTCCATCGCTTGACCGAGCACCTCGCCGGGAATGTCGAGGTAGACCCCGCCAGGTCGGCCAGAGGCCGCGCTGCGGAAAGCGCGTGCGACCCCGATGCCGATGTCTTCGATGCGGTTGATCCGATACGCGGCTTTCACGAACGGTCGGGCGGCGTTGAGCTGGTCGATCTCCTGGTAGTCGCCGCGCTGCAGGTCTACGATGGACCGTTGGCTCGATCCGGAGATCTGGATCATGGGAAAGCAGTTCGTGGTTGCGTTGGCCAGCGCGGGCAGGCCGTTGAGAAAGCCGGGGCCCGACGTGGTCAGACAAACACCGGGCCGCGCGGTGAGGAAGCCCGCCGCGGCCGCCGCATTCCCGGCCGAGGCCTCGTGGCGAAAGCCGATATAGCGGATACCCGAAGCCTGGGCGGTGCGGGCCAGGTCAGTGATCGGAATGCCGACGAGCCCGTAGATGGTGTCCACGCCGTTGGCTTGCAGAGCGTCCACCACGAGGTGGAAGCCATCAGTTAAGCGGCTCGCGTCCAATCCGGTGCTCGATCCGGCCGCCATTTCGCTGGTGGATGCCGATTGTGAGGCCATGCTGGCGACTCCTCGTCTTGCTCGGTTGGGGCAGGCGGGGCATCGCCGACGCGGGCGGCCCGGATGTCTCGATCATCACTTTCGTCGGATGACTAGGCCATGTCCAAGAGCGGATCGCTATGCAGCGATTGACACCGTCTATCAACCGTTTGCCGCGGCGGCGGCCAACGGCCCGATCTCCGGTCGATAGCTACCGGCTATTGACCGTTAGCAGATCGATATTGGACAACACGATTTGTCACCGGCATCGTGCTGATCAGGTGCTCGCCGCGCACCATGACTTCAGTAAGGAGCGCCACCCGATGTCATCCGACGCCATCATCAGCGACCAGGCAATGGCCGAGCACCTCGGCGCGGACCGGTCCGGCGACCAAGCGAGTCCACGCATCGCCGACCTGATCGCGCTGGCGGCAACTGGTGTTCCCGAGGCGGTGGCACTCATCGTCACCTCCGATCGCGTCCCGATCAGCTACCGCGACTTGGTCCGTCTGGGCGATGACCTGGCCCGGCAGCTCACCAGCGCAGGTCTGGAGCCGGGCGATCGCGTGGCGTTGCGGGCGGGCAGCAGCGCCGAATTCGTCGTCGCGTTATTGGCCGCCTCGCGAGCAGATCTGATTGTGGTTCCGTTGGATCCGGCGCTGCCCCTCACCGATCAACAGATGCGGGTCGACGCCGCGGGAGCGCGGGTGGTGCTGATCGACGCCAACGGACCTGACGAAGGCGAAGGGGCGACGGTTCGGTGGTGGCCGATTGCGGTGAACGTGGGCCGTGGCAACGGCACCCCGGAGGACACCCCGTCGGTCCACCTGAACGCTGCCACCGCGCCGAACGCGGTGGCGTCGACGCCCGAAGGGCTACATTCCGACGACGCCATGATCATGTTCACCGGCGGGACCACCGGATTGCCAAAGATGGTTCCCTGGACGCACCGAAACATTGCCGACTCCGTCCGGGCCATCATCGCCGGCTACCAACTGGGCCCAGAAGACGGGACCGTGGCCGTGATGCCCCTGTACCACGGCCACGGGCTGATGGCCGCGCTGCTGTCGACCCTGGCATCCGGCGGCACGGTATTGGTGCCCGCCCGCGGCAAATTCTCGGCGCACACATTTTGGGATGACATCGCCGCGGCCCGGGCCACCTGGTACACCGCGGTGCCGACGATCCACCAGATTCTGTTGGAGCGGCTAAAGACCGAGGCTGAACCGGCCGGGCGCAAACCCGCCGCTTTGCGCTTCATCCGCAGTTGCAGCGCCCCGCTCACCCCGCAGACGGCGCAGGCGTTGCAGGAGGAGTTCTCCGCGCCGGTGCTGTGTGCGTTCGGCATGACCGAGGCCACGCACCAGGTGGCAACGACCAGCATCGGGCGCGCTGGTCAAGATGAAACTCCCGCCGGCTCAGTGGGTCTGGTAGGCCGGTCGACCGGCCCTGACATCCGGATCGTCGGTTCCGACGGGCAGGCCGTCGCGCCCGGTGCCGTCGGCGAGGTTTGGCTACGGGGCAGCACCGTGGTGCGTGGCTACCTCGGCGACCCGCAGATAACAGCGGCAAACTTCACAGACGGGTGGTTGCGAACCGGAGATTTGGGCGCACTGTCCGAGGACGGGGACCTCAGCATCCGTGGCCGGATCAAAGAACTGATCAATCGAGGCGGTGAGAAGATTTCGCCGGAGCGCGTCGAGGGTGTGCTTGCTGGCCATCCCAATGTCTTGGAGACGGCCGTGTTAGGGATCCCGCACCCGCTCTACGGTGAGGCTGTCGCGGCGGTTGTGGTGCCGCGGGAGCCCGCGCCAAGCGCGCAAGAGCTAACCGAGTTCTGCCGAGAGCGCTTGGCAGCCTTCGAGATTCCGGCAAGTTTTCAGTTGGTGCCCGAGTTGCCGCATACCGCGAAAGGGTCACTCGACCGGCGTGCGGTAGCCGAAAAGTTCGGCCGACAAACGTAATTCGGCCGGTGCAGATGCGACGGAACCCCACGCGGCCTGCGCGCCGGAGTCCCCGACGCGGTAGGTCTGCACCAGCGTTGCCGCGGCCGCGGAGATCACCAATAGCGTGACCAGTGCGCGCACACCGGATTTGATCGTGCGCTCGCGGACGTGCCGAATATGCACGATGGTCAAAAGGGTGACCGCTACCGCCTGCGCCGCCACATAGTAAGCTAGGGACTCGCCCAGCTCCCGGTGAGTCTCGACTTCGGGCGACTTGCCGAGCCGCCCCTCCAACCATTCACCCGAGCTGGCCGTCAACGGGGTCACGACAAGCGTGATCACCGCCAGCGCCAGGGTCAGCCAGATCAGCCGCTGTCGTGCCGCGGGCCATAGCGCGCACATGATCGCCAGCATCGCGACCAACGGACCCAGGACGACGACGAGGTGGTTGAGCAGTATGTGGGCTGGTAGTCCGCCGATGGTCGACATGAATCCTGGTGGCTCCTAGGCGGTTGCCTTCACCCGGGCCGCGGCTGACTCCGGCATTGGTTCATAGCGGGCGAACGTGCGGGTGAATGATGCGGCCCCATGGGCGAGTGACCGCAAGTCGATTGCGTACCTGGTCAGTTCCACCTGAGGGACCTCGGCCTTGACTACCGTGCGTTCATGGCCCACCGTGTCGGTACCGAGCACCCGGCCGCGACGGCTGGACAGGTCGCCCATTACCGCACCGACATAGTCGTCGGGAACCAGGACCGAAATTTCATCGATCGGCTCGAGCAAGGTCACCTTGGTCGCGGCGGCGGCTTCTCGCAACGCCAGCGCACCGGCCATCTGGAACGCGAAATCCGAGGAGTCGACGCTGTGGGCCTTACCGTCGCGCAGGGTCACTCGGATGTCGACCACCGGATAGCCGGCCGCCACCCCCTTCTCCATCTGCGCCCGGACGCCCTTTTCCACGCTGGGGATGAATTGCCGCGGCACCGCGCCGCCCACCACCTTGTCAAGAAACTCGAACCCGGAGCCCTCCGGCAGCGGCTCCACCTCGATGTCACATACCCCGTACTGTCCGTGTCCACCTGACTGTTTGACGTGTCGGCCGTGGCCTTTTGCCTTGCCGCCAAAGGTCTCTCGTAGCGGCACGCGCAACTCGACCGTGTCCACGGTGACACCGTAGCGGTTGGCCAGCGCCTCTAGCACAACGCCGGCATGTGCCTCACCCATGCACCAGAGAACGATCTGGTGTGTCTCCTGGTTCTGCTCGATCCGCAATGTCGGGTCTTCGGCGGCGAGCCGGCCCAACCCGACCGACAGCTTGTCTTCGTCGGTCTTGGCGTGCGCCTGGACGGCGACCGGCAGCAAGGGTTCCGGCATCGTCCAGGGCTTGAGTACCAAGGGTTCGGCCTTGTCCGAGAGCGTATCGCCGGTCTCGGCGCGGCTCAGCTTGCCGATCGCGCAGATGTCGCCCGCCACCACCGTGGTTGCGGGGCGTTGTTGCTTGCCGAGCGGAAACGACAGCACCCCGATGCGCTCGTCTTCGTCGTGATCGGGGTGGGTGTTCCCATTCCCGTTGGTCCCTCCGAAAAAGGACGAGAAATGACCCGACACATGAACGGTGGCGTCGGGTCTAATGGTCCCGGAGAACACCCGGACCAGGCTGACCCGGCCGACGTACGGATCGGATGTCGTCTTGACCACTTCGGCAAGCAATGGTTCGTCGACGTTGCAGGCCAACTCGGCGTGTGCGGCGCCATGCGGGGTGAAGACCTCCGGTAGCGGGTGCTCGCGCGGCGAGGGGAAGCCTCGGGTGATGATTTCCAACAGCTCCAAGGTGCCGACACCGGTGCCGCTGCACACCGGGATCACCGGGAAGAACGAGCCTCGGGCAATGGCCTTCTCCAGATCCTGGATCAGCACCGATTCGTCGACCTGCTCACCACCGAGGTAGCGCTCCATCAGCGATTCGTCCTCAGACTCCTCGATGATCCCCTCGATCAGGGTGCCACGCGCTTCCTCGGTGCGATCGGTATCCGATGAGTCCGGGGGGCTCTCGGTCCGCTTGCCGTCGGCGTAGCTGTACTGGGTTTGGGACAACAGCCCGATCAGGCCGGCGCAGGTGGGCAGGCCGGTCGGCAGATATAGCGGCATCACCTTGTCGCCGAATGCGTCTTGTGCGGCCGCTAGTGCCTCCGGATAATTCGCTCGCGCGTGGTCGAGCTTGGTGATCACCACGGCCCGGGGCATGCCGACCTGGCTACATTCCTGCCAGAGGGACTTCGTCGGCTCGTCGACACCTTCGTTTGCCGCGATTACGAACAGGGCGCAGTCCGCGGCGCGCAATCCGGCCCGCAACTCACCGACGAAGTCGGCATATCCGGGTGTGTCAACGAGGTTGACCTTGATGCCGTCATGGGCCAGGGAAGCCACCGCAAGGCCAACCGAGCGCTGTTGCCGGATCTCCGCATCATCGAAGTCGCAGACGGTGGTGCCGTCGGTCACCGAGCCGGGGCGAGGCAACACACCCGCCGCGACCAGTAGGGCTTCCACGAGGGTGGTCTTGCCGCCCCCCGACGGACCGACCAGAACCACGTTGCGAATGGCGTCCGGACCCTCCGCGGTGGGCACAGCTCCCGCCCCCGAGGAAGCGCCTACTCTGTCGGCCACGACTTACCTCCCGTTCTCCCGGGGTGTCCGCTCATTCCCGTACGCGGTGTGTTCCAGCCCACAGGATGCAGTAGCAACTTTTCCCCCAACAGCCGCCCAATACAAGGGTCGGCCCATCGCACTGCCAGATCTTGGCGCCCCGTCATGGTTCTCGACCCGGCGCCGAACCGGCCGGTGCGGTGGCCAGGTCTGGTTAGGCGTGCCAGCTCGTCCAGCGCCGTACGGTGACGGTGATGACCGGGCCGTCCAATGAAACAGATTGGTACTGAGGATATTTGGCCCGAAGCAAGCGATGGCCAGTGTGCATCGCTTCGCCGTCGTGGTGAACCGCCGCAACGCCGTCGGCGCGGACCCACCACAGCTGCGTCCAATCGTCGTCGTAGCGGTCGACGAGCACGCTGGCCTCGGGGTGGCTCGCGACGTTGGAGAGGCGACGCAGCCGTTGGGTGCTTTTGGGTTTCCCGTCCACGGCGGTGAAGATGCAGTCCCGCGCTACGGCGAAGACGACCGGCACCACATGGGGAATGCCTTCGGGCGTGATGGTGGCCAGCCGCGCCACCCGAGACTGAGTGAATCGGACCTTCGGGTCGAATCCGCCCACGTGCCCAGCCTAGGACCGGCTCGCCGCGCTACCGTTACCCGATGCGGGCGGAGACGCAGATCACCAATCTCCTGTACCGCTATGCCGAATGCATCGACGGCGGCGACCTGGACGGGGCGGCCGGGCTCTTCGAGCACGCTCGCATTCGGGTTCGCGGAGACGACACGATCGACGCGGCGGGTTTGCTGAAGATCTGGAAGTCGCTGATCGTGCTTTATCCCGACGGGACACCCCGTACCAAGCACGTGGTTAGCAATCCGATTATCGATATTGACGCGCACGCCGAAACTGCGCATTGTCGCAGCTACTACACCGTCTTGCAGCAAACCGACGACTTTCCGCTGCAGACCATCGTGACCGGCCGGTACGTCGATCGTTTCGACTGCGTCGACGGAAATTGGCGGTTTTCCTATCGCGACCTGACCCTTATCGACATGGTGGGCGACGTCAGTCGCCACCTCAACTATTCGATTGCGCCGACCGCTGGGTACTGGCAACGATCTGGACCTGAGCACGGTCAGCTATAGCTATCCTTGGACTAATCTGTAAGACAAAGTTTTGCCGCCCGGACCTCAAGGCTGGGACAATGCTCTGATGCTTACCCCGACGCAGGAGGTTGCGGGATGAAGAAATTGCGCGATCGCTCACCGAGGTGGGCATGGTTATTCGCGATAGTGGCCGTGCTGGGATTGGGCTTGGCCACGTCGCCGGCGCCCGCCCAGGCGGCGCCGTCCACCCTGGCGCTAGACCGATTCGCCGACTATCCCACGCTGCCGCTGGACCCGTCGGCAATGGTCGCCCAGGTGGGTCCGCAGGTGGTCAACGTCAACACCAAGCTCGGCTATAACAACGCCGTGGGTGCCGGAACCGGCATCGTCATCGATCCCAACGGTGTGGTGCTGACCAACAACCACGTCATCTCGGGTGCCACCGACATCACCGTGTACAGCGTCGGCGACGGCAACACCTATGGCGTCGATGTGATCGGCTACGACCGCACGCAGGATGTCGCGGTGTTGCAGCTGCGCGGCGCCGGTGGCCTACCCGCCGCCGCGATCGGCGGTGGAGTCGCTGTCGGCGAGCCGATCGTGGCGATGGGCAACACCGGCGGACAGGGCGGAACGCCGCGTGCGGTGCCGGGCCGCGTGGTCGCACTGGACCAGACCGTACAAGCGTCCGACTCCCTGACCGGCGCCGAGGAGACGCTCAATGGGTTGATCCAAGTTGATGCCGCGATCGCACCGGGCGACTCTGGTGGACCGATCGTGAACAGCATGGGCCAGGTGGTTGGCATGAACACCGCCGCATCCGACAACTTCCAGATGTCCGGTGGTGGTCAGGGATTCGCCATCCCTATCGGCCGTGCGATGGCGATCGCCGGACAGATCCGGTCCGGGGGCGGGTCGCCCACGGTGCACATCGGGCCCACCGCCTTCCTCGGCCTGGGCGTCGTCGACAACAACGGCACCGGCGCCAGGGTCGAGCGCGTCGTGGGCAGCGCTCCCGCCGCGGGCATCGGGATCTCCACCGGCGATATCATCACCGCCCTGGACAGGACACCGATCAACTCGGCAACCGCGATGTCTGATGCGCTCAACGCACACCATCCCGGTGACATCGTCTCGATCAGTTGGACCTCCAAGTCGGGTGTGCAACGCACCGAAAACGTGACGCTGGCGGAGGGCCCCCCGGCCTGACCTCGTCGCGGACGCTCGACGTCGGTGGGCCAATTCGTATGGCATTGCCGGTAATTGACCGTACCGATGTGAGCGCGATTCTTATGGTTGTCCCTCGGGTACCCGTGGCATCGTGGAATTGATGAACGACGCAAGAGATACCGTCGAGCACGATCCTGCTGAGGGCAGCCATGTCGCGGGAGGGGTGGTCGAGCATCCCGATGCGAAGGATTTTGGCAACGCCGCGGCACTTCCGGCCGATCCGACCTGGTTCAAGCACGCCGTCTTTTATGAGGTGCTAGTCCGTGCGTTCTACGACGGCAACGCGGACGGTTCGGGTGATCTGCGCGGCCTCATGGACCGCCTGGACTACCTGCAGTGGCTGGGCATTGACTGCATATGGCTGCCCCCGTTCTACGACTCGCCCCTGCGTGACGGTGGCTATGACATCCGGGATTTCTACAAGGTCTTACCCGAATTCGGCACCGTCGACGACTTCGTCGCGTTGGTCGACGCCGCTCACCTGCGCGGCATTCGCATCATCACCGACCTGGTCATGAACCACACCTCAGAGTCGCACCCATGGTTCCAGGAATCCCGCCACGACCCAGACGGGCCCTACGGTGACTTTTACGTGTGGAGTGACACCAGCGAGAAATACACCGACGCTCGGATTATCTTCGTCGACACCGAAGAGTCGAACTGGACATTCGATCCGGTCCGCCGCCAGTTTTACTGGCATCGATTCTTTTCACACCAGCCGGACCTCAACTATGACAACCCGGCCGTACAGGAAGCAATGATCGACGTCCTGCGGTTTTGGCTAGACCTGGGGATCGACGGGTTCCGGTTGGATGCCGTGCCCTACCTGTTCGAACGCGAGGGCACCAACTGCGAGAACTTGCCGGAGACGCACGCCTTCCTCAAACGCGTCCGCAAGGTGGTGGACGACGAGTACCCGGGCAGGGTATTGCTGGCGGAGGCGAACCAGTGGCCGGAGGATGTCGTCGAGTACTTCGGCGATCCCGGCACCGGCGGCGACGAATGCCACATGGCCTTTCATTTCCCACTGATGCCGCGCATTTTCATGGCGGTGCGCCGGGAGTCGCGGTTTCCGATCTCGGAGATTCTGGCGAAGACGCCACCGATACCCGAGCTGGCCCAGTGGGGAATCTTCCTGCGCAACCACGACGAGTTGACGTTGGAGATGGTCACCGACGAGGAACGCGACTACATGTATGCGGAGTACGCCAAGGACCCGCGGATGAAGGCGAATGTCGGCATCCGCCGTCGCCTGGCGCCGTTGCTGGAGAACGACCGTAATCAAATCCAGTTGTTCAATGCGTTGCTGCTGTCCCTGCCCGGGTCTCCGGTGTTGTACTACGGCGACGAGATCGGCATGGGCGATGTCATCTGGCTCGGTGATCGCGACGGCGTGCGGACTCCGATGCAGTGGACACCGGACCGTAACGCCGGATTTTCCACCGCCAACCCCGGCCGGCTCTATCTTCCGCCGAGCCAGGACTCCGTCTACGGCTACCAGGCGGTCAATGTCGAGGCGCAGCGTGACACCTCGACGTCGCTGCTGAACTGGACTCGCACCATGCTTGCGGTGCGCCGCCGCCACAATGCGTTCGCTGCCGGCAGCTTCCAGGAACTGGGCGGATCGAACCCGTCGATCCTGGCCTACGTGCGCGAAGCCCCGGGCGACGATGGTGAAGACGATGACGTGGTGCTGTGCGTGAACAACCTGTCGCGGTTCCCGCAGCCGATCGAACTGAACCTGCAGCAGTGGAACAGCTATACGCCCGTCGAGCTGACCGGGCAGGTGGATTTTCCCAGAATTGGGCACCTTCCCTATCTGCTAACACTTCCAGGACACGGGTTCTACTGGTTCCAGCTGTCCGCATCCGAGGAGGAACGATGACTCGTGCCGGCGACGATGCAGTGGGGGTACCGCCCGCTGGTGGGGGACCGGAGGGGCCGCCGATAACGTGGACGGCCACGCTTGCCGCCAGGCTGCCCTGGTCCGAATGGTTGCCGCAGCAGCGGTGGTATGCGGGCCGCAGCCGCGAGTTGTCCGCCGCCGAGCCCGGCGTCGTGGTTTCTCTTCGCGACAATCTCGACTTGGTGCTGGTTGACGCCAGCTACAGCGATGGTTCGGCCGAGCGCTACCAGGTGATCGTCGGTTGGGATGCCGCCCCGGTGTCGGAGTTCAGCACGCTTGCCACGATCGGCTCCGTCGACGGGCACACCGGATTCGATGCGCTCTATGAGCCCGAGGCTCCGCAGTTTCTGTTGTCGTTGATCGACTCCGGCGCCGAACGCAGTTCGTCGGCCGCACAGGTCCGGTTTACCCGGGAACCAGATGTGGAGTTGCCGCTCGCCGCCCATCCGCGTGTTTCGGACGCAGAACAGAGCAATACCAGCGTGATTTTCGACCGCGGGCCGGGTGCCATCGTCAAGGTGTTCCGTCGCGTCAGCCCGGGTATCAACCCCGACATCGAACTCAACCGAGTGCTGGGACGCGCCCGCAATCCGCACGTGGCCCGGCTCCTTGGTAGCTATGAGATAGCTGCCCCGGACGACTCGCCGGACGCATTGTGTCCGCTGGGTATGGCGACCAAATACGAGGCGAATGCGGCTGAGGGTTGGGCCATGGCTACCGCCAGCGTTCGCGACCTGTTCGCGGAGGCCGATTTGTATGCCCACGAAGTCGGTGGGGACTTCGCCGGTGAGTCCTATCGTCTGGGCGAAGCGGTCGCGTCCGTGCATGCGACCCTGGCGGAATACCTGGGCACGGCACAGGCAACGTTTCCGGTGGACCACGTACTAGCGCGGCTTTCGTCGGCCGTGGCGGCGGTACCTGAACTGGAGCAGTTCGCCGCAACAATTCAGGAGCGATTCAACAAGCTGGCGGACGAGCCGATCACCGTCCAACGGGTGCACGGGGATCTGCACCTGGGCCAGGTGCTGCGAACCCCGGGAAGCTGGCTGGTGATCGACTTCGAAGGTGAACCCGGTCAGCCGCTCGCGGAGCGGCGGGCGCCGGATTCACCACTGCGTGACGTTGCCGGTGTGTTGCGCTCCTTCGAGTACGCGGCCTACGGGCCGCTGGTGGAACACGCCGACGACAAGCAGCTGGCCGCCCGTGCCCGGGAGTGGGTCGAGCGCAATCGAGCCGCGTTCTGCGACGGCTATGCGGCCGCCTCGGGAACCGATCCGCGAGATTCCGAGCTGTTGCTAGGCGCCTACGAACTCGACAAGGCCGTCTACGAGACCGGCTACGAGGCCCGGCATCGGCCCGGCTGGCTGCCGATACCGCTGCGCTCGATCGCCCGGCTGACCGTCGCGTAGCCAGCCACCGCCGGCGGCTGCCCGGCCGACGGTGGTCGCGCCGTCGCCTGCACGCGCAACCGGCGTCTGGAAGCATGTGCGTGTGATCAAGGAGATTTTCGACAGTGAGGCAAGGTTGTCGTGGGTGCTGGCGGTGTTGGCGGGGGTGTTGGGGGCAACCGCGTTTACCCACTCTGCGGGCTATTTTGTGACTTTCATGACGGGCAATGCCCAACGCGCCGTGTTGGGCTACTTTCGCGAGGACATGTGGCTTTCGATAACTGCGGGGCTGCTGTTGCTGTGCTTCGTCCTGGGTGTGGTGGTTGCCTCGGTGTGCAGGCGTCATATCTGGGTCGATCATCCGCATGGTCCGACCGTGCTGACGACGTTCAGTCTGATAGCCGCGACCGCACTCGACATCGTCATTGGGGGCTGGGAAGACGGCCAGCTTGATTTCTTGCCGATCATGTTCGTGGTTTTCGGGGTTGGCTCGTTGAACACCTCGTTCGTCAAGGACGGCGAGGTGTCGGTGCCGTTGAGCTACGTGACCGGCACGTTGGTCAAGATGGGGCAGGGCATCGAACGGCATATTGCCGGCGGAAACTCCGCGGACTGGCTCGGCTACTTCCTGTTGTTCGCCAGCTTCGTGCTGGGCGCCACCGTGGGCGGCGGCGTCAGCCTGGTGGTCAGCGGAACGCAGATGCTGGCCGTCGCCTCCACCGTGTGCGCGATAACAACCGGCTATACCTATTTCCACTCCGACCGTCGGGCTTTGTTGCGGTAGCCGCGGCGCCGACAAACATCGGCAGCAGCGCTGGCCGTTGCGCTGCTGCCGATGCTGGCTTGTTGCTACTGCCGGTTCTCAGGCCGAAGGGTTGGTTCCGTTGAGCACCTGCTGGATGTCGCCCTTCATGGCGACCAGCTGCTGATTCCAATAGGGCCACGAGTGCGTTCCGTTGGTCGGGAAGTTGAACACTCCGTTGCGCCCGCCCGATGCCAAATAGGTGTCCCGGAAGGTCTGGTTGGTGCGCAGCGTCAGCCCTTCGAGGAACTTCGCCGGCATGTTGTCGCCGCCGAGGTCACTGGGGGTCCCGTTGCCGCAGTAGATCCAGATCCGGGTGTTGTTGGCCACCAGACGTGGAATTTGGAGCATCGGGTCGTTGCGCTTCCAGGCCGGGTCGGTGGATGGACCCCACATGCTGTTGGCGTTGTAACCGCCCGAGTCGTTCATCGCCAGACCGATCAACGTCGGCCACCAGCCCTCGGAGGGGTTGAGGAATCCGGACAGGGACGCGGCGTAGGGGAACTGCTGTGGGTAGTAGGCGGCAAGAATGAGGGCCGAACCTCCCGACATCGAAAGGCCCACTGCCGCATTGCCGGCTGGTGACACGCCCTTGTTGGCCTGCAGCCAGGTGGGCATCTCCCTGGTCAGGAATGTCTCCCATTTGTAGGTGTAGTTCTGACCGTTGCCTTGGGAGGGCTGGTACCAGTCGCTGTAGAAACTGGACTGGCCGCCGACGGGCATCACTACCGACAAACCGGACTGGTAGTACTCCTCGAAGGCGGGCGTGTTGATGTCCCAACCGTTGTAGTCGTCCTGCGCTCGCAGACCGTCGAGCAGGTAGACCGCGTGCGCTCCGCCACCTTGGAACTGGACCTTGATTTCGCGGCCCATCGCCGCCGATGGCACCTGCAAGTACTCCACCGGGAGGCCTGGCCTCGAGAACGCCCCCGCGGTTGCGGTGCCGCCGACGGCCCCGACGAGACCGGTCAATAGGGCAGCCCCTATGGCCGCGACAGCCAGCCGGCGCGGCGCGCCGGCCGCTGCGCCACGCAACTTCTCAACGAACTTCATAGCTCCTACCCATCCCAACTTTCATCTGCCGCACGACGCGGTCGAATCTGTCTGGGCGAGTGAAACACAGCGGCACTACACAATTCGTTTATCACGGCCGAAGCAAAACATCGCGTTTGGTTAACGATTGAGAGTCGGGCCGGAATCGTCGCGTTCAGATAACGATTGGCGCTCAGATCGATATTCATTCTTCAGAATTGTTAGTCCATGGGCTAGCAATTCTGCAATTCAGGGCCGAGATTCGCTCGGACTAGGAGACCAGACGGCGTAAAACCTTTGACGCGGTGATGATTCCGATGACCGGCACTATCACTAACACGACGACGTCCACCGGGTTGAAAGGGGTGCCGATCAATAACGCCCGCAAAATGTCGACCTCGTAGCTCAATGGGTTCACCGTGCTCAGTGCGTTCAGCCAGGTTGGCATTACGTCGACCGGGTACAGCGCATTGGAAGCGAAGAACAGCGGCATCGTGATGGCCTGCCCGATACCCATCAGGCGCTCGCGATTGCGTACCAGTCCGGCCAGGGTCATCGACAGGCACGCGAAAAATGCGGCGCCGAGCATCACCACGCCCATGGCAGCCACGATTCGGAGTGGGTTGGTGGTCAGTCCGACACCCATCGCGTAGGCCAACACCAACACCCCGACGACCTGGGCGACCGATCGGACACCGGCGGCGAACGACTTGCCGGTGATCAGCGCCGATGCTGGCGCTGGGGTCGCCATGAGTTTGTCGAGGATACCCGCGTCTCGGTCCCAAATAATTTGTATGCCATAGAAGATCGAGATGAACAGCGCTGACTGAGCAATGATTCCGGGCGCCAGAAATGCCAAGTAGGACACCGCGCCGGTGTCGATGACATGTAAGTGGCTGAAGGTGGTGCCGAAGATCAACA
Source organism: Mycobacterium basiliense (assembly GCF_900292015.1). NCBI lineage: Bacteria > Bacillati > Actinomycetota > Actinomycetes > Mycobacteriales > Mycobacteriaceae > Mycobacterium > Mycobacterium basiliense. The sequence continues at coordinate 258,010 of NZ_LR130759.1, forward strand.
ACCACAGCGCCGGCTGCACCATCCGCGTGAAAAGCTCGGTTCGGTCGTGCTGCAGCTTCTGTAATTCGACGATCGCGAATGCCGCTATGCGGCTAAGCATTGCGGAAACCTTGTCGAATCCGCGGGGGGCGCGGACCAGGCTCAGCGCACCGGCGTGATCAATTGACATCGCGGGCGATCCTTCTGGTGGAGCGTATTTCAGACATTCCGGACGGAGCATCGGTCGCCAAGTCGGACGCCGAATAGTGGCGGAACACGTCCTCGAGGGTGGCGTCGGGCGACAACGTCGACTTCAACTCCTCGGGTGTTCCCACGGCCCGCAGCGCGCCCCGATGCATCAGCGCCACCCGGTCGCACAGCAGGTCCGCTTCTTCCATGTAATGGGTAGTCAGCAGCACTGTCATGCCGAACTGAGACTGCATGCGTTGCACCTGTGTCCATACGCCGTCGCGCGCAATCGGATCGAGTCCGACCGTTGGTTCGTCCAGGACCAGCAGTGACGGACGGTTGACCAGGGCCTGGGCCACCTCCAATCGGCGAACCATGCCGCCGGAGTAGGTTGTTGCCAACCGATCGGCGGTATCAAGTAGGTCCATCGCGGCCAGCGCCGCATCGACGCGCTCGGCGCGCTGGGTTCGCGGCACACCGTACAACCGGGCAAACCATTCCACATTTTGCCGTCCGGTCAGGGCGGTTTCGATCGAAAGTTTCTGTGGCACATAGCCGATATTGCTGCGTATGGCTACCGTCTGGTGGCGGGCATCCAGCCCGAAGATGTGTAGCTCGCCGTGACGCACCGGCGCCAACGTGGTCAGCATACGCACCACCGTCGTCTTCCCGGCGCCGTTGGGTCCCAGCAGGCCCATCGTTTCGCCGGCCCGGACCTGCAATGTGAGGTTGTCGACTGCGGTGTGCTTGCCGTAGCGATAGGTCAGCTGGCAGCAGTCGATCGCCGGGATGGCTGGTGTGTTCACTCTCTTTGTTCCTGAAGCTTTTCTGTTTGTTCCTGAAGCTTTTCTGTTTGTTCCTGAAGCATCAGGGTCACCTCTTCGAGGACCTCCAATCCCTGTGCCAATACCCCGATTCGGTTGTCATCAAGCCGGCGCAGCAGGTCGGCGAGCAAGGCTCGCCGTGCTTCCGCCGAGGCATCGATCACCTGCTGAGCCGACTCGGTGAGCCGCAATCGGCCGACGCGGCGGTCGGCGGCGTCGCAGGTTCGTTCCAGCAATCCCTCGCCGACCAGCTTGGATACCAGAGTCGAGGCGCTGTTGGCGACCAGCCCAAGCTCGTTTGCGGCATCGCTGATCGAAACCCCGGGTCGTCGCGCTACCAGCCGCAATAGCTCGGCCTGTGACTCGGACAGGCTGCCGGGCGAATAGCCGGTGCCGCTGGATCGCCGTAGTTGCCGACGGAACCTGCCTAGGATCCCCGGAACTGCAGCGGCGAGATCCGTTCGGGTGGTCACTTCCGCCATAATACATCTGTAGGGGAGCTATGTTTCTACCTGATGAAGAATGACGCTGGTCAGGGCTGCTTTCTGCGCCTCGACCGTCATGTAGGTGCAGGCGGGTTGTCGGCGGCGATCCGTTGGCGATCCCGGATTCAACAACCGCAGGCCGGTATCGGTCGTGCTGTCCCACGGGATGTGACTGTGGCCGAAAACCAGCACGTCACTGTCTGGATAGCGGCGAGACATCCGCGCCTCGCGGCCGGCCGCGGGGCCCGTCTCGTGGACCACCGTGAAGTGCACCCCCGATAGCGTCGCGTCCGCTCGTTCCGGCAGTCGGGACCGCAGCGCGGGCCCGTCGTTGTTTCCCCAGCACGCGACCAGGCGCGCGGCCCGGGTCTCCAGTTCGTCGAGTAGGTCGGCGGCCACCCAATCACCCGCATGAATGACCACGTCGGCGCGCAGCACTTCGTCCCAGACCTGTGCGGGCAGGTCCCGAGCGCGTTTCGGGACATGCGTATCGGCAATCAGCAGCAGCTTCACACGATCTATGCTTACCCCCGAGCAGAGGAGCCGGTCATGCGTACCTTCGAGTCAGTAGCCGATCTCGCCGCCGCTGTGGGCGAGACAATCGGACAAAGCGACTGGGTGACCATCACTCAGGAAGACGTCAACCTGTTTGCCGATGCGACCGGGGACCACCAGTGGATCCACGTGGACCCGGAAAGGGCGGCCAAGGGGCCGTTCGGCAAGACCGTCGCCCATGGCTTCATGACGCTCTCACTGTTGCCGCGATTGCAACACGATATGTACACCGTCAACGGCATCAAGCTGGCAATCAATTATGGGCTCAACAAGGTTCGTTTTCCCGCTCCGGTTCCGGTCGGTTCCAGAGTGCGTGCGCAGAGTTCGTTGGTCGGTGTCGAAGACGTCGGCAATGGCGCCCTGCAGGCGACGTTGTCGACGACCGTCGAGGTCGAAGGATCCGGCAAGCCGGCGTGCGTGGCCGAAAGCGTCGTTCGGTACGTCACCTAACCAGGCGACCCAGTAGTCGCGAAACATAATCTGTGGCCGTGTTTTACGGCGTTTCGCGTGCAAGATTTACGTGTCGTGATGAGCGGCGGCGCGCGACCGGGTCAGAATTCTGCGATTGCGTGTTCCAGGCGCTCCGCCAGCCGGGCCTCGGCGGCTGCGCGCCGGGTCGGGATGTGCTGCGACGGGAAAGGCGTTGTCACCGGCTCGTATTCACGTAACGTGCGGCGAGCAACCGTCATCTTGTGTAGCTCCGTAGCACCGTCGGCGATGCCCAGCGATTCGGCACCGACCATCATCTTGACGAATGGCATCTCGTCAGAGACCCCGAGCGCGCCGTGCAGGTGCAGGGCTCGTTGCGCCACGTCATGCAGCACTTGGGGCATCGCAACCTTGACCGCCGCAATGTCGCGGCGCACCTTCTGGTAGTCGTCATGCTTGTCGATCAGCCAGGCCGTGCGCAATACCAGCAGCCGGAACTGCTCAATCTGGACCCAGCTGTCGGCAATCTTCTCTTGGGTCATTTGCAGGTCGGCCAGTCGGCCGTGCCTGGTCTTGCGTGACACCGCGCGCTCGCACATCATGTCGAACGCCCTGCGCGCCAGCGCGATCGTCCGCATCGCGTGATGGATGCGGCCGCCACCGAGTCGGGTCTGGGCGATCATGAACGCCTGACCTTCACCGCCCAATACGTGATCGCCCGGCACCCGCACGTCGTTGTAGCGGACATAGCCGTGACTGGCGTGCTTGGCGGACTCTGTCCCCACGCCGACGTTGCGCACGATCTCGATGCCGGGTGTCTCAGCGGGAACAATGAACAACGACATCTTTTCGTGGGTATGGGCGTCGGGGTTGGTGACGGCCATGACGATAAAGAACGACGCATGCTTGGCGTTGGTGGAAAACCACTTCTCCCCGTTGATGATCCAGCTGTCGCCGTCTCGGGTCGCGGCGGTAACGAACATCCCTGGGTCTGAGCCACCCTGCGGTTCGGTCATCGAGTAGCAGGAAGTTATCTCGCCATCCAGTAGTGGCTGCAGGTAGCGAGCTTTCTGTTCCTCAGTACCGAACAACGCCAGGATTTCGGCATTGCCTGAGTCCGGCGCCTGACAGCCGAACACCGACGGTGCCCAGCGGGACCGCCCGAGGATCTCGTTGAGCAGCGCAAGTTTGACTTGGCCGAACCCCTGACCGCCAAGCTCGGGCCGCAGGTGCGCGGCCCATAACCCCTGGCCCTTGACCTGCTGTTGCAGTGGCCGCAGTATCGCCATCATCTCGGGGTTCTTTTTGTCGTACGGATCGAGGGCGACGAGATCGAGCGGTTCGAGTTCGTCGACCATGAACTTGTGTACCCAGTCCAGCTTTGCCTGGTATTCCGGGTCCGTTTCGAAATCCCACACCGTCGGCCACCGTTCCCCGGCGCAGCGTTGCGCCGGCATCGTTCGGGGAGCCACACCATCGTACGGGTGGCCGCCGAGTCCAGCACACGGCATTTGCCCCGAATCTGGCACCTACTAGCCTGACGTGCGTGACACCGCAAGTGCGTCCCGCGACAAAGGGCGATATCCGCGAGTTAGCCCACACGCTGGCCGAAGCCTTCTACGACGATCCGGTGATGGTCTGGATGTTGCCCGACGACACTCGCCGGGCCGCCCAGCTACTCCGCGTGTTTGCGATCATGACCCGCCGTCACCACTTGGGACTTGGCGGGGTTGAGGTGGCCGCCAACGGCGCGGGTATCGGTGCGGCGGCACTGTGGGATCCGCCCGGTCACTGGCGTGAAACCGTCGTCGCGCAAGCGGTGATGATGCCATCATTGCTACGCGCACTTGGCCGTCAGACCGGGTTGGGACTTGCCGTCCAGGAGGCGATGAGGGCCGCTCACCCCGAAGAACCTCACTGGTATCTGGCGGTGATTGGCAGCGGCCTAAGTGTTCGCGGGCACGGCTTCGGACGAGCTTTGATGCACTCGAGACTGGATCGCTGCGACGCCGAGTACTGCCCGGCATATCTGGAGTCCTCCAAGCCGGAAAATGTGCCCTACTACGAGCGATTCGGCTTTGTGGTCACCGGCGAAATCACGCTCCCACGCGGCGGCCCGCCGATGTGGTCAATGTGGCGTGAACCGCGCTAGTCACCACCACGAACTTTTCGGTTCGGATGCGAACCGGGGTTTAGCGGCGTAGCGCTGCGGGCAACCGGAGCCGATGGCTCCAGGAGACCTAGTCGATCCCGCGAACTTCCCTGCGGAGGGCGGCCCTGGCGATACGCTCAACCCCGCCGAATCCACCGACTCCGACGTGTTGCACAACGCCGACGGCGACACTGTGGTCGACCCGCCCGAACGCTGGCGTGCGGTCGACCGGTTCGGCATGACGGCAGGTGAAGGACGGGCGGGGCCATCCCTCGACAACCGACTTGCGGCTGAGCAACCGGACACGCCAGCTGGTTCGTTGGATAGCGAGGGGCCGGGCAGGTTTCGTCGAGACCGCGTGGACGGCACCTTCGAAGAGGGCAGCTCATTGTTCGAGATCGTCGACGACGACTGATCCAGCCGTTTGTTCCGGTCTCAACGGGGTATCCGCACCGGAGTTCCTATAGCCGGAGAGGGCGAATGACAAGCAACAATCGTGACCCGAAACAACAGCAACTGGACCAGGTCCGGGTAAACCGGGAAACCGGTTACCTGACAACGCAGCAGGGTGTGCGGGTCGACCACACCGACGATGCGCTGAAGGTGGGCGAACGCGGTCCCACCCTGCTCGAAGACTTCCACGCCCGAGAGAAGATCACCCACTTCGACCACGAGCGGATCCCAGAACGGGTGGTGCATGCGCGCGGATCGGGCGCGTATGGCTACTTCGAACCCTACGACGATTCGCTGGCGGACTTCACTGCGGCGACGTTCCTGACCACGCCGGGCAAGCGGACCCCGGTGTTCGTCCGGTTCTCCACCGTGGTCGGATCCCGGGGGTCTGCCGACACCGTTCGAGATGTGCGCGGTTTTGCCACCAAGTTCTACACCGATCAGGGCAACTACGATCTGGTCGGAAATAACTTCCCGGTGTTCTTCATTCAGGACGGCATCAAGTTCCCTGACTTCGTACATGCCGTCAAACCCGAACCGCACAACGAGATTCCGCAAGCGCAGTCGGCGCACGACACCTTGTGGGATTTCGTCTCGCTCCAACCGGAAACCCTGCACACGATCATGTGGCTGATGTCGGATCGGGCGTTGCCGCGCAGTTATCGGATGATGGCGGGGTTCGGCGTGCATACCTTCCGGTTCGTCAATGCCAAGGGTGAGGGCACGTTCGTGAAATTTCACTGGAAGCCCCGCCTCGGTGTGCACTCCCTGATCTGGGACGAAACCCAGAAGATCGCCGGTAAGGATCCCGACTTCAACCGGCGCGATCTGTGGGAGGCCATCGAAGCCGGCCAGTATCCCGAGTGGGAGCTAGGTGTGCAGCTGGTGCCGGAGAGCGACGAGTTCGCATTTCAGTATGACTTGCTCGACCCAACGAAAATCATTCCAGAAGAACAGGTTCCGGTGCGTCCGGTGGGCAAGATGGTGCTCAATCGCAATCCGGACAATTTCTTTGCCGAGACCGAACAGGTGGCATTCCACACCGCCAATGTGGTGCCCGGCATCGACTTCACCAACGACCCGCTGCTGCAGTTCCGCAATTTTTCCTACCTGGACACCCAGCTGATCAGATTAGGTGGGCCCAATTTTGCCCAGCTACCGGTCAACCGGCCGCTCGCTGACGTCCGCAACAACCAACTCGACGGCTATGGCCAACACACCATTCCGCGAGGCAGATCCAGTTACCACAAGAACAGCCTCGGCGGGGGCTGCCCGGCACTTGCCGACGAAAATGTCTTTCGCCACTACACCGAAAAGGTCGACGGTGACAAGATCCGCCGGCGGGCCGAGAGTTTCCAGGACCACTACAGCCAATCGCGGATGTTTTGGAAGAGCATGTCGGAGGTCGAGGCCAAGCACATCGTCGCTGCGTACGCCTTCGAGCTTGGCAAGGTCGAAGTGGTCGAAATCCGTTCGCGCGTAGTCGATCAGCTGAATTTGATCGACCACGATCTGGCGGCCCGGGTCGCCGCGGCACTGGGTCTTCCTGTGCCCGAGGAACAGCCGGTCGACGACAAGATCCCGGCGTCCCCGGCGTTGTCCCAGCTGAACACGGCGACCGACAGCATCGAAACACGCAAGATCGCTATCCTGGCTGCCGACGGTGTCGACGCGGTGGGTACGCAGCGGTTCATCGATGCTATGCGCAAACGCGGCGCCATACCCGAAGTGCTCGCACCCACAGGGGGTGGCAAGCTCGCCGGCGGATCTGGTGGTGATCTGGCCGTTGACCGGGCGATCATGACGATGTCATCGGTGCTTTACGACGCGGTCGTGGTGCCATGCGGACCGGATGCCGTCCAGACGCTAGCCGAGGACGGTTATGCCGTGCACTTCATCACCGAGGCCTACAAACACCTCAAGGTGGTAGGCGCGTTCGGCGCCGGAGTCGAATTGCTGCGCAAGGCAGGGGTGGGCGAGCGAATGGCAGACAGCACGGATGTCGTTGCGGACAGCGGGGTTATCTCGACCACCGCGGCCGTCGATGACCTGTCGGACGATTTTATGGACGCCCTCGCCACCGCCCTGGCCAAGCACCGATCGTGGGAGCGGGAGACGGATTCGGTACCGGCCTGACGCGACAATCAGGGCCGGCTCTTCCAGCCGGCGACGCCGATCGCGATCATTCGCAGCTGCTTGACGGCGATGCGTCGGATCTCTTCTAGCGCTTCAGAACTCTGGGAGTCTTCGATCGCCTCGGCGATGACGATCATCGCGTTGACGAATAGCGTCGCGAGTACGTTGAGGTCCTCGGTGCTCCACTCGTTGAGGCCCGGAAACCGGGCCAGGTCGGTGGCCAGCTCGGAGGTGATCAGTCGGATCTCGGTTCGGATGGCGTAGCGCAGCACGGAAAGCCCGCTGTTGCGTTCGCGCGCGATGAGCCGCCAGTGTTCGCGTCGCTCGGCGACACTGGCGATCAAGATTTCGACCGACGATTCGATCACCCGGCTCGGATCGAGCCGGCCGGCGCGGGCGCCGCGCAGTGTGTCCCGCAATGTCCGGAACGACTCGTCGATCAGGACCAAACCCAGCGCCTCCATTGACTCAAAGTGGCGGTAGAAGGCGGCGGGCACGATTCCGACCTCGCGGGTCACCTCGCGCAGGCTCAAACCACTGAAGCTGCGGTCCTGCAGCAGCTTGAGCGCCGCGGCGATGATGGCACGCCGGGTGGCCTCTTTACGCTCCCCCCGGGACTGGCCGTCGCGGCCGCGGTCCCGGCTTGACCGGTGCGAGCGTGAGCTAGGCGTACGGTCGTTCACTGTGTGAACCCTACCACAAGAGGGCGAAAAATCCTTGACGACCAGGACTGTATCAGCGCATCGTGTACATATGTTCACTCAAACTTCGGCCCAGACTTCGGCTCAAATTTCGGCTCGAACCCTGACCCGAACTATCGCCAAGCGAGTCCTAGGTTCGACCCTGGTCGATTTGCTCACCGGTCCGCACGGCATCGATCGCTACACCGAGCTGGTGGCGCCGACGTGGACGCTAGGCGAGGCCCGCGCCCGGGTCATCGACGTGCGGCGGACCACGCCGCGCAGCGTCACCTTTACGTTGGCGCCCAACGACGCCTATACCGCCGGCGGCGGCCTCAGGGCGGGCCAGTATGTCAACGTCACTGTCGACATCGACGGTCGTCGGCACACCCGTTGCTATTCACCGGCCAATGCCGAAGGCAGCCCGACTCTCGAGCTGACGATCGGCCGCCACGACGGCGGACTGGTATCCAACTACCTTTACCAGCATGCCCGCCGCGGCATGGTGGTCGGATTGGCCGGTTTCGGCGGCGACTTCGTATTGCCCCGGAGGCGACCTCGCCGGGTCCTGTTCGTTTCGGGCGGCAGCGGCATCACGCCAGTGATGGCGATGCTGCGGACCTTGGTCGCCGAGCACCACGCGGGCGAGATCGCGTTCGTCCACTACGCGCGCACCCCGGCCGAGGACTGCTACCGCGAGGAGCTGGCCGCCATGCCCAAGGTGCGAGTGCTGCACGGCTACACCCGATCGGACCGGGGCGACCTGGTCGGTCGTTTCGGGCCGGACCACCTGGCCGCGGCGATGGCCGCACCGGACGTGGTGTTCGTCTGCGGGCCCACCACTTTGGTGGACGCGGTGCGGCAACACTGTGAAAACGTGTTCACCGAAAGCTTTGTGCCACCCGTGTTGGCGGCGCCGGCGACTCCTGCGGGCGGTCGAGTGACCTTCGGAGACAGCGGTATCGACGTCGTCGACGATGGCCGCTCGCTGCTTGAGCAGGCCGAGTCGGCCGGGTTGACACCCGACAACGGCTGCCGGATGGGCATCTGCCACACCTGTACCCGGCGCAAGACCTCCGGCACTGTGCGAAACCTGATCACCGGTGCGGTTTCTACGGCCCCCGACGAGGATGTGCAGATCTGTGTGTCGGTGCCGGTCGGTGACGTCGATCTATCGCTGTAGCTACGGGCTGCCGCGCAACTCATATCAACCTTGGGAGGGAAAACCATGACACACAACAAGATCACCCTTACGCCCGAACAGGCCGACGCCTTCGGCCGTGAACTCGATGCTATCCGGGAGCGGGTGATGGCAGACCTCGGCGAAAAAGACGCCGAGTACATCCGTCGCGTTATCAAGACACAGCGCGCCCTGGAGGTCGGTGGGCGCGCGCTGCTGTTCCTGCCTCCGGCCTGGCTGGCGGGCACCACAATGCTCGGACTGTCGAAGATATTGGACAACATGGAGATTGGTCATAACGTCATGCACGGTCAGTACGACTGGATGCGAGACCCGACCATCTCAGGGCGGTCGTTCGAATGGGACACGGCCTGCCCCGCCGATCAATGGCGGCACTCCCACAACTACATGCACCACACCCACACCAACATCGTCGGGATGGACCGCGACATCGGCTACGGCATCCTGCGGATGAGCGAAGACCAACCCTGGCAACCGTACTTTCTGGGTAACCCGATCTACGCGTTCCTGCTCATGGTGCTGTTCCAGTATGGGGTCGCGCTGCATGAACTGGAAACCGAGCGCATCCGCGCCGGTGAGATCACGATTGCCGACAAGCGCGAGGTGCTGCGGGCCATCTGGAAAAAGACGCGTCGGCAAACGCTGAAAGACTACGTGGCCTTCCCGCTACTGGCCGGCCCGTTTGCGCCGTTCGTATTCGCGGGCAACCTGTCGGCCAACCTGATGCGCAATGTGTGGTCGTACATGATCATTTTCTGCGGCCACTTCCCGGACGGTACCCAGGAATTTACCCTCGAAGAGACCAAGGACGAATCTCGCGGCATGTGGTATTTCCGCCAGGTGCTCGGGTCGGCAAACTTGACGGGCGGCAAGATATTTCACCTCTTGTCGGGCAACCTGTCGCATCAGATCGAGCACCATCTCTTCCCGGACATCCCGGCGCGCCGGTATGCCGAGATCGCGCCCGAGGTGCAAGAGATCTGTGAACGTTACGGTATTCCCTACAACCGCGGCCCGCTGCTGCGCCAGTTCGGCACGGTGGTCCGCAAGATCGTCAAGCTCGCCTTGCCACGGTCGGGGCCGGCGGGTGGCAAACCCACCGACACCGCGCCGGCCGACCCGTTGCCCGCAGTCGCATGAGCCGGCCGCGCTCCGGTCCGCTCCAACCGGCCAAACAGGAGGACAATGGTCCCCGTGGAGTGGACCGGGGCGCGCTATGCGGACAAGCCAACGGTGGAAGCATCGACGTGGATCGACGCGGACCCCGAACGGGTCTGGAGTCTGGTTGCGGATATTGAGTTGATGCCGACACTCAGCAACGAGCTGCAGGCGGTGGAATGGATCGAGGGAGCCACCGGACCCCGAGTCGGGGCCCGGTTCGTCGGCTACAACGAACACGACGCGTTCGGGCAGTGGCGCAGCACTTCCCAGATTGTCAGCTTTGATCAGCCGCGCGAATTCGCTTGGGCGGTAGGTGAACCCAACTACCCGGCGTCGCTGTGGCGCTTTCTGCTCACCCCCCGTGACGGTGGCACCACCCTGACCTACCGGACCCAAATGGGACCGGGCCGTTCGGGGCTGTCGACCGCCATCGACGCGATGCCCGACCAGGAACAAAAAATCGTCTTTGTGCGGCTGCGAGAGTTCGAGGCTGCCATCGACAAGACCCTGGCCGCGATCAAAAGGTTGGCTGAACACGGGGTGCGGTAGTGCGGACCGCTACGACGGTTGAGCTATCCGCTGAGGCCGCCGATGTTGTGGAGTTCGTTGTCGAGGCGGAGAGGCTGGGTTTGGACGTCTGCTGGGTCGCCGAGGCCTGGGGTAGCGATGCACCCTCGGCGCTGGGCTACCTGGCGGCCCGAACCCGGCGGATGCTGCTTGGCTCGGGAATCCTGCAAATCGGTACCCGGTCGCCGATCGCGGTCGCCCAAACCGCGATCACCTTGTCGAACCTGTCCACCGGACGTTTTCTGCTGGGTTTGGGCGTATCCGGTCCGCAGGTGATCGAGGGCCTGCACGGGACGCGGTTCAGCCGGCCGTTGACCCGGATGCGAGAAACCGTCGACATCGTGCGGCAGGTCTTCCACGGCGGCAAAATCTTTTACTCCGGCAGTGAGTTTCAGATCCCCCGCCCCGGCGGAGAAGGGGTGCCGATGCGCTTGTCGACGCGCCCCCAACACCCGATTCCGATCTACCTGGCCGCCTTGTCGCCGGCGATGCTGCGATTGACCGGGCAGGTCGCGGACGGCTGGCTGGGCACCAGCTTTGTCCCGGAGGGAGCCGCCGACGCCTACTTCGCCCACCTCGACGAGGGCCTGGCCGCCGCCGGACGCACCCGCGCTGACATCGATATCTGCCAGGGCGCCGAGGTCGCGTTCGCCTCCGACGAGGATGAACTGCGCGACATGCTGGCGGCCCGGAAAACGGAGCTAGCGTTCAGCCTCGGCGGGATGGGTTCGGCAAGCACGAACTACTACAACCGGGCCTATGGCCGGCAAGGCTGGGCGGAGGTTGCTGCCGCGGTACGTGAGCGGTGGCAGCGCGGTGAACGGGAGGCCGCGGCGGCGTTGGTTACCGACGAGATGGTGCTGGCCACCACGCTTGTCGGTACCGAGGAGATGGTCCGTGCCCGCTTATCGGTGTGGCGCGATTGCGGTGTGCACACCGTGCGGTTGTATCCCGCGGGAGACACATTGGATGCCAAGCTGGCCACCTTGGGCCGGGCCATCGAACTGGTCCGCGAGGCCTAGAGCGGTTCGGTCGGCGCGTCCGACAGCTGCACGAGTTGCACGTCGGGTCGTGTGGGCACGCCGGCGGGGAGAAACCACCGGAAGGCTAGGTTGCCACGCGGATAGCCTAGCGTGGTCAGGGAATTCGGATGTGCGGTCCGGGCGGCGGCCAGGACTGCGGTCACCGAGCCGTCGCTGTTTGCCACGGCGCTATGGCCATTGATGGAGCAACGTGCGTCGGGGCCTTCGGCGGCGCCGTAGGTGGCCATGAACTGGTTCCACACCACCAGGTTCCAGAATCTGCACGACGGCGGTCGGTGCGTGATGACCAGCGCTTCGTCGTCGTCGAGCATGAAGCTGCCATAGGAATAGCAGGCATCTCGCGCCGACCAGCCGAAGTTGGCGTCGGGCACTTGATAGGGGTCGGCGAATTGATTGGCGGTATGCGCGGTCTGGTGTCCGAGCGCATGCGCATCGTCAACCCGCGTTCCGACCGCCAGCGGCATGATGGCGAACATGGTGCGCAACCAGGTGGTGGCCGCCCGCAGTGATGTGGCGGTCTGGGCGTCGCCGTGTCGTATCGGGTCCGGCTCATCGAGTGCCTCGATATGCCAGGTGATCGGGGCACCGGTCAGTGGGTCGGCTTGGTAGTCGCGGGTCATCAGCACGGCGGCGTCGGGCGTTGGAGGGAATTCGAAGCAGAAGTTGCCGACGGCGTCGATGTCGAGGTCGCTGTCCCGGACTATCGCAACGATGCGGTCCGACCACGCTCCCGGTGTTGGTTCGTTGTAGGCGGTCACCGAGAAGTACACGCTGTCCCCCCTGTTCCCGCTGATCCGGTAGCGGCGTGCCGGATCGACCGGGCACATGAAGTAGTAGGCGTCGGTGTTGTCCCCGCCCCACCGACGATCACGACGGAATGGCGTGTTGACCGCGACGAACTGTGGCCGACCCGGCTCGGGGAACAGGTAGGCGTCAAACGCGACGCCCAGGGTCGCGGCCAGCATGCGGTAGCCGTCGGCGATGTGGCGGTCGTCGGTCACCGCGCGCTCGCCCTCTAGGAAGGACTTGTCGAGTTCGCCGAGGGCGGCCAGCAGCGCTCGCCATGCGGCGGTCGACTCGTGGGTCATGCGGTGGTTCCTTTCCGGATTCCGTTCAGCAGCAACGTGGTGGTGCGATCGATCCACGCGCCGTCCAGTTCGGCGTCCCGCCCGGTGCGCCGTGTGAGCAACGCCATCAAGGTGAGGCCGGCGATTGCTTCGGCGAGTTCGGTGGCGGTCACCTCGGTCCGGATCTCACCTCGGGCAGCGGCTTTCGCCAGCAGCCGGGCGAGGCCACCGCCGATGATGTCGCCGAACCGCTGTAACAGCGCCGAGTGCAGCGTCGGGTCTGCGGCCATCTCGCCGACCAGCCCCGGCAGTGCCGCCCGGGCGGCGGGCGTGCTCAAGACCGCCATGGTGCGACGCACCATCTCACGCAAATCCTCGGTCAGCGATCCGGTATCGGGAATCGCGGTGGCGGCGCCGACCGGAAACACCGCTTCGTGCACCAGGTGGGCCTTGCTTGGCCAGCGCCGGTAGATCGCGGGCTTGCTGGTGCCGGCGCGCTCGGCAATGGCGGAGACCAACAACCCGGAGTAGCCGGTTTCGGCGAGAAGTTCCACCGTGGCGCGCAGCACTGCGCTGTCGATCCGGGGATCGCGAGGTCGGCCGAAGTCTACTACCATTACGAAACTAAGAGTAACATAAGTCGATGTGACCAAGGGCTTGCTCCTCGAAGACCTGAACCGGCCGCGGTTTAGCCCCGAGGCACAGCAGATCCTCGATGTGATGGCCGCGATGGGTCCGAACTGTCCGTTGGATGCCGCGGCCCTGCACGCCAACGCCAGCGCCGACACCGGACTGCATGACTTCGGCGCCGCAGACTACCGAGAACGGCTCGAGGTCTACCTAGCCGCACTGCGGGACATCGACGGGCTGCACCCAGCCGGCGTGGTCAACTTCTACGGCCAGCTGCTGCAGCTGCTCAAGAACCGGCTGCTGTTGACCGACCTACTGCGCCGGCACCCCGAGATCGACGACATCCAATTGCAACCGGCGGTGGTGATCGCCGGTCTGCCCCGCACCGGCACCACCCATTTGCACAACATGCTCGCGGCCCCGCCCACGTTTCGCACCATGCCGTACTGGGAGAGCGTCGAACCGTTTCCGCTACCGGCCGAAGCCGGGGTCGAGCCGGATCCGCGCCGCACCCGGATGGACGTCGCGGTCGGTGTCATCAACACCGTGATGCCCCATTTCCCGCTGATGCACGAGATGACCACCGATCACGTCCACGAAGAAATTCAGCTGCTGGCCAACGACTTCTCCACCATGCTGTTCGAGACGCTCGCCGACGCCCCGGCCTGGCGAGACTACTACCAGGTCCATGACCAGACGCCGCACTACCGGTACCTCACCCGGCAACTTAAAGCGATGCAGTTTTTGCGCGGTGGGCGCCGCTGGCTGCTCAAGTCGCCCCAGCATCTCGAACAGGTGCCGGTACTGAATCGGGTTTTCCCGGACAGCATCGTGGTGTTCACCCATCGCGATCCGGTCCCGGTGGCGCTGTCCATGATCGCGATGATCACCTACTCCGCCCGCATGCACCGTTCCCCGGTGCCGGTGGAGCAGATCGCCCGGTATTGGCTCGATCGGCTCGAACAAATGCTTTCCTTGCTGGTTCGCGATCGCGACACCATTGGCCCGGAGCGCTCGATCGACATCCGCTTCGACGACTTCATGGCCGACGAACTCGGGGTCGCCGAGCGGGTATACGACCTGGCCGGTGAACCCTTCACCGAGCTAGCGCGAGCAGCAGTCGTCGACTACCTGGCGGGCCACCGGCGCGGCCGGTTGGGCAGGGTCGAAACGTCGTACGAGATGTTCGGGCTGACCGCGGAGGATCTGCGAGGCCGGTTCGCCGCGTATGTCGAGCGGTTCCTGGCCTAGCCGCCGGTGAGTAGCTACGTTGACGACTATGACCACCCTGCCCGCACTGGACGGCGTCGAACACAGATTTGTCGACCTGGGTGACGGTGTCACCATCCACGTCGCCGATGCCGGCCCCGCCGACGGACCGGCGATAATGCTGGTGCACGGGTTCCCGGAGAACTGGTGGGAGTGGCACGAGCTGATCGGCCCGCTGGCCGCCGACGGCTATCGGGTGTTGTGCCCCGATTTGCGCGGCGCGGGCTGGAGTTCAGCGCCGCGCTCGCGATATCTGAAGAGCGACATGGCCGACGATCTGGCGGCGGTGCTGGACCGGTTGGGCGTCACGTCGGTCAGGCTCGTCGCGCATGATTGGGGCGGACCGGTCGCGTTCATCATGATGTTGCGTCATCCGGCGAAGGTGACCGGGTTCTTCGGGCTGAATACCTCGGCGCCATGGGTACGTCGCGATCTCGGAATGGTTCGCCACATGTGGCGGTTTTGGTACCAAATACCGATGTCGCTGCCGGTCATCGGTCCACGGCTGATTGCCGATCCCAAGGGCCGCTACTTCCGCATGCTGGCGTCCTGGGTCGGTAGCGGATTCACGGTGCCCGAGGAGGATGTGCGGCTGTATGTCGATCGGATGCGAGCGCCAGGGCACGCGGTAGCTGGCTCGCGGTGGTATCGCACCTTCCAAACCACCGAAATGCTGCGCTGGCTGCGTGGCGAATACGACGACGCTCGCGTCGATGTTCCGATGCGCTGGCTGCACGGCACCGGTGACCCCGTGCTGACGCCTCAACTGCTGCGCGGATATCAGGATCGGGCAAGCGATTTCGAGGTTGAGCTGGTCGACGGCGTTGGTCATTGGATCGTCGAGCAGCGACCCGATTTGGTGTTGGACCGGTTGCGCGCCTTTCTGCGGATTGGAACCTAGGCCCCGCGCATCAGCTGGATTCCACGGCGACCGGGCTACCGTGGGTCAGCTCGGTCTGAAGCAGTGCGGTCAGCGCTCGATAGATGCTGTAGTGCCGGGCCAGGGACGCCCCGTAGCCGCGCCGCGAGCCACCGCCGGGTGCGGAAGCGTATGCCGGCGCGCACCGACAGGGGCGTCATTGACAAACTGTCGGACTAGTGGTGGCGGTAGCCGCGCTACGGCTGGACGAGAATGCGGATCGGGTTGCCCTCCTGGCGCTCCAGCTTTTCGATACCGGACGGCAGGTCTTCGAGGGAGATGACCTCGCTGATCGACCGCGAAAGATCGAGGCGCCCAAGCGAAACCAGCTTCGCCAGGGTCTCGATGTCCACGTTTTCGTAGCCAAGGTGACCGAGCACCTGCTTGCGCATCAACCCGAACATGGAGGTGGGGCCAATGGTCGGCGACTCGGCGCTCATGCCCACGCCGACCAGCCGGCCGCCGGGGGTCAACGAGTCGAGTGCCTGCTCAAACGTCGTTTTTAGGCCGACGGCGTCGAAAGCAACATCCAGCTTGCGGCCCCCGGTGATCTCCGCGATCTTGTCCTGCAACCCGTTGTCGCGGGAATCGAACGCATAGTCGGCGCCGATTTCCAGCGCACGCTGCAGAACGGCTGGATTGATGTCGAGGGCGATCACTGGCACCGCGCCGACCAACCGCGCGAGCTGGACGATGTGGGTGCCCACACCCCCCACGCCCCACACTCCCACCGACTCGCCAACCGCCACCTTGCCGGTGCGCACCACCGCACCGAAAGGCGTCGAAACCGCGTCGGCCAGAATGGCGGCCTGCTCCAGCGGGACGTTGTCGGGCACCCGAGTCAGTCCCGCGGCCTGGGCCACCGTGTATTCGGCCCACGCGCCGTCGTAGGCGAATGCCATCAACTGGATCCGCAAGCAGTTGACCCCGTCACCGCGCAGGCAATTCGGGCAGGTCTGGCAGGGCCGTCCGGCGGCAACCACCACCCGGTCGCCCGCTGCCCAACCGGTAACGCCGGGACCAAGTTTCGCGATGGTCCCCGACGCTTCATGGCCCTGCGTCACCACCGGGGCCTGGGCCGGGAACGTCCCGTTGATCAGGCTCAGGTCCGAATGGCAGATTCCGCAGAAGGCGACCTTGACCAGCACCTCGCCCTGGCCCGGCTCTGGAATTGGAACATCTTCGAGCTCAACAGTTTTGGTTTCCGAGTAAAAGCGCTCGGCGCGCATGGTGGCTACCATGTCGGTTACTCGACGCCGATGGTTACTTCGGTCGATTTGATGAACACCGTCGCCGGCTGACCGACCGCAAGCCCCAGCTCGACCGCCGCATCCTTGGTGATCGAGGACGTGACGACCTGGTCACCGCCGTCGAGTTGAACCTTCACGATAGCCATCACGTTACCGAGGTCGACCTCGGTGATAGTGCCCTTGAGCTGGTTTCGGGTCGATAGCCGCATCGCAAGTCCCCGATCTGATAGACGGTCACGGTCGGCAACCGAGCCTAGTCCCCGGGCCTAGCGTCGGCTCAATGTCGAGGCCCGAGCAGCGCGATGGACGCGTCCACCGCGGGTGCGACGATTTCACGGATGTCTTTTCTGTCCTCGACGGTCAGCGCGGTCAGTTCCCGCAGACCGCCCAGCAGGATCACTGCCAGTGGCGCATTCATCGGTGGCAAGTTGGCCCGTCGGAACCCGGGGCTGGCGCTGAGCTCGATGATCAGGTTGGTCAACAGGTCCATGCCACGGCGCTGCACGGGGTAGGCGACGGCGCCGAGGGAGGGGAATTCACGGATCCAACTCAACGTCAGGGCCGGCCTGGATTCGATGTGGCTGACATAGGCTTGGACGGCTTGACGGATCTGATCGTGCCAGTCGGCTTCGCGATCCACCGCGGCTCCAATGTCCTGGACCAGCTTCTCGTTGTCGGCCAGTAGCAGCTCGAGGAAACACTGCTCTTTGCTGGAAAACCGGTCGTAGAACGTACGCTTTGACGTCCGCGCGTGCCGCACGATATCGGCGACGGTGGTTGCGCGGTAGCCGCGCTCATCGATCGATGCGGCCAGACCGTCGAGCAGTCGCAGTCGAAACGCGTCAGGTGCGATCGTCACTGCCGCGCCGCCAGCGACTGCCGTCACGAGCGCGCCTCCTTCGGTGATCGCGATGCCTTGTCAGGTTTGGTACCGAAGGGTACCGTACTGGACAAGCATGCGGTACACCGCAGTACCACCCCGATTCCTTGGGCTGATGTTTGGGAGCGACCTCAATGAGCCAACCGATCGCCGTTGCTGCACCAGCGCCCCCAGTCAGATTGCCTCCGGCGAGCCGGTTGCCGAAACTGATGCAGGGATTGGCCTTTGCCATGTCGCGGCGGGGGATGATGCGATGGCTGGCCCGCCGTTATGGCAACGCTTTTATGCTCAACGTTCCCGTCTACGGCAGCATTGTCGTGGTCGGCGATCCGCAGCTGGCCAAACAGATCTTCACCACCAGCCCCGATGAACTCGGCAATATCCAGCCCAATTTGAGCCGGATGTTCGGCTCGGGTTCGGTGTTCGCGCTTGACGGGGACGATCATCGCCGGCGTC
The DNA here is from genome assembly GCF_900292015.1 of Mycobacterium basiliense. Taxonomy (NCBI): domain Bacteria; kingdom Bacillati; phylum Actinomycetota; class Actinomycetes; order Mycobacteriales; family Mycobacteriaceae; genus Mycobacterium; species Mycobacterium basiliense. The sequence continues at coordinate 276,335 of NZ_LR130759.1, forward strand.
GGCGGCTGTTGGCGCCGCCGTTTCATGGCAAGAGCATGAAGAACTACGAGGCCATCATCGAAGAAGAGACCCTTCGTGAAATCGCCAACTGGCCGGAGGGTCGGCCGCTGGCAACGCTGGCGCCGATGATGCGCATTACCCTCAACGCCATCCTGCGTGCCGTTTTCGGTGCCGACGGCGCCGAACTGGAGGAGTTGCGCCGAATCATCCCGCCGTGGGTCACGCTGGGCTCGCGTCTAGCGGCGATGCCAGGGCCTAAACGGGACTATGGCCGGCACACCCCGTGGGGCCGGCTGGCCGAGTACCGGCGCCAGTACGACCTCGTTATCGACCGGTTGATCGACCGGGAAAGGTCCGACCCCAACTTCGCGGATCGCACCGATGTGCTCGCACTAATGCTGCGTAGCACCTACGACGATGGGTCACGCATGTCGCGCAAGGACATCGGCGACGAGCTTCTTACGTTGCTGGCCGCCGGGCACGAAACCACCGCGGCCACCCTCGGCTGGGCGTTCGAGCGGGTGAGTCGCCATCCCGATGTGCTGTCGCGCCTGGTTGAGGAGGCTGATAGCGGCGGCGGCGAGCTGCGTCAAGCAACGATTCTGGAAGTCCAGCGGGCCCGTACGGTCATTGATTTCGCGGCTCGGTGCGTCTACCCGGAGGTCTACCAACTCGGTGAGTGGGTCATTCCGCGCGGGCGATCGATCATGGTCAACATCGCACACATACACGAGAGCCCGGAGATATTTCCCGACCCGGAACGTTTCGACCCGCAGCGGTTCATCGCAACCAAACCATCCGCGTTCGCTTGGATCCCGTTCGGTGGTGGCACCCGGCGCTGCGTGGGGGCGGCGTTTGCCAACATGGAAATGGATGTGGTGCTGCGCACGGTGTTGCAGCACTTCACTATCGAGACGACCACCGCCCCCGGAGAACGGAGACATTGCCGGGGTGTGGCCTACACCCCCAAAGACGGTGGACGGGTTGTGGTGCGGCGTCGCTGAGGCCGCCGGCCCGCTCGGGCCCGGCGCTCGATCGAGCCCGCGGTGGCGGCGCCGAGTACAGGTCCTAAACCTTTCGCTGCGACACGGCCCTCAGCGCGGAATCGCCCCGCACTCAGCGGCTAGCGTCAGCGCGTCGCGGTAACTGCCAGCCCGGCCGGATGAAGTGGCAGGTGTACCCGTTGGGGTAGCGCTGCAGGTAATCCTGGTGTTCGGGCTCGGCCTCCCAGAAATCGCCTGCCGGGCTCACCTCGGTCACCACCTTGCCGGGCCACAAGCCCGACGCCTCGACGTCGGCGATGGTGTCCAGCGCGATTCGCCGCTGCTCGTCGTCGGCATAGAAAATTGCCGACCGGTAGCTGGTACCCCGGTCGTTGCCCTGACGGTTCGGCGTTGTCGGATCGTGGATCTGGAAGAAGAACTCCAACAGCGTGCGGTAATCGGTGGTTTGGGCGTCGAAGACGATTTCGACCGCCTCGGCATGCGTGCCGTGATTGCGATACGTCGCATTGGGGACGTCGCCGCCGCTGTAGCCGACTCGTGTCGACACCACACCGGGCTGCTTGCGGATCAGGTCCTGCATTCCCCAGAAGCAGCCGCCGGCGAGGATCGCCTTTTGCGTGTTCGTCATGGATTTCGTCCTCCTAGCCGGCCCGGACGTCCCAGGGACCCCGGGGACCCAAGTCGTTCCCAGGCTACACTCCGGCGATGGGGTGTAACGCTGCGATGCCAGCCATGGCCGGCAACAAAATTCGCTCAACCAGCAGATTTACGGTCGCCGGGTGAGCGGGTCAGAGTTCTCTCGTAGCGAGCTGGCGGCGGCCTTCGAGAAGTTCGAGGATACGGTCGCCCGAGCCGCGCAATCACGCGACTGGGACGCCTGGGTGGCGCAGTACACGCCGGACGTGGAGTACATCGAACATGCTGCCGGCACCATGCACGGCCGCGAGCAGGTGCGCGCCTGGATCCAACGCACGATGACAACCTTCCCCGGCAGTCACATGATGGAGTTCCCGGCATTGTGGTCGGTGATCGACGAATCCACCGGGCGGATCATCATGGAGCTGGACAACCCGATGCGCGACCCCGGCGACGGCACCGTGATCGGCGCGACCAACATCTCGATCATCACCTATGCCGGGTCGGGCCAGTGGCGCCGGCAAGAAGACATCTACAACCCGCTGCGTTTCCTGCGGGCCGGGCTGAGATGGTGCCAAAAGGCCCACGAACTGGGCACACTCGACGAAGACGCGGCCCGGTGGATGCAGCAATACGGCGGCTCGCAATGAGCACCAAACCCAAGCTCGTCATTGGCGCCAATGGCTTTCTCGGCTCACATGTGACCCGTTTGCTCGTCCAGGATGGCGCGCAAGTACGGGTGATGGTGCGGCCCACCGCCTACACCCGCAGCATCGACGACCTGCCGGTCACTCGATTCCACGGCGACATCTTCGACACGCCCGCGCTGCGCGAAGCGATGGCTGGCTGCGACGACGTGTACTACTGCGTGGTCGACACTCGCGCCTGGCTACGTGACCCGTCGCCGCTTTTTCGCACCAATGTCGAAGGCCTGCGCAATGTCCTCGACGTTGCCAAGAGCGCAGACTTGCATCGGTTCGTGTTCACCAGCAGTTACTCGACCGTGGATCGTCGACCTGGGCATGTGGCGACCGAGGACGACCGGATCGGCTCCCGCCGGGTTTCGTCCTATGTCCAATCCCGGGTTCAAGCTGAAGATCTCGTCATGAGCTATGTCGCGCAGCATGGGTTGCCCGCGGTGGCGATGTGCGTGTCGACGACCTACGGCAGCGGCGACTGGGGCCGCACCCCACACGGCGCCTTCATTGCCGGCGCGGTCTTCGGCAAGCTGCCGTTCCTGATGAACGGCATCAAGCTGGAAGCGGTGGGTGTCGACGACGCCGCGCGGGCGATGATCCTGTCGGCCGAACGCGGACGCAACGGCGAGCGCTATCTTGTCTCCGAGCGGATGATCGCGTTGAGAGACGTGGTGCGGATCGCCGCCGACGAGGCTGGGGTGCCGCCGCCGCGGCGGTCGATCTCGGCACCGATGCTCTATGTCCTGGGTGCGTTGGGCAGCCTGCGGGCAAGGTTGACCGGCAAAGATGCCGAACTGAGCCTGGAGTCGGTGCGGATGATGCGCGCCGAAGCCGACGTCGACCACAGCAAGGCCGTGCGCGAATTGGGCTGGCAACCGCGCCCCGTCGAGGAATCTATCCGAGAGGCCGCCCGGTTCTGGGTCGTGATGCGGACGGCTCGACACCGCACCGAGGACGTCGCTGGCTAATCCAACCGCTGCGCGAATATGGGAAGTCTCGATCGCCGGCCGGCGTTGCACTAGGCACCCGCGTCTAAGGAGGTCAACCATGAGCCACCCGGAAGTCAAAGAACCCAGTGCCGGTCATCCCATCACCATCGAACCGACCAAGGGGCGGGTACAGGTTCGGGTCAACGGCGAACTCGTCGCGGACACCACGGCGGCGTTGGAATTGCGTGAAGCCACTTTGCCTGCGGTGCAATACATTCCGCTATCTGATGTGGTGCAAGACCGGCTGACGCGCACCGACACCAGCACCTACTGCCCATTCAAGGGCGATGCCAGCTACTTCAGCGTGACCACCGCTGCCGGCGACACCGTCGCGGACGCGATCTGGACATATGAGCAGCCGTATCCCGCGGTGTCGGCCATCGCCGGGCACGTGGCTTTCTACCCCAACAAGGCCGAAATCAGCGTGGTGCCGCGGTAGCACCGCCCACCGGGAACACTTCGGCCAACGATTGGGTATCGCTGTATTCGCGTAGCGAGACGATCAGGCCGTCACGCGTTTCGAAGATGCACACGAACGGGCTGCTGTAGTGGACGCCTTCGGCGGTGGTGCCGTCCGATTCGCCCTCGATCACCACCGTTTCTCCCTCGTTGACGCAACGGAGCAGATCGATGGTGACTTCGAAGACCTTTTTGCGCTGCTCAACCGCTCGGCGCAGCGTCCGCTTGCCGAAGGCGGAACGGGTGATGATGCTCCAGTAGGTGAAGTCGTCGCTGAGCAAAGCGAAGCCTTCGTCGAGATCCCCGCCCTCGGCCATGCTCTGCAAGAACATCCAGGCCAGTTCGGCCTGCGGATCGTCGAACGGAGTCATCACGGCGTCATCACATAGGCCATCCTGTCGTGGAAGCCAGTTTGCGGTCAATCGACCGGACCATCGGGTTTACGGAGATCTCAGGTGGAGATAGAGCGCACGATCACGTTCGCTGGGGCGGCGGGGTTCGGGCACTGCTTGGCGCCCCTTCGCCGGGGCCGCGGGGATCCGTGCTTTCGGGTCCCGGGGGACGGCTCCATCTGGCGGACCAGCTTGCTGGCGTCGGGACCCGTCACCGCCCGGATCAGCCGCTGTGCACCTGATGCGGCCCATTGCGCGGTCTGGGGCAGTGGTGCCCAGGAGTTTGTCGAGACGTTGCCCGCGCTACTTGGTGCCGACGACGACGCGTCGGACTTTGTGCCGCAGCATCCGACCGTTGTTGCCGCGCACCGACGGCTGCCCCATCTGCGGGTGGGCCGCACCGGGCGGGTGCTGGAAGCCCTGATTCCGGCGGTCATCGAGCAGCGGGTTCCCGGTGCGGAGGCGTTTCGGTCCTGGCGGCTATTGGTCACGAGGTTTGGGACCCCGGCCCCCGGTCCGGCACCGGTCGGGATGCGGGTGCCGCCGTCTGCCGATGCGTGGCGAGCGGTCCCGTCCTGGGAGTTTCACCGCGCCAATGTGGACCCGGGGCGGGCGCGCACGGTGGCGGGTTGCGCGCAGCGGGCGGCCTCGCTGGAGCGGTTGGCGTCGCGCACCGCGGTGCAGGCCCGGGAAGCGCTCGTGTCGCTTCCCGGCGTGGGGGTGTGGACTGCCGCCGAGACCGTGCAACGGGCGTTTGGTGACGCCGACGCGATCTCGGTGGGTGACTACCACATTCCGAAAATGATCGGCTGGACGCTGCTGGGCCGTCCGGTCGATGACGCCGGCATGCTCGAACTGCTGGAACCCATGCGCCCGCACCGCCACCGGGTGGTGCGGTTGCTCGAAGCCAGCGGGCTGGCCCGCGAACCTCGCCGTGGCCCGCGGCTGCCGGTGCAGAATATCGGTTCGCTGTAGAAGAAGGGGCGCGGCTCGGCCGGGCGTCACCCCCGCAGTGCGCCAAGCACGATGCGGCCGCCGCGGTGGGGCTGTTGGGTCAGTCGCCCGCGGCCGATCTTTCCGCGCGTTCGGCTTCGGCGGTCTCACGATTCAGGCGCTGCGCCTCGTAGATGGTGACGTTGGTCAGCGACATCAGCAGCGAAGCGATCCCGACGGCCAGAATGGCACCCGGCACCACCGAGAACGAGCCGGTCATCTCAGCGACCATAATCATCACCGCCAGCGGGGCGCGCGAGACGCTGCCGAAGCAGGTCATCATCGCCACCACAACAAAGATTCCCGGTGCGTCGGGTACCCCCGGTAAGCCGGACAGCTCACCGAGCCGCCAGATTGCCGCGCCCACGAAGGCGCCGATCACGATTCCAGGTCCGAACAATCCACCGGAGCCCCCGGTGCCGATCGACAGCGACGTCGCAACGATCTTGGCGATCGGCAAAACGACGACGATCCACAACGGGATTCCCATGAGTGCACCCCGATCGGAGGCCAGCTGTGCCCAGCCGTAGCCGCTGCTCAAGATCTGGGGAATCAACAGTCCCAACAACCCGACCAGCAGACCGCCGATGGCCGGTTTGAGCACTGGTCCGCCGGGAAGCCGGCGAGTCAGTGCCACCGACGCATGGAATATCCGTGCGTAGAGGTAGCCCGCGGCGGCGGCGACCACGCCGATCACCACGAACCACAACAGCGGCCCCGCCTTCTCGAAGCGGTACTCGGCGTCGATGTAGCCGAACAGCGGATCGAAGCCCATGAAGGCGCCGAGCACCGCGTATGCCGTTCCCGAAGTGATAAAACCGGGCAGCAGGTTTTGGTAGTCGAAGTCATCGCGGTAGGTGATCGAGGCGGCCAGCACCGCGCCACCCAGCGGTGCGGCGAAAATGGCACCGATACCCGCGCCGATGCCCAGCGCCACCGCGATCCTGCCGTCCTCGTCGGACAGCCCCAGCCGACGCGTCAGCAACGAACAGAAACCGGCAGAAATCTGCGCCGTAGGGCCTTCCCGCCCGCCGGAACCACCCGAGCCGATCGTCAAGGCGCTGGCCACCATTTTCACCAGCACCGCCCGGCCGCGGATGGCCCGCGGATTGGTGTGGACCGCTTCGATGGCTTCGTCGGTGCCGTGACCGGTGGCTTCCGGCGCAAACTTGGCCACGATGAACGCCGACACCAGCGCTCCGCCGGTAGTAATCAGCGGGATCGCCCACGGACGCACAAAACTGGTGGATCCGCGGTTGCCGCCCTCACCCACCGGAGTCGGTATGTGGTAGTCGGCCAAATAGCCGAGCAGAAACTCGCCGGTGTATCTCAGAGCGAGATAAAAGACGACCGCTCCGAGCCCCGCAATGGCGCCGATGATGATGCCAAGCAGGAACCACTTGCGGAGGTAACCCGCATTGCGAATCGATGCCCCGAACCGTCCGCCCGCCGACGCGGCCGGGGCCTCCCTTGGGTGTTGGGTGTTAGGTCTCCGTTTGCTCACGACGCGGACCTCACAGGCATTTGGCCATCGTATGACAGTGGGAATAAACGGACTCTGGTCCGGTTGTATCGATGGACCGAAGTTGAGGAGGCGTCCATGCCCGCAGTAACCGCAGACACAATTACCTTGCCCCGCTTGGGGTTGCCGGGTCCGGGCGACACCGAACGACGGGTGCGATCGATCACGTCCGGCCCGCGTGGCTACGAGGGTGAAGGCTTTCCGGTCGTACGGGCGTTCGCCGGCGTCAGCACCACCGCACTGGACCCGTTCGTGCATATGGACCAGATGGGCGAGGTGGAGTACCAGCCCGGAGAGCCGCGCGGCACCGACTGGCATCCGCATCGCGGTTTCGAAACCGTCACATACATGATCGACGGAAAATTCGCGCACCAGGATTCGCACGGCGGTGGTGGCCTGATCACCGATGGTGCAACACAGTGGATGACCGCCGGGTCCGGCATACTACACATCGAAACTCCGCCTGTCGATACCATAAATAGCGGCGGCACATTTCACGGCATTCAGTTGTGGGTGAATTTGCCGAGGAAAGACAAGTTCGCGCCACCGCGGTACCAGGCAATCGAAGGCGGCGATGTCAGGTTGGTCGCTTCGGGTGACGGCGGGGCGCTGGTCCGCATTATCGCCGGTGAGATCGACGGCTACCGCGGACCTGGAATCACCCACACGCCGATCACGATGGCGCACGCGACGATCGAACGTGGTGCACGGCTTAGCATTCCGTGGCAGCGTGATTTTAATTCGTTGGTGTATGTTCTCTCTGGTCACGGCGTTGTGGGTCCGCTCGGGCACCCCATCCGCCAGGGTCAATTGGCCGTGCTGGGCAGCGGGGATCGGATTGGCCTGGCCGCCGAGTCCACGCCCGATCGGTATCGCGGAACGATGTTTGACGTGCTGCTACTGGGTGGGCGACCGATCCGGGAGCCGGTCGTTCATTACGGACCCTTCGTGATGAACTCCCGCGCCGAAATCATCGAGGCACTCGAGGACTATCGAACGGGCAAGTTCCGTAGCATCCCACAAAACGCGCTGATGCCACACCAAAGCGATGGGACACTTCGATAATGCCGATCATGGCCACACGCCGTCCGGGGCGTCCTCCAGCCACAAAAGCTGACGACACCCGAAGGCGCATCGTCCGCGCCGCTCGTCAGGTATTCAGCGAACGCGGCTACGACGGGGCGACCTTCCAGAGCATCGCGGTGCGCGCCGATCTGACGCGCCCGGCGATCAATCACTATTTCGATAGCAAGCGGACCCTCTATCGGGAAGTGATGGCGCAAACCAACGAACTTGTGGTTGCCGCTGGGATGGAGCGGGCTCGACACGAGAACACGCTGATCGAGCAGATTGCGGCATTCATCAAGGTGGCCATGGACGCCGACGCCAAGAATCCTTGCACCGCAGCGTTTCTGGCGACCGCGGTGTTGGAGTCGCAGCGTCATCCGGAACTGAAGCAGGGGCAGAACGACGCGGTAAGTATCAGCCGCGGCTACTTACTCTCGGCCGTCAGCGATGCCATCGAGCGGGGAGAACTCAATACCGACGTCGAAGCCGGTCCACTGGCCGAGGCCTTGTTGCTGGTGCTGTGTGGGGTGGGTTTCTATGCCGGCTTTGTGGGCAGCTACCGGGAGATGGAGGACATCATCGCGGCGCTGGGCCAGTTGATGGGTGGCACGCTGTGGAGGCCGCGGGCCTAGTCGGGGGCAGTGGCGACGTGTCCGGCGTGACGTGGCCCACAAAGAGTATAGATTGCCTAACTTACTAGGTAGCATGGTCGGGACATGACTGATCTCGACGACCTTCGCTCCGTGCGCACCGACGGCGACAGCTGGAACATCACGGAGAGTGTGGGCGCCACCGCGTTGGGTGTCGCGGCCGCTCGTGCCGTGGAAACTGCCAGCCCCAATCCGTTGGTCCGTGACGAGTTCGCCGCCATCCTGGTGTCGCCGGCCGGCCCGGCATGGACCCAATTGGCCGACCCCGACATCGCCTGGCTGGACGGCGACCGGCACGGCCAACGGCTGCACCGGATCGGCTGTGACTACCAGGCGGTGCGGACGCATTTCTTCGATGAGTATTTCGAGGCCGCGGTGGGCACCGGAATCCGGCAAGTGGTGATCCTTGCCGCCGGACTGGACTCGCGGGCCTACCGGCTGAGGTGGCCGTCGGGCACGGTGGTCTATGAGATCGACCAACCAAAGGTGTTGGAGTACAAGGCAGGGATTCTCCAATCACACGGCGTGGTTCCGACGGCGATACGGCGTGCGGTGGCAGTGGATTTACGCGACGACTGGCTGGCCGCGTTAACGGACGCCGGCTTCGACCCGACCCGACCGACCGCCTGGCTGGCCGAAGGGTTGCTGGCCTACCTGCCCAGTGACGCCCAGGATCGACTTTTCGAAGTGCTCACGGCGCACAGCGTGTCCGGCAGTCAAGTCGCTGTCGAGGCGTTCAACATGAGCACCAAAGGCAATACGCACCGCTGGAATCGCATGCGTGATCGTCTCGGCCTTGATGTCAACATTGAAGCACTGACCTATCACGAGCCCGGTCGTGCGGATGCGGGCGAATGGCTGGTCGACCATGGCTGGCAGGTGCATGGCGTGGGCAACATCGAAGAGATGGCGCGGCTTGGCCGGCCGGTCCCCGAGGATTTGTCCGACGAGGCGATCACGACGACGCTGCTACGAGCGGCACTCACTGACTGACTCACGAAAGACCGGGAGGACGCGATGAGCACGGTGCGTACCCATGACGACACCTGGGACATCAGAACCAGCGTCGGCGCCACCGCAGTCATGGTGGCTGCGGCTCGGGCCGTCGAGACCAATCAGCCCGACGCGCTGATCCGCGACCCGTACGCGAAGTTGCTGGTGACCAACGCGAACGCCGGGGTCATCTGGGAAGCGATGCTCGACGAGGAGATGGTGGCCAAGGTCGAGGCTCTCGACGCCGAAACCGCCGCCACCGTCGCCCACATGCGTGGTTATCAGGCGGTGCGGACGAACTTTTTCGACACCTACTTTGCCGGCGCGGTGGCCGCCGGGGTACGGCAGGTGGTGATCCTGGCGTCGGGACTGGATTCCCGCGCCTACCGGCTCGACTGGCCGGCCGGCACCACCGTGTATGAAATCGATCAGCCGCAGGTGCTGGCCTACAAGTCGGCAACGCTGGCGGAACACGGCGTAACTCCCACGGCCGATCGCCGCGAAGTGCGCATCGATTTGCGTCAGGACTGGCCGGTCGCCCTGCGTGCCGCCGGCTTCGACCCCACCGCGCGGACCGCGTGGTTGGCCGAGGGTTTGTTGATGTATCTGCCCGCGGAGGCTCAAGATCGGCTGTTCACCCAGATCGGTGAGCTCAGTGCCGCGGGTAGCCGTATCGCCGCCGAAACCGCCGGCAACCACGCCGATGAGCGGCGACAAGAAATGCGGGAGCGATTCCGGAAGGTCGCCGAGGCGCTCGGTCTGGAACAGACCATCGATGTACACGAGCTGATCTACAACGACCCGGATCGAGCCGTTCTCGCTGACTGGCTCAACGAGCACGGCTGGCGGGCGGCCGGCCAAAACGCGAGCGACGAAATGCGCCGGGTGGGGCGTTGGGTCGAGGGCGTGCCTATGGCGGACGACAAGCAGGCATATTCGGAATTTGTGACCGCGGAGCGGTTGTAATGCCGCGCACCGCGGACGACTCCTGGGACATCGCGACCAGCGTCGGAGCGACCGCGGTCATGGTCGCGTTGGCCCGTGCCGCCGAGACCGCCACCGACTCTCCGCTGATCAGGGATGAGTTCGCCGAGCCGCTGGTCTCCACGCCCGAGCTGGCGGAGGTACGGGAACAGGTTGCCGTCTGGTGGGCTCCGGAGCCGAACGACGATGGGGTCGAGGCGGACCCCGATTTCACCGTCGACTCCCAGCAAATGATCGACTACCAGGCGGTACGCACCCACTTCTTCGACGCCTACTTCGTCGAGGCAACCGCGGCCGGAATTCGGCAAGTGGTGATCCTGGCCGCCGGTCTTGACTCCCGGGCCTACCGGTTGGATTGGCCGGCCAACACCACCGTGTACGAGATCGATCTGCCCAAGGTGTTGGAATACAAGGAGCAGACGCTGGCCAGTCACGGCGCCATCCCGATCGCAGATCGACGATCGGTGCCCGTCGACTTACGCCACGACTGGCCCAAAGCACTGCGTGACGCCGGTTTCGACCCGACCCGCCCCACGGCCTGGCTGGCCGAGGGTCTGTTGCCGTTTCTGCCGGCGGCCGCGCAGCACGCCATGTTCGCATCGGTCGACACCCTGAGCGGACCGGGCAGCCGGGTGGCGGTGGAGATTTTCGGGGTCGACGACGGGCGGCGTCGGGAGGCTGAGCAGAAATGGGCCCAGCTGCGTGCCCGGCGGGAGGCGCGCGGCGAGTCCACCTCGTTCGACCCGTTCGACCTGTGGTTTAACGACGAAGGCCGGCCTGATCCTGCCCGGTGGTTCGCCACGCACGGATGGGTCACCGAATCGGTGGAGGCGGACGAGGAGACGGTGCGCCTGGGTCGTACGCCGCCGTTGGCGGATCGGCCGTTCGCCAACCGCTTCGTGACAGCGGCCAAGCGGTGACCGTCTGCAGCTGGGCTGGCCGGGTGCTGTAGCGCCCGCTCAAGATCGGGTCGGATCTTTCCTATTGCGCTGCTAGCCGGATGACTAGGATCGCGGTTATCACCCGGTGTGCGGCCACGCGACGTAGCGTGGGCACTTCCGGGTAAGGAAGGACAACGATGACCACCGAATCGGTTGCACCTAAAGCTCAGGAACTCGAGACCGTAGAGGCCGCAGCCGCACCCGCCGCGGGCAAGTCCGACGCTTCGAAGCCAACCGATGTCGCCGCAACAGTGGCCCGACTACGCAGGACATTCGCCACCGGCTGTACCCGCAGTGTCGAGTGGCGCAAGCAGCAACTGCTGCAGTTGCAGAGGTTGATGGAAGAGAACGAGGACGAGATCGCCAAGGCGCTCGCCGAGGATCTGGACCGCAACCCGGTTGAGGCATTTATCGCCGACATCGCAACCACGACCGCCGAAGCGAAGTACGCAGTGAAGAGGGTGCGCCGGTGGATGCGCCGCAAATACGTGCTGCTCGAGGCGCCACAGCTGCCCGGCCGTGGCTGGGTCCAGTACGAGCCCTATGGCACGGTGCTCATCATTGGTGCGTGGAATTACCCGTTCTATTTGACGCTGGGTCCTGCGGTCGGGGCGATCGCCGCCGGAAACGCCGTCATCCTCAAACCCTCGGAAATCGCCGAGGCGTCATCGCATTTGATGGCTGAGTTGGTGCCGCGCTATCTCGACCGCGACGCGATCGCGGTGATCGAGGGTGACGGCATGGTCAGCCAGGAGTTGATTGCGCAGGGCTTGGACCGGGTGATGTTCACCGGCGGTACCGAGATCGGTCGCAAGGTGTACCAAGGCGCAGCGCCTCATCTGACTCCGGTCACGCTCGAGCTCGGCGGGAAGAGCCCGGTGATCGTCACCGCCGACGCGGACATCGATGTCGCGGCCAAGCGGATCGCCTGGATCAAACTACTCAACGGCGGCCAGACCTGCGTGGCCCCCGACTACGTGTTGGCCGATGCAACGATTCGCGACGAACTCGTGGACAAGATCGGTGTGGCCGTCAACCGGTTCCGCGCTCAGGATGACCCGAACGGGCTGCGCATCGTCAACCAGCGCCAGTTCGACCGACTGAGCGGTTACATCAGCGCTGCCGAAGCCGACGGCAGGGGCAAGGTTGCCGTCGGTGGCAAGTGCGCGGCGTCGAGTTTGCGCATTCAGCCGACTGTCGTCGTGGACCCCGACCCAAACGGCCCACTGATGTCAAATGAGATTTTCGGGCCGATCCTGCCGGTGCTCACCGTCAAGTCGGTGGATGAGGCGATCGCGTTCGTGAACTCGCGGCCCAAGCCATTGTCGGCCTACCTGTTCACCCGCTCGCGGGAAACCCGCGAGCGGGTGATCCAGGAGGTGCCGGCGGGGGGCATGCTGGTCAACCACCTTGCTTTCCAGGTGTCGACTGCCAAGCTGCCGTTTGGTGGCGTCGGCGCTTCGGGCATGGGTGCTTATCACGGCAAATGGGGATTCGATGAGTTCAGCCACCGCAAGTCGGTGTTGACCAAACCGACCCGCCCCGACCTGTCGAGCTTCATCTACCCGCCCTACACCGAGCGGGCCTTCAAGCTGGCTCGCAGGCTGTTCTAGCCTGAGGCCCATGCCCACACGACCCGGCCGAGCGCCGGGCCGACCTTAATCGTGTTAACAGAGAGGAACCTGATGCCTGGAGTGCAGGATCGCGTCGTCGTCGTCACCGGAGCCGGCGGGGGATTGGGCCGCGAATACGCCCTCACGCTCGCCAAGGAGGGGGCCTCCGTGGTGGTCAATGACCTCGGAGGAGCCCGCGACGGAACCGGCGCGGGATCGGCGATGGCCGACCAGGTTGTCGCCGAGATTCGGGACGCGGGTGGTCGTGCGGTCGCCAACTATGACAGCGTCGCCACCGAGGAGGGCGCGGCGAACATCATCAAGACGGCGCTCGATGAGTTCGGTTCCGTGCACGGTGTGGTCAGCAACGCCGGCATCTTGCGGGACGGCACCTTTCACAAGATGTCGTTCGAAAACTGGGACGCGGTGCTCAAGGTCCATCTGTACGGCGGATACAACGTGATCCGCGCGGCCTGGCCGCACTTTCGCGAGCAGAACTACGGGCGGGTTGTCGTCGCCACCTCCACCAGCGGGTTGTTCGGCAACTTCGGTCAGACCAACTATGGTGCGGCCAAGCTTGGCCTGGTCGGCCTGATCAACACGCTTGCGTTAGAGGGCGCCAAGTACAACATTCACTCCAATGCCGTCGCCCCAATCGCGGCGACCAGGATGACCCAGGACATCATGCCGGCCGAGGTGCTGGAAAAGCTCACTCCGGAGTACGTGGCGCCGGTGGTGGCCTATCTGTGCACCGAGGAGTGTGGTGACAACGCGTCGGTGTTTGTCGTCGGTGGTGGCAAGGTGCAGCGGGTCGCGCTTTTTCAGAACGACGGGGCCAACTTCCACACACCGCCTTCGGTGCAGGATGTCGCGGCGCAGTGGGGCGAGATCACCGATCTGTCCAACGTGCAAAAAGCTGGCTTCAAGCTGTAGCTACATGAAAGCTTGTGTGGTAGAAGAGCTTTCCGGCCCGTCCGGCATCGTCTATACCGAGGTCGATGATGTTGCCGATGATGGCAAAAGCATCATCATCGATGTTCGGGCAGCCGGAGTTTGCTTTCCCGACCTGCTATTGAGCAAGGGTGAGTATCAGCTGAAGCTGCCGCCGCCGTTCGTGCCCGGGCTGGAAACCGCCGGGGTGGTCCGTTCCGCTCCGCCACGATCCGGCTTCCGTGTGGGCGAGCGGGTTTCGGCGTTCGGTGTGTTGGGCTGCTATGCCGAGCAAGTGGCGGTCCCGGTTACCAACGTGGTGCGCAGCCCGGTCGAGCTCGATGACGCGGAATCGGTGTCGTTGCTGGTCAACTACAACACCATGTACTTCGCGCTGGCCCGACGCGCCGCGATGCGGCCGGGGGACACCGTGCTGGTGCTCGGTGCCGCTGGCGGGGTAGGCACGGCTGCCGTCCAGATTGCCAAGGCGATGGGCGCGGGCCGAGTCATCGCCGTGGTGCACCGAGAGGGCGCGGTGGACTATGTCGGGTCGCTCGGCGCTGACGAGGTAATTCCGTTGGCGGACGGCTGGGTCCAGCAGGTGCACGAGCACACTGCCGGGCGCGGCGTGGATATCGTGGTCGATCCAATCGGAGGTTCCAGCTTCGAGGACGCGATTAGGGTGCTGGCGGTCGACGGCAAGCTGCTAGTCATCGGCTTTGCCGCTGGCAGCATCCCAACGCTCGCGGTGAACCGGCTATTGATTCGCAATATCGGCGTGCTGGGCGTCGCGTGGGGGGAATACCTCAATCGAGTTCCGGGCTCGGCGGGGTTGTTTTCCTGGGGCCTTAACCACTTGGTCTCTCGTGGCCTCAGGCCGCCTCCGCCACAGCGCTATCCGTTGTCCGAAGCTCAGGCGGCACTGCAGAGCCTCGCCGACGGCGGTGTGCTCGGGAAAGTCGTGCTCGAGCCGTAAGCTTCGCCTGCCGCGACTCCGCGCGGCACGCCGCTCGATGCGACGATGCGGTTAGAAGGCGTCGGCGATGTCTTCGATGATCGCTTCCGCCGTGTCCAGGGCGACAATCGTCTCGAAACCACCGGCTAGGGTAAACAGCGCCACGTCGGCCGCGATCGGATAGCCGATCGCGTTAATGAGCCCCGCTGGGTCGCCGTTGGCGAAGTGCTGGATTCCGTCCAAGAAGAGGTTGACGTTGTAGGACGGGATGGTGGTCACCATGGTGTTGATGATGTCCGCGGTCGGCAACGCAATGGCGTAGCTGTCGGCGGCCACATTCGTAATGACGTTGGTGAACGTGGTGTTGGCCGCCTTGAGGGCGTCAATGATGCCGTCGACAGGGGAACCGGTCGCCGCGGGGACGCCGGGCAGCGCAAACGGAATCGACGAGCCGCCCGTCGACGTCAGGTCTGGCAGCGAAAAACTGGGCAACGACGGTGGCGCCATGGCCTGGAGGTCGTTGACGAAGGCCGTCATGCCCTGCCGGGCGCCGCTGACCATGTCGCCGGCAAAGGCAATCGGGTTGATTTCGGGGAACAGCCCGAACGCCGTGGGCACATCGGCGTACCCCGTTGAATAGCCATAGTGCGGGTCGCCGTAGCCAAGGTTGACCAGATACGTCAGATCCGGTTCGACGAGGTCCGCCAGCGGATTGCCGATCACGGGAATTGCGCGCAGCGGCTCCAGTAGTGGAAGACCCGGGTAGGTGATCATGTAGTAGTGCTCGAGGCCGTTATTGGTCGGAGACACCGGCAATTCCACCAGGTTGTAGCCCGCGGGAAGGTTGTTCGGATCTAGGCCCGGGTAGTTGCCATGCACGAATTGGATGCCCAAAAATGCGTTGAGGTCCGCCAGGAAATTGATCGGGTACTTAGGGAAGTCGGCGTATCCGTCGTACTGAAGGGTGTACTGGGCGAGCGGGTAGCCCGTGTTCGACGGTGTCGCCCCGTAGAACTCCAGACCCACGGCCGGCATGGATAGACCGGGGAAACGCGACAGCAGACCGCCGTTGGGTGCCATCGGATTACCCAGCATCGTGAAGCTGAGGTTGTCCGTGTTGGGGCTGCCGAGGGCCGCGAGGTGGCGCATCTCCAGCGAGGAGAGAGCGGCGCTTTGCGAGTAGCCCAGAACCGCAACGTTATTGTCCTGGGTGATCAGCCCTTGCGGACCGAACAGCGCGTTGTGCAGGATCTCTACGCCGGTGTCGACCGACTGAGTGAGTGGCAGATCCTTGATCTGGGTCAGCGGATAAAGGCCCTCAGGTGTAGTGAGGCCGATGGACGCGCCGGTCACCGGGAAGTTGGCGGTGATGAACGGGCGAACGGCGGCCATGTAGTCCTGCGACGGTATCGGTGCGCCGCTGCCGTTCATGATCAGGGCGACGTCGTAAGAGACGGCCGCCAATGGTGTTGCGGCTGGGCCGCCGGCCACGGGTGCGGTGCTGGCGGTCGTGCCCAGTAGTGACTGGATGGGTGAGGTGACCCCGCTGAGCGCGCTCGGCAACGCTGCCATATTGGCGGCCTCGGCCTCGGCGTAGGCGGTCCCGGCGGCGGCCAACGTCTGACCGAACGCGTCATGAAGCGCGGTCGCCTGGTTGATGACCGCTTGGTACTCCCTGGCGTACACGTCGAAGAGCGTCGCGGCGGCCGCTGACACCTCGTCGGCGGCCGCCGCGGCCAGACCGGAGGTTGGGCCCGCTGCGGCCGCGCTCGCCTCGGCGATCGCCGCCCGGATACCGTCCACGTTCGCGGCCGCGGCGGCCATCTGCTGCGGTTGCGTCATCACGTACGTCATCGGTTAATTCCCTTCGAAAACAGGGTTTTTCGTTCTGATACCGGCGATGCTATGCGACCGGTGACGCGGCGGAACGGGCGGTTGTGAGATCCGGCGATTGTCAGCGGAGATTGGCCTGCTCGACCGTATCGCCCGCTTCCCCTATTGAGTTACCACCGCGGCGGTCTGGGTGTCGTGACTGCCGACCCGAGATCCGCCGCGTTTCAGGGCGGGGTGGGCAGCGATCATGGCAGACCAGGCTTCCAGGCCGCTTCCGACGGAAGTGGCGAACCGCTAGAAGGTGAGGCTTTGCAAATCTTGCGAGATCTCTATCGCCGCCTCGGCGATCGCAATGAATTCGATCATGCCGGCCAGCGCACCCAATCCGAAAGTGGCCGCAAGTGGAAGCTCGATCGCGCTGACGAGGTTGCCCTGCGCGAGCTGGCTCACGAATAGCGTCAGGTTGTAGGCCGGCAGGGTGGTGATGAACGCCAAACCCAGATCCGCGGTCGGCAGCAGAACCGAATAGCCGGTCGAGACGACCGATGCGATCGTGTTGGCGATATTGACCGGTGTCGCGGGCACCGGGGGTGGCGGTGGTGGCACGATCGACTGCAAATACGGTGAGAACTCCGGCGCCGAAATCGTCGGCAGGGTGCTCAACGCGGTTGGCAAGGTTGCCGAGAAGTCGTTCATGCCTTGATGTGCGCCGGCGACCAGCGCATCGGCGATCACCGGAAAGGGCACGTCTGGGAAGAGTCCGAACGGGGTGGGCACGTTGGCGGGGCTGGTGGAATAGCCGTAGTTCGGATCGCCGTAGCCCAGATTGACCAGGACCTTCAAATCTGGCTGGATTAGTGCCGCCAAGGGTTGCCCGACGACCGGTATTGCTCGTACCGGGTCCAGCAGCGGCAGATTCTCCGTGCGGATCATGTAATACGTATTCGTCGTGGGGCCCTCCGTGGTCAACTGCGTGGCAGCAGCGATCTGGGCGGGCGTGAGGTCTGGATACATCCGGTGCAGCGTGAGAATCCCGAAAACTGCATTGACGTCGGATAAAACGTTGAGCGGGTATCGCGGAAAGTCGGCGAAACCGTCGTATTCGATCGTGTAGGTCGTCGTGTAGTAGGGGTTGTCTGGCGTCGCCCCATAGAACGGCAGACCCACCGACGCGATATTCAGACCGGGTATGCGCGCGAGAATGCCGCCATTGGGGTTCATCTCGTTGCCGGTCAGTATGAAATTGATTTGGTCGGGATGCGGGGCATTCGGGCCCAGCGAGATGAAGTGCTGCATTTCCAAAGACGCCATGACCGCGCTTTGGGAATAGCCGAAAACTGTGACGTGGTTTCCGGCGTTGATCTGCTGCCAGATCGCGGTATCAAGGATCTGTAGGCCCTCTTGAACCGAGGTTTGGAACGGCAGACTCTTGACGCCGGTGATCGGGTAGAGCTCTTCGGGGGTGAATAGGGCGCTGGCGATGGCGCCCGGTTGAATGTGCTGGACGAACAGCGTGTCGATGGCCGCCAGGTAACTCGCCGAGGGGATCGGCATTCCAGTGCCGCCCATGACAATCGCGGTGTATTCGTTGAACACCGCCGGCAAACCCGGGGGCGTGCTCGGCGCATAGAGCCCGGCCGTCGCGACCTGAGCCAGGGTGGCGGTGTTGATGTCTTCGGCCGCGATGAAGTAGTTCGCGGCCGCTGCCAGCCGTTGGGTGAACTCGCTGTGAAGTGTCCCGAGTTGCGCGCTGATCAGCTGGCATTCCTGCCCGAACGCGTTGAACAGCTTGGCGATCGCGGTGGACACCTCATCGGCGGCGGCGGTCAGGATCTCGGTCGTTGGGCCCGCTGCGGCCGCGGTCGCCTCGCTGATCGTCGAGCCAATGCCGGTCAGTTCGGCGGCGGCTGTCGCTATTGCCGCCGGCTGCGCGAATACGTACGACAACGCCTATCCCTCCTGGCGACGGGCCCCGCTTGCCACCCATCAAGCCGGTATCTGTTGAGAGTAGGGCGATTCGGCTGTGATGTCCGGCCTTTAAAGAGCTTTGTAAGGCCCCACACCAAATGAACAGGAGATCGGTTCAGCCCAGCAAGGCGCTGCGCAATTGACGCACGTCGGACTCGGTAATTCCGGCGTCGCGCAGATAGCCGCTTAGTGAGCCGTAGGCCTCATCGATCGTTTGCCACGCCGCGGCCAGATACTCCGGACGAACGCCGAGTACACCGTCGGAAAGCCGTGCCTTGGTAAACATCATGACCTCGGGTGTGACCTCGGTGTCGGAACGCTGCTGGATCATTTCCGAAATCCGATTACGCAACTGCGGCACCGCGTCATTGCTGCGCAGGTAATCGGCGACGATGTCGTCGCGGGCCAGACCTACGGCTTCCAAAACCGTCGCGACCACAAATCCGGTGCGATCTTTGCCCGCGAAGCAGTGCGTCAGCACCGGACGTCCCGTGGCTAGCAGCGTGAATACCCGATGCACCGCGCGCTGTGCCCCGTTGCGGGTTGGGAATTGGCGGTATTCATCGGTCATATACCGGGCGGCGGCGCTATCGATCGACTCGGCGGACTCACCGGTCTCACCGTTGGTGAACAGCCTCCGGAATGCCGTCTCATGTGGTGCCGAGTCGTCGGCGTCGGTATCGGTGTCGGCGAGGTCGGGGAACGGCAACAGGTGGATATCCACGCCGGCGGGCACCCGGCCCGGACCGCGGCGGGCGACTTCTCGGGCGGAGCGCAGATCGGCGACGTCGGTGATGCCTAGCCGAAGCAAGGCGGCGCGGCCGTCCTCGTCGAGGCGACTCAGCTCGCTGGACCGGAACAACCGGCCGGGGCGCAGTGCGGCGCTGCCCTCGGCGACGTCCCGGAAATTCCATGCCCCCGGCAACGCCGGAGCCGGCTCAGCCATCTGGGGTGACCGCGGCGGCGAACGCGGACTTCTCCCGGCCGAGTTCGGCGCGTGCGATGGATCGCATGTGCACCTCGTCGGGGCCATCAAAGATGCGCATGGCGCGATGCCAGCCGTAGAGCCGGGCCAGCGGTGTGTCGTTGCTGACCCCGGCGGCGCCGTGCACCTGGATGGCACGATCGATAACATTGCAGGCCACCTGCGGTGCCACCGCCTTGATCATCGCGACCAGGTGGCGGGCTTCTTTGTTGCCGTGCCGATCGATCGTCCAGGCCGCCTTCTCGCACAACAACCTGGCCTGGTCGATTTCGTTGCGCGACGTGGCAATCGCTTGCTGTACAACGCCCTGTTCGGCCAGCGGACGGCCGAACGCCACCCGGTGGCGGACCCGGTCCACCATGTGGGCGAGCGCGCGTTCGGCGCCGCCGAGCGCACGCATGCAGTGGTGGATGCGGCCCGGCCCCAGCCGGGCTTGGGCAATCGCGAATCCGCTGCCCTCCTCGCCCAGCAGGTTGGTCGCCGGCACCCGGACGTTGTCGTAGCGCACCTCACAGTGACCGTGCTGGTCCTGCCAGCCGAACACCGGGGTGGAGCGCACGATCGTCACACCGGGCGTGTCCATCGGCACCAGGATCATCGACTGCTGTTGGTGAGCGGCCGCATTGGGGTTGGTGCGGCCCATCACAATCAGGATCTTGCAGCGTGGGTCCGCCGCGCCCGACGTCCACCACTTGTGGCCGTTGATGATGTAGTCGCTGCCGTCGCGGGCAATTGTGGTTTCGATATTGCGCGCGTCGCTGCTGGCCACCGCGGGCTCGGTCATGGAGAAGGCGCTGCGAATCTCACCGTTTAGCAACGGGTGTAGCCACCGGGTGCGCTGCTCGTCGGTGCCGAACATGTGCAAGATCTCCATGTTGCCGGTGTCCGGCGCCGCACAGTTGAGTGCCTCGGGCGCGATCTCGAGGCTCCACCCGGTCAGCTCGGCCAGCGGGGCATATTCCACGTTGGTCAGTCCCGATTCCGCCGGAAGGAACAGGTTCCACAGGCCGCGTTCTTTGGCCTTTATCTTGAGTTCCTCGACTATCGGGGGCACGGTGTGATCGTTCGGGCCGGCGTCATCGCGGTACTTGTCGTATTCGGCCTCGGCCGCAAAGACGTACTCCGTCATGAAGTCGGACAGCCGTTGGTGGTAATCGATGGCCTTGGCCGACATCGCGAAGTCCATTCCGCCACGATAGGACACGCACTGCGCTGCGCGGTTTCAGGTGGTCGGTCGCGATGCCGAAACAGCGTGCAGAAACGCCGGCGGGTTCGCTCCGGTGCGATGGCGCGGGACCTGACGTAGCGGTCTGTCGCGATCCTCAGCGCGCACGATAGACGTCATGACCGACAATTCGCCTGCCGGGCCCCCGCTGCCGCCGTTCACTCTCGAATCTGCCCTGCAGAAGGTTCAAGCCGCCGAGGACGCCTGGAACACCTGTGACCCCGTGCGGGTCAGTGGCGCCTACACGATCGATTCGCACTGGCGAAATCGCGACGAGCACATCGTCGGCCGAGAGCAGATCGTGGCCTTTCTCACCCGCAAATGGCAGCGCGAGCTGGACTACTCACTGCGTAAGAGTTTGTGGAGCTTCCACGGCAACCGCATCGCGGTGCGCTTTCAATACGAATCTCGCGACCGCGCCGGGCAGTGGTATCGCAGCTACGGCAATGAACTATGGGAATTCACCGCATCGGGATTAATGGCACGTCGCGAAGCCAGCATCAACGACGTCGCCATCGCCGCGTCCGAACGCCGGTACTTCGGGCCACGACCCGCATCGGAGCAC
Source organism: Mycobacterium basiliense (assembly GCF_900292015.1). Lineage (NCBI taxonomy): Bacteria > Bacillati > Actinomycetota > Actinomycetes > Mycobacteriales > Mycobacteriaceae > Mycobacterium > Mycobacterium basiliense. The sequence continues at coordinate 297,738 of NZ_LR130759.1, forward strand.
GGGCAGGAGCCGCCGCTGTGGTAGCCGCGGGTTGGCGCGGCGACACCGCGGGCCGGGTAGCGGCCTGCGGTAAGACCGGACGAGCGGGATAGGGTGTCTGAGCACGTCGGCGCTAGCCGACCGGGCAATCTATCGAGATTACGTGAGGAAAGTAGATGTTCGCGCCATGACAGATCCGCAGACCCGCCCCACGGTGGTCGGGGTGGTGGCTGAGTCCACGCCCGACGAGCGGCGCGTTGCGCTGGTACCCAAGGCGGTCGCCTCGCTGGTGAACAGTGGTGTGGCTGTCGTGGTCGAGGCCGGCGCAGGTGAGCAGGCGCTGCTTCCCGACGATCTCTACACCGATGCCGGTGCCACCATCGGTGATGCGTGGGCTGCTGACATCGTGGTCAAAGTAGCGCCGCCGACCAAAGACGAGGTCAGCCGGTTGCGTAGCGGGCAGACGCTGATCGGCTTCCTCGCACCGCGCAATGCCGACAACGCGATCGGTGCGCTCAAGCAAGCGGGTGTACAGGCGTTCGCGCTTGAGGCGATCCCGCGCATCTCCCGCGCTCAAGTGATGGACGCGTTGTCGTCGCAGGCCAACGTGTCGGGTTACAAGGCAGTGCTGCTGGCGGCGTCGGAGTCGACCCGGTTCTTCCCGATGTTGACCACCGCGGCGGGCACGGTGAAGCCGGCCACCGTATTGGTGCTCGGCGTCGGTGTGGCCGGGTTGCAGGCATTGGCCACGGCCAAGCGCCTGGGGGCCCGCACCACCGGTTATGACGTACGGCCCGAGGTCGCCGATCAGGTGCGCTCGGTGGGCGCGCAGTGGCTGGATGTGGGAATCTCGGCTGCCGGCGAGGGTGGCTATGCCCGGGAGCTCACCGACGAGGAACGCGCGCAGCAGCAGAAGGCGCTGGAAAAGGCGATCAGCGGTTTCGACGTCGTGATCACCACCGCGCTGGTGCCGGGCCGCCCCGCCCCCAAGCTGGTGACCGCCACCGCGGTCGAGGCGATGAAGCCCGGCAGCGTGGTGGTGGACCTGGCGGGAGAAACCGGCGGAAACTGCGAACTCACCGAACCCGGCCGGACGGTGGTCAAGCATGATGTCACCATCGCCTCGCCGCTGAACCTGCCCGCGACCATGCCCGAGCACGCCAGCGAGCTCTATAGCAAGAACATCACCGCGCTGCTGGACCTGTTGATCAAGGACGGCGCGCTGGCCCCCGACTTTGACGATGAAGTCATCGCGGAATCGTGTGTGACTCGCGGGGAGGATTCCTGATGTACGACGAACTTTTGGCCAATCTGGCGATCCTGGTGCTGTCCGGATTCGTCGGGTTCGCGGTGATTTCCAAGGTGCCCAACACGCTGCACACCCCGCTGATGTCGGGCACCAACGCCATTCACGGCATCGTGGTGCTCGGCGCGCTGGTGGTGTTCGGCACGGTGGAGCATCCCTCGCTGGCCATCCAAATCATCCTGTTCGTCGCGGTAGTGTTCGGCACTCTGAACGTCATCGGCGGGTTTATCGTCACCGACCGGATGTTGGGCATGTTCAAGGGCAAGAAAAAGGCTCGGGAATTGGCGCCCGCCCAAGCCGACCAGACGGAGGAGCCGGCGGCCAAATGAACTACCTGGTGATCGGTCTTTATATCCTCGCGTTCTCCCTCTTCATCTACGGCTTGATGGGCTTGACCGGGCCCAAGACCGCGGTGCGCGGCAACCTGATCGCCGCGGTGGGTATGACCATCGCCGTGGCGGCCACCCTGGTCATGATCAGACATACCAGCCAATGGGCACTCATCATCGCCGGCCTGGTGGTGGGTGTGGTACTCGGCGTGCCGCCGGCGCGGTTGACCAAGATGACCGCCATGCCCCAACTGGTGGCGTTCTTCAACGGCGTCGGCGGCGGGACGGTGGCGCTGATCGCCCTTTCGGAGTTCATCGAGACCAGCGGCTTTTCCGCGTTTCAGCATGGTGAGTCACCGACCGTCCACATCGTGGTGGCGTCCTTGTTCGCCGCGATCATTGGATCGATCTCGTTCTGGGGTTCGATCATTGCGTTCGGCAAACTGCAGGAGATCATCTCCGGATCGCCGATCGGCTTCGGCAAGGCTCAACAGCCGATCAACCTGCTGCTGCTAGCGGGGGCCGTGGCCGCCGCGGTGGTCATCGGCCTAGACGCGCACCCCGGCTCCGGCGGGGTGTCGCTGTGGTGGATGATCGGCCTGCTCGCCGCGGCGGGAGTGCTCGGCCTGATGGTGGTGCTGCCGATCGGTGGCGCCGACATGCCGGTCGTTATTTCGCTGCTGAACGCCATGACCGGCCTGTCGGCCGCGGCCGCGGGTCTGGCGTTGAACAACACCGCCATGATCGTCGCTGGCATGATCGTCGGCGCGTCGGGTTCGATCCTGACCAACCTGATGGCCAAGGCGATGAACCGGTCCATACCGGCGATCGTCGCGGGTGGCTTCGGCGGCGGCGGGGTGGCCCCCAGCGGCGATGGCGGCGGCGACAAGCACGTCAAGGCCACGTCGGCCGCCGATGCCGCGATCCAGATGGCCTACGCCAATCAGGTGATCGTGGTGCCCGGTTACGGCCTGGCCGTCGCGCAAGCCCAGCACGCGGTCAAGGACATGGCGTCGCTGCTGGAGGACAAGGGTGTGGCGGTCAAGTACGCCATTCACCCGGTCGCCGGCCGGATGCCCGGCCACATGAACGTGCTGCTGGCCGAGGCCGAGGTCGACTACGACGCGATGAAGGACATGGACGACATCAACGACGAGTTCGCCCGCACTGACGTTGCGATCGTCATCGGCGCCAACGATGTCACCAACCCGGCGGCGCGCAACGATTCCTCCAGTCCGATTTACGGCATGCCGATCCTCAACGTCGATAAGGCCAAGTCGGTGATTGTGCTCAAGCGGTCGATGAATTCCGGGTTCGCTGGTATCGACAACCCGCTGTTCTACGGCGAGGGGACAACAATGCTGTTCGGGGATGCGAAGAAATCGGTGACCGAGGTCGCCGAGGAACTGAAGGCTTTGTAGCCGGCGGCTCAGACCGGCGGGTAGGCGGGCGGCGGGTAGCCGTTGCCGTCTTCGACCCCGCGCAGACCCCACGTGAGATACCGGAAGAAGAACTCGATTTCGTCGCTTCCGTCGTAGTCAGGACTCGGATCCATTACTCCACCTCTCGACTCGCGACTGTTCCGTTAGGCAGTCTAGCTGGATCCGCGCCGGTGCGACAGGCGCTGGCGGCCTTGCCTAAACTGGCCAACCAGTTGATTGATAATTAGCGTTGGCCGGGGCCGCCTACCCCTGCCTCAGTGACGATAGCGAGTACAGATGCCATCCGAGAACGGACTCACGCGCCGTGAGGAGTTGCTGGCCGTGGCTACCAAGCTGTTCGCGGCCCGGGGCTATCACGGCACTCGGATGGATGACGTTGCCGATGTGATTGGGCTGAACAAGGCGACCGTCTACCACTACTACGCCAGCAAGTCGTTGATCCTGTTCGACATCTACCGCCAGGCCGCCGAAGGAACCCTGGGCGCCCTGCATGCCGAGCCGTCGTGGACGGCACGCGAAGCGCTCTATCAGTACACCGTGCGGCTGCTCACCGGGATCGCCGGCAATCCCGAGCGGGCCGCCGTGTATTTCCAGGAGCAGCCATATATCACCGAGTGGTTCACCGCCGAACAGGTCGCCGAGGTCCGCGAAAAGGAAGCCCAGGTCTACGAGCATGTGCACGGCCTCATCGACCGCGGCATTGCCAGCGGCGAGTTCTATGAGTGCGACTCGCACGTGGTGGCCCTCGGCTACATCGGGATGACGCTGGGAAGCTACCGCTGGTTGCGCCCGCACGGGCGGCGCACGGCCACGGAAATCGCGGCGGAGTTCAGCACCGCGTTGCTGCGTGGGCTCATCCGGGACGAGACGATTCGTGAGCAATCTCCCCTGGGGCCCTGAATTTCGGCCACGCCCCGGCGCCGTTACCTAAGGTCCAATACGCAAATCCACAGGTCGGTGGCCCGGTTTCGGTCACGTTGGTGACCGCCGTCGCCAACACGTCGGGGGTTGTGATCAGCCACAAGGTTTCGCCGTCCTGTTGACCCGGGCCGCCCGCGGCTCACGACGGGAAAGGACTCACGGGAAGACTGGGGGCGGGATCAAATGAAGTATGTCCCCCAGACCGCCACTCAACAACGACAGCAACGTCACACTCGGCTGACCGAGGTAGAGATTGAGTCCGGGATTGACGGAGGGGACCCACGGATAGACATCCGGGAACCATTCGGGGCCCCACAATCCGGCCTCCACCCCGATTTCCACCGCGGCGCCGTAGGGGGCCTGCAGGCTCCCCAAGGCCAGGTAGTAGCTGACAGCGAACGGGTTGGGGATCGAGAAGAACCCGGCAGGAGTGGGAATATCCGCGTAGTTCAGGCCGGGTCCGTAGTCGGCGTAGCCCAGGTCCACCAGCACGCGCAGCTGCGGCTGGATCAGGTCGGCGAGCGGTGGACCTGCGTAGGGGATGTCGCGGATCGGCTGGACCAGCGGCAGGTCCTGGGTCAGCAGCATGTAGTACTGGGTGTTGCCGGTGTAGCCGGGCGAGGTCGGCAGCGGTACCGCGTTCGCGATTTGATCGGGGGTAAGGGTGGGATACGTGTTGTGCACGTAGAAGTACCCCATGATGGCGTTGATGTCCGACAGGATGTGCAGCGGGTATCGCGGGGCGTTGGCGATGCCGTCGTACTGGGCGGTGTAGATCGTGTGCGCGTATGGCGCGTCCGGCGGCGTGGCGCCATTAAACGGCACGTCGAGGAACGGGATGTAGAAGCCGGGGAAGCGGGAGAGCAGTCCGCCCTCGGGCGTGTTGGGGTTGCCGATCGTGACAAACGAAATGTCGCCCGCATTGGGTGAACCCGCGGCGATCAGCGCGTTGATTTCGTTGTTGACGATGGTGGCGCTCTGCGAGTAGCCCAAGGCGATGACCTGGTTCCCGGCGGCCAGCTGGGTGTTGATGGCGTTATGGAGCGCCGTCACGCCCTGCGTGACGGACTGGTTGAAAGTCAGATTGCCCAGTTGGGGGGTGACCGGCCAGAACTGCTCCGGTGTGGGCATGGCCGTCGGGATTGCCCCGGGAAAGAGCTGCTGAATGTAGTTGTTGTTGATCAGGTCGAGGTAGAGCGGGTCGGGATCGGGGTTGCCGGTGCCGCCCATGATCAGCGCGATTTGGGTCGCCGCCGCGGCAGGGGTAACCGACAGGGCGGCGGATCCAGCGGTTCCGGTCGGCGTCAATAACGACTGAAACGGCGAAGTGGCGCTGCCCAGCGCGTGGGATACGCCGGATACGAAGGCCGCATTTGCGGCCTCGGCCTGCGCGTAGGCACCGGCCGCAGCGGCCAGCGCCTTGGTGAACTCGTTGTGGAATGCGGCGGCTTGCCTGACAGCCGCCTGGTAGTCCTGGCCGAAAGCGCCGAACAGCTTCGCGATCGCCGCCGACACCTCGTCCTCGGCCGCAGCCAGTAGGCCGGTAGTAGGGCCTGCCGCGGTCGCATTGGCGGCGTTGATCGCCGATGCGATCCCGTCCACCTCCGTGGCGGCCGTCGCCAGCATGTCAGGGAAAGTAACTACGTAGGACATCTCCCCGTCCTTCATAAACCGGGGCCGCTTACGGTCAAACCTGCACCGACCTGGGACCGCGGGTATTAGGTATTTATGAGAGTAGAGCGGTCCCAGCGGGACGTCCGGCGATTGATCAATTCAGCCCGCACTACCTGTCAAGTGCTTGTCGAAAAAGCCGACTTGATCGGCAACGACGCGCTCGAACGCGGCGCCCAGGTAGATGGCGAAGTGGCCCTCGGGATACATCGCGACTTCGCCGTGCGGAGCCTTGCTCGCGTAGCGCAGGGTTGGGCCGGCCGGGGCCACCGAGTCGGTTTCGCACACGCAGAACAGGATTGGGCAGCCGACCTTGGCGGCGCTGCGCCCCGGCCGGTAAGCCATCACCTTGATCCCAATGCGCGCGGCGACCTCGTTGCGCAGCTGCGCGCCCGGTGGCACCAGCTTCAGGTAGCCGAGATACGCGTCTGGTGCGGTCATCAACGCGACCTCGCCGGGCTTGCCGGCGGTGGGAATCATCAGCGGAGGCCTGCCCAGCCAGGAGCCGGCAAGGTCATGCAGCGCTCGTGCGGTCACCCGCGCCGCGGTGCTTGGCGCGATCGCCCGAACGGAGGCGATGCCGTCGGTAAACGGGCATTGGGCTACGACGGCGGCGATGCCCGGGATCCGGGCCGCCGTGGCAATCACGTGTCCGCCCGAAAAAGACGTGCCCCACAGGCCGATTCGGTTTGGGTCGATGCCGTCCAGTCTCCGTGCATATGCCACCGCGGCCGCCCAGTCCGCGAGCTGCAGGCCCACGTCCAGCAATTGGCGCGGCCGCCCCTCGCTGTCGCCGAAGTTGCGGTAGTCGAACACCAAGCAGGCATAGCCGGACGCGCTGAATCGTTCCGCGTAGGCGTCCAGTCGCATCGTGCGCACCGCGCCCAGCCCGTGCGCCATGACCAGCAGTGGCACGTCGCTGCCGTCGCCGCCGGGTGCAGGCCGGTAGAGCCACCCGCTGATCCGGCTGTCGCCGGAGGTAAACCAGACATCCTCGCGCTGTGCCACGGCGCGCCTCCCGTCAAGATCGCGTGCTGCCCTGACCTGAAAGAAAATTATGGACTACTGTCTAGAAAAATTGCACTGTTGCACTCAGGCGGAGGACACCCATGGCCATCCGAGTCGCTCACGTCGGCACCGGAAACGTCGGCCGACTGGCCCTGACCGAGCTCGTCACCAATCCACAGTTCGAGCTGACGGGGTTGTGTGTCTCCACTCCCGAGAAGGTCGGCAAAGATGCCGGCGATCTCGCCGGAACTGGCGTGACCACCGGCATCGCGGCGCTCAGCGAGCTGGACGCCGTGCTGGCCACCGGGCCCGAATGCGTGGTGTACTGCGCCATGGGTGACACTCGGTTGCCCGAGGCGATGGCGGACGTCATGCGCATTCTGGCTTCCGGCGTCAATGTCGTCGGATCCTCGCCCGGACTCCTGCAGTACCCATGGGGTGTCATGCCCGACAAGTACATTGCCCGAGTGGAAGATGCTGCCCGGCAGGGAAATTCGAGCATATTCATCAACGGTGTGGACCCGGGATTCATCAACGACCTGATCCCATTCGCCCTGGCGGGCACCTGCCAGCGCATCGAGCAGGTGCGCTGCCTGGAGATCGCCGACTACGCGTCCTACAACGGCTCCGAGGTCATGCACTACATGGGGTTCGGCAGGCCGCTGGACGAGGTGCCGATGCTGCTGCAGCCGGGCGTGCTCGGCATCGCCTGGGGCACGGCGATCCGTGCATTGGCCGCGGGCCTGGGCATCAAGGTCGACGAGATCACTGAGTCGTATGAGCGGGCACCGGCGCCAGATGACTTCGACATTGCGGTGGGCCGCGTTAGGCAGGGCACGCTGGCGGCGCTGCGGTTCGAGATTTGCGGCCTGGTCAACGGCCACCCGGCGATAGTGATCGAACACATCACCCGGTTGCGTCCCGACCTGCGGCCCGACTGGCCGCAACCGGCACAGGGCGGCGGTTCGTATCGGATCGAGATCACCGGCGAGCCGTCCTACGCCGTGGACATCGTTCCGAGCAGCCGCAAGGGCGATCACAACCACGCGGCGATCGTCGGCGCCGCGGGCCGCATCGTCAATGCCATTCCGGCGGTGATTGCGGCCCCGCCGGGCATCAGGACCACACTGGATCTGCCGCTAGTCACCGGTACCGGGCTCTACGCGCCCATCGTGGCCATCTAATCGAAAGGATTTCGACTTCATGGGACGCGTTGACGGAAAAGTTGCACTCATCAGCGGCGGTGCCCGGGGGATGGGCGCCTCGCATGCGCGGCTGCTGGTCGAGGAGGGTGCCAAGGTGGTGATCGGTGACGTCCTCGACGACGAGGGCAAGGCGCTCGCCGCCGAAATCGGTGCGGCCGCACGCTACGTCCACCTCGATGTCACCCAGCCCGACCAGTGGGACGCCGCGGTGGCGACGGCCACCGGCGAATTCGGCAAGCTGGACGTGCTGGTCAACAATGCTGGCATCGTGGCGCTCGGCCAACTGAAGAATTTCGATCTCGATAAGTGGCAGAAGGTGATTGACGTCAATCTGACCGGCACCTTCCTGGGCATGCGGGCGGCGGTCGAGGCGATGACGGCAGCTGGTGGCGGCTCGATTATCAATGTGTCGTCGATCGAGGGGCTGCGGGGTGCACCGGCCGTGCATCCCTATGTCGCCTCGAAGTGGGGGGTGCGTGGCTTGGCAAAGTCGGCGGCCCTGGAGCTGGCGCCGTCGAACATCCGGGTCAACTCGATTCATCCCGGTTTCATCCGCACGCCGATGACCGCCAAGTTGCCCGAGGACATGGTCACCGTCCCGCTGGGTCGCCCGGGTGAATCGAGGGAAGTGTCGACGTTCGTGGTGTTCTTGGCCAGCGATGAATCGTCGTATTCGACCGGCAGTGAGTTCGTGATGGACGGTGGGTTGGTGACCGACGTTCCGCACAAACAGTTCTGACGGTGCCGATGCTGCGAAGTCTGGCCGCCGTGGTGGGCCAGGGTCACGTCATCACCGATTCCGATGTCCTGATCGGGCGCAGCGTGGACCACACCGGGCGGTATCGGGGCCGGGCCAGCGCGTTGGTGCGGCCGGGGTCGGCCGAACAGGTTGCCGAGGTGCTGCGGGTGTGCCGGGACGCCGGGGCCTATGTCACCGTGCAAGGCGGGCGGACGTCGTTGGTGGCCGGCACCGTACCCGAACATGATGATGTGCTGCTCTCTACCGAAAGACTTTGTGACATAAGTGATGTCGACACCGTGGAGCGGCGCATGCTGGCGGGCGCCGGCGCGACGCTGACCGCTGTGCAGCACGCCGCGGTCGCGGCCGGCCTGGTGTTTGGCGTGGACCTGGCGGCACGCGACAGCGCGACCGTGGGCGGCATGGCCTCGACCAACGCCGGCGGCTTGCGTACCGTGCGCTACGGCAACATGGGCGATCAGGTCGTCGGCCTGGACGTGGCCCTACCCGACGGTTCGGCGCTACACCGGCACAGCCGGGTGCGCCGGGACAATACCGGCTACGATCTGCCGTCGTTGTTCGTCGGGGCCGAGGGCACGTTGGGTGTGATCACCGCGCTCGAGCTGCGGCTGCACCCGATGCCGTCGCACCGGGTGACCGCCGTCTGTGGGTTTGCCGACCTGGAGGCGGTTGTCGAAGCCGGTCGGGCCTTTCGCGATATCGACGGCATCGCCGCGCTGGAGCTGATCGATGGCCGCGCCGCCGAGCTGACCGCCGAGCGCCTCGGGGTGAGTCCACCGGTCGTGGGCGACTGGCTGCTGTTGGTAGAACTGGCCGCCGACCATGACCCGAGTGAACGGCTCGCGCGGCTGCTCGACGGGACCCAGCTGTGCGGTGAGCCCGCGGTGGGCGTGGATGTGGCCGCGCAGCAAAGGTTGTGGCGCACCCGCGAAGCGCTGGCCGAGGTATTGGGGTGCTACGGGCCACCGTTGAAGTTCGACGTGTCGCTGCCCCTGCCGGCGATCGGTGCCTTCGGGCGGGACGCGGACGCTGTGGTCCGCGCGCATGTGCCGGACGCGCTTGCGGTGCTATTCGGTCACATCGCCGAGGGCAACCTGCACCTGAATGTGTTGCGTTGCCCGGCGGACCGGGAGCCGGCGCTGTACGCCGAGATGATGGATCTGATCGCACGATGCGGCGGCAACGTCAGCTCCGAGCACGGCGTCGGTAGTCGCAAGCGGCCGTACTTGACGATGTCCCGGGAGGCGGCTGACATCGCGGTGATGCGGACGTTGAAGGCGGCGATGGATCCCACCGGATACCTCAACGCCGCGGTGTTGTTCGACTGATTTTCGACCGCCTGGCGGCGCTCGGTGACATGTTGCCACATCCGCCATGTGGGCACCTGCCGGAAGGGACGTTTAACGATGCCGCCTCTATAGCGACGCCATGCCCAACCCGGACCCATTGTCGCTCGAAGGCGGGCGGAACGTGTGCCCGTCGGTGCGGGGACAGCGGTGGCAGACGGGTCCATTGCGATCGGGCCGGCGGCCCGTTTGGTCGGATCAGTCGGTTTCAGTCCGAACCCTTGATGCCGACGGCATGGCGCAGCTGCGCCAGGAACTGGTCGGCATCATCACTTCGAACGATGTAGTGCGAGATCGCGATTCGGATCGCCGTCGCCGCTTTGACCGCGCCGTTGGGTCCGGGCAGGAGGCGTTGCAGACCTTCGCGCATCTCCGGTATGACGCCGGACATCTGTGCGATGACGAGCTCCGGCTCGATGTCGACCATCCGCACGCCCGAGTACGAGTATTGGTAGTCAACGATGAATCGCAACGCGGCATCGAGCTTGTCGACACCCTTCAATCCGGCGGTGGCCTTGCTCAGGCCACTCTCGAAAACCTGTCGTTCGTATCGAGAGAACGTGGCGAGCAGCTCTTCTTTGGAAGCGAACCACCGGTAGAGCGTAGGGCGCGATACGCCGGCCTGGGTCGCAACTTCGGACAGGCTGAGCTTGGTCTTGCCGCTGCGGGCGAGCACCTCGGCGGTGGCCGCCAGAATGCGCTTGCGCGTCGAGGTGTCGGTCTCGGGCCCATCGATTGCCTGGAACGCCTGGCTCATAGGTGAAACTTTACGAAAGATTGCACAAGTGTCATGTTGTTTCGCTCTCGCGTCCGATCAGCGGTGCCGCGGGCGCACCAGCACGGACTGCTGAATCGCCCCGATCGCGCCCTGCTGGTCGAACAATGCGCCGACGGTTGTCCCGATGCCGTCTGGCCCGTAGTTGGTCTCGGCCCGAATTCCAATCCAGTCCCCATTCGGGACGCGAAACACGTGCACGGCCAGATCGGTGTTGACGAACGTCCACTTGGTGATGTCCAGCGTGCTGCCGATGCCGTTGGCGCAGTCGGCTACCGCGAACAATCGCTGCAATGGGGTCATTGTCTCGCCGTGGACCAGGTCCACAGTGGGCTTGATCCAAGATTCGCCCGGACCCGGGGTCATGGGTTCGGTCAGCCAGCGCCAATCCAGGCTGTGTACGTAGTTGCGGTCCCAGTCCATCGGGGCCAGTTTGCGGCCGTGCGCCTCGGCAACTGGGCGCGGCGGGTTTTCCGCCGCGTGAGCCAGGGCCTCGGTGTCGAGTTGCTGTAGCCGCCAACCGCTGGCGCGGGCGACGGGCCGGGGCTGACCGTCCGGCCCCGCCGCCAGCATCTCGGCACCGATCAGCTCGATCTGTTTGCCACCGCGTATCACCTGCGAGCGAACCCATAGGTCGCCCTCGGCCGGCACCGCTCCCAACAAGTCAATGACCACCCGGCTCAGCCTGGTGTCCTCGCGCCGAGCGCACCGCTCCAACGCCCGGACCAACAGCGCCGATACTGGCGCGCCGTGCTGTATCGAAGCCGACCAAGTACCGCGCGCCAGGTCGGTCGCGACCAGCTTCTCGCCGAGCGCGTCGGCAGTGGCGATCAACTCGTAGTAGGAATCCGTCATGGCTCACACCTTTGCGTATCGGGGTTCGAGGTCAGGGTAGGCCCGCCCCCGGGGTGGCAACCGTCACGGCATCCAGCTGGGCAAGTCGGGTGCCGATCAGTCGTTCGGGATATGCCGCCGTGCTTGACAGCAGGAACAGCGTGCGGCGTTCGGGACCGCCCAGTGCGCAGGCGACCGCGACACGATCGCCCATATCGATGCGGTCGGTCACGTCGCCGCCCGCGGTGATTCGCTCGAACTGTGCTGAGCCGGCGGGCCATCGACTCGGCAACGATCAAGGTGTCGCGGTCCGAGTTGATCACCATCCCGTTAGGGAAGGCGAGGTCCGTGGCGACGATCTGCGCGCTGTCGTCGGGATCAACGCGGACGATGACACCACCCGAGAAGGCTTGGGATCCGATGTAGGCCCGACCGACGTCGTCGATGACCATGTCGCCCAGGTTGGCCGGCGCCAGATCGGTGAGGTCGGCGACCGTGACAACGGTTTCGCCGTCGTAGCGCAGTACCAGCCGGTCTTCGGCCGACGCAATCAGCAGCGAACCATCGGGGCGAAACCCGAGTCCGGACGGGGAGTGACCGGGCAGCTGCAGGGTGGTCAATGATCCGTGCATGTCCGACGTGTGGACGGCTTCACCGAGCAGATCAGAGAACCAGAGCAGTCCCTCGAACCAGCGCGGGCCCTCGCCGAAGCCGAAGCCAGTGGCCAACGGTGTCGGGACCAGTCCGGCCGCGCCTTTACAAAACACCGCAAAAGTGTCACGCACAGCGGGCGCCGCTGTCAACGCGGGCCGAGTTCTTGGACGAGCTTTACAAATAAGTCACCAAGTGTCACGCTGGGCCGTGGGCCGCCGGAACGAGGGGTGAGCGCATTGACGACGGAGTCTGAACAAATCCGATGGTCGGTTGCGGACCTGCTGGAGCTTTTCGACGTGCAGGCCGCCGGGACCGATCGGTTCACCGCTGCGACCGGACTCTGCGGTCAGGATGGCCGTCAGGTGGTGGAAGGTACGCAAGTGGTCGCGCAGGCGATTGTGGCCGTGGCGCAGCGGTTCGAGGGTAAGTCGGTGCGTTCGGCGCACGCGGTGTTCTCTCGTGCCGTCGCGGTTGGTCCACCGCTCGAGTTTGTCGTCGACGTCGCACACGAAGGCCGGTCGACGGCAACCGCGATTGTCGCCGCACATCAGCACGGCAAGCGCTGCTTGACCGCCACCGTCCTGGCGGACGTCCCGACCGGCGATGTGATTCGCCACCACTTGCCACGACCCGATGTGGCGCCGCCGGCGGATGCCAACGTCTGCCAGATGCCGATGATCGGTCGGCAGTTGCGGCTTGTCGACGTGGCCGACGTCAACAGTCCCGACGAGGTGGGTCCTCCCGAACTCTATGCATGGCTGCATTACGATCCGATCCCGAGTCGGGACGACCTGGCCAAGGCGCTCATCGCGTATTTCACAGGCCACCTAGGGATTTCGACCACGATGCGGGCGCATCCGGGCATTGGCACCAGCCAGGCGCATCTGAGCGTGTCCACCGCGCCGATGACGACATCGGTGGCTTTCCATGAACCGGTGCGCTGGGACGGTTGGTTGCTCTACACCCACGAGAGCACGCAGGTCGGCGCGGGCATGTCGTACGTCCGCGGCACCGTGCATACCGAGGAAGGGCAGCTCATCGCGTCCTTCGCCCAAGAAGCGCTGATCCGGCCACTGCGCACCAGTGACACGGTGATCGATGCGCGCTCACGGTTCTAGCGGCTGGAGTTTCGGTGCGTTTCGCCATCACCCACCCGATGCACAGTCAACCGTATCACCCCGAGTTGTTGTCCGGATCGGGCATCGCGTCGGTCGCCGCGGCGGCCGAAGGCGCGGGTTTTCACGGGTTCGGCTTCACCGACCACCCGGCGCCGTCGCAGCGCTGGCTCGACGCCGGCGGCCACGACGCGTTAGATCCCTTTGTCGCCTTGGGTTTTGCGGCGGCCCGAACTGCGACACTGCGCCTGATTCCCAACATCATAGTATTGCCGTATCGAAACCCATTCCTAGTAGCCAAATCCGGTGCAACTTTGGATCTGCTGTCCGGTGGCCGATTCACCCTAGCGGTTGGCGTGGGTTACCTCAAACGTGAGTTCGCCCCCCTGGGGGTCAACTATGACGAGCGCGCCGAGCTATTCGAAGAGGCGCTGCGGGTGATTCGTTTGATATGGACCACCGATGACATGTCCTTCGATGGAAAGCATTTCACCGCGTACGGGATCACCGCCCACCCACGACCAATCAGTCGGCCACACCCACCGATATGGATAGGCGGCAACACCGCGGCGGCCCGCCAGCGAGTCGCCGACTACGGTGATGGCTGGTGTCCGTTTCCGGCGCCGGCACGGCTGGCCCAAACCGCCGGCACCGCGGCGATCGACTCGGTCGACCGACTCGCCGCCGGAATCGATGACTTGCGGCGCCGATGCGACGAGGCGGGTCGGGACTGGTCCGAAATCGACATCATCTTCACCAATTTCGAGGGCGGCAGCCTCGGCGCCGATGACTTCGACGCCGCTGCCTATCTCGGCGGTCTGGATAAACTGGCGACGCTTGGCGTCACTTGGGTTCACGTTGGTCTGCCTGGCGACAGCCTTTCGCATGCGCTCGATAGCGTGGAGCGTTTCCGCGCCCTTGTCATTGATGCCGGATAAATGGACTTCTCACACGTCGAACTTTCCCGCGAGAACCGGATTTTCCGCGGTCAGACCCGGGCCTTGCTGGCCGAGCACGTCACCGACGAAGTGCGTGGTCGTGATCGCAGAACAGGAGAAAACTTTGACGAGCAAGTCCATCTGGCGCTCGGGGCGGCCGGCTACCTGGCTTCGGATTGGAAACCCGAGTGCGACGGTGGGTTCAGTGCCATCCGCCGCCGAATTTTCGAGCTCGAGATCGGCCGCGCTCACACCCCGTGGTATCACTGGGGTACCACCTCGGTCGTCGCGCGGGTGGTGCAGCAGTTCGGTGCCGCCGAGCTGATCGACGAGGTACTACCCGAGGTGCTGTCCGGTGACACCCGGCTGTGCCTCGGTTACACCGAGCCAGAAGGCGGCTCCGACGTTGCCACCTGCAAGACGCGAGCAGTTCGTGATGACAAAAGCTGGATCATCAACGGCTCCAAGATGTTCACATCGAATGCCCAGAACAGCAAGTACGTGTTCCTGCTGACTAACACCGACCCGCAGGGGTGTAAGCACAAGAATCTGACCATGTTTCTGGTGCCGCTCGAATCGCCGGGTATCGAGATGCAGGCCATCCGAACGATAGACGGTGACCGCACCAACGTCGTGTTCTACAGCGACGTGCGCGTCGCCGACCGCTATCGGATCGGCGAGGTGAACGGTGGTTGGACGGTGATGCGGTCCGCGCTTGACTCCGAGCACGGCATTGTTGCTACCGGCGGCGATGGTCTGCAGGACGTGGCGGCGATGGCGGGGCATGGTGTGGTGATGGCCGAGGCGGTTGACCAGATCGCCTCGGCGGTGGCGCGGTCGGACTGCACTGGACGTCGCCTGATTGACGACGCGTCGGTGAGATATCGGCTCGGACGCGCCATCGCGCGGACGGAAGCAGCGTTGTCGACTCCGGGCATGTTCGGTCGCGTCGCAATAGCGCAGACAATGCGAGACATTTCAACGGATTTGATGGATGTGGTTGGCACTGCCTCGGCGTTGCCGACCGATGCCAACGGGGCCGTCGGTAGTGGAGCGATCGAGCATCTTTTTCGGCTGGCATTACCGACCGGCGTCTACGGTGGCACCCTCGAGGTGTTCCGCAACATGATTGCTCAGCGGGAGCTCCGGCTCGGGCGTCCGTGACTATGGGGTCGGTAGCTGCGCGGCGACGTGCAGGCGAGTGGCGTCGAAACTGAGAAATCCCTTGATCGGTTGGCTTTCCGGCAACGGATCCGCGTAGCTCCACGCGACGTCGTCGACGAGCATATCGTCGACGACGGCGGACCAGTATGTTGCCACACCCTTGTAGTTGCAGTAGCTTGATGTCGCCGATTTTCGCAGCAGATGGGTGCGTACCAGCGTAGGATCCACGTAAAGTCTTGGCTGCAGCGATGTTTCGAAGACGATCACCGTGTCACGGGTATCCACCAGAGTGGTGCCGGCGAGAGAGACGTTCAGATGGCGCGTGGTTGGCCGGCAGTCGACCCGATGGTAAGGGTTTGGGGGGTAGTGGACAAGCTTGCGGCCCTCCTCCCACCAGCTGTCAACGGCGCCCCAGGGCACGTGCACAAAGCCAGGCGCTTCGCTCTCGAACTCGGTCGGCAAATCGACGATCTCTTCGGCCGGGAAGACATAACTAAGCGGTTGATCGCGTCGATGCACCAGGAGCGCTCGCTCGGTGTCGATGACCAGGAGCCCGTCGCGGAAGGCTTGGACACGCCGCGGATGTGGTTCGACATAGACAAGGTTGGCCGTCACCGGTGGGCAGAACCGTCCGGCCGGATTCTTGCTGAGTGGACCATGCCCTGCCGCCAGGCTCATGATGTTCCTCCCAAGTCGGGCCCTTGCAGCGCGGCTACGGTGTCCAGGTCGTGGACGGCCGCGACCGCCAATTCCAAACCCGCGAGCGCGATATCGGCCGACTGCATACCGCCTAGTCCGGCGACGATCGTGGTCGCCACATAAGCGTAGGCGGCCGCCTGCCGATAGCGTCGCCAAAGCTCATCGCGCTGCAGATCGGGACCCCCGGCAGCCGCCAACGCCCGCCGGTAGGTGTCCAATAATTCACGCTCGCATCGCTGCCGGTCCGCGGTGCTCATGCTGGTGATCAATGTGTAGGCGAGATCGCGGGCGGGGTGACCGCACCGGACCGCCTGCCAGGCCAGCAGTCCGGCCGAAACGTTTTGCCCTGCACCGCGAAAGTAGCAATTACCGCGGTGCGCGTCGCCGTGCAACACGGTATGCGGCGGCGTATCGATGAGCCGGGCGACCGCTGGGTAGTGCTGGATGATGAATTCGCCATCTGCCACCGGAATCGGGGTTCGGGTCGCCAACCGGCGCGCCGAGGTGCGCAGCATGGTGGGAACCAGCGGGACGCTGGGGTCGTCGGAGCCCGAATACAGCCAGCCGAACCTGCCGGAGTCCACTCGTCCCCAGAATGTCCCGTGTAGTCGGGCGAGCAGCTCGACGACCAAGGCTGCCTGGTCTTTGGTGAACGGGTGCAATGTATCTGGGAATTGGCACTGACCATCCGCCAAGTCCTGCAACACCAGCACGAACCGGCCCGTCGGCCCATCGAACGACGACCCGTATGCCGCGGGCACTGCGCCGGCCAGCTCGGCCGACAATTGCCGGTAGAACTGCACTTCGGTTTCGCCGAGACGGCCCAGCTCACCCATCAGCCTGGTGGCGCCCGTTTGGGCGGCCATCTTGACGAAGACCGAATCCGGGACTTCGTCGCCGTGCGCCGCCAGCCGGGCACGCGATGTCGTGCCGCTGGTATCGGCGATCACCGATATCGAGGTCACCGCGCGTCCCATGATCCGCGACATCG
The DNA here is from genome assembly GCF_900292015.1 of Mycobacterium basiliense. Classification (NCBI taxonomy): domain Bacteria; kingdom Bacillati; phylum Actinomycetota; class Actinomycetes; order Mycobacteriales; family Mycobacteriaceae; genus Mycobacterium; species Mycobacterium basiliense. Next base: position 314,875 of record NZ_LR130759.1, read on the forward strand.
TCGCCGCGCTCAGGTCCTCGATCCGCCGGGGGAACCTTCGGGCGCCGCGCAGCGCGCCGTCGGTCGCAGACCCGCTGGACACCACGCCCTAGATGCGCGGCCAATCGAGCCAGCGCGACAGCTCTGTTTCCCGACACCGAACCACCTCGACGATCAACGACCCGACAAACCATTACAAATGGCCGCAATAGTGTAAATCCACGATCCTTCGGGCCGGGCTGGCGGCGGACAATCAATCGGGGTCAGGCGACGTCGCCGTTTCGCCCGTGCGGTAGATTGCCGTCGCGACTCAGGAGGACGCGATGGCGTGCTGTGGCTTCCCAACGGTGTCCGAGGGCGGTGACGGAGCCTTCACCGTCGACGCGTCCCGGGTCACTTTCGGGCGCGGCTGTCTCGGCGAGGTGGGCGACAGAGCCGGTGCGCTCGGGCTGCGTCGGGTGGCGCTGTTCTCCGATGCCCGGGTGGCCAAGCTGCCGGTCTTTGCGAAAGCCTACAACTCGCTCGTCGCGGCCGGGCTGGACGTGATCACCTACACCGACGTCCATGTCGAACCCACCGACGCGTCTTTTCTGGAAGCGGCACGCTTCGCGCAAGAGGCCAACCCCGATGGATACGTGTCGTTGGGCGGTGGCTCGGTGATCGACACGTGCAAGGCTGCCAATCTGTACGCCAGCCATCCCGCAGACTTGTACACCTACGTCAACGCGCCCATCGGCGCGGGCAAGCCGGTACCCGGCCCGCTCAAGGCGCATATTGCCTGCCCCACGACGGCGGGCACCGGCAGCGAGGTAACCGGGATCGCGATCTTCGACCTGCTGTCAATGTCGGCGAAGACGGGCATTGCGTCCCACGCGCTGCGTCCCACCGAGGCTCTGATCGACCCCGACTGCACCGTGAGCTTGCCCCCCGAGGTCGTCGCGTCGGCGGGACTCGACGTGTTGTCGCACGCCGTGGAGTCCTACACCGCGCGGCCCTATGTGCATAGACCCCGTCCGCTGCGCCCCAGTCTGCGGCCGATGAGTCAGGGCGCAAACCCGTGGAGCGATCTGGGCTGCCGTGAGTCGATGCGGCTGCTGGGGCAATTTTTAGAGCGAGCGGTCAAGGACGCTTCCGACACCGAGGCTCGCGAACAGATGATGTGGGCTGCGACGCTGGCGGGCATCGCCTTCGGCAATGCCGGCGTACATGCGCCGCACGGCATGGCCTACGCGGTGGCGGGGCTGGTCCGTGACTTTCGGCCCGCGGGCTACCCAGCCGATGAGCCACTCGTGCCCCATGGCATGGCCGTCATCGTCAATGCGCCCTCGGTCTTTGGCTTTACCGCGGAGGCGAGCCCAGAGCGCCATTTGCAGGCCGCCCGGCTGCTCGGCGCTGACCCTAAGGGCGCCGGCCCACGCGACGCGGGCGAAGTGCTTGCCGGGGAGATTGTCCGCATCATGCGTGCGGTGGGCATGCCGAACGGGCTCGGTGGGCTGGGCTACACAGAAGATGACGTGGTCGCCCTCACGGAGGGGGCGCACCCGCAGCAGCGCCTTCTGCAGAACGCGCCACGAGAGATGAACAAACCGGTTCTGACCGAACTGTTTCGGCAAGCCCTGCGCTATTGGTAAGGGCATGACCGGTGCGCAATGCGGGCGAGCTTCGGTGCTGCGCGAGGCGGTGACCGGCATTCGGTGATGCACCCCGCGGATTGGTCCAGGTGATCTGGCCGCGCGGCGCTGACTAAGGTGCCAGTCATGGTGGGACCGGTGGCGGGCATCAAAGTCGTCGAGCTCGGGGTGTGGGTCGCGGCTCCGGCCACCGCCGCGATCCTGGCCGACTGGGGCGCCGACGTGATCAAGATCGAACCTCCGGCCGGCGATCCAGGCCGGATGTTCGGCCGTATGCTGGGCTGTGATCTCGGGTTGAACCCGCCGTTTGAGATGGACAACCGCTCTAAGCGCAGCATCGTGCTCGATCTCACCACCGATGCCGGCCGCGATACGGCGTTCGAATTGCTCGCGGGCGCAGACGTTTTCGTGACCAACCTACGCCCCGGTGCCTTGCGACGGCTGGGGCTCGACTTCGATTCGGTGTCCGGCCGCAATCCCCGGCTGGTCTACGGCTTGATCTCCGGGTACGGCGAAACCGGACCCGACGCGGACCGTGCGGCCTACGACGTGGCGGCGTTTTGGTCCCGCGCCGGGGTCGCGCACCTGCTCACCAAGCCCGGCGACACGCCCCCGTTTCAGCGCGGCGGCATGGGTGATCACTCGACGGGCATGACCCTAGCCGCGGCCGTGTGCGCGGCATTGCTCGCGCGTGAGCGCACGGGTGCGGGGCAATTGGTGACCACCTCGCTGTACCGCCAGGGTGCCTACACGGTGAGTTTTGACCTCAACACCTACCTGCTCACCGGCCAGCAGATCGCGATCGGACAGCGTGAGTCGATGGGTAATCCGTGCATGAACAATTACACCGCCGGTGATGGGCGAGGCTTCTGGATCGTTGGACTGGAGGTCGAGCGGCACTGGCCGTCCCTGTGTCGCGCTGTCGCGCGGCCCGAATGGCTGACCGACCCGCGGTACTGCGACGCTCGTGGGCGCGCGGCGCATGCGGTCGACCTCATCGCTCAGCTGGACGAGATCTTCGCGACCAAGGCGCTTGCCGAGTGGGCGGAGGTCTTCGCGGGCGAACCGGACTTCTTCTGGTCGCCGATCAACACGCTCGAGGACGTTGTCGCCGACGAGCAGTTTCACGCGGCGGGCGGGATCGTCGATGTGCCGGATAGCGAATCGAGCGTGCCGATGGTTGCCACGCCAGCCGATTTCCACGGCACGCCGTGCGCGCCCCGATCCGTGGCACCTGAACTCGGCCAGCACACCGAAGAGATTCTTGCTGAACTCGCGGCACGCCGCCCGTCCTGACAGACCCGCCGAACCTTTACAAAATAGCGTAAAAATGTCACGCTGTGCGGAGAGCCGCGTCACCGGGCAGTCCTACCGGTTGTGCTTCGATGCAAGAGGAATGGATCGATGGTCACTCCAACGTTCGACATCCGTGGCTACCCGGATCGGCACACCCAACCGCGCCTCGGCACGCAGGGCGAATGTCTGCGCCATCGACTTGAGATCGTGGCCACCAGTGTCATCGACGTGGTAGCCGCCGCTGGCGGTTGGGTCTGCGACCGGGCACTGGCCGGTTGGCAGGTGACCGTGCTGTTGCCGCCCGGATGCGACACCCGTCCGGTGCGGATCCTCGGGGCGAGCACCGCAGAGATGCCGGCGGGTCTTGCCCTGCCCGGTCGGACGAGCCCAACCCTGGCGGTCAGCGCCAGCGCGTTCGCCGCGGATGATCACGTTCGCCAGCGGGTCCTTGAGTCGCTGGATCACCGGTTGGCCGAGGTTGCGCTATGGGGCGACGGGTGGCCATTACGAGTCAGCCGTGGAACCCGTCCTGTGCACCACGTACTCAGTGCGGCCGCGCGGGCATTCAAACGCCAGGCGCTCGCCGCGGCCGGAACTCCGCACGTATCAATCGATTATGTCGAAGCGCTACTTGGCGACACGATGTGGACCGGCTAGACAGCAGCGATGAAGAGACTCAGGCCCGGTTGGTGGCGACAGCGATGTTCGGGCGGCTCGGGCGGCCGCGGGAGATCGCCGACGCGGCCGCGTTTCTAGTCTCCGAAAAGGCATCGTTCATCACCGGTACGGAACTGGTAGTCGACGGTGGGCAATGTCTACAGATCCGATGAGAACCCAACTTTCTGTCGGCATTATCGGCGCCGGGCCCCGGGGGGATCGCGATGGGAATCATGCTGATTCAAAAAGGCTTTCATAATTTCACCATCTTCGACCGCGAGGCCGATGTGGGTGGAACGTGGCACGTCAACACCTATCCGGGGTTGGCGTGCGATGTGAAGTCCATCTCTATTCCTACTCCTTCGAGTTGAACTCCGCGTGGTCGCGGCTGTGGTCCAGGCAGCCGGAGATCCTGGCCCACTTCCGGCGCTGCGCCGACCAACATGGCCTGCGTCCGCATCTGCGGCTACAGACTGAAATCAGGGCGGCGCAATGGGATAACACGACACACCGATGGTGTTTGACCACGGTGGAGGGGGAACAGCACCATTTCAACATCGTGGTGTCGGCGGTGGGCCTGTTCAACCGGCCGGTGTTTCCGGAACTCGTGGAACAGGAACGATTCACCGGAACAGTCATGCATTCGGCAAGATGGGATCACTCGGTTCCGCTTGCCGGGGCCCGAGTGGCCGTGCTGGGTACTGGATCGACGGCATCGCAGCTGGTGCCGGAATTGGCCAAGGTGGCGGCCAAGGTGTATTCGGTGCAGCGATCGGCGACCTGGATTCTGCCCAAGCCGGATCGGCCGTACACCCGGTGGGAACGCTGGGTATTCGCCCACATCCCATTCGCCAAGAGGTTGTACCGGATGCGGTTGTGGATGCGCAGCGAGTCGAACATAACCGTGATCGAGCACGGCAGCGACAAGACACAAGAATTTACTGCCATAGCTTTGCGCATGCTCGAAAACACGGTCAGCGATGAAGAATTGCGTCGCAAGCTCACGCCGGATCATCCGATGGGATGCAAGCGGCTGGTGCTTTCGTCTGCCTACCTGGCCGCGTTGACTAGTCCAAATGTGGAAGTGGTGACCCGCCCCGCGCGATACCTGCGCGCCCGGTCGCTGGTTACCGAAGACGGCACCGAACGCGGCGTCGACGTGGTGGTGTGTGCCACCGGCTATGCCGCCGCCGACTATCTGGGGCAGATGACGGTCGTCGGTGAAGGCCAAGTCACGCTGCGCGAAGTCTGGCGCGATGGAGCGCATGCCTACCTCGGCATGGCCGTGCCCGAGTTTCCGAATTTCTTCATGTTGTACGGACCCAATACCAATGTCGGTTCCAACAGCGTGATCTTCATGCTGGAAGCGCAGGCCCGCTACATCGCGCGAGCGTTGGTCTACCTTCGGCGCAAAGGTAAGACCTACGTTGCGGTGCGGCCATCGGCGATGTCGGAATTTACCGCCAAGATCGACCGCTGGATGCAGGGGACTGTCTGGACCACGCAGTGCAGCAATTACTTCCGGGCGCCAAACGGGCGGGTGGTCACCCAATGGCCGCGTAGTGCGCGTAGCTTCTGGGGCATGACACGTCGCTTCCGGCGCGCTGACTTCCAGTTTCTGACCCGGGCCGAATCCGTCCTGGACAGCGACACCTCGACGGTGGGGCGCCGGTGAGCGATCTGGAGGCGATCGATCGGCTCGACGCCGCGCTGCGCGCTGTCGCGGTGACCCGAACAAACTTCTCCTCCGAATCGATTCCGATGATCCGCGATTCGATGAATGATCGGCGCCGGGCGTCCGCCGAAGCGGAAACGGCCGCCGCGGGGGTGCCCGTCGTCGAAGACGTCGCGCGCGCTGAGTCCGGTGCAGCGGTGCCGGTGCGCATCTACCAGGGCGCGTCGGCGCCTGCGCCTGCGGTGATCTATTGCCACGCTGGCGGGTTCGCCCTGGGCAACTTGGACACCGATCATCGGCAATGCCTGGAACTGGCCCGGCGAGGCCAGTGTTCCGTGGTGTCGGTCGACTATCGGCTGGCGCCGGAACACCCTTTTCCAGCGGGGCTCGATGACGCGATCACCGTGTTGCAGTGGACGGTCACCCACGCGGCCCGGCTGGGTATCGATGCCGATCGGCTGGCCGTTGCCGGTAGCAGCTCCGGCGGCGCCCTGGCCGCATGTCTGACGCATCGGGCCGCTGACGGCTTGCTGCCCCCGATCGCCTTTCAGTTGTTACACCAACCGGTGCTCGATGATCGGCCTACCGCCTCCATGCTCGAATTCCGCGGCACCCCGGCATTCGATGGTGAGGCGGCAGAACTCATGTGGCGACATTATCTGGCCGGGCAACCGGCTTCGCCGGACGCCGTCCCCGCTCGCAGGGCCGTATTCAACGGACTGCCACCAACGTTGATCACATGCGCAGAAATCGATCCGTTTCGTGACGAAGCGGTCGAGTACGCGCTGCGGCTGCTTCGTGCGGGGATATCCACTGAGCTACATGTATTTCCGGGCGCCTGTCACGGATTCGATTCGTTGCTGCCCGAATGGTCCACGACGCAAAGGCTTTTCGCACTACAGGGAAACGCATTGTCGACCGCGTTCCGCGAAGGGTAGGCGACGGTGTCCACCGAAAGTGGGGCACCAGCTGACGGTGCCCGAACGAGGAAATGCTGCCCTTGCGGCGGTCACTCTGATTGCTGAACTGTGTCTACCGTTGGGGCTCCTACACCCGTTTGGTGGAAGCAAGTGCGTCACCGTGGCACATGGGGTCCTATTCAACTCAGACGAGACAGTTTTTGGGATGGCCGTCTTCATCGTCGACGATGTCTGCGACCGACGAACAACCTCTAGGCCGCTACGATCGGCCAGCTCGGGCCGGCGGGCATCACGGAAATGGATGTCGCAATTCGCCATTCCCGCTGGCCGGGGCGGTCATCTTGGCGGGCTCACGTAGAGTTGCCACGATGCGCGCACGGTGGCCCCTGGCGGTGCGCCGGCAGGAAGGTGCATAGTCCACCCGTATGACAGACGATCGCCTCAACACGGCAACCAAGGACGGCAGCCTGGTCGAGATCTATCGGCGCATGTCGGGGACCGCTGAGGTGGAAACCATTGCGGCGTGGCTCAAACCAAACAGCACGGTGTTGGACTTAGGAGCCGGTGCCGGACGCATCGCCAATCCGCTGGCCGAACTCGGACACCAGGTCACTGCGGTAGACGACTCGGCCGACATGCTCGCCCACGTCCGCTGCGCCCGAACCGTCCAAGCCCGCATCGAAGACGTGCGGTTACCCGAAAGGTTCGATGCAGTACTCCTGATGAGCAGCCTGGTCAACTATCCGGGGACGCAACTGCGCAGGGGCGTCGTCGCGACTGTCGCGCATCATCTCAAGCTGACCGGCAAGGCACTCATCCAGTGGAGCTCACCGAGTTGGTTCGCTCAGCGGCCGCCGGGCCGTTACCGGCGAATGGACGGTCAAACGATGCAGACCATGGCGATCCACACCAGCGATGGCGAGTTCGTTATCGGAGAGTTCACCCTGGATTTCGACGGAATGAGTCTGACCCAACCGCTTTGCGTGCAACGGGTAAGTGTCGACGAACTCAGGTCCGTGCTCGAACACGCCGGATTGCGCTTGAACACACCCGATCCGGAATCGGCGCGATGGCTCGAGGCGTCCCCGCAACGCTGACCGATTCGACATCCGCGAACCGCGGGCGAGGCGCTACCCCGCATCGAACGTGAGGAGTTGGCGCACCGCCGAGTCGGCAAGGTGGCGGCCGCCCGGGTCTCCACAGTGACACGAATCGCGGAATGTCGCGCCCGCCATCCCGGCACGTGTTCCCAACGGCGACCGATTGTCCTGGTAGCGGTTTCGCGCCGGCACCCCTGGGGCACGTGGTCGGGTACCGGAACGACGCTCACCCGGTTGACCCCTACCGACAAAACCGAGTTGTGGACGATGCCGGCGGCCTCGCGTCCGAGCAGCTTCGGAACCGGCCGTACCTGCTCGCCGTTGACCACGCCGGGCCCTGCGGATCCAGTTTGAGGTCGACAACGCTGATCGGCCGCGGTGAACCGATTCGCTCCAACACCGCGGCTCCGGATGTGAAAAATGTTGGAATACAACCATGGCTTCAGTCCCGTCAGTCCCGTCAGTCCCGTCGGTGCCCGGCGGGTCGGCAAACACCTTGACCAGTGCGGACTTTCCCGTGCTGTGGCCGGTACTCACCCGCTGGGCTGACAACGACATGTTCGGGCACCTCAACAACGCCATCTACTACCAGCTGTTCGACACTGCGATCAACGCCTGGATCGTCACCCTTACCGGCGTCGACCCGCTCACCATGTCCACCCTGGGCATCGTCGCCGAGTCGGGCTGCCGGTACTTCTCCGAGCTGCGATTTCCGGAGGGCCTGGTGGTGGGCTTGGCGGTGACCCGGCTGGGCCGCAGTAGCGTCACGTACCGCCTTGGGGTGTTTAGGGCCGGACGGGAGCAGCCCGACAGCACCGCACGGGAGCCGATCACCGCACTCGGGCATTGGGTGCACGTCTACGTCGATCGGATCACCCGCAAACCCGTCCCCATGCCCGAAGTGATCCGCTCGCTGCTGTCGACGGCCCGCGTGAACGAATAGCTTCGCTGCGCCGAGATGGCATCTGAGGCTGTCGGTTTCGCCGGGATCGCGAGGCGGCTGCACTTGTCTGGGCGGGTGCTGCGCCCAGGTATGCTTCGCCAATGCCAGTTATGAGCAAGACGGTCGAGGTCAGTGCCGACGCCGCGGCGATCATGGGGATCGTCTCCGATATTGAGCGGTACCCCGAATGGAATGAAGGGGTCAAGGGCGCCTGGGTGCTGGCTCGATACGACGATGGCCGCCCCAGCCAGGTGCGGCTGGACACCTCTATCCAAGGCTTCGAGGGCGTTTATATCCACGCCGTGTACTACCCGGGCGACAATCAGATTCAGACCGTCATGCAGCAGGGCGACTTGTTCCTCAAGCAGGAGCAGCTGTTCAGCGTGGTAGAGGCCGGAGCGCTGAGCTTGTTGACCGTGGACATCGATGTCGAGCCCAGCATGCCCGTGCCACCACCGATGGTGAAACTGTTGCTCAACAATGTGCTCGAGCAGCTGGCAGCAAATCTCAAGCTGCGCGCCGAACAATTGACGCCCGACTAGGCGACCAGGCAAAACCTTCAGCCTCAGCCAAAGATCCCGTTACTCTCCAGTGTTTTCGTCAGCCGACGCGCCGCGTCGGTGAACTGCCAAACGGTGTGCTCGACCACCGCCGCGACGTCGCGGGTCCGCAACGCCGCGATCAATAGCCGATGATTGTCCACCGCGGCCGCGCCCCATTGCGGATCGGCGGCATACATCTGCGCGGGCATGTAGCGGGCGGCGCTGAGCAAGAACCAGGCCAGTTTGATCCGCCCGCTCGCCTGGTTGAAGACTCGGTGGAACGAAAACTCGAGCGCGGCGATGGCCTCAGCATCATCGGATCCGACGGCGGTCGCCAACGCCTCGTTGAGGTGTTCCATTTCGCCGATGTCGAGTTCACTGATGCGCTCGGTGGCCGTGACGGCAAGTTCCCGCGCGATCGTGGCCTGCAACCAGAAGATGTCGTCGATGTCCTGCCGGGTCAAGGGCAATACGACGTGACCCCGGTGTGGCTCCAACTGCACCATGCCCTCGCCGCGCAGCTTGAGCAGCGCCTCACGAACCGGCGTGATGCTGACCCCGAGCCCGGCGGCGGTCTCGTCGAGGCGGATATAGGTTCCCGGACGCAAGGTCCCCGACATGATCGCAGCCCTCAAGTGGCCCGCAACCTCGTCGGATAACTGCGCCCGGCGCAGCGGCCGCCGGCTGCGACGCGGGGCGGATAGCGGTGCGTTCATGGGGCCTGCCAGGGCTTTCAGGGACTTGGCGGGACTTATGCAGGGTCTGGTCTCAGGTCTTGTTTGGGGCCGCTGGGCCCGTTAATGTGACCCAGACAACACTATGTTTTATCAAATATCAGTCTGACGCAAGCGGTGCGCAAGTGAAGGGATGGCATAGTTGACCGCGCAACTCGCCAGCCACTTGAACCAGGCCAGCCATGGCTCCAGCCATGGCTCGAAGCAGGATTCGAATGAGCTCCTGGAGCAGCCCTACCTGGCTCGGCGACAGAACTGGGTGAACCAGCTGGAGCGGCACGCAATGATGCAGCCGCGGGCGACGGCGCTCAGATTCATGGGGCACACGGTGACGTGGGCCGACTTGAGACATCGGGTCGCGGCGTTGGCCGGAGCTTTAAGCCGCCGAGGGGTCGGCTTTGGCGACCGGGTCATGATCCTGATGCTCAACCGCACGGAATTTGTCGAATCGGTGCTGGCTGCCAACATGCTCGGGGCGATCGCTGTCCCGTTGAATTTTCGACTCACGTCACCCGAAATCGCCTTCCTGGTGGAGGACTGCGCACCGCGGGTCATCATCACCGAGGAGGTGCTGGCGGCCGTTGCCGCCGGTGTCCGCGATATCCAGCCGTCGCTGCGCACGATCGTGGTAGCCGGTGGCGGATCCGGCGATGCGTCGCAGGAGTATGAGGATCTGATCAACGAGCGGGGTGATCCGCCGGAACCGGTCGACATTCCCAACGATTCGCCAGCCTTGATCATGTACACCTCGGGCACGACAGGTCGGCCCAAAGGTGCGGTGCTCACGCACACCAACCTCACCGGCCAAACCATGACCGCGTTGTACACCAGTAGCGCCAACGTCAACGGCGACGTGGGTTTCATCGGTGTTCCTTTCTTCCACATTGCTGGTATCGGCAACATGCTGACCGGGATGTTGCTTGGCGTCCCCACCGTGATCTACCCGCTCGGCGCTTTCAACCCTGCTCAATTGCTCGACGTGTTGGAGCAAGAAAAGGTCACCGGCATCTTTCTGGTGCCCGCGCAGTGGCAGGCCGTATGCGCCGAACAGCAAGCACGTCCGCGCGATCTCAGATTGCGGGTGATGTCCTGGGGGGCCGCCCCAGCGCCGGATGCGCTGCTGCGGCAGATGTCGGAGGTTTTCCCCGGCACGCAGATCCTGGCCGCGTTCGGTCAGACCGAGATGTCTCCGGTCACCTGCATGCTGCTCGGCGAAGACGCGAGACGGAAGCGAGGATCGGTCGGACGAGTGATCCCGACGGTGTCCGCGCGCGTGGTCGACGACAATATGAACGACGTACCGATCGGTGCGGTCGGTGAAATCGTTTACCGGGCACCGACATTGATGAGTGGCTACTGGAACAATCCGGAGGCTACCGCGGAGGCGTTCGCCGGCGGTTGGTTCCATTCCGGGGATCTCGTTCGGATGGACGAGGACGGCTACGTCTGGGTGGTGGATCGCAAGAAAGACATGATCATCTCCGGCGGGGAAAACATCTACTGCGCCGAGGTGGAGAACGTCTTGGCCAGTCACCCCAGCATCGTTGAGGTCGCGGTCATTGGTCGCGCCGACGAGAAGTGGGGTGAGGTACCGATTGCGGTCGCGACTGTAACGGATGACCACCTCCGGATCGAAGACCTTACTGAGTACCTAACCGAGCGGCTCGCGCGCTACAAGCATCCGAAGGCGCTCGAGATCGTAGAGGTGCTGCCGCGCAACCCCGCCGGCAAGGTGCTCAAAACTGAATTGCGTTTGCGCTACGGAGTGGGCACCTACTCCGAAAGTCATTCTGTGTCAAGGGTATTTGGAACTGGAGAGGGAAGCTAAGCAGGTCAAAAATGTTCGCTACGTGGTGACGGAGTGCTAATTGTGTGGATGCGGTTCACACGTCGACGGCCATCAGGTACATTCCTGTGGTCTCGGTTACTACCTGCGGGTAGAGAGCCGTCGGTCACACACCTAGGGATGGGGCAAGGAGGAGGCGTGCGACAGAATCGGCCGCATTGCCGTGACACTCGCAGCCCCATCGTGCGGGGGCAGCCGTGACGACGTCTACCGGCCCGCACCTAATGGGATACCTCCGCGACCAATTGGAGACACCGCTGACCATGGTCGGCGGATTTTTCCGAATGTGCGTGCTGACCGGCAAGGCGCTGTTCCGTCGGCCGTTCCAGTGGCGAGAGCTCATCCTGCAGTGCTGGTTTGTCATGAGGGTCGCGCTGCTGCCGACCATCATGGTCTCGATCCCGTTGACCGTCCTGCTCATCTTCACCCTCAACGTCTTGCTCGCCCAGTTCGGCGCCGCCGATATCTCGGGTGCGGGTGCGGCCATCGGTGCGGTCACCCAGCTCGGGCCGCTGACCACGGTGCTGGTGGTCGCCGGCGCCGGGTCCACGGCCATCTGCGCCGATTTGGGCGCCCGCACCATCCGCGAAGAGATCGACGCGATGGAGGTCTTGGGCATCGACCCCATCCACCGGTTGGTGGTGCCGCGGGTGATCGCCGCTACTTTTGTCGCCACGTTGCTCAACGCCCTGGTGATCACCGTCGGCCTGGTGGGCGGCTACCTCTTTGGTGTCTATCTGCAGAACATCAACGGCGGCGCCTACCTGGCCACGTTGACCACCATCACCGGCATGCCCGAGGTGGCAATAGCCATGGTCAAGGCTGCGACCTTCGGCTTGATCGCCGGTCTGGTCGGCTGCTACCGCGGACTGACCGTGCGCGGTGGCTCCAAGGGGCTGGGCACCGCCGTCAACGAGACGGTGGTGCTGTGCGTCGTCGCCTTGTATGCGGTAAACGTCATCTTGACCACGATCGGTGTGCGGTTCGGGACGGGGCACTGACATGTCGACAGCCGCCGTCCTGCGCGCCCGGTTTCCGCGGGCAATCTCCAATGTCAATCGTTACGCGGGCTCCGTCACGCGCGGACTCGACGAATCGGGTCGGCTGGCCTGGTTCGTCCTGACCAGCCTCGGCCAGTCGGTGCACGCGCTGCGCTACTACCGCAAAGAAATTCTGCGGTTGATCGCCCAGATCGGCATGGGCACCGGGGCGATGGCGGTCGTCGGTGGCACCGCGGCAATCGTCGGCTTCGTGACGCTGTCCGGCAGCTCGCTGATCGCGATCCAGGGCTTCGCGTCGTTGGGCAACATCGGTGTCGAAGCGTTCACGGGCTTCTTCTCGGCCCTGGTCAACGTCCGCATCGCCGCCCCCGTGGTGACCGGCATCTCCCTGGCGGCCACGGTCGGTGCCGGCGCCACCGCGGAGCTGGGAGCGATGCGGATCAGCGAAGAGATCGACGCCCTCGAGGTGATGGGCATCAAGTCGATCTCTTATCTGGCGTCCACCCGGATCATGGCCGGGCTGGTGGTGATCATCCCCCTGTACGCATTGGCGATGATCATGTCTTTCTTCTCCCCGCAGATGGTTACGACGGTGTTGTACGGACAGTCGTCGGGCACGTACGAGCACTACTTCCGGACATTCCTGCGCCCCGACGACGTCTTCTGGTCCTTCCTGGAAGCCATCATCGTTGCGGCGATCGTCATGGTCACCCACTGCTACTACGGGTACAACGCCGGCGGTGGACCCGTCGGCGTCGGCGAGGCCGTGGGACGATCGATGCGCTTCTCGCTGGTCTCGGTGAACGTTGTCGTTCTGTGTGCCGCGTTGGCCCTGTACGGCGTCAACCCCAACTTCGCACTGACGGTGTAGCACCATGACGATGCCGGGGAAGGTCAACAAGGTCAGCAATCCGCCGTACAAGATCGCCGGAATTGCCCTGTTCTTGGTTCTCCTCCTGGTATTTGCCTTGGTGTACTTGCAGTTTCGTGGGGATTTCGACCGCAAGGTCAGGCTGACGATGTTTTCCGACCGGGCCGGTTTGGTCATGGACCCGGGTTCGAAGGTCACCTACAACGGGGTGCAGATCGGCCGCGTCGACACCATCTCGGAGATCACTCGCGATGGCAAGCCGGCCGCCAAGTTCGTGTTGAACGTCTACCCGCGATACCTGCCGCTGATCCCCGAGAATGTGGACGCACAAATCAAGGCGACCACGGTGTTCGGTGGTAAGTACGTGTCCTTGACGACGCCAAAAGACGCCAAGGGCAATGTGATCTCGAAGGGGCACCTCACTCCCAAGAGCGTGATCGTCGTCTCGGGTGTGACTACCGAGATCAACACGTTGTTCCAAACCATCACCTCGATCGCCGAGAAGGTCGACCCCGTCAAGCTGAACCTGACACTAAGTGCGGCCGCACAAGCGCTGACCGGATTGGGCGATCGGTTCGGACAAGCGCTCGTCAACGGCAACGAGATCCTCGACGACATCAACCCGCAGATGCCGCAGGCCCGTCGCGACATTCAGCAATTGGCGGCGTTGGGCGACGTCTACGCCGACGCCGCACCGGACCTGTTCGACTTTCTCGACAACTCGGTGCCCACGGCGCGCACCATCAACGCGCAGCAACACGAATTGGATGCCGCGCTGTTAGCGGCGGTCGGATTCGGCAACACTGGCGCGGACATCTTCGGGCGGGGCGGGCCGTACCTGGCGCGCGGCGCTGCCGACCTGGTGCCCAGTGCCCAGTTGCTGGACACCTACAGCCCGGAACTGCTCTGCACCCTGCGTAACTACCACGACGTCGAGCCGAAGGCCTACCAGTTCCTGGGCGGTAACGGCTATTCGCTCAACAGCCACACCACGCCGCTGTCGGCGTTGGGCATGATGCTTAACCCCGCATCGCTGGTACCCCTGCTGCTTTCACAGGTCGGCGGGCTGGCCGCCGGCCTGGTCGGCGGGGCGCCAAATCCCTATATCTATCCCGAAAACCTTCCGCGAGTTAACGCGCGCGGTGGGCCTGGGGGCGCGCCCGGCTGCTGGCAGCAGATCACCCATGACTTCTGGCCCGCGCCCGAGCTGGTCATGGACACCGGGAACAGCCTGGCACCGTACAACCACTTGGAGGTTGGTTCGCCCTTCCTGCTGGAATATGTCTGGGGCCGTCAAATAGGGGATTACACGATCAACCCATGAAAATCACCGGTACCGCCATCAAACTCGGCATCTTTTCACTGGTGCTGCTGCTGTTCAGCGTGATGATCATCGTCGTGTTCGGTCAAATCCGCTTCGACCGGACCTACGGTTACTCAGCGGAATTCAGCAACATCAGCGGATTGCGGGCGGGCCAATTCGTCCGCGCCTCGGGTGTGGAGATCGGCAAGGTCAGCTCGGTATCGCTGATCGACGGTGGCAAACGGGTGCGGGTCGAGTTCGACGTCGACCGGTCGATACCGCTGTATCAATCCACGACCGCACAGATCCGCTATCTGGACCTGATCGGAAATCGTTACCTGGAACTCAAACGCGGCCAGGGTGAAGGCGCCGAGCAGATCCTGCCGCCGGGTGGGTTCATACCAATGTCGCGGACCTCGCCGGCGCTGGACCTCGACGCGCTGATCGGGGGTTTCAAGCCGGTGTTTCGGGCGTTGGACCCCGACAAGGTCAACACCATCGCCTCGGCGCTGATCACCGTGTTTCAGGGTCAGGGCGGCACCATCAACGACATTCTGGACCAAACCTCGCAGCTGACCTCCCAGCTCGCCGAACGTGACCAGGCGATCGGCGAGGTGATCAAGAACTTGAACACCGTGCTGGACGCCACGGTGCGGCATCGCAAGGACTTCGATCAGACCGTCAACAATCTCGAGGTGCTGATCACCGGTTTGAAAGATCATCGCGAGGACTTAGCCGGCGGCGTCGCACATATCAGCAACGCCGCCGGAACGGTCGCCGACCTGCTAGGCGAGGACCGTGCCTTGCTGCACAAGACCGTGAACTACCTCGATGCCGTTCAGCAGCCGCTCATCGATCAGCGCGAGCAGCTCAATGACTTCCTCATCAAGGTGCCCACCGCGCTGAACATGATTGGGCGCGCCATCGGCTCCTACGGAGACTTCGTGAACTTCTACTCCTGCGACATCAGCCTCAAAATCAACGGGCTGCAGGCCGGCGGTCCCGTCCGCACGGTCCGGCTGTTCTCGCAGCCGACGGGTAGGTGCGCACCGCAATGAGAACACTGGAACCTCCCAACCGGCTTCGAATCGGACTCATGGGCATCGTGGTGATGCTCATCGTGGTGGGCGTGGGCCAAAGCTTTACCAGCGTCCCGATGGTGTTCGCCAGGCCGAGCTACTTCGGCCAGTTCACCGATTCCGGTGGCCTCAACAAAGGCGACAAGGTGCGCATCGCGGGCATGGATGTCGGCACGGTCGAGGGCCTCAAGATCGATGGTGACCACATCCTGCTGAAGTTCTCGATCGGCACCAACACGATCGGCACCGAAAGCCGGCTGGCGATCCGGACGGACACCATTCTGGGCAAGAAGGTCCTTGAGATTGAGGCCCGCGGCAACCAGCCGCTGCGGCCCGGGGGCACTTTGCCGCTGGGGCAAAGCACCACCCCGTACCAGATCTACGATGCCTTCTTCGACGTGACGAAGGCGGCCACCGGCTGGGACATCGACACGGTCAAGAAGTCGCTGCACGTGTTGTCGGAGACCATCGATCAGACTTATCCGCACCTGAGCTCCGCCCTGGATGGGGTGGCCAAATTCTCCGACACGCTCGGCAAGCGAGACGACGAGATCAAGCATCTGCTGGCCCAGGCCAATCAGGTGGCTAGCGTCCTTGGCGACCGCAGCGAGCAAGTGGACCGGCTGCTGGTCAACGCCAAGATCCTGTTGGCCGCATTCAACGAACGCGGACGTGCAATCGACGCCTTGCTCAGCAACGTCGCTTCGTTCTCGGTGCAGGTCAAGGGCTTGATCAACGACAACCCCAACCTCAACCACGTGCTGGAACAGCTGCGTACGGTCAGCGGCATCCTGGTCGAGCGCAAAAACGACCTCGCTCGCGGGCTCGAAATGGTGGGCGCATTTCTACCGTCGCTGAATGAGTCCATCGCATCGGGGCCGTTCTTCAAGGTGGTCATTCACAACCTGGTCCCGGGGCAGATTCTGCAGCCGTTCATCGATGCCGCGTTCAAGAAGCGCGGGTTGAGCCCGGAGGACTTCTGGCGCAGCGCGGGGCTGCCCGAGTACCGATTCCCCGACCCGAACGGCACCCGGTTCCCCAACGGTGCCCCACCGCCAGGACCGCTGGTGCTGGAAGGAACACCGGAGCATCCCGGACCCGCCGTTCCGCCCGGATCGCCCTGCTCGTACACGCCGGCCGCCGACGCGCTCCCGCGGCCGGAAAACCCGCTACCGTGCGCGGGCGTGCTGCAAGGCCCGTTCGGGGGCCCCAACTTCCCCGCGCCGCTAGACGGCGTCGACGTTTCGCCGCCGAACCCCAATGGCTTGCCCCCCACGCCGGGCATTCCGATTGCCGGGCGGCCGGGCGAACCGGCGCCGAACGCTCCGGGTACCCCCGTGCCGTTGCCGCCGAACGCACCGCCGGGTGCACGCACCGAGCCGGTGGGACCGGCCGGACCGACACCGCCACCGTCAACGTTCGCTCCGGGGCTGCCTCCGGGTCCGCCCGCACCGCCGGGGCCTGGGCCACTCCTGCCCGACCCGTACATCACGCCAGGCGGAACGGGCGGTAGCGGTGCGACGGGAGGTAGCGAGAATTGAGCACCATCTTCGACATCCGCAACATCCGGCTTCCCAAGATGTCCCGGGCGACGGTCATCATCGCGACCCTGGTGGTGGTCCTGGGCCTGGTCGCCTTGTTCGTGGGCTGGAAGCTCTACCAGAAGTTGACGAACAACACCGTGGTCGCCTATTTCCCGGCGGCTAACGCGCTGTACCCGGGTGACAAGGTCCAGATCATGGGCCTACAGGTGGGCAAGATCGACAGCATCGAGCCGGTCGGCAACAAGATGAAGGTCACGTTCCACTACCAGAACAAATACAAGGTGCCGGCCAACGCCTCAGCGGTGATTCTCAACCCGACGCTGGTGGCGTCGAGGACGATTCAGCTGGAGCCACCGTACAAAGGTGGTCCGGTGCTGGCCGACAACGCGGTGATCCCGTTGGAGCGCACCCAGGTGCCGGTGGAATGGGACGAGCTGCGCAACAGCATCACCAACATCATCGACAAGCTCGGCCCAACCAAAGAACAGCCCACGGGCCCGTTCGGTGAGGTCCTCGAGTCGTTCGCGAACGGGCTGGCCGGCAAGGGGCAGCAAATCAACACCACCCTGGACAGTTTGTCGCGGGCACTGACCGCCTTGAACGAAGGCCGCGGCGACTTTTTTGCGGTGGTGCGCAGCCTGGCGCTTTTCGTCAACGCGTTGCATCAGGATGATCAGCAGTTTGTGGCGCTGAACCAGAATCTGGCGGACGTCACCGGTCGGCTCGTCGGCTACGACCGCGACCTTGCCAACGCCCTACAGCAGTTCGACAGCCTGCTCACCACCGTGCGCCCGTTTTTGGACAAGAACCGCGAGGTGTTGACTCAAGACGTCAACAACCTGGCCGAGGCGACCAACACGCTGCTGCAGCCCGACTCACTGAACGGCCTGGAGACCGCGTTGCACGTCCTGCCCACGGCTGCGGCGAACGTAAACCAGATCTACCACCCGGCGCATGGCTCTGTGGTCGCCGTTCCGGAGATCACTTCCTTTGCCAACCCGATGCAATTCATCTGCAGCTCGATTCAGGCCGGTAGCCGGCTGGGGTATCAGGAATCCGCCGAGCTTTGCGCGCAATACCTGGCCCCAGTCCTCGACGCGATCAAGTTCAACTACTTCCCATTTGGCTTGAACGCGTTCAATACCGCCGAGGTGCTTCCCAAACAGGTCGCCTACTCCGAGCCGCGGCTGCAACCCCCCAACGGGTACAAAGACACCACCGTGCCCGGAATTTGGGTGCCAGACACACCGCTGTCGCACCGCAACACCCAGACGGGCTGGATTGTCGCGCCGGGGATGCAAGGGCAGCAGGTTGGGCCGATCACGGCGGGCCTGCTAACTCCTGAATCGCTTTCCGAACTCATGGGCGGTCCCGACATCGAGCCGGTCCAATCGACGTTGCAGACACCGCCCGGACCGCCGAATGCCTACGACGAATACCCGGTGCTGCCGCCAATCGGCTTGCAGGCACCGGTGCCGATACAACCGCCGCCGCCCGGCCCAGAAGTGGTCCCGGGGCCGGTCGCTCCGACGCCCGCCCCGGCACCCGCACCTGCCCCGGTAGGTGCACCGCTGCCCGCTGAGGCAGGAGCGGGCCAGTGAGCGCGATGAGGGTGGTCCGCCGTCGATCCTGGCAAGCGCTGGTGTTGCTGATCGTCGCGATGGTGTTGAGTTCCTGCGGCTGGCGGGGTATCTCGAATGTCGCGATTCCCGGTGGCGCGGGTAGCGGGGCAGGTTCCTACATCATCTATGTGCAGGTGCCGGACACCCTGGCGATCAACGGCAACAGCAAGGTATTGGTTGCCGACGTGCCGGTCGGATCGATCCGTGCCATCAACCTGAAGAACTGGGTGGCGACTTTGACGCTGGGCATCGAAAAAGGTGTCAAGTTGCCGAAGAACGCGACTGCGAAGATCGGCCAGACCAGCTTGCTGGGTTCGCAGCATGTGGAGCTTGCCGCGCCGCCCAACCCGTCCCCGGAACTGCTCAAGAACGAGGACACCATCCCGCTGAAGCATTCGTCGGCGTACCCCAACACCGAGCAAACGTTGGCGAGCATCTCGCTGATCTTGCGTGGTGGCGGTATCCCCAACCTCGAAGTGCTGCAAGACGAGGTCTTCAACATCTTCCACGGCCGCGGCGACCAGATTCGGGGTTTCCTCACCAGGCTGGACACGTTTACCGACCAGCTCAACCAGCAACGCGATGACCTCACGCACGCCATCGACTCCACCAACCGGCTGCTGACGTATGTGGGTCGTCGTGCCGACGTTGTCGATCGAGCGCTCACCGATCTGCCGCCGCTGATCAAGCATTTCGCCGACACCCGCGATCTGCTCATCAACGCCGTCAACGCGGTGGGACAACTTAGCCAGGTCACCGATCAGTACCTGTCGGAGGCGCGGAGCAATCTGCATACCGATCTGCAATCGCTGCAATGCCCGTTGAAGGAGTTGGGCCGCGGCTCGCAGTACCTGATCGGTGCGCTGAAGTTGATTCTTACCCAGCCGTTCGACATCGACGCCGTGCCGAAGATCTTCCGCGGTGACTACCAGAATGTGTCGGCGACACTCGACGTGACCTTCAGCGCCATGGACAACGCCGTGCTGACCGGTACCGGCTTTTCCGGAGCGCTGCGCGCGCTCGAGCAGTCGTTCGGACGCGACCCGGAGACCATGATTCCCGACGTGCGTTACACGCCGAACCCGAACGACGCTCCCGGCGGACCGTTGGTGGAAAGGGGTGATCGGCAATGCTGACTCCCTTTATTCGACGTCAGCTGATCATGTTCGGAACGCTGACCGTCATCTCGCTGCTGGTGCTGGGCGTGTACTACCTGCAGATTCCGGCTCTGATGGGTGTTGGTCGCTACACCCTCAAGGCCGAGCTGCCGGCATCGGGCGGTCTCTATCCCACGGCCAACGTGACCTACCGGGGCATCACGATCGGCAAGGTTACCGACGTGGAGCCGACGGCGACGGGTGCCGAGGCGACGATGAGTATCGACAGCCGCTACAAGATTCCGGTCGATGCGTCGGCGAACGTGCATTCGGTGTCGGCGGTCGGCGAGCAATATCTGGACCTGGTGTCGACGGGAAACCCGGGAAGATTCTTCGCACCCGGGCAGACCATCACCAAGGGCACGGTGCCCAGCGAAATCGGGCCCGCGCTGGACACCGCCAACCGCGGGCTTGAGGTGCTGCCGGCAGACAAGATCCCGGTGCTGCTCGATGAGACGGCGCAAGCGGTCGGTGGGCTGGGGCCAGCGCTGCAACGGCTGGTCGATGCCACCCAGGCGCTCGTGGGTGACTTCCACACCCAGATCACCGACATCAACGACATCATCCAGCACTCCGGTCCTGTCCTGGACAGCCAGGTCAGGTCGGGTGACGCCATCGCGCGCTGGGCGCATAACCTCAACGAATTGTCGGCGCAGACCGCGGAGCGCGACCAAAATGTGAAGAGCATTCTGACCCAGGCCGCTCCTACCGCGGATCAGGTCAACTCGGTCTTTGGCGACGTGCGCGAGTCGCTGCCGCAGACACTGGCGAATCTTGAGGTGGTGTTTGACCTGCTCAAGCGCTACCACAAAGGTGTTGAGCAGGTTCTGGTGTTCCTGCCGCAAGGGGCGTCGATCGCTCAGACGGTGGCCGCACCATTCCCGAACATGGCCGCACTGGACATGGCATTGGCTATCAACCAGCCGCCGCCGTGCCTGACGGGCTTCATCCCGGCGGAGCAGTGGCGTTCTTTCGCGGACACCAGCCTGCAACCGCTGCCGAAAGGGACATACTGCAAGATTCCGATGGATACGCCCGCCAACAGTGTGCGCGGCTCACGCAATATTCCGTGTGTGGATGTACCAGGTAAGCGAGCTGCGACGCCGCGAGAGTGCCGAGACCCCAAGCCGTACGTGCCGGCTGGTACCAATCCCTGGTACGGCGATCCGAACCAATTGCTGACCTGCCCGGCGCCGGCGGCACGCTGCGACCAGCCGGTCAAGCCCGGCATGGTGATCCCGGCACCATCGGTGAACAACGGTATGAACCCGGCTCCGGCGGATAGGCTCCCCCCGGGCGGGACCCCACCTCCGGTGAGTGATCCGCTGCAGCGACCCGGTTCGGGTACCGTGCAGTGCAACGGCCAACAGCCCAACCCGTGTGTCTACACTCCGGGGCCACCAACAGCGGTCTACAGTCCCCAGAGCGGTGAACTGGTAGGGCCCGACGGAGTGAAATACTCCGTCGAAAACTCGACCAAAACAGGAGACGACGGATGGAAGGAGATGCTGGCGCCAGCCGGCTGAACCCCACCGACGCGGATGATTCGTTTCGCCCCGAGGTGACACCCGAGGATTCCGTTGAATCCGACGGCGAAGCCGGGCAGACCGGCCCCGAGGTGACGGCCGAGGATTCCGTAGAATCCGAGGGCGAAGCCGGGCAGACCGGCCCCGAGGTGGCGGACCAGGCCAGCGTCGCGGAGCCGGCGATCGATCGTCGTCCTTCACGTTTTCGTCGGGGCTGGGTGGTCGGCGTCAGCGCGGCGATGCTCCTGGCCGCCGGTGCTGTGGGAGCCGGCGGTTACTTTGCACTCCGTTCCCATCAGGAAAGTCAAGCTATCGCCCGCCAGGACGCCGAGGCGTTACAGGCGGCGAAGGATTGTGTGGCGATCACGCAGGCGCCGGACACCAGCGCAATGGCCGCCAGCGAACAGAAAATCATCGATTGCGGCACCGATCAGTACCGCTCCCAAGCGGTGCTGTACAGCAGCATGCTCGTTCAGGCGTATCAGGCCGCGAATGTGCATGTTCAATTGACCGACATGCGGGCGGCGGTCGAACGCAACAACGATGACGGATCGGTTGACGTGCTGGTGGCACTTCGGGTCAGGATGTCCAACGATCAAGACCAAAATCAGGAAACGGGATACCGCCTGCGGGTGCGAATGACACCGACCGATGGGCAGTTCAAGATATCCAGGCTTGACCAGGTGGCGAAGTGACGGTGGTGGTCGAGGAGATCAAGACCACCCAGCCTATCCCCGACGCACCCGAACAGGACTGGGCGCCATGGCATTTGCGTGCGGCGGCCTTCGCGATTGACGTCCTACCGGGCATGGCTGTGGTGGCGACGCTGGCGTTGGTCTCTTTCACGGTGCCATCCGATAGCGCCTGGTGGTGGTCGTGCATTTCGGTGCTGGCCGTCGTCGTCTTACTGGTCTCGGTGAACCGGCTGTTGTTGCCGACCCTGGTCGGTTGGAGTTTGGGACGCGCGTTCTTCGGCATCGCGGTGGTCCGGCGCGACGGTCAGGCCATCGGCCCATGGCGGCTGTTGTTCAGGGATCTGGCCCATGCGTTGGATACCGCCCCGGTGCTGGTGGGATGGCTTTGGCCACTGTGGGACTCGGGGCGCCGGACTTTCGCCGACATGCTGTTGCGCACCGAAGTGCGATGTGTCGAACCCGATGACCGGTGGCCCCAGGTGCGGCGGTGGGTTGCTGTGGTGTTGCTGACCGCGGCAGCGCTGTGTCTCGCTGGTGCCGGTGTGAGCTATGCGGTGTCGTACTCACGTGACCGGGCGACCGACCAGACGCGCGCCGAGGTCGCGATACAGGGGCCGAAATTGGTCGCGCAGATGCTCACCTATGACCCGAAGACATTGCGTGAGGATTTCTCCCGTGCCCAGTCGCTGACGACGGACAACTATCGCCCCCAACTGGCCACCCAACAGGACACGGTGGCGAAAGGGCATCCGGTTCTCAACGAATATTGGGTGACCGAAAGCTCGATACAGTCGGCGTCGCCGGATCGCGCGACGATGCTGCTATTCATGCAGGGGCGACGCGGTTTGCCGCCGGAAATGCGGTACATCAGCGCCACGGTCCGGGTGAGTTTTGTCAGGGATCGAGACAACCGTTGGTTGGTTGACAACCTCACCGTACTGACCAAACCGAAACCATCCGGGAGCGGCAAATGAGTCCCCGGCGCAAGTATCAGCCCGGACAGGGAATCCTGCTCGTCGCGCCCGCCGACCGGCCAAGCCGACCGTGGGGCCTGCCCGTGCTCGCCGCGCTTGCCGCGTTGGTCATGACCGCGGCGATCACGGTATCTGGCCTGATGCTCCTGGCTCGGGCACACCGTGACGACGTCGCCCGAAGGGATCATGACGTCGTCAACTATGTGAATTGGTTCATGAGGCAGTTCACGTCGGTCGATCCGTATCACGCCAACGAATACGTTGAGCGGATCTTGGCGCAGGCGACGGGGGACTTCGCCAAGCAGTACCAGGAGAAGGCGAACGAGATACTGATTCAGGTTGCGCAAGCGGAACCGGCCACCGGTACCGTCCTGGACGCCGGCGTGGAACGGTGGAACGACGATGGCAGCGCCAACGTATTGGTGGCTACCGAGGTCACATCAAAGTCGCCCGATGGAAAACAGGTTTTCGAAAACACGAATCGTTGGGCCGCCACCGCGACGCAGGAAGGGAATCAGTGGAAAATAAGCAACCTGCTGCAGGTGATCTAGCCGACAACCCCGCGGATGCCGACACCGAGGTAGCCGCCGGTGCAGCAGACCACGACACCCAACCTGCTGAAGCCGCGGAAACGGAGACCGCAACCGAGGCGGCGCAGGATCCGGACGCCGAGCAGGCTGCCCCGGAGGGCGGCGACGACGCTGCGGACGCCGACAAGAAAAAGGGCGGCGGTCGTGACCGGCGCGGTCGCCGAAAACTCTTCACCGGCAAGCGGGTCGGTACGGTCATCGCGGGCCTTGCCGCGTTGCTCTTTGTGGGTTCTGCCGCTTTCGCGGGCGCCGCCGTGCAGCCATACCTGGCCGATCGCGCCGTCGTGGCCATCAAGCTGAAAGTGGCACGGACGGCCGCGAATGCGATCACCACCTTATGGACCTATACACCGGAGAACATGGATAGCCTTGCCGATCGCGCGGCGACCTACCTCAGCGGTGACTTCGGAGCGCAATACCGCAAATTCGTCGACACGATCGCGGCGCCGAACAAGCAGGCCAAGATCACCAATAGCACCGAGGTCACCGGCGTCGCGGTGGAATCGCTGGACGGTCCGAACGCCGTCGCCATTGTCTACACGAACACCACGACCACAAGCCCGCTGACCAAAAACATCCCGTCGATGAAGTACTTGTCGTATCGGCTGATCATGAAGCGGGATAATTCTCGCTGGTTTGTCACCAGGATGACGACGATTACCTCGCTGGATTTGACGCCGCGCCTCTAGCCGGACCGACCAGGCCGGGTTATCAGGACTAGTTGAACGCCAGCCAGCTGGGTAGCGCCCGCTCATGCGAGTCACAGAGGACTTGGCGGGTGTCGCACGATCCCTTCGGCGTTCCCGCACCGGCCCACATTCCCCCGGTGTCGCGGCGCAGCACAATCGCCGAGGACCCTCCGCCGTCCAGCAGAATCGCCGATTCGCTGCCCAGGCCGCGGAACAGGTCCTGGATGTTGTCCGGGGTGTAGCTGCCACCTTCGAAGATGTACATCTCGTCTTTCTGCTTCGCGTAGGCAAGAGCCGTGCGCGCCGCGCTCGGACCGCCGTCATGAAGCTGTCCCATCCGGCCCGGCGACAGCAGTCCGATCCCGGCAACCGCGACGAACTTGGCGTTCTTGTTGAGCAGATCCTGGATTACCGGGGTGGCCAGATCGTAGTCTTCGCGCCCTTTGGGTCGCAGCACGTACGGTGCGCCACCGACCGGAATAATCATGGTCGTCAGCGAAGTCCAGACCTCGTTTCCGCCCGACAGGCCCTGCTTTCCGGCGTAAGCGACGGTGCCGGTGACAACCTGGTTGGCGTGGCCCTGCCCGTGCGTGTTGTCGACAAAGGCACCCAACGGCGAACTGCAGCCTGTCGATCGCCACGAGCCGCCCTTTTGCCCACGCACGTCGAAGAAATTGGCGTTGATCGCGATCGTCGGCTGTCCCATGCGCTGCCACGCTTGCAGCGGCGCATAGATCTCTGATGCCTGCCAGAGGCCTTCACCGGTGCGTGCGCCCGGGTTGTGCTCACACCGCGCCTGGTCGCCGGTGTGGCTGTCTACCAATAGGTGAGGTTGAAGCCGTTGCGACGCATTCTTGATGATCATGAGATGGCCGCCGTTATTCATCTCGTACCAGTGACCGGCGCCGTTGAGTAGCGGCATGGGGTGACCGCCGCCGAAGTTATACACCAGGTATGAGCCTCTGGTGGTGGCGATGGCGTGCTCCAGCATCTCGCGCCCGTCCGCGGCACGCGCCAGCGGCTGTCCCGTGGTGATCGCGAGCGTGCCACACGTAGCCAAAGCGGCAATGCAAGCCGTAAATCGGCGCAGCCTGGCATATGCCGTCAGCACGGTAGCCCTTTCGGCCCAAATCCGGGAAGCAACCATCCCAGGATTAGTCACATACGTCACACTGTCAACTTAAGTAACGGCGCTGTGACGGTTCGGCGGCGCTGGAATTACGTTTGCTCGCTTGAACTTTCGATTGAGCCCTCGGCGGAACTTGCTCGTGCCTTTTCCCGCGCCTGGTGCTGGGCTTGATGCTCCACGGCGATGGCCATCTCGACCGCTCCCGGGATCCGGTGGAAACCCTTGCGGTCGTAGAGGTGTGTGACGATGCCTCCCAGCAACAGACCGACTACCAGGCCGATGGACGTCATCACCAATGCCTGGGACAACCCGGCGGCCGCCTCGCCATTGAGATACACCAGCGAGCGCACACCCAGGAATACCTGATGCATCGGTTCGAACTTGGCCAGCCAGCGGAAGAATGGCGGCACCGCCTCGAGTGGGACGGTGGCGCCCGCAGACGGCAGGCCGAGGATGACGAAGATCAGCATGCTGACCAACATGCCCATCGAGCCCAGGACCGCAATCAACGAGCTGGATGTGACGCCGACCGCGATGATCGCGAAGACCCCATAAAGCCACAACTCCCACCCGAGCGGAATGGGCATGCCGAGGCCATGGGCGATTGCTAGGTAGACGGCCGAGGTCAGCAACGCCAACACCGTCATCAGTCCCCACTTCACCAGCAATGTGCGGAAACGCGAAATATTGATCTGCTCCGCGAAGCGGTAGACCGGGCCGAATTCGGCCGGTACGTAGCCCAGCATGGAATCCACCAGGGTGCTGACCACGATGCTGCCGGTGAATCCGGCCAGCAGGAGCAAGAGCGCATAGTAGAACGCCGAGAGCCCGTTGCCCGTTCCGTTGGGCATCGGGTTGTATACGGTCGCCTTGACGTCGATCGGACTGGCCAGTCCCAGCGTCGACGCACCGGCCAGGGGTGCGCCACCGGTTTGCGCCGTGACTTCGGCGGTAACTCGCTCGCCGACTTTGCTATTGACCACCGCCATTGCCTGGTTCAGGGTCTGCCCGGCGATGCTGGCACCCAGCGTGCCGGCGCGCGGATTGGTCGAGATGGTGATGGTGGGTCGATCCGCGCGTGTGGGTTCAACCGCGCTGACCGCGAAATCGCGCAGCTGGGAGGAGAAGGTCGGCGGTATCACGGCGGAGCCATACACCTGGGCACGGTCCAACAGCCGTTTGGCCTCGTCATGGGAGACCACCCGCACGTCGAACTTGTTCTTGTCTAAGCCGGCCACCAGGCCGTCCACGATCTGTTTCCCTGCCGGGCCGGCGTCCTCGTTGACCACCGCGATGGGGAAATGGCGCAGGTTGGTAGTCGGATTTAAGATTCCGCCCAGGTAGAGCGCGGCCAGCGCTGACATGAGAGCCAGCGTGATGAGGATCGGTGCCGCCCAGAACCGCACGGTCCGAAGCGCTTTGATGTTCCTTTTGGGGTTCGGCGCCGCGTGACGCGGCTGCGATTGCGACATGTGGCTCCCGTCTGTCGTGCCCACTCTATGCGGCCCTAGCCGCCCAGTTTTGCGTGCATCTCCCAGATCAGGATTTCCGCCGGCGCACCCGCGCTCAGTCGTCGACCGTCGACATCGGTGCACCGGACAGCATCTCCCTCGTCGAGATCGCCGACCCCTTCCAGGGCTGGTCGGCCCCGGGTGACAAACAGATGCAGATAGGGGGCCGCCGGAACGTCGAGGGAGTCACCCGGCTGCAACCGCGCGACGTGCAGCGCGGCGTCGCGGTTGTGCAGGAAAATCGCGGCATCGCGTCCGGGGATACCTGACGCGATGGTGGCCAAACCGTCGCGCAAGGATTTCTCGTCGATTTCGTGTTGCTGGTAGCTGGGCGCAATGCCGATCTGGTCGGGCACTATCCACATTTGCACGAAATGCACTGGTCGCGTGGAAGAGTCGTTCTTCTCGGAATGAAGAATGCCGCTGCCCGCCGACATCCGTTGAGCCAGACCGGGGTAGATGACGCCGCGGTTGCCGGCCGAATCCTGGTGCGTCAGCTCTCCTTCCAGCACCCACGTCACGATTTCCATATCCCGGTGTGGGTGGGCGGCAAAGCCTGAGGCGGGTTCCACCCGGTCGTCGTTGCTCACCAGCAGCAGCCCATGATGGGTGTTTTCGGGATCGTAGTAGTCACCGAACGAGAAGGAGTGCCTCGAATCCAGCCAGGATGTGGTGGTGACGGCCCGCTCGGCCGCCCGTCGAACCTGCACGGTTGCTGGCATGGTCCCTACACCGGAACCGCATCGTCGCGGGGGTACGTCGCGGCCGCGAGCGCGAGGATCTCGCTACGGTCGGCGGGCAAGATGAATCCGCCGTGGATGGCCCGGTCCAGCGCCACGGCGAAGTGTTCAAGATACTGCTCGAGGCCGCCAGGGTAGAGGCGTTGCACCGTCGCGAGGTCGAAAGGTTCACCGGAACCGAAGATCGCTGCCATGATGCTTTCCTGGCTGCCGATGCCGGAGGTGCGCGCGACCGGGACGTCCACCCATGGAGTCCGGACGCCGCCTCGGGCCAGGCCGTTGGCATCCAGAAGGGGTTGGGGCGGATCGGTTTCCTGCATGGCAATGGGTGATACGCTCGGCGGCGGCTTGCCGGTGCGGACCCAGGTGTTGAGCGCGGCGAGCGCCGCTTGCACCACGTAGTGATGCTGCGGGGCGAAATTGATGTAGTGACCCAGTCGCTGGCCCATCAGATCGTTGGTGGGTGTGTAGGCGGCCGCGATGTGCTTCAACGGTGCGGAGCCGGAATCGATCGGTGCTACCTGGATCGTGTAGTTGTCGGCATGCGCGGTGCCGGGAATCTCCCACACCCGCAGCCGACGATTGTCGGGCTGTCGTGCGTAGTAGTAGCCGCGTCGCAGGTCGCCGAACAGGTCCGTTTCGGTGATGATCGTCATCAGCGGAACGCGCAGGTCGGCGCGGAAGGAAGCGGCATTCGGTGCACCGTCGGATAATTCGTCGAAGATGGAGCCGCCTTCCAGCGGAGCGGCCGGCCCGAATCGGGAATGAACCAGGAATCCGTCGTAGATTGCCACGAGTGGATCGATGGCGTTGATGTACGTCGTGAGGAACATCGCCGATTGGGACTCACCCAGTGCGAGCACGTGTCGCACCGGCAGTGCGCGCAGTACGCCGACGTGCTTTTCTCGAGTGATGAGCCTGCCGACCTGGGAAAAGATGTCATAGCAGAAAGCGTCGCCAGGGTGATCCAAGGCGGCATAGCGGACCGGATCTTGGCTTTTTAAGGACATGTCCACGCCGAGCAGGTTCGCGCCACCTTGCACCCCGACCTGCTGACATGAGACTGCGACGTAGGCATAGCCTGCTCGTAGCATCTCCCGGTGTGCGGTCATCCACACCGCCGGAGCGTCGATACCGCCGCTGACGTTGAGCCATTCGACCAGGACAGTACCGTTGAACCGCGCCGGGTCGGATGGGGTCAGAACCACTATTCGAGTGGTGTAATCGGCGGTGTCCTTTGGTATTACATGCCACCGGCCGTCGTCGCCGAACGCCGCCGTCGGCGCATAGCAGCGGGCGGTTCCCGCAACGAAGAACTCCTCCACGACATATCCCAGGCTGGCGACGTCGAAAGCGCCCAACAGGAGGAGGGGCTTACCGGGCGTAGGTGTCACGCGTAACGAATCCGGCATTGTCAAAGGCTACTAATCGGGTCGTGCCGGTGAATCGGCTGGCCCGGGGAGAGTGCCCGGCCGCTTGATCCGGGTGAGCCCAAGAACTTTGGAGGGCGACGTCACAGCGAATCCGGCAGACCGAATTTCGGGAATAGCGTGTCGTCCAAGAACGCCACCACATGTGCTACCCGGCCGGAGACCATGTCCAGCACATGCAATTGGAAGGGTACGTGCACGTCCCCCGACCTCATGTACATGGCCGCAGCGGGCTGGCCGTTGGCCACCAACGGAATCAGGCGCATATCGCCGGGCGATTCGGCGGGGCATTGCTGGTGAATGAGCGTAACGATGTTGCGCGCACCCTGATACCAGCCAACATAGGGTGGCATCTCCCAAATCGCCTCGGCGGTGAACAGCTCTACCAGCCGGTCAATGTCATAGGTCTCGAACGCGGCGATGTAGCGGGTCAGCAGGTCCTGGGCTTCCGGCGAATCCGGCGCCGGCAGCGGGCCCTCGGCGTTGGGGCGGGCAATCTCCAACTGTGCACGGGCGCGCTGCAGCAGACTATTGACGGCGACGGTGGTGGTACCGACCGCGTCGGCCACCTCCGCAGCCTTCCACTGCAACACGTCGCGCAGCAGTAACACCGCCCGCTGTCGGGGGGAAAGGTGCTGCAGCGCGGCCACAAACGCCAACCGAACCGATTCCCGCGATCCGACGATGACGGAAGGATCGGCCGGATCCTCCGTCCAGTTCGGCAGCGGCTGCAGCCATGCCACCTCGGTGCGCTCGACCAGTTCCGCAGTCGGATCCGAGCTGGGCCCTCCCAGCCCGGTCGGTAGCGGCCGACGCTGCCGACCTTCCAATGCACTGAGGCAGGTGTTGGTGGCAATCCGATGCAGCCAGGTGCGCAACGAGGACTTGCCCTCGAAGCCGTCGTAGGACTTCCAGGCCCGCAGCAGCGTCTCCTGCACAAGATCTTCGGCATCGTGCAGGGACCCGGTCATCCGATAGCAGTGCGCGAGCAGTTCACGCCGGTATGGCTCGGCGTGCGAGGCGAAGTCGCCGGTATGGGCCCCGCTCGGCACGGGAATGCAGTCGGTGGAGTTTTCCGAGTTTGCGGACAGAACACTCACCCGACCGAGCCTACGCAGAGCCGCTGACAATCCCACCTCGGGAACCACTACGCTGCCCGTAGTGACTCGAAATGACCAGGACTTTCCATGAAGCGCGCTGAACGCAAGTTCGCCGGTGTCGGTGGGGTGGACATCGTCTACGACACGTGGACACCGGACACCGCGCTCAAAGCGGTGGTTGTGCTGGCGCACGGCCTGGGCGAGCATGCCCGCCGCTACGACCACGTCACGCAGCGGTTCGGGGAGGCCGGTTTGGCCACCTACGCGCTTGATCACCGCGGGCACGGCCGCTCGGGCGGTAAGCGGGTCCTAGTGCGAGACATCACCGAATACACCGCGGACTTCGACACCCTGGTCGGCCTCGCCAAGCGCGAGAATCCCGGACTCAAGTGCATCGTGCTGGGGCACAGCATGGGTGGTGGGATCGTTTTTGCCTACGGGGTTGAGCGCCCGGACGACTACGACCTGATGGTGCTGTCCGCGCCGGCGGTGGCGGCCCAAGACCTGGTGCCGTCCGTGGTGGCGCTCGCCGCCAAGGTTCTCGGTGTGGTGATACCCGGCCTGCCGGTCCAGGAACTCGATTTCAATGCCATCTCACGCGACCCGCAGGTGGTGGCGGAGTACCAGAACGATCCGCTGGTGTATCACGGGCGAGTACCCGCCGGCCTCGGCCGTGCCCTGCTGCAGGTGGGCGAGACCATGCCGCGGCGGGCCCCCGCCTTGACGGCGCCGCTGCTGGTGGTACACGGCACCGGCGACCGGTTGATTCCCATCGAGGGCAGCCGCCGCCTGGTCGAATGCGTGGGATCGGCCGATGTCGAACTCAAGGAATATCCCGGTCTGTACCATGAAGTATTCAATGAGCCGGAGCGCTACCAGGTGCTCGATGATGTGGTCTCCTGGATCAGCACGCGATTGTAGGCCTCGACCAAGTCGAAATGTCGTACCGCTTTAGTAGTTTGGCGCCATGACCGACGACAAGATGTTGGCGCGCATCTCGGCCTTACTACGTCAGGCCGAGGGCACGGACAATCCCCACGAGGCGGACGCTTTCATGGGCGCCGCGCAGCGGCTGGCGACGGCGGCGTCCATCGATCTTGCCGTGGCTCGCTCGCATTCGGCCACTCGTTCGGCCGCGCAGGCGCCGATGCAGCGGACCGTCACCATCGGCGCGGCAGGAACGCGTGGTCTGCGGACCTACGCGCAGTTGTTCGTGCTCATCGCCGCGGCCAACGATGTGCGCTGCGATATCGCGTCGAATTCGACGTTTCTCTACGCCTACGGGTTTCCCGAGGACATCGACGCCACCCATGCGCTCTACGCGAGCCTCGTCGTTCAGATGGTACGGGCCTCGGATACCTATCTTGCCTCGGGCGCGCACCGGCCCACACCGACCATTACTGCCAGGCTCAATTTCCAGCTGGCCTTCGGGTCTCGTGTCGGGCAGCGTTTGGCCGAAGCCCGCGAGCAGGCCCGACGGGAAGTCGCCGAGGACTGCCGGAGAGCCCCGGGAACTGAAATTGCGCTGCGGGACAAGGATATCGAGCTGCACGACTACTACCGCAGCACGTCAAAGGCGCGCGGCACTTGGCGCGCCAGCAGGGCTTCGGCCGGATATTCGTCGGCGGCACGGCGCGCGGGTGACCGAGCCGGGCGGCGAGCGCAGTTGGGCAAGAGCCAGGAACTGCCCGGGGCACGGACCCCGCTGGATCAGTGAATCGGCCCGATTCCTCCGGACGGGATTCTCAGCGTGCCAAAGTCTATGCGGCGGAGGAGTTCGCCCGGACCCTGTTCGACCGAGCCGCCGAGCATGGATCGCCCAGCGTGGAGTTTTTTGGGACGCAGTTGACGCTCCCGCCCGAAGGGCGGTTCGCGTCGGTGGCGTCGGTACAACGCTATGTCGACGACGTGCTCGCGATGACGTCGGTGCGCCAAGAGTGGCCGCGGGTGGCGCCGCTGCGGGTGCGGACGCGCCGCGCCGCATCGGCGGCGCACTACGAAAATCGTGACGGTACAGCAACAATCGCTGTGCCTGATCGTGGCACCGCTGACTGGGCGATGCGTGAGCTGGTCGTGCTCCACGAAGTGGCGCATCATTTGTGCCAGGCGACGCCACCGCACGGCCGGGATTTCGTGTCGACGATGTGCAGGCTGACCGAGTTGGTGATGGGACCCGAGGCTGGCCACGTGCTGCGGGTGGTATATGCGAAAGAGGGGGCGCGGTGACCCGGTCCGGCGACGATGCAGGTGCCGACGAACGGGCGCGAGAGGTCGAGTCGCAAATGACCGACGACGAACGGTTTTCGTTGTTGATCGGTGTCATGGGAGCCGGTGATGCGTGGCCGCTGCGCGATGACCGCATCCCGCCGGGCGTCCCGATGAGCGCCGGCTATGTACCCGGCATTCCCCGGCTCGGGGTTCCGGCGCTGCTGATGAGCGACGCCGGCCTCGGCGTCACCAACCCCGGATACCGGCCGGGCGACACGGCCACCGCGCTACCGGCGGGGTTGGCACTGGCCGCCAGCTTCAACCCCGCCCTTGCGCGATCCGCGGGTGAGGTGATCGGCCGCGAGGCCCGCAGCCGCGGATTCAACGTCCAATTGGCGGGCGCGATGAATCTGGTGCGCGATCCGCGCAATGGCCGCAACTTTGAATACCTTTCCGAAGACCCGCTATTGACTGCCACCATCGCCGCTGAGTCGATCGTCGGCATCCAAGAGCAGGGTGTGATCTCGACGACCAAGCATTTCTCGCTGAACTGCAACGAGACCAACCGGCACTGGTTGGATGCCGTCATCGATCCGAGCGCGCACCGTGAATCCGACCTGCTGGCCTTCGAGATCGTCATCGAGCGGGCGCAGCCCGGTGCGGTGATGACGGCGTACAACAAGATCAATGGGGAGTACGCCGCAGCCAACGGTGCGTTGCTCAACGATGTGCTCAAGGGCGCCTGGGGCTACCGCGGTTGGGTCATGTCGGATTGGGGCGGGACACCGGGCTGGGAATGCGCACTCAACGGCCTTGACCAGGAATGCGGCGCCCAGATCGACGCGATTCTGTGGCAGTCCGAGGCGTTCGGCGAGCGCCTGCGGACCGCTCACACCGAGGGTGCGCTGCCCAGGGATCGGTTGTCGGACATGGTCCGGCGCATCCTACGTTCGATGTTCGCTGTCGGCGTCGATCGATGGGACCCCGCGCGCGCACCGGACCTGGACGCGCACAACAAGATTGCCCTGGAGATAGCGAGACAGGGGATCGTACTGCTACAGAACCGGGGGTTGTTGCCGCTGACCGTTGAGCCCGGCTCGGGCCTGCGTATCGCGGTCATCGGCGGCTATGCCCAGCTCGGCGTGCCTGCAGGCTTCGGGTCAAGCACCGTGGTGCCGCCAGGTGGCTACGCGAGCGTGATTCCCATCGGCGGGACGGGTCTCGAGGCCGGTCTGCGGAATCTCTACCTGCTGCCATCGCGGCCCCTCGACGAGCTGGGAAGGCAATTCCCGGGCGCCCAGATCGAGTTTGATCCCGGCCTCAACCCGGCAGAGGCGATGCTGGTGGCGGAGCGTGCCGATGTCGTGGTGATGTTCGCGATCCGAGCCGAAGGGGAGGGCTTCGATAGCGCGGACCTGTCGTTGCCCTGGGGTCAGGACGCAGTAATCTCTGCGGTCGCGGCGGTGAACCCGAACACCGTTGTGGTACTCGAGACCGGCAACCCGGTCGCGATGCCCTGGCAAGACTCGGTCAACGCGATCTTGCAGGCGTGGTACCCGGGACAGGCGGGCGCCCAAGCGATTGCGGAAATCATTGCCGGCCGGGTGAACCCGTCGGCCCGGCTGCCGATGACGTTCCCCATCGATCTTTCTCAGACGCCGCGGCCGATGTTACCCGGCCCGGCAGCGCCAGCGGGAGCACCGACCACGATTCACTATCTCGAGGGCGCCGACGTGGGCTACCGCTGGTTCGCCAAAATGGACCAGCCCCCGTTATTCGCCTTCGGGCACGGCTTGTCCTACACCAGCTTCGAATATCGCGAGCTGGTAGTCACCGGTGGTGACACCGTGAATGCCCGATTCACCGTTATCAACACTGGCGGACGCCGCGGCACCGATATCCCGCAGCTGTATATCCGCAGCGGTTCCGGTGGTCGATGGGTGCGCCTATTGGGATTCCAGCGGGTGGATTTAGAACCGGGCAGCTCAACCCGCGTCAGCATCGAAGCGGATCCGCGACTGCTTGCCAGCTACGACACCGACGCCCGGTGCTGGCGCATCACGGCGGGTGTATACACCGTGGCGGTAGGTGCCTCGGCGGCATCTCTGCCCCTGGTGGCCCAGGCTGAGCTGGCCGGTCGTGCGTTCGGGCGATGATCGACCGGCACCGAACGCACCACCGGCCGGGTTGATCTACTGGACGGGAACCAACGCATCGCCACAGGTGCAGCGGTAAGGCTCACCGGCTCCCGAGCAGTGACAGGGAACCTCGATACGAACGCGACACCCACAGCCTTCGTGGCCACAGGTCAACACGGTCCCGGCTTCATGGGTCGCCATCTGTTTCACCCTCATTCAGGTTGGGGGACTGTAGTCCCAGCGGTTGACTCCGGAACCTAGTCTATACCCCGTATGGGTACCAGGTAAACATTCGGGGCGGGTGCGGCAAACCCGCAAGTGATGTGCCTGCTACCGCGGCCTACGTCCCGTCCAGGCCGTCCAGTCCGGGGTTGCCGCTGCCGCCATCGACGCCGCCGGGTGGGGTACCGGTGCCGCCGTGGCCGCCGGCACCGCCCTTGCCGCCAGTACCGCTCGCCGCGCCGTCGCCGTCCCCGCCGGTCCCGCCCTCGCCGCCGTCACCGCCGGTGCCGCCATTGCCGCCGTTGCCGCTGCCAGACGCCCTTCCGCCGTACCCGCCGGTGCCGCCCAACCCGCCGGCCCCGCCGTTACCGCCGGCCTGGCCCGACAGCACGCCGTTACCGCCCTGACCGCCGCTCCCGCCGGTGCCGCCTTGGCCACCGGCTCCGGCGTTGCCGGTCCCGTTCGCGGTGCCACCGGTCCCGCCGAATCCGCCGGACCCGCCTGCGCCGCCGGCCTGCCCGGCAGGTCCGTCGGCACCGGCGCCACCCGGACCGCCTTGACCGCCCGGGCCGGCGTTAGCGCCGTAATAGCCGGTGCCGCCGGTACCGCCGAGCCCACCCTGCCCTCCGATGCCCGCGCCCCCGATGTTGCCTGCGTTGCCCGCGCCCGCGCCCGCTTGCCCGCCCCCGCCGCCGTTGCCACCGGCTCCGCCAATCCCGCCGGCCAGGCCATCGCCAGTGTTGGCGTCGATACCGCCGTAACCGCCCTTGCCGCCGTAACCGCCTTCACCGCCGGCGCCGCCGTTGCCGTTGCTCGCGCCGACACCGACCGTGCCGCCGACGCCTCCGGTGCCGCCCTTGCCGCCGTCGCCGCCCGCGTAGCCCGCCGTACCGTTGCCGGAACCGCCGTAGCCGCCGCTGCCACCCAAGCCGCCCTGGCCGCCGTTGCCCGCGGCGATGCCCCCGGGGCCCGGTTGACCGCCCGTGCCGCCGGTACCGCCGGTGCCGCCGTCGTAGCCGGACGTTCCGAAGCCGGTGTCGCCGTAGCCGCCAGGGCCGCCGACGCCACCGTCGCCGCCGTTGCCGCCGATACCGCCCGGACCCGGGTCACCGCCGGTACCGCCGGTGCCGCCGGTGCCGCCCACGGCGCCCGCCGATCCCCGGCCGGTGCCGCCATAGCCGCCGGTGCCGCCGACGCCGCCGGTGCCGCCATTACCGCCGACGCCCGGGTGCACGTTGGGTCCGGCGGTCCCCGGGTTGCCGCCGGTGCCCCCGGTGCCGCCAACGCCGCCCGCGAATCCGGTTTCCTGGTAATCGCCCGGGCCGCCATAGCCGCCGCCACCGCCGGTCCCGCCGGTGCCGCCATTGCCTGCGGTGCCGCCGGGGCCACTGTCGCCGCCGGTGCCGCCGGTGCCACCGGACCCGCCGGCGCCGCCAGCTTCCTCGAGCCGGCCGGCACCGCCGTAGCCGCCTTGACCGCCGCTGCCGCCGGTGCCGCCGGTGCCCCAATCGAATTGCACGCCGTCGCCGGAAATGCCGCCGGCACCGGCCTGGCCGCCGTTGCCCCCGGCACCGCCGGTGCCGCCGGTGCCGGTGACACTGTTGCCTCCGTAGCCGCCGTCTCCTCCGCCGCCGCCATAACCGCCGTAGCCGCCGTAGTGGCCGGAACCTTGGATGGCGTCGCCGCCGGCACCGCCTACCCCACCGGCGCCGCCGGCGCCGCCGGTAGCCGCGTTACCGCCGACGCCTTCGCCGTGGCCGGGCCAGCCGCCGGTCCCACCCATGCCGCCGTAGCCGCCGTCGCCGCCGTCACCGCCACCACTGCCGGCATCCGGCGTGCCGCTGCCGCCGGCGCCGCCCGCTCCGCCGGCGCCGCCCACTCCGCCGTTGCCATTGGTACCACCGCGCAGGCTGTTGCCGCCGGTGCCGCCGTTTCCGCCGGCGCCGCCATACCCGCCCATGTGACCGGTGTCGGCCTTGCCGTCGGCGCCGATACCGCCGGAACCTCCAGCACCCCCGGTGCCGCCAGAGCCGCCGGTGCCGCCAGAGCCGCCATGACCGGCCGGACCGCTGACCCCGCCGGTGCCGCCGTCACCGCCACGGCCGCCACTGCCGGCACCCCCGCCGTTGTCGGCGGTGCCGCTGGCGCCGTCACCACCGGCGCCTCCCAGGCCGCCGTCACCCCCGTTGCCGTTGGCTCCGCCGGCGCCACTGTTGCCGCCGGAGCCACCCTGACCGCCGGCCGCGCCGTTGGTGCCGCTGTCGCCGGTGCCGGCCGGCGCGTTGGCACCGGCCCCGCCGGTGCCGCCGGTGCCGCCCGCGCCGCCGTTGCCGTAGGCACCCACCGCTCCACCGAATCCGCCGGTGCCGGCGGCACCGCCCACACCGGCGTCGCCGCCGTCACCACCTTTGCCGCCCGCGCCCGGGTTGCTACCGGTATCGGCCGCACCCGTGCCGCCGGTGCCGCCGATCCCACCGCTACCCCCGCGTCCACCGCTGCCGTTGGTGCCAAGGGGCCCGGCGTGGCCTCCGGTCCCGGCGTCGCCGCCGAGACCACCCTGGCCGCCATCGCCCCCGGTGTCGCCACCCTGCTGGGCCGCCAAACCGTTGCCGCCAGCGCCGCCGGCTCCGCCGTCACCGCCGGTACCCGCATTGCCGAACAGTCCGGCGCTGCCACCGGTTCCGCCGTGACCACCGGTCCCGCCCGTGCCGCCCTGCTCGTTGGGCAAACCGGCGCCGCCACCGCCGCCGGCGCCACCGATCCCGCCGGCCCCACCATTGCCGAACCATCCGGCGCTGCCACCGGCGCCCCCGTCACCGCCCATGCCGCCGGCAGCGCCGACCCCGCCGGTAATCCCGATCCCGCCGGCCCCACCGGCGCCACCTGAGCCGAAGAGGAACCCGCCGTTGCCACCGGCACCACCCGTTCCGCCGGGGCCGCCGCGGCCGCCGATGCCGCCGTTGCCGATCAGGCCGGCCGACCCGCCAGCGCCGCCAACGACTCCCACGGTGGTGCTTGCCCCGCCGTTACCTCCGTTGCCGTACAGGATGCCACCGGGTCCGCCTGGCGTGCCCACCCCATTGACGGTCATTCCGTTGGCGCCGTTACCGATCAGCGGGCGACCCAGCAACGCCTGAGTCGGGGTGTTGACCAGACCCAGCAGACCCTGCGCCGCGTTGCCGGCTTCGGCGGAAGCATACGAAATCGCGCCGGCCCGTAGGTTCTTCACGAACTCGTCGTGGAATGCCGCGGCCTGCCGGGCCAACCCCTGATACTCCTGGGCGTGCCGGGAAAACAACGCCGCGATTGCCTTCGATACCTCGTCGCCGGCCGCGCTGGCCACGAGCGTCGTCGCGCCGGCCGCCGCGGCGTTCCCATTGGACACCGTCGTCTCGATGAACTGCAGATCGATGGCTACCGAGGCCATGGTCTCCGGTGAGACAAGCACGTATGTCATCGGGCACCTCGCTGCACTCACGACGAACATCGCCCGGTTTGGGCCGAGCGGAGCATTGCATGATGCTAGCTGCCGCGGCTGGACGGTTACTGAGAATCACCGGGTTCGCCACGTGCCGGACTGGTGCGCCGGATTCGGCTGGCCGCTGGCGAAAAAGCGCTGTTGCCATTGGGCATTCAGCAATGCGATGCAACGACCCATCCGCGGATTCGAACCGCACCCGGCGACCGGTTGCCCAGGGCCGAATGCGGTCCGGCTAACCGCAGACCGCGCCAGTCGCGGCCGAGCCGACCAACTTGACGTACTTGGCCAGCACCCCGGTCTTGTACCGCGGCGGCGGGGGAGTGAAATCCGTCTGCCGATTTGCGAATTCAGTTGGGTCGGTGAGCACCTCGAGGGTGCCATTTGCCACGTCCAGCCGGATCCGGTCGCCATCGCGCAGGAACGCGATCGGTCCGGCATCGACGGCCTCCGGCGCAATGTGTCCCACACAGAGGCCGGTGGTGCCACCGGAGAACCGGCCATCGGTCAGCAGCATGACGTCTTTGCCGAGCCCGGCTCCCTTGATCGCGCCGGTGATCGCCAGCATTTCGCGCATTCCCGGGCCGCCCTTGGGTCCTTCATAGCGGATCACCACCGCGTCGCCTTTGGTGATCGTGCCGTCCTCGAGCGCGTCCAGGGCGGCTCGCTCGCCGTCGAAAACCCTTGCCGTGCCCTCGAACACCTCCGATTCCAGACCGGCCGTCTTGACCACTGCGCCCTCGGGTGCAAGCGACCCACGCAGGATGGTGATTCCCCCGGTCGGGTGTATCGGGTTG
Organism: Mycobacterium basiliense; assembly: GCF_900292015.1. NCBI lineage: Bacteria > Bacillati > Actinomycetota > Actinomycetes > Mycobacteriales > Mycobacteriaceae > Mycobacterium > Mycobacterium basiliense. Next base: position 354,002 of record NZ_LR130759.1, read on the forward strand.
TCCAATGCGCGCAGTACCTTGCCGTCCGGGTCCGGCGGATCAATGTCGGCCAGATTCTCGGCGAGCGTCCGGCCCGTGACCGTCAGGCAGTCGCCGCGCAAGAGGCCGGCGTCCAGCAGTGCCTTCATGATCACCGGCACGCCGCCGATGTGGTCGACGTGGTACATGACGTGGCGGCCGAACGGCTTGACATCGGCCAGGTGGGGCACCTTCGACCCGATCCGGCTGAAGTCCTCGAGGGTCAACATGACTTCGGCTTCGCGGGCGATGGCCAGCAGGTGGAGCACCGCGTTGGTTGACCCGCCAAAAGCCATCACCACAGCTATGGCGTTCTCGAAGGCCTCCTTGGTGAGGATGTCTCGGGCAGTGATGCCACGGCGCAACAATTCGACGACGGCCTGACCGCTGCGACGCGCGAACCCATCGCGGCGGCGATCGGTTGCCGGCGGCGCGGCGCTGCCGGGCAGTGACATGCCCAGCGCCTCGGCGGCGCTGGCCATGGTGTTGGCGGTGTACATGCCGCCGCAGGCACCCTCGCCCGGGCAGATCGCGCGCTCGATGGCGTCGACGTCCGTGCGTGACATCAAGCCGCGCGCGCACGCCCCCACGGCCTCGAATGCGTCGATGATGGTGACCTCGCGCTCGCTGCCATCGGAAAGTTTGGCTACCCCCGGAAGAATCGAGCCCGCGTACAGGAAGACGGCCGCCAGATCCAGCCGCGCGGCGGCCATCAGCATCCCGGGTAGCGATTTGTCGCACCCGGCCAGCAGCACCGAGCCGTCCAGGCGCTCCGCCTGCATCACGGTTTCGACGCTGTCGGCGATGACTTCGCGGGACACCAGCGAGAAATGCATTCCCTCGTGCCCCATCGAGATGCCGTCGGAAACCGAGATCGTGCCGAACTCAAGTGGGTAGCCGCCCGCGGCGAACACCCCTTCCTTGACGGCCTTGGCGAGCCGATCCAGGGGAAGGTTGCACGGCGTGATCTCGTTCCACGAGGACGCGACCCCGATTTGGGCCTTGGCAAAGTCGTCGTCGCCCATGCCTACCGCCCGCAACATGCCCCGGGCGGCCGCTTTCTCCAGGCCATCGGTGACGTCGCGGCTACGCGGTTTGATATCGGGTTTGGACATGGTCCAAGTATGCGCAGCGCGGTCGCCGTTGCCAAAACTCGGGTCGAATACCCGGGCCGGGTACGGAGTACAATCGGGGTCCAACTCGGTCTGATCGGGAATTTCCGTCGGATTGCTGCGTTCCGCAGGTTTAGAGCGTTCCGATCTTTGGGAGAGTCATGGAAACCGCACACGGCTATTCGCAGCAGAAGGACAACTACGCCAAGCGGCTGCGCCGGATCGAAGGGCAGGTACGCGGCATCGCGCGCATGATCGAGGAGGACAAGTACTGCATAGATGTCCTTACCCAGATCAGCGCGATCAATAGCGCCCTGCGATCGGTCGCGTTGAATCTGCTCGACGAGCACCTGAGCCACTGCGTCACCCGCGCCGTGGCTGAGGGTGGTACCGAGGCCGACGGCAAGGTCGCCGAAGCCTCCGCGGCGATCGCGCGCCTGGTTCGTTCTTAAGAGCGCTGGCGTGTTGACGCGGGAACTGGTTTGAACCCGTCCGCGCGGAACGTACGGTGAGAGCAGCGCCGTCACTCGGCGGGTTGGAGCATTTCCCGACCAGTTCCCGAACGACGCCGCGGCCCAGCTCATGACTGCCGATACCCGAACCGCCACCGCGCCCGCAGGACCGTGGACGCCACGGGTCGCTGCGCAGCTGACCGTGCTCTCCGCCGCGGCATTTGTCTATGTGACCGCGGAGATCTTGCCGGTCGGCGCGTTATCGGTGATCGCGCGGAATCTGCACGTCAGTGTCGTCGTGGTGGGCACCCTCCTGTCCTGGTACGCACTGGTCGCGGCGGTGACGACGGTTGTCCTGGTGCGCTGGACCGCGCACTGGCCTCGCCGCCGTGCCCTGGTGATCAGCCTGGTCTGTCTGACGGTCTCGCAACTCATCTCCGCGCTGGCGCCTACCTTCGCGGTACTGGCCGTTGGGCGGGTGTTCTGCGCGGTCACCCACGGTTTGTTGTGGTCGGTCATCGCCCCGATCGCGGCCCGGCTGGTGCCCCCAAGTCACGCCGGCCGCGCCACCACGTCGATTTACATCGGAACCAGCCTGGCGCTGATCGTCGGTAGTCCGCTCACGGCCGCCCTGAGCCTGATGTGGGGTTGGCGACTGGCGGTCGTAGGCATCACCGTCGCGGCAGCAATCGTCACCGTGGCGGCGCGGCTGCTGCTACCCGAGATGGTGCTCACCACCGACCAGCTGCAACATGTGGGGGCGAAGTCGCGGCACCACCGCAACCGGGCGCTGGTCATCGTCAGCCTGATCACCATGGTCGGTGTGGCCGGCCATTTTGTCTCCTACACCTACATCGTGGTGATCATCCGTCAGGTCGTCGGTGTGCGTGGCCCGAACCAGGCGTGGCTGCTGGCCGCCTATGGTGTCGCGGGTGTGATTGCGGTGGGGCTGGTGGCGCGCCCGCTGGACCGCCGGCCCAAGGCCACCATCATCTTCTGCTTGACCGCACTGACGGCCGCATTTGTCCTGCTGACCGCGCTGGCATTCGGCGGTCGTTGGTCGCCGGTGACGGCCTTGGTGGCCGGCATCGCGGCGATCGTGCTGTGGGGTGCTGCGGCCACCGCCGTGTCGCCGATGCTGCAATGTGCGGCGATGCGTAGTGCGGCCGACGACCCCGACGGCGCCTCGGGCCTCTATGTGACCGCGTTTCAGGTCGGCATCATGGCGGGCTCACTGGCCGGTGGCCTGTTATACCAACGAAGTGTGGCCCTCATGCTGACCGCGTCGGCGGGCCTGATGGCGATGGCTCTGGCCGCGATGACCGCTGCCAGGTACGTTTTCGATGCGCCGGCCTTCGATGCGCCGGCCGTGGAGGCAACTTCACACACGCGCTAACGGTGCAGCTCAGCGGCGTGAATCACGCGATTGAAGCGCTATCGGGAGGCGGTGGAAGAGGCAACGGGCCGTTGTGCTATGCCACACTGGGTTGCAGAACGTGACCGGAGGGATGATTTATGTCGCGCTGGACAAGGGGCCGCACGAGGGGAAGCCTCTTTGCCGCTGCGAACGCGGCCGGAGTGATTGCTGTGCTGGTGCTGGGCACCGGTCCAGCTCTTGCGGACCCAGATGACGCGCCCGGCGATCCGGTAGTGGTTGCTCCGGCGCCGCCCGCGCCGGACCCATTGGCGCCGCCGCCGGGGCCCGATCCGCTGGCGTTGCCGCCGATGCCGGACCCGCTTACGCCACCACCGCCCAACCCGCTGGCGGTGCCCGCGGCGGCCGGCCCGGTCGCCGGACAGGATCCGACGCCGTTTATCGGTCCGCCGCCTTTCCGGCCGCCGACGTTCAATCCCGTCGACGGTGCGATGGTCGGGGTGGCCAAGCCGATCATCATCAACTTCGAGGTGCCCATCGCCGACCGACCGATGGCCGAAAGCGCCATCCACATTTCGTCGATCCCGCCGGTGCCGGGCAAGTTCTACTGGATGAGTCCCACCCAGGTCCGCTGGCGGCCTTTTGAATTCTGGCCGGCCAACACCGCGGTGAACATCGATGCCGCCGGCACCAAATCCAGTTTTCGGACCGGTGATTCGCTGGTGGCCACCGCCGACGATGCCACCCACCAGATGACGATTAGCCGCAACGGCGTCGTACAGCAGACCTTCCCGATGTCCATGGGTATGGCGGCCGGCAACCACCAGACCCCCAACGGCACGTACTACGTGCTCGAGAAGATGCCCACGGTGGTGATGGATTCCTCGACGTACGGTGTTCCGGTCAACTCACCGCAGGGCTACAAGGTGACGGTGTCGGACGCCGTCCGCATCGACAACAGTGGCAACTTCGTGCATAGCGCGCCGTGGTCGGTGGGCGATCAGGGTAAGCGCGATGTCAGCCACGGCTGTATCAATCTGAGCCCCAGCAACGCTAAGTGGTTCTACGACAACTTCGGCAGTGGTGACCCGATCGTCGTCAAGAACTCGGTGGGAACCTACAACAAAAACGACGGCGCCCAGGACTGGCAGATCTAGCACCCACCCCCGGGCGGTTGAGGTAGCCGGCTCGGATTTCGCCAGCGATAGCTTCTGCATGGTCGGTGAAGTTCACCGTAGGGCACTCCCGTTGGGTGCCGATTATGTATAGCATCATACATATGCGCAGCCCTCGCGACCGGATGGTGGTGTCCGCCGCCCTGCTGATCCGGGAACGCGGCGCGCATGCCACCGCCATCTCCGACGTTCTGCAGCACAGCGGTGCGCCGCGCGGGTCGGCCTACCACTACTTCCCGGGTGGACGAACGCAGTTGTTGTGCGAGGCGGTCGACTTCGCAGGCGAGCACGTCGCGAAGATCATCACCGAGGCCGATCAGTCCCTCGATCTGTTGAACACGCTGGTCGCTAAATATCGGGAGCAGCTGCTCGCCAGCGACTTCCGCGCCGGCTGTCCCATCGCGGCGGTGTCCGTTGAAGCCGGCGAGGCGGCGGACGGGGAGCGGATGGCGCCGGTGATCGAGCATGCGGCGGCGGTGTTCGACCGGTGGTCCGACTTGATCGCCGAACGCTTCCTCGCCGACGGCATAGCGGCGGACCGGGCCGCGGAATTAGCGGTGCTGGCAACGTCGGCGCTGGAGGGCGCGCTTCTGCTGGCCCGGGTGCGGCGAGACCTGGCGCCGCTGGATGTCGTTCATCGCCAGCTGCACGGCCTGCTGCTGGCAGAGCTGCCGGAAAGGGAAACCGATGACCACCACTGATTGGCAGCCCACTGCCTGCATCCTGTGCGAATGCAACTGCGGCATCGTCGTGCAAGTCGAAGATGGCAGGCTAGCGCGCATCCGGGGAGACAAAGCTCATCCGGCATCGCAAGGCTACACCTGCAATAAGGCGTTGCGGCTGGATCACTACCAGAACAACCGCGGCCGCCTCACCTCGCCGCTGCGGCGCCGTCCCGACGGGACCTACGAGGAGATCGACTGGGACACCGCAATTGTCGAGATCGCAGAAGGGTTCAAGCATATCCGCGATGTCTACGGCGGGGACAAAATCTTCTACTACGGCGGTGGCGGCCAAGGCAATCACCTGGGCGGCGCGTATAGCGGAGCATTCCTCAAGGCGCTGGGCTCACGGTACCGGTCAAATGCACTGGCGCAGGAGAAAACCGGCGAGGCGTGGGTTGACGGCCAGCTATACGGCGGTCACACGCGCGGTGAGTTCGAGCATGCCGAAGTGTCGGTTTTCATCGGGAAAAACCCGTGGATGTCGCAGAGTTTCCCCAGAGCTCGGGTGGTGCTCAACGAGATCGCCAAAGACCCCGCGCGGTCGATGATCGTGGTCGATCCCGTCGTTACCGACACCGCCAAGATGGCCGACTTCCATCTGCGGGTGCGCCCTGGTACCGATGCCTGGTGCATCGCGGCGTTGGCGGCCGTCCTGGTGCAGGAAAGCCTTTGTGACGAACAATTTCTCACCGAACACGTACACGGAGCCGACGCTGTCCGCGCGGTACTTGGCGAGATTCCGGTCGGTGACTACGCGCAGCATTGCGGGGTGGACGAAGAGCTGCTGCGTGCGGCGGCTCGCCGCATCGGCACCGCAGGCAGCGTTTCGGTATTCGAAGATCTTGGCATCCAACAGGCGCCTAATAGCACGGTGTGCTCGTACCTGAACAAGATGCTGTGGATTCTTACCGGTAACTTCGCGAAAAAAGGTGGCCAACATCTGCACTCGTCGTTCGCACCGTTGTTCAGCATGGTCTCCGGCCGCACACCTGTCACCGGTGCTCGCATCATCGCCGGGCTGGTACCGGGCAACGTGGTTCCCGAGGAGATCCTCACCGACCACCCGGACCGATTCCGCGCCATGATTGTCGAGAGCGCCAATCCCGCGCATTCCCTTGCTAACTCGGCTGCCTGCCGAGAGGCGTTTGAAGCGCTGGAACTGTTGGTGGTTATCGATGTCGCGATGACCGAAACGGCCAGATTGGCCCACTACGTGCTGCCCGCAGCGTCGCAGTTCGAAAAGCCCGAAACCACGTTCTTCAATCTGGAATTTCCGCATAACGCCGTGCATTTGCGGCACCCGCTATTCGAGCCATTGCCGGGGACATTGCCCGAACCCGAAATCTGGGCGCGATTGGTGCGGGCCCTGGGTGTCGTGGATGACGCGGATCTGCGGCCGCTGCACGAGGCCGCGGCGCAGGGTCGTCAAGCGTATGCCGAAGCAGTTATGGGCGCCGCGGCCACCAACCCTTCGATGGCCAAGCTGCTCCCTTACGTGCTCTACGAAACGCTGGGCCCGACACTGCCTGACGGCCTGGCCGGGGCCGCGGCGCTATGGGGGTTAGCCCAGAAGACCGCGATGACCTATCCCGATGCAGTCCGGCGAGCCGGGCACGCCGACGGCAACGCGTTGTTCGACGCGATTCTCAACAGCCGTTCCGGAGTCACCTTTACCGCGCACAATTACCAGGATGATTTTGCGCTGATCAACTACACCGACCACAAGATCTCGTTGGAGATTCCCGAATTGCTGGACGAGATACGGTCGTTGACTCACGCACCGGCGCAGCTGACAACCCCGGAGATGCCGATCGTGCTATCCGTGGGGGAACGCCGCGCCTATACAGCCAATGACATATTCCGTGATCCGTCCTGGCGCAAACGTGATGTGGACGGAGCGTTGCGAGTCAGTGTCGAGGACGCCGATGCGCTCGGGCTGGTGGACGGATGTCGGGCCCGCATCACCACCGCGGCTGGTAGTGCGGAAGCCACCATCGAGATCAGCGAGACAATGCTGCCCGGGCATGCCGCGCTGCCCAACGGCTTTGGGCTCGACTACGTCGACGCGGATGGCCGTACCGTTGTTCCGGGGGTAGCCCCCAACTCGCTCACATCGACTCAATGGCGCGACCCATATGCCGGCACGCCCTGGCACAAGCACGTGCCCGCGCGCATCGAAGCCTGCCGAGCAGACGCAGAATCGCATGTTTGACGGCTAAATTGCGCGATTCTGTGTCTGCTCGCGCAAGAAGGCGACGCGCGGACCTAGCTCCAGATCCTGACGCGGCGCTGTGGTTCCAGGAATAGGGCGTCGTCCTCCGTGACATCGAAGGCCTCGTAGAACGCGTCCACATTGCGCACGACGCCGTTGCACCGGAACTCCGGCGGGGAGTGTGGATCGACCGCCAGTCGCCGAATCGCCTCGGCCTGACGCGATTTCGTCCGCCAAACCTGGGCCCACCCGAAGAACACCCGCTGTACACCGGTAAGGCCGTCGATCTCCTCGGCGGGCTCACCGTTCAGCGATAGCTGGTAGGCGAGTAGCGCGATCGAGAGCCCGCCCAGATCGCCGATGTTCTCTCCAATCGTGAACGCGCCCTGGACATGAGGGGGACCGGGTTGATCCACTAGATCGCGGGGCGCGTATGCGTCATATTGTTCGATCAATGCCTTCGCGCGGCTTCCGAACTCGGTGCGGTCATCGTCGGTCCACCAGTCGACCAGGTTGCCGTCGCCATCGTATTTGGCGCCTTGATCGTCAAAGCCGTGCCCGATCTCGTGTCCGATAACCGCGCCGATTCCGCCGTAGTTGGCCGCGTCATCGGCGTCAGCGTCGAAGAATGGGGGTTGCAAAATCGCTGCCGGAAAGACGATCTCGTTCATGCCCGGGTTGTAATAGGCGTTGACGGTCTGGGGTGTCATGAACCACTCGTCGTGGTCGACCGGGCCGCCGAGCTTGGCAAGCTCGCGGTCGTGGTTGACCGCGTAGCCACGCTGGAAGTTGCCGTAGAGGTCGTTGCGATCGATCACCAGTTTTGAGTAATCCCGCCATTTGATCGGATAGCCAACCTTGGCGGTGAACTTGCCCAGCTTGGTCAGTGCACGCTCACGAGTCTGCGGCGTCATCCAATCCAGTTCGCTGATGCTGATTCGGTACGCCTCTTGCAGGTTGGATACCAAAGCATCGATGCGGGCCTTGGCGCCCGGCGGGAAATGCCGCTCGACATAGAGCTTTCCGACCGCGTCGCCCATTAGGGATTCGACCAGCGCCACCGCTCGTTTCCAGCGCTCGCGAATCTGCTCGGCACCGGTCAACCTGCGGCCGTAGAAGTCGAAGTCCTCGCCCACCAGATCATGGGTCAGCCAGGGGGCACGCGCGCGAATCAAGCGCCAACGCGCCCAACACTTCCAATCCTCGAGATTTTCACTGTTCCACAGCGTGGCGAAGGCGTTGAGGTAGTCGGGCTGGCGCACCACCAGTTCCGCGACCGCCTCCGGGGTGGTGCCCAGCGCGGCCAGCCAGCTCGCCCAGTCAAAACCCGCCCCCTCGATCTGGATGTCAGCAAACGTGCGCAGGTTGTAGGTGAGTTCGGCGTCGCGACGCTTGACGACGTCCCAATGGGCGGCCGCCAGCTTGCTCTCCAGCGACACGATGGTCGCTGCGACATCGGCGTGCCCTGCGCTTTCCCCACCGAATACCAGGGCGAACATCCGGGCGATGTGCCCGGGGTAGGCGGCCAACACTTCGGCGTGTTGCTCGTCGCGATAGTAGGACTCGTCGGGTAGTCCGATGCCCGATTGGGTGAAGTGCACCAAATAGCGGGTCGAGTCCTTGGCGTCGGTGTCGACATACAGCCCTATGCCGCCGCCCATCCCGTTGCGTTGCAGGGCGCCGATGACCGCGGCCAATGCGTCGCGATCGGCGGCGTCGTCGATCATGGTGAGCTCGTCGCGCAGCGGCTGCACGCCCCGGCTCTCGACCGCCTCTTCGTCCAGAAAGCTGGTGTAGAGGTCGCCGATCCGCTGCTCGTCGGTGCCGGCTGGTGCCGCTCGTTCACTGGCTTCGATGATTAGGTCGCGCACTTGCTGCTCGGCACGGTCGAACAGGTGGCGGAAAGCGCCGTCCGTCGCGCGGTCCGCGGGTATGTCGTATTCCTTCAACCAGCGGCCATTGACGTGGCCGAACAGGTCGTCTTGCGGGCGGGCGTCAGGGTCGATATAGCTCAGGTCGATACCGGAGCGAACAGCGGTATTCGTCACCCCGCCATCCTTCCATCTCGATTCGGGTGCGACGATCGGGCCATGTCAGACGATGATTCCGCGGTAGCTCCGGTGAAAGAAGCCGATGAGGATTCCGATGAAGCCGCTGCCGAACCGGACGATTCACCTGCTGAGATGCTCTCCAACTTCGGCATCGGGTCGACCATTCTCGGTGTGGTGGCGGTCGTCGCGGTCGTGCTCGGTGTCCTCATCTGGTCGGGCCATCGTGACGAGGTGGCCGAGCGCGTATATCTGACCCGGGTGATGCAGGCGGCGGCCGAATGGACTGATGTGCTGATCAACATGAATGCCGGCAACGTGGACGCCAGCCTGCAGCGGCTGCACGACGGAACGGTCGGCCAACTCAACACTGACTTCGACGCCGCGGTGTTGCCCTACCGGCAGGTGGTGGAGAAGTTGCAGACCCAAAGCAGCGGCCGGATAGAGGCGGTGGCGATCGAAACGGTGCACCGGGACCTGGACACCCGGCCCGGAGCCGCCCGGTCTGTGGTGACCACCAAGTTGCCGCCCTTTGCCACCAGGACGGATTCGGTGCTGCTCGTTGCGACGTCGGTCGCCGAAAATGCCGGTGTCAAGCCGCAAACAGTGCATTGGAGCTTGCGGATCGAGGTCTCCGCGGTGGACGGCAAGCCGATGATCTCGGGCCTGGAATCGATTCGATGAGAAACGCGTGGCGGCTGGCCGCATTCGATATCGCAGCGCCGTTGGCCGCGATCGCGGCACTGGTGACGATCGGGTTCGTCCTGGGTTGGCCGTGGTGGTGGATATCGGCGTGTTCGGTGCTGGTGCTGCTGATTACCGAAGGCGTGGCGATCAACTTCTGGTTATTGCGCCGTGATGCGGTGACCGTGGGAACCGACGACGAAGCTCCCGGGCTGCGGTTAGCGGTCGTGTTTGTATGCGCCGCGGCTCTGGTGGCGGCGGTACTGACCGGATACACGCACTGGACGATGCCGGATCAAGACTTCAACCGAGACTCCCGAAGGGTGGTACAGGTCGCCACGGAGATGGCCGAGGCGGTGGCGTCGTTCGCGCCGGGTGTTCCCAACGCCGCGGTCGACCGGGCGGCGGCCATGATGGTGCCGGAGCGAGTGGCGGCGTTCAAGGAGCAATATGCCAAGTCAAGCGCCGACCTGGCGCAACGCAAGGTCACCGCGCAAGCCGACACGCTGTCGGCCGGTGTGGAGGCTCTTGGGCCATCGGCGGCCAGTGTGGCGGTGATCTTGCGAGTTACCCAAAACACTCCCGGTCAGCCGACCAACCAGGCCGCGCCGGCGCTGCGGGTGGCGCTGACCAAGCGGGGCAGTGACTGGCTGGTGCTCGACGTGACGCCGATCAGCTCCCGCTGATCGGACTTCTAGCCGGAATCCGCCGCGCGGGTGTTTTTGACCCGGACAAATCGGTCGGACAATCGCCGCATCCGGATCATCACCGAGGCGGACGGGCTGACACTGCCGTCCAGGTAAGAGGCCAGGTCCTCGGCCAGTACGCCGATGCGCGATGCGAATTCCTGCCGACCCAAACCCGACCGATCCACCAGTAGCTTCACGTGACGCGCGACCTCGGCGCGCTCGTTGGCTTCCAGCTGGGTACGCGCTCGGTCCAGTACTTCGCACAACGCTTTGGAGATGCCGTACGGCGGGGACCCTTCCAGGACTTCTTCGACCTGGCGGGCGGTCCGCCCGTAGGGGTCGCGCTTCAACGCGGCGGCAATGCGCTTCCAGGTGGCGATGTCGCCGCCGGCGATCGCGGAGCGGATGGCGGCGGTCGGCCAGAATTCGACCGGCCGGTCGACACCGGGCCCCCCGGCTTCGATGCTGGACCCTTGCGATGCCGGTGTGGGCGCAGGTTTCCGCTGGTCGGTTGCCAACGTCACCTCGCCTCCTCCAACATCGCTACGGCCACCGCCAGGCAGCGCTGCCTGACCTCCTCCCAGTCTGCCTTGGCATCGGGTTGAGGCCACTCGTCGTCGACATCGGACGGATGCGGGTCTGCCAGTCGACGAACCAGCTGGGTGGCCATCCAGTGCCGCCTGGGTGGTTGACAACAGTAGTACCTGTCCATGCCCGCCAGCACCACGGCCGCGGTCTCGGGTTCGATGGCGTCGACCATGTCAGCAAATTCGGCATAATCACGGCTGCTGTTACGGCTCATGATCAAGTAGCCCTTGAGCCGCAACGTCTCCGCGCCGGTGGGGATCAGCAGCCGGTCGCCGGTGGGCAACTGGACATTGGTGGCCTCGAATGGGCCTCGCCGCTGATATCTGGTTTGCCGGGTTCCGTTGGTCAACTCCCGGCGCTCGGCGGCGGTGGCTTCGAGCGCGTCGAGGGCGACCGTGAGGCGCCCGCGCCACACGGTAACCGGATGCACGGGGCGCTCGGTCCACGACATCGCGCGCGCGATGCCGGTGCGGTAGGCCAGGCCGACCGCCCGCCGGGCGGCCGATTGAGTGCTGGTCTTCTGCTCCGTTCCGGAGCTGTCTGGCGCACCGAAGTCGGCGATGTCGGGCCCGTCTTTGACGAGTTCTGGAACTTGCTCGGGCCCCTTGCCGTTGCGGGTGCACCCGGTGAACGCAAGCGGGTCTGCCACGCAGATGACGTCGGGGGCGAGGTGCCTGAGCTTGGCCGCCGACTTGAGCACCACGCGCAGGTCGGCGCTGGGTGCAATCGTCGCCGCGATGTCGTCGGGAATCACCACGACGTCGGCGAGGTCGACCTCGGGTAGTGGCCGGTCGAAGTCGACCGACGGCAGCATGCGGGCCAGCCATCGGGGTAGCCACCAGTTCCACTGCGAGAACATCGCCATCAGGGCCGGCACCATGATGAGTCGCACGACGGTGGCGTCCACGGCGATGGCGACGGCGCAGGCGACGCCGATCTCGGCCACCAGCGGCATGCCGGCGAACGCGAATCCGCAGAACACCGCGATCATGATCAGGGCGGCGCTGGTGATGGTCCGTGCGCTGGTGCTCACCCCGTAGGCGACCGCATCGCGGGTCTGGCCCGTGTGCAAGAAACGCTCCCGGATTCGGGTGAGCAGGAAAATCTCGTAGTCCATGGACAACCCAAATGTCATCGCCAGGACCAGCGGCGGCACCGTGCTGTCGATCGAACTCAGCTGTGGGAAGCCCAGTCCTTCCCCCCAGCCCCACTGGAAAATCATGACCAGGCTGCCGTAGGCCGCCGCCACGGAGAGCAAGGTCATCAGGACGCCCTTGAACGCCAAGAACACCGAGTGGATCGAGATCAGCAGCATCAAGAACGCGATCACGGCGACGAAGACCAGCACCAGCGGCTCGGTCTGCGCCACCCGGTCATCGAAGTCCTTGATCAGGGCCGTCGGTCCGCCCACGTCGATGTGTGCGCCGTCGGCAACCGTTGGGAGCTGGTTACGCATCCAGTCGACGGTGTGGCGGGCGCCCATGTCCTCGGGATCGACCGACAACACCGCGCTGAGCACCGCGCTACGGTTGTCGTCGGCAAACTTTGGCGGCGCCACCGAGTCGACGTTGGGGCCCTGCGCCATCTGCTGACGGATCGCGGCGATCGCGTCGCGGTGCGCCGGTGCAGACGCGTCGCCATTCGGGAACGTGACCAGCACCTGCACCGGTCCCAGCGCGCCCGGTCCAAGCGCTTGTGCCGCCGCGGAGACACCGGCCCGGATCTCATGCGAGGAATCAAATTGGCGCAGCAGGCTGTTACCGAGCACCATCGACGTCGCCGGCAATGCCATCAGCAACAGCACGATCGACGCCGACAACGCGGTTATCCATGGCCGGCGCATTACCCAGCCGACCCAGCGAGTCCAGAATCGTGACTGGGAGCTCTCCGGCCGCCGCGACCAGTGCAGCAGCGCCGATCTCTTGGCCGCCGCCCTGGCAAAGGTGGCCAGCACGGCCGGCGTCAGGGTGGCGGAGGTCAGCATGGCCACCACGACCGCCAGGATCGCTCCGGTGGCCATCGACTTCAGCGCCGGGGTGTCGATCAGGTAGATGCCGGTCAGTGAGGCGACGACGGTCATGCCGGACAGCACCACCGCCAGCCCGGAGGTGGCCATGGCGGCGTCGACGGCCTCCTGCGGCTGACGGCCGGAACGCAGCTCCTCCCGGAAGCGCATCAGGATGAACAGCGAGTAGTCGACGGCCAGTGCGATGCCGAACATCGACACCGTCGATGTCACGAACACCGACATCGTGGTGTGCATCGACAACGCATAGACCAAACCCATGGTCACCACGACCGTGCAAATGCCGAGGGTCAACGGGATAGCCGCGGCGGCGAGCGAGCCGAAGACCGCCAGCAAGACGATCAGAATTATGGGCAGGTTCCAGCGTTCCGCGGCGGCGATGTCGTGCTTGGTGTTTGCCGCCGCGGCCGCGCTCAGGGCACCTTGGCCGATGACGTATAGCCGCACCCGGCCATCCGCCGTTTGACCGGGTTTGTCACCGGTCACCCCAACTCGTGCGCGCAGCTTCTTGGCGAGGTCGCTGGTGCCGGCGTTGCGGGCGTCCAATCGCAACGACACCACATACGGCCGGTCGGGTTGCGGCGGCCGTTGGGTAGGGTTGGGCACTTCCGATACGCCCGGAAACTCGCTGGCGATGCGCCGCAGCTGCGCCACCGCGTCGTTGATGTCTTGGTAGCTGGCATCCGGGCGGGGGGTCGCCACCAACGCCAACGACGATGCGCCCTGGTCGGGGTATTGGGCGACCAGGACATCGTGGACCTGCAGCGACTGCGAGCCGGTTACCTCAAAGCCACCGCCGGTCAGATTCCCGGACTGCGTCATGGCCAGATAGATTGCCGGGACCAGTGCGAGCAACCAGCCTGTGAAAACCAACCAGCGGAATCTGCGTAGGTTGCGGCTTAGGCGCATCATGAACTGCTGGATGGTATCTCCCCGTTTTTCTCACGCAGTGCGTGCACGCGAGCCTACCGCAGGGCGACCCGGTCTAGGTCCGATTATTGGTTGCTGAGCTGCAACAACGCCGACACCGCCAGAGGCCGCCCGCGGTCGGCGGACCGCCTCGAGGTCCGCCACCGACCGACGCACCCGATGAGCTAGCGGGACTGACCGCAATCGCTTTGGGCGCCATACTCGGGCGGTGGCAACGGACCCTGAAGCGCCGTGTCGACGGGGTCGTCGTAAAAATCGGCCGGGACGTTGATGACGCGTCCCAGGCCTGGATCGGTCGGGGGATCGTCGGTGTCTGAGCCCGCGGTTTTCTCGGTGCGAAACACGAAGAAAAACACCACCCACCCGATCGCGGCGATGAACAGCCAGCTGATCAGCCGGTAGATCAGCATCGCCGAGATGGCATTAGGTAGGGCCATGCCGCTCGAGACCAGGCCCGGCACCAGTACAGCCTCGACGACCAGCAGACCACCGGGCATCAACGGAATGGTCCCGACTGCGCGGGCCGCCGCGTAGGCAACCGTCAACCCGGCGACCGAGGCGTGGTCGCCGGCGGCGTAAGCGGCAAAGCCCAGGCACGCGACATCGGCGATCCAGTTCAATAGCGACCAGCTGAACGCCACCCCCAAGTCACGCCGGCTCAGGCTCACCGATTCGAGCTGGATGAGTATCTGACGCCATTTCTCCAACCCGGTCTCGGCCTCGCGGCCCCGGATCGAGTTGACCCACGACAGCACTCGGCAGCCGATGCCCTCAAGCAACTCCGGACGGGAGGCCACCGCCTGGGCGAGCAGCAGCAACGCGAGAAACCCGCCCAGGGTGAAAAGCAGCGAGAACGGGTTGTTCTTCGCGCCCAGGAAGAACGCGCCGCCCAGGCCGAGCAGCGCCAGTCCCACCGCCTGTAGCACCCCCGACATCACCAGCTGCCACGACGCCACCACCGTCGAGGCGCCCCATATCCGCTGCTGTCGGAGCAGGAAGGTGGCAGACAACACCGGACCGCCGGGAAGCGTGGTGCTCAGCGAGTTGGCCGCGTAGAAGGCGGCTTCCGACCGCAACTGTTTGACGTGGACGCCCGCGGATTTCAGCAGCGTGCGCTGGATTTGGGCGAAACTGTGCATCGATGCTGCCGCGGCTCCCATCGCCGCCAGCAGCCACCACCATTTGGCCTGATACATGCTCATCCAGGCTTTGGCCAGCTGGTCCCACCCCAGCGCCACCTCGACGGCAAGCACGATGGACACGATGCCCAGCACGACCCACCGGATCCACCAGTACTTGCCGCGCGGTGGGTCACCACCGCACGCGGCGGCTGGCCCCACCCGCTTGCGGGTGAGCACGCCCACGCGCTGGCGAGGTTTGCGGACCGAGGCGTCGTATGACACCGAATAAGGGTAACCGTGCACCTGGTGCAACGATCGCCGCACGTCGCGGACTGTGTCGGGCTCGTTCTGGGGTCGTGACCGGATCGTGCCGGCGATCACGAACGATCACTCAGCAACGATCACCAACGATCACCAGGCGAGGCCGCCCGACACGGCCGACCATTCGGTCAGGATTCGCGCCCGGCAAGCCCGAGGCACCCGGCTAGGCTTGCCGGATGTCGGCAAGCCTCGACGATGCATCGGTAGTTCCTCTGGTCCGTAAGACCGCAGCGTGGTCGTGGCGTTTGTTGGTCATCCTGGCGGCGGCCGTGGCGCTGTTGTTGGTCATCAAGAAGCTCGAAATCATTGTCGTTCCGGTGTTGCTGGCGCTAATGCTGAGCGCGCTGTTGGTGCCGGTGGTGGACTGGCTGGACCACCGAGGGGTGCCCCGCGGGGTGGCGGTGGCGCTGGTGTTGTTGGGGGGGTTCGCGGTCCTGGGCGGCCTGCTGGCGTTCGTCATCAGTCAGTTCATCGTTGGTTTGCCGGATCTGGTCGAGCAGGTGGAGCACAGCATCGACTCCAGTCGCCGATGGCTGATCGAGGGGCCGGCGCACCTGCGCCGCGAACAGATTGAGAACGCCGGCAATGCCGCCATCGAGGCGTTGCGCAGCCATCAAGCGAAGTTGACCAGCGGCGCGATCTCCACCGCGGCGGCCATCACCGAGTTATTGACCGCGGCGGTATTGGTGCTGTTCACGCTCATTTTCTTCCTTTACGGGGGGCGCAATATCTGGCAGTACGTCGCCAAGGTCATTCCCGCCGAGTCGCGGCAAAAGGTGCTCGATGCCGGGCGCGCCGGGTACGGGTCGTTGATCGGTTACGTGCGCGCCACCTTCCTGGTGGCGTTGACCGATGCCGCCGGTGTCGGTGCGGGGTTGGCGGTCATGGGGATCCCGCTCGCGTTGCCGCTTGCGTCGTTGGTGTTCCTGGGTGCCTTCATTCCGCTGATCGGTGCCCTGGTCTCGGGTTTGGTGGCGGTGGTGGTCGCGTTGCTGGCCAAGGGCATCGTGTACGCGTTGATCACCCTCGGTTTGCTCATCACGGTGAACCAACTGGAGGCGCATTTGCTGCAGCCGCTGGTGATGGGGCGCGCGGTGTCGATCCACCCGCTGGGGGTGGTGTTAGCCATATCCACCGGTGGGGTGCTCGCCGGGATCATCGGGGCCCTGCTGGCCGTTCCGACGGTCGCCTTCCTCAACAACGCGATGAAGGTGCTCCTGGCCAAGGATCCGGCCGTGGCAGCCGAACAGCAGGCCGAGGATGCCCCGGCGCTGGTCGCCGCCGAACCCGATGACCCCGATGCCGGCGCTGGCCAGGGGCCCGACTAGGCGCCGCGGACCTACAAGCGTCCCTCACGTCGCAGCAGATCCTGCGCGCTCAGGCCGCCGGCACCGCGGCGGCGCTGACGCGGATTTTCTGCGCCGTTCTCCGCGCCTTTGCCACCCCGCGCGTTGAGCTGCTCGGTCGCGGCCTCGCTGTCGGTGCCCTCGGGGCGTTGGATCGGCAACGCCGCCGTTGGATCCGCTGGATCGCCGGCCGGCTCGTCGGACCGATTCCGCGGAACGGGCATGGCCCGGGTCTGACCGGCCGAGGGCGCCGGTGGGGGCGAGGGCGCCGGTGGGGGCGGGGGCGGTACCGGTGCCGGTGGTCGTGTCGGCGATGACGACGGCGGCGCCGAGGGCCGGCCACTCACACCGCGCGCCGGCGGCTTGCCGGGCGTGGTGAGACGAGTGGTCGGCGGTTCGCTGGGCTGGTTGGGCTTGACCTGGATCTGCTTGGTCCCGGCACTGGACGGCCCGCTCTGCGCCGGGCCCAGCTCCGGACGGGCGCTGGTGCCCGAGACCTGCCGGGCCGACTCCGGGGGGGACGGGTGCGTGGGGTCGTGGGCTGGGCGCGGGGTGGCGGCGACCAGCCCCGCAGTCACGGGGGGCCGACCGCTGCTCACCGGCCGCTTGCGCTCATCGGGCAGGTGTATTTCCCCCAACCCGATCCGGGTCTGCAGCCGCCGCATCCAGCGCGGTGCCCACCAGCAGTCGTCGCCGAGCAGTTTCATCACCGACGGCACCAAGAACATCCGCACCACGGTCGCGTCCAACAGCAGTGCCGCCATCAACCCGAACGCCAGGTACTTCATCATCACCAGATCGGAGAACACGAACGAGCCTGCGACCACGGCCAGCACCAGCGCGGCTGCCGTGATGAGGCGCCCGGTGGTTGCCGTGCCGATCCGGATGGCCTCCTGAGTGGACATGCCGTTTTCCCGTGCCTCGACCATCCGCGAGACCAGGAACACCTCATAGTCGGTGGCCAACCCGTATCCCACCGCGACAACCAGCGCAATGACGGGCGCGGTCAGTGGGGTGGCGGTGAAGTTCAGCACGCCCGACCCGTGCCCGTCGACGAATATCCACGTCAAGATGCCCATGGTGGACCCGAGCGTCAGTGCGCTCATCACCGCCGCCTTGATCGGAAGCACCACCGAACCGAATGCCAGGAACATCAGCAACGTGGTGGTCGTGAGCAGGATGACCAGCATGGCGGGCATGTTGTCGAACAGGCTGTGGATCGAATCCTGTTCCAGCGCGGGTGTGCCGCCGACGTATATGTCGATCCCCTTGGGGGGCGTGATCGCGCGCAGCTCGTCGAGTTTCTTCGCCGCGTCACCGGGGTTGGTCAACCCGTTCTGCAGGACCCGGACCGACGGATCCTTCGATCCGCCCGGTGCCTGCGAGCGCTCCTGCCACATGTTGGCGGGGTCGTTGTCCGGCTCGATAAACCCACTGATCGCCATCGCCTTGCTACGGATGTCCGCGATCTGCCCGTCGGTGACGGGCTGGTGATTGGTGCTCTGAATGACCAGGGTCAGCGGATTGGTGCGGTACCCGGGAAAGAGCTTGTCGAAGTGCTCCTGGGACTGGCGCACCGCATTATCGGGTGGCAGATACTTCTCGCTCATGCCGCCGAGTGAGAGGTTGAACAGCGGGATGACCAGCAAAATCATCCCGATGACTATGGGGATGGCGAACATCAGCGGCCGCTTCATCACGAAGTTGGTGAGATTTCCCCAGAAGCCGGCCTCGACCTCTTCGCGGGTCTTGGTTTTCTGCAGGCGGTCGGCCAGCCAGTTCAGGTAGGCCCGCGACACCTTCCAGTTGCGCAGGAACGGCACCCGGAACGCGGTCCGCACGCCGAGCGCGTCGACGTGCCTGCCGAGCACGCCCAGGCAGGCCGGCAGCAAGGTGATCGACAGCAGGGCGGCCAGGCCGACGGCGGCCAGCAAGGCGTAGGTCAGCGACTTCACGAAGCCCTGGGGCAACATCAGCAGGCTGGCCCCGGAGGCCATGATCAGCACCGCTGAGAAAGCAACAGTTCGTCCCGCGGTCATGACCGTGCGCCGTACCGCGGTCTCGGTGTCGTAGCCTTCGGCGATCTCTTCCCGGAACCGGCTCACCACGAATAGCCCATAGTCCACCGCGATACCGAGACCGATCAGCGAGACGACGGGTTGAGCGAAGAAGTGCACCGGTCCGAACACGGCAATCAGCCGCAAGATACCCAAGGCGCCCGCGATGCTGAGCCCGCCCACCATCACCGGAAGGCAGGCCGCGACGGCGCCGCCGAACACCAGGAACAGCACCACGGCCACCAGCGGCAGGGCCAGCACTTCCATCCGTCGCTGGTCGGTGGCGATGGTGCCGGTCAGCGCTTCGGCCACCGGCTCAAGGCCAGCGAGCTGAACCGTGCCGCCGTCGAGCTTCTGCAGGGAAGGCGCGATGTCCTTGTAGTTGTTCAGGATGGTGTCGTCGTCGTCGCCCTTAAGCGGAATCGACACAAAGGTGTACTTCTTGTCCTCCGTCGCCATCCCCTTGATGACCGGGCTGGTGCTGTCGGGTGCTCTCAGGTAGCCGGCCCATCCCAGGACTTGGTCGGCGTGGTCGGACACGAACTGGTTGAGCTGGTCGGTGATCTTTTTCGACCAAGCCGGGTCGTTGACAGTCTTGCCGTCGGGGGCTTGGAAGATGGCCACGATATGGCCGGTTCGGTCGCGCCCGTAGACCTGGTCACCCAGCACAGAGGCTTTCACCGATTGGCTGCCGTCGTCGTAAAACCCGCTCTGTGTGACGTGGTTACCCAGGCTCAGCCCGAAAACGCCGCCGCCGAGGCACAGAGCCACCGTGACGCCGATTACGATGAACCGGTAGCGGTACACAGTTCGACCCCACCAGGCGAACACGTAAGCTCCTTACTGGATCGTTACCGACCCGCGCACTGCATTGCTCTGCTTTTCGATTGTCAGACGCTCGGTCTTCTCAGACGCGAGGTCTGTTCATATACGCGAGGTCAACAGCGAGGACAGCGGCCGGAAAGGCTGCAGCCAAGCCCCCTGCTCAGGTAGCGAATCAAGGCCGATTCGCGGGAGCGGCTCCCGGAAAACACCAGGAATGTCCTCCAGGTCGACGAACTCCAAGGTATCCGACGCTAGCGCCCAACTAGCGTGTTCACGAAATCCAAGCACTTGAACTGGGGTTCCGCCGCGGGCAATCTCCTCCAGCGGCTGCCGAAAGGCCTGGCCGTCCGCGGATGCCACCACCAGTGCGGCCAGTCCCTCCTGGTACCGCAGCTCGATGTGCTCGAGCATGTCGCGGTCGACGTCGCTGTCCTCGTCGATCTTCGGTTTGGCGAAGACGGCGAACCCAACGTTGCGCAGCGCGTCCACCCACGGACGTACCACTTCGGCGCTGCCAGCCGCGATGTTGGTGAAGACGGTGGCTTCGGGTTCGACTCGGATCTCCGGGTCGCTCGCTGTCGCGGCGGCGACCTCGGCGGTACGAGTGAGCAGCCAGCGGCCCAGCGCATCGAAGCGGGGCCGTTCCTGGCCCGTCGGCCGACGGCCCAGGATTGAACCCAGCCCCATGTCCAAGTTCGGGGCATCCCAGACCAGCAGGACGCGCGCTACCGGCGGCGAGAAGCCCGTCAGGCCGCCCTGGGCTACGTCCTCGGCCAGCACCGGCGCTGCCGTCGGAGCCAATGGTTCAGACGTGGGTGTGGTCACTTCTTCGGTCAGGCTCATTTCATCTGATCTCGAGTCTTTTCCCTATCAGCCGGGATCAACCATGCTTCTTCCATAAGAACTCGGCGACGACGCTGCCCGCGTCTTGGGCTTTCCTTTCGTATTTGGTAGTGGGTCGGACCGCCGAAATCGGCAGGGATTCGGTGTCTGGATCGACCCGGATCAGCCGCTCTTCGGCATCGCCGACTACACCGATGTGCTCGGCATAGTCGGAGTGGTCGGTGGCCGCGTGCAGAATGCCTCCGGGCAGCAGCCGGTCGGCGATCAGAGCCATCGTTGCGGGCTGCAGCATGCGGCGCTTGTGGTGGCGTGCCTTGGGCCAGGGGTCGGGGAAGAAGACCCGCACACCGGTCAACGTATCCGGGGCGATCAGGTTGTTCAGGACGTCGATACCATTACCTCGGATCAAGCGGATATTGGTGCCGGCGGAACTCGTCTCGTCGCCCAGCTTGTCGATCGCGCAGAGCAGCTGCGCCAGCCCGCGGCGATAGATTTCTACCGCGATCACGTCCACCTCGGGTTCTGCCTGTGCCATCGCCAGGGTCGACTTACCGCTACCGCAGCCGATCTCGAGCACCAAGGGTGCGTCGCGGCCGAACCAGGCCCGAGTGTCTAGCGGCCCGTTGCCGCCGGACCTGGCGGGGGAGGGCCCGATAGCCTCCATGCCCAGCCGCGGCCACAGCCGTTCCCAGGTCTGGCGCTGAGCATTGGACAGCGCAGAACGGCGCGAGCGAAAGCTCGTGGCGGGCAGGTAGCCCCACGCGCTGTCCTGGTTGCTGGAGTCCAGCCCTTGGCCAGCTTCGGAGGACTCGGCTCGAAACCCCACCCCGGGTTGCGCACGCATTCGTCCATCGTGGCCTATCGACCCCGGGTGTAGCCGCTCCTGGTCCAGATTGATACCCAACAGTTGCCTTCGGCTGGTAACAGATGAGTCCTGGCTCGCGTCGCGGCGGCGCAGCTGCCACCATTCGGTGGGGCTATTCGCCGGTGGGATCGCCGCCGGCGAGCATGGGCGCACATGGGGATAGCACCGGACAGGGGACTCACCATTTTTGTCGACGAGCTGACGGGTTTCGCGGCCGGTACCGGTGACCGGCGCATTCAGGCGATTGCACAGCGGACCGCCGAACCGCTTGGGGTGCTGGTCCATGGACGTCGCGGGGCAGGTTGCAGCACGGTGACCCGCGCCTTGCACCGCGCCGTGGCGGCGTCGGGCTGCGCGGTCACCGCCCGGCCGGCCGACGCCGACATCCACGTCTACGTCGTCGCCGAGGTACTCAAGCCTGAAGACCGCACCGCCCTGGCTGCCCGGCACCCCGAACCGGCGGCGCAACAACCCACGTTGGTGATCCTGAACAAGGCAGATCTGGCCGGGTTCGGCGGCGCCGGGCCGCTGGCGGCGGCGCACACTCGATGTTCGGATTTTTCTGCGCTGGTCGGGCTGCCCGTCCAGCCGATGATCGGGGTGCTCGCGGTCACCGCTCTCACTGATCTGGACGAGCCGTCCTGGTGCGCGCTGCGGACGCTGGCCGCTCATCCTGACGGGGTCGCCTGCCTCGATGGATCCTTCGAGGGTTTCCTGGCGGCGACACTCCCGGTGCCGGCCCCAATCAGGCTGCGGCTGCTCGAGGGCCTGGACCTGTTCGGCATCGCGCTGACGATCGCGGCGCTGCGGCAAGGTGGCACCCGGTCGCAGGCGCTTGCCCTGTTGCGCCGCGTCAGCGGCGTCGACGCGGTGGTCGCCAACATCGTCGCCGCCGGTGCCGGGGTGCGCTACCGCAGGATCCTCGACGCGGTCGCCGCACTCGAGGCGTTGGCCGTGACCGACCAGCGGATAGCCGAGTTCTTGCGGTGCGACGAGACGGTGATCGCCCGGATGACGGCCGCTCTGGATGCGGCACGCGCGTTTGGGCTACCCGCCGAGCCCGGACCGGCCCGCGATCCGGCCCAGCACCTGCGGCGGGCGGTGCGTTGGCGCCGACACAGCGAGCAAAGCTCGGCCCCGGCCGGCGATGCGCTGCGTGCGTGCAGTGCCGATATCGCCAGAGGATCGCTTCGGCTCTGGGCGCGCGCTGGTGGTTTGCCCGAAGCCGCGGAGTCCGGGGTATTTCCGTGATCGGCGCGACCGGCGACCATCCAGCCGCCCCGGTGGACGCCCTGGTGACAGCGATCGTGCCCAACATCGGTTCGCCGATGGTCCACCGCCGCGACGTGGTCGTGGTGACCGGCCCCTGGCTGTCCGGGGTAACCAGCGTGCTCAAGGCCCTGCGCGAAAGCGTCCCGGCGTACCGGTTCATCGAGGCACGCGAGCTCGCTGCCGGCGACGCTCCCACGGCGGTGGTCTTCGTGGTTTCCGCGGCCACCCCGCTGACCGCATCCGACTGCATGCTGTTGGATGTCGCCGCCGAACACACCGATGTGGTGATCGGCGTGGTGTCGAAGATCGACATACACCGGAGCTGGCGGGAAGTGCTGGCCGCCAACCAGGACATCCTGGCCGCCCACGCGCCGCGCTACGGCGCCGTGCCCTGGTTGGGTGTGGCGGCCGCACCGGATCTGGGCATACCGCACGTGGACGACTTGGTGGCGACGGTGCAGGCCCGCCTCGCCGATGCCGACAGCGCCCGGCGGAATAGGCTGCGGGCCTGGGAGTCAAGGCTGCGGACGGTGTCAGAAAGGTTTGACCGTGATGCCGTCGGCGCCGGGCGCGGGGCCCGGGTCGGCGGGCTGCGAGAGCAACGCAGTGCGGCCCTGCGGCACCGACGCCAATCGCGGACCGAGCGCGGCATTGCGCTGCGAGGCCAGATCCAGCAGGCGCGGGTCGAGTTGTCCCATTTCTCGCACAACCGGTGCGCATCCGTCCGCGCGGAACTGCAGGAGGACATCGCGAGCCTGCCTCGGCGCGGGATCGCCGAATTCGAGACGTACACGCGTCGCCGCGTCGAGGAGGCGGTGGCGGAGGTCGCTGACGGCATCTCCGTGCAACTGCGCGACATAGCCGAAGCGATGAGTATGCCCGTGCAACTGCCGCACATCGATGCGCTGCCGACGGTGTCCATCTCGGCGCCGTCACTGAGATCTCGGCGGCCGGAAACCCAACTGATGATGGTGTTGGGGGCCGGCTTCGGGCTGGGCCTGGCATTGACGCTGATCCGGCTGCTGTCAGGTCTGGCCGCGGGCCTGGGCGCGGGCCTCACCGCGGCCGGAATCGTGGTGTGTGTGACGCTCGGGCTGCTGACAACCGTGTGGGTGGTGAACACACGCGGCCTGCTGAGCGACCGCGCCATGCTGGATCGCTGGACGGCCGAGGTGACGTCATCGCTGAGGTCGGCGCTCGAGCAACTGGTCGCCAGTCGGGTGCTGGCCGCCGAAGCGCTGTTGGGTACGGCGCTGAGTGCGTACGACGAGGTGGAGGACTCTCGGGTGGAAGACCGCGTCAACGCCATCGACAGCGAACTGCGGGAACACGCCATCGCGGCGGCCCGCGCGGCCGCATCGCGGGACCGGGAGATGCCGGCGATCCAGGCCGCGCTCGACGCGGTGCGTGCAGAACTAGCTGAATCGGGTATACGCGATACGACATTGGATTCAGCGAAGTCGGAGTCGGTGGCCGAGCCCGGCGACACGTCGACCGACACGTCGACGCCGGCGACAGCTATTTCCGAGGGTTTCCGACCCTTCTGAATCGGTCCTGTGAGGAGGCTTATACCCGCCCAGGCCTTCCCCGACAAGTGATGCGCGTTAACCTGTATAAAAGCGGCACCGGGTCAACAGTTGTGCTAGCGAACGCATTAGCACACCCACCGAATCCCAGCAGCCGACAGCGAGCCGATAACTAGCCGACAACTAGCCGACGACTACCCGACGACTACCCGACGACTACGTAGCAAACAGGAGAGAGTTCGATGACCTCAGCGACCATCCCCGGTCTGGACACCGCGCCGACAAATCACCAGGGGCTGCTGTCCTGGGTAGAAGAGGTCGCCGAACTTACGCAGCCCGACCGGGTGGTCTTCGCGGACGGCTCCGAAGAAGAGTTCCAGCGCCTCGCCGACCAGCTGGTCGAGGCCGGCACGTTCGTCCGGCTCGACCCGGAAAAGCACCAAAACTCCTACCTGGCACTTTCGGATCCCTCCGATGTCGCGCGGGTGGAGTCTCGGACATTTATCTGTTCGGAGCGCGAGATCGACGCTGGCCCCACCAACAACTGGATGGATCCCAGCGAAATGCGGTCCACGCTGACCGATCTGTACCGCGGTTGTATGCGCGGGCGCACCATGTACGTGGTGCCGTTCTGTATGGGCCCCCTTGGTGCCGACGACCCCAAGCTGGGCGTGGAGATCACCGACTCCGAGTACGTCGTGGTCTCGATGCGCACGATGACTCGCATGGGCAAGGCGGCGCTGGAAAAGCTGGGTGACGACGGTTTCTTCGTCAAGGCGCTGCACTCGGTGGGCGCGCCGCTGGAGCCGGGTCAGAAAGACGTTCCGTGGCCGTGCAACGAAACCAAGTACATCACCCACTTTCCGGAAACCCGCGAAATCTGGAGCTACGGCTCCGGGTATGGCGGCAATGCGTTGCTGGGTAAGAAGTGCTACTCCCTGCGTATCGCCTCGGCGATGGCCCACGACGAGGGCTGGCTGGCCGAGCACATGCTGATCCTGAAGCTGATTTCGCCGGAGAACAAGGCCTACTACTTTGTGGCGGCGTTCCCGTCGGCGTGCGGCAAGACCAACCTGGCAATGCTGCAGCCGACCATCCCGGGGTGGCGGGCCGAGACACTCGGCGATGACATCGCCTGGCTGCGGTTCGGCAAGGACGGCCGGCTGTATGCGGTCAACCCGGAGTTCGGCTTCTTCGGGGTGGCGCCGGGCACCAACTGGAAGTCCAACCCCAATGCCATGCGCACCCTGGCCGCGGGCAACACGGTGTACACCAACGTCGCCCTGACCGATGACGGTGACGTGTGGTGGGAGGGCTTGGAAGGCGACCCCCAGCACCTCATCGACTGGAAGGGTAACGACTGGTATTTCCGCGAGACGGAAACCAACGCGGCGCACCCGAATTCCCGGTACTGCACCCCGATGTCGCAGTGCCCGATCCTGGCGCCCGAATGGGACGACCCGCAGGGTGTGCCGATTTCGGGAATCCTGTTCGGTGGCCGTCGCAAGACCACCGTGCCGTTGGTGACCGAGGCGCGTGACTGGCAGCACGGTGTGTTCATCGGTGCCACCCTGGGTAGCGAGCAGACCGCCGCGGCCGAGGGCAAAGTCGGCAACGTGCGCCGCGACCCGATGGCCATGTTGCCGTTCCTTGGCTACAACGTCGGCGACTACTTCCAGCACTGGATCAACCTGGGTAAGAACGCCGACGAGTCCAAGATGCCAAAGGTTTTCTTCGTCAACTGGTTCCGCCGCGGTAACGACGGACGCTTCCTGTGGCCTGGATTCGGCGAGAACAGCCGGGTGCTGAAGTGGATCGTCGACCGCATCGAGCACAAGGCCGGTGGCCGGACCACCCCGATTGGCACCGTTCCTGCGGTCGAGGACCTGGACCTGGAGGGGCTGGACGCCGAACCCGACGACGTTGCCGAGGCGCTGAAAGTCAATGCCGAGGAGTGGCGTGCGGAACTGCCGCTGATCGAGGAGTGGCTGGAATTCGTCGGTGAGAAGCTGCCGACTGGCGTCAAGGACGAGTTCGACGCGCTAAAGGAGCGGTTGGCCGAGGCCGACTAAGGTCGGATCGACCGGCGGGTGTCAGTGCCCGCGTTGTGGCCCGACCGGGTGTCCGTCGTACAGTCGGCCCATGCAGATACGCCAGCATGTCGGCGCTGGCAAGCCGGCTGTCATCCTGCATCCGTCCGGGACGGTAGTCAGTTTCGACGAGCTGGAAGTGCGGGCCAATCGGTTGGCGCACCGGTTTCGTCAGGCGGGCCTGCGCGAGGGCGACGCCGTCGCCATCCTGATGGAAAACAACGAACACATCCACGCGGTGATGTGGGCGGCTCGGCGCAGTGGGCTCTATTACGTGCCGATCAATACCCACCTGACCGCGCCCGAGGCCGCCTACATCGTCGACAACAGCAACGCCAAGGCGATCATCGGTTCCGCGGCCCTGCGAGATACCTGCGCGGGTCTGGCCGAATATCTGCCCGGCGGGCTCCCGGACCTGTTGCTGTTGGCCGGACCCGAGGGACAGTTGCCGGGCTGGGAGGCCTATCCGGGATGTGTTGGGGATCAACCTGATACACCGATAGCCGACGAGCGCGAGGGCGATCTGCTGCAGTACTCGTCGGGAACCACCGGTAGGCCCAAGGGAATCAAACGGGAACTGCAGCATGTCACCCCGGATGCCGCTCAAGGGATGATGTCGGTACTGATCGACATCTGGATGGACCCCGATTCTGTCTATTTGAGTCCCGCCCCGTTGTACCACACCGCGCCGTCGGTGTGGTCGATGAGCGCACAGGCCGGCGGCATCACCACCGTTGTGCTGGAAAAATTCGACGCCGAAGGGGCGCTCGACGCCATCCAGCGCTATCGGGTCACGCACGGACAATTCGTACCAGCCATGTTCACCAGGATGCTGAAACTTCCTGAATCCGTTCGTCAGTCGTATGACATCTCGAGTCTGAAGCGGGTGATGCACGCCGCCGCGCCGTGTCCGGTTGAGATCAAAAAACAGATGATGGACTGGTGGGGACCGATTATCGACGAGTATTACGCGTCCTCGGAAGCCATCGGGTCCACGTTGATCGCCGCCGAGGATTGGCTGGCGCATCCGGGATCGGTCGGCCGCCCGATGCAGGGTGCAGTACACATTGTCGGCGAGGACGGCAACGAACAACCGGCGGGCCAACCGGGAGAGATCTACTTCGAAGGCGGATACTCCTTCGAGTATCTCAACGACCCGTCGAAAACGGCTGCCGCGCACAACAAGAACGGCTGGGTTACGGTCGGCGATATCGGTTACCTTGACGACGAGGGCTATCTGTTCCTGACCGATCGGCGCCACCATATGATCATCTCCGGTGGGGTCAACATCTACCCACAGGAAGCCGAGAATCTCTTGGTGACACACCCCAAGGTGCTCGACGCCGCGGTGTTCGGAATCCCCGACGAGGAGATGGGTCAGCGGGTTATGGCCGCCGTGCAGACCGTAGATCCAGCCGACGCCAGCGAGCCGTTTGCCGACGAATTGCTGTCTTGGCTGCGAGAACGATTGTCGCACTTCAAATGTCCCCAGGTCATTGCGTTCGAGGAGCAATTGCCGCGCACCGACACCGGTAAGCTCTACAAGAACGGACTGGTCGAGAAATATTCGGGATGACTCATGCTCAGGATCGTCGACCTGTCGAGCGCCGCAGACCCCGGTGTCGACGTGCCAGCGGGTTTGATCATCGCACATGGCCCAATATCAGATGAATCCTGGTTGAATGCAGCAACTTTCACGCTAACCGAAGATGCCAGCAACGATCCGCGGGTAGTCACCGTGGACTCGGTGCCCGATGCGCTGGCCGAGCTGAGCCGGCGCTGCCAGCGCTGGCCACAAGCCAGTGCCGTCTGCGGCGACGTGTTGCGCGCCGTGGATCCTACCGGTGCCGTGCTGGCTGGCGTGACGACCGAGTCGTTTGCCTATTCGACGCTGCAAGCAGGGCCCGAGTTCGCGCGCTGGCTCGCCGAGCGTGGACCGGCGCAGGCACCCGACCTGGACGCCGACGGACTGGTGCAGGCCGAACGTGCCGGCTGCACCTTGCATGTCACATTCAATCGGCCACAACGGCACAATGCGTTTTGCACCGCCGCTCGCGCCGCGCTGCTGGAGGCGTTGACCGTTGCGCAGTTGGATCCATCGATCACCGAGGTGGTGCTGGGCGGCAACGGGCCATCATTTTGCAGCGGTGGTGATCTCGCCGAGTTCGGCACCTTCGCCGACCCGGTTAGCGCTCACCTCGCCCGCACCCGGTGCAGCCCGGCTCTTGCGCTTGACGAGCTTACCTCCCGGCTCGGCCGGGCCTGCCGCGCTGAAGTGCACGGTCATGTGCTGGGTAGCGGTTTAGAGATGGCGGCGTTTTGTGGATGGGTTCAGGCTCAACAAGATTCGGTATTCGGGCTGCCGGAGTTAAGTCTCGGGCTGATACCCGGCGCGGGTGGCACAGTCAGCGTCACTCGCCGAATAGGGCGCTGGCGAACGGCATATCTTGTACTCTCCGGTCGAACCATCGATGCCGAAACGGCGTTGGCATGGCGACTGGTCGATGCGATCGAGCCGAACTAGCAGCAAATATGATGATGCCCAAGGCATCACATGAAGGGTCGATGTGTAATCGGCTCAGTAGCCGGAATAGGTGGTGATCGTGGATGGGATGTTGTGATCGACCGACACTGCCACCATGATGATGGCAACGTAGATCACCGCAAAGATCACGCCGAGGATGGCCCCGGTTATTGCGCTGATGATCGCCCACTTCTTGGCGTTGGCGGAGGCGGCCTGCGCCTCGGCGTATCGTCCCTGTGCCCACAGCCCGGAAACTTTGGTGGAGTACACGATCGAAACGATGCCAAACGGCAGGCAACACAACAGCGTGCTCAGAATCGCCCAAACGAGATAGTTGTCCGGCTCCGGTGCATAGCCGGGTTGCTGAGCCGGCCAGCCCGGCTGCTGGCCCTGCCAACCGGGCTGCGGGTTCTGCCACTCTGGGGAACCTCCGTAAGGCCCTGGCGGATAACTCATGAGGACTGCCTTCCCTTGCCTTGCTAGGGTTCCCGCACCGCATTGCTGGCGGGCGAAGTCAGGCAAATATACAGCACGGGCGGTTCGGGCACCGGCTAGATTCCGCCGCGGGCGACCAGCTGTGCGGCGATCACATTGCGCTGTATCTCGTTGGTGCCCTCGCCGACGATCATCAGCGGGGCATCGCGAAAATAGCGCTCTACGTCGTATTCGGTCGAGTAGCCATAGCCGCCATGGATGCGTACGGCGTTGAGGGCAATCTCCATGGCGGCCTCCGAGGCGAACAACTTGGCCATTCCGGCCTCCATGTCGCAGCGCGCCCCGCTGTCGTAGCGCTCGGCGGCGTAGCGGGTGAGTTGGCGGGCCGCGGTGAGTTTGGTTGCCATCTCGGCGAGATAGTGCCCGACGGCTTGGTGTTTCCAGATCGGCTGACCGAAACTCTCGCGTTGCTGCGCGTAGGCAAGCGCATCTTCCAGTGCCGCCGTTGCCACCCCCAGGGCGCGAGCCGCGACCTGGATACGGCCGGTCTCAAGGCCTTTCATCATCTGAGCAAAACCGTTACCCATGCTGCCGCCCAGGACGGCCGACACCGGTACCCGCATGCCATCGAACGACAACTCGCACGCCTCGACGCCCTTGTAGCCCAGCTTGGGTAGGTCGCGCGACACGGTCAGGCCCGGTCCGGGTTCGACCAGCACGATCGATATGCCCTGGTGCTGCGGAATGGCATCCGGATCGGTCTTGCACAGCAAAGCAATTAATCCCGAACGGCGCGCGTTGCTGATCCAGGTCTTGGCACCGTTGATCACCAGGCTGGACCGGTCGGGGCCATCGGGCAGTGCGGTGGTCGACATGTTCTGCAGATCGGAGCCGCCGCCGGGCTCGGTTAGCGCCATCGTTGCGCGCAGCTCGCCGGTAGCCATCGGTGGCAGGTAGGCCTGGCGTTGTTCGGCGGTGCCGAACAACGCCAGCAGCTTGGCCACGACTGTGTGGCCGCCCATCGCACCGGCCAGGCTCATCCAGCCGCGGGCCAGCTCCTGGGTGACCTGTACATAGCAGGGCATCGATACCGGCGATCCGCCGTACTCCTCACCAATGGCCAGGCCATAGATGCCGATGAGCTTCATCTGCTCGATCCATGCCTCGGGATAGGTGTTGGCGTGCTCGACCTCACGCACGGTGGGTTTCACATCGCGGTCTACGAATGCCCGCACCGTGGCGACCAGCATCGCTTCTTCGTTGTTGAGGTCGTGTCGTTTGTTGCTCACCTTTGCGCCCCTCCGTATTGACCCTCGGTTGGACAGCCTGCCAGCATGTGGCGTTGTGCATACCGGGTACGCGGGCATCCGCGAGGGCGGGCCCTACTTCGATGATTTGTTCGTAGGCCAGGTGTTCGACTGGGCGCCGGCGATGACGCTGTCCGCCGGATTGGCGGCGGCCCATCAGGCGATCCTGGGCGACCGGCTGCGACTGGCGCTGGATGCGCCCCTGTGCGCGGCGGTGACCGGTGCGTCCGCCGCGCTGGCGCACCCGGGCCTGGTGTGCAACGTGGCGATCGGCCAGTCGACGTTGGTGACCCAACGGGTTAAGGCGAATCTGTTCTACCGTGGGCTCACCTTTCACCGGTTCCCGGTGATCGGCGACACCATCTACACGCGCACCGAGGTGGTCGGGCTGCGTGCCAACGCGGCCAAACCTGGTCGGGCTCCAACCGGTATGGCGGCGCTGCGGATGACCACTATCGATCAGGCCGATCGGTTGGTGCTCGACTTCTACCGGTGTGCCATGCTGCCGGCCAGCCCCGAGTGGCGTCCCGGTGGGCCCGGCGATGACTTGTCGTCGATCGGCGCAGATGTCGGCCCAGCCGGCGTGGATGCCACCGCCCAATGGGACGCCGACGCATTCCGACGCCGGGTGCCCGGCCCGCACTTTGACACCGGCTTGGCCGGTACCGTCATGCATAGCACCGCAGACCTGGTCGGTAGCGCACCGGAATTGGCCCGACTAACGCTGAACATCGCTGCCACCCATCATGATTCGCGGATCGGCGGTCAACGCCTGGTTTACGGAGGGCACACCATCGGTCTGGCGTTTGCGCAGGCCTGTCGGCTGATGCCCAACCTGGTGACGGTCCTGGGTTGGGAGCACTGCGACCACACCGGTCCGGTGCGCGAGGGTGACACCTTGTATAGCGAGGTGCACGTCGAATCCGCCGGGGCGACCTCCCAGGGCGGGGTGCTGGGATTACGGTCGCTGGTCTACGCGGTCAGCGGCTCACCGGACGAGGCCGACCGGCCGGTGTTGGACTGGCGTTTCAGCGCATTGCAGTTCTAGCAGGCTTCCCTAGGGGGGCGCCTCAGGCCCGCCTCGGTCAAGTGCGACGATCTGCAAATGTTCCTCACCGTCGACACGTCGCGCGGGCCGCGAGCACCATTGGTGGTGTGAGCTCGGTGCCGTCTCCGTGGGCCCCCAAGTGGGGTAGCAGCGGGCTGGCCTACCTGACCGGCCAGCCCGGTGGGCCGCCGGACTTCTCTCGCTGCAACGTGCTCGCCCGCGCCGAAGCGATCGCTGCTGATGCGGCCACTCTGTTGACTGGACGAGCCGGATTACTCGGGCTGGCACGCGCGGGCCGGACGTCACCCGGGGGTGCGAGCCGGTTGCTACCAGCAATGGACGGCTGGTTTGCCGTTACTCTTTCGCGCTCCGAGGACATTGACGCGGTTCCGGCGCTGGTGCAAGTCGATCAGCGCCCCGAAGATCCCTGGCCGGTGCTGCGGCGGTGGGCCACCTCGCGTTCGGTGTCAACGATCGTCGAGCGGGCCGAGTTGCTGGACATTCCCGCGGCGGCTCTCGGTGAAGTTGTCGCCGAACGGCCGCGGACACGTCGCATCGCTTCGCCGGGGTACATGGGCGGCCCGGCCGGCCTGCTGGTCGCCGACCTGTCGTCGATGTGGGCCGGCCCCCTCTGCGGGTACCTGCTGGCCCGGTCCGGAGCAACCGTCGTCAAGGTCGAAAGCCCCCGACGCCCGGACGGGACTCGCGCCGGAAATCGTGGCTTCTTCGACTGGATCAACGGTGAAAAGTTGTCCTACTGCCTAGATTTCGACCAGCAGGCCGGTGAGCTACGAGACCTGTTAGCGGTTGCCGATGTCGTCATCGAGGGATCGCGGCCGGCCGCGCTGGCCCGCCGAGGGTTTGGCCCTGACCATGTCGCCCCGCGTTCTGGACGAATCTGGCTGCGCATCAACGGATATGGCGAGCATTCCGGCCGTCCCGCGTTTGGTGACGATGCGGCGGTGGCCGGTGGCTTGGTCGGCTCGTCCGCGCAAGGACCGGTATTCTGCGGCGACGCGATCGCTGACCCACTGTCCGGGCTGGAGGCGACGCGTGCGGTCAGCGAGTCGCTGCGCCGCGGGGGCGGCGAACTCATCGACGTGTCCATGGCCGCCGTTGCCGCGACGTACGCGGCGCTGCCTGTCGAGACACCGGCCGCGGCCGAGCCGGTTGGGCCGCCGGCGCCGCCGCCACCACCGGCCAGCGCCGCCGCCGAGCTGGGGGCCGACGGTGCCGCAGTGCGTCGCCTTGTCTCTGAAAGGCTCGGTCGAGCATGCTGATTCGGCGGGCCACATTGTTGGACGAGACGATGTGTGATATCCGGGTCGGAGCCCGGATCGACGAGGTCGGCGAAGCCCTGGCCACGTGGCCGGGGGAGGGCGTGCTCGACGCCGCCGGGGGGGCCGTTGTGCCCGGTCTGCATGACCACCACGTGCACCTGCGCTCGGCGGCTTCCGCTCTGGAATCGCTGGCCCTTGGGCCGCCTGGCGTGGTTACCAAAGATCTGTTCGCCCAAGCCCTTTCGCAAGCGGAGCCGGGCGTGGATGGCTGGATTCGCGCCGTCGGCTATCACGAATCGGTGGCCGGACGGCTGGATCGCCATCTCCTCGATGCCGTGGTGCCCGATGTTCCCCTGCGGGTGCAGCACCGCAGCGGAGCGATGTGGTTCCTCAACTCCGCCGCGCTGAGCCAAATTGGGTTGGTTGACCACGTCGACGGTCGGCTGCGCAGCACCGATCCCGGTTGGTCCGATGCACTGCGGCCAGCTGATACCGGCCTTGCGGAGTTGAGCGATCGACTCGCCGCGGTCGGTGTCACCGGGGTCACCGATGCCACCCCCGATGTCGGCGCCGAAGACATGGTCGCGCTGATGGTGGCGCATCGGCGGGGCGAATTCCGGCCGCGGCTACGGTTCTTATCCCCGGGCAAAAAGATCCTGCAGGACGACCGGTTGGATCTGGACGATCTGACCGCGTGGATCTCGTGCCGCCACAACGCAAATCGACCGGTCGCCGTCCACAGCGTCACCGCGGCACAACTGGTGGTGACCATCGCGGCATTGCGTGCCGCCGGCAGCCATCCGCTCGATCGGATCGAGCATGCCGCCGTGGTGCCCGACGACGCCCTGCCCGACCTGGCCGACCTGGGCGTCACAGTGGTGACGCAACCCAACTTCGTTGCCGAGCGTGGCGACCAGTACCTCGCCGAAATCCCGCCGGCCGAGCAGGGTGAACTGTGGCGGGTCGCGTCGTTGTTGAACGCAAATGTTCGCGTTGCATTTTCCACGGACATGCCGTTCGGCCAGGGCGACCCGTGGGCGGCCATGCGCGCGGCAGTGCACCGCACCACACCCAGTGGTGCCGTCCTCAACATCGGCGAATGCGTTTCTGCACAAGCGGCTTTGGCGATGTTCCTGGGGTTCCCAGAAGCACCGGGCCGGCCGCGCGGCATAGCGGCCGGACAGCCGGGCGACCTATGTGTGCTTTCGCAGCCACCCGCGGCGGTGCTGGCCGAGTTGAGTGCCGACATGGTGCGGGCGACCATCATCGGTGGTGAAATTGTTTACAACGCACAATGACTCGCCGGCATGTGATAAATCAGCGAAGCGGTGCCCAGGGGCCTTGGCGACCAGCGTGGGTGGGTGGATCACCGGGCAGATCACCGGCCAGCGGGAGCTCGGCAAACCACAGCTGTGACCGGAGCCCGCGATACCGGCATGCCCTCCGCGCGTGTCCGGCGCTGATCCAACTGCCGAATGTTCGATTATTGCCTAACCCACGCGGCGTGTCAGCCGATCCCCGAGTTCCGCCGCAACGTGGCGCTTGCTGAACCATTTGACCTCTTGCGGACGTGCCTCTTGGCAGGCTTTGGTGTAGACGATTGACGATCGGGGTACCGAGGGACTTGCTGGCGCGCTTGGATAGTGCCAGCGTGGTAGCCGGGCGTGGACCTGGTCGGGCACGATGCAAGGGGCGTGGAATGCTGGGGCATCTGTACGATCGGGCACTTAGCGGTGAGCGATGCTGGCTCCGTCATGACGACGGTGAGTTGCGTCTGTTACCGACGCACCGTTGGCTGGCCGACCGAGCGTCCCGGCAGGTTTCCGCCTCGGATTCCTCCAGCGATGAGATCTTCGACGAGGCGGTGGCGCAGAGGTGCAGCGGCCCGACCATCGAGCTGGGCTGCGGGCCCGGACGGCTGATCGCACGATTGGTGCAGCGGGGGATCCCGGCGCTGGGCATCGACCGATCTGCGGCCGCCATCCGGCTGGCCGGCCGCGGGGGTGCCCCGGCCATGCTGGGTGACGTCTTCGAACCGTTGCCCGGCATGGGCTGCTGGCAGACGGTCCTGTTGATCGACGGAAATGTGGGGCTCGGCGGAGACCCGCTTAGGATTCTGGGCCGCGCCGCCGAGCTACTGTCTCCCGGTGGGCGTTGCGTGGCCGAGTTCGACACCCAGACCATCGGTATTCACGCCCGCTGGGTTCGGCTGGAGTCGGCGTGCGATGTCGGCCCGTGGTTTCGGTGGGCCTCGGTCGGGGTGGACAGCGCGGCCCTGCTGGCCGCGCAGGTAGGTCTCACACTGACCAGCGTTGAATTGGTCGGTGGCCGGGTCATCGCGGATCTGGTGGCCCTATGAGCGAGCACGAGGTGCCAGACCCCGAAGAGGGCGAACAAGATAACGGCTACGGGTTCCCCGCTCGGCTATGGCGGACGCTGGAAGGGCATCCGCCGCCGGGAGTGCAGCGGTTGGCTCGGTTTCGAAGCCCGCTGCGCGGCCCGTGGCTGACATCGGTGTTCGGCCTGGTGCTGTTGGTGACACTGCCGATCGTGACCCTGACTGGACTGCTGTCCTACGTGGCCTACGCGCCGCAGTTCGGTCAGGCCATTCCCGGCGATGTCGGCTGGCTGCGACTGCCCAGCTTCGCCTGGCCCACCCGCCCGTCGTGGCTTTATCGTTTGACCCAGGGCGTGCATGTGGGGCTGGGCCTGGTGATCATCCCGGTGGTGCTGGCCAAGCTTTGGTCGGTGATTCCGAAATTGTTCGTCTGGCCACCCGCTCGTTCGATCGCCCAGCTGCTTGAGCGGCTGTCGCTGTTGATGCTGGTCGGTGGGGTGTTGTTCGAGATCGTCACCGGTGTGCTCAACATCCAATATGACTACATCTTCGGGTTCAGCTTCTACACCGGGCACTATTTCGGGGCCTGGGTGTTCATCGCCGGTTTTCTCCTGCACATCGTGGTCAAAATTCCGCATATGATCACCGGGCTGCGGTCGTTGTCGTTGCGAGAAGTGCTGCGCACCAACGTGACTGATACCCACCCAGAACCGCCCGATGCCACCGGCCTGGTGGCCGCCGACCCGGCCGAACCGACGATGAGCCGGCGCGGGTCGCTGGCTTTGGTTGGTTCCGGTGTGTTGCTGATCGCGGCACTGACCGTCGGGCAGACCCTCGGCGGGGCCACCCGCAATCTCGCTCTGCTGCTGCCCCGAGGTCGGTCGGCCCGAGCCGGCGGTGACTTCCCGGTCAACAAAACCGCCGCAACGGCCGGCATCACGCCGGACAGCGTCGGGGCGGGTTGGCGGCTGCTGCTGCGTGGCGGACCCGCGCAGGTGGATCTGGATCGCGCCGCCCTGGCCGCACTGCCGCAACATACTGCGCGGCTGCCGATCGCCTGCGTCGAAGGGTGGTCGACGGTCCAGACCTGGGGCGGGGTGCGTCTGACGGACTTGGCGCGGATGGCCGGGGTGCCGCAACCACGCTCGGCTCGGGTGGCGTCACTGCAGCGCGGTGGCGCCTTTGGCTCGGCGGTCCTGCAGGCCAACCAGGTCACCGATCCCGATGCGCTGCTGGCGTTGCGGGTTAACGGCCAGGACCTGCCCCTGGATCATGGCTACCCCGCGCGCATCATCGTTCCCGCGTTGCCGGGCGTGCACAACACCAAATGGGTGGCGTCGATCGAATTCGAGGCGCGCTGAGATGCGGAAATTCGGCAAGCGGTTGGGCGAATACTACGGAGCGCATCCGTTGCACCTGCTGACCATGTTGTCCGGCTTCGCGTTGCTGGGCTACCTGGTGGCGACCTTCACGCCGGCGGCGCTGTGGAATCCAGGGACCTGGTGGCAGTCGATTGTGGTGTGGCTCGCCGCCGCGGTCATCTGCCACGACCTGGTGCTCTTTCCCCTCTATGCGCTGGCCGACTGGATTCTGGACAGACTGGTCGGGCGTAGAACCCGTCGGTATCGCCCGGCGGTGTCGGCCCGCAATTACCTTCGGGTCCCGGTGCTGGCCGCCGGCCTCACCCTGCTCGTCTTCTTGCCGGGCATCATCGAACAGGGTGCTGCGACATATCAGGCGGCGACCGGCCAGACACAACAGCCATTCTTGGGCAGATGGCTGCTGCTGACCGCGGTGATCTTCGCCGTCAGCGCCCTCGCATACGGGGCACGACTCGTCCTGGAGCGTCGGCAGGATCCTCAGCGAATAGGTTCTGCGCCCTAGCGCCGGTTGGCGCAGCGGGAAACTTGGCGACAGGCTCAAGAAGTCTCAAGAAGTCTCAAGGCCTTGCCAATCTGAAGGAGTACGCTCCCCCACATGACGGCGAGCGGTCCGACAATGATGTCCCGCATGAAGTGGTTGCTACGCGCCCGTCCGGCCGATTACCTGCTGGCTTTGAGTGTTGCTGGTGCATCGCTGCCGGTGGTGGGTAAGCATCTCGAGCCGCTGGGCGGAGCTACCGCGATGAGTGTCTGGGGTGCCCGGCAGGCGCCGGTATTTCTCTCCGCCAGGACGAAAGAACTGCTCACCCCCGGCCTCAACGACGTCCGCCGTCGCGACCGGGCGAGCGTGACCGCGGTATCGGCAGCGGCGCTGCGCGGCATCGTGTCGGCCGCCGACCTAGACGTTGACTGGCCGGAACCACAGCGCACGCCCCCGGTGTGGGGCGCCCTGCGGCACCGCCGTTACTTGCACCGGAGCGGCGTTCACTACGGGAACAGTCCGGCCCAATTGCTTGACGTGTGGCGCCGCAAGGAGCTGCCGGCCGAACCCGCGCCGGTGCTGTTATTCGTCCCGGGCGGCGCTTGGATCCACGGCAGTCGCACCATCCAGGGCTATTCGCTGCTGTCACGGTTGGCCGAACAAGGGTGGGTCTGCCTGGCTATTGACTATCGCGTCTCGCCGCATCACCGTTGGCCCCGCCATATCCAGGACGTCAAGGCCGCGATCGCGTGGGCACGGGCCAACGTCGACAAATTTGGTGGCGACCGCGACTTCATCGCGGTAGCGGGATGTTCGGCCGGCGGCCACCTGTCCGCGTTGGCCGGCCTCACCGCCAACGACCCCGGCTACCAGCCCGAGCTGCCGGAAGCCGACACGTCGGTCGATGCCGTAGTCGGCATCTACGGTCGGTACGACTGGGAGGACCGCTCCACTCCCGAACGCATCCGGTTCGTGGACTTCCTGGAGCGAGTGGTGGTCAAACGGTCGATCAGACGCCATCCGCAGGTGTTCCGCGACGCGTCACCGATCGCCCGGGTGCATACCAACGCGCCGCCATTCCTGGTGATACACGGCAGCAGTGACAGCGTCATTCCGGTGGCCCAGGCGCGCAGCTTCGTCGAGCGACTACGCGCGGTATCGCGGTCACTGGTCGCTTACCTGGAGCTTCCGGGTGCCGGCCACGGCTTTGACCTACTGGATGGCGCTCGCACTGGGCCTGCCACGCATGCGATTTCGCTGTTTCTCAACGAGGTCTATCGCGGTCGAAGAGGAATTGCGAAAGAGGTCATCTGAGGGTCGGCCGACTGATGGTCGGGCTATGACTAGGGGGCTGGGGTGAAACGGCTCAGTGGCTGGGACGCCGTACTGCTATACAGCGAGACGCCCAATGTGCACATGCACACGCTCAAGGTTGCCGTGATCGAACTCGACCCCGCCCGGCGCCCATTCGGTGTCGAGGCGTTCCGTGACGTGATCGGCGAACGCCTGGGCAAGCTTGAGCCGCTGGGCTATCAGCTGGTCGATATCCCGTGGAAGTTCCACCACCCGATGTGGCGTGAGCACTGCGCGGTCGATCTCGATTACCACATCCGGCCCTGGCAGCTCGGCGCCCCAGGCGGCCGGCGCGAATTGGATGACGCAATCGGTCACATTGCCAGCACACCGCTGGATCGTCGGTATCCGTTGTGGGAGATGTATTTCGTCGAGGGGCTTGCCAACCGCCGAGTGGCGGTGGTTGCCAAAATCCATCACGCGCTTGCCGACGGCGTGGCCTCGGCAAACCTGATGGCGCG
This sequence comes from Mycobacterium basiliense, assembly GCF_900292015.1. Lineage (NCBI taxonomy): Bacteria > Bacillati > Actinomycetota > Actinomycetes > Mycobacteriales > Mycobacteriaceae > Mycobacterium > Mycobacterium basiliense. The sequence continues at coordinate 392,911 of NZ_LR130759.1, forward strand.
CGGGATGGGCCTGCTGCCCGGACCCGAAGGTAACCCCTATGTCTCCGATCCGGCTCCCACCAAGCGGGAGTTGATTAGCTCCGCGATGGTGGACCATCTGCGCCATCTTGGACGGATTCCGGCGACGATGCGTTATACCGCGCAGGGTCTGGCCCGGGTGCGGCGCAGCTCACGGAAGCTATCTCCGGAGCTGACTCGGCCGTTCACCCCGCCCCCAACCTTTATGAACCACCTGCTCACCCCGGAGCGCAGGTTTGCGACCGCAACGTTGGCCCTCGCCGATGTGAAGGTGACCGGAAAGAAGCTCGGGGTGACGATCAATGACATGGTGCTGGCCATGTCCAGCGGAGCCCTGCGCAACCTGCTGTTGCGCTACGACGGCAAGGCCGAGCCGTTGCTGGCTTCGGTCCCGGTGAGTTACGACTTTTCGCCGGAGCGGATATCCGGCAACCACTTCAGCGGGATGTTGGTGGCGCTGCCGGTCGACTGCGACGACCCGCTGGAAAGGGTTCAGGCGACACACGAAAACGCGGTGTCAGCAAAAGAGAGCCACCAGCTGCTGGGGCCGGAACTGGTCAGCCGTTGGGCGGCGTACTGGCCACCGGCGGGCACCGAAGCCGCGTTTCGGTGGATGTCTTCCCGCGACGGGCAGAACAAGGTCCTTAACTTGAATATCTCGAACGTCCCGGGCCCACGAGAACGCGGCCGAGTGGGCGGTGCGCTGGTGACCGAGTTGTATTCGGTGGGACCGTTGACCGCTGGTAGCGGGCTGAACATCACCGTGTGGAGCTATGTCGATCAGCTCAACATCTCGGTACTCACAGACGGTGCCACCGTAGAGGACCCGCACGAGGTGACCGAGGCCATGATCGCTGACTTTATCGAAATACGCAGGGCCGCAGGGATTTCTGAAGAACTGACGGTCGTCGAGGACGCGATGGCGCAAGCTTGAGCTAGGGCATCATCCACATCGGAAGGAGCTGTGACGCACTGTGAGCCAAGAATCCGGCGACGCCGAACCCGCAGTTCTGGTCGAACAACGCGATCGGATCCTAATCATCACGATCAACCGGCCGAAGGCCAAGAACGCGGTCAACGCCGCGGTCAGCCGGGGTCTGGCCGATGCGATGGATCGGCTCGACGACGACGCCGGGCTGTCGGTGGGGATCCTGGCCGGCGCGGGCGGTTCCTTTTGCGCGGGCATGGATCTCAAGGCGTTCGCCCGCGGCGAGAACGTTGTCGTCCAGGGCCGGGGGCTGGGCTTCACCGAACGGCCGCCCGCCAAACCACTCATCGCGGCGGTGGAGGGATACGCGTTGGCCGGTGGTACGGAGCTGGCGTTGGCCACCGACATGATTGTGGCGGCTAGTGACTCGGCGTTCGGAATCCCCGAGGTCAAACGTGGTTTGGTGGCCGGCGGCGGGGGACTGTTGCGCCTTCCTGAGCGCATCCCCTATGCGATCGCCATGGAGCTGGCCCTGACTGGAGACAGCCTGCCCGCCGCACGCGCCCACGAGCTCGGGTTGGTCAATGTCTTGGCCGACCCCGGGGCCGCCCTAGAGGCTGCGGTCGCTTTGGCTGAAAAGATCACCGCCAATGGGCCGCTGGCGGTGGCGGCCACCAAACGGATCATTACCGAATCCCGTGGTTGGAGCCTGGACGCCCGGTTCGCCGAACAAATGAAGATCTTGGCGCCGGTCTTCATGTCCAACGACGCCAAGGAGGGCGCGATCGCGTTCGCCGAGAAGCGTCCGCCCCGCTGGACCGGTACCTAGCCGGTTCAGGTTGGCTACGGCGTTGGTCCGCAACATTTTTCGCGATCGTTGCGTCAGTCATCTGGTCGCTTGCCGGCGCAACTCGGCAAGCGGGGCAGGCCGTGGGGTGATGGAGCTATCCGGGCGGCTCGCCACCGCCGAGATAAGTTACACTAAGAGCTAGTTTTGTAAAGGCGGGCATCCGGAAGGGTTGCGGATGAGCATTGCGTTGCTCCTCGAGATGGCTGCGTCGAGCAACCCTGACCGCGTGGCTTTGGTGTCCCATGACGTGTCGGGTGACGCGCGGCTGACGACGCAACAACTCAGTGATCTGGCCGACGGGGGCGCCGGGGTCATTGCGGCATCGGCCGCTGAGCATGTGGTGTACGTTGGCGCCGGGGGCGCGATGCTGCCGCTGCTGGTCTTCGCTGCGGCGCGCGCCGGACTACCGTTCACGCCGATCAACTACCGGCTATCCGCGGCGAGTGTCCAGGCCCTGATCGGGCGGTTGCCGCGGCCCGTGGTCATCGTCGACGACCGCTACCGGGACCTGCTCGCGGGTTGGTCGGCGCAGCTGCTGGACTCCGGCGAATTTCTCCGTGCCGCGCGTAGCGTCGAGCCGGCAGCTGAGTTCCCCGACCCGGATTCGGTGGCGATCGTGTTGTTCACCTCGGGTACCACGTCGCAGCCCAAGGCCGTCGAACTCACCCACAACAACCTGACCAGCTACATCACCGGGACGGTCGAATTCGAGTCGGCCGCACCGACCGATGCCGCGCTGATCTGTGTGCCGCCCTACCATGTCGCCGGTATCGGTGCCGCGCTGTCTAATCTGTATGCCGGTCGAAAGATGGTTTACCTGACCAACTTTGATCCCGCGGAATGGGTTCGGCTGGTTAATGCCGAGCAGGTCACCACCGCGACCGTGGTGCCGACGATGCTGGATCGCATCGTCACCGTGCTAGAGACCGGCGAGCACAAGCTGCCCTCGCTGCGCAACCTGGCCTACGGCGGTTCTAGGGTGGGCCTGCCGCTGGTCCGCCGGGCGCTGGAACTGTTGCCGGACGTAGGTTTCGTCAACGCCTACGGCCTGACCGAAACCAGCTCGACTATCGCGGTGCTGACCCCCGACGATCACCGGGCGGCGCAGTGCGCCTCGGACGCCACCGTCGCCCGGCGGTTGGCGTCGGTAGGACGTCCGGTGCCGGGCATCGAGCTGCAGATCCGCGGTCCCGACGATGCCGTGTTGGGGCCCGGTGAAACCGGTGAGCTGTTTGTCCGCGGCGAGCAGGTATCCGGGCGCTACACCGGGATCGGTTCGGTCCTCGATGAAGCCGGCTGGTTCGCGACGAAGGACATCGGCATGCTCGATGAAGACGGCTATCTGTTCATTGGTGGACGCAGTGACGACACCATCATTCGCGGCGGCGAGAACATCGCGCCGGCGGAGCTGGAGGAGGTGCTGATCGAGCACCCGCAGGTGCGCGATGTCGCCGTGGTTGGTGTGGAGGACCCGCATTGGGGGCAGGCCATTGTCGCCGTGGTGGTGCCCGAGCGCGGGATTGATCCTGATCCGGCGGAATTGCGCGACTACGTGCGAAAGAGTTTGCGCGGGTCGCGCACCCCCGACCGGGTAGTGTTTCGCGACGAGCTGCCAACGACCGCCACCGGCAAGGTACTTCGCCGGGAGATCATCGAAGAACTAGCAGGAACGAAATCATGATCAAAAACGGAACCCGTCTCGCCAGCCAGGTATGCGACACCCAGGTGATCGTCGTCAGAACGGCCGACAGCCTCGATGACCTGCGATGCGGGGGTGCATCGATGGTGGCGATCGGTGCCGAACGGTCGGGGCAGCTCGACCCGGACTTTGCCGACGGCTCGGTGATGGGCAAGCGCTATGTCGACGACAACGGCGCCGAACTGCTGGTCACCAAACCCGGTGCTGGGTCATTGAGTATCGGTGCCACCAAGCTGCAACTCAAAGAGGTCAAGCCGCTACCGGCTAGCGACTGAGTTCACTGCACGACTTTGTTTCGCGCGACGAACTCCCTTGCCTTGACCAAGAATTCGAGCTGATCACCGACTTCGCGCAACGGTTCGACGCTGCGTGTCGACCGGCACAAGATGATGGCGCCTTCTAGCGCGGCGACGGACGTCACCGCCAGCGAGGCTGCGGCCGACTCGGCAAAACCGTCGGTGACGAATGCCCGCGTCAACGCCGCACACCAGCGATTCAGAATGGCGCCGGCCTCGGCGGCTAGTTCGAGTTCGTCGTCGGCGGGGCTGATCGCGGCTGCCACCACCGGGCAACCGGCGGTGAAGCCGCCCTCGGTGAGCAAATGTTCCCAGAAATTGACGAACTCGCGCAGCAGCACTCGAGCACCCTTGCCGGCGGCCTTGTCAATCACGGCAGTGATGGAGTCGCCCGCGTAACGCAGCGCCTCGATCAGAATCTGATTGCGCCCGTCGGGAAAGTGGTAGTACACCGAGCCGCGCGGGGCACCGCTGCGCGCCAGCACCGAGTCAATGGTCACCCCCGCGGCGCCTCGTTCACGCATCACTTGGGCAGCGCTGATCAGCATCTTGTTGCGGGTGCCGCCGCGCTTTGCGGGGGTGCTGCCGGGCGGGGTCATGCGGCGGGCACGTGCCCGTGTGCGTGCCGGGCGACCGGCAAATGCAGGTTGCGTGGGCGCAACCGCGCTGGCCGGAACCGCAGTTCTCGGGTGAATCGATAGCCGGCAATGTTGAGTTCGACGATCCACATGACTACTCCCGGCAGGTGTGGTTTTTCATGCGCCGGGGCCCCCGGCCCATTGATTATGCAAGTCAGCATATTCCTAGGCTGAACACCGGCGCAAGAGTTGGCGGCCCGCCCATAGCACCCCAATTTTCTATGTTCTATTGCATAGTAAATATTTCTGCGATTTACTGAGCCGATGACCACCGTTTCGCATGTTCCGCAATCCGCCCTGCCTGAGCTATCGACCGTGACCCTCGAGCGGGACGGGCACGTCCTGCTGATCGGCCTGAACCGACCGCAAAAACGCAACTCGTTCGATCGGACGATGTTCGCCGATCTGTCCCGTGCCTACGCGCTGCTGGAATCCGACAGCTCGGTGCGCGCCGGGGTGCTGTTCGCCCATGGCGACCACTTCACCGGCGGTCTGGATCTCGTGGACGTCGGCCCGAGCATCGCGGCCGGGCAGACGCCGTTCCCGGATGACGGCCGCGACCCATGGCGACTGGACGGCCAGTGGACCACCCCCTTGGTCGCCGTGGCCCACGGTTGGTGCATGACGCTGGGCATCGAATTGTTGCTGGCCGCCGATATTCGCATCGCGGCGGCGGGAACCCGCTTCAGTCAGCTGGAAGTGCAGCGCGGGATCTACCCCTTCGGCGGGGCGACGATCCGGCTGCCTCGGGAAGCCGGGTGGGGTAACGCCATGCGGTGGCTGCTCACCGGCGACGAGTTCGACGCGGTCGAGGCCCACCGCGTGGGGCTGGTGCAGGAAGTGGCCGACGATGCGCCGGCGGCGTTGGCCCGGGCCCGCGAAATTGCGCACACCATCGCCGACCGCGCCGCACCGCTAGGAGTGCAGGCCACCCTGGCCTCGGCGCACCTGGCGCGTCAAGAAGGCGAGGATGCCGCGATCAAGCGGCTGATTCCCGACATGAGGGCGTTGTTCACCAGTGAGGATGCCGCCGAGGGGGTGCAATCGTTCATCGAACGGCGGCAAGCCCGGTTCGTGGGCCGCTAACCGCCGCTAGCCCTCGATGGTGTGGCCCATCGGCATCAACACGCTCTTTTGCTGCGTGAAGTGTTCAACGCCTTCCGGCCCGTTCTCTCGGCCGATGCCGGAATTCTTGTAACCGCCGAACGGGCAGCACGGATCAAAGGCGTACCAGTTGATGGCGAAGGTCCCGGTGCGGATCTTCTCCGAGATCTCGATGCCCTTGGCGATATCGCTGGTCCATACGCTGCCGGCCAGGCCGTACACCGAATCGTTGGCGATCGTGACCGCGTCCTCCTCGGTGTCATAGGGGATTACCACGAGCACCGGCCCGAAGATCTCCTCTTGCGCGATGGTCATCTTGTTGTCGACGTCCGCGAAAACCGTGGGTTGCACGTAAAAGCCCTTGTCTAAGACGTCCGAGCCTTCCGGGCGGCCGCCGCCACACACCAACCGGGCACCTTCCTCGATACCCTTGGCAATGTAGCCCTCTACCCGGGCGCGCTGCTTCTCCGAAATCAGCGACCCGATCTGGGCGGCGGGGTCCGACGGCGGACCCATCGGTAGGGCCTGCACGAAAGCGCTTACCGCGTCCACTATTTCGTCGTAGCGTGAGCGTGGTGCCAGGATGCGTGTTTGGCCCACACAAGCCTGCCCGGTGTTCATGATCCCGGAAAACACCATCATCGGGATCGCGGTGGTCAGATCGACATCCTCGAGGAGTATGGCCGCGGACTTTCCGCCCAGCTCCAGTGTGCAGGGCTTGAGCAGATCTGCGGCGCGGCGGCCGATCTCCTTGCCGACCGCCGAGCTGCCGGTGAAGGTGAACAAGTCGACGTCAGGGTTGGATGTCAACGCTTGTCCGGTCTCAACCCCGCCGGGCACCACCGACAGCACACCGTCGGGCAGGCCGGCCTCGGCGAACACCTCCGCCAAAGCGTTTGCAGTCAAGGGTGTTTCGGCCGCCGGCTTGAGCACGACCGTGCAGCCGGCCAACAGTGCCGGGCCTAGCTTGTTAACCGCCAGGAACAGCGGCACGTTCCACGCCACGATCGCCCCCACCACGCCGATCGGCTCGCGATGGACGATGGTCTGCCCGTAGGAGCCGGTGCGGATTTCCTTCCATTTGACCTGGTCGACGGCCGGGCCGGCGAAGAAGTTCATCGCTCCCATCGAGCCCATCCAGTGCATCGTCTCGATGGTGGTGGGCGGCTGGCCGGTCTCGTCGGCGAGCAGCTTGGCGAAGTGGTCCTTGCGCTCCTCGAGGAGCTTGAGGGCGTTCGCGATGACCGCTGCACGCTCCTTTGGCGGCGTCGCGGGCCAGGGCCCGTGATCGAATGCCGCGCGAGCCGCCGCCACGGCGGCGTCGACGTCGGCGGCTGCCGCTAACGGCACCTTGCCCACATACTCCCCGGTGGCCGGACAATGCACCTCAATGACGTCCGAGGTCGATGGCTGTGTCCACTTGCCACCGATGAAGAGTTTGTCGTATTCGGTCTTCTCGCCCATGGCGCCACCCTACCCAAGCCGAAGCAAAACGAGAACACGTTCCATTATGGTGCCCGAAGGACCAGCACCAGATTACTCACCAAGAACTCCCGCAGCACGGGCACCGACGCTAGCCACCATGCCCATCGCGGGTGGTAGCGGGGAAATGCAGCTATCGCGGCTCCAGTGCTGGTGGCCCAGTCCAGCCCCTCGGCGGCGGACACCGCAAACAACGACGACCCGTAGTTATTCTTCGCTGGATGGCCGTGTTTGCGCGCATAGCGGGCGGCGGCCCGGGCACCGCCGAGATAGTGGGTCAGCCCCATCTCATGGCCACCGAACGGGCCGAGCCAGACGGTGTAGGACAGCACGACCAGTCCGCCCGGCCGAGTCACCCGCAGCATCTCGGCGCCGAGTTGCCAGGGGCGTGGCACGTGCTCGGCCACATTGGACGACAGGCAGATGTCCACGACGTCGTCGGCGAACGGCAGTGCCATACCCGAGGCCCGGACAAACGAGCCCGGCGCAGGTGCATGAGCCGGTCCCGCCGCGTGCATCTCGTTGGGGTCGGGTTCCACGCCGATATACCGGACACCGGCGTCAGCGAATGCCGATGCGAAATAGCCAGGCCCCCCGCCGACATCGAGCAGACTACGGCCGGCGAGGGGGCCGCCATGGGTGGCACGCCAGAGATCGCCGACCATGGTTGCGGTGTCGCCCGCGAGTGCGCCGTAGAAGCGTGCCGGGTCCGTCTGTTCGTAGCGGAATTTCGACGCCAGTTGTAGGGACCGCCGCAGCGTTGCCCGCCGCGCGAAAGCGTCGGTAACACCTGGGGCAATGCTCATCCGCCACCGCATCGCCGCGAGCCTAACGCGAGGGTGGCTCCGGCCGCCGAGAGTGTCCCGGGCGCTCCGCTTGGCGCATGGCGTCGACAGGCTAGGCTGACCACTGATGTCTGAACTGCGCTCGGTGTTGCTGCTGTGCTGGCGCGATACCGGACACCCGCAGGGCGGCGGCAGCGAAACCTACTTGCAGCGGATCGGCGCGCAGCTAGCCGCCACCGGCATTGAGGTCACACTGCGCACCGCCCGCTACCCAGGTGCGCCTCGACGCGAAGTGGTCGACGGGGTGCGAATCAGCCGAGCCGGTGGACGCTACTCGGTGTACGTGTGGGCGTTGCTGGCGATGGCTGCCGCGCGATTCGGCTTGGGGCCACTGCGACGGGTACGTCCGGATGTGGTTGTCGACACCCAGAACGGTCTGCCGTTCCTTGCCCGGCTGCTCTACGGGCAGCGGACGGTACTACTGGTGCACCATTGCCATCGCGAGCAGTGGCCGGTGGCCGGCCCGGTGCTTGGGCGACTCGGCTGGTTTGTCGAGTCCACGTTGTCGCCGCGGTTGAACCGGCACAACCAATACGTGACGGTCTCGTTGCCGTCGGCGCGGGATCTGGTCGCCCTCGGTGTGGACAGCCAGCGGATTGCGGTGGTCCGCAACGGTCTCGACGAGGCGCCAGCGCAAACGTTGCGCGGCCCGCGTGCGTCCGCGCCGCGGGTGGTAGTGCTGTCCCGGTTGGTGCCGCACAAGCAGATCGAGGACGCTTTGCAGGCGGTCGCGCAGCTGCGTCGACGAACCCCGGGGATACCGAATCTGCACATCGACGTGGTCGGTGGCGGCTGGTGGCGGCAGCGACTCGTCGACCATGTACAGCGACTTGGCATTTCCGATGCGGTGACCTTCCATGGCCATGTCGATGACATAACCAAACATCATGTGCTGCAAGGATCTTGGGTGCAACTGCTGCCGTCCCGCAAGGAGGGTTGGGGCCTGGCAGTAGTGGAAGCGGGCCAGCACAACGTGCCTACCGTCGGATACCGATCTTCCGGGGGCCTGTCGGACTCGATCATCGACGGCGTCACCGGCATATTGGTCGACAGTCACGCCGAACTGGTGGAGTGGCTCGAGCGGCTACTGTCCGATTCGGTGCTGCGTGATCAACTTGGCGCCAAGGCCCAGGTGCGCAGTGCCGAATTCTCGTGGCAGCAAAGCGCCGAAGCGCTGCGCACCGTGCTGGAATCGGTGATAGCCGGCCACCGCGTCAACGGTGTGGTGTAAACCGGGTTACCTGTAGGCGTATCCGGCAGGCCGCCATGCCGGCACCGCCCACCAGCAGCATCAACAGCCACGCCCAATGCGCAAGCAGCGTCGCTCGAAGGCGGCCGGACGAGACACCGACACCGTGGCCGCCGATCCGATAAAGGACCAACTCGTCGTCCCGATAGGCCGGTGTGAGCTTATTGAGCGTGCGGGCAGCAGCGCCCATCGCGCCGGCGGCGCCCAATTCCACGACTACCCAGCCGACGCCGGCATCGGCCAGGGTCGACGAATCCGGTCCGGTAAGCAGCAATTCCTGCACGGCCCGAGCGTGTGCGCCGTCTCCGGGAACGGTTACCCCGGAAATGACCAGATCACCGGCGACGAGGACATCGGCGCGAACCCAGCGGGGCAGCGGATCCAGCACCGGTGTGGAACCTGACCAGGAGAAACGCCGCATTGTGCCGGTTGGCAGGACCGCAACCGGTCCGGGCTGGCGGTTGATTTCCGCCGCGACGGCCGCCCACCCGGCCGGGTAGTGCACCGGCGCGACCTTGCCCCACGCACCCCACGCCAGGTCGGGCAGGGCCAACACCAGCGCCAGGCAGCACACCGTTGCCGTCGCCGCGGGCGTCAGGGGCCGCAGCCACCGGCCCAGTGTCACCGCCGCACCCGCACCGGATACCGCATAGCCCGGCATCGCCAGCGCCACCCATTTTTGGCCGTCACGCAACACGCCCAAGCCCGGCGCGGCGTCGACCACGGCAGCCAACGCGCGCAGGCCCGGGCCGGTCGCCAACCCCGCCGGCAGCAGCACGGCTACCGCGGCCAGCACCAGCAGCGGCGCCGCCGCCGGCCGTCGCGCCACTACCGGGAGGCCTGCCGCCACCACGCCCAGCAGAACGGCGGCCGACGACAACGCAAAAAGCGTGGTCCGAGAGTCGGGCACCGCCTGGCCATTCCAGATGCCGCCAAGGCTAGCCAAGCTGACCAGCGTGCCCAGGCCGGGCTCGGCCCGCGGTGCGAATGCGGTAATCCCGAGCCCGCTGCTCATCGAGTGGGTTGTCAACGATGAACCCAGCGCCGACGCCGTCAACCACGGCAGCGCTCCCACCAGCGCGGCACTCACTGCCGCTGCGGCACACAGCCATCGCGGCCGTCCGTCACCGGGAGTCGCCACACAGGTCAGTGCCACGGCCGCGGCGAGGATCAAGCCGGTTGGGGTCAATCCGGCCAGCGCTACCCAGAAAGCCAGGCCGAAAAGCCCAGCCGCGCATCCGCTGCCAACCATCCGGAGCTGCAGCATCGTGGTCGCCACCCATGGCAAACAGCCATATCCCAACAACAGGCTCCAATGGCCTTGCAAAAGCCGTTCAGCGACATAGGGATTCCAGACAGCAAGGGTGATTGCGACGAACTGGCCCCCGGCCCCCGCCGCGGGCAGCGTTGTCGCTACTAGCTGGGCCGCGCCCCAGCCGGCCAGCCATAGCCCCAGTACCAAGAACGCCTTAACCACCAACCCGCCGTCCACCACGTGCGAGGCCAGCGCCATTGCGAAGTCCTGGGGTGTGGCTCGGGGCGCAGCGGTCAACCCCAGCGCCCCGGCGGACAGATACGAGCGCGGCGTAGACACCGCATCGCGCAGCAGCAGGTAGCCAGGTCCCAAAAGCGGCCCAACCACCAGCAGCGCCAGCAGCAGGGCGTACCCAGGCCGCAACCAGCGTGCGGCGCTGAACGAGCGTGGACGCCCGCCGTCCTCCCGGGCCGTTTTGGCCCGCATTGTCGCCGCTAAGACCGTTCGGTCGGATCGGGCGGCTCAGCTGACCCGGAGTCCGCCGCCGAGGGCGGGTCGGCCGAGCCGGATTGGGGTTTGTCGGAGGGAGAGTTCGGATCGTCCGGCAGCTCACCGCGCTGCGTGGGCAGTTTCTCGGTCTCGGCTTCGGCTCCCGGGACGGGTGGCTCGAGCCCGGCTCGTCGCAAGTAGTCGGTGTCGGCGCGGTCCAAGCTGGGATCGATCAGCGCGCTCTCGGTCCGCAGGCTAAACGATGCCAGGACCCCACCGCCGATCAGCGCAATCAGGCCGGTGGCGGTGAACGTGATCGGCAGCACCCGCGACCACAGTGCCAGCCGGTCACGCTCGTCACGGGCCGCGTTGACCTGGGTTTCAACCGTTTCTTCGGTGGAACTGACCTTGTAATCGGCCAGCGTCACCTCTGGCTTGAGAGCGTCGCGGGCGAAGTAGTGGTTGGCGTGTTCGGTTTCCTTGACGATGGTGCCGGTGACCGGGTCCACCCAAAAGGTTCGTTGGGCGGCGTAGTAGCGGGTCATGGTGATCTGCTCGTCGGGCTCTCCCGGAACGCCCCACATCGCCGCGGACGTGGTGACCTTGCCGTCCTCGTCGCCGGCGTACAACGACGGGTATGTGACCGGCGCAACGAGCTTGCCATCGGAGTTGTAGCCGACGTTCTGCGTGAAGCGGAATGTGGTCAAGCCGTTGACGTCGTCTTCACCTTCGTAGTTGACATCGAACGCCTTTTGCGCGATCGGATCGAAGTAGGGGTAGGACTTCTTCTCGGTGTGGAATGGGAAGCGGTAGGCCAATCCCTCGTGCCGCAGCGGGATGGCGGTCGGCGGGCTTTCATCTTTGAAGTTTCGCGGCTTCTGAACGGCGCCACCGGTGTGAGTGTCGTCCGAAACGGCCATCGCCGTCTCCCGATTGAGGGTGACCGTGTCGACGATGGCCAGCAGGAGACCGGTGTCCTTCTGCTTGTCGGTACGGCGGACCGAGGTGCCTACCTGAAGCGTGACGACGTCTGCGTTGGCGGGCGATTCGACCGTGACCTGCTGCTGAGACACCAGGGGCACATTCTGGTTGATCACGATGTGCTCACCGGATAGCGACCCCGAGTCCAGTGCGGTTCCCGAACCCTCGCTGATCAAGGTGGCGTCGATGTCGAGCGGGATCTTGGTGATCTTGCCGCTGGTGTAGGTCGACAGCAGCAGCGCGGCAATCAACAGGGCGGCTCCGAGCCCGATCGTTCCCAATGCGGCGATGCGCAACATGACTGCTCGGTTCACGTTGCTGTGCCCTCCTTCTCAGACCACGGATTCGTCGGTCGCGACCCGCTCCGACCTGACCAAGCAGCGAGGCAAAACCCGTTTGACCCTAACAGCAGAACGTATGGCCCCGGTGTGCGAACCTGCCTCCACTTTGCCCGTGTACCCCGATTCGCCAGCGAACACATCGGGGGCAGACTGTGATCGTGACCGACGACGGCCAGCAGGTGGGCGGAACACGCAGCTTTCTGCCCGCGGTGGAGGGTATGCGCGCCTGCGCGGCAATGGGCGTGGTCGTCACGCACGTCGCTTTCCAGACCGGCCACTCCAGCGGGGCGGTCGGCAGGCTGTTCGGCCGCTTCGATCTGGCGGTTTCGGTGTTTTTTGCGTTGTCGGGATTCCTGCTGTGGCGTGGACATGCCGCGGCCGCGCGCGGCCTGACGCCGCGCCCTCGGACGGGCCGCTACCTGCGATCTCGGGTGGTCCGAATCATGCCCGCCTACGTGGTGGCGGTAGTCGTGATCCTGACCCTGCTACCCGACGCGGACCACGCCAGCCTGACGGTGTGGCTGGCGAATTTGACGCTGACCCAGATCTACGTGCCGCTGACCCTGACCGGCGGCCTGACCCAGATGTGGAGCCTGTCGGTCGAGGTCGGTTTCTACATGGCGTTGCCGCTCTTCGCGTTGCTTGCCCGCCGGCTCCCGACCCGTGCTCGGGTGCCGGTGATTGCCACATTGGCAGTGCTCAGCTGGGTCTGGGCGTGGCTGCCGGTGGCATCCGGGGCCGGGATGAATCCGCTGAACTGGCCACCAGCATTTTTCTCCTGGTTCGCCGCGGGCATGTTGCTGGCCGAGTGGATCCACGGCCCGATCGGGTGGCCGCACCGGTTGGCTCGACGGCGGATCCTGATCGGCACGGTGGCGGTGGCGGCCTACCTGGTGGCGGCCTCCCCACTGGCCGGGCCGGCCGGCCTGGTCCAGGGCACGGCGACGCAATTTGCGGTGAAAACCGCCATGGGTGCCGTGGTGGCTTTCGCGCTGGTGGCCCCGCTGGTGCTGGACCGGCCCGACATGCCGCACCGGCTGCTGGGCACCGCCGTCATGGTGACCTTGGGCCGTTGGTCCTATGGGCTGTTCATTTGGCACCTGGCCGCGTTGGACATGGTGTTCCCGGTGATCGGGGTGTTTCCCTTCACCGGGCGGATGCCGACGGTGTTGGTGTTGACGTTGGTCTTTGGCTTTGCGATCGCCGCGGTGAGTTATGCGCTGGTCGAATCGTCGTGCCGAGAGGCGTTGCGTCGTTGGGAGAACCGCGCCACACGTCGCGAGCCGCTCGACATCGACCGGGAGGCGGACGCGATCGCGCCCTGAGGGCTGGGCGGCTGCGGCATCCCGTTCATCCCGTCGCGGCCGGACAGGAAGGCGTTCGTGCCGGCGGCGCCACCAACACGAGCTGTTGCGCCGGTCTCACCGTTACCGCCGTTGCCGCCGTCGCCGATCAACACGGCGCTACGCCGCAGCCGCCTTTGCCGCCGGTTCCGGAGAATGGTCCAACCGATGCTCGCCAGATCTGTCGCCGCGGTGGCCGGCTGCTCAGGGATGATGGGAACAAGCGACACGGGCTAGTCCTCGTCGGCTCACCGGCCGTCGCCTGGTCAGTGGGTCGAGGAATGGGACGCGCAGCGTATCGCGATCCGTCTTCCGCTTTCGGCGGTTCAGCTCAGTGGCGTTGACGTCAACGCAGCCCATCGGGTGCGCCGCAGCGTGCCGCTTTGCCCGGGTACGACCGTCAGGCAATGCCGTGCTGCCCCGGTTGGCCGAACAGCCGGCCACCGGCGCCACCGGTGCCGCCCGTGGCTGGGTTCGCGCCCACCCCGCCGTTGCCGCCATCGCCGCCATTGCCGGCTAACTTGGCGTTGCCGCCGTTGCCGCCGTCGCCGCCGTCCCCGCCGACGCTTGCTCCGCCAACGCCACCGGTGCCGCCGCTACCGATCAGTCCGGCGCTACCTCCGGGCCCACCCTTACCGGCGGCCATCGCAACGCCCAGTCCGCCGGTCCCGCCGTTGCCGCCGTCACCGATGAGCGCGGCGGCGGCTCCGCCGGCTCCGCCGGCACCTCCGAGATCAGAACCTGACCCGCCGCGCCCGCCGTCGCCGCCGCTGCCGACGATTCCGACGGCGTTGCCGCCCGCCCCGCCGGTGGCTCCGTTCACAGTGCCGTCCCCGCCGTCGCCCCCGTTGCCGCCGTTGCCGAACAGGCTGCCCGCGTTACCACCGCTCGCGCCGGCACCGCCGCTGCCGGTAGTGGATAACCCGGCGCCACCGTCCCCGCCGGCACCGCCGTTGCCGATCAGCAGGCCGGCTTGCCCCCCAACCCCGCCGGCACCTGCGGTGGTGATGCTGGCCCCTCCGCCCCCGCCGGTACCCCCGTTGCCCAAGTAGCCCGCTCCACCGATTCCGCCAGCCCCACCGGCGCCCCCGACGTGATCGCCGGCGCCGCCGTCGCCGCCGGGGCCGCCGCTGCCGAATAGGAATCCACCCATTCCACCCGCACCGCCTGTGCCGCCGCTGCCTCCTGACCCGCCGCCGCCACCCGGGCCGCCGGTTCCGCCGGTACCGAATATCAGGCCTCCGGGGCCGCCGGCTCCCCCGGCGCCGCCGCTACCGCCGAACCCGGGGCCGCCGGAGCCACCCATGCCGCCGCTGCCGAATAGCAGGCCGCCGGCGCCGCCAGCACCGCCGGCGGCCAAGCCTCCGCCGGCACCGCCGGCTCCGCCGTTGCCGAGCAGCATGCCGCCGGCGCCGCCGGCCCCGCCGACGCCGCCATTCACGGGTGTCCCGGGGGCGCCGGCCCCGCCGGCCCCGCCATTGCCGATCAGGCCCGCCGCCCCGCCATTGCCCCCCTTCTGGCCGACGGCCGCGCCGGATCCGCCGGCGCCGCCGTTTCCGTACAAGATGCCGGCGGCCCCGCCGTCGGCCCCCGACCCTGGGGCGGCGTTGGTGCCATTGCCGAACAGCGGTCGTCCCAGCAACGCCTGGGTGGGCGCATTGATCGCGTTGAGCAGGGTGACCTCGACGTTGGCCGCCTCGGAGGTCGCGTACGCACCACCGCCGGCTCTCAATGCCTGCATGAATTGCTCGTGAAACGCTGCCGCGTGGGCGCCCAGCGACTGATAACCCTGCCCGTGTGAGCCGAAGAATGCGGCAATGGCCGCCGACACTTCATCGGTACCGGCGGCCAAAACCGCGGTGGTAGTGGGCGCCGCGGCCGCATTTGCCGCGACAATCGCCGATCCGATGCCGGCCAGACCGCTGGCCGCATCCGCCACGTACTCCGGAATCGCGAACACGAAGGACATGCGTTACCCCCGTCATCGAAAGGCAGAAACGCGCAGGCAGCGGCCAGGAATCCGCCGCGGATTCAGGGTATCGCTAGCGGATGGCGGCTTGGACGGGAAAACCAACTTTGTCACCGGATCTGGCCGGTCTCTGGCTAGTAGCCGCCCTGTCTCTCGAAGATTCGCCGCGGATTGTCGACGAGCATGGTGTGCACCTGTTCGTCGGTCACCCCGCGTTCTTTGAGCGCCGGGATCACATCGTTGTGGATGTGTAGGTAATGCCAGTTCGGTGTGGCCACCGGTACTAGCTCCTCGGGGAGCGCGTCGAAATAACAATTGGCGTCGTGGGAGAGCACCATCTTGTCGGCGTGTCCCCGTTCGCACATCGTCGCCACGATGTTGACTCGATCCTCGAACGGCAGGATTAGGTCGATTCCGAACCGATCCATCCCGAGATAGGAGCCGGCCGCAATGAGTTCCTCGAGGTAGCCGACGTCGGTGCTGTCGCCGGAATGGCCGATGATCACCCGGCTCAAGTCGACGCCCTCTTCGGCGAAGACGCGCTGCTGCTCGAGCCCACGGCGCAGCCCGGCGTGGGTGTGGGTGGAGATCGGCACCCCGGTGCGCTTGTGCGCCTGGGCGACCGCGCGCAGCACCCGTTCGACACCGGGGGTGAGGCCAGGCTCGTCGGTCGCGCACTTGAGGATGCCGGCCTTGACGCCGGTGTCGGCGATGCCCTGCTCGATATCGCGGACGAACATGTCGGTCATGATTTCCGGGCCTTCCAGCATGCAGCCGGGGCCTTGGTAGTGGAACCGGAACGGGACGTCGTTGTAGGTGTACAGGCCCGTCGCGACGACGATGTTCAGCTCGGTGGCCGCGGCGACCCGGGCAATGCGCGGGATATAGCGGCCCAGACCGATCACCGTCAGGTCGACGATGGTGTGCACACCGCGCGATTTCAATTCGTTGAGCCGAGTGATGGCGTCCGCCACCCGCTTTTCCTCGTCACCCCACGCTTCGGGATAGTTCTGTGCGATCTCGGTGGTCATGATGAACACGTGCTCGTGCATGAGCGTGACGCCCAGATCGGCGGTGTCGATGGGTCCGCGAGCGGTATTTAGTTCTGACACATAAGCGATGCTAGGTCGAGAACGGATGAGCCAACAGAGGAGTTTTGCTGGCTAGGCTCCGCGGGTTGACCCCGGAAACGGGATCAACGCAACGACGGCACGACTTCGAGCCATTCCGTCGATTCGGGATCGGCATTTGTCAATTGCAGCCCGCTGCGGTGCAGTTCGCGTCGTAGCTTCGCGACCGTCAGCGCCTCCAGATGAAAGCACTGGCGCAATTCGGATCCGTCGGCGACCAATGCATATTCGCCGTCGACGACGCCTTTGAGCGAACTGTAGATGATCACGCGGGCCGTCACGTCGCCGATTGCCTTGCTCTCTGTCCAGCCCGAGGTCCGGGCGGCCCAATAGGGCGGCGGCTTCCACTGGATGATGGCCTTGCCCTCCGGCTTGAGGTGGTAGGCGATGGTGGCCAGCACCGCCCGCCGCAGATCCGTGCCCCGGTAGTGAATCAAGTTGGTCGCCAACAAGACCGCATCGAATCGCTCTGACAGCCGCAGGTCCTCGATGCGGGCGCGCACGGGTCGGGCATGGCACACTTCGGCCAGCATGTCGTCGGAGTCGTCGACGGCGGTGACGTGGTGGCCGAGCGTGACCAGCGGATCGGCGATCCGGCCCGTGCCGGCGCCGAGTTCCAGCACGGAGCTCTGCGGTCGTAGCAAGGCGTGGATCTGCTCGGGTTCGCCCGTCGGCGGCATTCTGCGATAGAGCTCGATGAGGCTGCCGTCGGCCGTCCGCGCCGCGCCCGTGTCGGCTTGACAGTAACACTGCGCCATGGCAATTCGTCCTTTCTAGGCCAGCTCGTAGAAGCCCACGCCATCGATGTAGCGCAGTGTCCAAAGATCACGTGCCACGACTTCGCCAACCTCATGTGAGAGCGTGACGAAGATGGGGTAGCTCAGGTCGTCGATGGTCAACGGCAGGTGTTGGCCGGGACTCACGCGCACCTGCATGTCGTGGAAGCTGTCCAGTTCTTTGATGGCTTCCAGGCTCTGGTAGGAGACCAGCGTGCCGCTACGCGGGGCGACCATCACGCTGCGCGCGACATGTTGGCGGAGCCGGTACGGCCGTCGGCTGCGCGTGGTAAATCGCTCGGGTCGCACGTAGGCGTCCACCGTCCAGTCGATCTGCGACCGACCGGTGCCCAACCGTGCGCCCTCAGGCAGGCAGGCGCCGGCAATTCGCGCTCCCACCTCGATCAGGCGCGGACCATCGGGTGTCATCTTGATCTCGGCGTGGGCCGCGCCGTGTCGGATACCGAGGGCATCGAGGACGTCGAACGCGTAGGCGACCAGCTCGTCCTGTACGGTGCCCGTCGCTGGCAGCAGCCGCCAGGCGACCAGCAGGTCAGGAACACCATTTGCGTTGATGCGATGTGTCTCCCAGATGTCACAGACGTGGTGCCCGCCGTCGCGGCTGACGGTGTCGACGGTGTACTCGGCACCTACCAGGCACTCCTGCGCCACGACGCCGTCATTCGATTGCGAGAGTATGTTGTTGCGTCCGTTGAGCCGCCGGAAGGCCGCTATGGCATCGTCGGCGCTACGACACCAGGTGACGCCATCGCTGGCGGCGCTGCGCAATGGTTTGAGGACGATGGTGCTGCCAATCTCCGTGTGCCAGTCGCGGAGCTGATCTTCGTCCGCCACCACGATCTGTCGGGCGCCCGACAGGCCGAGCTGTTTGATCCGCTCGATCATCAGGTACTTGTTGCGCCGGGCGGCGCTCAGTGCGGTGCCGTTGGTCGGTGCGCCGGTGATCGGATGGAACGCCTCGCTTAGGGCATCGGCCAGTTCCACTCCCGGTTCGGTCCCGGCGACCACTGCGACGGGACGGAACGGGGTCAGGGTGGCCATTGTCTTGGCTAGGTCACCGCAGTGCGCGATGTCGACCTGGTAGGGGTATCGGTCCGGTTGACCACGTAGACCTGGTGGCACCTCTGGGGTGCTCTGAACACGTAGTGGGGTGTACCCCGCGTTTCGGAAGCCTTGGGCCAGTTCAGTTCCGACGGCGCCGTAGCTGTCAACCAAAACGACGTGTCGTGCGCTGTCGTGCACGTCGCTCTCCTCGTTCAGTAGGCCGCCAGGTCTTCGAGATCATGCTCGCGGGTTGGTAGCAGGAATGACCGCTGACACGTCAGGAACACTGTGCCGTCGGCCTTGATCCCGCGGGTAGCGCAACTGACTATCCCTTGGTTCGGCCGGGATTCGGACAGGCGCTTGTCCAGATATTCGGTCTCTGCGTAGATGGTGTCCCCGATGAACACCGGGGCGACAAGGCGGATGTTGTCCCAGCCGAGGTTGGCCAGGCCTTTGGCGCTGGTGCTTTGGACACTCATGCCGGAGACGATCGACAACGTGACCAGGCTGGAAACCAAAGGACGCTTCCACTCGGTGTTTTCGCAGTAGGCGCTGTCAATGTGCAACGGGTGCAGGTTAAGTGCCAACAGCGACATCCAAGTGTTGTCGGCTTCGCTGAGTGTGCGGCCTGGCCGGTGCTCGATGATTGCCCCGACCTCAATGTCGTCGAACAGGAGACCACGTGACTCCCGCCACCGTCGATCGCCAACCTTTTTGTACGCACGCACGTGATCCATGGTCAATCTCATCCAAGCGCTTTCACACGCCGCAGCAGGCGCTGCGCCGCGGCAACCATGGGCGGACCAAGCATTTGTCCGTCCAGGACGCTGATCTGCCCGGCCCTGCTGTGCACGAGGTCGATGACGCGGCGCGCATGCTCCACCTCGGCAGGCAATGGCGTAAAGGTGTCATTGATCACCGCCACCTGCCGGGGGTGAATCGCCGCCTTGCCTTGAAAGCCAAGTTCGCGTGATCGGTTCACGTCTATCTTGAGCGCGAGTTCGGCACCGAGATCGAACGTAGGAGAGTCGATTGCCGGGATGCCGGCCGAGGCGGCCGCCGCGACGATACGTGAGCGGGCGAAAAGTAGTGGCTCCCAGTCCATTGCAATGCCCAGCTCGGAGGTGAAGTCGGCGGCTCCGAACACCAGCGCACGGACCCGGGGCGTGGCGGTGGCGATCTCTTCGACGGCTGAGAGGCCGGCCGGGGTTTCGATCGTGGCCAGAAATGGCATGTTCCCGGCCTGATCGCCGAGCATGTCCTCGAGGATCCGCAGATCATGCGCGCAGTTGACTTTCGGCACCAGCAATGCGTCGGGTTGTATTGCGCCGCAGGCGAGGGCGAGGATGTCGCGTAGACCGTCGGTGGTGCGCAGGCTATTGATCCTCAGGGCGCGAACGCAGCCGGTGCGCGGTCCTTCGAACATTGAAGATGCGCGGTTGCGCGCTTCGTCGCGCCGGGCGGCGGGCACCGAGTCCTCCAGATCCAGGGTGCATACGTCGGCGCCGGATCGCAGGGCTGAACGATACTGGCGCGGATTGAGCGCACTGGTCATCAGCATGGTGCGAAACACCCACGGCTGGTTAAGCATTGAGTGATTCACGCTAAACCGCAACCAAGTCTTGTGATTCCGGCGTCGCCAAGTCGGTGACGGTCTGGCAGAAGCGGCGGATATCGTCGGGATCGTTGTCGGCCCGCAGCATGATTCGCAGTCCAGCCTGGCCTTTGGCGGTAACTGGGAAGAAGACCGCCGAGGTGTAGAAACCGCGTTCGAGGATTTGACTGGACAGAGCGATCGCCTTGGCTTCCGCGCCGATCGCGATCAGTCGAATCGCGGTGTTCAGACCGGCTTGAGGCGTGCTGATCAGGCTGTCGAAGAGAGCCGCGTTGTCGCGCAGTTGCCGCTGTCGCTGACCCAGCTCAGGTGAATTGTGTACTCGCAACGATCCCAGGCAACCGCCGATGGTCGGTGCGTTCTGCGGCTGGGACCACGCTAGCGGGCCGCCGAAGCGCATCAGCACGTCATGGTGCTTTTCGGGACCCAACATGATGACCCCGCCGGTGGCGCCGAAAGCCTTGCCGAGCGAGGCGACGATGATGGTCAGGGGGTTGAGTTCCTCCGGCATCAGGGATCGCACAATGCCCTCGCCATGGGTGCCGTACATCGATAGCGAGTGGGAGTCGTCGAAAAACAGGAACAGCCCGTAGCGGTCCTGCAACTCCAGGAGTTCTTTCACCGGTGCGACCCCGCCCAGCGAGTAGGCGCCGTCCGCGACGTAGGCCACCCGCTGGTGCTTCTTGCACATGTCTTCTAGGTAGTTGAGGTCGTTGTGCGGGCAGGTCAGGACGGGCGCTTCGTCGGCGCAGATGGGCTTGATGTAGTTGAGCGAGAAGTGGCTGAGCTTGTCGAACACCATGACGCGCGGCTTGCCGTCATCGGTCAGGTGTCCGGAAGCGATCAGCGGCAAGACGGCGGCGCTGGCCACCGATGCGGAAATCGCGGCGACGCAGCGGGCTCCAAACAAGGCCGAGAGTCCGGATTCGAGCTCGTCGAGGATGGAGAACCGGATACGCAAACGCGAAACCGGCAATGCGAATGTTTGTTCCGACTCGGTTGCCGAATGCACCCCTTGCAGGACCCAAGGATGGGAATGAAGTCCCAGGTAGGAGCACGAAACCAGGTTGATGAAGCGGTGACCGTCGCGCAGCCGCTCCAGCCGGTCGTTTCCGATATAGCGGACGCTGTTGTCCAACAGGTGGTTGTCCGCCGCGGCCTGCCACGTCGGATTGCCGACGTCGACGGCCTTGGCGTTGTTGCGAAACCGGTGCGTCTCGGACTGCACCTTGAATCCCGTCAAAAGGATCTCCTTAAGAGTGCGTTCGAGCGACGCAGAAGGGAATGGCGTTTTACCGAGGCCCGATCGCCTCGGTTGCATAGCTTGAACGGTATCTAGAGCCGAATGCGTTGACCTCCTCCTATCGGTTCGGCAAACGATGAATTTTCGTTCATCCGATTGGGGGACATCGTCGTCTCGTGCCGGTATTTCAAAATTGCCCGTCCATCGATCGGTGGATGTGCAATTCATCCGTGTTATTGGCCACGTGGTCGACAGACATCACCGCGTCTTGGCGGCACCGTTATTCCCATGTACATCCCGACTAGCGAAGCGTGATCGACTAAATGCCCTGGTTGGCATTGATCACTGGCAACGGCTTGCACGCGGTGATCACCGCGTTGTTGGGACTGTCGATGATCACCGCCGCCGACAGTCTGCGGATTTTGGCGATCGCCGCGGCCGCGTCTGCGCTGCTCGGAGCCGCGACGGCCCGGCGAAACCACTCCGTTTCGCCGACGTGCCCG
This sequence comes from Mycobacterium basiliense, assembly GCF_900292015.1. NCBI lineage: Bacteria > Bacillati > Actinomycetota > Actinomycetes > Mycobacteriales > Mycobacteriaceae > Mycobacterium > Mycobacterium basiliense. Next base: position 414,730 of record NZ_LR130759.1, read on the forward strand.
TCCACCGTCCGAAACCTTGGCTGGTTGAATTTGTGGACCGCGGTAACGTTCACCGCCTTCTTCCTAGGTGTGGCGGTCTACGACGCGGCAGTTGTCTTCACGCTGGGAGCTTCGTTTGCTCCCGTTGCGGTGACCGCGTGGTCGAGCATTCGGGCCCAACACGGACACGATTCGAGCCCCCCAAGCAGCGCTCAATGGCGGGCGGTGGTGCTCTTGGCGGCGCTGGGCACCTCGCTGGTGGCCACGATGGCCTGGTCGAATTCCCGCGGCATCGTCCCACTGCTGGTGGCCGGTGTGCTGGGCGTCATCGACGGCATCGCCGCGGGCGGGGTGGCCGTCGTTTCCCGCAGCTTGGGCCGCAGCGGGGTCGGTGTGTGGCAGGTAATGGCTCACCGCTATTACGCCACCGTGGTGGTGGCCGCCGTCGCATTGCTGGTGCTAGTCCCGTCCGGATTGCTAGCCGCGCCCAAGATGTCGCTGAGCATGTCGATCGGAGCGGCGTTCGCCTCGTTGGTGGTGCCCTTCTTTTTGATGCAGTACGCCATTCAGCGGTTGTCGCCGGTGTTGGTGACGGCGGCACTGGCATTGATACCGGTGATCGCGCTGCTCGTTGAGTTGGCCGCTGGCAGACCGGTGAGTGGGGCTTCGTTGTTGCTCGGCTTGCTCATCGTGCCGGCGAGTCTGGCAATCTTTGCCGCCGGACAGAAAAGCCAAGTACCGAAAGACGTGGTGCTGGCCGGCGCGCAGCACGCGGAGGCGTGTTGACGGACCGCCGCCGTCGCTGCGAGGTCCGTGGCGTACCGTCTAGGCTCGTCCGATTCCGAAGTCAAGTCATGGGAGCATCTGATGCTGCTCAACCCGAACCGCCTGCAACGTAAATATCCAGACGCGCGCTCGGCGGAGATCATGCAGGCCACGGTGGACTTCTTCGAGTCCCGGGGTAAGGCAAAGCTCAAGCAGGATGACCACGAACGCGCGTGGTACTCCGACTTTCTTGCCCACATCGCTCAGAATCGCATCTTTGCCTCCCTGCTGACCCCGGCCGAGTACGGCGCGGACCCGGCGTTGGCTTGCCGCTGGGACACCTACCGGATCAGCGAGTTCGCCGAGATCATCGGCTTTTATGGGCTGAGCTACTGGTACCCCTTCCAGGTGACGGCCCTGGGCCTGGGCCCGATCTGGATGAGCGACAACGAGGACGCCAAGCGCAAGGCCGCCGCCCAGCTCGAGCAGGGCGAGGTGTTCGCCTTCGGCCTGTCCGAACAGGCCCACGGCGCCGACGTGTACCAGACAGACATGATCCTGACGCCCTCCAAAGACGTTGGGCACGGCTGGACGGCCGAGGGCGAAAAGTACTACATCGGCAACGCCAACGTCGCTCGCATGGTGTCGACGTTCGGCAAGATCGTCGACTCGTCCAAGGAACCGGAATACGTCTTCTTCGCCGCCGACTCCCAGCACGACCGGTATGAGCTGAAGAAGAATGTGGTCAACTCGCAGAACTACGTGGCGAATTACGCGCTGCACGACTACCCGGTCACCGAAGCCGACCTGCTGCACCGCGGGATCGGCGCTTTCCACGCCGCGCTGAACACCGTCAACGTTTGCAAGTACAACCTGGGCTGGGGCGCGGTCGGGATGTGCACCCACGCCTTGTACGAGGCCATCACGCACGCGGCCAACCGTCACCTGTATGGCACCGTGGTCACCGACTTCAGCCACGTGCGTCGGCTGCTTACCGACGCCTACACGCGGCTGGTCGCGATGCGGTTGGTGGCTACCCGAGCCAGCGACTACATGCGCAGCGCGTCGGCCGACGACCGGCGCTACCTGCTGTACAGCCCGCTGACCAAAGCCAAGGTGACCAGCGAGGGCGAGCGCGTTATTACCGCGTTGTTCGATGTCATCGCCGCCAAGGGCGTCGAGAAGGACACCTTCTTCGAAACCGTGGCCCGCGAGATCGGCATGCTGCCCCGGCTGGAGGGCACCGTCCACATCAATATCGGGTTGCTGGCCAAGTTCATGCCCAACTTCCTGTTCGCCCCCGACGCCGCGCTGCCGCAGGTTGGTCGCCGCGACGACGCGGCCGACGACACCTTCCTGTTCAACCAGGGACCCACCGGCGGGCTGGGCAAGGTGCGGTTCCACGACTGGCGGGCGCCCTTTGACAGCTACGGCCACCTGCCCAATGTGGCGTTGCTGCGCGAGCAGATCGACGTGCTGGCCGAGATGTTGGCCAGCGCCACCCCGGATGCGACGCAACAAAAGGACATCGACTTTGCCTTCGGTGTGGGGCAGATCTTCGCGTTGGTGCCCTACGCGCAGCTCATCCTCGAGGAAGCTCCGCTGTCTGGGGTGGACGAAGCGTTGATTGATGAGATCTTCGGCCTGCTGATCCGGGACTTCAACAGCTACGCCGTCGAGCTCCACGACAAGTCCGCCACGACGGACGCACAGGCCCGTTTCGCGATGCGGATGATCCGCCGCCCCGCGCATGACGCGTCCCGCTATGAGCAGGTCTGGAAGGAGCACGTGCTGCCGCTCAACGGCGCCTATCAAATGCGCCCGTGAGGCAGCTAGCCTTGGCCGCTCGTCGAGCTTGCCCGTTAGGGCGGTGAATTGCTGTTCGACCACGACCCTGGCGGCAATTTCGTCGCTGCGGTGCCATCCTTGTCTGTGGGATAGCTCACACTAAAATGACCAGTGGTCATCGACGCAAGGAGGCGCCATGCCGACGGTGACTTGGGCTCGGGCCGATCCGGCACGTCGAGCAGCCATTGTGGAAGCCGCGGAAGCCGAGTTCGGCGCCCATGGCTTCTCCCAGGGCAGCCTGAATGTCATTGCCCGGCGCGCGCGGGTCGCCAAAGGCAGCCTCTTCCAGTACTTCGCGGACAAACGCGACCTGTATTCGTACATAGCCGACATCGCTAGCCAGCGAGTGCGCTCCTATATGGAGGATCTCATCCGTGAGTTGGATCCGAGCCGGCCATTCTTCGAATTTCTCACCGACCTACTCGACGGCTGGGTGGCCTATTTCGCCGAGCATCCGCGGGATCGAGCCCTGCACGCCGCGGCGACCCTGGAGGTCGACACCGACGCCCGCATCAGCGTGCGAAGCGTCATTCATCGCCACTACCTAGAGGTGCTGCGGCCGTTGGTGCGCGACGCGTTGACCCGCGAAGACCTGCGCCCGGATGCCGACACCGATGCGCTGCTGTCGCTGCTGTTGATGATTTTTCCGCACCTGGCGCTGGCTCCGTACATGCGCGGATTGGACCCCATTCTCGGGCTTGACGAACCCACACCCGAACAGCCGGCGCTGGCCGTGCGTCGGCTGGTCGCAGTGCTGGCGGCGGCGTTCTCGCCGAACCTCAACATGGATATTCGTGGGGTCAGATGACACGCAGGCGTTCGGGCTCGCTCGCAAGCTGTCTGCCGGCGCCACGTGAAATTCTGGGATCCGGTCAATATTGATTTCTCCGGTGAGATGGCAAGTCGGTTGGCGAGAACGGGTGACGGTCGCGAACAGCGCTAGTTCAAATCCGTCGGCGAAAACCTGAGTTCGCCGGACTCGCATTCCATTCTGGGCTAGCGGGTAACTGGTGCCCACCGCACTGGGGGTCATGCCCACGTGGAAACAAACCACGCCTGAGCGCCGGTATCGGGCTCGTATCTTCGTCGTGGCAGTGTGCCGATATCCGCCCCGTAGACGTGTATGCCCACGCAAGGGGCATCGGTACCACAGTTCACGGAATGGACGTCATCATCGGTCGTGCAACACACCGCGACTTCTCCGGGATGCCAGCTCTGCGGGTCCAGTTGAACGAGCGGTTCGTTTGGTCGAGATGGCTTCCTGTACCGAGTTTCATGTTCGACGCCCGAGTAGATACCGACGACGCCCCAAGTTTCGTGTCCGTGGACCGGTGTACGTTGCCCGACGTTCCACACTGCAACCGCGATGCAGAACGAACCGTCCGGAGCTACGAACAGTGGACGCAACACGTAGTGATCGGGGTCGGCTGCTTGTTGCTGGTCGGTGAGCTGAAGGCCGTCAGCGAGGAGCCGTCGCAGATCTGCGGCAACGTGCGCAGTCAAGGAGTCTTCCGGAAGCTGCTGCGCCACTCGAAGTTTGGTGTCTGCAATGAACTGGTCAAGCCCGTATCGTGCCAAGTCCCATCCGTTCCACTATCCGAACACTGCTCCTATTATCTAGTAATCTACACACGATGCCGGTTGGCCTCACGCGCGACGTGACAGATCTTACCTTGATTTAGCTGGAATAACGTTGGATGCTAGCGCAATGCGCCATACGACAACCTTGTTCTGTATAATAGAACAAATGGACTCCACGCTACTAAAGGGCCTCCGTGTGCTTGAGTGTTTGGCGCGCAGCGGGGAGCCGAGGAGGGTGACTGATGTCGCCCGCGAATTGGAGCTAGCCCGCAGCAATGTTCATCGCACGCTGGCAACTCTTGTTGAGGCCGGCTACGTCGACGTCGATCCCCAGTCGCATAGGTACACGTGCACCTTGCGGCTGTTCGAACTAGGCAGCCGCGTGGCGGAGGGGATCGAAGTCAAGTCTGCGGCGCGTCCATTCATGCAAACGCTTGGTATCCAGACGCAGGAGACCGTCCATCTCGCAGTGCTGCGCGGTGCCGAGGTTGTGTACCTCGACAAGGTTGAAAGCCCGCAGCCTGTGCGCGCCTACTCTTCGGTGGGGGGGCGGGCGCCGGCACACTGCGTCGCTTCTGGCAAAGCTCTTCTCTCCGCGCTGTCGATGGACCAGCTGGCATCCGCGCTGCCGGGTGAAGATTTGCCGAGGTGGACTGGGCGAACGATACCGACAATGCAGTCGCTGAAGGTTGAATTGGCGAAGATACGAGACCGAGGTTACGCAGACAATCGAGGCGAATGGCGCGCCGACGTCGGTGGTATCGCGGCGTCGGTGTCTGAGGCGTCTGGTGCTGCGGTGGCGGCGATCGGGATCTCTGGTCCCATCGAGCGCGTGACAAGACACCATGACGAGTTTCGAGATGCGGTAGTCGCTGCAGCGCAGGCCATCTCGCGTGCACTCGGCTATGTGCATGCTTCCGGCAGCTAGCTATTGGCGGCGAACCGTCCTCATCTAACAAGGAGATGCAGTGTTGAAACCGCTTGATGGAGTTCGGGTAATCGAATTCTGCACAGTTGCTTCTGGCCCGTTTTGTGGGATGCTGCTTGCCGACTTCGGAGCTGACGTGATCAAAGTCGAGATGCCGGGGACGGGCGACTCAATGCGGGCATGGCCTCCGCTGACATGTGGCTATAGCGAGAATTTTGCATCGCTGAACCGAAACAAGCGTTCGATAGAGCTGAATCTCAAAGACCCCGACGATAATGCCGTGGCGCGCAAGTTGCTCTCCAAAGCTGCTGTGGTGCTGGAAAATTCGCGTCCTGGCGTGATGGAGAAACTTGGACTGGACTACAGCAGCGTTCGGCGTGTCAACCCTCGCGTTGTGTATGCGTCTATCTCCGCCTACGGACAGTCTGGACCGAGATCGCGCGAGGGCGGCTTTGATCTCACACTTCAGGCGGCAAGCGGCATCATGAGTGTGACGGGTGAACCTGGCCGCGGGCCGGTCAAGTGCGGCGTACCGCTATCGGACTTTGCAACCGGCTTGTACGCGGCGTTTAGCATCAGCGCCGCACTTCGTGAGGCCGCGACGAGCGGCCACGGTACCCATATCGATGTCTCGATGTTTGGCTCGTCTCTGGCGATCGCCGCACTGCAAACGAGCGAGTACTTCGGGCGTGGCATCGATCCGACCGCAATAGGGTCCAAGCATCCGCGCAACGCCCCTTACCAGACATTCTGTGCGTCCGACGGACCGTTTGCCATCGCGGCGGGTAATGACAGTTTGTGGCAGGCGATGTGCGCTGTCCTCGGGCGAGAAGACCTACGTGATAGCCCCAGATTTGCCTCCACTGCTTTGCGCGCTCAAAATCAGCAGCAGCTCAGCGGGATCCTTGACGAGATATTCAGTTCACGCAGAGTGGACGAGCTTCTTGAGGTGTTCCGTAAAGCGGGTATTCCGTGTGCCCCTATTAATACCTACTCCCAGGCGTTATCGGACCCTCAAGTCGAGCACATGGGTTGGGTTCAGAATCTGCATCTGCCCACTGGGGTGGTAACGAAGACCTTCGGGTCGCCTATTCGCTTCTGCGGCGAAAGGCCCGCGATATATCGTCAACCCCCACTGCTGGGTGAGCACAACAGTGAGATCCGCGCCGAGATCGAACGCGTCCTCTAGTGGCCGATCTTGTTGTTGGCTGCCATGAGCGTGTACTCAACATCACTCTCAATCGCGGTGAGAAGCGCAACGCGTTGTCCGCGACGATGGTGGAAGGACTGCTGGGTGCGCTCTCCGCAGTTGATCCAGCACGAACGGACCTGGTCGTCCTGCAGGGGGCGGGATGCGCCTTCAGCGCGGGATTCGACTTCTCAGGCATCGACACCGCTAACGACGCCGAACTTTGCTACCGGTTTGTGCGAATAGAAATGATGCTCCAGACACTCCACCACTTGCCGGTGCCAACGCTAGGCTTGGCTCACGGGGCAAGCTACGGAGCCGGAGCGGACCTGTTGTGTGCGTGTGGTGTGCGTATTGCGGACCCGTGCGCCGAATTCAGGTTGCCGGGACTTGCTTTTGGTGTTGTGCTCGGTACGCGTCGCCTCGCGGGGCGAGTGGGTGCAGAACGCGCCCGGCGCCTCCAAGCGACCGGCGACATCTTCAAGACACCCGCAGCGTTGCAGTACGGCTTTATCAGCCAGATTGCCGCCCGCGCTGACTGGCCTAACGTTGTCAGTTCGATCGCCGAGCAAGTCGCACGCGTTCCTGTTGATGCACGATCTCACTTTTCTCGCGCAGCGCAAATAGATTCACGAGATTCCGACCTGGCTGACCTGATCCGCGCAGCCTCAGTACCCGGGTTGGCCGACCGTATGCGGAGATTTCGGTTGGCAAATCGGTGAGCGTCTACACCAGATGGTGCCGGCTGCTGTCGCGGCAGCAAGGCCTCCTTGCCCAGCAACCGGAAGGTACGCTACGCGGAACGGGTGGCCGCCGATTCGAACCGTCGTCGCGCAGCGCAAATAGATTCACATGCGCCCGGATATGTCGATCGCCAACCTGCCATGCGCCGGCCTTGCAATCGGAGCCGACCCATCAGGACACTCCCCGGAAAAGACACGAGACGTGCATACCGTGCGTTGCCCTGCAACTCGTTGCGGTGACCTATGGGCAGAGCCAAGGACTTGGTCTGGCCGCGGGTTACCACCTGCCTCGGCCAAGTACGAGGTTTTCCGCAGCTGCCTGCGGGCACTCACAGACCTCGGCCCGCGTCTAGCCGACCCAAACGGTCTTGATATTGCAGAATTCGCGGATCCCGTGGGCCGAAAGTTCCCGGCCGTAGCCGGAGCGCTTAACACCGCCGAACGGCAGCTCGGGGTAGGACACCGTCATCCCGTTGATGAACACCTGTCCCGCTTCGATGTCATCGATGAACCGCCGCTGCTCAGCCTCGTCCTGGGTCCACGCGTTGGAACCCAGCCCGAACGTCGTCGCGTTGGCGATCTCGATGGCCTCGTCGATGTCGGCGGCACGGTACACCGAGGCGACCGGCCCGAAGATCTCCTCGGTATAGAGCGCCATTTCCCTGGTGATGTCGGTGATCACCGTGGGTGGGTAGAACCACCCCGGCCGGTCCAGCGGTTTGCCGCCGCAGCGGATCACGGCGCCCGCCGCGGCGGCGTCATCGACCTGTTTGGCGATCTCGTCGCGGCCCTGCTCGGTGGCCAGCGGACCGACTTGAGTCTGGGGGTCGGTCGGGTCGCCTACTCTCAGCGCCGACATTTGCGCGACGAACTTCTCCACGAACTCGTCGTAAATGTCGGCGTGGGCAATGAATCTCTTAGCCGCGATGCAGGATTGGCCGTTGTTCTGCACCCGGCCGGTGACCGCGGTGCTGACCGCGGAGTCCAGGTCCGCCGACGGCATCACGATGAACGGGTCGCTGCCGCCCAGCTCGAGTACGGTGGGTTTGATCTCGTCGCCGGCGATCGCCCCGACCGATTGACCCGCTGGTTCGCTGCCGGTGAGGGTGGCCGCCGCGACGCGGGGATCCCGCAGGATGCTTTCCACCACGCTGGCGGAAACCAGCAGCGTCTGGAAGCAGCCGTCCGGGAAGCCGCCGCGGGTAATGACGTCTGCGAGATACAGCGCACACTGCGGCACGTTCGACGCGTGCTTCAACAGGCCGACGTTGCCGGCCATCAGGGCCGGAGCGGCGAACCGGACCGCTTGCCATAACGGGAAATTCCACGGCATGACGGCCAGCACCACGCCGAGCGGCTGGTATCGGCTGTACGCCTTGGATGCGCCGACCTTGGCGGCGTCCGCGGGCTCGTCGGCGAGCAAGGCCGCGGTGTTGTCCGCGTAGTAGCGAAAGCCCTTCGCGCACTTGAGTACTTCGGCCTTGGCCGAAGCGATCGTCTTGCCCATCTCGAGCGTCATCAGGGCGGCGGTCTGGTCAGCCTCGGCCTCCAACAGGTCGGCGGTGGCGTGTGCCCACTCGGCGCGCTGGGCGAAGGTGGTGTTGCGGCGGTAGTCTGCGAACCGCTGGTAAGCGCGGGCTATCGCTGCCTCGACTTCCTCGTTGGATGCCGCAGTGAAAGTCTTGACTGTCTCCCCGGTGGCCGGGTTGGTCGTGGCGATGGGCACGCTGACATCCTTATCGCTGGGTTGGTTTCTGGGTCGAGCCAGTATCCAGCCTGCCACTATCGCGCGCACGGAGGGGTGCCGGATGAGTACTGCCGCTCAACTTATGGTGAATTGCTTGGAGAACGAAGGGGTATCCGTGATCTTCGGGGTGCCCGGTGAGGAGAACATCCGTCTGGTTGAGGCGCTGGCCGCCTCCAACATCCGTTATGTGCTGACCCGTCACGAGCAGGGGGCGGCGTTCATGGCGGAGATGTACGGGCGGGTCACCGGCCGCGCCGCGGTGGTCTCGGCCACCCTGGGACCGGGTGCGATCAACATGCAACTCGGCGTCGCCGACGCCACCACTAACAGCACACCCATGGTCGCAATTTCGGCCCAGGTCGGCCAGAACCGTGAGTACAAAGAGTCCCATCAGTATGTGGACCTGGTGTCCATGTTCGCCCCGATCACCCGCTGGGCGGCGGGCGTCCCCACCGCGAGAGCTATACCGGAGATGTTTCGCAAAGCGTTCAAGCTCGCCGAGACGGAACGGCCGGCGGCCGTTTACCTGGCAGTGCCCGAGCACATCGATGCCGATGTCGTCGACTATCCCGAGCTGACACCGTTGCCACGCAACGTTGTCCGCGCCGACGCGCCGGCGCCGGGTCAGGTAGCCCGTGCCGCCGACGTCCTGCGCGGTGCGCAGCGACCGGTGGTGTTGGCCGGGCACGGAGCGGCCCGCAACGCCGCCAGCGGTGCGCTGGTCAAGTTCGCCGAGCAGCATGGAATTCAGGTGGCCAACACTTTCCACGGCAAAGGTGTCATACCCGACGACCATCCCAGCAGCATCGGGACGTTGGGGTTCATGCGACGCGACTACGTCAATTTCGGGTTCGACCATGCCGACGTCATCATTGCGGTTGGTTACGAGCTACAGGAATTCGACCCGGTCCGAATCAATCCGCAGGGCGACAAAAAAATCATACATATCCATCGTTTCCCTGCCGAGGTCGACGCGCACTATTCGGTCGACGTGGGGATTATCGGTGACATCAGCGCCTCTCTGGACGCGCTGTCCGACGCGCTCGGTGCTCGTCGCTTCGTGGGCACGGCCGATGTTCCCGGAGTGGGCCTGCTCGCCGAGGAATTTGCTAGAGGACAACACGATTCCCGGTTTCCGCTGGCTCCGCAGCGAGTGGTGGCCGACATCCGCGCCGCCTTGGGTCGCAGCGACGTGGTGCTGGTGGATACCGGAGCAACGAAAATGTGGATGGCCAGGTTGTATCCGACCTACGAGCAAAACACCTGTTTGGTCTCAAATGGACTGTCCTCCATGGGATTTTCTCTTCCTGGAGCGTTGGGTGTCAAGCTGGCCAGGCCGGAGGCCCGGGTGCTGGCGGTGGTTGGCGACGGCGCATTCCTGATGAACTCGCAAGAGATCGAGACCGCGGTGCGCGAGCGAATACCGTTGGTGGTGCTGATTTGGGAGGACGGCGGCTACGGCCTGATTGAGTGGAAGATGGATCTCGAACTCGGCGAGCACTATTACGTGAAGTTCGGCAATCCCGATGTGGTGAAATACGCTGAGAGCTTTGGGGCCAAAGGATATCGGGTTGCTAGTGCGGACGAGTTGCTGCCAACGCTACAGACCGCGCTTGACGGCGACGGTGTGTCGGTGATCTCTTGCTCGGTTGACTATTCGGAAAACCTGCGGCTGACCGACCGGCTGGGCGAACTCGACGACGGGTTGTGACTGCCACCGGGATCATCGCAGCGAGATCGGCGCGACATATCTTCCGATGAGCTGCCGGTGCCACCAGGCCCGATCTCGTCGTAGCTCCTGGGGTGTGGTGAAGCGATACTGGTAGAGCTGGGCACGCACAAATCTCGGCGGGGAATCCGGAAAGGGATTGTGACGCAGCAGCCGTAGTGTCGGCGGATCGTTGCGTAGTAGCCGCGTCAACAACGGCGTCATCCACGGCAACCCGTAGCCGGGGGAAATCGCGGCGAACCACATCAGCCAATCCAGGCGCAGATGGTAGGGCGCCCATTGTCGGGGCAGTCGATGCACAGAACCGGGCTTGCCTTTGAACTCGTACTCCTGCCATACGGTCTGCCCGGTGAGTTCGGTGTCCTGGGTGCCTTCGATCACCACCTCGCGGCGGGTGCGACAGATGCTGCCGAATGCGCCGTAGGTGTTCACCAAGTGAAATGGGTTGAACGACATATTCATTCGCTGACCAGGAGACAGCATGTTGCGAGTGGGCCAGTAGCTGAGGAATAGCACCGCTGCCGCAAGGACTATCACGATACCGGCGAACCATGTGGGTGGTCCGGCCAGCGTCGGCGGCATGGGCGTCGTTACCAGCGAAGCCACGAACGATCCGCCGAGCGCACTGAATGCCAGCATGATCGTCAGCCAGTTGAGCCAGGAGAAGTTGCCCGAGAGCACCAACCACAGCTGGGTGGTGATGATGATCAGGGCGGCAATGCTGGCGATCGGTTGCGGGGCAAACAGTCCGAACGGCACCACGAGTTGGGCGAAATGGTTGCCGGCCACTTCGATACGGTGCAGCGGCTTTGGCATGCGGTGGAAAAACCAGCTCAGCGGCCCCGGCATCGGCTGTGTCTCATGGTGATAATAGAGGCATGTCAGATCGCGCCAGCATGGGTCACCGCGCATCTTGATCAATCCCGCGCCGAACTCGACTCGAAACAGCAGCCAGCGCACCAACCATAGGGTCAGTATCGGCGGGGCAACTCGTCCGTTGCCGAGAAAGATCATCAGAAATCCGGTCTCCAGCAGCAACGACTCCCAGCCAAATCCGTACCACAGTTGTCCGACATTGACGATCGACAGATAGAGCACCCATAGCGTCAACCACATCGGCATGGCGGCCCAGAGCGGTACCCAATCGGCGGCGCCGACCACGATGGCCGCCGCCAGCACCGCGCCGGACCAACAGACCCCGGCGAACAACCGGTCGGAATAATGGAAGTGAAAAACGCTGGGCGCTCTCCAGAACGATTTGCCGGCCAGATACCCTGGCACCGGCAGCATCCCATGCTCGCCGATAAGCGCGCGAAACTGCAGCGCGGACGCGACGAACGCGGTCAGGTAGATCGCCGCGACGCCGCGCTCGAGCACAAGTCGGCCAAGCCAGTATCCGGGCGCCGAAAACCATTCCATGGCACTACTCCTCGAACGGTGACCGCGTATCCAGTTAAGCAGCCAGCAAACAGATGGCCAACAGCATGCACGCTCGGCACGGTCGCCCGCCCGGCGAACTCGGCCCGGTTTACCATTCACCCCGGGCGGCAAGTACGTCGCGCAGTATGTCCGCGCGGTCGGTGATGATCCCGTCCACGTTGATATCCAGCAGCGCATGCATGGTGGCGGGGTCGTCGATCGTCCAGGCGTGAACCTGACGGTCGGCGGCGTGCAGCGTCTGCACCAGCGTGGGCGTAATCACCTGCACGCCACCAAGCCGTGGCGGCAACTGTAGGCAGTCGCTGTCGCGCAACATCCGTAACGCATACGCGCGACCACCGACCGTTCTGGCCGCCAGGAACGATACAAATGCCCCGGTGCCCGCGGCACTGGCGACCCGTTTGGACAGCAGACGCAGGGCCCGCTGTCGGCGGCGATCGGAGAACGAAGTGATCAGCACACGGTCGTGCACGCTGAGGCGCTCGATGACATCGACGGTCGGTTCGATGGCGGACTCGGCCTTGATATCGATATTGACGCGCACGTCTGGCAGCGCGACAAACAGTTCCTCGAGGGTCGGGATCGGTTCTCCGGCACCAAGATCCGCTGTGCTGATATCCCGCCAGGACAACCGGTCGACCGCGCCGGAGACACCCGAGCCGGGGGGGAGCTTGCGGTCGTGCAGGATCACGGCGATACCGTCGCGACTGGCCCGCACGTCGGTTTCGATATACCGAAATCCGAGCTTCACCGCCTCGTTGAACGCCCCCATGCTGTTCTTCGGCAACGTGAATGAGGTGAAGCCGCGGTGCGCCATCGCGATCCGCCCGCCGCTGCGCAGAAACTCCATGTTTCGTGCGTGCCGATCGTTCATCGGCCAAGTATTCCGTACCCGGTTGACACGGTGAGTGAAATCAACGCAGGCGGTGGGGCGGGACATCCGTTGACCGGGCCGACGTGCCGGCGAAGGTGCGGCTATGGTTGCGGTTGCTCGGGGTGTTCAGGATCTGTGCCGAAGTGATGGAGGCTGCACGTGCACGGCTTGGAGTGGGTGGCACGCAACGTGGGTCGCCGCCGGTTGCTGGCGTTGGGCGCCGGCGCGCTCGGTCTGGGTGCACTGGCAAAAGCTGCGCCGAGTTCCGCTACGACGGACCCGCCGCCCGAGGGCTACGAGGCCTTGCTGTTGATGTGCATCGACCCCCGTTTCGTGCACCCCACCAACCAATACATGGAGCAACGCGGTCTGATCGATCGCTACAGCCAGTTCGCGCTGGCCGGAGCTGCCGCCGGAGCCGTCTCGCAGCACTGGGCGGTTTGGCACAACACGTTCTGGGACAACCTTGCCGCGTCGATGGAACTGCACTCGATCAATGGAGTGATCGTCGTCAACCACCGAGATTGCGGCGCGGTGCAGATCGCCTACGGTGACGACGTGATCTCCACCCCGGAACGCGAGACCGCCACCCACGAACGCATCCTCGGCACCTTCCGACAGGAAGCGCTCCGGCGCCACCCGGGTATCGATGTCGAGACGTGGCTCATGGCGCTGGACGGCTCGGTGCAGCCGATCGGCAGGTAGCGCTCAGCGCGCGCGACGCACCGGGTCCCACGCCACCGCCGATGCGGTCAAAGCGGCGAGCGAAATCAACGCCAGCAGTTGGACAGTCGCAGAATGGCCTGCGTAGCCATCCACCGAACGCCAGGGATTGCGAGATAGCACCGCGCCGGCCAGGACCAGTCCACCGGTGCTCAGGCCTACCGTGGCCCGGTGCTGCCATCGCTCGTGGCGGCGCAACGCGTACCGCACGGCGAAGGCGGCTCCCATCACCACTACCCCAGCCGCTCCGGCAATCAGCGCGCCGGCGCCCAGCGACGCGACCGCCGCCACAGGTCCGGGTGCCCATGGTCGCGCCGACGGATCGTGCGGACCGCTCCGCCCCCGTCGCCACCGGGCGAGCATGGCCAGCAGCGGCAGCAGGGCCAGCCCGAACGCCAGGCCCGCTCGGTACAGCGAGTTGTCGACAAAGGTCAGCGTGATGGTGCCGGGATCCCCGGCGGGCACCACCCAACCCTGTTGCCAACCGTTGACGGCGATGGGTGTCAACCGGGCTCCAGCGCCGGTGCGCGCTACCCAGCCCGGGTTGATGCTCTCCGGTATGACCAGGATCCGCGAGCTTGCCGAGGCCGGCGCTCGGACTTCCCGCCGGGCCGCTCCCCACGCTCCGGTGGCTACGGGAACCTTTGCGGCGCTGGGCAATTCGACGGCTTGCGGGGTGGTCAGCTGTGCTCCGTCGACGATGAACTCGGCGCCGGGGCTGATCAGCAGTTCCTGCTGCCCCGCCGGCAACGCGATCGGGTCGGACTCGCAGGGATGCGCCGCAACCGGTTCTCCAGTCAGCAACGCGCCCACGGTGGTCCGGACTGACATGTGCACGAAGCGGCCCGCGACCGCGATAACCGGGCCGTAGTCGCAGTCGATGGTGATCTCCCGTGCGCGGTTGCCGGCCGCATCGGCGGGCGCGATGGCACTGCCGTCGGGCGCCAGCGGCGCCACCTCGGCCAGCCCCGGGGGCTTGAGCTGGTCGAAGCCGAGCGCATTGCGGTCAATGACGTCTTCCCAGTCGAGCAGACTGACCGTGACGGTGTCGGTGATGCGCGGTGCCAGCGATAACACCTGCGGCTTACCGTCGCGATTCATGCTGCGGACCTGCGGGCCGTCACCGAGGTCGACGGCCACCATCGTCGGATGCGCGGGCAGCGTGGAGCGGCTGGGGACTAGGCGTAAGCCGGCTACTTCGGTGGGCCGCGGCAGGGTCAGGGTCAGCGTCGGCGGGGTCTTGTGCTGCACCACCCGCTGCGGCGCAATCCATGCGGTGCTCGGATCGCCGTCGGTGGCCGCGTATGCCGAGCCGAGGACATCCAGCACATCGGCATCGCCGCGGGCACGCGTGGTGTTGGGCTGGGCGATCAAATCGGCCAGCCGGGGTCCCTGTCGTGGCCGCACCCATACCTTCGGAGTCACCGTCATCGGGTGCGGCACGGTCAGTGTCCGGCTGAGGTTGGCCGGCTCTTCGGGCGCCAGCGCCATTGCCGCGGCGCAGCGCACGGTGTCGGGTGCTTGGGCGCAACCCGGCCTGCCTAACAGCTCCGAGCCCAGGTCCCACCCCGCGATCGCCGAATCCGGCGGCGGCCCGGGCACCAGCACCGTGTGCCGTAGCTGCACCGGGTGGGCAAACCCGGAAGCGTCGTACTGGGTGACCGCCAGGTCGGTGATCCCGAACTGCACGCCCGCCGACCCGTCGTCGGTGGCGGCCGCGGTGATCCGCACCCAGGGAGTCTCGCCGTAGGGTAGCGCCGCGGTCAGTGGTTCTCCCGGCTCGTCGAACCGCAAGGTGGTGCTGCCGTTGACGGTCTCCACCAGGATGCGCCGGATCTGGGCGCCGACGGCGGTCGCGCTGGGTGTCACGGTAATGACGGCATTGGTTACCGGGTGGTCGAAGTCCACCCGCAACCACTGCCCGACGGCGGCCTGCAGCGCGTTGGAGACCCACGCTGTCGCGGGATCGCCGTCGATCGCGGCGGCTGGTGAGGTCGCGGGGGCGACGTCAGGCATGGCGGTGGAGTCCGACGACGAGCTCGACGCCGTAATGCGGCCGCCGGTCCACCCGCCGTACACCGTCGGGGCCCCGGGTACCGGATAGTCGGGCACCCTGTTGTAGGTGTGCCGGGCGTCGCCGTCCGCGCGGATCGCCGACGAGTGCTGGTCGACGCGGCCGTAGTCGGTTTCGCGCGCGACCGGGGTGTCGGTGACGGTAACGACGGGTGCCGGGAGCTGGCCGGCCAGCGCATCCGACGTCAGCAACACCGGCCCCAGCGCCGGCTGGCCCAGCAGGCGGCGCCGCTCATCCAGCCGCAGTAACACTTCCGGCCCGCCGTCGATGCGTGCCAAGCGGTCGGTGTCGGTCCAATAGGGCGCGCCGGGAGCAACGGCGACATCCGCCGGCTGACCCACTCGGTAGATCTCCACCGCCGGATAGCGCGGCCGCAGTCCGCTGTCGTTGACGAAGCCCGCGAGTGAACCCGGGCCCACCGGTTCGCCGAACTCGGCCACCTTTGCCAGCCCCGGTGAGCCCGCGATGGCCCGGTGCACCAGGATCGGGCGTGCCGACCGCGACGACTCGGGATCGAGATCATTGCGCAGTACCAGATAGGAAATCCCTTGGCGAGCAAGGGTATCGGCCAGACCTGCCGACGGGCGCCCCGCGGCGAACAGGCGCTGGACAGAATCCAGTGCCCGGATCGCCGGCGGCGGGATCAACGGGATCGAGTCGCGCACCCCCCACGGGCTGTCGCCGAGCACTTGTAGCGGCTCGTCGTGGCTGGTGCCCCACACCTGGGTGGCGAACGGTGCGCCTGGTACCACCAGCACCCGCCCCGGGATCGGCGTTGCGGTGTTGTGTTCGCTGAGCCAGTCGGCGGCCTGGTGCCAATACGGTGGAATCGCGCGGAAGGTGCCGGGTGGGGTAAGTCGACCGGTCCAGGCCAGCGACGTGCTGACCAGCAGCGCCGTCAGGGCAATGATCCCGACCGCGACCCGTTTGTCCCGCTCGGGGTGGGCAAACGCGCGCAACCACACCGCTTTCGGTGCGTTGCCGGGCAGCGGGATCCGGCCTAACACCTCCGCCAAACCCAGTACCAGTGGAAGCCTGAGCACCGGGCCCAGCTTGTGTACATTGCGCAGCGGGGTGCCGGCGGCGTCCAGGAAGGCCTGAACCTGATGGGCCAGTGGCGAACCCAATCCGCCGCCGTAACCGAGCGCCAGCAGCACCACCCCGACCAGCAGCATGGTCACCAGCCGACCCCGGGCCGGCAGGTCACGGCTGGTCAGGCCGGCCAGCCCGGTCGCCGCCACCAGACAGGTGCCCAAAATCGCGACCGATCCGGTGACCAGCGGCGTGCCGGCGGTCGCGTCGGGGGCCACGAACGGTGTCCAGCTATCGGTGCCGCGCAGCATCTCCACCAGCGAGGACCATTGGGTGGTCACGCCCGAGGATTCGATGAAGTCCAGGAAGGGTGGACTGACACCGCGCAGCTGCATCAGCGCCACCAGCCACCACAGCGTCGCCACCGCCAGCGCCAACAACCACCAGGCGGTGTAACGCCACCACAACCGGTTGGGTCGGTGACAGGCCAACCAGATCACCGCGGGCAGACAACCCGCCAGCGTCGCTATGGCGTTCACGGCTCCCATTAACGCCACGGCCAGCCCGGCTTGGGCGGCCAGCGCCCGCACCGACCGACCCGAAGTGCCTCGTAGCGCCAGGATGGTGGGCAGCAGCACCCACGGCGCCAGCATCATCGGCAGGGTTTCCGAGGAGATCGAGCCCAACGTGGTCAACACCCGCGGCGACAGCGCGAACGCCGCCGCCCCGATCACCCGCGATGCCGGGCTGCCGATCCCCAACGCCTCGGCGACCCGCAGCAGGCCCCAGAAGCCGACTGTGAGCAGCACGGCCCACCACAGCCGTTGGGTGATCCACGCGGGCACGCCCAGCAGATGGCCGATGAGGAAGAAGGTGCCGTGCGGGAAGAGGTAGCCGTAGGCCTGGTTTTGTGATTGGCCGAACGGCAGCTCGCTGTTCCACAGGTTGGTCGCGCGGGCCAGGAACCGCATCGGGTTGGCGGTGAGATCCAGTTTGGTGTCGGGGGACACCCGACCGGGGGACTGTGCGAGGGTCAACGTAAGGGAAAGCGCCGCGACGAGCAGCAGCCACCGCCGGGATAGCGGCGTTACCGGCGGGCGTGATGCCCTGTGTGCGGCTGGCGCCCGCGCCGCCGGGTTAGCTACGGTTGCCGTATTCGACCCGGTTGAGCACTGATGACGACGGATCGCCCCCGGGGAGTGGCGGTTTCGTGTCTTGCTGCACCATCAGGGTGACCCCGAAGATTGCGGCGGCGCCCAGCAACAGACCAACCACCACGCTCGCGGCGGCGGGCGCGATGATCCGATTCATCGATTGCTCCTTGAGGCGTCAGGTCTTGGCGTGCAAAGCCTAGCCGCCAACCTAGCAGAACAAGCAGTCACGGCTGCCGAGAGCGCTCGTGGGGCCGGGGCCGGGTGTTCAAACACGGGGTTGTCTCTCCGCACGGCGGCGGGCAGTAGTCATCGAAGCAGCGGTCGCCGTACTGCACCACGGTGTTCACGGCGGGAGCGGGCACGCTGTGGGTGGGCGTCATGCTGCCGCCCTGGACGACGAGCGTTAAGCCGACGGTGGCGGCGGCACCGATGGACAGGCCGGCCGCAATAGTGGCCATCGCGGCCAGTGCGAACCCGGGCATCTACACCTTGTCCCTGCTTCGTAGGGGGTCGGTCGGCGTCGACAAAGAACGTCGACAAGGAAGGTCGCTAAAGAACGTCGCTAAAGAAGAAAACGTAACAGGGGTTGCCCCCCAAACCGCACGATGAAACACCAGCGTGACAGCATGTCCGGATGGCTTTTCCCCGCACCCTGGCGGTGCTCGCCGCCGCGTCAGCGCTGGTGGCGGCCTGCAGCCACGGCGGCACCCGGACCGGCACCTCGTCGGCGACGAGTAATCCCGCACCCGGCAGCCCGCCCCCGGTGGCCGCACCGGCGCCGCGCGTGTGTGCCGATCCCGCGGCCGTACCGGCGGTGCTGCCGATTCGAGACAAGCTGGCCCAGCTATTGATGGTCGGTGTGCGCGATGCCGACGACGCCAGGGCGGTGGTCGCCAACTACCGCGTCGGGGGCATCCTGGTCGGCAGCGACACCGACCTGTCGATGCTGACCAACGGCGCACTCAAGGAGTTGGCCGCCAGCGCCGGCCCGCTGCCGTTGGCGGTGAGCGTCGACGAGGAAGGTGGCCGGGTGTCGCGGCTGAACTCACTGCTGGGGGGCAGAGGACCGTCGGCGAGGGAGCTGGCGCAGACCGAGTCGGCCGATCAGGTCTACCAGATCGCACTGCAGCGTGGCCGGCAGATGCACGAGCTGGGCTTCACCGTCGACCTAGCCCCGGTGGTAGATGTCACGGACGCCCCGGCCGACACCGTGATCGGCGACCGGTCGTTTGGCGCGAATGCGGAAACGGTCACCCAGTACGCCGGTGCCTACGCGCGAGGACTGCGCGACGCTGGGTTGCTGCCGGTGCTTAAGCACTTTCCCGGCCACGGCCGTGCCTCGGGCGATTCACACACCGGAGGCGTCGTCACCCCGCCGTTGAGCGACTTGCAGCACAGTGATCTGGTGCCCTATCGGACATTGGTGACTCAAGCTCCGGTCGGGGTGATGCTTGGCCATCTGCAGGTTCCGGGGCTCACCGGCGACGAACCGGCGAGCCTGAGCAGGGCCGCGGTGGACCTGCTGCGCGGAGGCGCGGGATATGGTGGTCCGCCCTTTGACGGCCCGGTGTTCAGCGACGACCTATCCAGCATGGCCGCCATCTCCGACCGGTACGGCGTCACCGAGGCGGTGCTGCGCAGCCTGCAGGCCGGCACCGACATTGCGCTGTGGGTAACCACCAAAGAGGTGCCCGCCGTGCTGGATCGGTTGGAACAGGCTTTGGCCGCTGGGGAACTGCAAATGCCGGTGATCGACCAATCGGTGGTGCGGGTGGCACGGATGAAGAACGTCACCCCGGACTGCGGCCATTAGCGGGTGTGCGCGTCGGTGGCATTGCTTACTCTAGGGTCAGATAGACAAGCTAGAGAGGCCTGACTTAGGCCAAAAGGGGATGCAATGGCAGGTGGTACCAAGCGGCTACCGCGTGCCGTTCGCGAGCAGCAGATGCTCGACGCCGCTGTGCAGATGTTCTCCCTCAACGGCTATCACGAGACCTCGATGGACACCATCGCCGCGGCCGCGGAAATCTCCAAGCCGATGTTGTACCTGTACTACGGGTCGAAAGAGGATCTCTTCGGCGCCTGCCTGAACCGTGAGATGAGCCGGTTTATCGATGCGGTGCGCGAGGACATCGACCTGAAACAGAGCCCGAAGGACTTGCTGCGTAACACGATTGTGTCCTTCCTGCGCTACATCGACACCAACCGCGCGTCGTGGATCGTGATGTACACCCAGGCCACCAGCTCGCAAGCGTTCGCTCAGACGGTGCGCGAGGGGCGCGAACAGATCGTCGAACTCGTGGCCGGCATGCTGCGCGCGGGTAGCCGCAGCCCTCGGTCAGACGCCGAAATCGACATGATGGCGGCCGCGTTGGTCGGCGCGGGCGAGGCGGTGGCCACCCGGCTCAGCACCGGCGACACCAATGTCGACGAGGCGGCCGAGATGATGATCGATCTGTTCTGGCGCGGTCTCAAGGGCGCGCCGGTGAATCGAGAAATCGGTTCGAAGTCCGCCACAGGATAAATTCGTGCGGTGCCCCGAAGGCTCGCAATCAACCGCAAGCTGGACTTCTTCTGCGCGGTGATCATCGTCGGCCTGCTGTCCGGGGTCGCCGGGTTGTCGACCACGCTGGTGTTGCGCTTCGTCGAACATCTCACGTACCACTACACTTTCGGCTCCCTGCTGGAGGGGATTACCGGCAGCAGTCCGGTTCGCCGCGCGCTGGGTCCGATGCTCGGTGCCGCGTTGGCGGGATTGGGCTGGTGGATGCTGCGGCGCAAAACGCAGGTGCCGCCGTTGGCCGGAACCATCGCCGGTCATGAACGGGTACCGCACCTGTCATGGAGCATCGACGCGGTGCTTCAAGTGGTGCTGGTGGGCTCCGGCGCGTCGCTGGGCCGCGAGGGCGCCCCCCGTCAATTCGCCGCCGTCTTAAGTGATGCCGCTAGCGGATGGCTGCGGCGGCTATCGCCCCGCGATCGGGAAATCCTGTTGTCGTGTGCGGCCGGGGCGGGGTTGGGCGCCGTGTACGCCGTGCCGTTGGCCGGTGCGCTCTTTGCGCTGCGGATCATGCTGAACACGTGGCATCCGCGGGCGGTCGGTGCCGCGTTGGTCACGTCCAGTCTGGCCGTCGCGGTCGGGTCGGCGATCACCCACGACCATCCCGAGCTGGACTGGCCCAGCGCCGAGTCGACGTATCTGTTGAGCGCGCACGCGTTGGCGCTGGCGCCGGTGGCCTTCGTGGTCGGGGTGGCGTTCAACCGGATCATGGCGGCGGCTCGTCCCGCCAGCCTGATACGGACCCCACTGCTGATCCCCGCTCTGGCTGCCGCCGGCCTGCTGATTGGGATCTCCTCGCATTGGTGGCCCGAACTGCCGGGCAATGGCAAGAGCATTCTGACGGTCAGCCTGGCCAGTGGTATGACGCTGTGGTCGGCGGCCGTGATTTTGGTGTTGAAGCCCTTGCTCACCGCGTTGTTCCTACGTGCCGGGGGTGCGGGCGGCATGTTGACTCCGTCGTTGGCCACCGGGGCGGCGGCTGGTTCGTTGCTGGCGTTGGCGATCGATGCGGTGGCGGGGACGCACCTACAGGTACCGGTGATTTCGCTGACCGCCGCGGCCGGTGTGCTCGCGGTCACCCAGGGCTCGCCCATCTGGGCGGCGGTGTTCGTTTGGGAGCTCGCCCGGCCACCGATTTGGCTGCTGATCGTTTTCGTGGTCACCGCGGTCGGCGCACATGGACTCAAGACGCTCGCCATGGGGCGGCGCCCGCCGTTGCTGGACCATCGCGCCGGCTAGCCCGAACCCGCAGCCCAAGCTAGCAGGCTCCTGGATCGTCCAGGGTTCTTTGCCACTACGGCCGGTGACGGCGGTGACGGCGGTGCGGGCAGTGACCGGGGGTGGTGGCGGCGCCCTACCGTTCGCTGCGGCGATCGACCCCAGCACCGCCGCCGTTTATGTCACCAAACTTTGGCGGTAACACGGTGTCGCTGACCAGCGGTGAGCGCAGCGTGCCCGAGCTAGAGCGGTCGTATGGTGGCGGTCAGGTGCGGGTAGCCCTTCGATAGATTGCGCATCGATAGGTCCCACCCGCCCTCGGCCTCGTCGACGTAGAGTCCCGCGGTGGCCGGTAGCAGCACCGGCTTGGCGAAGCGCACAGAATACCGTACCGCGTCGGGAATTCTGGCCTCGATATTCGCCAAAATCGCTGCAGCGCTGAACATTCCGTGCGCAATCACGGTGGGGAAGCCGAACAGCTTCGCCGCGACCGGGTTGGTGTGGATGGGGTTGTGATCGCCGCCGACGGCCGCGTACCGGCGGATTTGGGCGGGCGTGACCCGTAGGACGGTCGGTGGCGGGGGTAGCTTGGCTTGCTTCTGCGGCGGGGGCTTGGGTTCACCGGACAAACTGGTGCGTTGCTGATGCAGGAAGGTCGTCACCTGGTGCCACGCCAGCTCGTTACCGACGCTGATGTCGGTCACCAGGTCGACCAGCAGCCCCTTGCGGTGCTCTCGCAGGTTCTCGGCGTGCACCCGCACACCCACCGTGTCGGTTACCGCGATCGGCCGGTATTGCGTGATGTGGTTTTCGGTGTGCACCGCGCCCATCGCCGAGAACGGAAAGTCGAAACCCGTCACCAACGACATCACCGACGGAAACGTCAGCGCGAACGGGTAGGTCAACGGCACGTTGGTGCCGTAACGCAGGCCGGTGACCGCCGCGTAGCCGGCCACGTTGGTGTGGTCGATGGGAAGCTCCTCGACACTCACCGTGCGGTTGGGTAGCCGGTCCGAGCGCGGCACCATAGGCAATGCCCCGGCCGCCGCGCGCAGCATGTTTCGCAGGCCGCTTGGTTGATTCATTGGTACTCCTACCTAAGCGCCGATCATCGCTTGGCCGCAGACACGAACGACGTTGCCGGTCACGGCATTCGAAGCGGGACTGGCAAAGTAGGCGATGGTCTCGGCGACGTCGACGGGCTGGCCGCCCTGTAACAACGAGTTCAGTCGGCGGCCTACCTCGCGGGTCGCCAGCGGGATGGCGGCGGTCATCTTGGTCTCGATGAAGCCCGGCGCGACGGCGTTGATCGTGATGTCTTTTTCGGCCAGTCTCGGCGCCAGCGCCTGGGTTATGCCGATCATGCCGGCCTTGGTGGTGCCGTAGTTGGTTTGGCCGCGGTTGCCCGCGATGCCGGCGATCGACGACAGCCCGATCACCCTGCCACCCGGACCGATGCTGCCGTTGCCGACCAGCCCTTCGGTAAGCCGCAGGGGCGCCAGCAGGTTGACAGCGATAACCGCATCCCACCGGGCGTCATCCATATTGGCCAGCAACTTGTCACGGGTGATACCGGCGTTGTTGACCAGGATGTCGGCCTTCCCACCGTGGTGGTCGCGCAGGTGCTCGGTGATCTTGTCAATGGCATCGTCGGCGGTCACGTCGAGCCACAGGGGGGTGCCACCCACACTGCTGGCGGTTTCGGCCAGGGCGTCTGCGGCGGACTCCACATCGATCGCGACCACCCGGGCGCCGTCGCGTGCGAACACCTCGGCGATTGTTTTACCGATGCCGCGCGCGGCGCCGGTCACGATGGCAACCTTTCCGTCCAGCGGCAGGTCCCAATTGGCTGGCGGCTTGGCGTCGGCCGCGCCGACGTAGAACACCTGCCCGTCGACGTACGCGGATTTGGCCGACAGGATGAACCGCATGGTTGATTCCAGACCGGTGGCAGCCGGTTTGGCATCCGGCGACAGGTAGACCAGCGCCGCGGTGCCGCCGCGGCGCAGCTCCTTGGCCAGCGACCGGGTAAAGCCCTCCAAAGCGCGCTGCGCGATCCGTTCGTGGGTGTTGGCGATCGCTTCGGGGGTGGTGCCGACCACGGCCACCCGTGCGCTGGCGCCGAGATTGCGCAGCACGGGCGTGAAGAATTCGTGTAGTGCCTTGAGCCCGGCCGGCTCGGTTATGTCGGTGGCGTCGAAGACCAGCCCGCCGAACGAATCGGCCCAGCGGCCGCCCAGGTTGTTGCTCACCAGGTCGTAATCGGCGTCCAGTGCTGCGCGTAGTGGCTCGGCCACCCGGCCCGCGCCGCCGATTAGCAGCGATCCGGCCAGCGGCGGGTCGCCCGCTCGATACCGGCGCAGCGTCTCGGGCTGCGGAACGCCAAGTTGCTTGGCCACAAAAGATCCGGGGCCGGAGTTGACAACCTGCGAGAACAGATCGGGCGAGAGCTTGGGGGCCACTGAGTTGCCTTCCGTGTGGGGTATGCGCTGCATAAGCAACCGTATCGAGGTCGAACTTACTTCAGAGTAAGAACAGTGGGTAGTATGGCCCCCGACCGCTGATCCCCTCAAATCCCCGCAAGCATTCCAGTAGATGAACCCGCAGACACACACGGAGAGAAAAGTGGCCCCTGCTGCCGAGAACAATTCCCAGGCCGGTCGACGAGTCGCCGTTCTGGGTGGCAATCGCATCCCGTTCGCGAGGTCCGACGGAGCTTACGCCGAGGCGTCCAACCAGGACATGTTCACTGCGGCGCTGGCCGGGTTGGTCGACCGTTTCAGCCTGCGTGGTGAACGTCTGGGCATGGTTGCCGGCGGTGCCGTGCTCAAGCACAGCCGCGACTTCAACCTGATGCGCGAGTGTGTGCTCGGGTCCGAGCTGTCGCCCGATACGCCGGCGGTCGACCTGCAGCAGGCATGCGGCACCGGTCTGCAGGCGGCGATCGCAGCCGCCGACGGGATCGCGGCGGGTCGCTACGACGTCGCGGCCGCCGGTGGCGTAGACACCACATCTGACCCGCCGATCGGCCTGGGAGACGATCTACGCCGCACCCTGCTCAAGCTGCGCCGGTCGCGGTCGAATGTGCAGAGACTGAAGTTGGTGGGCACGTTGCCGGCCCACCTGGGCGTGGAGATTCCGGCAAACAGTGAGCCGCGGACCGGGCTGTCGATGGGAGAGCACGCCGCTATTACCGCCAAGCAGATGGGCATCAAGCGCGTCGACCAGGACGAACTGGCCGCCGCCAGCCATCGCAACATGGCGGACGCCTATGATCGCGGGTTCTTCGACGACTTGGTCACTCCGTTTTTGGGTCTGTATCGCGACGACAATCTGCGGCCCGACTCCAGCGTGGAGAAGCTGGCCAAGCTGCGCCCGGTTTTCGGGGTGAAGGCCGGTGACGCGACCATGACTGCGGGGAATTCGACTCCGCTGACAGATGGCGCCTCGGTGGTGTTGCTGTCCAGTGAGCAGTGGGCCGCCGACCATTCGTTGTCGCCGCTGGCGTACCTGGTCGACGCGGAAACCGCCGCGGTCGACTATGTCAGCGGAAACGATGGCTTGCTGATGGCGCCCACCTACGCCGTGCCCCGTCTGTTGGCGCGAAATGGGCTGAGCCTGCAGGATTTCGACTTTTACGAGATTCACGAAGCCTTCGCCTCGGTAGTGCTAGCCCACTTGCGGGCGTGGGAGTCTGCGGAGTACTGCAAGCAGCGGTTGGGCCTTGACGCCGCGCTCGGCTCGATCGACCGGTCCAAACTCAACGTCAACGGTTCCTCGCTGGCCGCCGGGCACCCGTTCGCGGCCACTGGTGGGCGGATTCTGGCCCAGACCGCCAAGCAACTGGCAGCCAAACCCAAAGGTGGCAAGGGTAAACCCGTTCGCGCGCTGATCTCGATCTGCGCCGCGGGCGGCCAGGGTGTGGCCGCGATTTTGGAAGCCTGAGGCCACCACCAAGCGATCAACGTCGAATGAAGAAAACCTTGTTGCACGGCGGTTTTATCTGCGGACGGGGTGGGTAATTACTGGGCGGATAGCCCCGCGTTGCGGTCTGATTCCCGACCCCGACGGTAACGCGGGGCGATCCCCGAAACACCCGCCGGTCGAGGCTTATGACGGGCGTGCGAAAAGGGCCGCCGCTGGGACGAGGGGAACCAGCGGCGGTCTTTTTGGTCCAGATGCGGCTAGATCCCCCGTTCCAAACCGGAGAACGGGGGATCTAGCGGTAGTAAGCCGATGGTTCTAGAAGGCGGCTTCGTCGAGCTCCATGATGTCGTTGTCCAGCGTCTCGATCACCTCGCGGGTGCTGGTCAACAGGGGCAGGAAGTTCTTCGCAAAGAACGATGCCACTGCGACCTTGCCCTCGTAGAAGGACCGCTCGTCGCCGGTGGCACCGGCATCGAGCGCCGCCACCGCTACCGCGGCCTGACGCTGCAGCAACCAGCCGATGATCAGGTCGCCGACGCTCATCAGGAAGCGCACGGAGCCCAGACCAACCTTGTAGAGGCTGGTGACGTCCTGCTGCGCGGCCATCAGGTAGCCGGTCAGGGTCGCGGCCATCGCCTGCACATCGGTGAGCGCCTTGGCCAGCAGCGCGCGTTCGGTCTTCAACCTGCCGTTGCCGGACTCGCTGTCGACGAACTCCTGAATCTGGCTCGAGACGTGGGCCAGCGCCACACCCTTGTCGCGGACAATCTTGCGGAAGAAGAAGTCCTGCGCCTGGATGGCGGTGGTGCCTTCGTACAGCGAGTCGATCTTGGCGTCGCGGATGTACTGCTCGATCGGGTAGTCCTGCAGGAACCCGGACCCGCCGAGGGTCTGCAGGCTCTCGGTGAGCTTCGCGTATGCCTGCTCGGAACCCACTCCCTTGACCACCGGCAGTAACAGGTCGTTGACCTTGACCGCCAGCTTGGCGTCCACCCCGTGTACCGCTTCGGCGACTGCCGAGTCCTGGAACGTGGCGGTGTAGAGGTACAGGGCACGCAGGCCCTCGGCGTAGGCCTTCTGGGTCATCAGCGACCGGCGCACGTCGGGGTGGTGTGTGATGGTCACCCGGGGTGCCGTCTTGTCGGTCATCTGGGTCAGGTCGGCACCCTGAACGCGCGACTTGGCGTACTCGAGGGCGTTCAGGTAACCGGTCGACAGGGTGGCGATCGCCTTGGTGCCAACCATCATGCGGGCCTGCTCGATGACCTCGAACATCTGCGCGATGCCGTCGTGCACCTCGCCGACCAGCCAACCCTTGGCGGGCACGCCGTGCTGGCCCAGGGACAGCTCGCAGGTCGCGGAGACCTTCAGACCCATCTTGTGCTCGACATTGGTGACGAACACGCCATTACGCTCGCCCAGCTCGCCGGTTTCGAAGTCGAACAGGAACTTAGGGACAAAGAACAACGACAGACCCTTGGTGCCGGGTCCGGCGCCCTCGGGGCGCGCCAGCACCAGGTGGAAGATGTTCTCGAACAGGTCGCCGGAGTCGCCAGAGGTGATGAACCTCTTGACACCGTCGATGTGCCAGGACCCATCCTCTTGCTGAATGGCCTTGGTCCGGCCGGCGCCGACGTCCGAACCCGCGTCCGGTTCGGTCAGCACCATGGTCGAACCCCAGTTGCGCTCGGCGGCCAGCACGGCCCACTTCTTCTGCTCCTCGGTGCCGAGGTGGTAGAAGATGTTGGCGAAACCGGCGCCGCCTGCGTACATCCACACCGCCGGGTTGGCGCCGAGGATGTGCTCGTGCAGGGCCCACACCAATGACTTGGGCATCGGCATGCCGCCGAGAGCCTCATCGATGCCCGCCTTGTCCCAGCCGGCCTCGCCGACCGCTCGCACGGAATCCTTGAACGACTCCGGTAGCGTCACCGAAAACGTCTTCGGGTCGAACACCGGCGGGTTGCGGTCGCCCTCGATAAACGATGCGGCGACCGGGCCCTCGGCCAGTCGGCTGACCTCGGTCAGCATTTCGCGGGCGGTATCGGCGTCCAGATCGCTGAACTCGCCTTCGCCCAGAGCCTTGTCAACGCCCAACACTTCGAACAAGTTGAATACCTGGTCGCGGACGTTGCTCTTGTAGTGGCTCACTACAGTCCTCCTCGTTGAGAATGCCACCTGATGGTTGGGTACTAAGGTCTAAGTTACCCACCAGTAACACCGATAAACTATCTCGGCTTGACGGTTGTATGCAAGTCAGTGTGAGCTACATTGCACGTGCTAACCAACCAACCGGTTGGGATCGTGCTTCCCGGCTGGTTCGCGGCCGTCCTAGCTGCGGTGATGGTGACACATCGTGGGGATCGGCACCATGCCACCGCGGGTGGGTCCGGTGGTCGGCCCCGACCCGCGGCATCCCGTGACGGCCATGAAGAGGCCGGCTTGCTCTGTGATCGGCCTGATCGACGGCGGTTGATCGGGAGGATCGGTGGCGGCAGATCTGGCGTCGGATTGGCATTGGCGCGTGGCCAGGATTCGCCTACTCGGTGCAGGCCTCAGTGCGCCCGGAGACGGATTGCCCGGTTTCGTGCCGGTGTGACCGCTGCCCGCGGATATCCGCCGAGTAGGGTCGGTGTCGAGAAATTGACCTCGGCTCAAGGGGCGCTTGCAGTCTGGTGAATCCACAGAGCAACCTGACACCGTCATCGCTGCGCGATGCATTTGGCCACTTTCCATCCGGCGTGGTGGCGATCGCCGCGCAGATCAACGGCATTCGCGAAGGCCTCGCGGCCAGCACCTTTGTTCCCGTCTCGTTGGACCCGCCGCTGGTTTCCTTTTGTGTGCAGAACATTTCGACGACCTGGCCCAAACTCAAAGGCGCCCCAATGCTGGGCATCAGCGTGCTCGGCGAAGCCCATGACGAGGCTGCGCGCACCCTGGCCGCGAAGACGGGGGACCGATTCGCCGGTTTGGAGACGGTTTCCAGCGACAGCGGTGCCGTCTTCATCAAAGGCACCAGCTTGTGGCTGGAAAGTGCAATTGAACAGCTAATTCCTGCCGGAGACCACACCATCGTGGTGCTGCGGGTCAATCAGGTCACCGTGGATGCCGAGGTGGCGCCGATCGTATTTCACCGAAGCGTCTTTCGCCGTCTAGGCGTCTGAACAGTCGGACTCAAGTTTGATCTTCCGTGTTCGCCTTGCGGCGTGCGGATCAGCGATTGGGTGACATTACGGCACGTTTCGGAGCACCGATCTTGAGCTCATCCTGCCGATCCCGAAAGGGGCTACTTTCGGCCAACGCGGACCGGAGTCGGCCGGGAAATGACAAGTTATCGAGACCAATCACGCCTGCGCGCATTACTATCCTACTTTGCGTCGTGCCATGTGGGAGGTGCCGATGGGATTCGATCGGGGCGACACCGACCCGACTCCCCGCGGCACCGACGATGTCAGACCTTGGCGCTCGAATAGGTCGTCGGGAGGGGAAAATTCGTCCAGATTGCTGCTGCGGCCAGTGGATTGGCTTAGGCCCGCCATGGATAGCGAAAACCGTTTTGAGCGACGACTTCTGTTCGAAAATTTCACGATCGCCGGTTTCAAGGAATTGCGGGCCGATCTGGAAGATGAGCTTCGACGTTCGCCGACGGACACCGCCCGGTATCAGCTCGCGACCGTCTTAGCGCAATGCATGCCCGACCAGCATTCCTTGGCGCGTGCGGAGGAGCTGCTCGCTGGTGCGACGGGTCGGGGCAACGATCTTCCGCCGAGTCTGCGAGCGGCGGCCCGAGACGTCCAGCGCAGCGTTCGGTCAATGCTTCTCGAATCGGAATCGCCAAGTAGTGGCCGGCTAGCTCAGGTCAATTGGGGGATCTATAACCGCTGCCCTTTGGTGTGCGTGGGCTGCTACAACATCTTCAATTCCGACCAACTTTCGCTGCGGGAGGCCAAGGCGTCGGTAGAGAAGCTGGCCCGCGCCGGTGTGGAGGAATTGGTGATATCCGGTGGCGATCCGCTCGAATGGGAAGGAATTCTCCCCTTTGTCGATCATGCGTATGACTGCGGACTCGACGTCGCTCTCGACACGGTCGGCTATAGCTTCACCGCAGCCACGGCCGCTGCCCTCAGCGGCAAGGTCTCCTATCTGGGCCTGCCGGTCGATGGATCGGGCCAGGACATGATTGCGGACTTCCGCAAGGGCAAGAACGATCTGCTGGTGCGTGTTCGGGGTGCTCTTGAACTCTGCGGTGAATTTGGGATCCCCGTAAAAGTGAACACGACGGTGACCAAGGGCAACATTGATGACTTGGAAGATGTGGCGCAGCTGCTTTGTCAATATGAGGCGGTCGTGAGCTGGTCGCTGTTTCAGTGGTGGGATCTGCGGAGAACTCCGGCGTTGCGAGAGCGAATGCATGTAGAGCGAGACCGTTTTCGTGAACGAACCTTGCGGCTGAGCCTGGCCTACCCGAGCCTGGGAATCTGGAGTCAGGACGTTAGCCGACGGGCGCGGACGCATTTCTTTATCTCGGCTAACGGTGAAGTCTACACATTCGATTCGGGCAGTCTTTCGACCATTATTCTCGGAGATATACGCGCTCAGAGTATGAGCGAATTGATCGGATCGCCAGCATTGCGGAAGAACTCTCCAAAGTTCTCCCGCTCCTTTCCGATCC
Organism: Mycobacterium basiliense; assembly: GCF_900292015.1. Lineage (NCBI taxonomy): Bacteria > Bacillati > Actinomycetota > Actinomycetes > Mycobacteriales > Mycobacteriaceae > Mycobacterium > Mycobacterium basiliense. Next base: position 444,913 of record NZ_LR130759.1, read on the forward strand.
CGCCCGTTGTGAAGGCAACCCTATTGGCCAACAGGTAGCCGGGGGTGGTCGAAGCGGCGAGTTCGGCGGGCCACGTCGATGGCACGAGCAAGCGCGTTTTATGGTTGATAATCACGCAGAGTGGCTTCTACCGCACCGCACTTCAGCTCGGAAATATCCCGATCGTTTTGCCGTTTGTGGTGGCCGAGCTCCATGCCGAGTTGTGGATGGCCGCCCTAATTTTTCCGTCATTCACAGCCGGTACGGCAATTGGGAATATGATCGCACCGGCCGTGCTTGCTGCCGTCCCACGACGTGGTCGACTGGTAATTATCGTGCTCGGTTTGGCCGTCCTCGCTGGCGTCAATGCATTGTGCGCCACCATCGGCGACGGAAACGAAGCCGGAATCGTCTTTCTAGTAAATGTGGTTCTGATCGGGGCGGTGTCGGCTTTTTCTTTCGTTGCGTTCGCAGATTTGGTGGCAGCGATGCCGTCAGGAACCGATAGAGCCCAGGTTCTGCTTACCGAGGCAGGAGTGGGCGCAGGCCTGACGGCGGTGGTAACGGTGGCATTGTCATTCGTGCCGCACGACGACGCATTGACGAACAACACTCGTCTGTTGTGGACGGCAACCGCTGCGATGGCCATTTCAGGGCTGATGTGCCTGGGTGTGCCGCACCGGATCGTGCCCCACATCCACGCGGCGCCCGGCCTGCACAAAGTCGTGCACGTTGGTTGGGCGACTGTGCGAAGTGATGGCTGGTATCGCCGTTACCTGGCCGTCCAGCTGCTGTTCGGATCGGTGGTAATTGGGTCCTCGTTTTACAGCATCCGTGTTGCCGCGGCACCGGGGGACGAGCATGACCACGTTGTCGTGGTTGTGCTGTTCGTCTGCGTGGGACTTCTGGGTGGGATTCGGTTGTGGAATCGGACCCGCCAGAGGTTCGGCCTGGTTGGTTTGTTTGTGGGTAGCGCGATTGTCAGCATCGTCGCCGCAGCGGTGGCGATCGGATTCCAGTTGGCCGGATCCTGGCCCAACATCGTGGCCATCAGCCTGGTGATCGCCCTGGCATCGATCGCCAATCAAAGCGTGTTCACGGCGGGTCAACTCTGGATTGCCCACGATGCCGACCCGGCGCTGCGCGTTTCCCTTATCGCCTTCGGGCAACTCGTGATCAGTATTGGCTTGGTGGGTCTGAGTTCGTTGCTGGGCATGTTCGCCCAGTTTCACGATGTGGTGTGGCCCGTGGTGATCGTGCTGCTGCTCAATGTGGTGGCGGCGCACTCGGCGAGACGACTGGCTCCCGCCAACTGACGACGCCGTGGCCGGCGCGCAACAGTGCGTCACCACCGCGATTTTCCCTTACGGACGGTCCCCGAGTTTGTTTCGGTAGCCCGCGATGCGCCGCTCGATCTCGGCGGCGTCATCGAGTCGGCCTTCCTTGCGCGCGAGTTCGGCGCGCACGGTCAGCTCGCGGATCGCGGTTCGGATGTCGCTGGTGCTCGTCGCTTTTCGCATGACCACCGGGTACCCAGCGCAGATCCGGGTCTAACTAGCTAACGCAGGACGGCCGATTCACCGCCGGAACAGCTTGTTGCCCAGCCACACAATCGGGTCGTACTTGCGGTCGACGACCCGCTCTTTCATCGGGATCAGCGCGTTGTCGGTGATCTTGATGTTTTCGGGGCACACCTCGGTGCAGCACTTGGTGATGTTGCAGTAGCCCAGGCCGTGGGCTTCTTGTGCTTGGTTGCGTCGGTCCAGGGTGTCCAGCGGATGCATTTCGAGTTCGGCGATCCGCATCAGGAACCGCGGTCCGGCGAACGCTTTTTTGTTTTCTTCGTGATCACGGATGACGTGGCAGACGTTTTGGCACAGGAAGCACTCGATGCACTTACGGAACTCCTGCGAGCGCGCGACATCGACCTGCGCCATCCGGTACTCACCCGGTTGCAGCTCCTTGGGAGGCGTGAAAGATGGTATCTCGCGTGCCTTTTCGTAGTTGAACGAGACGTCGGTGACCAGATCCCGAATGACCGGGAAGGTTCGCAGCGGAGTGACGGTAACGGTCTCGTTCTCGGCGAATGTCGACATCCGCGTCATGCACATCAGCCGCGGCTTACCGTTGATCTCCGCCGAGCAGGAACCGCATTTGCCCGCCTTGCAGTTCCAGCGCACCGCCAGGTCTGGCGTCTGGGTCTGCTGCAGACGATGAATGACGTCGAGCACGACCTCACCCTCGTTGACCTCGACAGTGAAATCGCGCAGTTCGCCGCTGCTCTCGTCGCCGCGCCAAACTCGCAGGCTAGCGTTGTAACCCATTACGTTCTCCGTCCCGGATGGTCGGCCAACTCTTCGGCTGAGTAGTACTTCTCCAGCTCGGAAATATCGAAGAGCTCCAGCAGATCCGGTCGCATTGGGACCTGCGGCTGCCGGGTGATAGTGATGTGCGGACCGTCGGCGGTATCTCCATTGGTTGCCGCGGCGCGACAGACCAGCAAAGTATTGCGCCAGCTGGGGTCCATGCCGGGGTGGTCGTCGCGCGTGTGGCCGCCCCGGCTCTCGGTACGTTCCAGCGCCGCGCGGGCGACGCATTCGCTGACCATCAACATGTTGTGCAGGTCGATGGCCAAGTTCCAACCCGGGTTGTACTGACGGTGGCCCTCCACTTGCACGTTCTGGTACCGCTTCCACAGCTCGTCCAGCAGGGTCAACGCCTTGGCGATCTCGTCGGCCTTGCGGATGATGCCGACCAGATCATTCATCAGGTACTGCAGGTCCATCTGCAGCGCGTACGGGTTTTCGGGTGCCGAGCCGTCGGTCGGGCCCTCAAAGGGCCTGACGGCCTGCTTGGCCGCGGTCTCGACGGCCTCGGCCGAGATGCTCGGACGGCTGGCCAACGCGCGAACGTAGTCGGCGGCGCCAAGGCCCGCCCGCCGACCGAACACCAGCAGGTCTGACAGCGAGTTGCCTCCCAGTCGGTTGGAACCGTGCATGCCGCCGGAGCATTCGCCGGCGGCGAACAGCCCGGGGACGGTGGCCGCGCCGGTATCGGCGTCGACTTCGATACCGCCCATCACGTAGTGGCACGTCGGACCGACTTCCATTGGCTCTTTGGTGATGTCGACGCCGGCCAGCTCCATGAACTGGTGGTACATCGACGGCAGGCGCCGTTTGATGTCGTCGGCGGTTAGCCGGGACGCGATGTCGAGGTAGACCCCGCCATGCGGGGTGCCGCGGCCCGCTTTGACCTCCGAGTTGATCGCGCGCGCCACCTCGTCACGTGGCAGCAGGTCGGGAGTGCGACGGGCCGAGTCGTTGTCCTTGAGCCACTGATCGGCTTCTTGTTCCGATTCGGCGTACTGACCTTTGAACACCGGCGGGATGTAGTCGAACATGAACCGAGTGTTGTCGGAATTCTTCAGCACGCCGCCATCGCCGCGCACGCCCTCGGTGACCAGGATCCCCTTAACGCTGGGCGGCCACACCATGCCGGTCGGGTGAAACTGGACGAATTCCATGTTGATCAGCGTTGCGCCGGCCCGCAGCGCCAGGGCATGACCGTCTCCGGTGTATTCCCAGGAGTTGGACGTCACCTTGAACGACTTGCCGATTCCGCCGGTGGCCATGACCACCGCGGGGGCCTCGAACACCACGAACCGGCCACTTTCGCGCCAATAGCCGAAGGCGCCGGCAATTGAGCCACCGTCTTTGAGTAGTTCGGTGATTGTGCATTCGGCGAACACCTTGATCCGCGCCTCGTAGTCGCCGAGCTCGGCGTAGTCCTCCTGCTGCAGCGAGACGATTTTTTGCTGCATGGTGCGGATCAGTTCCAGGCCGGTGCGGTCGCCGACGTGTGCCAGCCGCGGATAGGTGTGCCCGCCAAAGTTGCGCTGGCTGATCTTGCCGTCATCGAGGCGATCGAATAGGGCTCCGTAGGTCTCCAGTTCCCAAACCCGGTCCGGTGCCTCCTTGGCGTGCAGCTCGGCCATCCGCCAGTTGTTCAGGAACTTCCCACCGCGCATCGTGTCGCCGAAGTGGGTTTCCCAGTTGTCTTTGGGGTTGGTGTTGCCCATCGCGGCGGCGCAGCCGCCCTCGGCCATCACCGTGTGAGCCTTGCCGAACAGGGATTTGCAGACCACGGCGACCTTCAGGCCGCGTTCACGCGCCTCGATCACCGCACGCAAACCCGCGCCGCCGGCACCGATCACGACCACGTCGTAGGAGTGCCGTTCGACCTCAACCATTGAAAACCTCGCTCAGCTATTCCTAATAATCCTTAGATGGCTTGTCAGCCAATAAATCTGAAGTCAGCGATCGTGCCGCTGGACACCAGCATGATGTAGAAGTCGGTCAGCGATAGGGTGCCCAACGTGATCCAGGCGAACAGCATATGCCGGGTGTTCAGCTTGCTAACCTGCGTCCAGATCCAATATCTCACTGGATGTTTGGAAAAATGCTTGAGTCGACCACCGGTGGCGTGCCGACACGAATGGCACGAAATGGTGTACGCCCACAGCAAGAGCACATTGATCACCAAAATGACATTGCCCAAACCAAATCCAAAACCGGTTGGTGAGTGGAATGCCATTATCGCGTCATAGGTGTTGATCAGGGAAACCACCATAGCGACGTAGAAAAAGTATCGGTGACTGTTCTGAATGATCAGCGGAAGCCGAGTTTCGCCCGTGTAATGCGCCCGCGGCTCAGGTACAGCGCAGCCGGTCGGTGATTGCCAGACCGACCGATAGTAGGCCTTGCGGTAGTAATAGCAGGTGAGCCGGAACCCGAGCAGGAACGGTAATACGAGACTTCCCAACGGAATCCACCAGGGAAAGTGTCCAAACCACACGCCGAGGTGACTAGCGCCAGGCGCGCAGGACGCGCTGACGCATGGCGAGTAGAACGGTGTCAGGTAGTGGTATTTCTCCACCCAGTAAGCGCCGCCCCAGAACGCCCGGGTGGTGGCGTAGACGATGAACGCGAGAAACCCGACGTTGGTGACTAACGGTGCCCACCACCACAGGTCGGTGCGAAGCGTCCGCTGTGGGATTTGTGCGCGAGTGGGTGAGAAAACACCGGTTTCGGTGCGGTTCGCCGTGGGTGCGCTCATCTACCTTGATCCTCTTCGACTGGTATCTGGTCGAAGGGTACACAGATAAAGGACCCTGTTTTCGGCGGGGCTTGGTTGTCAGTATCTGCTGTGACCTCCGACACCTTCGTCATCGACATCGCGCCAGAAATCGCGGTCGTAATCGGTGTCGGGGATGGCAATCTTCTCGGCGGATTGCTGCACGGTGGCCCGATCCAGGTCCAATTCGGATATATCGGTGTCGAGCAATTCGATGTCGGTCAGGATTCGATCGGCGTCGATGACGATGCGGCGCGTCGCCGGGTTGTCGCCGTATCGCGACTTCAGCGAGGTCACACAGCGCCGCAGACCGCCGATGAGGTCGTGCAGTTCGGCGATTTCGGTAGAGGTGGACAACGCGTGCTCCCTGGGGGCCGATGGTGTTAAGGATCACAGTACGTCAACCGATACTATCCAAGTTCGAGCCCGACGTCGGCCAAGACGTATCGCGCTTTCCAGGTAGCCCCGAGGAAGAGAGCTGCCCATGCCGTCCCAGCCAGGTCAGAGCACCCCGGCCGAACGTGCCAGGGCGCTGCTGGATTTGCATCAACCCGGCAACCCCGTTGTCCTGCCGACGGTGTGGGATGCGTGGTCGGCGCGGCTGGCCGCCGATGCCGGATTCGCCGCGCTTACGGTCGGCAGCCATCCCCTGGCCGATTCGATCGGCAAGGCCGACAACGAAGGGATGTCGTTCGACGATGTGCTCACTCGGGTCGCCCAGATCACCGCGGCGGTCGAGATCCCGGTATCGGTTGACATCGAATCGGGCTATGGGCTGCCGGCGCCGCGCCTGATCGAGGGTTTGTTGGGGGTGGGAGCCGTCGGGCTGAATATCGAAGACACCGTGCACTCGCACGGCAGTCGGCTGCGGTCGGCCAGCGAACACGCCGAGTTCGTGCACGCGTTGCGGTCGGCCGCCGACGCCACTGGGGTCCACGTCGTGGTCAACGCCCGTACGGATCTTTTCCTACGCCGTGACGGTGCCGACTCCGATCGCGTCGAGCGAGCCATAGCGCGGTTGATCGAGGCCGCCGCCGCGGGTGCCGACGTTCTCTATCCAGTCGGACGACACGATCCGGATACCTTGCGGCGGTTAGCAGCCGAATTGCCGCTCCCGATCAATGCGATCGCCTTGCCGGACCACGACGACCTGGCCTCGTTCGGTTCGCTGGGCGTTGGCCGGATCAGCTTCGGTCCGTTTCTGCAGGCCGCGCTGTCCGGCCGGACCACCGAGTTGCTGGCCCGCTGGCGCTGATCGGTTGCGGCTGGCCCGGCGGCGCCATTGGCTCCGCCGGGCCACCCTTGAGCCCCTTACGTGGTGATCGCGATGCGTTGTGCCTGCTTTTCGGCCGGGTCTTGGTATGCACCGCGGACTCGGACGGTCAACACGCCGGCGTCATAGGAGGCGGTAATGGCCTCGCTTGTCACGTGTGCGGGCAGCTGGAACGACCGACGGAACGAACCGTAGCGGATCTCACGTAGTGCGCGGCGGGCGTCGTCATTGGCCTCCTGCGTGTACTCGTCTCGGTGTTCGCCGTGGATTACCAGACGGTCGCGGTCGAGCTCGACGTTGACGTCCTTCTCGACATCAACCCCAGGTAGCTCCAGGCGGACTACTGCGTCCTCGCCATCCTTTACGATCTCGGCGGCTGGGCTAAAGTCGCTGTTTATTGGCCGAAACCAGTCGTGCGTGGCGGCGGGGCCGAAGAAGTCGCGCAGCCAGCGGTCGGTGTCCCAAGCCGGGCGGGACCACAGTGCCAGGTTGCTCATGAATGTCTCCTTACATTTACTTGTGAGTTTGCTGTGGCCGGCACGTCACCGGCCCGCTATCCTTACAAACATGAGTCGACCACGCTAAAGTTCCAGCTGGATGTTCGCCGGCGGCGAACGGGTGTCACACAGGCCTTTCTCAGGCGTGAGGACGTCGTCATAAGGGCTTCACATTCCGCGACATTTCGGCAATATCGCGTCCCTAACCTCTAGTGCATGGCTCCAGCCGAGAACCCGCGCGCGCCGGGCGCGGCCCGTCACGTCATCGTGGTTGGGCACGGCATGGTGGGGCACCGCCTGGTAGAGGCGCTGCGTGCGCGTGACACGAGCGGATGCTGGCGGATCACGGTCCTGGCCGAAGAGGCCGACGCCGCCTACGACCGCGTCGGCCTGACTTCCTATACCGAAAGCTGGGACCGCGATCTGCTGGCATTGCCGGGCAACGATTATGCGGGTGATGAGTGGGTTCGCTTACTGCTCAACACGCCGGTGACGGGCATCGACCGCGCGACAAAGACGGTGTTCACTGCCGACGGCGAAAGTTACAGCTACGACGCCCTGGTGCTGGCCACCGGGTCCTACGCCTTCGTGCCGCCGGTGCCGGGGCACGACCTGTCCGGATGCCACGTCTACCGCACCCTTGATGACCTCGACGCCATCCGCGCCTGCGCTCAGCGCGCGCTGGACGCTGGTCACACCAATGGCGGGGTGGTCATCGGCGGTGGCCTGCTGGGGCTCGAAGCCGCCAATGCGCTGCGGCAGTTCGGATTGCAGACGCATGTTGTTGAGATGATGCCGCGGTTGATGGCCCAGCAGATCGACGAGGCCGGTGGCGCGTTGCTGGCGCGGATGGTCTCCGATCTCGGAATCTCCGTCCACGTCGGAACCGGTACCCAGTCGATCGAGTCCGTCGAGCATCCCGACGGCTCGACTTCGCTGCAGCTGCGGCTCGACGGCGGCGAGGTGTTGGACGCGGGCGTCGTGATATTCGCCGCTGGCGTCCGGCCGCGGGACGGGCTAGCCAGGGCGGCGGGACTAGCGATCGCCGAACGGGGTGGTGTATTGACCGACTTGGCTTGTCGGACAAGTGATCCCGATATCTATGCGGTCGGTGAGGTGGCGGCCATCGAGGGGCGGTGCTACGGCCTGGTCGGTCCCGGTTACACCAGCGCTGAGGTGGTTGCCGACCGACTGCTAGAGGGCGTCGCGGAGTTCCCCGAAGCTGACCTGTCGACAAAGCTCAAGTTGCTCGGTGTGGACGTGGCCAGCTTCGGTGATGCGATGGGTGCAACCGAGAATTGCCTCGAGGTCGCTATCAACGATGCGGTGAACCGTACCTACGCCAAACTGGTGCTCTCCGATGACGCCAAGACGCTGTTGGGTGGCGTGCTGGTGGGCGACGCCTCGTCTTACGGGGTCTTGCGGCCCATGGTCGGCAGCGAGTTGCCCGGGGATCCGCTGGCGTTGATCGCACCGGCCGGATCGGGAGATGGCGCAGGTGCGTTGGGGATTGGTGCACTGCCGGATTCGGCGCAGATCTGCTCCTGCAACAACGTCACCAAGGGCGATCTGAAATGCGCGATCGCCGACGGTTGCGGCGATGTTCCGGCGCTCAAGGCGTGCACCGCGGCTGGCACCTCATGCGGGTCGTGCGTGCCCTTGCTGAAGCAGCTGCTGGAAGCCGAAGGCGTGGAACAGTCGAAGGCGCTGTGCGAGCACTTCAGCCAATCGCGTGCGGAGCTGTTCCAAATCATTTCGGCCACCGAGATCCGGACCTTCTCCGGGCTGCTGGAGCGTTTCGGTCGCGGAAAGGGTTGCGACATCTGCAAGCCGGTGGTCGCCTCTATTTTGGCGTCTACCGGCTCGGACCACATTCTGGACGGCGAGCAGGCGTCGTTGCAGGATTCCAACGACCACTTTTTGGCCAACATTCAGAAGAACGGTAGCTACTCGGTGGTGCCGCGGGTGCCCGGCGGCGATATCAAGCCGGAACACCTAATTCTGATCGGGCAGATCGCGCAAGAATTCGGGCTCTACACAAAGATCACCGGCGGCCAGCGGATCGACATGTTCGGCGCGCGCGTGGACCAGCTGCCACAGATCTGGAAGCGGTTGGTCGATGCCGGCATGGAATCGGGCCACGCCTACGGCAAGGCATTGCGCACGGTGAAAAGCTGTGTGGGTAGTGACTGGTGCCGCTACGGTCAACAGGATTCGGTGCAGCTGGCCATCGACTTGGAACTGCGCTACCGGGGCTTGCGGGCGCCACACAAAATCAAGCTAGGAGTGTCGGGGTGCGCCCGAGAGTGCGCCGAGGCGCGCAGCAAGGATGTCGGCGTCATCGCCACCGAAAAGGGCTGGAACCTCTATGTCGGTGGCAATGGCGGCATGTCTCCCAAGCACGCTCAGTTGGTGGCCAGCGACCTCGACACCGAAACGCTGACCCGCTATATCGACCGGTTCCTGATGTACTACATCCGCACGGCCGATCGGCTGCAACGTACTGCGCCGTGGGTGGAATCGCTTGAGGGCGGCCTTGATCACGTGCGCGAGGTCGTATGCGAAGACTCATTGGGTTTGGCCGACGAGTTCGAGGCCGCGATGGAGCGGCATGTGGCGACCTACCAGTGCGAATGGAAAGGGGTGCTGGAGGACCCGGACAAGCTGTCGCGGTTCGTTTCCTTCGTCAACGCCCCCGACGCGGCCGACCCGACCGTGACATTCACCGAGCGAGCTGGGCGCAAAGTGCCTGTGCCCATTGGTATTCCGCGGGTTCGATCATGAGCGGTTATGGCGATAGCAGGGAGGAACTGTGACACTTCTCAACGACATTCAGGTGTGGACGACCGCCTGTGCCTACGACCATCTCATCCCCGGTCGTGGGGTGGGTGTACTGCTCGACGATGGCACTCAGGCGGCGCTGTTCCGTCTGGACGACGGCTCAGTGCACGCCGTGGGAAACGTCGACCCGTTCTCGGGTGCGGCCGTGCTGTCCCGGGGGATCGTCGGCGATCGAGGCGGCCGGGCCGCTGTTCAATCGCCCATTCTCAAGCAGGCATTCGCCCTAGACGACGGTAGCTGCCTCGACGATCCGCGAGTGTCGGTACCGGTGTACCCGGCACGGGTGACACCCGAGGGGCACATTCAGGTCGCGCGGGTGGCGGCCTGATCCGACGGACGCGCCGGGGCTAGCCCCGGTCGATGTCGCCGACCAGGTAACGCTGCATCGTCGGGCCGATGGCGTCCACCAACGCATCCACCGGCATTGAATGCAGGGGCTCGGATCGGACCCCATAGCGCATGATCCCCAAGCCGACCAGCTGAGAGGCGCATAACGACGCCCGGATGGCGATCTTGTCCGCGCCCAGCATCTTGAGCAGGGGGTTGAAGACCGGGCCGATGAACATCGACTGCACGATCTCAGCCGTCTTCGCCAGCCCCGTCGATGCAATAGCGCTGGCCGCAAACGGGCCACCGCCGGCAGCATCCCAGGTGGTAATCAGCATGTAGAGCGTCCGGCGGCCCACTTGGTTGACGCTTCCGGTGACGATTCGGTCGATGAACTCCGGTGTGGCGAATGGCAAACGCAGCATCTTGGCCACCGGGTCAAGGAGCCCGCGTGCGGGTTCTTCGTGCCGGGCCATGTTGCCAGGATCACCCGGATGTGATCAAAGATCAAGAGTCGGCGCTGTCGGCGCGCCCCGCTGGCAATGCATTGTGTTCCATGTAATTCGGTACGTGCTGCATTCGATGGCTGGCGCATGAGCGCCGCATTGCGTTGCGGAAGCGGTCCGCAATTAGCTGGCCCAATCCGGGATGGTTGCCCAACGGCGGCGTGACCAGATCGGCGCCGCTGGCGCGCAGTCGCTCCTGAAAAAGACCTTCGGCCAGCAGATATGAGACCACCACGACCCGGCGCGCCCCCCGCCGACGGGCGTTGGCGACCACAGTCTGCACGTCAGGAGCAAGGGTCGCGGCAAACCCGAGGTCTACCGGTGATCCGGTCAGTGTCGATAGGAATGTCCGCGCCTGGTGCAGATCGGCGAGGGCTCGCCGATCCGACGTGCCCGCTGCCGCCAGGATCACCGAATCGCCCGGACGCCAACCGGATTCAACCAGTTGCTGGGCAAGGATGCGGGTGAGCTCCCGGCTTGGCCCCAAGGCAGGGGCGACGGTGACATTGGGATGGCCGCTGGCCGCGACGTGCGCCGGCAGGTCGGCACGGACGTGGTATCCACGAGACAGGAACGCCGGCACCACAATCGCCGGCCGGGGCGACGTCACGGACAGGCCGGAGAGCACTTCGCTGGGCGTGGGTCCCAGCACGTCGACAAAGGCAACGTGCACCGTGTGCCCGATGAGGACGCCCACCTGCGCGGCGAGGTCACCGATCATTGCGACACCAGTCGGTCGGCGGGTGCCGTGTGCCGTCAGGATCAGACTCATGGCGCCCCGTCCTGGGTATCGAGGGCGAGTCGATACCCACGCTTGACCACCGTCGCAATGATGTTCTTGTCGCCCAGCGCCGTTCGTAGCCGCAGCACTGCGGTATCCACCGCGTGGGTGTCGTCGCCGTTGCCGGGCAGCACATTCAGCAGCTCAGCACGGCTAACGACGTCACCGGGACGATGCGCCAACGCGCGCAATATGGCCATTCCCGAGCCCGACAGGGTCTTGATGGAACCATCGACCAGCACGCAGGTCCCGCGGATATCGACCACGTGGCCCGCCGCTTTCACGGTGCACGAACCTAGCAAGGGCAGTTCCTCGGCAATATGCCGGGCCAAGGCCCCCAACCGCATTCGTTCGGGGGACGAGGTGGGGATGCCTTTGCGGATCAATGGGCGGGAGGTGACCGGGCCGACGCACATGGCGTGCACGTCGGTGCGCAGCGCCTCCAATAGTTGGTCTTCGAGATCCAGCTCGCGACTACGCTCCAGCACTGCCGCCGCCGCGGGTGCAGACGTGAAACTAACCGCATCGAATTGCCGTCGCGCGATCCCGGTGACCAACTGGTCGAACTCACCGCCCAATGGCGTTGGCTTCCAGCGGTAAACGCGGATTGGCACCACCTCGGCGCCCTCCGAACGCAAGCCACCAAGAAACTCGGGAAAGGGATCCCAGGCGTCAGCCGCACCGTGCAGCTGGACGGCGATCCGCTCACCGGACACCCCGCATTTGAGTAGGTATTCGAGAACCTCCTGCGAGGATTCCGACTCCGGAGACCACTCCTCGCGCAACCCGGCGGCGCGCAGCTCCCCGGTGGCCTTCGGCCCCCGGGAGATGACCCGAGATGACGACAACGCATCAATGAGCTGGCTGGCCAGGCCCCACCCCTCGGCCGCCGCTACCCAACCCCGAAAGCCGATACCGGTATGTGCGACCAAAACGTCGGGCGGATTGGCGATCAGCGCCTCGGTGTTGCTGTGTAGTTCGTCGTCCTCGGGGAGCGCGATCATATCGATCGCCGGAGCGCGACAAACCACTGCGCCTTGGCGGCGCAGGAGTGCGCACAGTTCCTCGGCACGGCGAGCCGAGGTCACCGCGATCCGATAGCCCCTAAGTGGCTCAGGATTTTGCTGGGCCATAAGAAGTGTGTATGCGTGTGAGGTTTCGGTTGCGTTACCAGGCAATTGCTGCCGCATTGCCCCCTCCTGGGACACCAATCACACTCGTGCGAGCTGGGATTCGGTCGTGGCACCTGGGGTTCGGTTAATCGAGGCCGGCCGGCGTGCGTATTTCATCCAGGTCAGGCTCGCAGCGGCGATATAAAACGCCAGGAAAACCCAGTACGCGGCCGTGTCCGTACCGGTGCTCAGGTAGGACTGTCGCAGCGCGAGGTTGATGCCCACGCCGCCGAGGGCGCCGAACGCGGCGACGAATCCGATCACCGCCCCCGAGGTGGCTTGCGACCAGCGGCGACGGTCAGTCTCGCTGACGTCCAGCCGGTGGCTGCGCGCCTCGAAGACGGAAGGGATCATCTTGTATACCGACCCGTTACCCAGGCCGGCCAGGACGAAGAGGGTCATGAAGCCGCTGATGTACCCGATCGTGGTGGCTACAGTCGTTGGGCCCGGTGTGTAGTCGTCGTGGGTGCTGATGGCTACCAGAAACCCGGTGGCCAGCGCCATGGCTGCGAACACGGCCAGCGTGACCCGGCTGCCGCCGACGCGGTCGGCCAGCCTGCCGCCGTAGATTCGGGCCAGCGAGCCCAGCGCCGGCCCGACGAACGTGAACTCGGCGGCGTGTAGCGCCGCCTGGCCGTGGCTTTGCCCGCTATCGGCGAAATTGATCTGTAGAACCTGGCCGAAGGCGAACGAGAACCCGATCCACGACCCGAAGGTGCCCAGATAGAGCAATGCGAGGACCCAGGTATCACGTTCGAACAAGATCGAGCGCAAGTGGCCAACGTCGTAGGTGGCGTGATCGAGGTTGTCCAGATATCGCGCCGCGCCCAGGGCGACCCCCGTCAGCAGCACCAAATACAGTCCGCACACCCAGTACGGCTGCCGGTGGCCCGCGACCGCCAGCACCAACAACCCCACCAACTGGATCATCGGCACTCCAAGGTTGCCGGCGCCGGCGTTGAACCCGAGTGCAAAGCCTTTGCGTCGATGCGGGTAGAAGGCATTGGTGTTGGTCATCGACGCGGCATAGTTGGCGCCGCCGCACCCGGTCAGCGCCGCACAGGCGAGGTAGGGCCAGAGCGGCAGCCCGGGGTGAGCCAGCAGCCAGATGGTGCCAAGGGTGGGAACAAAGAGCACCACTGTGGAAAACACCGTCCAGTTGCGGCCCCCAAAGGTGGCAATGCCTAGCGAGTAGGGAATCCGCAGACACGCGGCGACGAAGGTGGCGGTCGCGCCGAGCAGGAATTTGTTGGCCGCCGAAAAGCCGTACACGTCTTCCGGCATGAACAACACCATCACCGGCCACAGGGTCCAAACGCCGAAGGCGATGTGGTCGCAGGCGACGATCCACAGCAGGTTGCGACGGGCCACCGCCTTGTTGCCGGCTTCCCAAGCCGTGTCGTCTTCGGGATCCCACTCCGTGATTCGCTGGTTACGGCCCATGCGGTCTTCACCTTTCGTGGACGGTGTTGCGTCCGAGCTCCGATCAGACTTGGCGGTGCGACGATGGCCACGCGGCTATGCGGATACCCATGTGCGGCGGCATTCCAAAAGGTCTGCGCCGAAACCCCTCTCGATCGAGCGTTCCCACCTTCGCTCATTCTGGCTGGCGTCAAGCCGCAGGCACCCCGTGGCACGAGGCTTGCGCCGCCGTCTCATTCGATGCTCACACTGAGTATGTAAGCGAGTCAACTCGATTGGTTGGATATCGGCTGAAAGTTGAATCCCAGTTGTCTGGCAAATCACTGGCAGTGGAGTCAATTCGCGTTACACCGTGTTAACAGCTTGCGGGCCACGGGCGATGCGCTGCCGCAGCGTGTTTCGTTTGCCGCGTCGGCAATTCAAGGACGGCGTGATTAGGAAAAGCACCGCTGCCCAGCACTGTTCCCGGACGGCATGGCCGGCGGCGGGTAATGCCTCGACTACCAGACGTCTCCCACGCGCCAGTCGCACATCAGCTCCTCGGACGTGTCGAGGCTGACGTCCACCGGTAGCACGAAGACTGCGGCATCGTCGTCTGGCGTACGAACTGGGCCGGTGGGCGTCAGCGCCGATGTCGGCCCGTGCCAGGGCAGCCAGCCCCGTGTCGCGTACAGCATGCGAGCGCGCGGTGTGGAGCTGAGCGCACCCAGCTGGTAGGCGCCACGGATCACCTGTTCGGCGGCATCCAGCAATGCGTGCGCAAGTCCTTGGCCGCGCCAATCATCGTGCACGGCAACACCTTCTACGTATCCGCAGCGTAGGGCGGTGCCTTGGTAGATCAGCCGTCGCTGTACCACAGCGGCATGGGCGATGATCGCGCCGTGATGCCAGATCACCGCGTGCATGCCGCCCAATGCGTGTTCCCAATCGTTCTTGGAGAAGTCACCGGCGAAAGCTTCGGTCACCATCTGGTAGATGCGCTGCCGCGTTTCGGTGTCGAGATCGGCGGTGTGGACCAAGCGCGCGGTATGGATCTGCGGGTGCACGTTGTCTGTTTACCAGCCCTGCCCAGCGGGAGCTTCTCGCGGCATCAGATGTTACGAACGGGGCCGAGCCCAATGCAGGCGCAGGTGCTGGCCCGGTCGTGCCTGCGCGAGCTTGTCGATATCCGCGTCGATCACCACACCCACCACCGGGTAGCCGCCGGTGATCGGATGATCAGGACCCAAGATTACCGGTAAACCGTTGGGCGGCACCTGGATTGCGCCACGTGTGGTGCCTTCGCTGGGTAGCTGCCGCTCCGGGTTGCGGTATTGCAACGGGTGCCCGATCAAGCGCGTTCCCACTCGATCGCTGTGGTCGGAGACCACCCAGTCGGTGTGGACCAGGGCGTCCGGATCGACGAACCAGGTGTCGCGCGGCCCGGGTATCGCCCGCAGTTCGACCACGCTGTCCGTGATCGCCGCCACTGGGGCTTGGTCGAGTTCGGGGTAGTCGTCGGTGTGTTCGCCCACCGGCAACACGTCTCCGGCCTGCAAGGGTGCGGGACCGATTGCCGACATGACGTCGTAGCTGCGCGAGCCCAGTACCGGGGTGACGCCGATGCCGCCGCGCACCGCCAGATAGGTTCGTAATCCGGCGCGCGGCGTGCCCAGCGAGATCACCTCGCCATCGCGAACATGGTGAATGCTGTTGGTGCCGAACATCGTTCCGTTGACCGTCGGGTCGGTGTCGGCGCCGGTCACCGCGATGTCGACGTCGCCGCCGCGAACCCGGGCTGCGAACCCGCCAAAGGTGACCTCGACGGTGGCCCAATCGTCGGGATTGGCTACCAGTCGGTTGGCTAGCGTATGTGAGCCGCGGTCGGCGGCCCCGGAGCGCCCGACACCGAGGTGGGCCAGCCCGGCCCGACCGAGATCCTCGACGATCGCCAGCGGTCCGCTACGCAGGACTTCCAAAGTCATCACGATGCGTCCTCCTTAGCTACGCCGCCCGGAACTGGACCCACATGCCCTGCGTCAGCAGTGCGGGGTCGGGTCGGTCGAGATCCCACAGGACCGCGTCGGTGTGGCCGATGATCTGCCACCCGCCGGGCGATTGCCGCGGATAGATTGCGCTGAATTCGCCGGCGAGGGCGACCGACCCGGCGGGTACCGATGTCCGTGGTTCGGACTTGCGCGGCACCTGCAATCGGGGGTCGCCGCCGATGAGGTAAGCGAAGCCGGGGGCGAAGCCGCCAAATCCCACCCGCCACTGGGTCGCGGTGTGGGCGTTGATCACTTGCGCGGTGGTCAGGCCCGTGTGTCGGGCTACATCGGCAAGGTCCGGGCCGTCGTACACGACATCGATCACGTGGTCGGGCAGCGCTTCGCGCGAGCGATCCATGGGGAACGGGTCAGGGTTGACCACCAGCCGCCGCAATCGCTGACGGGTGACCCCCTGGAAACGGGGCTCGGACAGCTTGACCAACACGGTGCGGGAAGCGGGAACAACGTCGATGACGCCGGGCAGGACGGCGGACCGCAGCGCCTGCGTCCACGCCAATACATCGGCGGTGCTGTCGCATTGCAGCATCAGCGCTTGATCGCCGTAATCGAAAACCGTGCGCACAACCACGCCCGGCGCGAGGTGGTCTGCGATGTCCGTCACACTCATTCTTTGACGGTAGTCCCGAGATCGGGGGTCCGGCGAGGAATTTTCGAGCACTGCCAGAGGGGCCTTAGCAAACGCTCATGCGGGCGGGGCGGGCGGTGCCGCGCGCCGCGGATTCAGCCGAGAATCTTACTGATCAGCGGGGGCAGTTGGTCGGCCACCAAGGGATAACTCAGCGGCGACGCAAACGCGATCGCTCCGGCCTGTTCCTTGGTGGTGAAAAGGTGGCGCTTCTGCGCCGTCGCCTGGGAGGCCGCGATCTCCGGGTCGGCCAGCAACGCCTGTTCGTCCTCTGCGCTCTCGGTCAACCAGATCAACACGTCGGCGGAGTCGAGCACCGCTTTGATGTGATCGCGGGGGATGGCGCCGTGGCTGTCGGAATAGGGCTTGATGCTGTCGGAGACGACCAGGCCCATGTCGTTGAGAAAGTCGGTCTGCCAGCCGGCCATGGTCGCGACGACCATGCCTTGCCAGAGCTTGCCGTGCAATAGCAGGGCCTTCTTGCCCACCCACTGCGGATACCGCTGCGCCACCGAGGCGAATTTGTGGTCGACGGCATCCACAAGCGACTTCATCTGGTCAGCTTGGAAGACGGCTTGGCCGACCGTAAAGGCTTGAGTCTTCCATGGTTCGAAGAAGGCATCACCGTTTGCCTGGGCGATGGTGGGCGCGATTGCGGACAACTTCTTATAGGTGTCGATGTCGAGTCCAGCGTTGATGGCCACGATGAGATCCGGTTTGAGGTCCGCGATCCGGTCGACCTGAATGCCGTTGTCGAGGTTCAACACCACCGGCTGCGCTGAGCCCAATTGTGGCTGGGCCCACGGCCACACTGCGAATGGCTGGTCGCCGAACCAGTTCGTCACCGCTATCGGCACCACCCCGACGGCGAGCAAGTCATCCTGCTCGGTATAGCCGGCGCTCACCACACGCTTGGGCGGCGCCGGGATGACGGTCTCCCCGAACAGGTGGGTTATCGTCACGGCCCCGCCGCCGCGAGTGCCCGGCGCTGGCTTGGGTGACGAGCACCCGCCGGAAAATTCGGCAACCCCGGCGAGTAGCCCTGCGGCACCAGCGACCTGCAGGAATCCACGCCGACTCCATCCCTGTTGCATCGCGTGAGACTATCGCGTGCCGGCTTGTCGCGCCGCCACGCCGTCGCCCCTCGACTGCGTCGCGGTGCGCGGCTCAGCTGCCGGGCCGTGGCGCGTGCGGGTCTTTGGGTGGCCGGCCGGTCTGCAATTTTTCTTACAGAGCGGTCAAGACCGATGTGATTATTGCGTTTCGACGGCGTAACTGCGGCCACGTAGTTCGGTAACAGCGCGTCGTTAGCGTCGAGTCGTCCTTGCGCATCACGGGCCTGATCCGGCCGGGATTCGTCCGCTTGTTCACAGGAGACTCAGATGACCACCACCCAGGTAATCCAGCACGCTCCGCCCCCCGAGCCCCATGTCGGAGGTCACTGGATCCATGACTGGCGCCCTGAGGACCCGGAGTTTTGGGAAACGGTCGGCAGACCGATCGCCCGCCGCAACCTGATCTTCTCCATCTTCGCCGAGCACGTCGGGTTCAGCGTGTGGATGCTATGGAGCATCGTCGTCGTCCATATGACGGCCGGCCCGCATGGGCAGCCCGGTCCCTCCGGTTGGGCCCTCTCCGCTAGCCAGGCTCTATGCCTGGTAGCCATTCCCAGCGGTGTCGGCGCGTTTCTGCGGTTGCCGTACACCTTCGCGATCCCGATCTTCGGTGGCCGCAACTGGACGACCATCTCGGCCAGCCTGTTGGTGATTCCCTGTCTGCTGCTGTCCTGGGCGGTGAGCCACCCCAACATCCCGTTCGCGCTCTTGACGTTGATCGCCGCGACCGCAGGTGTGGGTGGCGGCAACTTCGCATCATCGATGGCCAACATCTCGTTCTTCTACCCGGAGAAGGACAAAGGGTGGGCGCTGGGTCTCAACGCCGCCGGCGGCAACATCGGTGTGGCGGTGGTGCAGAAGATCATTCCGGCGATCGTGGTCGCCGGGGGCGGGGTGGCGTTGGCGCGTGCGGGTCTGTTCTTCGTCCCGTTGGCCGTGGTCGCGGCGGTATGCGCGTTCCTGTTCATGAACAACCTCGCCGAGGCGAAGGCCGACGTGAAGCCGGTATGGCAGTCGTTGCGCCACGCCGACACCTGGATCCTGGCGCTGTTGTACATCGGTACGTTCGGATCCTTCATCGGATACTCCGCGGCGTTTCCGACGCTACTCAAGACCGTCTTTGGCCGCGGCGACATCGCGTTGGCTTGGGCCTTCCTGGGCGCCGGCATCGGATCGGTCATCCGGCCGCTGGGTGGCAAGCTGGCCGACCGGATCGGGGGCGCCCGGGTCACCGCGTTCAGTTTCGTCATGCTGGCGGCCGGTGCGGCCGCGGCGTTGTGGTCTGTGCGGGCAGTCAACCTGACCCTGTTCTTTATTAGCTTCATGTTCTTGTTTGTTGCCACTGGTATCGGCAATGGCTCGACCTATCGGATGATCTCGAGGATTTTCAAGATCAAGGGCGAACTGGCGGGAGGCGACCCCGACACGATGGTCCACATGCGACGGCAGGCCGCCGGCGCATTGGGCGTCATCTCGGCGGTGGGCGCCTTCGGCGGATTTTTCGTACCGCTGGCCTACGCCTGGTCGAAGTCGCAGTTCGGCAACATCGAACCCGCGCTGCGCTTCTACGTGTTCTTCTTTCTGGCCCTGCTCTTCGTCACGTGGTACTTCTACCTGCGCAGCAAGACCCGTATGGGGCAGCTGGGGGTGTGAGTGGGCCGCTAGTCTGCGCGCTTTGGCGGGTTCTGCGGGGGCCGGTAGTGCGGCCAGGGGCTGTAGTCGGCGATCAGCTCATCTTGTAGTGGGCGCAGCTCGGGCGGCACATGCCGCAGATTGATTCGGATCCGATACCAGATCGAGCTCGGCCCGCGCATGCCGTCGACCAGCACGTCGGCGGGCTGCAGCAGCTCGGCCACCGCTGGGTAGCGGCTGCGCCAGGTGTCTAGCGCGGCCATGGCCTCGTCTTTGGTTTTGGTGCGGGCCACCTCGATCAGCGGCATCGTGGACTGGCGGCGGCCGTCGGCTCGTTTGCCCGCCCCTTTCGGCGCCTTCTCCGGCGGACCCAGTTCTTCGGCCAGCATCAGCAACCGGTCGAGCTGGCCGACGGCGTCGTCGATCCCCACCCATGGGTCTCCTATCTGTGCCAACCGATCGGGAACGGTTTGCAGGGTGAAGTCTTCCGGATTGCAGTCCGCCACTTCGTCCCAGTGCAACGGGGTGGACACCCGGGCATCGGGGGTGGCCCGAACCGAGTAGGCCGACGCGACCGTGCGGTCCTTGGCGTTCTGGTTGAAGTCGACGAACACGCCCTCGCGCTCTTCCTTCCACCAGCGGCTGGTTGCCGAGTCGGGCGCCCGCCGCTCGACCTCCCGCGCCACCGTCTGCGCGGCCAGCCGGACCTGCCGAAACGACCAGCGCGGCGCGATCCGGGCATAGACATGGAAGCCGCGAGAGCCCGACGTTTTGGGCCACGCGGTGAGCCCGAAGTCCTCGAGCACCTCGCGCGCCACCAGCGCAACCTCGACGATCCGCCGCCACTCGACCCCGGGCATGGGGTCCAGGTCGACGCGCAACTCGTCGGGATGATCGAGGTCGCCGGCCCGCACCGGGTGGGGATTGAGATCGATGCACCCCAGGTTGATCACCCATGCCAGTCCAGCGGCGTCATGGATGACGGCTTCCTTGGCCGACGTGCCGGACGCATAGTGCAGCTCGGCAACGTCGACCCAATCCGGTCGGTTTGCCGGTGCACGCTTCTGGAACACCGCTTCGGCGGAAATGCCTTTCACGAAGCGCTTTAGGATCATCGGCCGGCCGGACACCGCGCGCAGCGCACCATCGGCCACAGCCAGGTAGTAACGAACTAGGTCGAGCTTGGTGTGGGACTTCGAGCCGGGCTTGCCGTCCCGCCCGGGGAATACGACTTTGTCCGGATGGGTGATGGTGACGTGGTGTCCGGCCACATCCAGTGATGCGGGACCGGTCATGGGAGTTGATAGTAATTCCGGGATGCTTTTTGCCGCGGTGCGACGGCCGTCACATATTGTGAGGTTATGGCTAACCTCAGTGACTTGCCCGGGGTCGCAAAAATCCAGCAATACGTCGATCGCGGCACCGCCGAACTGCACTACGTGCGCAAGATCTTCGAATCCGGCGCGTTCCGGTTGGAGTCGCCGCTGAACTACGCCGCGATGGCCGCCGAGATCGCGAAATGGGGCGAGTTCGGCATGCTGCCGTCGCTCAACGCTAGGCGTCATCCCGACCGCGCGGCGTGCATCGACGAAGAGGGTGAATTCAGCTACCGGCAGCTCGACGAGGCGGCGCACGCGGTGGCCAACGGTCTGCTCGCCAAGGGGGTGCGGGCTGGCGACGGCGTGGCCATCCTGGCGCGCAACCATCGCTGGTTCCTCATCGCCAACTACGGCGCCGCCCGTGCGGGCGCCCGCATCATCCTGCTCAACAGCGAGTTCTCCGGCCCGCAAATCAAAGAGGTGTCAGCCCGCGAAGGCGCCAGGCTGATCATCTACGACGACGAGTACACCAAGGCCGTTAGCAAGGCCGAGCCGGAGTTGGGCAAGCTGCGGGCCCTCGGCGTCAACCCCGACGCGGACGGCCCGTCCGGCAGCACCGACGAGACGCTGGCCGATCTAATCGCCCGCAGCTCGACATCGCCGGCCCCCAAGGCCGGCAAGCACGCTTCGATCATCATCCTCACCAGCGGCACCACCGGCACCCCGAAGGGCGCTAACCGCAGTACCCCGCCGACGCTGGCACCGGTGGGCGGCATTTTGTCGCACGTCCCGTTCAAGGCCAACGAGGTGACATCGCTGCCGGCGCCGATGTTCCACGCGCTCGGCTACCTGCACGCCACCCTCGCGATGTTCCTGGGCTCGACGCTGGTGCTACGCCGCAAGTTCAAGCCGCCGCTGATCCTGGAAGACATCGAAACGTACCGGGCGACATCGATGGTCGTGGTGCCGGTGATGCTGTCGCGGATCCTGGACACGGTCGAAAAGATGGACAAGAAACCCAACTTGTCCAGCCTGAAAATCGTGTTCGTTTCGGGTTCACAGTTGGGCGCCGAGCTGGCCTCACGCGCGCTCAAAGACCTCGGTCCGGTGATCTACAACATGTACGGATCCACCGAGATCGCGTTTGCCACCATCGCCGGGCCCCAGGATCTGGAACGCAACGCCGCGACGGTAGGACCGGTGGTCAAGGGCGTCAAGGTGAAAATCCTCGACGACAACGGTAACGAGTTGCCCCAGGGTGAGGTCGGGCGGATATTCGTCGGTAACGCGTTTCCGTTCGAGGGCTACACCGGCGGTGGTCACAAGCAGATCATCGACGGTCTGATGTCGTCGGGTGACGTCGGCTACTTCGACGAGCATGGTCTGCTCTACGTCAGCGGACGAGATGACGAGATGATCGTTTCCGGTGGTGAAAACGTGTTCCCGGCCGAAGTCGAGGATCTGATCAGCGGGCATCCTGACGTTGTGGAGGCCACCGCGATCGGTGTGGACGATAAGGAATGGGGGGCTCGGCTGCGCGCCTTCGTGGTGAAGAAGCCCGACGCCGACCTCGACGAGGAGACCGTCAAGCACTATGTGCGTGACCACCTTGCTCGTTACAAGGTGCCGCGGGAAGTGGTTTTCCTCGACGAGCTGCCGCGTAATCCGACCGGCAAGATCCTCAAACGCGAGCTGCGAGAGATAGAAGTCGACCAGTAGTCGCTCCGCCGAGCAGACACAGAATCGCATGCGGGCACGGCCCGCCATGCGATTCTGTGTCTGCTCGCCAGCGGGTTACGGGTCGCGGGGCAGGCCCAAGAGCCGTTCGGCGATGATGTTGAGCTGAACTTCCGAGGTGCCGCCATAGATCGTGGTGGCCCGGCTGGCCAGCAGGTATTCTCCCCACTTGCCGGGCAACTGGTCGGTGTCGCCGATAACGGCATCGGTGCCGAACGACGACACCGCGAACTCGGCATAGCCCTGACCGGTGCGCATCGACAACAGCTTGGATATCGCTGCCGACGGCATCGCGTCTTTGCCGGCCAGCGTCAACAGCGTGGACCGCAGGTTGAGCACCTTGGCGGCGTGCCCCTCGGCGATCAACTGGCCGGCGCGATGTCGAGCGACCTGGTCGAACTGGCCTTCTCGAACGAACTCGACAAACTGGGGCAGGGTGGCCAAGAAGTTCGCGTCGGTGCTCCCAAGCGACACCCGTTCGGCGGTCAGGGTGTTGCGGCTGACCTCCCAGCCTTCGTTCACCGCGCCCAGCACGCACTCGTCGGGCACAAAAACGTCGTCGATGTAGACGGTGTTGAACAGCTCGTGACCGGTGAGTTCACGCAGCGGCTTCACCTGCACGCCTTGGCTTTTCATGTCCAGCAAGAAGTAGGTGATGCCATTGTGTTTCGGCGCGGAGGGGTCTGTCCGCGCCAGCAGCGCACCCCAGTGTGAATATTGGGCTGCGGTGGTCCAGATCTTCTGACCCGTGATGCGCCAGCCGCCGTCAACGCGGGTGGCTTTGGTGGTGAGGCCTGCCAGATCCGAACCGGCGCCGGGCTCGGAAAACAGCTGACACCAGATCAGCTCGCCGCGGAAGGTCGGCGGCAGAAACTTTTGTTTTTGCTCCTCGGTGCCAAACGCGACGATCGACGGGATGATCCAAGCGGCAATACCCACCGTGGGCCGCTTGACCCGGCCCGCGCTGAACTCCTGGGCGACGATGATCTGCTCAACCGGGCTGGCCGTTCGCCCCCACGGCTTGGGCAGATAGGGCAGCACCCAGCCAGCTTCGGCGATGGCAACCTTGCGCGCCTCGCGGTCCATGTCTTTCAGGGCGGCAACCTCGGCGCGGATCTCGGCTCGCAGCTGGTCGGTCTCGGGGTCTAAATCGATGTCCACCGGCCTCATGCCGGTGGTGGTTGCGGTGTCCACCACTCGCAGCGGATACTCCGAGCTGCGACCGAAGCAGGCGGCCAGCATCAGTGCCCGCCGGTAGTACACATTCGCGTCGTGCTCCCAGGTGAAGCCGATGCCGCCGTGTACCTGTATGCAATCCTGCGCGCAGCGTTGTGCCGCGGTTGGCGCCAGCGTGGCCGCAACGGCGGCGGCGAATTCGATCTCGGCGCCCGCAGTGCCCTTGTCGGCCTCATCGAGGGCGCGCGCGGCGTCCCATACCGCGGCCGTGGCGCGTTCGGTGTCGGCGATCATCTCGGCGCATTTGTGCTTGATCGCCTGGAACTGACCGATCGGCCTGCCGAACTGCTCCCGAATCTTGGCGTAATCCGACGCGGTGTCGGTGGCCCAGCGAGCGACCCCAACGGCCTCGGCGGACAGCAGCGTGGACATCAGGGCGTGGGCAGTGGTCATGCTCAGGTCGCTCAGTACCGCGTCGTCGCCGACCTCGACGGCGTTGGCCCGTACGTGTGCGATGGGCCGTAGCGGATCCAGGCTCTGCACCGGCTCGATTTCCAGCTGCTCGGCCCGCAGTACCACCCATTCGTCGCCGCTGTCGATGGCCACCGGCAGCACCAGAATCGACGCCTGCGCCGCCGCGGGTACCGCGCGGACTTCCCCGCGGATCACCAGCACCCCACCGTCCGTCAGGCCGTGACGGGTAGCCGTCAGCCCGGAGTCCAGCGCGTAGGCTGCGATGGCCGCCCCGGCTGCCAGCTCGGCGAGCACCTTGGCCTCGGGGTCGTGCGCCGCGATCAGCGCGCTCGCGATCGCCGACGGCACAAACGGCCCGGGCACCGCCCCGTAGCCGAACTCGGCCAGCACCACCGCCAGCTCGAGGATGCCGTATCCCTGTCCCCCCACCGCTTCCGTGAGATGGACGCCCTGCAAGCCTTGCTCGGCCGCTGCCTGCCAGTAGGGCGGGGGGTTGTCGAGCGGGGTCTCCATCGCCGTGTGCAGCACCTCGGACGGCGCTACCCGGGCTACCAGGGACCGCACCGATTCGGCCAAGTCTTGATGCTCAGGATTGATCGCGATCGGCATTGGTCGCCTTCCATTGCTTTTCCAGGACAGCCAGTTCGGCCAAGCACCTACCAAGCTAACAACCGGTCAGTTGGTTGACCACATTGGCCAGCGGACGGCCCTGGCGCAAGCGCCGGCAATTGTCGACGGCTTCGGATAAATAGCGCCGCATGGTGTCGACGGTGTACCAGGTGACGTGCGGGCTGAGCACCACGTTATCCAGACCGATTAGCGGGTTGTCGGCGGTCACCGGCTCTACGGCGAACACATCCAGCCCGGCTGCGGCCAGCCGTCCGCTGCGCAGTGCATCCGCCAGGGCGTCTTCGTCGATGATGGCTCCGCGAGAGGTGTTGACTAGCAATGAATTAGGCCTCATTCGGGCCAGAGCATCGGCGGCGAGGAGATGATGGGTGTCCGTTGTCAACGGCAAGTGGAGCGAGACGATGTCGCAGGCGGCAAGCAGTTCGGGGAGCGGCCGCCAGCCCGGTCGTCCATCGTCGCGGGTGCTGGTGTGCAGCACCGTGGCGCCCATCGCGCCGACAATGGCGGCGACGCGCTTGGCGACGTTGCCGTAGCCGATGAGGCCAACGATGCAGCTGCCGATATCGCGTACCGTTTCGCCCAGTTGCGGGTCGGTCGGCCAGCCGTGTCCCTGTCGGACGGCGGCGTCCAGCGCCGGTAACCGCCGCAGTGCCGCCAGCATCAGCAGCACTGTGCCCTCGGCCACCGACGGTGCATTGGCGCCGGGCATGTTGGCCACCGCGATACCGCGTTGCGTCGCCGTCGCCACGTCGATCGTGTTCACTCCGGCGCCGAGTTTATGCACCAGCCGCAGCCGTGGGCCGCATTTCAAGTCGGCGCCTGATAGCGGACGAAGCACATGCCACAGCACCTCGGCCTCGGGTAGCTCCCGGTAGAAGCCCGCGTCGTCGTGCTCGGCGCACCATCGGATGTCAAGCCACTCCGATTCACCGGCAAGGGAATCGAGCACCCGGTCGCCGGGCTCAAAATGTGCGAGAACCCTCAGTGGCTGCTTCACCGGAACCGTTTTTCTATCCAGTTGGCGATGATGCCGGCCTGCTCGTCGCGGGCGCCGGGGGTGGTGAAGTAATGGTCGGTATCGACTGAGGCCTGTGCCTTGTCGGTGCTGGCGAGCGCGTCGTGGATGCGTTGCGCGTCAGAGGGGAAGACGCCGGTGTCGGCGTCGGCATTGATCACCAGCGCCGGGCAGGTGATACGGCCCAGATGCGGTTCGGCGCGGGTTTGCGCCACCCGCAGGCTCCACATGCCCAGCCAGCTGCGCAGCGTGCAGGCCGCGGCGATGCCGTATGCCGAGCGATTCGCTTTCACCGGTGTCCCCGCGTAGCACAGGTTGGGTTCGCGCTTGGTCGGTTCGATGCTGGCATCGACCATGCGGGGATCGGCCCAGGTTCTCATCACACTGAACGGTCGATCGGAAAATCCGGCTGCGCGAACACGTTTGAGCTCTTCCTCGGCCCAATCGGTGATGCTCTCATTGCGTGCTACCTGAGCCGCTCGGTAGCGGCCGAGGAACTCCGGGGAGTACGGCGGACCGTTGCCTTCGTTGAACAGGTCCAGACCGGGATCGGTTGCCACAGGATCATTTTCGTCGATAACGGCAGCATCCATCCAGGCGGTCAACACGTCGGGACGTCCGGGATGGGCTGCGGTGGCGATGTATGCGTCGGCCGTGGGCAACTCGGTGGCGCCGGCTGCTGGACGCATGCCCGCCAGTGGGGTGACGTTGGGGTCGACCGCCTGCGATTGATAGGCCGCCATCAATGATCCGCCTCCCGAATTGCCCAGCAACACCACCGTTTCCACGCCTGCAATGTCACGCAGCCACCGTACCCCGACGCCGATGTCGACCAATGCGTGATCGAGGAGGAAGCTGCTTTCAAAACCCCGGAACCTGGTGTTCCAGCCCAGGAACCCAATGCCGCGGGCGGCCAGGTAGTCGGCGAGATAGTGCTCGGAGAAATCGATTTGGTAGTGCGTGGCGATCATCGCTATCTGCGGTTTGCTGTCCGCGGCGCGATGATAGAGGCCCTGGCATGGGTGTCCGCCGGCGCCGGCGCGACCGGCAGTCGGGGACGGTAGCCCGACGAACTCGCGGATGACATTGGACAATTCAGCAAACCTCCTCGCCGTAGATGGCGCGATAGTAGATGTTGGCCAGGGTCTGGATGCAGGCCTGATCGTCGGGTTCCTTGGTCCGTGGTCCGCTGAGCTGGATATAGCAGAACTGGTTGAACATGGCCACGATTGCCTCGGCGATCAGCCGTGGGTCATCGCCCGGGCAGTATCCCTGCGATTGAGCACGCTTGACCGTCTCGTTGATAAAAGATATTGGCAACTCGCACATTTCGGCCCAGTGCTGGGCAAAGTCGTCGTTGATCATCGCCAACTGCGACACGCCGATCATTTCCGCCAGTCGGTGGCGGTAGGTGTACCAGTGAGCGGCCGCAGCTTCGTACGTCCGTTCGCGATTGGAGAGACCGTGCTGGGTCACCGTCAGTGCCCGCTCGTTTACTTCGTCACGGAACCGCAGCGCCCATTGACGGACCATCGCTTGCTTGGAGTCGTAGTAGTTGTAGAACGATGCCGCTGAACGGCCGGCTTCGGCGGCGATGTCGGCAATAGTTGTCGCAAGGATTCCTTTGCGGGCGATGACCCTTCGCGCGGCGGCGTCGATTGCGGCCTGCGTCTGTCGTCCGCGGTGCGTCGGGAACTCCGGCACCTGGTGCACCTCCTCTGGAGCGAATCTGAATCTGATGTTAGATTCAGATTCGAATCTCGGCCAGAGTATGGACCCGAGGACCGATCGGAGTCGGAAGATGATCAAGCCGCACAACATCAACGACGAGTTCGAACTCGGCGGCATCAACCACGTCGCGTTGGTCTGTTCGGATATGGCTCGCACCGTGGACTTTTACAGCAACATCCTCGGTATGCCGCTGATCAAGTCGCTCGACCTACCCGGCGGGCAGGGGCAACACTTCTTCTTCGACGCCGGAAATGGCGACTGTGTCGCGTTCTTTTGGTTCGCCGACGCGCCAGATCGGGTTCCGGGCATCTCGTCGCCCGGTGCCATCCCGGGCATTGGCGACATCACCAGCGCGGTGAGCAGCATGAATCACTTGGCGTTTCATGTTCCCGCGGAAAAGTTCGACGCCTACCGGCAGCGGCTGAAGGACAAGGGAGTGCGGGTCGGCCCGGTGCTCAACCATGACGAAAGTGCACGGCAGGTGTCCGCGACGGTGCATCCGGGCGTGTACGTGCGCTCGTTCTACTTCCAGGATCCTGATGGCGTCACGCTGGAATTCGCTTGCTGGGTAAAGGAATTCGATGACAGCGATACGCCTGCGGTGCCGAAGACCGCTGCGGACCGGCGGCCTCCGGTGACTGCGGGTCGCTAACACGATCGTGACTGACGCCATTTTGACCGACGATCAGATCGCGGCGCTAAGTCCAGAGCAACGGCGTGATCTGATTGTTCGGCTGGAGCGGCCGCTGACCGACCTGCTGGACCCGGCAACGTTCGCGCGCGCTCGGCGTCTTCGGCTGGCCTTGATAGTGGGCGGGGCAGTGGCGCTGATCCCATGGACGGTGTTCCTGGCCTGGACGCTGCCGGCGAACTATGTTGCCCACAATTGGCCGGCCACCTGGGTCGGCTTCGACATTCTGTTGGTCGGTTTCATGGCGGCCACCGCCGTGCTCGGCTACCTGCGTCGCCAACTGCTCCTCCTCACCGCGTTCACCACCGGGGTGCTGCTGATCTGTGATGCGTGGTTCGACCTGATGACCGCCGGGCCCGCCGAGCGTTGGTGGTCGGTGATATCCGCGCTGGTGTTCGAACTCCCGGTGGCGATCATCATGATCACCGGTGCCCAGCGGATCATGCGACTTACCTTGGCACGGCTCTGGCTGCTGGATTCCGGGACCCGCCTTTGGCAGCTGCCGCTGCTGCCGTTGTATGGGGACGGTACAAGGCTGGGTCGGTAAGTTCGTCGAGCAGTGAAGCCAGCTGATCGACGAGCTCATCCGGTTCCAATCGCATATCGCCGGCCAGCCAGGCGCTGATGGTCTGTCCGACACCACCTACGGCGAAGTGTGCCGCGGCTTTGCCGCGCTCGTTTGCCGGCGTGCGCAGCATGTCAATGGCGTGCTGGCCGTACAACATGGCGAACAGCGCGCTGGATTCGGCGCGCTTGCGCACCACAATCGGGTTCGCGAGTTGTGTGTTGAACAGCAGGCGTCCGATGCGGGCGTCACCGGCGATGGTGCGCACCACGTTGGCCATCCCGGCGCGGGTCTGCTCGTGCTGCGGTACCGCTGCCACCGCGGCCTGGGTGGTGGCGGCCAGCTCAGCTACCACCCAATCGAACACCCCACCAACGAATTCGTCTTTGTCGGTGAAGCTTTCGTAAAAGTAGCGGGCAGATAGGCCGGCCCGGCGGCAGACGCTGCGGACGGTCAGTTCGGCGATGTCGCGTTCGTCGGAGCCCAGCAGGTCCAGGCCGGCGTCCAGCAACTGCCGTCGGCGCGCGGCCAGCCGGGCGGCCGCCTCAACGCCACGGTAGGGACGCATGGTGGAGGCGTCGGTGGAGGCGTGGGTCGACCCGGAAGTCGACCCGGAGTCACTAGTCATCGGCACCATCTTGACACCCGGTCAGGAGCGCGACACTATCAGGAAACGCGTGTTACCACAATTAGCGGGCCAGGAGGAAATGCAGTGGCCGTTCACGAGGCGCTCGACCGACCCCTTCCCCATGTCGAGCGTCCGCTATCCGACCCCCCTCGGCCGGTCAAAGCGCGCCGGTCCGGCGGCTTTGTCGAGGGCCTGATGGGGGTGGCGCTGCTGGCCGGCCCGGCCAACGTGATCATGGAGCTGGCGCGACCCGGGGTCGGATACGGCGTTGCGGAAAGCCGGGTCGAAAGTGGGCGAATTGATCGCCACCCGATCAAGCGGGCGCGGACCACCTTCACCTACGTTGCGGTGGCGGCCGCGGGCAGCGATGAGCAGAAGGCGGCCTTCCGGCGGGCCGTCAACCGGGTCCACGCCCAGGTGTACTCGACACCGGAAAGCCCGGTGCAGTACAACGCTTTCGATGTCGACCTACAGCTGTGGGTGGCGGCCTGCCTGTACAAGGGCGGCGTCGATGTCTACCGGACTTTTGTCGGTGAGATGGACGACGAGGAGGCCGATCGCCATTATCGCGAGGGAATGTCGATCGGCACCACATTGCAGGTGCCCCCGGAGTTGTGGCCGGCCGATCGGGCCGCCTTTGACCGGTATTGGCAGGAGTCACTTGCCAAGATCCACATCGATGACACGGTCCGCGAATACCTCTATCCGATCGCGGTGTCCCGAGTGCGAGGGGTCAACCTGCCCGGACCGCTGCGGCGCCTCTCGGAGGGGATCGCGCTGCTCATCACGACCGGCTTCTTGCCGCAACGGTTTCGCGACGAGATGCGGTTGCCTTGGGACGCTGACAAACAACGACGGTTCGATCGGTTGATGGCCCTAGTGGGCGCGGTGAATCGGGTGATGCCGCGAGTCATTCGGCAGTTCCCGTTCAACCTGATGCTCTGGGATCTGGACCGGCGAATGAGAACCGGGCGTCCCTTGGTGTAGTCCTGGTGTGGCGCCGCTGCCACGGGCCCGCGGACTAGATCACTCCATTCAGACCGTCCTCGCCGATGAGCAGCCCGCCGGTGCCGCCGGTGCCAGGCGTGCCATTGGCCGCGGCCTTGCCGCCGTTCCCGCCGTTACCGCCGTCGCCGATCAGAACGGCGTTGCCCCCGGTACCGCCGTTACCGCCGGTGGTGATCGCGTTTCCACCCGCGCCACCGTCACCGCCGTTACCGAACACCCCGGCCTTGCCGCCGATACCGCCGCTACCGCCGGTGCCCGCCACTCCTGCGTTGGCGCCGGTGCCGCCGGCCCCGCCGGCGCCGCCGGAGCCGATGAGCAAGCCGGCGGTGCCGCCGGCCCCGCCGGCGCCGCCTTGCTGGGTCGTACTCCCACCCGCGCCGCCGTGCCCGCCGGCGCCGCCCGCCCCGCCGGAGCCGAACAGCGCGCCGGCGCCACCGCCAGCCCCGCCGGCTCCACCGGTGAGGGTGCCCGCACCGCCGCTGCCGCCGGCACCACCGGAGCCGCCGAGGGATAGCAGGCCGGCGCTGCCGCCGGCCCCGCCGGCACCGCCAACATTGGCGCCAGAGCCCCCGGTGCCGCCGGTGCCGCCGGCGCCGAACAGGCCGCCGTTCCCGCCGGCTCCGCCGGCTCCGCCGGACACGCCGGCGCCTCCGGTACCGCCGGACCCAAACAGGCCGCCATTCCCGCCGGCTCCGCCGCCGGCGCCGAAACCGCCCGCCCCGCCGACTCCGCCGTTGGAGAACAGCCCGCCGTTGCCGCCGGCGCCGCCGACGCCATTCGGGTTGCCGGGCGCGGCACCGTGGCCACCGGTCCCGGCGGCGCCGTAGAAGAGGCCGGCGTTGCCGCCATTGCCTCCGGCGCCTCCCTTTCCGCTGGTGATGGAGTTCCCGCCAGTGCCGCCGGTGCCGCCGGAGCCGATCAGCAAGGCGTTGCCGCCGGTGCCGCCAGCCCCGCCGACGCCGTTGGTGTTGGTGGCAATCCCTCCGGTTCCCCCGGTGCCGCCGCTGCCGAACAAGATCCCGCCGGCCCCACCGGCCCCACCGGCCCCACCGGTGCCGCCGACGGCGGTGTTGGTCGCCCCGTGCCCGCCGTTGCCACCGTTACCGAACAGCCACCCACCGTCGCCGCCGGCGGTCCCGGTCCCGGGAGTCCCGTTGGCGCCGTTACCGATCAGCGGGCGCCCGGTGAGTGTCTGGAACGGTTCATTCACGATGGCGAGCACATCTTGCTGCAGCGTGTGCACCGGCGAAATGTTGGTTGGAGCGTTGAATCCGTCCGCACCTAACAGCAGCGCGCCGATGCCGCCGACACCGGCCTTGCCGGTGGTCACGCCGATTCCACCACTGCCGCCATTGCCGCCGTTGCCAATCAGCACGCCGTTGCCGCCAGCGCCGCCAGCGGCGCCGGCACCGGCGGAGCTGGCGCCGCCGTTACCGCCGTTACCGCCGTTGCCGACCAGGCCGGGAGTGCCGCCGACCCCCCCGCTGCCGCCCAGAGTCACACCGGCGCCGCCGTTGCCGCCAGCGCCGCCGGACCCGTTGAGCAGGCCGGCGTTGCCGCCGGCGCCGCCCGCGCCGCCCGCGGCGGTGCCAAAGCCGCCGGCCCCACCGGCCCCGCCGGTGCCGAAGAACATACCGGCGTTGCCGCCGGTGCCGCCGGCCCCACCGGGGGCCGCCTTGCCGAGGCCTTCGCCGCCAGCACCGCCCGCGCCGCCGGCTTGGCCGAGTGACAGCAGACCGGCGTCCCCGCCGTCCCCGCCGTTCCCGGCGGCAAGGCCTATGGTCGAGCCGCCGCTGCCGCCGCTGCCGCCGGTGCCGCCAGCGCCCATCAGCCCACCGGATCCACCGGCGCCGCCGGCACCACCAACCCCACCGGTGGAACCACCGGTGCCGCCGGCCCCACCCGTGCCGCCGGCGCCGAATAGCCCACCGGCCCCGCCAGCCCCGCCGGCAGCGCCGGTTCCGCCTTGTCCGCCGACGCCGCCGACGCCGCCGTCGGCGAAGAGCCCGCCGGCGCCGCCGGCCCCACCAACCCCGCCGGTGGCCGCGCTGGCGAATGAGTACCCGCCGGCGCCGCCGGGCCCGGCAGCGCCGAAGAGCATGCCGGCGTTCCCGCCGGCTCCGCCGGCCCCGGCGTTCCCGCCGGTGAGTTCCGTTGATGCCCCGCCGGT
Source organism: Mycobacterium basiliense (assembly GCF_900292015.1). Classification (NCBI taxonomy): domain Bacteria; kingdom Bacillati; phylum Actinomycetota; class Actinomycetes; order Mycobacteriales; family Mycobacteriaceae; genus Mycobacterium; species Mycobacterium basiliense. The sequence continues at coordinate 477,408 of NZ_LR130759.1, forward strand.
GCCGCCCGCGCCGCCGGCGCCTATCAGCACGGCGTTGCCGCCGGCCCCGCCGGCGCCGCCGGTGCCGGCGGCGGCGGTGGCGACCCCGCCTGCGCCGCCAGCACCACCGCTGCCGATGAGCCCAGCGGCGCCGCCGTTCCCGCCGGCCCCGCCGCTGGCGCCGATTGCTCCGGATCCACCGGCGCCGCCGTTGCCGATCAACCAGCCGGCGTCGCCGCCATTGGCCCCGGTTCCCGGGGCGCCGTTTGCGCCGTTGCCGATCAATGGGCGCCCGGTAGCCGCCACAAACTGTGCGTTTATTGGATCAAGCAGCGCCGACAGGGCGGCGGCCTCGGCTGCCGCGTATGCTCCTCCGCCCGCGCTCAATGCCTGCACAAACTGGGCATGGAACGCAGCCGCCTGCGCACTCGCCGCCTGATAAGCCTGGCCGTAGGTGCCGAACATGCCGGCGATCGCCGCCGATACTTCGTCGGCGCCCGCGGCTAGTAGCTGCGTGGTATTGGCCGCTGCGGCGAAGTTAGCGGCGCCGAGATTCGATCCGAGACTGCCCAGATCCGCTACCGCCGCCACCAGCGCGTCCGGCGACACGATTACATACGACATGAGAGACCTCCCAAACGACATGACTACGGTGTCAGGCCGACCTGGGGTCCCCAGTCACCAGGAAAAAATCGGCATGATACAGAATATATCCGCCGAGAGCAAGAAATCTGTGAAGTTTCCCAGAATGCTCCCAGGTATTTTCAAGCAGCCGCGTCGGCGGGAACCGGCGCTGCATTGGTTCTGCTTGCAATGCGGCCATTGGTGGTGTCAAATGTCGATAATGAAAATCATGTTCATCTGGTGGCGGGGCTAGCCGTGGTCGCCCCGGTATGGATGGCGTCCCCGCCTGAGGTGCATTCCGCGCTGCTCAGTAGTGGCCCCGGGCCCGGGTCTTTGCTGTCGGCGGCCGCGGCATGGTCAGCGCTGGGCGCCGAATACACGGCGGTGGCAGACGAACTCATTTCCGTGCTGGGCGCGGTCCAGGGCGGGGCATGGCAGGGGCCAACCGCGGAGCGGTACGTGACTGCCCATGTGCCTTACCTGATGTGGTTGATGCGTGCCAGCGCCACCAGCGTGCAAGCGGCCGCCCAGCATGATGCCGCGGCCGCCGCCTACACCGCCGCGTTGGCGGCCATGCCGACGTTGCCCGAGTTGGCCGCCAACCACGCCATCCACGGAGTGCTGATAGCGACCAACTTCTTCGGGATCAACACCATCCCGATCGCGCTCAACGAGGCCGACTACGTGCGGATGTGGATTCAAGCGGCAACGACAATGGCCACCTACGAAGCGGTGTCCGACGCGGCACTGGCATCGACGCCGCAAACCACCGTCGCACCGCAAATCCTGGCGGCCGAGGCCGTCGGCGATGACCACGATCATGACCACGGGGGAGACCCCAGCCCGATCGACTACATCGTGGCCGAGATCCTGCGCATCATCACCGGGGGCAGGGTGATCTGGGATCCGGCCGAAGGCACCGTCAACGGAATCCCGTACGACGACTACACGAATGCGGCCCAACCGATCTGGTGGCTAGTTCGCGCTCTCGAACTGAGTCAGGACTTTCAAACCTTCGTCAAGGATCTTTTTACCAATCCGGTCGAGGCGTTTCAGTTCCTTGTCGAGCTTGTCTTGTTCGACTGGCCGACCCACATAGCGCAGATCGTGCAGGCGCTGGCTCAGTCGCCCCAGTTGCTGGCGGTCGCGCTCGGTGGTGTTATCTCCAACCTGGGGGCGGTGACCGGCTTTGCCGGGTTGTCGGGGCTGGCTGGGATTCATCCCGCCGTCATCCCCGCGGTCGGTCCACCGGTTGCGGCGGTGCCCATGTTGCCGGTCGCCGGGATGGCTCCGACCGTCGCCACGTCGGCCGCGGCGCCCGCGTCACCGTCTGCGCCCGTCTCCACCGCGAGCACCGTCGTTAGCAGCGCACCGGCGCCGCCACCGGCCCCGGCCGCCGGGGGCTTTGGCTACCCGTTCTTGGTCGGCGGCGGTCCCGGCATCGGATTTGGCGAGGGCATGAGCGCCAGCGCCGCCGCCAGCGCCAAGAGGAAGGTACCGGAGCCCGATTCCGCCGCCGCGGCGGCCGCCGCAGCCGCACGGGAGCAGGCGCGCCGCCGCCGACGCCGGCGCAAGACGCTACGCGGGTACGGCGAGGAGTTCATGGATGTCGAGGTCGACCCCGACTGGGGCGCTCCACCCCCGGAGGATCCGGTCCAGCCGACGGTGGCCTCGGAGCACGGTGCGGCGCAGGTGGGATTTGCAGGCGCATTGCACAAGGAAACGGCTGGTGCGGCAACGGGTTTGACCACGCTGGCCGCGGATGAGTTCGGCGGCGGCGCGCAAATGCCGCTGCTTCCGGGCACCTGGGACTCGGACCCGGAAGCGGCATGCGACTAGCCGCGTAGTGTCGTTGGGGTGCGTAGCGATGGCGATACCTGGGACATCACCACAAGTGTCGGATCGACGGCCCTGTTCGTCGCGACGGCACGCGCCTTGGAGGCGCAAAAACCCGACTCACTGGCCGTTGATCCGTACGCGGAGTTGTTCTGCCGCGCCGTCGGCGGTTCCTGGGCCGACGTGCTCGACGGCAATGCTCCCGACCACGACCTGACGAGCGAGGACTTCGGCCAGCATTTCGTCAACTTCCAGGGGGCCCGCACCAAGTATTTCGACGCCTATTTCGGACGCGCCGCCGACGTGGGTGTGCGACAGGTGGTGGTGCTGGCGGCCGGCCTGGACTCGCGTGCGTACCGGCTGCCCTGGCCGGACGGGACGACCGTCTTTGAGCTGGACCGTCCGCAGGTCCTCGATTTCAAGCGTGAGGTCCTTGCCGGGCACGGCGTCCAACCCATCGCAAAGCGCCGCGAGATCGCCGTTGATCTGCGGGACGACTGGCCAGCGGCGCTGCAGGAAAGCGGTTTTGTTGCCGCCGAGCCGTCGGCATGGATTGCCGAGGGACTGCTGATCTATCTGCCGGCCGACGCGCAGCAGAAGCTTTTCACGGGCATCAATGAGCTGGCCTGTCTTGGTAGTCACGTCGCCGTGGAGGACGGCGCGCCGCTGCCCGACGAAGAATTCGCGGCCAAAGTGGCCGAGGAACGCGCGGCCGTTGACGCCGGCGACGCCCTTCCGTTTTTTCAGCTGGTGTACAACGAGCGGTGCGCGCCGGCCACAGACTGGTTCAGTGAGCGAGGCTGGACGGCCATCGGCACGCCGCTGACCGATTACCTACGCGAGGTCGGCCGGCCGGTGCCGGGCCCCGAATCCGAGGCCGCTCCGATGTTCGCCCGCAACACGCTGGTGAGTGCGACCAAACCCTGATCGATGCTCCCAGGTCACGACGATGGCCTGAGTTGCCCGGGCCGGAACTATCGCCCGCTTCCGCCCGACTACTAAGCGACCTGCTGTGTGTGCGGCCCGGTAGCCGACGACCGACCCGAGCCGGTGGCGCCTGCGGGAGCATCGGCCGAGGAACCATCGGCCCGACGGTGCGCGGCGCGGGCGAATCGAGTCCATGACACCCCCGGTTTGATAATGAAAATCATGTTCACTAAGCTACATTGCTTAGCGAGCTCCTCATGGAAGAGATGCCAGTGATGCGAATGCGAGTAGCGCCGACGATTTGGTCGGCGCACACAAATGCCTGGTCAGCGGGATCGGCAACGGAGTTCAGGGATGAACCCAACCCTCGCGATCGCCTCGACAGTTAGCTTATGCAATGCTAACTTCAGGGCTGGTTTCAGAGCTAGCTTCGGGGCTACTTTCGGCCGGATTTAGCCAATGGCAACGCGAGGTTCAGGAGACGGCGCGAGCGTGAAACGCAGTGACATCAGCATGCTTGCTACTCAGTCCGCCGCATCCCGGGTAAATGGCAGGGTGGACGCCGATGTTGTCAGCCGGTTCGCCACCTGTTGCCGGGCGCTCGGCATCGCGGTTTACGAGCGTCGACGTCCGGCCGACCTGAGTGCCGCTCGGACCGGATTTGCCGCACTCGCCCGCGTCGCCGATGACCAATGCGACGCGTGGACTGGGTTGGCGGCCGCGGGTGACCAGTCGATCGGGGTGCTGGAGGCCGTTTCGCGGACGGCGGGCACCGCCGGTGTGCTGCAGCGCCATGTGGAACTGACGCCCGGTGCGTTGGGTTTTCACTATGACACTGGCCTTTACTTGCGTTTTCGCGCAACCGATCCCGACGATTTCCATCTCGCATACGCGGCGGCGCTGGTTTCAACGGGTGAGGTCAGAGCCGCCGCCGCGGCCCACGACTTGGTCGCGGGTATCACCGAGCGCCGGCCGAGCTGGCGCGAGGCGCGCTGGATCAACGTCGTCCTCAACTACCGCACCGAACGCTGGTCGGATGTGGTCAAGTTGCTGACGCCGATTGTCAACGACCCCGATCTCGACGAGACCTACTCGCACGCCGCCAAGATTGCTCTGGGCACCGCGCTCGCGAGGTTGGGCATGTTCGCTCCGGCATTGTCCTACCTTGAGGAGCCCGAGGGGCCCGTCCCTGTCGCTGCGGTGGACGGTGCGCTGGCGAAGGCGCTGGTGCTGCGTGCCCACGTCGATGAAGAATCGGCGAACGAGGTGCTGCAGGATTTGTATGCGGCGCACCCCGAGAACGAAGAGATCGAGCACGCCCTGTCCGACACCAGCTTCGGGATTGTCACCACCACAGCTGGTCGGATCGAGGCCCGAACCGATCCGTGGGATCCCGAAACCGAACCCAGCGCAGACGATTTCATCGACCCCGCCGCTCACGAACGCAAGGCCGTGCTCCTTCATGAGGCCGAACGTCAGCTCGCCGAATTCATCGGACTCGATGAGGTTAAGAACCAGGTATCGCGGCTGAAAAGCTCGGTTGCCATGGAACTGGTGCGCAAGCAGCGTGGGCTGGCCGTAGCGCAGCGCACGCACCACCTCATCTTCGCCGGGCCACCCGGAACCGGTAAGACCACAATTGCTCGTGTAGTGGCCAAAATTTACTGTGGTCTAGGGCTTTTGAAGCGCGAGAACATAAAAGAGGTGCACCGCGCCGACCTCATCGGCCAACACATCGGCGAGACTGAGGCCAAGACCAACGCGATCATCGATAGCGCTCTGGACGGGGTGTTGTTCCTCGACGAGGCCTACGCCCTAGTGGCTACTGGCGCAAAGAATGACTTTGGGCTGGTGGCCATCGACACTCTGCTGGCCCGGATGGAAAACGATCGTGACCGGCTGGTCGTGATCATCGCCGGTTACCGAGCGGACCTGGACAAGTTTCTGGATACCAACGAGGGCCTGCGTTCCCGGTTCACCCGCAGCATCGACTTTCCGTCGTACACATCGCACGAGTTGGTGGAGATCGCGCACAAGATGGCCGAACAGCGAGACAGCATCTTCGAAGGGTCTGCCCTTGAGGACATGGAGGCGTTGTTCGCCAAATTGGCGGCCGGATCGACGCCGGATGCCAACGGAATTTCGCGACGCAGTCTTGACATAGCGGGCAACGGCCGGTTCGTCCGGAACATCGTTGAACGTTCAGAAGAAGAACGTGAATTCCGGCTGGACCACTCCGAGCATGCCGGAAATGGCGAATTCAGTGATGAGGAGCTGATGACGATCACCGCTGGTGACGTGGGCAAATCGGTTGAGCCGCTGCTGCGTGGCTTGGGGCTCTCGGTGCCCGCATGACGACCAATGAGCCCGAGGGCGAATGGGCGGGGGCGCGGCGTTCGTTCACTTCGCGTACGCCGGTCAACGACAATCCAGACAAGGTGGAATACCGCCGTGGCTTCGTCACGCGCCACCAGGTAAGTGGCTGGCGATTCGTGATGCGGCGGATCGCCTCCGGCATCGCGTTGCACGACACTCGGATGTTGGTGGACCCGCTGCGCACGCAGTCGCGGGCGGTCCTGATGGGCGTGCTCATCCTGATCACCGGATTGGTCGGTTGCTTCGTGTTCTCGCTGATCCGGCCGAACGGACAGGCGGGCGATAACGCGGTGCTCGCCGATCGATCCACGGCCGCGCTGTACGTGCGCGTTGGTGACGCGCTGCACCCGGTGCTCAACTTGACGTCGGCCCGGCTGATCGTCGGCCGGCCAGTAAATCCGACGACGGTGAAAAGCGCTGAGCTAGACCGATTTCCGCGCGGGAACCTGATCGGTATCCCAGGTGCGCCCGAGCGAATGGTGCAAAGCGCCGTGCCCGACTCGGACTGGATTGTGTGCGACACCGTCGGTGGCTTGTCCCAGGGCGGGCGCGCCAGCCACAGCATGGGAGTCACGGTGATCGGCGGTCCGCCCGACAATGGCGGTGCCCGGGCGGCGGCGCTCGGCCCTAGCCAGGCGGTTCTGGTCGATAACGGCACCGGCGACTGGCTGCTTTGGCAGGGCAAACGTAGCCGGATCGACCTGGCAGATCACGCCATTACTAATGCGCTGGGCCTCGGCACCGAGGTGCCCGCGGCACGGCCCATCGCACCCGGGCTGTTCAATGCGATCCCAGAAGGGGCACCGTTGGCCGCCCCCGCGATCTCGGAGGCGGGTAGCCCGCCGGCCTACCAGCTGTCCGCTCCGATCGGCGCGGTGGTCGAGTCGTATCCGCTGAGCGCCAATGCCGTTCAGTACTACGCGGTGTTGTCGGACGGTCTACAACCGATTTCGCCCGTGCTGGCGGCGATCCTGCGCAATTCCAACTCCTATGGGCTGCAGCAGCCGCCGCGCCTGGGCGCCGATGAGGTTGCCAGACTGCCCGTGTCTCGGCTGCTGGACACCGCGCGCTACCCGGCCCAACGGGTGACCCTGGTCGACGCTGAACCCAACCCCATCACCTGCGTGCATTGGAGCCGGCCGGCCGGCGCGGCTACCAGCTCACTGAGCCTGTTGTCAGGTGCGGCACTGCCGGTGCCCGAAGGGATGCGCACCGTCGCGCTGGTAGGCGGTGGCTCGCCGCCGGGAGGCGCCTCGGCGGCCCGGGTCGCACTGGCGCCGGGAACCGGCTACTTCACCCAGACCGCGAGCGGTGGCGCATCCGCGCCCGCGGATGGATCCCTGTTTTGGATTTCCGACACCGGGGTGCGCTACGGCATCGACACCGAGTCCGACGGCAGATCGGACGCGGCCGGCCAGGGCAAAACGGTTGCGGCCCTGGGTCTGCAAGCACCCCCGCTGCCTATCCCGTGGGCAATCCTGTCACTTTTTGCGGCCGGTCCGACGCTGTCGCGTGCGGATGCGCTGCTCGCGCACGATAGCCTGCCGCCCGACCGTAGGCCCGGGCGTCCGGTGACGGCCGAAGGGGAGCCCCGATGAGCAGACTGATATTCGAGGCACGTAGACGGCTTGCACCGCCGAACACGCGCAAGGGCACCATCACCATCGAGGCGCCACCCGAGCTGCCCCGGGTGATTCCGCCGTCGCTGTTGCGACGTGCGATGCCTTACCTGATCGTGATCCTCATTGTTGGCATGATCGTAGCGCTGGTCGCGACGGGGATGCGGCTGGTTTCCCCTCAGACGCTGTTTTTCCCGTTCGTGCTCCTGTTGGCAGCCACCGCGCTCTATCGCGGCAACGACAACAAGATGCGCACTGAGGAAGTCGACGCGGAACGCGCCGACTATCTGCGTTATCTGTCGGTGGTCCGGGACAACATCCGGGCCCAGGCCGCGCAGCAGCGCGCCGCCGCCGAGTGGTCTCATCCCGAACCACAAGCCCTGGCCGCCGTGCCCGGGTCGCGTCGCCAGTGGGAACGCGACCCACACGACCCCGACTTTCTAGTGCTGCGGGCCGGCCGGCATTCCGCGCCACTGGCAACCGCGCTGCGGGTTAGCGATACCGCTGCCGAAATCGACCTGGAACCTGTGTCGCACAGCGCATTACGTGGCGTGCTCGATACTCAACGTACGGTGCGAGATGTGCCGACCGGAATCGATTTGACCAAGGTCGCGCGGATCACCGTGCTCGGTGAACCCGATGAGGTCCGGGGCGCGTTGCGTGCCTGGATTGCTCAGGCGATCACCTGGCATGACCCGACGGTGCTCGGACTGGCGCTGGCGACCCGCAAGCTGGAGAATGACGACTGGTCCTGGCTGAAGTGGTTGCCGCACGTCGATATTCCCGGTCAGGTTGATGGGGTAGGCCCCGCGCGCTACCTGGCAACCGACGCCGACGCACTGGTCGAATCGCTGGGTCCGGTCCTCCTGGATCGTCCCGCGTTCACCGGCGTAGCGGCAGATGCGTTGCGGCACTTATTGATCATCATCGATGATCCCGAATACGACATCGATTCCTCGGTGCTGGCGGCAGGCCGCGCTGGTGTCACAGTGGTCTATCTCTCGACCACGCCACCGCACCGCGAACAGTACTCGGACCCCGAACGACCCATCCTGCGGATCGTCGACGGTGCCATCCAACGCTGGCAGACCGGTGGGTGGCAGCCCTACATCGACCAAGCGGACGAATTTGGCACCGACGAGGCCGCGCATCTGGCCCGCCGGCTGGCGCGCTGGGATTCCAACCCGACGCATGCCGGTCTGCGATCCGCGGCCACCAGCGGTGCGAATTTCACGACGCTGCTGGGCATTCCGGATGCATCGCGACTGGATGTACCCGCGGTTTGGGCTCGGCGCCGACGGGACGAAGAACTGCGCGTCCCGATCGGTGTTACCGCCACCGGTGAGCCGCTGATGTTCGACCTCAAAGATGAGGCCGAAGGCGGTATGGGTCCGCACGGGCTGATGATCGGCATGACCGGTTCTGGGAAGTCGCAGACCCTGATGTCGATTCTGCTGTCCCTGTTGACAACCCACTCGGCGGACCGACTGATCGTCATCTATGCCGATTTCAAGGGTGAGGCCGGTGCCGACAGCTTCCGGAACTTCCCGCAGGTTGTTGCCGTGATCTCGAACATGGCGGAGAAGAAGTCGCTGGCCGATCGGTTCGCTGACACGCTGCGTGGTGAGGTGGCCCGCCGCGAGATGTTGTTACGTGAAGCCGGCCGCACCATTCAGGGCAGCGCGTTCAATTCGGTGCTGGAATACGAGAACGCTCGCGAGTCGGGCGCGGCGGCTGCCCTTGATCTGCCGCCGATACCAACGCTTTTCGTAGTGGCAGACGAGTTCACGCTGATGCTGGCCGACCATCCGGAATATGCGGAGCTGTTCGACTACGTGGCACGCAAGGGCCGCTCGTTCCGCATCCACATCCTGTTCGCATCCCAGACGCTGGATGTCGGCAAGATCAAAGACATCGACAAGAACACCTCCTACCGGATTGGGCTGAAAGTGGCCAGCCCCAGCGTTTCCCGCCAGATCATCGGCGTAGAGGACGCCTATCACATCGAGTCGGGCAAAGAACACAAGGGCATCGGCTTCTTGGTGCCGGCACCCGGTGCCACTCCGATCAAGTTCCGCAGCACCTACGTAGACGGAATATACGAGCCCCCGCACACGCCCAAAGCCGCTGTTTTGCACTCTATTCCGGAGCCGAAATTGTTCACTGCGGCAGCGGTAGAAGCCGACCCGAGCACGGTGATCTTCGACGCTGACGAGGAACCGCCGGCCGGTCCGCCGCGCAAGCTGATAGCGACCATCGGCGAACAGTTGGCTCGGTACGGACCGCAGGCGCCGCAGTTGTGGCTGCCGCCGCTGGACGAACCGATCCCGTTGTCCACCTTGCTGGCCCGTGCCGGGACGCCGCAGCGTCACTGGCGGTGGCCGCTTGGTGAGATCGATAAGCCGTTTGAGATGCGACGCGATCCGCTGGAGTTCGATGCCACCTCGGCGGCCGGGAACATGGTGATCCATGGCGGTCCCAAGTCCGGTAAATCGACTGCCTTGCAGACATTTATCCTTTCGGCCGCCAACCTGCACTCACCGCATGACGTCACCTTCTACTGCCTGGACTACGGGGGTGGACAACTGCGCGCGCTGGAGGGTCTGGCGCATGTCGGCAGCGTCGCGTCGGCGTTGGAGCCCGAGCGCATCCGGCGCACCTTTGGTGAGCTGGAGCAGCTACTGTTGTCCCGGCAGCAACGGGAAGTCTTCCGGGAACGGTCAGGAAATGGTCAGGGTAACGGTTCCGCTCCGGACGACGGCTTCGGCGAGGTGTTCCTCGTCATCGACAACCTCTACGCGTTTGGCCGCGACAACACCGACCAGTTCAACACTCGCAACCCCTTGCTGGCAAAGGTTGCAGAACTCGTCAATGTGGGCTTGGCATACGGCATCCACGTGATCATCACCACCCCGAGCTGGCTGGAAGTGCCGCTGGCCATGCGAGACGGCCTCGGGTTACGTCTGGAGTTGCGACTGCACGACGCGCGGGATTCCAACGTGCGTGTGGTGGGGGCACTGCGCCGGCCGGCGGAGGCCGTCCCGTATGACCAGCCCGGGCGTGGATTGACCATGGCGGCCGAGCACTTCCTATTCGCGGCCCCAGAACTGGACCAGGTGCCCGCGATCAACGCCCGCTACCCCGGCTTGGCCGCGCCGCCGGTGCGGTTGTTGCCCACCAACCTCGCGCCCGAGACGGTTGGCGCAGCGTACCGGGGCCCGGATCAGGTGGTCATCGGTCAGCGCGAACAAGACCTGGCCTCAGTGGTATTGGACTTTGCCGAGAACCCGCTGCTGATGGTGTTCGGTGACAGCAAGTCAGGAAAGACCACGTTGCTGCGCCACATCATCCGCACTATCCGCGAGCACTCCACCGCCGATCAGGTGGCCTTCACCGTGTTGGATCGCCGGCTACATCTCGTCGACGAGCCGTTGTTCCCGGACAACGAATACACGGCCAACATCGATCGGATCATTCCGGCAATGCTCGGTCTGGCAAACCTCATCGAGGCGCGGCGGCCGCCGGCCGGCTTGTCTCCTGCCGAATTGGCCCGTTGGACATACCAGGGCCACACCCACTACCTGATCATCGATGACGTCGACCAGATACCGGATGCGGGGGCGATGAGCGGTCCCCACGTCGGGCAGCGACCATGGACCCCGCTTATCGGTCTGCTTGCTCAGGCGGGAGATTTGGGGCTGCGGGTGATCATCACCGCGCGCGCTTCCGGATCGGCGCATGCACTGATGACCAGCCAGCTGCTCCGCCGCTTCAACGATCTGCAGGCGACCACCCTGATGCTGGCGGGTAATCCGCAAGACAGCGGCAAGATTCGGGGTCAGCGCTTTGACCGGTTGCCCGCCGGACGAGCCATGTTGTTGGGCGACAGTGAATATCCGACCTATGTGCAGTTGGTCAACCCGCTCGTCGGTGAGACCGCGACATTTGGTGAAACACAGTAGAAGGGGAGTTGGTCATGACCTTGCGAGTGGTTCCTGAAGGCCTGGCCGCGGCCAGCGCGGCGGTCGAGGCGCTAACGGCGCGGCTGGCGGCCGCACATGCGGCCGCGGCCCCGATGATCACCGCAGTGGTACCGCCCGCGGCGGATCCCGTGTCGCTGCAGACCGCGGCCGGGTTCAGCGCCCAAGGCCAAGAACACGCAGTCGTGGCGGCTCAAGGTGTTGAAGAGCTGGGGCGCGCGGGTGTTGGGGTGGGCGAATCCGGGGCAAGCTACCTTGCCGGCGACTCGGCGGCCGCCGCTACCTACGGGATCGCAGGCGCCTGACCATGGTTGTTGGACCCATCTGGATTGCTTCGCCGCCGGAGGTGCACTCGGCGTTGCTGAGCAGTGGGTCCGGACCGGCGTCACTTCTTGGAGCTGCGGGGGCGTGGAGCACGCTCAGCGCCGAATATGCGGCCACGGCAGCGGAACTCACCGGGCTGGTGGGGTCGGTTCAGGAGGGGGCGTGGCAAGGGCCAAGTGCCGAGCGGTATGTGGTTGCGCACCTGCCGTATGTGGCGTGGCTGATGCAGGCTAGCGCGGACGCCGCAGCGATAGCGGCGCAGCATGAGGTTGCTGCGGCGGCGTATACGGCGGCAGTGGCGGCAATGCCAACGTTGGCCGAACTCGCCACCAATCACGTCATACATGGCGTGTTGGTGGCGACAAACTTCTTCGGGATCAACACGATTCCGATCGCACTCAACGAAGCCGACTACGCACGGATGTGGATACAGGCCGCTACCACGATGGGTCTTTACCAGGCGACAGCCGGTGCCGCGCTGGCGTCGACACCGCGCACGGCCCCGCCGCCGACAATTGTGATTCCGGGTGCCGGTGAGCCCGGCGGTATCGCCGCCGGCACAGTCCAAGCGCAAGCCGCCGCGGCGACGTTCGATCCGTGGCAATTCCTGTGGCAGTTGCTTCAGGACCTGTGGAATGCCTATACCGGTTTTTACGGGTGGATGTTCAAAGAGATAGCGACGTTCCTGCAGGATCCCATCGGCATGTCAATAAAGATCATCATCGCCTTCCTTACCAACCCGGAGGCGGCGATCATCACGTACGGGCCACTGCTGTTTGCGCTCGGCTATCAGGTGTTCTTCAACCTGGTGGGTTGGCCCACCTGGGGCATGGTCTTGAGTTCGCCGTTCTTGTTCCCGGCCGCGCTCGGCCTGGGCTTGAGTGCCATAGCGTTCGCGCCCATCCAGGTCGCGGTTGCCGCCGTGCCGGCTGCGGGAGCGCCGGTGGCCGTGGCCGCCGTCGCCGCGCAATCCTCCTGGCCGGCCGCCAGCATTGCATCCACCGCGCCTGGCTCCGCAGCGACACCGGCATCGGCGGGTGCGGGTGCTCCGGCCGGCGGTGCGCCGGCATCGACCGCGCCCGTTACCGCAAACGTTGTTGCCTATGCCGTTGGTGGGGGCGGCGATTGGGGACCCAGCTTGGGCCCGACGGTGGGGGGGCGTACGGGAGTCAAGGCGCCGGCGGCAACAATTCCGGCCGCTGGCGCGGCGACGGCAAGCCGCGCCTCGGCGCGGGCGCGGCGGCGGCGACGTACCGAGATCCATGACTACGCCGACGAGTACCTGGATATGGACTTCGACAACGGCATCGGCCCAACGGCGACCGACGACCGCGCGCAGGCTTCAGCGCACGGCGCCGGCCGGCTCGGTTTTGCCGGGACCGCACCCAGCGAAACCCTGTTGCAGGCGGCGGGTTTGACGGCAATGGCCGGTGACGAGTTCGGCGGCGGTCCACGGATGCCGATGGTGCCGGGTACCTGGGACGGCCTACAGGAGGGGGGCGACGACGGTTCAGACCATGCCAGTGAGTAGCCGAAATTCGAATCAAAGGAGAAAGGGTTTGTTATGAGCCTATTGGACGCGCACATTCCGCAATTGGTGGCCTCGCAGTCGGCGTTTGCCGCCAAAGCGGGGCTGATGCGGCACACGATCGGCCAGGCCGAGCAGGCGGCGATGTCGGCTCAGGCATTTCATCAGGGTGAATCGTCGGCGGCCTTTCAAGCCTCCCACGCGCGTTTCGTGGAGGTAGCGGCCAGGGTCAACGCGTTGCTGGATATTGCACAGGCGAACTTGGGCGACGCTGCCGGCACCTACGTCGCCGCCGATTCCGCAGCCGCATCGACCTACACCGCGTTCTGACCCGCACGGACAACCGAAAGGCTTTGTGATGTCGCAGATTATGTACAACTACCCGGCGATGCTGGCGCACGCCGGAGACATGGCGGGATACGCCGGCACCATGCAGGGGCTAGGCGCAGATATCTCCGCCGAGCAGGCCGCATTGTCGAGCGCCTGGCAGGGTGACACCGGAATGACATACCAAGCGTGGCAGGCGCAATGGAACCAGGCCATGGAAGACTTGGTGCGCGCCTATCAGTCGATGGCCACTACCCATGAAGCCAACACGGTGGCAATGATGGGACGTGACCAGGCCGAAGCCGCCAAATGGGGCGGCTAGTCCGTTAAATGCGTTCCGAGCCAAACGCTGTCGAACTGACGGTCGATAACGCCTGGTTTATCGCCGAAACCATTGGAGCGGGCAGTTTTCCGTGGGTGTTGGCGATCACCACACCCTATTCCGATGGTGCACAACGAGGTGCGTTCCTCGACCGGCAGCGAGACGAGTTGATCCAGCTGGGTCTGTTGTCGCCAGATGGTGCCGTTAACGCGGCGGTCGCCGACTGGATCAAGGTGGTGTGCTTCCCCGACCGATGGCTGGATCTGCGTTACGTGGGTCCTGGCTCGGCCGACGGGACGGACAATCTGCTGCGGGGCATCGTTGCGCAACGCGCCGGGACGGCTGGCAATGCTGGCCGGGCCTTCAATACCGTGGTTGCGCTGCGCAGCGCCCAGCTGATCACCTTTACGGCAATGGATATCGACGACCCAAGGGCGCTGGTTCCGGTTCTTGGCGTTGGGCTTTCGCATCGACCGCCGGCACAGTTCGAGGAGTTCAACATGCCGATGCGGGTCGGTGCGCGCGCCGATGATCGGTTGCGGGCCGGTACGCCGCTACCGGAGGTGCTGGACTACTTGGGGATCCCCGCCTCGGCCCGCCCGGTGGTGGAGGCGGTCTTCTCTGGGCCGCGCAGCTACGTCGAGATCGTCGCCGGCTGCAACCGCGACGGTCAGCACGCCACCACCGAGGTCGGTTTGAGCATTGTCGACAGCACAGCCGGTCGGGTGCTCGTCAGTCCGTCGCGGGCATTCGACGGCGAGTGGGTGTCCACGTTTAGCCCGGGGACAGCATTTGCGACGGCGGTCGCGATCGAGCAACTCACCGCCAACCTGCCGGATGGGCAATGGTTTCCCAACCAGCGGCTGTCCCGGGACTTCTCCGGACAATCCTTATAGCGACCTCATTACAACCAGAAAGAGAACATGATGTCCCAGCAACGGCACCAGCGTGCTTGGAGGGTCCAGTGATGTCGGGCACTGTGATGCCGATCGTCCGCGTCGCCATTCTCGCGGAGAGCCGGTTGACGGAAATGGCCTTACCCGCGGGGCTGCCGCTGCGTGAAATCCTGCCAGCGGTACAGCGTTTGGTGATTCCCGCGGCGGACGGCGGCGATATCGGAGAATCCGACTTCGGTGCGGCCGCGCACCTGAGCTTGGCGCCAATCGGTGGAGCGCCGTTCAGCCTGGATGCCAGCCTGGACACCGTCGGAGTCGTCGATGGTGATCTGCTGGCATTGCAGCCGGTGCCCGTGGGTCCGGCCGCGCCGGGAATCGTCGAGGACATCGCCGATGCCGCCATGATTTTCTCGAGCTCTAGGCTCAAGCCCTGGGACACACCCCATATCCAGCGCGGAGCGCTGGCTGCGGTGATCGGTGTGGCGCTCGTGGCGTCCGGCCTGGCGGTTACCTATCGAGCGGTCACCGGCGCGTTGGCGGGGGTGATTACCGTCGGCGCGATCGCGGCCGCGCTGGCGGTGGCCGGTCTGCTGGCCACCACCCGTTCGGCACGAACGGGCACCGCACTGTCGATTGCCGCACTGGCGCCCGTCGCCGCCGCGTTGGCGTTGGCGGTTCCCGGTACGTTCGGAGCTGCGCAGGTGATGCTTGCGGCCGCGGGGGTAACCGCCTGGTCGCTGATCTCGCTGATGGTGCCCAGCGCGGAACGAGAGCGCGTCGTCGCCTTCTTCACCGCGACCGCGGTGGTCGGGGCGGGGATTTTGCTGGCGGCCGGTGCCGAATTGCTTTGGCAATTACCGATACTGAGTCTGGGCTGTGGGCTGATTGTGGCCGCCTTGCTGGTTACCATTCAGGCGGCTCAGTTGTCGGCGCTGTGGGCGCGGTTCCCGTTGCCGGTGATCCCGGCCCCGGGTGATCCCACTCCGTCGGCCCCGTCGCTGCGAGTGCTCGAAGACCTGCCGCGCCGGGTGCGGGTCAGCGACGCCCATCAAAGCGGCTTCGTTGCTGCCGCTGTGCTGCTTAGTGTCTTGGGATCAGTGGCCATCGCGTTGCGCCCCGAGACCTTGAGCGCTGCGGGCTGGTATGTGGTGGCGGCCACGGCGGCCACCGCCACGCTACGGGCCCGGATCTGGGATTCGGCCGCGTGTAAGGCATGGTTGCTTGCTCAGCCCTACCTGGTGACCGGTGTGCTGCTGGGGCTCTACACTGCCACCGGACGCTACGGTGCGGCATTCGGCGTGCTGGCGGTGCTCGTCGTGCTCATGCTGGCCTGGGTGGTGGTAGCGCTGAACCCGCAGATCGCCTCGCCGGACAGCTATTCGTTGCCGCTGCGCCGCCTGCTGGGGTTTGTCGCCGCCGGCCTGGACGCGTCGCTTATCCCCGTCATGGCCTATCTGGTCGGTCTGTTCAGCTGGGTGCTCAATCGATGAACCGTGCCGTAGCGGCCTGCCTCACCGCAGCTCTGACTGCTTTCGGGACGGGCACCAGCTGGTCGGTTCCGTCGGCGCTGGCGATCACCCCACCGGTGGTAGACGATGCCGCAGAACCGCCGAGCGGAGCACCGGGTCCGGTGCAACCGATGGAGCAACGCGGTGCATGCAGCGTTTCCGGACTCATTGCGGGTACCGACACCAACGTGGCGTCGCCCAGCCAGGCGATGCTGAATTTGCCTGCAGCATGGCGCTTTTCCAGAGGCGAGGGCCAGCTGGTAGCAATCATCGACACCGGGGTGCAGCCGGGTCCGCGGTTGCCGAATGTCGATCCCGGCGGTGACTTCGTGGATTCGACGGACGGCCTGACCGATTGCGACGGACACGGCACGCTGGTCGCCGGGGTGGTCGCGGGGCAGCCCGGCGACGACGGCTTCTCCGGAGTTGCGCCCGCGGCGCGGTTGCTGTCCATCAGGGTGACCTCGGCAAAGTTCTCTGCGCGCACGCCGGGTGGTGATCCCATGCTGGCGCGGGCATCTGTGGACGTCGCCGCGCTGGGTCGCGCGGTCGTGCGTGCGGCCGACCTGGGTGCCCGGGTGATCAACATTTCCGCGATAACCTGTCTGCCCGCTGATCGGTCCATCGACCAGACCGCGCTCGGCGCGGCGATCCGGTATGCGGCCGTGCAGAAGGACGCGGTGATCGTGGCTGCGGCCGGGAACAGCGGGGCCACCGGCTCGGTCGCCGGTGGCTCGTGCGAGTCCAATCCGCTAACCGATCTGAGCCACCCGGACGATCCACGAAACTGGGCGGGTGTTACGTCGGTTTCCATCCCGTCCTGGTGGCAGCCCTACGTGCTGTCGGTGGCCTCGCTGACACCCGACGGGCAGCCGTCGAAGTTCACCATGGCCGGGCCCTGGGTCGGCATCGCTGCACCCGGTGAAAACATTGTTTCGGTGAGCAATGCGGACGGAGGCGGGCTGGCCAACGGCCTGCCCGACGATCACCAGCAGCTGGTTCCGCTCAGCGGCACCAGCTACGCCGCCGGCTATGTCTCCGGCGTCGCGGCGCTACTCCGCAGCAAATACCCCGAGCTGTCCGCGACCGAGGTGGTACACCGCATCGTCGCCACCGCCCACAATGGTGCCAGGGACCCGTCCAACGTGGTCGGTGCCGGCAACCTGGATCCGGTGGCCGCACTCACCTGGCAGTTGCCCGGTCCGAAGACAGGGGCCGATCCTGATGCGGCACAAGCGAAACCGGTTGCGGTTCCGCCGAAGCCGGCACCGCAGGACACCACCGGAAGAACTGTCGCATTCGCCGGAGCCGCCGCGCTGACGTTATTGGTCGTGATCACGGCAGCGAGTGTGGCGATAGTGCGCCGACGAAAGGAGCCGGTGTGAGCTCAAATCGATCAATTCCCTGGCCAGGCACAGGAAGAATCACCCTGGCGTTGCTGGCGGTGGTACCGGCGGTGATGGCCTATCCGTGGCACTCCGCCCGCAGCTATTGGCTGATCGGCATCGCCGCCGCGGTGGCGATCCTGTTGTTCGGCTGGTGGCGCGGACTGTACTTCACCACGATCCTGCGGCGCCGCCTGGCGATGATGCGCCGAAAGCCGTCCACCCCCGGCTCGGCTACCGACGTGCGCACCGCGGTGGTACTCAGGGTCGAGCCGTTGGCCTCCGACCGTGACGTGCTTCCGCTGCCGTTGCTGGCCCGGTACCTGCATTGTTATGGCATCCGGGCCGACACGGTCCGAATCACCAGCCGTACCAACGGATCAGGCGAACTTTCAACCTGGATCGGGTTGACCATGTCGGCGGCCGACAACCTGGCCGCGTTGCGGGCACGCTCAGCACGCATCCCGTTGCACGACACCGCTCAGGTGACCGCCCGTCGGCTCGCTGATCACCTGCGCGAAATCGGCTGGGAGGTCACCACGGTCGCTGCCGATGACGTGCCACAGGTGGTTGTCGCCGAATCCCGCGAAACGTGGCGCGCGGTCCGGCAAGGCGATTCGGATTTTGTTGCGGCATACCGCGTTAGCGTGGATGATGCGTTGGCTGAAAGGCTGGATGAGGTCCGGTCGAATCCGGCCCTCGAGACTTGGACGGCGCTGGAGATCGCTGATCCCAGCCGGTCGGGAACCCGCTACACGGTGGCGGCGGCGTGCGCATTTCGGACCGACACACCACCCGATGGGGCGGCACCGCTGAATGGCCTGACGCTGCAACGCGGAAGTCAGTTGCCGGCGCTCATGGCATTGTGGCCATCATCGACGCAGCGACTTGACGGACACACCGATGCGCCGGCAGGTCTGCTCACGCGAGTGGTGTGGCCCAACCCGGCCGCTGGGGCACACCGCGAGCAGCTCACTTCGGCGGCAACGCAGGCAGCTAGTCAAGCATGAGGCCGTTGAGGAACGCGGTCATCCGGCGCAAATAGTCCAGCTGGCTCACGTGCACGACGTGGCTGCCGGGGAACCAGTGCAGAGCGCAACGGTCCCAATGCTCCCAGAGCGTAACGGCGTGATCCGGCGGTGCCATGCGATCACCGAGACCGGTGATGATCATCCGGCGTTGCACGGGCAGCAGCGGTCGGTAGTTCAGGGGGCCGTGGTAGGCCAGCCCGGCGTTCAATTCTTCGCGACTGATCTTCGAAAGCAGCAGGCCCAGCCTGACGAGTTTGCTGGCCGGGAACCACTGGTCGAACAGGTCCGCGGGGGTGACGACGGGACAGTTGGGGATGACGGCTTCGAGCCGGTTTTCGACAGACGCCACCAGCGCGGAGGTGTAGCCGCCCAGCGATATGCCGGTCAGCGCGATGCGTTGCACTCCGGTGTGCTGCAGGTAGTCCAGAATTGACCGAAAGTCGTGTACGGCCTGGGCCATCGACTCGGCGAACCCACTCAACCCGCTGGAGAAGTAGCCGTACCCGCTGAACGGGGAGAATTTCTCGGCTCGTTTGCCGTGAAACGGCAAGGTGTACAACAGGACGTCGTAGCCGGCTCGGTAATACCACGGCAGCGAAAAAAACAACCCGTTAAGCAGGTATGACGACCCCATGAAGCCGTGGATCACGCACAGCGTGGGGCGTGGCCCGTCATGGTGGCGCCAGTGCTGGGCGCGCACGATGTTGTTGGCCGTCAGTGTGCTCCAACGCTTGCGCATACCGGGGTTGATCGCACGGAAACTGCTGGCGAACGCGATGTTGTCGACGGTACCGTGGGCGATCCACTCGGCGAGCGGGCTGGCAGGGCGCGACGAGACGTGCGGCAATTCGGTTGGCGCCGGAAACGACTTCGCCGGATCATGTTCGGCGCCGAGTTCGGCATAAAACATCAGATTGCTACGTTCGCTGCCGGAGTCGACCCGGCAGAGCGCGGTTGCGACGACGGCCGGTGCCACCGTCGTAGAGAGCGCCGATGACACCGCGGTGCGCAGTGCGATATCGCTGACTGCTGATGCGTCCACGACTATGCGTTGCCGCAACGATAGCGCAGAGCTTGGCGGTAGACCCTCGGTACCGGCGTCGCCGCCGGGCACATCGGGAATCGGGACTGGTGGATCGATTGGATCGGCTTTCGACGTCCCCGACACCCCCGAAATCTCAGACATCCCTTTGATGGTATCCCGGCGATATCACCGAGCGGTGAAGGTTTCGACAGTATCGTCAATTTTTCGCCCGTCGGGAAGGCGTTCGGAACGTCATGAGTAATAGGTTTGTCCTATGACACCCGACTTGCGCCGGTGTTGAGGGAGGACCGAAATGTGGGATCCGGACGTCTACCTGGCCTTTGCTGACGATCGGAGCCGTCCGTTCTACGACTTGATGTCGCGGGTGGGCGCCGATCGGCCGCGCCGGGTGGTTGATCTCGGTTGCGGACCGGGCAACCTGACCCGACACCTGTCGCGGCGCTGGCCGAGTGCCACCATCGAGGCATGGGACAGCTCACCCCAGATGGTGGCCGCCGCCCGCGAACGTGGAATTGACGCCACCACCGGTGACTTGCGGAACTGGACTCCCCAGCCCGACACCGACGTTGTGATCAGCAACGCGGCGCTGCACTGGGTACCTGAGCACTCCGACCTGCTGGTCCGGTGGGTCGATGAGTTGCCCGCCGGCTCATGGCTCGCGATTCAGGTTCCGGGTAACTTCGAAACACCCTCGCACGCCGTTGTACGCGCGCTGGCGCGGCGCGAACCGTACGCAAAGCTGATGCGCGATATACCGTTTCGGGTGGGTGCCGTGGTCCACTCACCGGCCCATTACGCCAATCTGTTGATGGATGCCGGATGTAAAGTCGATGCCTGGGAGACCACGTATCTGCACCAGCTCAGCGGAGAGCACCCGGTACTGGAATGGATCACCGGCACCGCGCTCGTCCCGGTGCGCGAGAGGCTGGATGACGAGCATTGGGACCGGTTCCGCCAGGAACTCATCCCGCTGCTGGAAGACGCCTACCCACCCCGCTCCGACGGTACGACGGTCTTCCCGTTCCGGCGGTTGTTCGTCGTCGCGGAGGTCGGTGGGGCCCGCCGCAGCGGTGGGTAGCTTTACTGATTAGCCGGAGCGGCCGTTTCTGCGACTCCGCGGTCAACGGCGCTCGCCGACCTGCTACTGGGGGGCGTCCGGTGGATGTGCAAATACGTTTCGGTATAGCGCTCCGCGATGCGGGTACCGGCGAAGTCGGACGGGATCACGTCGCCGGTTCGCTCACGCCAATCATGCAGTTGCACCGCAAGATCCGTAGCGACTGCGGCCAGTGTCCCGGTTTCGTCGCCGGTCAGCAGATTCGTGCTTTCGGTAGGGTCGGCGCGCAGATCGTATAGCTCTCGTTGGGGGCGCGGCTCCGTGACCAACGGTGCCACCGCCAGCCCGGACGGGCTTTCTTCGATATCCCACGGCAGGTCCAGCAGTGGGCGGGGGACGTAGTTCTCGATGTAGCTGTATTCCTTTGTGCGGACGGCCCGAATCGGGTCGAACGAGTCGTGATAGGTCTTTGTGGTGTACACATGCTCGCGGACCGGTTCGCCGTGCACTTCTGGGGCGATCAGGGCGTGTGCGTGCGATAGGCCTTCGATATCTGCCGGGATGGCGACGCCCAGCAGGTCCAGCAGGGTCGGCATCAGATCTACGCCGCTGAACAGTTCGTCGTACACACGCGGCGCCACCGATCTGCGGGTGGGCGGACGCACGATCATCGCTATGCCGGTTCCGGCTTCGTAGAGCGTGGATTTCGCGCGTGGGAACGCCGGACCATGGTCGGTCACAAACACCACCCAGGTGCTGGCGTCCAATCCGGTTTCGCCGAGCGCGTCCAAGATACGGCCTACGGCCGCATCCGCGCTGGTGATGGCCCCGTAGAAATCGGCCAAGTCCTGACGTACCTCGGGTGTGTCCGGCAGATAGTCGGGTACCTCGACGGCTGCGCTGTCCGCCGGTTCGTACCGTTCGTGCGGGTATGGGCGATGGGTCTCGAAGAACCCGGCGGTAAGTAAAAATGGTTGGCCGCCAAGCGCCGGCCCGCTGCTCCGGAGCCAGTCCTGAACTTTGTCAACCACATAGTCGCAGTAGGAGTTCGAGACATCGAACTCGTCGAAACCCAGTCGAGCGGGGTAGGACGTTTCGTGCTGCATCCCGAAAAGAGCCGAGTACCAACCCTGTTCGCCTAGCACCTGAGGAAGTGTGCGGACCCCGGTGCGGTACTCCCAGCCGTGGTGCGCCAACCCGACCAGGCCATTGCTCTGCGGGTAGCGGCCGGTGAACAAGGATCCGCGTGACGGCGAGCACAGCGGCGCGGTGGCGTGTGCCCTGGTGAGCAGGATGCCCTCGGCGGCAAGCTGGTCCAGTCGCGGACTCGCGACGTCACGGTGACCGTACACGCCGAGGTAGCGCCCCAGGTCGTGCCAGTGCACGATCAGTACGTTGTCTTTACCGTCTGTCATCGTCTTTACCGTCTATCATCGTCCGCTACCTCCAGCATCCTTGCGGCGGCGACGATACCCCGTTGCGCCGATGCTGGCGAAGTTCAATTCCGACCCCATCGGTTCTCGGTGACGAATTCGGGCAGCGGCCGCGCGACCGCCCAACCGTCTAGCTCCAGCGCCGGCCGGTCGGGGAACTCGGGCACCGGTCCCAGGCACAGGATTGCCACCGGTTCGGCGCCGGCGGGCATGTGCAGCAGATCCGCCAATCGCTGGGGATCGAAGAGGGACACCCAGCCCATGCCGAGACCCTCCGAGCGAGCCGCCAACCACAGATTTTGGATGGCGCAGGACACCGATGCCAGATCCATCTGCGGCAGCGTCCGCCGGCCGAAAATGTGCTGGTCGCGGTCATCGCATAGCGCAACCACCATCAGCTCGGCGCACTCGCGGATGCCCTCGACCTTGAGTGCGAGAAACTCTTCCGCGCGTTCGCCGAGGGCTCGGGCGGTCAGCGCGCGCTCCTCGTCGACCAAGGCATGGATTGTCTTTCGGAGCAGCTCGTCGGTGATCCGGATGAAGCGCCACGGCTGCATCAGACCGACGCTGGGCGCGGCGTGCGCGGCGTGCAGGAGGCGTGCCAGCACATCCTCAGGCACTACGCTGCCCGGGATGAAGCGGCGCATGTCACGCCGTTCGGAGATAACGCGATACACCGCCTGTCGCTCGGGTGCGGCATACGCATGATCGTTCACACGCTCATCGTAGGAAATAGAGCGCCCGGTGCAGGTCCCGTCGGCGACCCTGGTAAGCGACCCCAGGGTCACGGGCTGTAGGTGACGCCGACCGCCCGGAAGACGTATTCGGGCGGCACATCGAAGGCCAGTGAACGCAGCGGCAACCGGGCCAGCACGTCGTCGGGGATGTCGGTCTTGAAGTGCAGCGAGAGTTCGCCGTGAAATCTCGGGTCCACGTTGGCAACATTGAGATCCAGCTGTAGACCTGTCGCGGAGATTTCGCCCTTTGCGGCGCCGACCTGCGGCGCGTCCCAGCGCACGTCGATGGCACGACCGGCCAGCTTGGGCAGCGACGAAAGCGTGCCCAGTACCCGCTGGGTGCTGAACGCCAGCGCACCGGGATAGCTGGCGATGCTGTGCGAGGCGCGTACACCCGGGATGGCTCCGGTGAACCGCCTGGTGACCGCCACGTACTCCTCGAGGTAGATGAGGCCTTCGGCGTCGATCTGAGTCCGCAAGTCGGTGGGCAGCTTGCCGATACCGAACAGCCTGCGAATGAACACGGCCATGACGCCAGTATGGGGGTGTTTCGTCGGTGCTGCACCGATGCTGGTATCCGTTGAGCATGACCCGTCCACGGACCAACCTGGCACTGCTGCTGGCCCTGGCGGCCATCGTCGTCTACGTCGTGATGTGGGTGGGGCACCGCCAGGACTGGGGCTGGTTGCACAGCATGGACTGGTGGTCGCTGAACTCTGCCCACGATATTGGGATCAAGCACCCCTTCTGGGTGCATTTCTGGTTTGTGGTGTCGTTCGTGCTGGGCCCGATCCCCACCAGGGTGGTGGGCATGGCGGTCGTGGTGATTGCGGTCGTGCAGCGCAAGATGCGGATGGCGCTGTTGGTGTTGTTCTGTGTGCCACTCAACGCGTTGGTGACGCTGGTCGCGAAGAATCTGGCGGCGCGGCCGCGGCCGGTGACCAGGCTGGTCGACGCGTATTCCACCTCCTTTCCGTCCGGGCATGCACTCGAGTTAACGGCCAGTGCGCTGGCGCTGCTGACGTTCCTGCTGCCGATGATGAGGGCCCAGTGGATGCGCGTCTCGGCCGTCGCGGTGGCTGCCCTAAGTGTGGTGATCGTCGGTGCTTCCCGGGTCGCATTGAATGTTCATCACCCGTCCGACGTGATCGCCGGCTGGGCGTTGGGATACGTGTATTTCTTGTTCTGTCTATGGATATTGCGGCCGGTACCGCTGGGCGTTGACGAACCGGCGCGGGTGGCCAGTCCTGGGTAAGGCCTTATTGTGCTGGGGTTTTCGTTGGTCTCGGCGAGGTGATCCAACCGCGACTAAAGCTTTACTTGACCCTGAGCTTTGAGGCCCCCGACGATGAAACAGTGCACCGCCTGGGAGCTGTACTGATTGCCGGACTATGCGTGGCCGGTGCCGCCGTTGGGCTCGCGCCGCTGACCGCTGCCGCGGGCAACGCGTGGTTTGCGAACTCGGTTGGCAATGCGACGCAGGTGGTTTCGGTGGTGTCCACCGGTGGCTCCAACGCGAAAATGGACATCTATCAGCGCACCGCGGCGGGTTGGCAACCGCTTAAGACCGGCATCCCGACGCATGTCGGTTCAGCGGGCATGGCGGCACAGGCCAAGAGCGGCTACCCGGCCACGCCGATGGGCGTCTATAGCCTCGACTCGGCCTTCGGCACCGCGCCGAATCCCGGTGGGGGACTGCCGTATACGCAGGTGGGGCCCAACCATTGGTGGAGCGGAGACGACCATAGCGCCACCTTCAACAGCATGCAGGTGTGTCAGAAGGCTCAGTGCCCGTTCAACACGTCCGAGAGTGAGAACCTGCAGATCCCACAGTACAAACACTCGGTTGTGATGGGCGTCAACAAGAACAAGGTGCCTGGAGGTGGCTCCGCGTTCTTCTTTCACACCACTGACGGCGGCCCCACCGCGGGTTGCGTGGCCATAGACGATGCCACCCTGGTGCAGATCATCCGCTGGCTGCGGCCGGGGGCGGTGATCGCAATAGCCAAATAACCCGCTCTCAATCGGCCAGCGCGCGACCGGGTTTCACCGTGAAACCGAGATTCGCCAACGACATCGTCGCCTCGTAGGTGCGGTCGTAGCCGGTGGCGCTGATCCGCCAACCGTCCGGCGTACGCCGGTATTGGTCGCGGTAGAACGCCGCACCGATGAGCATGAAGTCGGCTTCGGCGACGATGACCCGGTCCTGCAGATACCAGCTGCCGGTTGCCGTATCACCGGACACCGCGATTTCCGGATGGGTGACCCGATGTTCGGTGATGATGGCCGGCCCCAGCGCTGAGCGCATATAGTCCACCAAATCGGTGCGATTGGTGAAGTGCAGCTCGGCGCCCACCGACGCCCCGTAGTCCCCGACGACATCTTCGGTCAGCGTGTCGGCGAAGTCGTCCCAATGCTTGGTGTCCAGCGCCCGTAGGTACCGGTATTTGACCCGTTTGATCGCAGCTATGTCGGCGGTGACATCGGTAGGGCTCATTACGCCATTGCAGCACATCGGGCCGCGTCGTCGGTACGGCGGAACGGCGGGCCGCTGCCGGGTCGGCCCGGGGCGGCGGTTGGAGTCCGGACTGGCTACCTTTGAGGGATGAGCCAATCCCGGTACGCGGGGTTGTCCCGCGATGAGCTGGCAATCCTGGTACCCGAGTTGTTGCTGATCGGCCAGTTGATCGACCGGTCGGGGATGGCCTGGTGTATTCAGGCGTTCGGCCGCGAGGAGATGCTGCAGATCGCCATCGAAGAGTGGGCGGGCGCCAGTCCGATCTACACCAAGCGCATGCAACAGGCACTCAACTTCGAGGGCGACGACGTGCCCACCATCTTCAAGGGCCTGCAGCTGGACATCGGGGCTCCGCCACAGTTCATGGACTTTCGCTATACCCTCCACGATCGCTGGCACGGCGAATTCCATCTGGACCACTGTGGCGCGCTGCTCGACGTCGAACCGATGGGTGACGAATACGTCTTCGGCATGTGCCACACCATCGAAGACCCGACGTTTGACGCCACCGCCATCGCCACCAACCCGCGTGCTCAGGTGCGTCCCATTCATCGCCCACCCCGCACCCCGGCGGACCGGCATCCACACTGCGCATGGACGGTCATCATCGACGAGTCATATCCCGAGGCACAAGGCATCCCGGCGCTGGACATGGTCCGTAAAACCAAGGCCGCTACTTGGCAATTAGGTGCAATTGATCGCATTGAGAACGGTCTGGCGGACTACTCGGGCCCACTGCTTTCCGACCTGGACTTCACGGCCTTCTCGCACTCTGCGCTGGTGCGGATGGCCGACGAGGTGTGCCTGCAGATGCACCTGCTCAATCTGTCGTTCGGCATCGCGGTGCGTCAGCGTGCCGGTGCAGACGCAGAGCTGGCGCAGTCCGTGGGCACCCGCCAGTTGATCGGCGTGGCCGGATTGGCCGCCGAACGCATTCATCGGGCACTGGCGCTCCCCGGCGGGGCCGCCGGGGTACTGCGGGTATTCGAACTGCATCCGCTGTTTAATCCCGCCGGTTACGTTGCGGCCGAGACGGTTGCAGACCAGCTGCTGGTACACCGCTCGCCGGCGCACGAGGACGGGGCATGGATTTCGCTGTGCACACCCGAGTCGGTGCAGCCATTACAGGCGATTGCCACCGCCATCGATCCGCACGTTCAGGTTCGGGTAACGGGGACCGACACCGACTGGACAGCGCAACTGCTGGCCACCGAAAACCCGGCCGACGAGCTGCCGGAGGTGTTGGTAGCCAAGGTAAGTCATGGGTCTGAGTTCCAGTTCGAGCCGAGACGTTCGCTACCGCTCACGGTGGTCTGAACCGGCGCCGGCTGTCAAGTCGGCGACGATACCTTTTTGGTGACGACACGGCTTCGACCGCATACCAATGAGGTTGGGAACGAGCTACATAGGGTTGGCCCGCCGCTATGGTTAACGCTGGCCATCGACCCAATCGGCGAAAGTATCTGTTCTATGTACGACCCACTGGGGTTGTCGATCGGGACCATGAACTTGGTTGCGGCGTCCACCGGAAAGCCTCCGGTCGTGCGTCGCGCCGTGCTCACCCTGTACCCGCATTGCGCCCCGAAAATTGGTGTGCTCGGTGAGAATCCGAACCTGGCCGAGCCCGGCATGTTGATCAGTGGCTTTGTGGAGCGTATCGGTGACTCGGTTGCGCTGGTGTCCCCCGACGGGTCTGCGCACGATCCGGACCTTCTCATGGTGGAGGCCTTGGATGCAATGGTGGTCGCTGGCGGCGCCGACGCAAGTTCGTCTGATATCGCGATCGCGGTACCGTCGCATTGGAAACCAACGGCCGTGCAGGCGTTGCGAAATGCCTTGCGGACGCACGTCGGCTTTGTGCGTAGTGGTATGGCGCCGCGCCTGGTGCCAGATGCCATCGCCGCTATGACGGCAGCGAATTCGGAGTTGGGCCTGGCCGCTGGCGGCGTCGTCGGCCTGCTCGATTTCGGTAGTAGCGGCTCCTACGTCACGTTGGTGGAGACCACTTCGGATTTCGAGCCGGTAAGCACCACAATGCGTTACGAGGATTTCTCCGGAAATCAGATCGACCAGGCGTTGCTGATGTATGTCATTGAGGAGCTTGGTCACGATGGCCTTGATACGGCCAGTACCGCGGCCGTCGGTCAGCTCGGATTGCTCCGGGAGCACTGCCGCGAAGCCAAAGAACGGTTGTCCACGGAAGCCGTCACCGAACTGGCCGCTGAGCTCTCCGGATCCGGCACGACGATGCAACTGAGTCGCGAGAAGTTCGAAGACCTGATCCAGGATCAGCTGACCGGGTTCATTTACGCGTTCGACGACATGCTTGCTCGCAACAAGGCGAGTTGGGCGGATCTTTCGGCGGTGGTCACCGTGGGTGGTGGTGCCAGCATTCCGCTTGTTACTCAACGTCTTTCATTTCATACCCGGTTACCTGTACTGACCGTGGCCCAGCCCGGCACGGCGGCAGCGACCGGTGCATCGCTGTTGGCCGGCCGCGGCCGGGAGCTCGATTTTAGGAACCGGACAACCATCGGGTTGATGGCGGCGGCAGCCGCCGCCGGGACCAGCGTGGTGGAACTGCCCGCCGGTGACGTGATGGTGATCGACCAGGATGCGGCAACCGATCGCGAGTTGGCCTGGTCGCAAACCGACTTCCCCAGCGAAGGTCTGCCGCGGTTTGACGGCGATTCTTACAACGAAGATGGTCCCTGCTGGTCGATGCGGTTGAACGTGGTCGAGCCGCCAAAGGACCCGCCGTGGCGGCGATTCCGCGTATCGCAGTTGCTTATTGGGATTTCTGCGGTGGTGGCGATGACCGCAATCGGTGGTGTGGCGTTCACCCTGACGGCCATCGAGCGGCGAAACACCCCGGTGGTGCCCAGTGTTGCGCCGCTGCCCGCGCCGTCCAAGTCCATCGCGCCCAGCCCCGTGGTGCCCAGTTCGGTTCGACCGTCCGCCAGCGCGGCTCCGGCGCCCAGTGCTGCCCCCACACCAACCAGTGTGGCGCCGCCGCCATCACCGTCATCACCGCCTGCTCCGGTGACAACCACAAAGGCGCCGGCGGCGACTACCACCACAACTACCCGAGCGCCTAGCAGCACAACACCGACGACCACCACAACCACAACGCCGACGACGACCCAGCCCGCCGCCACCACGACCGAGCCGGTGACCACCACATCGACGGTGAAGATGACCACCGAGTGGCTGCACGTCCCCCTGCTACCGGTGCCGATTCCGATCCAGGTGCCGGCAAGTCAGGCTCCGCAGAATCCCGTCTCGCAGAATCCGGGCCCACAGAACCCTTTTCTCAGCCCGGGCATTCAGTGAGCTGGTGGCAGGGGTAGCAGCCCAATTTGAGCTTGGTCAGAACTGGTCCGCCTGCCGTCGTACGCGAGTAGTCTTCGAGCTGGCAGAACTGCATAAGCGCCAGCTAATTTGCGTGAGAATTTGAGAATTGTCGACGGCGGCCCGCGCGGTGCGCCTGTCCGCCCAGACCCCATGGCTAGCTAGCAAATGGCTTGGAGGGGCTATGGACATCGTGCTTGGGGTATCGATGGAATCCTCGGCTGTCCGTTTAGTGCTGATCGAAGGCGTCAACGCGGACGGTGTCACCGTCGAGGAAGCCACTTTCGAGGTCACTGATGACGGCGCTCCGGCAACATCTGGAGCCCCCGCGCAGGTGATGGCCGCGCTGATCGGAACCCGCGAGGGTGCGGCTGAAACTGGCCACCACCTGACATCGACCGGGGTGACGTGGACCGACCCGTCACGGGTGGCGGCGCTACGAGCCGAGCTTGCCGCGCGCGACGCCGGAAGCGTCATGCTGGTCTCGCCACTGCTGGCTGCGGCCGCGTTGGCGCAGACGGTGGGCTATTCGCTCGACTACGAGTACATCGCAATGTTGTTCGTCGAGGCCCGCAGTTCGACGCTGGCGGTCGTGGACATCGGTGATGGTTCGATCGTTGATCTGCACCGGCAGTCCCTGGACCAGGGTCTGGGCGAGGGGGCAAGCGATGCCCAGCTTGCGGCGATGGTCGCGACCCTCGATGCGCCCGGATCGCGACCGGGCGGGGTGTTCGTCATTGGCTGTGGGGTCGACATTGTGCCGATCAAGCCTGTGCTGGAAGCGGCGACATCGCTGGTGGTGAGCGCTCCGGAGGAGCCGGAAAGCGCGCTGGCCCGCGGCGCGGCGCTGGCATCGGCCAATGCGCCACTATTTGCATCATCAACCTCGGCGCTGGCGTACGCACTGGATCCGGGCACCGGTGAAATGAATGCCCGCGCGCTCGCCGCGAACTACCTCGACGTCTGCGTCGGAGCGGACCGCGGCCAGGGCTCCCTGGCGTACAGCGCCCTAGCCGATGAGGGCGACGACGATGCTCAGGGCAGGCGCAGGCCGTTGGTACTGGCCGGCAGCGCGATGGTGGGGGTCGCGGCTTTCGCGGCCGGATTGCTGGTGGTTTCCCTGACGTCGGACGTCCGGCCGGCGGCCGTCGCGCAGCCCAGCCCGCCCCAGGGCGTGGTCACCCCCGCCGAAGTGCCAGTTCAGCCGCCCACTCAAGTGCCTCAGGTACCGGCCACAACGGCTCCAGTGCAATTGCCGGCGCTGAGTTCGCCACCGCCCGCGGCGCCGGTGGAGGTCGCCAGCCCGGCCACGGTGGTTCAGCCGCCGCCGGTGGTGCAGGCACCACGGCAAACGGTAGCCAAACCACCGCCGCAGAACATGGCGCCGGTGACACAGCCCCGGCGCGCACCCACCCCCCAGGCGCCCGCGCCGACCCCGGTGCAGGCCCCGGCACCTGCGGTTCCACCACCGGTCGCCGAGCCCGCGCCCGCTACGCCGGCGCCCGCGATGCCCACGCAGGCGCCGATGACGATGTACCTGCACCTTCCGTTCGTCTCGATTCCCATTCCGATCAACCCGCCACCGCCGCCACCACCGCCGGAGCCGCCGCCGGCCGGGCCGCCGCCGGAGCCGGCGCCGTAGCGGCGTGGCACATCTGGTCGACTGCGCGCAGACTGGGCATTAGCACGCTTGATTTGCGAGGAGATGGTGTGGGCGACAATGGTGCGTTTGGCTTTGACCCAGACGACTTTGATCGGGTGATCAGGGAGGGCAGCGACGGTCTGCGCGATGCGTTCGAGCGGATCGGCAGGTTCTTCAGCGCCCCGGGCGACCGGTCGGGATGGTCGATAATTTTCGACGACCTGGCGCGTCGCACGCGTCCGGCGCCGGAGACCACCGGCGAGGCCGGCGACGGCGTATGGGCCATCTACACCGTCGATACCGACGGTGGTGCCCGGGTGGAACAGGTTTATGCAACCGAACTCGATGCCCTACGTGCGAACAAGGACAACACCGACCCCAAGCGCAGGGTCCGATTCTTGCCGTACGGCATCGCGGTCAGCGTCCTCGACGATCCGTCCGAAGAGCCGGCGTAGACGGACTTTGCGCTCCCGGTGGCTAGCCCTGGCCGACCTGATTCCCGCTGCCGGACTTGCTGACCTTCGGCGAGCCCGAGTGATACGTGACCTCGTTGTTGAGGCCGGAGGCATCGATGATGTCCGCGGAGTCGACCGTGACGTTGTTGTCGAATCCGGACACGGTGAGGCTTGTGCAGTGGCCGCTGATGACAACCGTGTTGGACACCCCGCTGACGCTGACGATGCTGTCGTTACAGGTAATCGTCTTGTGTTCGTTGACTCCGACCACGCTAAGACTGCTGCCGGCAGGTGGGCTGGGTGTCGCTGGCGCCTCGGCGGTCGGCGTTTGGGTCAGGTTGCCCCGGGGAGGCGGGCTGTGCGGGACGCTGATCGCCGAAGTCGTGGGTGACAGCGTGGCTAACGTGTGGGAGATGTGGCGTGCGGCGTAGAGAGCGACGATGCCCACCACCGCAAGGATGCCCACCACGAAGCAGGCGGCCACAATCCAAAACGCCCTGTTGCCCGTCGACGATCGTGGTGTTGCCCCGGGAAATGGGGGTTGGTACCCATACGATGGCGGCCCTACCGGCGGTGGCGGCGGCACGGTTCCGGAGGGCGGCGGCGGGTAGGGCTGGTAATCAAAGCCACCCGGTGCCGGTGCACTCCCTAGCTCGGAGGCGCGCGCCGCGTCGGCCAGCGGCTGCTCCAGCTGCCGGATCCGGGCTTCGGGGTCGTCCTCTGGGTTCATGCACCGATGGTCCCATACCGAAATCGCGCCGAATAGGCCAAGTTCCTTAGGTACTTTCGGTACGTGTCGGACTTGTTGAATCACCAGATCGTGTTGCGCCGCCGCCCAACTGGGCTTGTCCAGCCCGACGACACGGTGCTGGTCGCCATGGAAGCGCCCGAGCCGGCGGACGGCGAGGCACTGCTGCGTACCACCTACGTTGGCATCGATGCCGCCGCCCGGACCTGGCTCGATGACCAGCCCGGCTACCTTCCCCCGGTGCGCCTCGGCGAGGTTATCCGGGCCGCGGGGATCGGTGAGGTGGTCGAATCACGTTGCGACGCTTACGCCGTCGGCGACGTGGTGACCACACTGACGGGCTTCCAGGAGTACGTGATTATCCGCGACGACGTGTTCAGCACGCCGATTCCGGGCGAGGACGACCAGTTGGCGATCATGTCGGTGTACGGCCCGACCGGGGCCACCGCCTACTTTGGCATGACCGACATCGGCCGCCCGCAGCCCGGTGAGACGGTGGTGGTTTCGGCCGCGGCGGGCGCCACCGGGTCGGTTGCCGGTCAGATCGCCAAAATCGCCGGAGCTCGCGTGATCGGCATCGCCGGTGGACCGGACAAATGCCGGGCTGTGGTCGAAAACTTCGGTTTCGATGCGTGCATCGACTACAAAAACGACGATCTGTCGGCGGCGCTCAAGGCACACTGTCCCCGGCGCGTCGACGTGTACTTCGATAACGTCGGCGGGCCGATCCTCGACGCCGTGCTGGGCCGGCTGGCGCCCAAGGCTCGGGTGGTGCTGTGCGGGGTCATCTCCAGCTATCTGACCGGCGAACATCCCGGGCCGGCCAATTACGTCAACCTGCTGTCCAAGACCGCGCTCATGCAGGGATTCAACGCGCTCGACCAGTGGGGCCGGTTCGACGAGGCCTTCGCCAACCTGCGCAAATGGGAGGCCGAAGGACGCCTCCGGCACCGTCAGACCATCTATGACGGCATCGAGTCGTGCGTCGTCGCGCTCAACGGATTGTTCACCGGGGCCAACATCGGCAAGACGCTGGTCAAGCTCAGCGAACCTGGCAGCGGGTAGCGCGACGCGCAGCGCGGCATCCCGGGGGGCCGTGAGCGGCCACCACTGCTGAACTGGTGCGACCGCGGAGGCACTCGCCGGAGTCAACGTAGTGCCGCATGAACTGCTATCGTCCCTTGCTTATGCCAGAGATTGACCGTCGCCGAATGATCATGATGGCGGGATTCGGCGCGCTGGCGGCCGCGATCCCGGCACCTAAAGCCGCAGCTAGCCCCTCCCTACCGGCCGCGCCGGCGGGCCCGGTGCCCGCTCCGGCCGCACCGCCCGCGGGAGCGACACCGGGGTTTTTGTGGCATGACGAGTTTGACGGTCCGGCCGGCTCGGCTCCAGACCCGTCGAAGTGGCAGGTGTCCAGCCACCGCACGCCGATCAGGAACCCGGTCGGGTTTGACCGGCCCGAGTTTTGGGGGCAGTACCGCGACAGTCGCCAAAACGTGTTCCTCGATGGCAACTCCAACTTGGTTCTGCGCGCCACCCGGGACGGCAATCACTACTTCGGCGGCCTAGTCCACGGTCTGTGGCGGGGCGGTATCGGGACCACGTGGGAGGCCCGAATCAAGTTCAACTGCCTGGCGCCCGGCATGTGGCCCGCCTGGTGGCTGTCCAATGATGACCCCGGTCGCAGCGGCGAAATCGACTTGATCGAGTGGTACGGCAACGGGACATGGCCGTCGGGCACCACGGTGCACGCAAATCCGGACGGTACCGCATTCGAGACATGCCCGATCGGTGTGGACGGCGCCTGGCACAACTGGCGGGTCACGTGGAATCCCAGCGGCATGTATTTCTGGCTCGACTACGCCGACGGGATGGAACCGTATTTCTCGGTTCCCGCCACCGGCATCGAGGATTTGAACGAGCCGATTCGCGAATGGCCGTTCAATGACCCCGGATACACGGTGTTCCCGGTGCTGAATCTTGCGGTTGGTGGTTCCGGTGGTGGCGACCCCGGGGCGGGTTCGTACCCGCAGGAGATGCTCGTCGACTGGGTGCGCGTCTTCTAGGGGCGATTCCCACAGCGGGAAGCGTTTTTCCGACGGAGAGACGGTGTTGTGCAGGTCCTGCTCTCCGGACTGTGCGGCGCTGCTTCCGGATCGCCGCCTGCGCCGCGCGGGTCTGACGGCTTGCCCCGGGAGGCAGCATGGAGTTCTTGGTCGACATGACCACCCACGTTCCCGATGGCACAGCAAACGACGACATCGACAAAGTCCGTGCCCGCGAGGCCGCGCACTCCCGGGAGCTAGCAACCCAGGGATATCTGCTTCGCCTGTGGCGTCCGCCCCTGCGGCCGGGTGAATGGCGAACTCTCGGGCTTTTTGCGGCCGATGACAGTGCCCGGCTGCGGCGGGTGCTGGAGTCGATGCCGTTGCGGGGCTGGCGTACTGACGAGATCACGGCGTTGGGCCCGCACCCCAACGACCCGGCGGGCGCGGGCGTCATCCCCCGACCCGGCAAGGGACCCGAGTTCCTGATCACCATGACCGTTACCGTGCCGGCAGGTACCTCGGAGCGCGCACTCGACGACGCCAACACGCGGGAGGCCCACCGTGCGCGACAGCTGGCTGAAGCTGGACACCTGGTGCGGCTTTGGGTGTTACCGGACGGACCGGACGCCCGCACCTTGGGCCTATGGCGAGCCCGTGATCCTGGCGAGCTGATGGCGATCCTGGAATCGCTTCCGCTCTCGGGCTGGATGACCATCGAAACCACGCTGTTGAGCCCGCATCCCAACGATCCGATCCGCCTGCACTAACTCGCAGCCCAGTCGCTGGCGACCTGGAGAACGACGCCCGGTGGCTAGGGTAGAGCGAATGAAGGGCCGGCGCTGGCAACGCACGCGCAGCATTAAACAGATCACCCGGGGACTGGGCTCCCTGGACCGCGAACTGTTCGACGCTATCGCTGCGAGCCCGACGCCGTTGCTGGACACCTTCATGCCGCCGTTGACTCGAGCGGCCGACCATTCCAAGCTGTGGTTCGGCATCGCCGGGGCATTGTTCGCCTCGGGGAAGAGTTCTGCCCAGCGCGGCGCGATCCGCGGGGTGATAACGCTGGGAGTCACCAGCTTGTTAACCAACCAGGTCGCCAAGCGAATCCGCCAGCGCCCTCGTCCCGGATATGACGCGGTTCCGCTGCTCAGGCAGGTCCGGCGGCGGCCCACCTCCAATTCGCTGCCGTCCGGTCATTCGGCCAGCGCAGCTGCGTTCGCGGTCGGGGTGGGCTTGGAGAGTCCGCCGCTGGGCTTCGGACTGGCGCTGCTGGCAGGTTTGGTCGGATTGTCTCGGGTGGCGACCGGTGCGCATTACCCGGGCGACGTCGTCGCCGGATTCGGCATTGGTGCCGGCATAGCCGTGCTGGGCGGCCGGCTGGTACCGCCCATTGTCGAAACCGACTTACCCGCAACGGAACCGCTGCGGGTAAGTACGCCGCAACGCCCGAATGGCGCCGGGGTGGTGCTGGTGATCAACCCGGCGTCGGGTAGCGGAAACGGGGCCCGCGTCATCGAGGAAGTACGTGCAGGGCTGCCCCAGGCGGAGATCGTCGAGCTGGCTCCCGACCAGGACCCGCAGCAGGTCTTACGTGGCGTTGCCGCTCGCGCCGAGGTGCTCGCGGTCGGCGGCGGTGACGGCACCGTGTCCACCGCCGCGGCGGTCGCCACCGACGCGGGGCTGCCGTTGGCCGTCTTTCCCGCCGGAACGTTCAACCATTTCGCCAAGGACATCGGCTGCGACACCGTGGCCAAGACCATCCAAGCGATTCGACGCGGCACCGTGGCCCGCGTTGACCTGGTGTGCCTCAACCAAAGTCGGATGGTGGTCAACAATGCCAGCATCGGTGCATACCCCAAGTTCGTCCAGCGGCGAGAAAAGCTGGAGAAACGCATTGGCAAGCCACTGGCCAGCATCTACGCGATGCTGCAGACGCTGCGCAAGGACCAGCCGGTCCGGATCAGCTACGACAACAAGACTGTGCAGACGTCGTTGTTTTTTCTGGGTAACTCGGTGTACTTGCCGACCGGCTTCGCTCCATCCCGTCGCACTCGGATGGATGACGGCCTGATCGACGTGCGCATCCTGGAAACCGGTCCTCGGCTGGCGAAGGCGCGCATACTGGCCGCGCTGGCGCTGGGGCGATTGGAGCGCAGTCCGCTCTACCATGAACTGCAGGTACCCGAATTCAGTTTCACCGCAGTCGACGGCCCGACTGTGGTCGCCCATGACGGCGAGGTCGGCGACCGATACGAAAAAGCCAGCTTCGCAGCGCAATACCGGATTCTTGCGGTCTTCCGACCGCTTCCCAGCGACTAAACAAACCCCTCGGTCAGGTCACGCACCTCGGTGTAGTGGCGTAGCACGTGCGGCACCGGGCCGGCGGTAGGCTTCGGCTGCCGGCGGCTTCTTGGCGACCGTGATCGCCGCCAGCGGAACCAGGCCGACGGCCCGCTTGTCGAAGGGGACAGCGCGGACGGTGCCACCGTCGAAGAAGACGACTTCACGCTGACGCCCACCGGGGACGCGGCAAAACCGAGCGCAACTGACCAGTTGGTGGCCGCCATCCTGGGTACCCGGGAGGGCGCGGACCAGGCCGGTCATCAGCTGACGTCGATCGGGGTGA
Source organism: Mycobacterium basiliense (assembly GCF_900292015.1). Taxonomy (NCBI): domain Bacteria; kingdom Bacillati; phylum Actinomycetota; class Actinomycetes; order Mycobacteriales; family Mycobacteriaceae; genus Mycobacterium; species Mycobacterium basiliense. The sequence goes on from NZ_LR130759.1 coordinate 513,736, forward strand.
CCTGGACCGATCAGCTCGATGCGGACGAGCTGCGGAAGGCATTGGCGGCGCGCAAAGTCGACAACGTCATGCTGGTTTCGGCGTTCTTGGCGGCGGTGGCGATGGCCCAGGCGGTCGGACAAGCTATTGGCTACGAGCGCATCGCGATGCTTCTGGTAGAGCCCGGCAGAGCGACGCTAGCCATGATCGATGCCATCGACGGATCTGTTGCCGACGTGCACAAAGAACCACTTGGCGGTACCGACGCCGCAGCTGAGCTGATCGCGTTGGTCTCGGGCGTGGATGGGCTGGAAGCGCGACCCGATGGGCTGGTCTTGATCGGCTCGGGCGTCGACATCGGTGCGAGCAAACCGCAGTTGGAGGCCGCGACAACGCTTGTGATCAGCACGCCCGAGGAGCCGGAGACAGCGCTGGCCCGCGGGGCGGCGCTGGCAGCTGCCAACACTGCGGTGTTCAACTCGTCCACCGCCCCGCTTGCCTACCTGCAGAATTCCGAGACCGACCCGGTGTCACCCCGCTATTGCAGTGTTTATTCCGGTGTTGCCGCTTCGGCCGGTGCCGCGGCCGGTGCGGAGGAGCTGGCCTACAGTGCGGTACCGGACGAGGACGCCGACGCCCTCACCTCGGTGATGGACACGACGGACGGTGAGCGCGGGCAGCGCAGGCCCGCGCTGCTGTTCGGCAGCGCGGCTGCGGTGGCAGTCATTAGCGCGGTGATCGCGATGGAAATTTCGTTGGCGATCGGGATGCGCTCTAGCAGCATCGCTTTGTGGCCAACGCCGGGCCAACATCTGATCGTCCCAACGCAGCGAGTTCCGGTGCCACCGGCTGTGGCCTCCGCTCCCCAGCCGAGACCCGTTCGTCAGCCGGTCCAGGCCGGCACGCCCTCAACGGTGGACGCTTTCTCTCCCACTCTGCCGCCCGCGGCAGCGGTTCCGACCGATCCACCGGCGCTGGTTCCGGTAGTGGCGCCCGCGCCGGACTCTTGGGTACCGATCTTCGTGCCGGCCACCAGCCCTGCGCTGCACACCGAATCGCCACCGTTGGCGCTGTCTTGGCTAGCTCTTCTCACGCCGCAACGTCCTGCGCGTGTTTCGGGGTTCCCATGGCCGGTTCCCCTTCCGGTGTCGCCTTTGCCGTCGCCGGTTCCGGTTCCGGTTCCGGTGTCGCGGTCGCCTGTGGTGGTGTCGCCGTCGCCGGTTCCGGTGTCGCGGTCGCCTGTGGTGGTGTCGCCGTCGCCGGTTCCGGTGTCGCAGGCGCCGACGCATGTCCCCGTAGCACACCCACCTATTCCCGCTGAGGTGTCGCAGCCACCGGCCCCCGTTGTGCAGCCTCAATCCCCGGATGACTTGCCCGCGTTGGATGCGCCGCCGATCGCCGGCTTGCCCGGTCTGGACGTTCCACCTGCTCCTGGTCTGACCGGCTCCGGCGGTGCACCCGTTCCTGGTTCACCGGGCATCGAAGCTCCACCGGCCCCCGACTTGCCGCTGACCGTGCCCCAGATTCCGCAGACAGTTACGGTGCCGGCGCAGGAGCCATCGGCCAGCCTTGGTGGGGGAGGCATCTCTGGCGGTGGCGGTGGAAGTGTCACCGGCGGTGGCGGAGCGCCCAGCCTCGGCGGTGACGGTGGTGTCCCGAGCGGTGGGGGCGGCGGCTTTGGCATCGGCGGCGGAGGTGTGTCGAGCGGTGGTGGGGTCTCCAGTGGTGGCGGTATCTCCAGTGGTGGTGGGGTCTCCAGTGGTGGTGGTACCTCCACCGGCGGCGGGCATCCTAGACCGCGCCCGCCGGCTAATTCGGTCCACGGCCAGACGATGCGTTGCGCACCGCGGGCTCAGTCCTGATCGAATGGCCGCAGCAAGCGGTCGCCATGTGGATTGGATTTCCTAGCGGCTCGGCGCAACCGCGACAACGTTCCGGTCTGGGTTCGGATGTAGCCGAGCGTGTCGGCATCAAGCACGCAAAGCCACAAGCGGCGCGGTCGCGTTGATGCCGGCCAAGCCGAGCATCTTCGGTGGCGTCACGCGTGGGGACGTCATAGGAGAACACCGTCGACGATCTTGCCCGGAACGCGTGCGCGGCTTCTAGCTGTTTGACATCCTCGAATTGCGCTTCGCAGGCCGCCAATTCGTCTTGATTTGGCGCTTGCTTGTCCGCGACCCAGCGGCCTTGGCGTCCGAAACGGAGGTGTCTGCTTTGGTGGTTTTCGTCGCACGAGTGCTTCTGGGTGTGATCTTCACTGTGGCTGCCGCTACCAAGCTGGCAGACCGCGGCGATCATCGTCGGGCGGTCGCCGGATTCGGCGTGCCCCAAGCTCTGGCCGGACCGCTGGGGTGGGCCTTGGTACTGGCGGAGCTGGCTGCCGGACTGATGCTGCTCGTGGGACCGTTTATCCGAGTCGGCGCCCTGACTGTAATGGTGCTGGCCGCGGCGTTCAGCGTGGCGGTGGTGGTCAACCTCGCGCGTGACCGACGGCCTGCCTGTCACTGTTTCGGGCGGTTCTCTTCGGCGCCCATCGGGTGGACGACGGTGGCGCGCAACGGGTGCATCGCGGCGGCGGCCGCGTTCGTGGCGCTGGAAGGTCAATTCGGTTGGGGGTTCTCGGTGCTCACGATCACGCTGCTGGGGCTGTGGATCGGGCCCAGAGTGCGGCGGAACTGGCGCGCGCGAGCGGGCGCTGAGGCTCCGGGCTTTGTACTGCCGGACACCGACGGTCGAACCTGGACGCTCGAGGCGTTACTAGAGCCGCAGCGTCCGCTGGTTCTGGTTTTCAGTCAGACCGGTTGCAGCGCCTGCGATGCCCTGCTGCCCGAGATAGCCGAATGGCAGCGTGACATCGACGATCTCCTGACAGTCGTGGTGGTCAACGGTGGTCCGGTAGACGACGCACTCGACCCGCAGGGCCCGTCAAGGGTGCTGGTCGACGAGTACCGGGCCACGTTGGCCGGCTACGGCATCACCGCCACCCCCAGCGCGGTGCTCATCGTCGGCGAACGAAAACTGGTTGCCGCACCTGCGCGCGGGGCGGGCGCGATCCGAGCCCTCGTTGACCAAGCGCGCAGCCTTGCCGACGAACGGCGGTTTACCCGCCGCCGAGCCCTGGGCCGAGCGATGGCCGGCCTGGCGTCGGCCGCTGCGGTGCCTGGCGTCGCGTCCACGTTTGGTGCCGCCAACAAGGCCAGCGCTTCGCCCACCGGTGGCCCGCTTCAGGTCGGCGATGTCTGGCTATGTGATCAGACCTATGCGCTGTGCACGTCGGCGCCGTGCGTGCGCTCCGACACCGACCCGGGCATCTCGGTCTGTGATTGTGTTGTGCTGAACGGCTATTCGATGGGCTTTACGACCTGCGATCAGCGCACGCCTTCGGGCCGGAAGGTGATTTCGACGTTCTCCACCGACAACGTCAACGAGAACTTCGGCATCATGTCCTGTCCGTCGGGAGTGCCGTGGGCCAATTGCCTGGACATGGTGTGTGAGGTCGATGCCGCGAATCCCGCACGGGCACAATGCATGTGCCAGACGGTGACCGACAGCGCGTCCAAGACCTTTGGGGGCGGCTGCGACGCCTCCCGGTGTGCAACGACGATCTGGTCGGCCGCCACCACCGACCTGCCCGGAACCGAGCAGTACCGCACCGGCATGAAGCAACTCGGTCGATCGGTGAACTTTCCGAAGACATGCGGTAGCTAAGGTACGTCGACGCCAACGGTCCGTGGAGCCGACGACGGGAATCGAACCCCCGTAATCAGCTTGGGAAGTCGATTCGATAGGTCCAAGCGGGTCCATGCCCGTCCTGCAACTCGAGGCGGGAGGAGCGTTGAACTGCGCAAACATCCTCGGTGCGTCCAAGTGTGTCCGCATCTGTTTGGCGTGAGTTCAGGTCGAGTTGTGATACTCACGTGATACCGAGGCTCACCGCCCGCGCGGCGTGTCGCATATTGGGTAGGCCCGTGACCAGCCAATACAGCCACTTGGGTGTAGACCGGTCTACAAAATCGGTTGTGGCACAACATATTTCGCCGGTAGCGTACAGCACCATGACCACCACCACCGAGTGCACGCTCTGCACCGTCCCGACAGACCGCACTGACGGCACCTGCGCATTCTGCGCCGACTACACGCCACCGGCACCCGCCGACGCCGTTACCCCCTACAGGCGCGGTCATAAAAGGCGGCGGCCCGACCAGCGGCCACCAGCTTGACGTCGATGTCGACCCAGAGGCACCCGGCGCCCCAGCAGCATTCATCGACTGTGACGGCGAGGTAATGCTCGACACCGAAGGGCTGCAGCGCCTGGCCGTCGCATGTCAGCAGGCGGCCGAACGGCTGCGGCGGCTCGGCGCGTAAGAGCGCCGCGGGGTCAAACGAGCTTGAGTCGGTGCGCCGCGGCTTCGAGATCGTCTCGAAATTTATCGAGACTTGCGAGGGTATACATGCCGTCGATTTGCTTATTCGCCCAGAGGGCATGAATGCGTTTCAAATCCGCCTGCCGTGATTTCCAGCCAATACCGTCGATCACAGCAAAAACAAATTGTGTTGGAAGGCGGACCTCCGCCATTTCCTCAATCTCACGAACGGCGTCAGTGAGCTTGCTGCCGGTAGAGTCAAACCCTTTTGCGGCAACCACGATGAGTGCGTTCTTGTCGTCAGGGACGATCAAATCTGCGGGCGCGGTCCGATTATTGCGGCCTGTGTAACGCGACCGGGCGACCCACGACAGCCCGAGATCCTCGGCGATAGCGGCGATCTCGTCCTCGACCTTGCGTCCTGACGCTTGACCACCAAACGCAGTGACGCGCGGCCCGGCACGTGCAATGAGCACATCGGCGAAACCGTACTCGCGGACAATCTGCGTGCGCAGCAGCCGGAGTAGGTCGAAGTCTTCGTCGAGCACGGTGATCAAGTCTGTGGCGCGCGTGCGGGCCAGCGTGACAAAACCGGACGTGTCCAGCTTGTCGCGCAGCGCGTTCTTGAGTTTCTCCTGCGACAGGCCGACCACCAGGCCGAGCACCGCCACCCAATCAGGATGGGCCGCAACCCAATCCGCCAGAGCAGTGGTTTCGACAGTCTGGATTGAGGTAAGGCTTGCGACGGCCTCGCGGATGTTCTCTGCTTCCGGTGTCGACGCGGTTGGGTCCACGTGGGCTGTTAGCCGCCCCAGTGACGCCAGATAGCTCTCAAACGAAACCGCGTCGCTCACTTACTAGTCCCGTCCGATGAAAATATATTCGCTTACGTCGCGGCGCGCGGCGGCCACGTGCGTGCCAAAACTGTACTTATGGTCCACCGCGATGGTTTCCACCGATGGCTTGACCTTGCCAAGGAGGTCGCGGATTCTGTCGGCGTCCGGGATTGCATTCGACGAGTAGGAAAGCACGATTGCTCCTGCGTGCTCGAAATGCTCGAACGAGCGCAACAGGGCATCTTCAATGGTGCGCTTATACGCGAATGGAGTGAAGCGCTTCTCCAGCTTCTTTGTTTTGGTGTGCTCCATGATGGTGACGCCACGCCAATACACGCTCAGACCCTCAAGGAAGTGATAGCGCTTGATGTAATCGTTGTCGTCGCTTGGCGGCGCGTAGGGAGGATCAAGATAGACCAGATCTGCTGTTGATTCGGGGATCTCGAACACGTCCCCGCGACGCGCTCGGCTGCGCCTACCGTTGCTGAACACTGTTGCGTTGTAATCGGCGGCGCGCTCGCGGAAGTGTTCGCGCAGCGTCATTCGCAGGTCGCGGCGACCGTCGGCATAGCGGGTGCCGTCGGTGAAGGTGAACACTCCTCGGGGCTGTTTGCGAGCCGCTGAGAGGATCAGAGCGGCGAGAGCGAGGTCTCTGCGGTGGCCGGTAAGCGTGTCGATGTGGGACCACGCCGAGTCGAGGAATTGGCGATCTTCGGCGGTGAAGTACAACCCATCAAACTTCGTTTGGATGAAATCGCGATCATCGGCTGGCGGCCCGCAAATCTGGTCAATGAGTTCCGGTTCGAGTCGAACAGCCGAGTTCTGAACGGTTGCCGATGCGATGACCGACGGGAAGTTCAGGAAGTCGTTTGCAGTGACCGCGTACCCCTGGGCTTTGAGGAGGTATGACACGACGCCAGAGCCCGAAAAGGCATCGACCGCCGTAGTCCCGCCGATCTCGGCGAATACTCGTTCTAGGTGCGGCAACAGCCTGTATTTGGAGCCCATGTAACGGAGCCGCGGGAATCGCTGGGCCTTCGCGACGATATCGGTTGAGGTCATCTCGACACTTTGGCGCGGCACTCCGACAGGTTCCCACAGGAAAGCTGCGGATCTAGGTAGTTGGGCGCGGTGTGCCGCCGCCGCCGTGATCGGGTCATTCGTCGGCCGCGCCTATGCCTCCCTGGTGTCGGTGCGGCGGCCGATTGAGACGAGTCCCTCGGCGGCCGGGTCGAACGGCTCATCGGGCATCGCCATAGCGGCCTCAAGGCCCGGTGTGTCGTGCTTGTCGAGCCACTCCCGCCCGGCGGCCTGCCAGTCGGCGTAGGCGGCCCAGTACGTCGCTTCCCAGTCAGTCGAGCCCACCGGGGGCACAGAGGCGGGCAGCCAGTCGGCCGGGTCGTACACGCTCAGCCAGCCGGGCGGCTCAGCCACCGGTTTCGTCGGGCCTGCCGGGGTCCGTCGTTTGCGTCGATAGCCCACCGGGTCAGCTCCCGTCGATGTCGTCGAGGGCGCCCTTCGGCAGGCCCAGCGCGCCGACCACCTTCGCCAGGGCGAGGGTCTGTTGCCGGCCCTGGACGGCCGCCGGGTGCACACGCGGGCCCTGCGCAGAGTCAATTACCGCGCCGCTTTCGGCGACTTTTGCCCGCAGATCGGCCAGAAAATCGCGGATCTTGCAGGCTTCCTCCAACAGCGCCAGTTCGGGCGCGTCCAGCTCGTATTCGCCGGTCACCGCGTCCCACAGGCGGCGGCCGGGTGTGCTCAGGCCGCGGGGTCTATTCGCCATCAGGCACCCCCAAGGCCCGTATTTTCAAGGATCTCGGGGGTAGAAACCCGCCTACGCCACGGGAGGCGGCCGGGTGCGTTGCGGGGTCACCCCCCACCCCCTTGCTGGCCTGCGGCGATGGGTGTAGACCAGTCGACGCCGGCGGTTTGCTCGGCTGTCGTGGGTGTGATCGTGGTGGTGTCATCGTGTGGGCTACCTCGTCGCCCTGGTGCTCGTCGTCATGTTGGTGGGCCAGGTGGCCCGGCCGTGTTCACGCGCCAACGTCGGCACGGCCGGGCCTACCTGGGTGCGGTTCCCGGTGAGCTTCCCGCGCGGGAGAAAGGAGCCGAAAGGCCACGGGTGATGGCGCTCACCGGCCGCGGTCTATCCGGCGAACGCGCGGGCGTTGGCGTTCTGCTCCCGCCGGATGTGTTCGCGCTGCTCGGCTTCGGCCTTCTCGCGTTGGTAGGCGGGTTGGGCGGCCTCGACAGCTTCGGCCTGCGTGGGGAACCACAACGTGTTCTTGCGGCTGATCCCGTCGAGGAACTGCGCGGCGACGCTGGGACCGCGGCCGGGCTTGTCGGGGTTCTTCCAGCGGGAGGCGTCGACCGGCCCGACGCGCAGCGACTCGTAGCCGCCGCGGTACAGGTAGCCGTCGCGCAGGCTGTAGAGGGTGTCCAGTTCGGCGGCCACGGTGTCGACCTCGGCGACGAGCTGCGCGCCTTTGTGGTCGCCGTCGCGGACGAGCTGCATCACGTCTTGGCTGGGCAGCTTCGCGGCCGCGGTCAGGTGCTCGATGGCCTTATCTGCCTGCGCTTTGAGCTGCGGATAGATGTCGTCGTGGGTGTCGATGACGGCGGCCAGGACGGCCAGGGCGGCGTCTACCTTGGTGTTTTGGTGTTCGGCGGCGTGGCGCTGGTGGGCCAGCTCGGCGAGCAGCAGGCCGTTGATGTGGTCGGCGTCGCGGTCGGCGAGGATGGCCTCGCGGATGGCGTTCTGGGCGGGCGGCTTCGGTGCGGTGTCCTCGATGCGGGTGAGGGTGTCGACGGCGGTGGCCACCGGCTTGGGCAAGACGATTTTGCGGTCGGCGAGCTGATCGAGCAGGCCGTGGGATTGAAATAGTGCGTTGTTTCGGCTGTTCTTCCAGGGTTGCATTTGTGTTGTTTCCTAACGGTTTTCGGGTTAGTCGTGGTATTGGCGTAGGGCGGCTGCGGCCTGTTCTTTGGTCGCCTTGCGGGGGCGGTCCAGGCCGCGTGATCGGCGCATTGCGGCGGCGGCCCGTTCCATCGGGTCGGCGGGTTCTTCGGGTGGCCGCACGCGGGCCAGGAGGGTGTCGAACTCGTCGGCGGGCATGTCGCGCAACTGCTGCTCGACGTGTGGGTCTAGTTGTTCAGCTATTTCTGTTGTCTCTCAGCATCTTTCATGTATTCGCGGACGGTGCGGGTCTGGAACCACAGGCGGCCGCCGAGGTGCTTGCCGTCGAGGTCGGCGGCGTGGCGCTGGACCTTGCGGGGGTGCCAGCCGAGCATCCGCGCGGCTTCCTTGGTTCCGATCCACTCACCCGAGTTTGTTGCATCACCCGGCGACACGTGTCGCGTGCGCGACACGTCGGCCATCACGTCGGCCATTGGGCAGCGGTGGATCGTTTCGAGGCGGGACAGCAGCGCCGTAATCGACGGTGGCACAGGGCGGCCCATGATGGCGCGGCGGTCGCGGAACTCGCCGAGCCCGTAGAGGGCGGCGCGGATCTCGTCGGGTGACAGTTCGGCGGTCACTGGTCGATTGGCTTTCTGCTGCGCCCGGCGGGCGCCTGGGCGAAGGCGTAGCGGGCGGTGTCGGTGTTGGCGGCCAGCTCGGGCCAGCGGCGCCGCCAACGCGCGGCCCCGTGACCGGATACGTCGACATATGTCGAAACACGTTGCGGCTGTTGGCAATGCGGTGTAATCACCGCTTCTTCGGCGGGTGTCGGCGGCCTGCGGAAGCAGGCGACGCCCAGCCAGCGGGCGCGGTCGATGTCGCGGCGCTGCTGCAGGTGCTCGACTCGACTACTGCGGTCGATGAGGCCGACGACACCGGAGTGGGCGAGGTGTCGCGCGGTGGCCTGGGTGGGCGTCTCCGCGGCGGGCTCGGGGTTGGCGGCGTCGTTGGTCATGCGGAAGTCTCCGATGCGTTAGAGCGGCTCTCAGCGGCAGGCCGGGGGTGGTCGCGCCAGCAGGACAGTCGGCCCGTGCGCACGTAGTACGTGGCCCGGCGGTTTCCGTCGGACAGGGTGACGCGCGGGCCGCCTCCCCCGGCACGGCGGCCGCCGCTGGGGTGCTGCACTTTGAGGATGCGGCCGCGCCAAGTGCGGCGGCCGCCGTGCGTCAGCCGATCAAGGGACCGCACCCGGCCGCGGTTACTGCGCTGGTACGGCCAGCCGCCTGGCAGCGGCTCCCACAGTTCGACCCCGGTCATCGGGGGGCCACCGCAGCGGCGTGCAGTGTTTGGTGGGCGTGCCACGTGCAGGCGACGCCAGGACGGGCCACCGGCGATTGGCAGACGGAGCCGTTGAGGCGTGTGCGTCCGCAGCGGGGCTGCTGGGGGCCGCCGGGTTCCGTCGGTGTTGGGTCGCGCCGGGTGGTGCTCATGCGTTCCTCTCGGTCGGGGACTTGTTTGCTGGCTGGGCTGGTCGTTACGCGGGCAGGGGCCGCTGTCTGCCGTCGGGGTGCCAGTCGCGACAAGGTGTCAGGCAGACGGTCATACATGGCGCGAGTGTCGCGAGTGGCGCAACTGGGCTTGAAGTGCAGTAATGACCTAGATGTTGCAATTAGACGTGCCAGTCGCGACATGTCTGTGTATTTGGCGCGAGTGGTGGCACGACTGGGTTGCTGACTCACGCGGTGGCCCCCGTTTCGGGTGCGGCCGGAAGCGACCACAGTGTGCGCGACGGCATCTCGCGGGTTCGCTGCACGGCTACGTCCAGCTTCGGGGCGCACCGTTGGATCATTCGCAGCGAGGAGCCGAATTCGGCGCCCGCCGCGAATACGTCGGTGCTCGTCGATTCGCCGTGCAGGGTGAGGTAGCCCTTCAACCATTTCTGTCACCGCTCGACGCCGGACTCTGTGCGGGTGGCTGATCTGATCGCCGGGGGCACCAAAACGGCCAAGGGCCGCACACGGCGGCCGTGGGGCGCGATCGCGGTCAACAAGTTCGTTCAATCGGTCGCGATGGTGTTGGCCGACGCGCAGCGCCAGGGCCTCGTTGCCCGCAACGCCGCCGAGCACGTCGACCCGGTTGCCGCCGGACACAAAACCGTCGACACCTACACGGAGGCCGAAGTGCAGACGCTTCTCCGGTCGCTCGTTAACGACCGGCTCGGGCACGCGTGGGAGTTGGCGTTGTGCGGGCTGCGGCGCGGTGAGATCGCGGGACTCCGGTGGTCCGAGGTCGACCTCGACGGCCGAACGCTGTCGATCGCCAATAACCGGGTCGACGCGGGCGGCAAGGCGGTCGAGAACGATCCGAAGTCGGCGATGTCGAGGCGCACCCTGCCGCTGCCCGACCGTCTAGTGACTGTGCTGCGGGCCGCGAGAGCCCGCCAGGCCGCCGAACGGCTGGCGGTCGGCTCGTCGTACCGATCAGGCGCCTACGTCGTCAGCAACGAGGTGGGCGACCCGTATCACCCGCAGGTGTTGTCGCGGTACTGGCAAGACGCGGTCAAGGCCGCCGGGCTGCGGCCGATCAAACTGCACGCCGCGCGGCACACCGCGGCCACCGCGATGCACCTGCAGGGCATCCCAGTGGCAGTGATCGCGGCGTGGATTGGTCATAAGGACGCCAGCCTGACGATGCGGCTGTATGCCCACTCGCAGGACGATGCGTTGAAGGCTGCGGGGGCGACTTTCGATCGAGTTGTGATACGCACGTGATACTGAGCGCTCAGCCGCCGACGTGCGAATGGTGTTGCTGCAGGTGAGGTATGGAGCCGATGACGGGAATCGAACCCGCGTATTCAGCTTGGGAAGCTGATGTTCTGCCATTGAACTACATCGGCGCGGTTGCTCCGAAAGGCTAGCACCCAGCGCGTGGGCCGTTCAGCCGGAACCGGGTCATTCCATCACTCCCAGGCTGTAGAGGAGCAGGAACCCGGCAAAGAACATCACCGCCATCCATGGCCGCTCGTCCACCTCGTGTGCTTCGACGAGCAGTTCCTCGACGACCAGCCACAGCAGTGCGGCCGCGGCGAAGGCCAAGACCAGGGTCACCACGGCGCTTCCGGCTCCGGCGAGCACCACTGCACCCAGCACGGCCCCTACCGCGGTAGCCAGGCTGACTCCGCTGGTGATCAGTGCGGCCCGGACCTTGGGGATGCCGGAGCCCGCGAGGCGCAGTGCTACTGCCAGGCCCAGGAACAGAACCTCAACCGTCAGAGCGATGGTGATGATGACCGCGGTGCGGTTGGATACCGTCGCGCCGGTCGCGACCAGCAGCCCGTCGATGAAGAGGTCAACGGCGACCACCGCCAGGAACCCGAGGGGCAGCTGCCCCCCGGCGGCCGTCTCGGCGTGATCGTGCTCGTCGCCTTCGCCGTGGTCCCCATGGTCTTCGAATTGACGAAACCAGACCAATACCGCAACCCCCGCACTAAAGCCAACCACGATCAGCCACAGCGGACCTCGCGCGCGCAGATCGGGCAGCACCTCTCCGGCCACGGCGGCCATCACGACACCGGCGGCGAAATGTTGCACGCCGCTGACTAGTGCCGCTGACGGCTTACGCACCAGCGCGATGACACCGCCGATGATTCCGGCAAGGACGGGGAAGGCGACCAACGAAGTGGCCGTGGTCACGCTGCTGATGTCAACCTCCCGGGTTGGGTCGAACTTCTTGGCGCGTTGTTTGAACCCGCCTGAACCTGCTTGAACATAGCCTCGTTTGGCGACCAGCGGGGTGACGCGACCCGATAGACAAGAATCGGATAGCGAAACACTCAAACGTCCAGGAGACCGATCAATCGTGTACATCGTTCCGACGCCCCAAGCGGCAGAGGCGATGCTGAGCCGAATGCCGCCCGGCCCGTTGGTGGTGTTGACCTTTTCCGCCTTCACGACGTCGCCGAGTGTTCGGCCACACCGGAACTTTCACCCGCCACCCCGGTCAGTGGTCGCGAACTCTTCGATCGCTACGCCGCTGGCATGGAACCGGTGGCGGCCAAGGTTGGCGCCGAGCGCGGCTTCGTGGCCGGCGGTCGATCCTGCTTGATCGGACCCCGAGGAGCGCTGGGATGTTATTCAGTTTGTGCGGTATCCCTCCATCGAGGCTTTTCGTTGCGTTGCTGGCCAGTGCCGACGTGCAGGCCGCTCTTCCGCACGGTTCGCGATGCTGGAGGACCCCCGGGTGATACCCATGATCGAACGCCCGCACTGGAAATGCCCGCATTAGAAGGGAGCGTCATGCCGAAGGTATTGGTCACTGGTTTCGGACCGTACGGCAACACACCCGTCAACCCCGCACAGTTCACCGCCGAGGCCGTGGATGGTTGCACCATCGCCGGTGCGACGGTGGTCTCGCGGATAATGCCCAACACCTACTTCCATTCGGTGGCGGCCGCCCAGCAGGCCATCGCCGAGGTCGGCCCGGATGTGGTGATCATGTTGGGCGAATATCCGGGACGGAGCATGCTCACCGTGGAGCGGATCGCGCAAAACGTCAACGACTGCGGACGGTACGGCCTCGCCGACGGCGACGGGACGGTTCTGGTCGGTGAGCCCACGGATCCCGCCGGCCCGGTGGCCTACCACGCGACCGTACCGATTCACGCGATGGTGCTGGCCATGCGCAAGGCCGGTGTACCGGCCGATGTCTCGGACGCCGCGGGCACCTATGTCTGCAACCACCTGATGTATGGCGTGCTGCACCACATCGCGCGGCACAAGCTGCCCATTCGCGCCGGCTGGATCCATCTGCCATGCCTGCCCAGCATTGCCGCGCTAGATCGCAACCTGGGCGTGCCGAGCATGTCGGTGGAAACCGCGGTAGTGGGATTAAGGGCCGGCATCGAAGTTGCCGTACAGCAAGAGGCCGATATCAGCGAACCGGTCTTGTCCCGATTGCAGATCTGAGGCACCCGTCTTTTGGTCGCACCGCCATTACTTGACGGCCGACCCGACAAACCCCCTCCTGACCTGCCTAGATAGTGCACACCAGGGCCGGTCGGTATTACCAGCCGCGGGAGCGCGGAACCCGTGATCCGCGGCATAGCATTTTCACAAAATGGGGGTGTTTATTATTTCGTTATCATGTCGTAATCTGCTACCCGTGGGTCGGCACGAGTTAGCTAGGAAACGGCGAAAGCCGTCGGTATTGCTGGCTGCCGTCATTGCCCCCGCCGCCGCCTTCTTCGCGGGGGCCGGAGATGTCGCACTCGCCACCGACCGCGATGCCGCCGGGCCCGCGGTCGAGGACGGGCCCTGTTGCGTGGAGATCGTGTCCGCAGCGCCCATCGAAGTGTCGTCGCAAACCATGAGCGGCGCTGTCGGGAGGGGATTCGCGGCCCGCCAGTTTGCCTCCGCATCAAGGTTGCGAGTGCAGCCCCGATTCTTGCCCGCGGGGGTGGCCCCGGAACGGGGCCTACAAGTCAAGACGATCTTGGTGGCGCGCAGCATCAGCGCGGCTTTCCCCGAGATTCATGAAATCGGCGGAGTGCGAGCCGACGCGCTGCCATGGCATCCCAACGGTCTGGCGCTGGATGTGATGATTCCCAACCCCGGCAGTGCCGAGGGCATCGAGCTGGGCAACGAGATTGTCGCGTATATGCTGCGGAACTCGGCTCGGTTTGGGATGCAAGACGCCATCTGGCGCGGCGTCTATTACACGCCGACCAGCGCGCGCCGCAGCGGGGCCGGCCACTACGACCACGTCCACATCACCACGACCGGGGGCGGCTACCCCACCGGCGGGGAAATGTACCTGCGCTGACCCGGCGCAGCACGCCACGAACCAGCAGCAGCTACGCTCGTCGGGTGCTGCTCTCTGATCGTGACCTCAGAGCCGAAATATCCGCCGGGCGGGTGGGCATCGATCCCTTCGACGACAGCCTGGTTCAGCCGTCCAGCGTCGATGTGCGACTGGACTGCATGTTCCGGGTCTTCAACAACACCCGATACACCCACATTGACCCCGCGCAGCAGCAGGACGAGCTGACCAGCCTGGTGGAGCCGACCAAGGGTGAACCGTTTGTGCTGCACCCGGGTGAGTTCGTGCTCGGCTCGACGCTGGAGATCTGCACCTTGCCCGACGATCTCGCGGGACGTCTGGAAGGCAAATCCTCGCTGGGTCGGCTGGGATTGCTAACCCACTCCACGGCCGGTTTCATCGATCCCGGATTTAGCGGTCACATCACCTTGGAGCTGTCCAACGTCGCCAACCTACCGATCACCCTGTGGCCGGGCATGAAGATCGGCCAACTGTGCATCTTTCGATTGACCAGTCCGACGCAGCACCCTTACGGCAGTTCGGGAGTAGGGTCGAAATACCAGGGTCAGCGGGGGCCCACACCGTCTCGGTCATACCTGAATTTCATACGGTCCACATAGCTGGGGATTGTGGTGCGGCCGAGCTTCGGCGGCGAGAATAGATAGTCATTGGGATCTGGCGATCCGCGCTGTGTTCTCCTCCGCATCGACCGTGGGTTGCAAGGCCTTGGGAGGGGTTGTGGACGTTGTACTGGGGGTTTCGTTGGCGCCGGCCGCGGTCCGGATGGCGCTGGTGGAGGGTCAAGACGGTAACGGCCTGATCGTCGAAGAGGACAGTTTTCCGGTTGGCGGGGATTCGACCATTCGCAGCGCAACCGATCAGGTGATCGACGCGATTCTGGGCACCCGAGAGGGTGCGGCCGAGGCCGGTTTGCAGCTTTCCGCCATCGGCGTGAGCTGGACCGATCACTTGCAGGCCGCCGCGCTGCGTGACGCCTTGGCCGTGCGCAAGATTGAGAACGTCATGCTGGTCTCCGGATTCTTGGCTGCGGCCGCGCTGGGGCAGACGGTCGGGGGTGCGGTCGGATATGACCGGACCGCCGTGCTGTTCATCGAGCCCGATACGGTGACGTTGGCCGTGGTGGATACCTCGGACGGTTCGGTCAGCGATGTGCGCCAGCAGCTGTTGTCCGCAGACGATGACACCGCCGTGGCCGAGGTGGTCGCCCTGGTCGCGGCGGCCGAGTCCATGCCCGCTCGCCCGGACGGTTTGTACGTGGTGGGCACGGGCGTGGATGTCGCCATGATCAAACCGGTGCTTGATGCCTCCACGTCGCTGACGGTCAACGTCCCCGAGGAACACGAGATGGCCCTGGCCAGAGGCGCGGCACTGGCTTCGGGCAATGCGCCGTTGTTCGCATCCAGCACGGCGGCCCTGGCGTACGCGCAGGACGTGCGTACGCCCGACTTCTTCGATCAGGATGAGCTCGGCTATCACGACGTGGTCGAGGAGGACTCGGCCGGGCGCAGGTCAGGACTGTTGGTGGGCAGCGGGCTGGCGGTGGTCGCCACCGCTGCGGTGGTTGCGCTGGAAGTTGCCCTGGCGATGGACATTCGGCCCACGGTCGCGCTGCAGCCCAGACCCAACGAAAACCACCTGGTAGCGCCGGCGGAGCCGGCTGAAGTGCCCACTCAGGTCGCGGCTCCGGCTCCGCGGATCAACGTGCCACAGCCGTCGTCCGGGGTCCCGCAACTGCCGGCGCCGTTGCCGGCGGCCTCGATTCCGCCAGCTCCGGAGGCGCCGGATCTGCCGGCCGCGGCCGAACCGATATTCGGTATGCCGGCCGCTCCGGTGGTGCCGGCGCCGCGGGCGCCGGATCCGATTGTCGCCATTCCGCCGCTGGTGCCGATTGTGGTCCCGCCGGTGCGTGTGCCCAACGCGGTGAGTCCCGCGGTGCCCAAGGCTCCGACCCTGGTGCCCCGCCAGCAACCCCGGCTGCCGAAACCTCGCGTGCAGGTCCCGGTATCACCACCGCGAATCGTGAACCCAATTCCCCGGGGGCCGATAGGCCAGACGCCACCCGGTCGGGGGTCATCACCCAAACCTGGGCGGGTCGCCGGCGGTGGTCGGGGTGGCCATGGCCCAGGCGGCCTGTTCGGGGGCGGTGGCCACGGTGGGCCGTTTGGTGGTGGCGGTCACGGCGGCTTCGGCGGGGGCCACGGCGGTGGCTTTGGCGGGGGGCACGGCGGCGGCTTCGGCGGCGGCCACGGGCGACACTAGCTAATTTTGCACAAGGCTTTCCTGTTCGCTGTGCGGCGTTGACGCCGCCATCTGCGGCTCCTCTGGCAAACGAGACACCGCGGAGGGTGCCCATCTGGTGCGTAGAATCGCGATACGGGTTGGGGACCCAGGCACGTCTCGCATCAGGTTTCTGCGACGACGGCAAAAATTTGGGGGGCTATGGACACGGTTCTTGGTGTGTCGTTGGCGCCAGCGGCTGTCCGGATGGTGCTGGTCGAGGGCGAAAACGGCGACGGAGCACTTGTCGACCAAGACGGATTTGACGTCGATACCGATGGTGGTGCCGCAACGGCCAGCGCGGCCGAACAGGTCATCTCGGCGATCCTGGGGACCCGGGAGGGCGCATGCGAGGGCGGCTACCAGCTGAGGTCGACAGGTGTGACCTGGCGAACCCCCGCCCAGGCCGCGGCCCTGCGCGACGCGCTGGCCGCCCGCAAGATCGAGAACGTCGTACTGGTCTCGGCGTTTTTGGCCGCAGCTGCCCTTGCGCACGCCGTCGGAAACGAGACCAACTATGCCCACACCGCGTTGCTTTTCATCGAACCGGACATGGCCACCCTTGCGGTCGTCGACAGCGCAGATGGTTCGATCACCGACATCCATCGAGTGGCCCTGTCCGAGGACGATGACACCGCGGTGGCCCAGCTGACCGAACTGGCCTCGATGGCCGATCACCTGGAGGCCCAGCCGGATGCGATATTTACGGTTGGCTCCGGAATCGATCTGCCGCTGATCAAGCCGGCCCTACAGGCCGCGACGACGCTGCCGGTTACGGCGGCCGCAGAACCGGAGACGGCGCTCGCCCGCGGTGCAGCCCTGGCCGCGGCCAACACCCCGCTGCTGGTGTCTTCCACGGCGGCTCAGGCCTACGCGCAGGATCCCGGTAGCGGCGCGATCCACCCATACGGACTAGATGCGGCCTACTTCGACGACGTCTCCGACGGCATCGAAACCGGCAAGGGCGCCCTGGCCTACAGCGCTGTCACCGACGATCAGCCAGAGCGAAGTCCGTTCGGGCTGGTCGCGAGCATCCTGGCAGCGATCTTTGT
Organism: Mycobacterium basiliense; assembly: GCF_900292015.1. Classification (NCBI taxonomy): domain Bacteria; kingdom Bacillati; phylum Actinomycetota; class Actinomycetes; order Mycobacteriales; family Mycobacteriaceae; genus Mycobacterium; species Mycobacterium basiliense. Next base: position 530,984 of record NZ_LR130759.1, read on the forward strand.
CATCGGTGTTGGGGCACTAGCCATATCGCTGGCGGTGAGCATCCGGTCGGCGCCAGGGACCAGACCGAACCCGGCCCACAACGTCGCGCCCACCGCGCCGGCGCCGGTGGCCCAAGTTCCCACCCCCAAAGCCCCTGCACCGCAGGCGCCGGCTCCCGCGCCGCAGGCGCCCACGCCGGTCCCACAGGCACCGGCCCCGGCTCCGCGGCATGCCCCGGTTTCGGTGCCCCAGCCCCAGGTACCCGCGCCGGTCCCGCAGGCCCCAGCTCCGATCCCGCAGGCTCCGGCGCCCGCGCCCGTTCCGGTACCTGTTCCGATACAGATACCGTTGCCCCCGATCTTTAGTCCGGGCGGTGGGGGAGGATTCCCAGGTGGCGATGACGGCAACCGTGGCGGCGGTCGCGGCGGCCGGCACGGGGGCGGCCACGGCGGCGGTCATGGTGGTGGACATCGCGGTGGGTTCAACATTCCGTTTATCCCCGGCATCTAATCTCGCCGGGTAGCCGTCATCTGCCGTTAAGCGTCGCGATGCAGTTCGCTCATCGCGACCACCTACACACGGTGGTATGCGATGCACCGTCTTTGGCACCGGATATCTGGGTGCCACCCACGCCGTAGGAATGGCGGAACTGGGACATGAGGTCGTCGGGGTCGACATCGATCCAGGCAAGGTAGCCAAACTGGCCGGCGGTGATATCCCCTTCTACGAACCCGGCCTGCGAAAGCTATTGACCGACAACATTGCTGCGGGCCGGTTGCACTTCACCACCGACTACGACTTGGCCGCCGAATTCGCCGACGTGCATTTTCTGGGCGTCGGCACACCGCAAAAGAAGGGCGAATACGGCGCTGATCTGCGCCATGTCCATGCCGTCATCGACGGCTTGGTACCACGTCTGACCAGGGCGTCGGTGCTCATCGGCAAGTCGACCGTGCCGGTGGGCACCGCGGCCGAGCTGGGTCAGCGGGCCGCTGCGCTGGTAGCCGGCGGAGTCGACGTCGAAATCGCCTGGAATCCGGAGTTCCTGCGGGAGGGATTTGCTGTCCATGACACCTTGCATCCAGATCGCATTGTGCTTGGGGTGCAAGACGGTTCAACACGCGCCGAGCAGGCAGCGCGCGAGCTGTACGGTCCACTGCTGGCCGCCGGGGTGCCGTTCTTGGTGACGGATCTGCAGACCGCGGAGCTGGTCAAGGTTTCTGCCAATGCGTTTCTCGCAACCAAGATTTCGTTCATCAACGCCATCTCCGAAGTGTGTGAGGCGGCGGGCGCGGATGTCAGCCTATTGTCCGATGCGCTGGGATACGACCCTCGTATTGGTCGCCAATGTCTCAACGCCGGATTGGGTTTCGGGGGCGGATGCCTGCCCAAAGACATCCGCGCGTTTATGGCCCGCGCCGGTGAGCTGGGCGCTAACCAGGCACTGACATTTCTGCGCGAAGTGGACAGCATCAACATGCGCCGGCGCACCCGCATGGTTGAACTGGCCACCGCCGCGTGCGGTGGTTCCCTGCTGGGCGCCAACATCGCGGTACTCGGCGCGGCGTTCAAACCCGAATCCGACGATGTACGTGACTCGCCGGCACTCAATGTCGCGGGCCAGCTGCAGCTCAACGGCGCGGTGGTCAATGTGTACGACCCCAAAGCGCTGGACAACGCAAACCGGCTATTTCCCACGCTGAACTACGCGGTTTCGGTTGCGGAGGCCTGCGAGCGCGCCGACGCCGTGCTGGTGCTCACCGAATGGCGAGAGTTCGTCGAGCTCGACCCCGACGCACTGGCCGACCGCGTCCGCTCCCGGGTCATTGTCGACGGACGCAACTGCCTTGATGTATACCGCTGGAAAAGGGCGGGCTGGCGGGTGTATCGCCTCGGCGCGGGGATGCGAACGGCGTCGTAGGCGCCACCCGGCGATGTGGCCGCCGACGACCTCCGCGGCGAGCTAGTAGTCGATCTCTGCAGTCAGATCAAACTCGGCGAAGGTGCGCGATACCAGTTCTCGCAGCGCATCTTTGGTGTTTGACCACCCGGGAAGGTACGCGGAGATCCGGATGGAGATCTTCCCGCGGAACCGGCCGGAAGCCAATAGCACGTATCCACCCATGCCCTCGAGCGCGCTCTTCGTGATATCCGGCTCCACCGACCTCATGTAGACATAGTCGGCATCGGTGCCGTCGGGCCGATTCGTCGACGGTGGCGCGTCACCGATATTGGAGCAAGTGATCGGCAAAGTGCCGCCACCCGACGCCATCGCCGCTAGCTTTCTGGCCACCCACCTCGGTGTCAGCGGCGCCAAGGGGAGTGGCGCCAAAGTCTCGTCGTCGGGGTTCTCCATCGTGGAGAGGATTGCCTGGGTGATCTCGACGTGGATGTCCCCGAGGTTTTTTGCCGCGTGCGTCGGGTCGACATTGACGTCCACCGCTGTGAGCGCATTGCCGCGGGTGTCGCCATCGGTCCGCAGCGATACCGGAAACCGCAGCGTGACTGTGCCGTCGTCGAGCACCCGCCCCATCCCTACCGCGAGCCGGCAAGCCAGTCCCGCCACGAGCGAGTTGCTGTTTCCGCCAATGCTTTTCGCACGGCCATCCCATTCCGTCAGGTCGACGAATGCGGTCACGGCGGGCACCTCCACCGTGCGGTCGTCGCCGGCCGTTCTCGGAGGACGTGGCGCCGCTTTGATCGAAGAGTTCAGTTCTTTGCGATCACGCCGGGCCCGTCGCGCCACCGCGGCCACCGCATGCGCTACGTCGGGCAGTTCTTTGATGGATTGCCGGAGGTCCTCACGCAATGCCCGCCGGCGGGTGCGTGCCTTCGGCTGCGGATAGCCCAGATCGTGCGCCCTGCCCTCCGCGGCCTCGGCTATCGCCTGACCGAAAGCGATGGCGTCAACGATCGCATGCGACGCCACCAGGGTGACTGCGGTACCGCCGTCCTCGAGCGGCAACACGCCGAGATGCCAGCCGGGTCCCCACTCCGGATCGATCGGTAAGCGGGCCCGCTTGTCGGTCCATGCACTCACCTCGGAGCGCGGCCGCGGTGTGGTGGCGATATCGATCTCCGCCGACACCGGAGACATCACCCAGTGATCGCGCGCGAACGGCACCGGGGACCGTTCGATGCGGCGGCCCAACAACCCGTGTCCCAAATTTCGGTGAAAGCGGCGCAGCCCGTCAACATTGACCGCGCGGTCGTATATCCAGGTGGCCTGAAGCAGCGTGCCGTGCATCGCGCGCAGCGCGAGAAACGCGGTTTGATCCAAGTCCGCGAGCCGGTTGTCCACTGGCGCATCGCGACCCACGCTGACCCGAGTCGCCAACGCCGGCGGCTCAGCGGTGTCGGTGAATAGGTCGGCCAGGTGGGCGGCGATGGTGGCGGGGGTGGGGTGGTCGAAGATCAGGGTCGCCGGCAGGGTGAGGCCGGTCTGCTGGTTCAGTGCGTTGCGTAGTTCTAGAGCGGTCAGTGAGTCGATGCCGAGGTCCTTGAACGGACGGTCAGGATCGAGCGTGGCCGGGTCGGGATGAGCCAGGACGTTGGCGGTAGCGGTGGTTACCAGCGCGCTCAGCGTCCGCCGTCGCTGCTCGGGAGTTTGCGACGCAAGTCTCGTCTGCAGGCTCTCGACGCTGGTCGCGCTGGCACGCGGGCGGCTGGTAGTCAGTGCCGACAGGATCGGGGGTAGCGCGTTTTGCCGCGCTAGCCGGGCCAGCGCGCGGGTGGGGAACGGGCTAACCACTAGGGCGGGCAGCTGTTGGGGCAGTGTGGCGTCGAACAGGGCAAGGCCGTGTTCGCTGCTGATGGGGATGAAACTGTTGCGCGTCAGGCGGGCCTGGTCGGTGGACGTCAGGTGCGCGGTCATCCCGGAAGGGGTCTGCCAATATCCCCAAGCCAAACTGGTTGCCGGGCGGTGATAACGGTGACGCTGCTGGGCCAGCGCGTCGAGGAAAGCGTTGGCAGCGGCGTAGTTGGCCTGCCCCGGGCTGCCTAGCGTTCCCGCCGCCGAGGAGAACAACACAAACGCGGCCAGGTCGCGGTCGCGGGTGAGTTGGTCTAGATGCCAGGCAGCATCGGCCTTGGCGGCCAAGACTGCGTCGAGTTGTTCTGCGGTCATGTCGGCCAGCACCGCGTCGTCGAGCACGCCCGCGGCGTGGATGACCGCGGTCAACGGATGCTGAGCGGGAATGCTGTCAAACACCGCGGCCAGATCGGCGGCGTCGGCGGTGTCGCAGGCCGTGATCGTGACCTGGGCGCCCAGCCGGGTCAGTCGCTCCTCCAGTTCGGCCGCGCCGGCGGCGGCCGGACCGCCGCGAGACAGCAGCAGCAGATGTTCGATTCCGTAACGGCTGACCAGGTGTTCGGCGAAAATCGCGCCCAGCATGCCGGTGCCACCGGTGATCAGCACCGTGCCTTGGGGATCCCACCTCGGCGGGGGGATCAGCACGATCTTTCCGGTGTGCAGTCCCTGGCTCATGTCGCGGAAGGCTTGGGGTGCGTTCAGCAGTCCATAGCTGGTCGTGGGCAGGGGCTTGAGGGTGCCTGCGGCGAACAACTCGGTCAGGGCGGTCCACGCCGGCTGGAGGGATTCGGCGGAAACGCTGGCCAGGTCGAGGGTCTGATAGTCGACGCCGGGGTGGCCGTCGGCGATGTCGGATGCCGCGCGGATGTCGGTCTTTCCGACTTCGATGAAGCTGCCCCCGCGTGGCAGCAGTTGCAGCGACGCATCGACGAAATCTCCGCTGAGGCTGTTGAGCACCACATCCATGCCCTGCCGCGCGGTGGCGTCGCGGAAGGTGTCGGCGAAGTCCAGCGTGCGGGACGAGGCGATGTGTCCGGAGTCGATCCCAAGATCGTTGAGCACGTGATGCTTGTTCGGGTGGGCGGTGGTGAAAACCTCAGCGCCAAGGTGGTGGGCGATCTGGATGGCGGCCTGACCGAGACCTCCGGCGCCGGCGTGGATGAGCACCCGCTGCTCGGCCGATAGCCGCGCGATCCCGACCAACGCGATATAGGCGGTCAAATAGGCGATCGGAACCGACGCGGCCTCGGTAAACGACCAGCCGGCGGGGATGGGCACCACCATGCGCTCATCGGTGCAGGCGGTCGGCGCGAACGCGTTGGTGGGGAACAGGCCCATCACCGCATCGCCCGGGCTCAGGGATGCCACATCGGGACCGGTTTCGATGACCACCCCGGCGGCTTCGGCGCCGAGTCCTTCATCGGTGATGGCACCCAGGGCCACCACCACGTCATGGAAGTTCAGCCCCGCGGCTCGTACCTGAACCCGAATCTGACCCGGGCCCAGTGTGCTGGGCGGACTGGTAGGGATCAGGGTAAGGTGGTTGATGTCACCTTTACCGGTGGTGATCAACTGCCAGTCGGTGGCATCCGGTTCGGTCAGGGTGGAGGAGCGGGCCAGACGGGGCATGCGGGCCGCACCGTTGCGCAGCGCCAGCTGCGGCTCGTTGGCTGGCCGCGTCGAGGCGATGGCGAGCAGGTTGTCCTCGGTGGCGAGGGTGGCGTCGGTGTCGAGCAGGGTGATGCGATGTGGGTGCTCGTTTTGGGCGGTGTGTATCAGCGCCCAAACCGCGGCGTGCGCCAGATCCGGAACGTCGTCATGGGCGCTGACGCTGACCGCGTGCCGAGTGACGATCACCAGGTGGGTGCCCAGGACGTCGGTGCGGGCCAGCCAGTCCTGCAGTTGGGCAAGCGTGCGGCGAGTCAGCACGTGGAGCCGGTCGACGGGATGGGCGTCTTCGCCGGGATCGGGCAGCGGCATCGGCCAGATCACCAATTCCGGCGCGGGGGTCAAGGTGGCCAGGTCATGGTGGATCGGGCCGTTTCGCAGCCCAGCCGGAAGTCGATCGGGTTGATCGGTGCAGACCGCCCACCCGGTGCCGGCGGCCGCGGTCGGCGAGGCTCCGTCCAGCAGGGGCGGCCAGCTGAGTTGGAACACGCTGTCCTGCAGTCCGGGCACAGCGGCCGGCTGCCCGTTGGCGGCCGGCAGTTCGCGCAGCGTAATCGTCCCGATGGTGATTACCGGCGCACCGGTCGGGTCGGCGGCGTGCAGCGTGAAGCTGTCCGGGCCGGTGGCCGTGAGTTGGACTCGCAGCCGGCTCGCCGCGGTGGCGTGCAGGGTGATTGCGGTGAACGCGAAGGGAAGCCGAGGCGCGGCAGCGTCATCGTCGGCAGCCGTGCGGCAAAACGCGGCGGCCAAGGGGTGCAGGGCGGCATCGAGCAGCGCGGGGTGGATGCCGTAGCCGGTGGTGTCGGTGTCGGCGGGAAGTTCGATCTCGGCATAGACGACCTCGGGCCGGGCGGGGTCGTGTCCGATACTGCGGAGCGAGCGGAACGGGCCGTCGTAGTGGTAACCATGCTCAGCCAGCTCCTGATAGAAGCTGTCCTGATCGGTGGTGTCGGTGGCCGGCCCCGGCGCAACGACCGGCACCGGCCGCTGCTCGGTGCTGAACACGCCGCTGGCGTGCAATGTCCAGGCTTGCTGGGCGTGCTCGCCGCCGGTTCGGGAGTGCACGCTAAACGGGCGCCGGTCGGTGTCCTCGGCAGGATGCACGGAGATCTGCAGATCAGTTGGGGCCTGGTCGTGCAGCAGCAGGGGAGTATGCAGAACCAGCTCGTCGATGACCGGGCAACCGGCGTATTCACCGGCCTGCAACACCAGATCGATGAATCCGGTTGCGGGGAAGAGCACCGTCTCGTTGACCTGGTGGCCGGATAGCCAGCACTGGGCGGCCGTTGACAGTCGCCCGGTCAACACCACCTGGTCCTGGTCGGCAAGGTCGATCACCGCACCCAGCAGTGGATGGTCGGGTTGGCCCAGTCCGGCGGCGCCGACCTCGGCGGCAGGGGCGGGGGCCAGCCAGTAAGAGCGGTGTTGGAAGGGGTAGTTGGGGAGAGCGACTATGTTCGCGTCGGGATATAGGCGGCGCCACGACGGGCTGTGGTTGTGTGTGTGCAGCTGGGCCAGCGCGGTGGCCAGGCTGTCGCGGTCGGGCCGGTCGCGGTGCAGGGTGGTGATCACCGCGGACTGGGTCCGCCCCGCGGTCTGGGCCAACGTGTCGGTGATCGCCGGGGCCAGCACCGGGTGCGGCGACAACTCCACAAACGTGCGTTGACCGCCGGCCAACAGTTCGACCACTCTGTCATGGAATCCGACCGGCTCGCGCAGGTTTCGGTACCAATAGTCGGCGTCCATCGTGGTGGTGTCGAGAGGACCGGAGGAAAGGGCTTGTCCCACTGTGGAGTACAGCGGAATACGGGCGGGGGCCGGCGCCAGCTCGGCCAGCTCGCTCAGGAGGCGCTCACGTAACGGTTCGACCTGAGCGGAATGCGAGGCGTAGTCGACGGCGATGGCCCGGATGTGGATGCCGTCACGATCGCAGGCCGCGGTGAATTCCTCCAAGGCGGCGGGTTCGCCGCTGATGATGGTGTGTGTGGGCCCGTTCATCGTGGCGATGCTTAGCGCATCACCCCAGGGATGTAGGCGTGGTTGCAGTTCATTGACACTCAGCAGGACCGACGCCATGGCCCCGGAGCCGCGCAGGGCGCTGAGCGCTTGACTGCGCCGCGCGACTACTTTGGCGGCCTCGGGCAGGGGAAGTACCCCGGCGATATAGGCCGCGGCGATCTCTCCTTGCGAGTGGCCGATCACGGCGTCGGGGACAATGCCGTGGTGGGCCAACACCTCGGCCAGCGAAACCATCATCGTGAACAGCACCGGCTGGACCACGTCGACTCGGTCCAGCGCCGGGGCCGTCGGGTCCTGACGCAAGACCGCGCGCACTGACCAGTCCGTGAAGGGGCGCAGCGCCTGGTCGCAATCGTCGACGGTGTCGGCGAAGACGCGATGGTTTTCGTAGAGCTCCCGACCCATGCCGGGGTACTGGCCGCCCTGGCCGGGTAGGACGAACACGGTCTTCCCGCGCAGGTGGGCCAGGTAATGATGTTGCGTCAGTTGCGGGTGTGCGCGACCGGCGCGCAGGGCATCCAGGGCCTCCAGCAGGTCTTCGCGGGGATCGGCGGCGGCCACCGGTGCGGTGATCACTGCCCGATAGGGGTGATGGGTGCGGGTGCAGCCCAGGCTGTAGGCCACGTCGGTGACGGCCAGGTCGGGATGGCGGACCAGGTGTTGGTGCAGCCGATCGGCTTGCGCGCACAGGGCCGCGGGGGTGCGCGCCGAAACCGGCCACATCGGTCCTACTGGCAGCCCGACTTCAACACCGCGATCGGTTTGCTCGGTCGGAGTCCGCGGGTCGGCCGGTTCGGCCAGCGGGGTGGGGGCCTGCTGCAGGATTAGGTGCGCGTTGGTGCCGCTGATCCCGAACGAGGACACCGCCGCGGTGCGGGGGTGATCGGTGACCGGCCACGGCACCGGCTCGGTGAGCAGCCGAACGGTGCCGGCCGACCAGTCGATGTGCGGGCTGGGCAGATCGGCGTGCAGGGTCGGGGGCAAACGGTCGTGGTTGAGGGCCCCGATCATCTTGATCATCCCGGCCACCCCGGCGGCGGCCTGGGTGTGACCGATGTTCGATTTGATCGATCCCAGCCACAGCGGATGCGCTGCGGTACGCGCGGCGCCGTAGGTGGCAATCAGGGCGCCGGCCTCGATCGGGTCGCCCAGGGTGGTGCCGGTGCCGTGGGCCTCGACGACGTCAACCTGATCAAGCCCGATGCCGGCGTTGGCCGCCGCTTGGGTAATAACGCGCTGCTGAGCTGGCCCGTTGGGGGCGGTCAAACCATTCGAGGCACCATCTTGGTTGATCGCCGATCCCGCTATGACCGCCAACACCGGGTGATTGTTGCGGTGGGCATCGCTGAGCCGTTCCAGGACCAAAACGGCGGCCCCTTCCCCCCAGCCGGTGCCGTCGGCGTTTGCGGAAAACGCTTTACACCGTCCATCGGCGGCTAGCCCGCGTTGCCGGGCGAACTCGGTGAACATCGTTGGTGTGGTCATCACCGTGACGCCACCGGCAAGAGCCAGGACCGACTCGCCGTTGCGTAGCGACTGACAGGCCAAGTGGGTGGCCACCAGCGACGACGAGCACGCGGTGTCGACGGTGATGGCGGGGCCCTGCAAACCCAGCGCGTAAGCGACACGTCCGGAGGCCACGCTGGTGGACAGGCCGGTGAGGCCGTATCCTTCCACTCCGTCAGAGCCGCCCGCGCCGTATTGCTGGGACCACGCTCCGACGAACACCCCCGTCTCCGAGCGCACCAACCCGGCGGGATCAATTTGCGCGGTTTCCAAGGCTTCCCAGCACACCTCCAGCAGCATCCGCTGCTGAGGGTCCATGGTCTGGGCCTCCCGCGCCGAGATCCCGAAGAACTCCGCGTCGAACTGGGCCGCCTCCGCCAGGAACCCCCCAGTGCGCGTGTAGGTCTTGCCCGCCGCGTCAGGATCGAGATCGAACAACTCCGCCAGATTCCAGCCACGGTCGGCCGGAAACTCCCCCACCGCGTCGGTGCCGTTGGCGACCAGATCCCACAACGCTGCCGCCGAATCCACCCCACCGGGAAACCGGCAGGCCATCCCCACGACCGCCACCGGATCGTCTGTTCCGACCCGCGACCCCACCGGTTGCGCCGCGGCAACCCCTCCGCCCAGTAGCTCGCCCAGGTGGGTGGCCAACTCGGCGGGCGTGGGGTAGTCGAAGGCCAGTGTGGGTGGCAAAGCCAGCTCGGTAGCGGTGTTGAGCCGGTCCAGTAGCTCAGTAGCTTTCACCGAGTCGAACCCCAGGTCCTGAAACGCACACTCGGGGTCGATGTCGTTGGGGCTGGGATAGTCCAACACCGCTGCCGCCTGCGCGCACACCATCCCCACCAGGAGATCGTGTTGCTGCTGGCGCAGCGAGCGCAGTCGTTGGACCACTCCCGAGTCGGCCCCGCCCGCACCGGCGTCGTCAATTTTGCGTGGCTCCGGCTCGGGCACCATGCCGTCCACGCGGGTGAACTCATCGTGCAGATAGCGCTGCAGACACTCCCGTCGTCTGACCTTGCCGCTGGTGGTGAGCGGAATCGAGCCGCCGGGCACCAGAACGAGATCCGCCACGTTCAGTCCGTGCGACTTCGATATCGCCGCAATGACCTCACGCCGGACGGCGCCCATCCGATGCGCGGCGGCCTCTTCGGACTTTTCTCGCGTCCTGAATTCGACTATGACAACTAGCTTTTCAACGCCGCCTTCGTCGGGAACCGCTATCGCCACACAACGGCCTCGGGTGATCTCCTGGATCGTTGCCTCGAGGTCGTCGGGAGAGTGGTTGCGCCCGTAGATGATCAGCAGATCCTTGATACGGCCGATGATGAACAACTCGCCTTCGGAAAGGACGCCCAAATCTCCGGTTCGTAGCCAAGGAGCCTCGGGTGCACCGGCTGATGGGCCGATAAGCGTTGCGCCGAAGGTACGTTCGGTCTCCTGCGGTTTTTGCCAATAGCCGGCAGCGACATTGTCGCCGTGCACCCAGATCTCACCGACGGTTCCCGCTGGACACTCGGTGCTGGTCTCCGGATCGACGATCCGCACCAACGGAGACTGCGGTGCGCCGTAGCTGATCAGCGGAGTACCGTCCCCGGTTGCGCACCGTATCGCCTGGCCATCGACCAGCTTGTCCGATTCGAAAAACACGGTCCGCGGTGGTTGACCCAATTCGAGGGTCGCCACGAACACCGTGGCTTCGGCGAGCCCATATGACGGCCGCAGCGCCTTGGGGTCGAGATTGAAGCGGGCGAACCGTTCGGTGAAACGCTGCAGCGTCGCGGGTTGCACCCGCTCGGCGCCACTGAGGATGTGGCGCACGCCGCCGAGGTCAAGCCCCGCCAGATCGTCGTCCGACGTTTTCCGGGCCGCCAATTCGAAAGCGATATTGGGCCCGGCGGTAAATGCTTGGCTGTTGGTTGCCAACAACTGCATCCAGCGCGCCGGCCGCTGCAGAAAGGACACCGGGCTGGTGAGCACACCGTGAAATCCCTGCAGAATCGGCATGATAATGCCGAACACCAAACCCAAGTCGTGAAAAAACGGCAGCCATGACACCACGGTCGTGTCCGGCGGAGCGCTTCGCCCCTGGTCCTCGAAGTAGGCGCACATGCCCTGTTCGACATTGGTCACCATATTTTTGTGCGAGATCACCACGCCGGCCGGCGTACGGGTCGACCCGGAGGTGTACTGCAAATACGCAACGTCGGGCAGCTGGCCCATATCGGCGGCGGGTCCTTGCTCAGAGTCCAAGTCCAGCAAGTCGATCTCGATCAGGGAGGGCGCGCGCTCCCCGGACGTCGACTCGATGCACTCGGCGACGCCGCCGGCGACCGAGCGCGTCGTGAGAACCGCCGACGGTGACGCGTCGCGCAGCACCGCGGTGGCGCGCTCATCGCTGGCCCCGCCCAGGGGAACCGACAGCGGGACCGCGATCTGACCGGCCTCCAGGGCGCCGAGAAACCCAACGATGTAGTCAAGTCCCTGCGGCGCCAATATCACCGCGCGATCACCGGTTGACCCGCAAGCCTTGAGCTCTCGTGCGACGTTCTGGGTCCGCCGATGCAGCTGGGACCACGTCAGGCTTTCCGCGACGCCCGCCCAATCCTGCTCGTATTCGATATAGGTGAACGCTGTCTCGGTGGGCCGCAGGCTGGCACGCTCCCGCAGCACAGCGGGAATCGAAGACTCAGGCACAGCTAAACGATAGGGGATGACAAGACGGGGCATTCACGTTTCGCCCCCGGCCGCAGCTGCGGCCAACGTCGAGTGGGGTTCGATGACCCCGACGTGTTCGCTGACCATGCTCGATCCCAGTCCTCGTCGATGGCGGGGACTGTCGCGATGTCCCTGGCGGCCAGCCCCGTTGGCGGGTGGCACTCCTCAGCTGGCCCGGTAGTCAGACCGAAACCCTGTCGCGCTGTGTGTTAAACCTCAGTCGTGCACCATGTTTGGGAACGGAGGTGATATTGCGGACCCGCGGGACCTCACCCTTGGACGCCTCGGCGACCGTGACGTCAAACTGGCGGAAAATTTCTCGCAGGATGACGACGCCCTCGGTGAGCGCGAACCCGAAGCCCAGGCAGCGGCGCACCCCGCCGCCGAATGGGAGCCAAGTGTTGGGGGCCACGGTGCCGTCGAGATACCGACCGGGACGAAACTCTGCCGGCTCGGGGTGGGTGACCTGGTTGGCGTGTGCGAGCAGAATGGACGTATTGACCACCGTCCCCGCGGGCAATTGCCAGCCGCCGATCTCGACGGGCGCGGTGGCCTTGCGAACGGTGGACGCAATTACCGTGTGCCGGCGTAGCCCTTCTTTCAGGACCGCCTCGAGGAATCCGTCATCGCCGGCCACGGCCGCCGCAATGGCTTGGTTCTGGATTTCGGGGGCGTTGGCGAGTTCCCATAACGTCCATGACAGCGCCGCAGCGGTGGTCTCATGGCCGGCCAGCAACAACGTGATGAGCTGGTCGCGAAGCTCGCCATCGGTGAGGGGTTCGGCGGAAGTGTCTTCGACCTGTAACAGCCGGGACAACACGTCGGTGCGGCTGTGTAGGTCCGAGGACGCGCGTCGGGCCGCGATTTCGCGATAAAGGATCGCATCGATCTGGTGTTTGTTGTCGAAGAATCGCTTCCATGGGTTCACCCGTTTCAGCAGCGGGTATGGGCTGCCGGCAAGGATCAGGGGATGGGCGGTGATGATGCCCTGCAAGCGATCGGTCAACTCGGATGTCACCTGGGGATCAGTGACCCCGAAAACCACCCGCAAAATGATGTCCAGGGTGAGCGCGTTCATGCGATCCAGGGCGGGGACGCTGGTGCCGACCGGCCATCGTGCGATGTGCTCGCGTGCGACTGAAGCGATCATGTCGCGGTAGCCGTGCAGCGCCGCGCGGGTGAACGCGGGCATGAGTAGTGATCGCATCCGCGCATGCTCGGCTTCGTCGGTGGTAAGGACGGAGTGTTCGCCCATGACGACGCTGAGGATCTGGTTTCCTTCGCCCCCGTGCAGCAGCGTCGGATCGGCCGCGAAGATCTCTTTGATGTGTTCCGGACGGGTGAAGACCACAAGGTTGTCCGCGTGCGGGGGCACGTGCAGCGAGAACACGTCGCCGTACCTACGTTGTACCGCCGGCAGGAATCTGTCACGAAACTTCAGGTACAGCACGCTTTGTAGGTAGCGGGGTAGCCGCGGTCCGGGTGGCAAGGTGGAAGTCACCGCGCCGCCTCGCCGAACTGTGGTGTGGTGATTGCGCCAGCCGCCGTCGGCGTTGAAGACCCCGATGAGCCGCACCACCCTGTTTGCCATGCCGCTCCCCAAAATCGCAAACAAATGTTTGATGTAAACGATTGTTTATCACGTTAAGATGCAGCTGTGCAACAGCCGCACACGAACCGAGACAAACTGCTCAACGGTGCGCTCCTTTGCTTAACGGAGCGCGGTTATCGCAACACCAGCTCGCGCGACATCGCACGCGCTGCCGGGGTGAACGTCGCGTCGATCAACTACCACTTCGGCAGCAAGGACGCGCTGCTCGACGATGTGCTCAGCCGGTGTTTCGCAACCTGGAACGAGCGCGTCCAAGAGGCGTTCAATCAGTCCGCCTGCACCAGTCCCGTCGGACAGATTCGGGCTGTTCTCGAAGCCACCGTCGATTCGTTTGAGCAGATCCGGCCCGCCGTCTACGCATGCGTGGAGTCCTACGCTCCGGCGCTGCGGTCGGAGGCGCTACGGGAACGGCTCGCCGCGGGCTACGCCGACGTGCGCCAACATTCGGTCGATCTGGTCCGTGCCGCGCTGGCCGGCACTGACAGGGAACCGCCGGAACGCCTCCCGACCATGGTTTCGGTGCTCATGGCTGTCATCGATGGCCTGATGATGCAGTGGATCGCCGACCCATCGGCCACCCCGCGATCGGCCGAGGTTCTTCAGGCGCTTGCCGACATCGGCGCCGTAGTGGCCGGTGACTCGACGGTCGAGCGCGCCGGCTAGAGCCCGGGTTGGTCGTGTTCGCTTGTCCGGCTGGGGAATGCGCAGGCGGTGTGGCTCATTGGTGAATGGAAATGCGATGTTGGGTCCGGCGCTGACGACCAAGCCGGAACGCGTGGGCTTGCAACGAGTGTTAATTCGGCGGGATGGCAGCGGCCCTGGCCGCGCTGTGTCTTGCGTCGGCGCAGGCGCACGGCACGGCGATGTTCGACGGGTTACGGGGACGCCACCGTCGCGGCGCTGCTCGCCGGGGCGACCGCGCGCAACCTAGTGATCGACACGGCGTGGCAGGACGCGGCGGCGGTCGCGTCGGCCGGCTGCGGCTTCATTGCCGGGCGCCGGTGATAGTCCACTGGCCGTCAACCGTGCTGTGCCGGGGCGTAGCCTGTCGGCGTGGACCATACGGCGGCATTTCTCGAGGAGAACCGCGCGTTTGCCGAGCTGATCCGCGATGCCGATCCGTCCGTATCCGTGCCGACCTGCCCAGGCTGGACGGTTAAGCAACTGGTCCGGCACGTGGGGCGGGGTGATCTTTGGGCGGCGCAGCTCATCATCGAGTGCGCCGATCAGTTCCTCGATCCGCGCACCGTCGAGGGGGGAAAGCCGCCGGTGGACTCCGACGGCGTGATCTCTTGGCTGCGCGGTGGCGCACAACGGTTGGTGGACGCCGTCGAGCGCACCGGGATGGAAACGCCGGTCTGGACGTTCCTCGGGTCGCGCCCGGCATACTGGTGGATTCGCCGCCGCCTGCACGAGGTGGTGGTGCATCGGGCCGATGCCGCGATCGCCACCGGCAGCGAATTCACGCTCGACCCCGACGTCGCAGCCGACGGTATCAGCGAGTTTCTGGAGCGGATAGCGGTGCAGGCCGGGAATGAGGGCGCCGCGTTACCGCTCGAAGGCGGCGACCATATACATCTGCACGCCAACGATCCCGGGCTCGGTTCGGCCGGCGAATGGACGATTCGTGCCGCCGACGGCAGGATCACCTGGTCACACGAGCACGACAAGGGTGCGGTGGCGCTCCGGGGGAGCGCAACCGAGCTTTTGCTGGCCATGGTTCGCCGAGTCGCGCTCGCCGACACCGCTATCGAACTGTTCGGTGACGACGCGGTATTCCAGAAGTGGCTGGACCGCACGCCCCTCTAATCTTGGGACCAGCCGGGGTACACGGTAATTTGCAGACCATGACCACATCGGAGATCGCCACCGTGCTGGCCTGGACCGACGCTCTCAACTCTGCCGACCTTGAGACCCTGGTCAGCCTGTCCAGCGACGACATTGATGTCGGTGACGCGCATGGAGCTGTCCAGGGGCACGAAGCGCTGCGCAGGTGGGCCAGTTCGCTGGCAACGACGGCAGAACTGGGCCGGATGTACGTGCACGACGGTGTCGTCGTTGTCGAACAGAAGATCATCAGCCGCGAGGATCCCGGTGCGGTTACCACCGGCGCCGCGGCATTCCGGGTGGTCCGCGACCATGTCACCTCGGTGTTCCGCCATCACGACCTGGCGTCGGCGCTGGCCGCCACGGATTTGACCCAGGCCGACGCGGTCGATTGAGGTCGGCTAAAGGCAATCGGGAGTCACTCATGCGCGGGATTATCTTGGCCGGCGGTTCGGGTACTCGCCTGTACCCGATCACCATGGGTATCAGCAAGCAGCTGCTGCCGGTCTATGACAAACCGATGATCTACTACCCGCTGACCACGCTAATGATGGCCGGTATCCGTGATATTCAGTTGATCACCACGCCACACGACGCGCCGGGCTTCCACCGCCTCCTCGGTGATGGGCAGCACCTCGGCGTGAATATCAGCTACGCAACCCAGGATCGGCCTGACGGACTGGCGCAGGCATTCGTCATCGGCGCCAATCACATTGGCAATGATCCGGTGGCATTGGTGTTGGGGGACAACATCTTCTATGGCCCGGGCCTGGGAACCAGTTTGAGGAGGTTTCAATCCGTCAGCGGCGGGGCAATATTCGCGTACTGGGTGGCTAACCCGTCGGCGTACGGTGTTGTCGAGTTCGGTGCTGACGGCATGGCGCTGTCGCTCGAGGAGAAGCCGGCCACGCCAAAGTCTCAGTACGCCGTGCCCGGTCTGTATTTCTACGACAACGACGTGATCGAGATCGCCAAAGGGCTAAAGAAATCCGCACGTGGTGAGTACGAGATCACCGAAGTAAATCAGGTCTATCTGAACCAGGGTCGCCTTGCGGTGGAGGTCCTAGCGCGCGGGACCGCGTGGCTGGACACCGGAACATTCGACTCTTTGCTGGACGCCGCCGATTTCGTTCGGACGCTGGAACGCCGGCAGGGTCTCAAGGTCAGCATTCCCGAAGAAGTGGCCTGGCGGCTGGGCTGGATCGACGACGATCAGCTGGCCCAGCGCGCCCACAGCCTGGTCAAGTCCGGGTACGGTAGTTACCTGCTGGAATTGTTGGAGCGCAAGTGATTTCGCGACTACGGTAACCCTTTGGCGCCGGTTAGGCCGAGGAGCCGTCCGCCGGTGCCGCCGTCCCCGGCCTGGCCGGGGTACGGCCCGGTTCCGCCGTTGCCACCGTCACCGCCATTGCCTACCAGCCTGGCCGCGCCGCCATCGCCGCCCTTGCCGCCGCTGGTCGAGGCGGCGCCGGCGCTGCCGCCATCGCCGCCCGCACCTCCGTTGCCAATGGCTCCGGCCTTGCCGCCGTCGCCCCCCTCGGCGCCGCCCCAGAAGTAGCCGGACCCGCCGAGGCCGCCGTCCCCGCCGTCGCCCCAGAGCAGGCCAGCGGTGCCGCCGGCGCCACCGATCCCGCCCTTACCGGCTGAGCTTCCGCCGACACCGCCATCGCCGCCGGCCCCGAAGAGCAATCCGCCATCACCGCCGGCGCCGCCGGCACCACCGTTGGCACTGTCAGTGGTGCCGCTGAATCCTCCGGCTCCGCCGGTACCCCCGCCACCCAGGAAGCCGGTGGCAGTGCCGCCGGCCCCACCGGACCCGCCGGCGAAAGTGCCGAATCCTCCGGTGCCGCCGGCGCCCGCGGAGCCGTAGAGCGCCCTGGAGTTGCCGCCGTCGCCGCCGGACCCGCCGGCGATAGTGCCGTACCCGCCGGTGCCGCCGTCCCCGCCGGAGCCGAGGAACATGCCGCCGGTCCCGCCGGCCCCGCCGTCACCCCCAACGGTGCCGCCGGTTTTGCCGCCGGCCCCGCCGGTGCCGCCGTCCCCGAAGAGACCAGCGGCCCCGCCGATCCCGCCATTGCCGGCGTAGATGCCGGTCGTTGAGTTCCCGCCGGCACCGCCGGCCCCGCCGTTACCGAATAGCAGGCCACCGGCGCCGCCGGTGCCGCCTGCTCCGGCGTTGCCGTTGGCTAGGTCTCCACCCGCGCCGCCGGCGCCACCGTTGCCGAATAGCCCGGCCGCCCCGCCATTGCCGCCCGGCAGGCCCGGCCCTCCCGATCCGCCGGCTCCGCCGTTGCCGATCAGGAGTCCACCGGCCCCGCCGTTGGCGCCGGTCCCCGCAGCCCCGTCGGTGCCGTCGCCGATCAGCGGGCGGCCGAACAACCTCTGGAAGGGCGCGTTGACCGAGCTGAGCGGATCCTGCAAGGCCGTGACAGCGGCGGCCTCGGTGCTGGCATATGAACCCGCACCCGTGCGCAACGTCCGGACAAAGTCTTCGTGGAACACCGCTACCTGTGCGCCCAATGCCTGATAATCCTGGGCGTACCCGGAAAACAGTGCCGCGATGGCCCCCGAAACCTCATCGGCGCCCGCTGCCAGCAGGGCCGTCGTCCGAGCGGCCGCGGTCGCGTTGGCCGCACTAAGAGCCGACCCGACACCGCCCAAGTCTGAAGCCGCCGCTAACAACATCTCCTGAGTAGCGATCACAAACGACATCTGACATCTCCAATCGATAAGCGTGGGAGAAATGGTCGCCGCTAAACCGATTGCATCGCATGAGGCATCGGCCTCAAATTGCCGAGGCGTATTCGACCGATGCAGGAGAGGGTTTGGTGTTGGTTGCCGCGGTTACGGCATCAACCCGGCAGGCCGTCCTGGCCGAGCAATTGCCCGCCGGTGCCTCCGGTGCCTGCGGTTCCGGCCGGCCCGCCGCCGCTGCCACCGTTGCCGCCATTGCCGATCAGCACGGCCTTGCCGCCGTTACCGCCAGTGCCCCCAGTCGTACCGGTGCCACCGGTACCGCCGTTGCCGCCGTTGCCAATCTGGCCGGCGGCACCACCGGCCCCGCCGGCCCCGCCCGCCGCGGTGGTGCCGGCGCCGCCGGCGCCACCGTTACCACCCGCGCCGATGAGCGTGCCGCCGGTCCCACCTGCCCCGCCGGCGCCGCCGGCTTTGCCGAACCCGCCGGCGCCACCGGCGCCGGCGTTGCCGAAGAACAGGCCCGCGTTGCCGCCGTTTCCGCCGGTCCCGCCGACGGTCCCGGCGGGACCGGTCGCGCCGCCGGTCCCCCCGGCGCCGGCGGTAGCGAACAGTCCGGTACCGCCGTTCCCGCCCTTCCCGCCGAATACGCCGCCGTACCCGCCGTCGCCACCATTGCCGCCGGCACCGTAAAGCATGCCGGCGCTCCCGCCGGCCCCGCCCTCGCCGCCGCCGGTAGTGCCCGCCCCGCCGATGCCGCCAGCACCGCCGGCCGCAAACATCCCGGTGCCGCCCTCGCCGCCGTTTCCGCCGAAGGCTCCGCCCGCCCCGCCGGCGCCGCCGGCTCCGCCGGCGCCGAACACCCCAGTACCGCCGGTGCCGCCTGGTCCCGCGCTGGTATTGCCGTGCCCGCCGGTGCCGCCGGCGCCGCCGGGGGCAAACACTCCGGTGCCGCCGGCCCCGCCAACACCGCCGGCAGTACCGCCATTGCCACCGGTCCCGCCGGTGCCGCCGGGTGCGAAGAGCCCGGTGCCACCCATCCCGCCGTCGCCACCGCTGGTGCCGCCCTCCCCGCCGGTGCCTCCCGCCCCGCCGGGAGCGAAGAGGCCGGTGCCGCCGTCGCCGCCGAGCCCGCCGGCGTTGGTGCCGGTCCCGCCGGTACCGCCGGCTCCACCGGTACCGAACAGCCCTCCGCTCCCGCCGGCACCGCCGTTCGCGCCGACGACTCCGCCCTTCCCGCCGGTGCCACCGGCTCCGCCGTTGCCGAATATTCCCGCAGCGCCGCCCTTGCCGCCGGGCTGGCCGGCCCCTCCGGAGCCGCCGGCACCTCCGTTGCCGAACAGGATCCCGCCGTCGCCGCCGTTGGCCCCGGTTCCCGGGGCCCCGTTGGTGCCGTTGCCGATCAGCGGGCGTCCCAGCAGCGCCTGGGTCGGCGCGTTGAGCAGATCCAGCACGCCCTGTAACTGTGAGGCTGCGGTGGCCTCGGCACTGGCATATGTGCCCGCACTCGCGGTCAAAGACTGCACGAATTGGGCGTGAAACGCCGCCGCTTGGGAGCTGAAGGCTTGAAAACTTTGGCCGTGCGCAGAAAGGAGCGCCGCGATGGCCGACGACACCTCGTCTTCGGCCGCGGCCAGCAGCCCGGTTGTCCGGGTGGCCGCGGCTGCGTTGGCAGCGCTGAGCGCCGATCCGATACCGGTCAAATCTGAAGCTGCCGTAACGAGGTTGTCCGGCACTGCGATCACAAACGACATGTGGCACCTCACAAATGCGTCATGACCATGACGTCATGAGACCGGTGATCGCCCCGTCACCACCGAGCGATCGGCAGAAACACATCTTCGCTCGCTGCGCAGCGAAATTGCGGGGTTTTCGCGATAAATTCAGCGCGCTTGTGCCCGACCGTCGACGGTACGAGTCACCTGCCATTTCTTGGGCCCCAGGCGCACGATATCCGGTGTTGGTCCATGGAACCCGGCACCGTGGGCGACCAGAATCGGCGTCGCGTTGCTCGAGCGGCCGGCGCCGTCCGGCGATTGCCAGCCAACAGGCCGGGTATCCGGCAAGACCGCATTTTTTCGCCAGGCCAGCAACGGTTGGGCGCGCTACGGCTGGCCAGGCCGATGTCCTTGGTGTCGTCGTACACCATCCGAGAAGCAACTTGCGGCGTGCACGCGAGACTGTGTGGGCGCACCGCCGCCACACCCCGTGCCCGCCCGGAGCCGTCTTCGGACCGGACCGACGACTACGGCACCTGGCCGGCCAGCCCGTCCTCGCCGATCAGTAGCCCGCCGATACCGCCGGCGCCGGCGCTGCCCGGCCCCGCCTTGCCGATCCCGGCGTTGCCGCCATTACCGCCGTTCCCGATCAGCACGGCGTCGCCGCCCTTACCGCCCACACCGCCGGTGCCCGGTGCCGTGTTGTTACTCCCGCCGGCGCCGCCGTCACCACCCTGGCCGATCAGTCCAGCCTTGCCGCCGTTCCCGCCGGCTCCGCCGATGGCGCCGCCGACGCTGTCCCCGCCGGCCCCGCCGGCCCCGCCCGCACCGAAGAGCATGCCGGCGTTGCCGCCGTTCCCGCCGGCCCCGCCGTCGGCCGCGCTGAGGCCGAATCCGCCGTCCCCGCCGGCCCCGCCCGCACCGAAGAGCATGCCGGCGTTGCCGCCCGCTCCGCCAGCCCCGGCCTCGTTGCCGATGGTGGCCGGCCCACCGTCGCCGCCGGTCCCGCCACTACCGGAGAGCAGACCGCCATTTCCGCCTACCCCGCCGTTCCCGCCGAAGAGGCCGCCCTCCCCACCGCTGCCGCCGACACCGCCGGCGCCGAAGATCCCAACGGCGGCCCCGCCCGCCCCGCCGTTGCCGCCGGTCGTCATGCCCGATCCCCCGGTGCCGCCGGCTCCGCCGGCGGCGAGCAGGCCAGTGCCGCCGGGCCCGCCCGCACCACCAAAGGTGCCGAACCCGCCGATCCCCCCGGCGCCGCCGGTGCCGAACAGTCCACCGGCGCCGCCGAGCCCGCCGTCCCCGCCGGTGGAGCTGTTGCCGAATCCGCCGGCACCACCGGCTCCGCCGCGGCCGAACAACAGCCCACCGGCCCCGCCGTCCCCGCCGTTCCCGCCCGGCACCGGATCGACGATGCTCGATGAGCTCCCGCCGGCCCCGCCGGCTCCGCCGGTGCCGAACAACAGTCCGCCGGCGCCGCCATTGCCGCCATTGCCCCCGCTGTCACCGGGCAGCCCGGGAGCTCCGGACCCACCGGCCCCGCCGTTGCCGATCAACCAACCGGCGGCCCCGCCGTCCGCCCCCGTCCCTGGGGCGCCGTTGGCGCCGTTCCCGATCAATGGACGACCGGTAGCGGCCAGGATAGGGGCGTTGATCGCATCGAGCAGCGGCGATGCGGCAGCGGCTTCGGCCGCCGCGTACGAGGCCCCACCGGCGGTCAAGGCCTGCACAAACCGCTCATGAAACGCTGTTGCTTGCACGCTTATCGCCTGGTAGATGCGGCCCTGCGCGCCGAACAACGCCGCGACGGCCGCCGACACCTCGTCGGCACCCGCGGCAAGCACGGTGGTGGTGTGTGCCGCGGCGGCCGTGTTTGCCGCGTCGATCGCAGACCCGAGGCTGGTGAGATTGCTGGCTGCCGATGCCAGCGACTCCGGCGCTGTGATCACAAAAGACATTTCGATACCTAACCAATACGTAGCGACCAACGATGCACTGTCGATGCCGCCCAACGATCGCCGCTCAACCATCAATCGGTGGGAGCGGAATCTATCGTCCTCGCGTGGGCGGGGCCCTGGACCGCCTTCGCAGTGGTTCTAAGGCTTTGCACATAGAACTTGCTGCTATCGCCGACGTGCTGCCGTGTTTCTGCGTGGTACCTGTGTGAACGCGTAGAAGAACCTGAGTAGCCAATCATGTGGTTTTGCTATGGATACGATTTGCGTGTTCTGGGTGTGTCGCTGGTGGTCGCGGGGCTAATCGGCTGGGAGGCTTGTGATGTCGTATGTGATGGCAGCGCCGGAGACGTTGGCAGTGGCGGCGGCGGACGTGGCGGGCATTGGCTCCTCGGTAGGCGCGGCCAACGTCGCGGCCGTCGGGTCGACGACCGGGGTGGTGGCCGCTGCCGGTGATGAGGTGTCGGAGGCGATTGCGGCGCTGTTTTCTGGCTACGGCCAGGCCTATCAGGCGCTCAGTGCTCGGGCGGCGGCGTTTCATGACCAGTTTGTGCGGGCGTTGAACGGGGCAGGAGGCGCCTACACGGCCTCCGAAGCGGCCAACGCCTCGCCGTTGCAGACCGTGGAGCGGGAGGTGCTGGCGGCGATTAATGCACCCACAAATGCGTTGCTGGGGCGTCCGTTGATTGGTGACGGCACCAACGGGGCGGCCGGAAGCGGGGCCGACGGTGGGCCGGGAGGGATTTTGTGGGGCAATGGCGGTGACGGCGGGTCTGGCGCGGCGGGGCAGGCCGGCGGTGCCGGCGGAGACGCGGGCCTCATCGGCGCAGGAGGTGCAGGGGGCATGGGTGGGGCCGGCGGTGGGGCCGGCGGGATCGGTGGCACCGGTGGCTGGTTGTACGGCAACGGCGGAGTCGGCGGGTCCGGTGGAGTCAGCGGAGCCGGTGTGAGCGGCGGAGTCGGCGGAGCTGGTGGCGACGCGGTGCTGCTCGGCAACGGCGGGGCAGGGGGCATGGGTGGGGCGGGCGCCGCCGGCGCGGTCGGCGCCGCAGGAATCGCGGGGACGTCGATGTCGGTCGGCGGTGTCGGCGATCCCGGTGGCGACGGGGGCAACGCCGGCAACGGCGGGGCGGGTGGTAACGGGGGGCTGGTGTTCGGGACCGGGGGCGCCGGTGGTCAAGGCGGCGTCGGTGGGGCCGGCGGGACCGGTGGGGCCGGCGGATCCGGTTGGGACGCCACCGCCGCCGGAGTGCCCGGCGCCACCGGTGGTGACGGCGGCGACAGCGGCAACGGCGGTGCTGGCGGCAACGGGGGCATGGGTGGGGCCGGCGGGCATGGTTCGGCGCTCTTTGGCACGGCTGGCGCCAACGGCAACGGCGGGGCGGGTGGTGCCGGCGGCAATCCGGGGGCACCCGGCAACGGCGGCACCGGTGGGGTTGGCCCCGACGCGGCCACCTCCGGGGGCATGGGCGGTACGGGCGGTGACCCGGGCGCGGCCGGCACCGGCGGCAGCGGCGGGTCGGCAGGTGGCGTTGGCGCAGTTGCCGGCGCCAACGGTGTGGCCGGCACCATCATTGCGGGTAACGGAGGCAATGGCGGGGCCGGCGGGGCCGGCTATGCCGCTGATGGCGGTGGCGGCCCAGCCATTGCGGACGGTGGCGACGGTGGACAGGGCGGCGCTGGCGGCATGTATGGCAACGGCGGTGCTGGCGGGGCCGGTGGCAACGCGGCACCCGGCGGCGGGACCGGTGGCGATGGCGGCGGCGGTGGCGATAGCGGTGCAATGGGTAGCACTGGCGGTCGAGGCGGTGACGGTGGCGCCGGTAGCAACGGTGGTGACGGCGGCGGCGGCGGCAGCGCGAACAGCTACGGAACCACAAATGCCGCGGGGGGCGCGGGTGGCGTGGGCGGCGCCGGCACCCGGGGCGCCGGGGGTGTGGGCGGTTCCGGGGGCGCGGGCGGCGCCGCAAACATCCTCAATGGGGCCTCGACCGCTACTGCCACGGGCGGCGCCGGTGGGGCCGGTGGCGACGGGAACGATGGTGGCAACGCCGGGGCGGGCGGTGCTGCGTCGACCAACGGGACCGGAAACGTCGCCGCCGGCGCCGGCGGCGACGGCGGCACCGGCAGCATCGGCACCGGCGGCACCGGCGGCGCCGGCGGCGCAGCGGAGATCAACAACGATGCCTCTACGGTTTCCCTTGTCGGTGGCGCCGGCGGCCACGGCGGTGACGGTGCCGCCGACGGCGGCGCAGGTGGCGACGGCGGCGGCGCATCTATCGATAGCGCTGGCTCCAGGGCCGACGCCACCGGCGGCAACGGCGGGACCGGTGGCATCGGCGGTACCGGTCACGGTGGGGGCGGCGGTTCCGGTGGCAGTGCTGTCAACCACGGAGCCGGCGACGCCTTCGGTGGCGCCGCCGGGACGGGCGGCGCCGGTGTCGTCGGCGGCAACGGTGGCTGGGGCGGTGCCGCGTACAACTACGGAACCGGAAACGCCACCGGAGCCGCCGGCGCGGCCGGCACCAACGGCACCACCGGAGCCGGCGGGGCCGGCGGGACCGGAGGCGCCGCAAGCGTCCTCAACAGCGCTTCGACCGCCACTGCCACCAGCGGAAGCGGCGGTGCCGGTGGCGACGGTACCGACGGCGGAAACGCGGGTTCCGGCGGTTTTGCCTACACCTCCGGGACCGGAAATATCGTTGCCGGCGCCGGCGGTGATGGCGGCACCGGCAGCACCGGAGTCGGTGGTACCGGCGGTTCCGGCGGCGGCGCGGACATCAACAATGGCGTCTCCACGGTTGTCCCGCAGGGCGGTGCCGGCGGGCACGGCGGCGCCGGCGCCACCGATGGCGGCGCCGGCGGTGCCGGTGGATTCACGGAAATCGACAGCAGCGCCTCAGCGCTCACCGCCACCGGCGGCGCCGGTGGCGATGGCGGCAACGGCGGCACCGGCCACGGTGGCAGCGGCGGCGTCGGAGGTGTCGGGATCAACAACGGAAGCGGAAAAGCAATCGGCGGCGCCCCAGGTGTCGGGGGCAGCGGCGCGGTCGGGGGCGACGGTGGCCAAGGTGGTGCCGCGTACAGCAGCGGAACCGGTGACGCCACCGGCAGCGCTGGCGCGGCCGGCACCGCTGGAACCACCGGCGTCGGGGGGGCCGGCGGGGGCGGCGGGGGCGCATACATCGTCAATAGCGCCTCGACTGCCAATGCCACCGGCGGCATCGGTGGGAACGGTGGCGATGGCGGCACCGCCAGGGGTTCCTCTGGCGGAGATGGCGGCGTCGGGGGCTATGCCTCGACCGTGGGAACCGGAACCGCCAGCGCCGGCGATGGCGGCCGCGGGGGCAACGGTACGACACAGTTCGCCAGCGGCGGCGCCGGCGGGGCCGGCGGCAACGCCCACGCTTCCGCGGGCAGTCCCATCCCCGGTGGTGGCGGCAAAGGCGGTAGCCCCGGATTGATGGGTAAGAACGGCCCGGACGGCTCGGACGGCACCGTCGTATAGCCGGCGGTGCGCCACCGACGGCGTCAACGTGGGTGGCACCGGCGGATAAGTTGGATTGACGACAACCGGGGTTGCCCGCATGTCCAGATACGGCGGCGGCTATTCGCTGCTGTTGGAACGCAACCGATTTCGGGTCTACTGGCGGTAGCTGACCAGGAAGTTGCCCAGCCGTTCGATCGCGGCGGCAAGTTCGCGTGACCACGGCAACGTCACCAAGCGCAGGTGATCCGGTGTCGGCCAATTGAACCCGGTGCCCTGCGTGACCAATATCTTCTCCGACAGCAGCAGTTCCAGCACGAGTTGCTCATCGTCGGTGATGTCGTAGACCTCGGGGTCCAGCCGCGGAAACACATACAGCGCACCGGTCGGCTTGACGCATGACACTCCGGGAATCTCGTTGAGTTTGGTCCAGGCGAGGTCGCGCTGCTCGAGTAGGCGGCCCCCAGGAAGTACCAAGTCCTCGATGCTTTGGTGGCCACCCAGCGCCACCTGAATCGCATGCTGCGCCGGCACATTGGGGCACAGCCGCATATTGGCCAGCAGGTTGATTCCTTCGATGAAGCTGCTGGCATGGTCCTTAGGCCCGGTGATTGCCAACCACCCCGCCCGGTACCCGGCCACCCGGTAGGCTTTGGACAGGCCATTAAACGTGAGGCACAACATATCCGGGGCAAGCGAAGCCACACTGATGTGCTTGGCATCGTCGTAGAGGATTTTGTCGTAGATCTCATCGGCTAGCAGCAGCAGTTGGTGCTTGCGCGCCAACTCCACCATCTGCGTAAGGATCTCGCGGCTGTAGACCGCGCCGGTGGGGTTGTTCGGGTTGATCACGACAAGCGCCTTGGTCCGCTCGGTGATCTTGGACTCCAGATCGGCAATATCCGGTTGCCAGTCCTGCGTCTCGTCGCACAGGTAGTGCACCGGCGTGCCACCCGCCAGGGAGGTCGACGCCGTCCACAGGGGGTAGTCCGGCGCCGGGATCAACACCTGATCGCCGTTGTCCAGCAAGGCCTGCAGCGTCATGGTGATCAGCTCGGATACCCCGTTGCCCAGATAGACGTCGTCGACATCAAACCGGGGGAAGCCGTCGACGAGTTCGTAGCGGGTTACGACGGCGCGCCGGGCAGGCAGGATGCCCTGGGAATCGGAGTAGCCCTGTGCGTACGGTAGCGCCTGGATCATGTCGCGCATGATCACGTCGGGAGCCTCGAAGCCAAACGGCGCCGGATTGCCGATGTTGAGCTTGAGGATGCGGTGCCCTTCGGCCTCCAGCCGCGCGGCGTGCTGGTGCACGGGGCCGCGGATCTCGTACAAGACGTCCTGAAGCTTGGACGACTGCGCGAAGGGGCGCTGGCGCTGATGGCTGGAAGCGTGCCCGGGCAGCTGGTGGGTAGTCACGTCCACCATGGTCTCATCGCTGTCCACCGATATTTGCTGATGGGTGCCAAACCGTGATCAGCGCTTGCCCGGTGGACGCGCGCCGGGCGCCATACCTAGCCCTTTCACCGGCGCCGTCGGCGGAGCGGATGG
Organism: Mycobacterium basiliense; assembly: GCF_900292015.1. Taxonomy (NCBI): domain Bacteria; kingdom Bacillati; phylum Actinomycetota; class Actinomycetes; order Mycobacteriales; family Mycobacteriaceae; genus Mycobacterium; species Mycobacterium basiliense. The sequence goes on from NZ_LR130759.1 coordinate 557,530, forward strand.
GGTGGAGTCCCCGTCGGTTTGCTTGGACGGCTCCGGCTCGGATTTTGCTTCGGGTTCCGTTTCGGCGGGTGCCGCCGGTGCTGCTTGGGCAGGTGTCTTTTTGGCCCCCGGTCGCTTGGCGCCGGCGGCGATACCCAGGCCTTTGACCGGTGCGGCAGGTTTGGCCGGTTCGACCGGTGCCTCGTTTGCCTGCGCTGCATCGGCCGTTTCCGGAGCCGCAGCGGCCTGGGGTGCAGCCTTCTTGGCGCCTGGCCGTTTGGCGCCGGCGGCGATACCCAGGCCTTTGGCCGGCGCGGCGGGGGCGGCCGGTGCTTCCGGCGCGCCGGATTGAGCCTCTGCTGCCGGGGCTGCTGGGGCTTTCTTGGCGCCCGGTTTCTTGGCGCCCGCGGCAAGGCCGAGACCTTTAGCCGGTGCCGCCGGGGCTTCGGTTGTCTTGGCTTCAGCTGCCGAGCTGGCCGGTGCCGGGGCTTTCTTGGCGCCAGGGCGCTTGGCGCCACCCGCTATGCCCAAACCTTTGACCGGTGCCACGGGGGCAGCGGACGCTGGTGTCTCGGCCTCGGTCGGAGCCTCGGCGGTTGCCTCAGTCGGTGCGGTTGCCGTGCTGGCTTTGGGTGCCACCTTCTCCGCTTTGGCGGCTCGCTTCTCGGCCTCCTTTGCGGCGGTGCCCTTCGCCGGCAGCGTCACCTTGTCGCGGTCGAGTGACCCGAGCAGCACCTGAGCCACGTCAAGCACCTCGACACCGGTGCGACCGGCCTCTTCCTGCCGGTCATTGACGCCGTCGGTCACCATCACACGACAGAACGGGCACGCGGTAGCGATGGCGGAGGCGTTAGTGGCCAGTGCCTCGTCGACGCGTTCGTGGTTGATCCGCTTGCCGATGTGTTCTTCCATCCACATGCGAGCGCCGCCGGCGCCGCAGCAGAAGCTGCGCTGGGCGTGGCGCGGCATTTCGGTCAGGTTCGCCCCCGCGGCGCCGATCAGCTCACGGGGTGCCTCGTAGACCTTGTTGTGTCGGCCCAAATAACACGGGTCGTGGTAGGTGATGTCCTGAGATACGGGAGTCACAGGGACCAATCTGTGGTCCCGGATCAACCGGTTGAGTAGTTGGGTGTGGTGCAACACGGTGTAGTTGCTGCCTAGCTGGCGGTACTCCTTGCCGAGGGTGTTGAAGCAGTGTGGGCAGGTGACGACGATCTTGCGGTCGACCGTTTCGACGCCTTCGAACAGCCCGTCGAGGGTCTCGACGGCCTGCTGGGCCAGCTGTTGGAACAAAAACTCGTTGCCGGACCGGCGGGCGGAGTCGCCGTTGCAGGTTTCCGCGCTGCCCAGCACCAAAAACTTCACCCCGGCGATGGAGAGCAGCTCGGCGACGGCCTTGGTGGTTTTCTTGGCCTTGTCGTCGTAGGCGCCCGCGCAGCCCACCCAGAACAGGTACTCGTAGCCGTCAAAGCTGTCGACATCCTCGCCGTAGACCGGGACGTCGAAATCGACTTCGTCGATCCAGTTGGTCCGGTCCGAGGCATTCTGGCCCCACGGATTGCCCTTGTTTTCCAGGTTCTTGAACAGCACCGACAACTCGGAGGGGAACTCCGACTCCATCATCACCTGGTAGCGGCGCATGTCGACGATGTGGTCGATGTGTTCAATATCCACCGGGCACTGCTCGACGCAGGCGCCGCAGGTCACGCACGACCACAACACGTCCGGATCGATGACACCGCCCTGTTCGGCGGTGCCGACCAGCGGACGAGCCGCTTGCTCGGGTCCGTGCCCAGGGACCCGGCCGAACCCGGATTCCGGCACATGGTGGCCCTCTTCGGCGGCGCTCTCCAGGTCAAGACCCTCGATCGGATCTGCAGTCTTCTCGCCAAGGATGTAGGGGGCCTTGGCCATCCAGTGGTCGCGCAGGTCCATGATGACGAGCTTGGGTGACAGCGGCTTGCCGGTGTTCCAGGCCGGGCACTGCGATTGGCAGCGGCCGCACTCGGTGCAGGTGGCGAAGTCGAGCATGCCCTTCCAGGTGAAGTCCTCGATCTTCCCGCGGCCGAAAACCGCTTCATCGGGCGGATTCTCGAAGTCGACCGGCTTGCCGTCGGATTCAACCGGCAGCAACGGGCCGAGCCCATCGGGCAGTCGTTTGAAGGTGACGTTGATCGGCGCCAGGAAGATGTGCAAGTGCTTGGAGTGCAGCACGATGATCAAGAACGCGAGCATGACGGCGATGTGCAGGAGCAGCGCCGTGGTTTCGATGATCTCGTTGGCTGGCTGGCCCAGCGGACGCAGGATGGCGCCGAAGAGTTGGGAAAGGAAAGCGCCTTTGCCGTAGGGCAGCGTCCCGTTGTTGACCGCCGAACCCCGGACCAGCACATAGGTCCAGATGACGTTGAAGATCATGAATAGGACAAGCCATGCGCCGCCATTGTGTGAGCCGTAGAACCGTGAACTCCGACCGATCTCGCGGGGGTTCCGCACGATACGGATGACGGCGAAGGTAGCGATGCCGAGAAAGACGGCGGTGGCAAAGAAGTCTTGCAGGAAGCCCAGTGCGTCCCACCGACCGATGATCGGGATGTGGAACTGCTCCTCGAAGAGGAAGCCGTAGGCCTCGATGTAGACCGTGAGCAGGATGAAGAAGCCCCACATGGTGAAGAAGTGCGCGACACCCGGGATCGACCATTTCAGCAGCCGGCGCTGCCCGAAAACCTCGCTGATTTGCGTCCAGACGCGGGCGCCGACGTTGTCGGTGCGCCCGGAGGCCGGCTGCCCAGACATCGTCAGCTTGTACAGCCACCAGACCCGGCGCAGTGCGAACACGACCACCAACGCGGTCATGCCCATTCCCACTATCAGCCTGATGAGCATCTGCGTGGTCACCGAAGGTCACCCCAATTCGTAGTCATTCCGGCTTCACCAAGCCACGCCCATTCGTTGTCGGTTTACGGGCGCTGCGTCTTTGCTGCCTGGTTAACCTGCCCATCGTGACATCCGTACCGCTTTGCGCGCGAGATAGGTTGTCCTAAGTTGACTCACAGTATTGCTGGCCGGTGATCGCTTATCGGCGTGATCTCGACACGATTGACGGTGGCATCCGCATCCGGCGGCACTTAGCGCAGTGGATCGGGCGGTGTCGGCAGGCCGTCCTCGATCGGGATGTCGAACGCGAACACCATGTAGCTCATCGTCGCGTACAGCCCGCATAACACCACAAGTTCGACCACCCCGGCTTCTCCGTAGGCAGCCACGATCCGATCCTGGATGCCGCTCGGGATTGACCTTTTGGCAGTTACCGCGTCGACTGCCTGCAGTACGGCTTGGGACGCGTTTGGCAGGGTGGCTGGCACCGCGCCGGCGGTGAGTTCCGCGATCGTGTCCGCGGAGACGCCTGCCTGTTGAGCGGGGCGCTGGTGGTGGCTCCATTCGTAGCCGGAGCCCTGCCTAGTGGCGAAGCGCAGGATTATCAGCTCACGGATGTCATCGGGCAGCGTGCCATGGAAGCGCAAGTGTTCGCCCAGAGCACCGACTTTGCCGGCCAACGCGGGGTTATTGAACATCCGTACGTACACCTCACCGAGCCGGGCGCGGCCCTCGGCATGGGCGCGTACCGATGCCATCCGGTCGAAGATGGCCTTGTCCTCGGCCTCCAGCTGGTCGGTCGGATCCGGTAGCTGGGCCATACGTCGTTTCCTCCCACTCACACTGCCGTCGACGTTAAAGGGGCCGATCGGGCGGCGCCCCGCGACACGGCCCGCGACAAGTGCAATCCGACACCGCTTCGCCGACACGTGTCGAGATCCCGCACTTCCACCTCTGCGTCGTGTGCGCCGACATCCCTGTATAACGTGGCGCGCACACGAACCCGACTACGCCTCGGCCTGGCCGGCTCTCTTAGGCGTGGTGTGGCTCACTCCGGTGGTGCCAACATCGTTCGCAGCATCGACAACATCTCCGATCGAGAGCCCGCGCCGAGCCGCCGGCGAATGCGCGCGACGTGATGCTCGACGGTTTTTGCCGAAATGAACAACTGACCGCCGATATCGCGGTACGGCATGCCCAGCACCAGCAACTCGGCGACTTCGCGTTCGCGATTGGACAGTGGCGAACCCGTCCGCGGCCCCCCGGGTAGCGGGGCTGCGGCGGTAGCCGGCTCTGCATCGGTGGACTCGCCGATGTCAGCGCCCGCCTTGAGATCCCGGGCCAGTTGCAACATGGCTCCCGAGACCCGGGCATCGGGAGCCTGCAGTGCGGCCTGACCGGCAAGGCGGGTCGCGTCAGAGGTCAGGCCAACGTGCGATAGCGACCGAGCTGCCACGGTTACCTCATCGATGTCCACTTGATCGGCGAGCACCCGCAGCCATGTCCTGCCGGCACCGGACAGGGTCTGCGCGAGGGGGCTATGCGCGGCCGCCGCCCGCAGCGCCTGGCCGTGCGGCGCCACGGACTCTGGCGAATTGGCAAGGATTCCGGCGTGTACCCCAGCCCAACGCAGCGAGGTCGACCACAACGCGGGATTGCCCAGCGAATTCAAGAGCGCGAACGCCTGCCCCAAGAAGTGGTCGAGCTGGTCCACCTGACGCATTCGGGCTGCGGCGACCCACAATTCACCCAGGGGCAGCAGTGTGAACAGGTCGACGGAGTATTCGGCTAGCACCTCCATGGCGGCGTACCAATGCTTTTGCAGCGCCCCGGCGTCGCCGCTGCGACGCGCTAGCGCGGTTTGTAGTGCCGCCGCCCACAAGGCATCTCGTCGGTGCAGCTCTGTGCCGGAGCCGGCGGCGGCGACATCCGCGGCGGCCGCCGGGAGTTGACCGTCATGCATCTTGATCCATCCGGACAACAGCAGGTGCCGGCTGTGGAACACGGTATCCGCATCGATTCGCAGGGCACGCCCGATCACACTGCGGGCGCGGGCCGGATCGCCGCCGTGTATCGCGACCATGGTCACCAGTGCCGATGGGCTGTCCGGAATGACTTCCCTGATCGATTGTTCCGCCGCGATAGCCTGCCCCAGCTTCGCCATGGCGGTTGGGTACGGCTGATCCATGGTCAGCAGCAGTCCCTCGGCGAGACTGCGTGCGGCGCGCGCCGCCATGGTCGGCGGGCTGGTGTCCTTGGGGTGCAGAGCACTTTGCGCCGCCGTCAACTCGCCCGCGGCGGTGAGCGCGATTGCCGCCGCCGAGCCCACCACCGTGTCTGGGTGTGAGCCCAGCCAACCGAACAACTCCGCCGCCTGGCCGGTGTTGCCGTCATGGACCGCGACGCTGGCCGCGATCCGCACCGCGGCCGCGCGTTCGGCGGTATCCGGCGAGCCGAGTAGATCGTCGGCGAGTGCTGCCGCCGCTGCGCAATCTCCGGCGAGGGCGAGCGCATCAGCCCAGCGGGACGTCAGCCGTTTGGCGCCGGCATCAACCGCCGCCCCGTATAGCCGTGCGGTGTAGGCGGATTCGCCGCTTGCTTCGGCGGCATAGTGGGAGAGGATGTCCGCCAATCGGTCGTCACGCAGCCCGTGTTCGGCCAGCCGTAGCGCCAGATCCTCTGGCACCGCCGCGATGTCGAGTTGGCAACGCAAGAGCGCGCTTTCAACCTCGTGGTGATGTGCGTTGCCCACGAGTTGGGCGACGGCATCATGAACGGTTTGCCGGAATGCCGAGCTGTACGACGGCTCAAGGAGCCCGCTGGCCCACGCGCGATCGACCAGCTGGCGAGCGTCCGGTACGGACACCCCAAGTGCGGCGCTCACATCGGCAGCGCCTAGTTCGTGCGTGAGCGACATGATGAGCAAGGCGTCCAGGGTTGGTTCGTCGAGTCGGCGCAACCGCTGGATAAGAGCGAACTTGGCCGCTTTCGCAGGTGGGTGCGGTGCTTCGGAGACCGCGTGAACCAAAAACGGCACTCCAGCGGTGCTGTCCCGTAGGTCCGCGGCCACCGTCAGTGGTCCAAGCGATATTCGAGGACGGTTTCGTTCGATGGCTGTCATCAGGTCACGCAGAGCGGAGCGTTGTTCGTGAATTTCGGTAGCCACGACCACCGTCGCCTGGGGATCGGCAACCCGCTCGATCAGTCGCCGCAATTCGGCGTCGGCCAGCAGGTGGGCGTCGTCGATGACGAGGGCGGCATCGCAGGGATCACCATCTGCTGCCGGGTGGGTGAGAACGGTTAGTCCTGCTCGGCGCGCGGCGTCGCGCAGGACGGCCAGGATGGTCGTCTTGCCGGTTCCGATGCCTCCGCCGATCAGCACCTTGACCGGTGTCGTGCCGGTGCTTGCCAGTTCCTCGACGACGTCGCGCACGGCCCCGGGGACTTCGGTGCGGGAATCGGTCACGGATACGTCGCCAGATTGCGCGCGACCAGCGAGTGGCTCAGATTTCATCCCCCCCGGGTGCTCCGCAGGCGGTCAAAGGCGGCTTCCTCACCATATCCGGTGTTGCCCCGAAACCCCACCATTCCCCTAATGGGCCACCCCCTAATGGGGTCGAGGGGTGGGCGGGTTAGACACCGAATGCAGAGCCGGCGACAACCGATAGCATCGTGCTAACGCGAGCGATGTTCGGTTTGGAGGCGCGAGATGGCAAACTCGTTACTCGACTTCGTCATCGCGCTCGTGCGTGACCCGGAGGCCGCGGCGCGCTATGCGGCGGACCCTGCGCAGGCCATCGCCGATGCTCATCTTGCCAACGTGACCAGCGCCGACGTGAACAATCTGATCCCTATGGTGTCGGATTCGCTGTCGATGGCCGGGCCGGCCGGCGCCGCTAGCGGAGGGCAAATTGCTGACCACGACAACGTATGGGCAAGTGGCGCGGCGGCAGCTGCCCTGGATGCGTTCTCGCCGCACCAAGCTGCGGACGTGGTCCATCATCAGGAACCGATGACCAGCGTGATCAACCAACCGGCTGCCCCCGCGCCTGACCTGGCGCCCCGTGATGGGTATCCCGCGGCGATCGAGCCGCACGAACCGTCAGTGCTGTTCACGGGTGCTGAGACCGCTGACCCGACCGTTGATCATGGTGCCTTACCGGCCGACGATCCGGCTATCTGGGACCATTCGGTCAGTCATCCACACCCGGTCGACCCCGATCACCACGGGTTCGACATCCACGGGTGACTTCACCTTTCGTTATCGATCCGAACTGATCTGACCACTGGTTTGTAGTGGCGGGCTATTAGCCTTTGACGTGCAGAGATGCCGTTAATGGGGGTGGCTTCGACACAGGCATTGGGGGTAAGCCTGATTTCCCCTAATCCCCTAATGGGGAGTCCCGGTCGATCCCGGTGGGTGCTCGACCGGCTGGGGGATCTGACCCCGATTTCGGGGGTGGGCTGAATCCATAACGTCTATGGCAGAGCGCCGGACGTTTCGGCGAACAACTTCACCGATTCGATTGAAGGGACATGAAATGACCTCGCTGGTGGACTACATCCTGAGCCTGTTTCGTAGCGAAGATGCGGCACGGTCATTCGTGTCGGCGCCTGGGCAGGCCATGACCAATGCCGGGTTGATCGATGTGTCGCCCGCAGAGGTTTCTGCTGCGGTCAGCGCGCTGCCCTTCCTGAATCTTGGCGCTGGCGACCCGATCGGCGGTTTGCAGCAGGCGGTGGCCGATCAGTACGGCTTCGCCCCGGCTTCTGATGCGGGCGCTTCTACGTTTGTCGCTCAGGATGCCGGTGTTATCGCAGGCGACGTCGGAGCTGCCGCAAGTGATGCGGGAGTCATCGCGAGTAGTGCGGGCCTGTTCGCGGGAGACGCCGGCGCCTCCATGGCCAATGTCGTCGCGACTGATATAGGTGCTGGATTGGCCGGTGGGCTGACTAGCGGTCTGAGTTCCGGGCTTTGGAGCCAGGGCGGGCTTGGTTGGCAAACGGGTGCTACAGGTGGATTCATTCCCGGTCTTGCGTTCGCCGAGTCAACGGGTGGCTTTGGCGGCCAGGTGGGTGTGGGTGCTCAGGCGGGTCTGGGTATTGGGGCTGCTTTTGAGGCTGGGTTCGACGCTCAACTGGGCGCCGGACTGGGTCTTGGCCTAGGAGCTCAGACGGGTGTCGGTGCTCAGGCCGGTCTGGCTTTCGGTGCGGGTTTTGAAGCTGGAATTGGCGCCCAGGTTGGTGCTGGGCTGGGTGTTGGCGGCGGTGCTGGCCTGGGCCTCGGTGGTGGTATCGGTGGTCAGGCCGGTATTGGTGGCGAGATCGGCGGAGGGGCCCTCTTCGGCGGCAGTGCCGGTCTGGGTGGTCTGGCTGGAATCGGCGGGGCTACCGGATTAGGTGGCCAAGCAGGCGTTGGTTTCGGTGGTCAGGCCGGTGGTGCGATCGGTGGTGGCTTTGATGCTGGTGTTGGTGTTGGTGGTCAGGCTGGCGGTGTGATTGGTGCCGGGTTTGGTGGTCAGGCTGGTGGTGCGATCGGTGGTGGCCTTGGTGCTGGTGCTGGTGCTGGTGCTGGTGCGGGTGTTGGTGGTCAGGCCGGTGGTGCGATCGGTGGTGGCTTTGATGCTGGTGTTGGTGTTGGTGGTCAGGCTGGCGGTGTGATTGGTGCCGGGTTTGGTGGTCAGGCTGGTGGTGCGATCGGTGGTGGCCTTGGTGCTGGTGCTGGTGCTGGTGCTGGTGCTGGTGCGGGTGTTGGTGGTCCGGCTGGCGGTGCGATCGGTGGTGGTCTTGGTGCCGGTGCCGGGTTTGGTGGTCAGGCCGGCGGTGTGATTGGTGCTGGCGCTGGTATCGGCAGCCGCGTAGCCGGAAACGGCCAAATCAGCGTTGGTGGTCAGGCTGGCGGCGGGGCGGGCGCTCAGTTTGGGGTTGGCAGCCAAGGTGGCGTTGGAGTCGGCGGCCAGGCAGGTGGTGCGGTTGGTGCCGCGGGCGCCGTTGCCGGTCAGGCCGGTCTTGCTGGTCAGGCGGGCATCGTTAGTCAAGCGGGTCTTGCTGGTCAGGCGGGCATCGTTAGCCAAGCGGGTCTTGCTGCCGGCGGTTCGGCAGGTATCGCCAGCCAAGCGGGCCTGGGAATTAGCAGTCAGGCCGCGTTGAGCGGCCAGGCCGGTGGATCGGTCGGTGGCGGACTCGCGGGTGTGGGCAATGTCAGCGGCATCACCGGCATAGGCGGCAATGCATCGCTGGGGGCAAGCGGTCAGGCCGGATTGATCGCCAGCGAGGGTGCCGCAATCAACGGCGCGGCAACTCCGCATATTTCCGGTCCCCTAGCAGGAGTCGGCGTGGGCGGTCAGGGCGGTGTCACTGGCGGCGCAGGCCTGGGTATCGGTGCGAGCGGCCGCGGCGCCGTGAGCGGTGAAAGCAACCTGCCGGGGGCCCACCTGAATCCTCAGTCGGTGGGGGCCGGCGTCGCAGCCCAGTCCGGCGCGGGCGCCGGAGCCGGTTTTGGTGCCGGAGGTGGCGCGTCGGCCGGGTTCGACGCTGGAACTGCGGCCGGGGTCAGCGGCGGTACCTCGGCTGGGACGGGCGGCGCAACGAGTGCCGGCGGAGGCGCCGGGGCACACGGAGACATTCTCGGGTACGAGGGTGCCGCGCTGGGAGGCGGTGGCGTCTCTGCTGGTGGCGCACCCGCGGGTGGTGAGACTCCGGCTGAGCATGGCCCGAGTTTCCCCGCTGGCGAGGGTCCGGTCATCCAGGGTGGCGGCGCCGCCGGTTCCGGGGCGGGTGGTCACGTGAGTCCGCCGTCGAGCGGCCCGGTGATCCAGAGCCCGGGCGACAGCGTCGGCCACGGTGGGATAAACCCGCCGGTCATCAATGCGCCGGTGCCGCACGCTCCGATGCCCACGCCACTACCGGCGCACACTCCACCGGTGGAGCACACGCCGGTGATGACGCCGCCGCAGCACGCGCCGGCCGAGCCGCCGGCGCACTACGAGCCGCCGAGCCCCTCGGTGTTCGGTCATGAGCCGCCAGCGGCACACACGCCGCCGGTGCACACCGAGCCGCCGTCGCACGGCCCGTTCGGCCCGCACGGGTTCTGATTCTGCAGAATCCGTACCGCGAACCGGCGGGGATCCTCGTGGTCCCCGCCGGTTCGTGCGCATACCGTGAGTTGCAGTAAAGCGATCGAGAAAGTGGGGCACAACGGTGACTCAAGCCGATGACCCGCGTCGGGTCAGTGTGATCGTCGAACTGATAGACCACACCATCGCGATCGCAGAACTCAACGGGCGCGGTGACCTGGTGCGGCGGCTCCAGCGTTCCCGCGAGCGGATCACCGATCCACAGATCCGCGTGGTGATCGCAGGTCAGCTCAAACAGGGCAAAAGCCAACTGCTCAACGCGCTACTCAACCTGCCGGTAGGTCGCGTCGGTGACGACGAAGCCACCGTGCTGATCACCGTCGTCAGCTATAGCACCCAGCCGTCGGCCCGCATTGTCGTGTCAGCGGGGCCCAACGGTGAAACCACAGCGGTCGATGTCCCAGTCGATGACATCAACACCGATCTGCGCCGAGCGCCGCAGGCGGCGGGCCGCGAAGTGCTGCGAGTTGAGATTGGAGCGCCCAGCCCGCTACTGCAAGGCGGGTTGGTGTTCATTGATACCCCCGGTGTGGGTGGTCACGGGCAGCCCCACCTTTCGGCGACATTGGGGTTGTTACCGGATGCCGACGCTGTGTTGATGGTCAGTGACGCCAGCCAGGAATTCACCGAACCCGAGATGTGGTTCGTGCAAAAGGCGCACCAGATCTGCCCGGTGGGGGTGGTGGTGGCCACCAAGATTGACCTCTACCCGCACTGGCGCGAGATCGTCAACACCAACGCCGCGCACCTGCACCGTGCCCGGGTGCCGATGCCGATCATTGGGGTCTCATCGTTGTTGCGGAGTCACGCCGTCACGCTGAACGACAAAGAACTCAACGAGGAGTCCAACTTCCCGGCGATCGTCAAGTTCCTCAGTGAGAAGGTGCTTTCCCGCGAGACCGACCGGGTCCGTGATGAGGTGCTACGGGAAATACGTTCAGCGGCAGAACAACTCGCGAGTACTGCCGGATCAGAATTGTCCGTCGTCAACGATCCGGGGCTGCGCGACCGGCTGGCCGACGACTTGGAGCGACGTAAGCGAGAGGCCCAGGATGCCTTGCAACAGACCTCGCTGTGGCAGCAGGTGCTCAACGACGGATTCACCGACTTGAGCACGGATGTCGACCATGATCTGCGGGCACGGTTCCGTGCGGTCACCGAAGATGCGGAGCGCCAGATCGATTCGTGTGACCCGACGTTACACTGGGCAGAGATCGGCACCGACGTGGAGAACGCGATCGCTACCGCCGTCGGGGACAACTTTGTCTGGGCATATCAGCGGGCCGAGTTATTGGCTGATGACGTCGCTCGCTCGTTTTCCGATGTCGGGCTGGATGCGGTGATATCCGCCGAGTTGAGCCAACGTGCGATGGGATCCGATTTCGGGCAACTCAAAGCCCTGGCTCAGCTCGAATCCAAGCCGGCCGGCAAGGCACAGAAGGTGGTCACCGGTTTGCGTGGTTCCTACGGCGGCGTCGTGATGATCGGCATGCTGTCGTCGGTGGCCGGGCTGGGGCTGTTCAACCCCGTTTCGGTGGGGGCCGGGCTGATTCTGGGCCGCATGGCCTACAAGGAGGACAAAGAGAACCGGCTATTGCGTGCGCGCAGTGAGGCCAAGACCAATGTGCGACGTTTTGTTGATGAGGTTTCGTTCGTGGTCAGCAAGGAATCACGCGACCGACTCAAGATGATTCAACGCACGTTACGCGACCATTACCGCGACATCGCCAATGAACTCACCCGGTCGTTGAACGAATCGCTACAGGCCACCGTTACCGCCGCGGGCCTGGAAGAAGCCGAGCGGGACACCAGAGTTCGCGAGCTCGAGCGGCAGCTGGATATCTTGCACCAGGTCATCGACAACCTCAACAAGCTGCGGCCAAGCCTGACACCCCAGGCGCCGATGAGGCCAGTGTGAGCACCACCGATAGGGTCCGCGCGATTCTGGGTGGAACCATCCAGGCCTACCGCGGTGAGCCCGCCTACCGCCAACGAGCAGACGTGTTCTACGAATTGGACCGCATCGGTGCGCGTCTGGCCGAGCCGATCCGCATTGCGCTGGCGGGCACACTCAAGGCGGGTAAATCCACCTTGGTCAACGCGCTGGTGGGCGACGACATTGCGCCCACCGACGCCACTGAGGCGACCCGTATCGTGACCTGGTTCCGGCACGGTCCCACTCCGCGGGTCACGGCCAGTCACCGGGGCGGGCGGCGAAGCAATGTCCCGATCACCCATAGGGGCGGGCTGAGCTTTGACCTGCGTCGGCTCAATCCCGCTGAGATCGTCGACCTGGATGTCGAATGGCCCGCCGATGAACTGGTTGACACCACGATCATCGATACGCCGGGGACATCGTCGTTGAACCGTGATGCCTCCGAGCGCACATTGCGGCTGCTGGTTCCCGCCGACGGGGTGCCGCGTGTCGATGCGGTGGTGTTCTTGCTGCGCACACTGAACGCCGCAGACATCGCGCTGCTCAAACAGATTGGCGGATTGGTGGGAGGTTCGGCGGGAGCGTTGGGCATCATCGGCGTGGCCTCCCGGGCCGACGAGATCGGCGCGGGCCGCATTGACGCGATGCTTTCGGCCAGCGACGTGGCCAAGCGATTCACCCGAGAGATGACCCAGACGGGCATTTGCCAGGCCGTGCTCCCGGTGTCCGGGTTGCTCGCATTGACCGCACGCACGCTGCGGCAGAGTGAGTTCATCGCACTGAAGAAGCTGGCCGGCGCCGACAGTACCGAACTCAACAAGGCCCTGCTGAGCGTGGATCGTTTTGTCCGGCCGGATATTCCGTTGCCGATAGATGCCGGCACCCGCGCACAATTGCTGGAGCGATTCGGGATGTTCGGCATCCGAATCTCCCTTGCCGTTCTGGCGGCCGGTATCGTCGATTCGACCGGGCTGGCGGCCGAACTTCTGGAGCGCAGCGGGTTGGCGGCGCTGCGCAAGGTCATCGATCAGCAGTTCACCCAGCGTTCTGACATGCTCAAGGCGCATACCGCGCTGGTGTCGTTACGCAGGTTTGTGCAGGCGCACCCGGTCATGGCAACGCCGTATGTCATTGCCGATATCGACCCGTTGCTGGCCGACACGCACGCGTTTGAGGAACTCCGACTGTTGAGTCTATTGGCTTCTTGCGCAACAACATTGAATGAGGATGAAATCGTTTCGCTGCGCCGCATCGTCGGCGGCTCGGGCACCAGTGCTGCCGCCCGGCTGGGTCTGGATCCCGAAAATGATCAGGAGGTCCCGCGTGCGGCGTTTGCGGCGGCGCAACGGTGGCGGCGTCGCGCCGAGCATCCGCTCAACGATCCCTTCACCACCAGGGCGTGTCGGGCGGCGGTGCGCAGTGCCGAGGCGATCGTTGCGGAATTCGCGGGTCGCCGCTAACCGGTCGAACCGTCCGGGGCCACGGCGGTCGGTGTGATGGGGGCCGCCGTGGTCGTCGGTGGCTGCGTGGTCGTCGGTGGTGGAGTGGTCGTTACCTGCGACGTTGTGGTCGGGCGGGTGGTGGTAGTGGGTTGGGTGGTGGTCGTGGTCGGTGGGGGACTCGTGGTGGTCGTTGTGGTCGTGGCTGGTGAAGTCGTGGTTGTCGTTGTCGTTGGTGCCGTGGTTGTCGCAGTGGTGCTGGGCGTGGGTGTTGTCGCAGTGGTGGCGGGTGGCGGCGGGGTGATGACCGTAACGGTGGGGCTATTGTTCGGCCCGATCACCGTTGTTGTGATCGGTTCTGGCGCAGGGACTTCGGTGGTGTTGACCGGTTTATTGCCACTAGGCCCCAGCGTCAGCCCCAACACCACGGCAACCAAGATGGCCAAGCCGGCGGCGGCCAAGCTAAAGACCACGGCCGCGCGTTTGTACCACGGTAGGGGTTCGGCTTCGGCGTAGCGTTCCTGGTTGGGTTGGTCATATCCGGGGTCGTATCCGGCCGCGTAATCCGTAGTTGCTGCCGCGCTGCCGTATTCGCCCGTTGTGTCGGGTCCGGTGTAGGGAACCGGCTCGTTGTCCGTGTCCGTGTCCTGGGACCAGGCCAGCGCTCGGTATGTGGCCGATCTGGCGTTGTCGGAGGCCGATTCGCTGGCAGCCGCGGCGGCGGCTTGATTTGCCCACGCCGTCGGCGATACCTCTGTCGAAGCACCGGAAGTGCCAACCAGGTTCGTCGGGGCGTCCACGGCGGGTCCCGCACCCGTCGGGGCGCCTGCCGACGATTGCTCCTGACCATGCAGTGCCGAGCCAATCGCAGCGCTGAACATGGGTTGCGGCGTACTAAAGACCGGCGCCTGCAGGCGGTCCGACAGCCGAGTGGTGACAAGCGGGATGCCGGCACCGCCGCCGACGGTCGCGACGGCCACCAAGTCGTTCTGCTTAGTTCCGCTGCGCTGTAGCAATTCTTCGACGGAGCCGATGAATCGGTCCAGCGGTTCGGTGATGATTCGTTCAAATTCGTTGCGAGACAGTCGGGTTTCTGGGCCGGCAGGGCCGGTCGGAATGCTGGTCACCGTTGTCGTCGACAGTTGTTCTTTGGCGAGCTGGCATCCGCGGAGCAGGCGGGTCACAGAGCCCATTCGTGTTGCGGTGCCGGAAGTGTCGGCGCTGTCGACTCCAGGGGTGATCGCGAGAAGGTGACTCAGGATGAGCTGATCGATCTCATCGCCGGAGAACTCTCGATATCGGATGGTCGGGCCGATCTGCTGAAAGCTCGCACCCGCATTGGCGAGCGTGACGCTGGTTCCACCGGCGCCGAAGTCGCATACTGCGACGATGCCGCTGGTTGGAAAACCTGGCGTCGCGGGCAGCGTCGACAGGGCTGCTGTGGCATCTGAGATCACCGCCGGGGGAAAGCCGTTGGGTATCAGCGCTGGCTGGGTCAGTAGTGCCTCACGCAGTGCCCCGAATTGGTTCTGCGACCAATATGCGGGAGCGGCGACAGTGACCGGCGCGCCGTAGCCAACCGTGCGCGCCATGGCGTTGAGCGCGTCGACCGTCAGCGTCTCACCCCGGTACTTCGACCCGTCGGCTGCCACCAGTGGCGCCCGGTCTCCGACGCGCTCCACGAATCCGCGGAGCACCAGGCCGGACGTGGAGAGGTTCGGGTTCTCTTCTGGCAGCCCGACTTCGGCGGCGCCGCTGGCGGAAAACTGCAACACCGATGCGCGTCGCACCGGGATGCCTCCCACCCGGGCCGCGACCAGGTTGGCCACCCCGATCGACATCCCGAGCGCCTCGCTCATATTCCCTACCTCTGTATCCATTGCTTTGCCACCCGACGTTGGTCACCGGCCGTCCCCACCATAGCCGCCGACATTCTGGCGGGTTCGGGTCAAAGACCCGGCTGCAGATTGATCACGGTGGGCATTGACGGCAGCGGTAGCTGTGCAGGCAATGTGGGTAACGCGCCGGGCACCGCCGAGTTGGTCGTGGTTGTGCTGGTTGGTGCCGTGGTCGCCGAGCTCGTCGGGGGCGTCGTCGAGGTCGTTGTGGTGGTGGTGGTGGTCGGGGTCGTCGTTGTTGTGGTTGTGGTTGTGGTTGGTGTGGTGGTGGTCGTCGTTCTCGTGGTGGTGGTCGGCGGCGTCGTGCTGGTGGTCGTTGGTGCGGTGCTTGTGGTGGTGGCAGTAACGGTCGTCGTCACCGAGGCGGGATTGGGACGTCCGTGGGCGAGCTGGACGATGCCGTAGATGATCACTGCGATCAGGGCCGCGATCAGTACGCCCCAACCGACCAATGCCAGTGGCTTGCGCCAGTTGGGGGTGGGATCAGGGTGCGGCTGTTGTCCGTATCCGCCCGGGTTGTCTCCATAGCCGTAGTTGCCGTAGACCGATGGGTCCTCGGCACCGTAATCCGGCGGGTCGTACCTTGCCACGGCCGCCGATGCTAGCCCGTCGCCGCCACCTGGCAACCCCAGCCACGCGAGCCGTTACCAATCAGCAGCTTTACGGAAGGGGCGGCAGGGTGATCGTCGTCGGTATCCCGGGGATGGTGATCGTTGATGGGATCTGGGGTAGATGCGGGTGGCGAAGCGTTGGGGGCAGGGGTTGCGGGGGCGGTGGTTGGACTCTGGGGGTGGTTGCTGCTGGTGGAACAGTCGTGGTTGTCGTTGGCGGCGGCGTTGTTGTGGCGGTCGTGGTCGGTGAAACTGTGGTGGTGGTGGGTGCTGGGGTTTTTGTCGTCGTCGGGCCGGCCTGCTGATCACGGATCAACTCGACGATGCCGTAGACGATCAATGCGATCAGGATCGCGACTGTTAGCGCCCAGCCGATGAGCGTCACCGGCCTTCGGTACCAGGGCCTGCGTTCCGACTCCGGATCGGCTGGCTCGGGTGGTTCGACCTGGCCCGATGGCGGCAATGAGCCCGGTGGCAGGTCCGGTGGGGCCTGAGGTGGCGGGCCCGCCGGGCCCGGCGGCGGTGCGCCCGGCGGCCGGTACCCACCCGCCTTGAAGCCGCCATATTGAGTCGGCTGGCTGTGGAAGTCTTCGGGTGGGCCATAACGTGCCACGCAACCGATGGTACTGATGGTGCGGGACTGATCAGTTCAGAAGGTTTCCACCTTCTCGACGCTGACGAACATGCCGTGTCCGGTGCCGTTGTTCTGGAAGCGAGTGCCATCGGTGCTGGCGATTATGGTCCAGCCCTGCGCATCGTAGGTCTTGTAATCGATGGTGACGGTCGGTATGGCACCAAGGTTCCCAAGCACCCACTGCACGGCGCCGGCGGCGGTGATGTGCACGCCGTTGGCGTGTTCTCCGTCCTTGATGGGCGAGTTGGTGAACGGCGCCTCGCAGCCGACGCTGTCCTTGTTGATCTGGCAGCGTGTTTGCCCGGACTTGGTCTCGATGAAGACGTAGCCATTCTGGTCGGGTGGCAGCGGAATGGCACCGGCCGGCGCGGTGGGGTTAGGCGTGGAGGGTTGGGCGGGCGCCGTCGTGGTCGGTCGTGAAGTACTGGTGCGCGGCGTCGGGAAAGAAGGCTCGGTCGGTCCCGAGCCCGGTTCGGCCACCGGCCTGCCGTCGACGGTGGTTTGACATCCGGCGACCAGTGCCGCGGCCGCCGAAAGGGCCAACAGGCCCCACCGAGCCTTTTGCGATAGCCGCACGCGTTGCTCCCCGAACAGTCGAAATACTCGGACTCAGATTACGCACGAGGCAACACAAGTGTGCGCAGTGACGCGCCTTGGAATCAGCGCGTCATCGTGCCGTTAGTGCCCCGTCATGTCCCGCGGCCCGTCGTGCGGCCGCGACGATGCCCTGGTAGCCGGTGCAACGGCAGAAGTTTCCGGATAGGCCTTCACGGATTTGGTTATCGGTCGGGGATGGGTTGTCGCGTAAGAACGCGGTTAGTGACACGACGAAACCCGGCGTGCAAAAGCCGCACTGCAGTCCGTGGCAGTCGCGCAAGGCGGACTGCACCGGTGAAAGCTCCCCGTCGGGAGAGGCGATGCCCTCAACCGTCGTCACTTCCATACCGTCTGCCTGAACAGCAAACAACAGGCACGACCGGACGGCGTCGCCGTCCACCAGAATCGTGCAGGCCCCGCACGCCCCGTGTTCGCAACCGAGATGGGTACCGGTGAGTCTGCACCGTTCGCGCAGGAAATCAGCCAGGGTCATGCGCGGTTCGGCACTTGCGCAGACATCACTTCCGTTGACCGACAAACGGATTGGTCGTTCAGGCATCGTTGGCTCCCGCGTTTGCTTCCCGGACGGCTTGGGTCCAGGCTCGCGCCACCATGACGGCGCCCACCTGGGTGCGATAGGACTCCGACCCCTGCAAGTCTGACGGGATGTCGTCAAGCCCTGACATCGCGGCGGTGCCGACCTCTTCCGGGGCCAGCTCGCCAACCCGGCGGCCGATGAGTGCGGATTCGGCTGACATCGCGCGCCGTGGTGTGGAGCCTAGGCCCAGCAGCCCGATGGCGCAGCGAGATACCCGGTGCTGTTCATCGACTTGAACGCCGATTACTGCGCCCGCGATCGCGAAATCACCGTGACGGCGCGAAAATTCTTGCACGGCGAAGCCAGATCTACCGTTCCACGCAGGAAATCGCACCCCGGTGAGCAACTCATCGGGCTCCAGACTGGTTTCCCATACTCCGGCGAAGAAGTTCTGGGCTTCGATCTCGCGTCGTCCCCGCGGGGAGAGCACTTCCATCACCGCATCCAAAGTCAGCGCCACCGCCGGGTATTCGCCCGCTGCATCGGCATGCGCGATCGACCCGCCAAGGGTGCCGCGGTTGCGGATCTGGAAATGTCCGATGAACGGAGTCACTTGGGCCAGGAGCGGAACCGTTTCCCGTACTAGTCGATTGGCGCCCACCTTGGCGTCGGTGGTACCCGCGCCTATCCACACGTGACCGCCGCGTTGCTCGATCCCCTGTAGCTCACTGAGCCTGGAGATATCGATCAGATGATCGAAGTACGCCAGGCGCATGGACAGCATCGGCACCAGGCTTTGGCCGCCCGCCAGAATTTTGGCGTCCTCACCAAGTTCCGCCAACATGCTCACCGCTTCCTCGGCGGTGCCGGGGCGGTGGTAGTCGAACGAGGCAGGTTTCATCGCGCCGTCTCCGCAAGCAGCGACATGATCGCCGACGGGCTGGCCGGCAGCCGGGTGACGGTCACGCCCAGCGGCGCCAGTGCGTCGTTGATCGCGTTGATCACCGCAGGTGCCGAGCCGATGGCCCCGCCTTCGCCGGCTCCCTTATAGCCGCCCGGACCGGGGCCAGGTATCTCGACGTGGCCGTATTCGATGCCTGGAACTTCGGTGCTGGTCGGCAGCAGATAGTCGACGAAGGTGGTGGCCAACGGGTTTCCCTCGTCGTCGTAGACGAAGTTTTCCATCAACGCGCCACCGATGCCTTGGACCGTTCCGCCGGCGATCTGACCTTCGACGACCGCCGGATTGATCATCGGCCCGACATCTTCACTGACGATGTAGCGCAGCAAGGTGACTCTGCCCGTCTGGGTATCGACCTCGCAGGTGCAAGCGTGAGTCGCGTTCGACCAGTGAATCGGGTTGGCGGAGTTGAAACGAGCGGTTGCCTCCAGGGTGGGTGACATCCCGGGCGGCAACTGCTGGGGAGAGTAGTACGCCGCGTAGGCCAGTTCACCGAACGTCACCGTCTTCGCCGGGGCGCCACGCACGCTGGCTGCCGAATATGCCAGTTCAACTTCGGATTCGGTGACGTTGAGGTGATGTGCTGCCAGCGCGATGATCTTTTCCCGCAGGATGGTGCCCGCTTCGTTGATGGCTCCTGCGGTCATCGGTCCGCTGCGGCTGCCCTGTGTTCCCGCACCATAGGGTGTGATTGCGGTGTCACCTTGGATGGTGGCTACGTCGTCGATGTCGGCACCGAGCGCATCGGCGGTCAGCTGAACAACGGTAGTTTCCAGGCTGTTTCCACTCGAGCCGCCATTGACGTAGACGTTGATCTTGCCGGTTGACTCCATCCGGATGGTGGCGCCTTCGGTGGCCAAGTGGCCGGTGGCGGCTCCGGTCGGCTCGATGTAGACAGAGAATCCCGCGCCCAGGTAGCGTCCGTGGGCCAGCGCGTCGCGCTGCTCTCGGAGAAACCCTTCGTGGTCAAGGATTTTCACGGCCTGTTCGAAAGTCTCGATTGGGGCAACATGATCGTAGGGCATGCCGTTGGGGTTTACGTACGGCATCTCGTCGCGGCGCAGCAGGTTGCGTCGACGCAGGTCGACCGGATCGATGTGCATCTTGCGGGCCGCGATATCGAGAAGTATTTCGCGGGTTAGCGTTTCGTATTGCCACGGACCCCGGTATGCGGCCAGACCGCTGGTGTTGGAGAAGATCGTCTTGTAGTTGAAGCTGGCCTTGGGGACACGGTAGGGCCCCGGAAAGAACATGCCGATGGCGGCGGTGGTCAACACCGGGTAGGGCGTTGGGTATGCCCCGATGTCCTGGATGAACTCGATATCGGCCGCCTGGATGCTGCCGTCGTCGGCGAAGGCCATCCGTGCGGTGCCGCTGACGTGGCGTGCCTGGCCCGCGGACATCAGGTTCTCGCGGCGGTCTTCGATCCACTTCAACGCCGATGGCACTTTGCGGGCGGCCAGCATGATGCACATGTCTTCGCGCATCGGGACGACCTTTTGGCCGAATCCACCGCCGGTGTCGCGCATGATCACCCGGACACGTTGTGCCGGAATTCCTAATAGTCGAGCGCAGAATGCGCGCAGCTCGTGTGGTGTTTGCGTGGACGCCCACAATGTGAGTTCTTGTGACGCGGAGGCCCACTCGACGACCAGGCCGCGTGTCTCGATGGGTACCGGCGCGTAGATCTGTTGGTAGATGCTCTCTTTCACAACACACGCTGACGTCGCGAAGAGTTCCTCGTCGGGCGGCGCCCCAGCCATGCCGCCGGCAACGTTATCGGCATAGCCGTCGTGGACCAGCACGTCCGACGACTGCGCGCGGGTGAAATCGGTGATCGAGGGCAGTGGTTCATAGTCCACATCGATCAGTTCCAGCGCGTCCTCGGCGAGATAGCGGCTCTCGGCGACGACCAGCGCCACCGGGTCGCCGACGAATTTTGCCTCGCCCTCGGCCAGCGGCGGCCGCGGTGTGTCCGAAACATCCTTGCCGGCAACGGCATGCCACGCCTCTTTGACGTCGGGGTTGAGGTCGGCCGCGGTGAACACCGTGTGCACCCCGGGCAATGCCAGGGCCGCTGCGGTGTCGATGCTGTTGATCCGGGCTCGAGCGAACGGACTACGGACGAAGCAGGCGTGCAGCATTCCGGGCCGCGAGATGTCGTCGACGAAACTGCCGTGACCGGTCAGCAGCCGGGCGTCCTCTACCCGGTGGACACGGGTGCCGGCGTAGCGGGGCGCCGGTGCACCGCGTTGCGCATCCTGAGTCATCGCGCTCCATCCGGTTGTCGCACTACGAGAAGCACAATGCCATGATAGGAGAGTGGCATTATCGGAGTCGATAGCCGTCGGGCTCTTGCTGGCTGCGGGGGCGGGCCGACGGTACGGACATCCAAAAGTGCTGGTAGACGGCTGGCTGGAGACCGCAGTGGCGGCGCTGGTGGGTGGTGGCTGTCGGGAAGTCGTTGTGGTGTTGGGTGCGGCCGAGGTTGCCGCTCCACCCGGTGTCACCGCGATCACCGCCGCGGATTGGGAGCAGGGTCTAAGCGCGTCGGTTCGCGCGGGTCTGGCCCAGGTTGAGCGGATGGGGGCGGACTACGCAGTGCTGCACGTCATCGATACACCCGATGTGGACGCCGCGGTGGTAGCGCGCGTGGTTGCGCGCGGGTTGGCGTCTCGTAGCGGTCTGGCGCGGGCGTACTTCGGAGGGCAACCCGGCCATCCCGTGGTTATCGCACGCGCGCATTGGCCAGGGGTGCTAACGGCAATGTCCGGGGACCAAGGTGCGGCCTCCTACCTGCGTGGCGCCGCTAACGTCGAGGTGGTCGAGTGTGGCGACTTGGCCACCGGGCTCGACATCGACGAACCATCGTGAAGCGCCGCGCGCTCCCGTGGCGCGGGGTTATCGTTAGCCGCCGCCAGCGGGGCTGGTGTGGTTCGGGTCCGGCCCGGGGCTCTGCAGAGACGCTCGCTGCGCTTGCCGTGCCGCCAGGAGGGCGTAAAACTCGGCCTCAGCGGATTGATACTGCTCCGACGCGAACCTTATGGCCTGCACGAACGAGCTGTGAAACCCCGCCGCTTGCACGCTGAGCGCCTGGTAGGCCCGAGCGCACTCGGAAAACAATGACGCGATGCCCGCCGACACCTCATCTTCAGCGGCCGCAACCACGCTGGTGATCGCGGGCACCGCCGCCGCATTGGCCGCGCCCAGCGCCGAGCCGATGTGCTCCACCCTTGTTGCACCCGCGGCTAGCAGCTCCGGTGTCACAACCACAAACGCCATGATGACCTCGAAGGTTCCGGTCTTCAGAAAATCCGGCGAACTAACGCTATGCCGCCCGTCAGCCGACGGCGCTGCGGATTTGGCGAGTTCTTGCCAATATCAAATGTTTTCCCATGGTGTGCCGGTCGAGTGTCATCCCCATATTCGTCGGCGGGTGGGGCGGTTCCGGGCACACCCCGATGGCCCGAAACCCCGGCAAGACAACCGCGCTAAGGCGCTACTGGGGTTGCTGGGTCGGCTGGGTTGGCGGTCTTGCCACGGCGCGCTGTGCGGTGGCCAGCACGCGGTGGCGAACCAGATACCAGCCACCGATGAGGGCCGGGATACCGACCAGCATCGCGGCGAGCAACCACCGGCCGTAGGTCTCGTCGATCAGCATCAGAATCAGTACGCCCGCCAGAAACAACAGCGTGGCCCACCCGCTGTACGGTGACAGCGGCATTCGGAACTTTGGCCGTTCCAGCAGCCCGGCGCTGGTCAAGCGATGAAACTTCAACTGGCATGCCACGATCGTCGCCCAGGCCACGATGACTCCCGTCGCGGCGATGTGCAGCACGATTTCGAACGCCTGACTCGGTTTGATGGCGTTGAGCACGATGCCGAACATGCCGATCCCGGCGGTGAGCAGGATCCCGCCGAACGGCACACCGTTTTTAGACAGCGGCGCGGTGAATTTCGGGCCACTGCCGTTGATGGCCATCGAACGCAGGATCCTTCCGGTGGAATACAGTCCGGCGTTCAGGCTGGACAGTGCCGCGGTGAGCACCACCACGTTCATCAGGTCGCCGCCCCCGGAGAATCCGACCTTGGAAAAGAACGTCACGAACGGGCTGACATGGTCGCGGTAGGCGGTGTAGGGCAGCAGCAGGGCCAACAGAACCGTCGACCCGATGTAGAACAGGGCGATCCGGAACACCACGGAGTTGATGGCCCGCGGCATGATCTTCTCCGGTTCGGTCGCTTCCCCAGCGGCGATGCCGACGAGCTCGATGGCGGCGTAAGCGAACACCACCCCCGAGGTGACCAGCACGAGCGGCAGCAGTCCGGTCGGCAAGAGGCCGCCGTGGCTGCTCCACAGCGACGGGCCGGTCTGCTGGCCGTCGATGTGGTAGCGCCCGGCCAAGAAAACCGTTCCGACGACCAGAAAGGTCACCAGCGCGACCACCTTGACCAACGCGGCCCAGAATTCCAGCTCGCCGAACAACTTGACCGAGATCAAATTCATCGCCAACACCACCACCAGCGCGATCAACGCGAGCGTCCATTGTGGGATGAATTGGAAAGCTTTCCAGTAGTGGCAGTAGTGCGCGATCGCGGTGGTGTCGACGATTCCGGTCATCGCCCAGTTCAGGAAATACATCCAACCCGCTGCGAAAGCCACTTTCTCGCCGAAGAATTCGCGGGCATAGGAGACGAACGACCCCGACGACGGGCGATGCAGGACAAGTTCACCCAACGCGCGCAGGATCAAGAAAACGAAGAATCCGCAGACTCCGTAGATCAGGAACAACCCCGGTCCGGCCGACGCAAGCCGGCCGCCGGCACCCAGGAAAAGGCCGGTCCCGATCGCGCCGCCGAGCGCGATCATCTGCAATTGTCGGTTATTGAGCGATTTGTGATAGCCCGAGTCTTCGCGGGTAAGTCTCTCGGTGGCGGCGTCGTCTAGCGGTGGCATTGAGCTCCTGCTGGCATCGGCTTCCCTGGAACGCCGCGATGCGGGCACGCCGGAGGGATGGACTGGCTGACAGGTTAGCGCACGGTTGTGCCACCGGCCGGTTGTTAACCAACCCGGAACAATCCGGGGAGGAGGTCGCCGTAAATCGCGGGCAACAAGCGGTGCGTGAGGCGGCAATAACCGCGCGTCGGCACGGTGGGACCCACGAGCCAGACCGGCTAGGCCGCCATCTCTTACCGACCCGGGAACAAGTTGCCGACGGCCGCCGTTACCATGTTCGAACAAGTTGAGTGCACTAGACTCAAGGCTAAGTTGACAGCGTGGTGCTATCAGAGGCAGGCTTGAGCGGGGTTCACTCAGCATAGTGACGTAAGAAGCTCTACCTACTCAGGAGGATTCACCATGGCTCGTGCGGTCGGTATCGACCTCGGGACCACCAACTCCGTCGTCGCAGTTCTCGAAGGTGGCGACCCGGTTGTTGTCGCCAACTCGGAGGGCTCCCGCACCACTCCGTCGGTCGTCGCGTTCGCGCGCAACGGCGAAGTGCTGGTCGGTCAGCCCGCCAAGAACCAGGCGGTGACCAACGTCGACCGCACCATTCGTTCGGTCAAACGGCACATGGGCAGCGACTGGTCGATCGAGATCGACGACAAAAAATACACGGCTCCAGAAATCAGCGCTCGCGTCTTGATGAAGCTGAAGCGCGACGCCGAGGCCTACCTCGGTGAGGACATCACCGACGCGGTGATCACCGTGCCCGCCTACTTCAATGACGCCCAGCGTCAGGCCACCAAGGATGCCGGCCAGATCGCCGGCATGAACGTGCTGCGGATCGTCAACGAGCCGACCGCGGCCGCGCTGGCCTACGGCCTGGACAAGGGTGAGAAAGAACAGACCATCTTGGTCTTCGACCTCGGCGGCGGCACCTTCGACGTATCTCTGCTCGAGATCGGCGAGGGAGTGGTTGAGGTGCGTGCCACCTCGGGTGACAACCACCTCGGCGGCGACGACTGGGACGACCGCGTCGTCGACTGGCTGGTCGACAAGTTCAAGGCCAGCAGCGGCATCGACCTCACCAAGGACAAGATGGCCATGCAGCGGCTTCGCGAAGCCGCCGAGAAGGCCAAGATCGAGCTGAGCTCGAGCCAGAGCACCTCGATCAACCTCCCCTACATCACCGTCGACGCCGACAAGAACCCGTTGTTCCTCGACGAGCAACTGACTCGCGCGGAGTTCCAGCGCATCACGCAGGACCTGCTCGACCGCACCCGCAAGCCATTCCAGTCGGTCATCGCCGACACCGGCATCTCGGTGTCGCAGATCGACCACGTCGTGCTGGTGGGCGGTTCGACCCGGATGCCCGCGGTCACCGAGCTGGTCAAAGAACTCACCGGAGGCAAGGAGCCCAACAAGGGCGTCAACCCTGACGAGGTTGTCGCCGTGGGCGCCGCGCTGCAGGCCGGTGTGCTCAAGGGCGAAGTCAAAGACGTTCTGTTGCTTGACGTTACGCCGCTGAGCCTGGGTATTGAGACCAAGGGCGGCGTGATGACCAAGCTGATCGAGCGCAACACCACCATCCCGACCAAGCGGTCGGAGACCTTCACCACTGCCGACGACAACCAGCCGTCGGTGCAGATTCAGGTGTATCAGGGTGAGCGCGAGATCGCGTCGCACAATAAGCTGCTCGGCTCCTTCGAGCTGACCGGTATCCCGCCGGCGCCGCGGGGCGTGCCGCAGATCGAGGTCACATTCGACATCGACGCCAACGGCATCGTGCACGTCACGGCCAAGGACAAGGGCACTGGCAAAGAGAACACCATCCGGATCCAGGAAGGCTCGGGCCTGTCCAAGGAAGAGATCGACCGGATGATCAAGGACGCCGAAGCGCACGCCGAGGAGGACCGCAACCGTCGCGAAGAGGCCGACGTGCGCAACCAGGCCGAGACGCTGGTCTACCAGACGGAGAAGTTTGTCAAAGAACAGCGCGAGGCCGAGGGCGGCTCCAAGGTGCCCGAGGACACCTTGAACAAAGTGGACGCCGCTGTCAGCGAAGCGAAGTCGGCGCTTGGCGGAACGGATATTGCCGCGATCAAGTCGGCGATGGAGAAGCTCGGCCAGGAGTCCCAGGCGCTGGGCCAGGCGATCTATGAGGCCACCCAGGCTGACGCCCAGGCCGCGTCGGCGGCCGCCGGTGCCGCCGCGCCGGGCGGCGCTCAGGCCGGTGCCGACGACGATGTGGTGGACGCGGAGGTAGTCGACGACGACCAGGGTGCAAAGTGACCAACGGAAATCCGCAAACCGAAGGCAATCCGCAGGAGCAAGTCACCGTTACCGACAACCGACGGATCGATCCTGAGACGGGTGAAGTCCGGCACGTCCCTCCCGGCGATACGCCGGGAGGGACGGCGCCCGCGGATGCGGTGAACAAGATCTCCGAGCTAACCGCCGATCTGCAACGTGTTCAGGCCGACTTCGCCAACTACCGAAAGCGGGCGCTGCGTGATCAGCAGGCCGCCGCGGATCGGGCCAAGGCGGGGGTGGTCAGCCAATTGCTGCACGTGGTGGACGATCTGGAACGGGCGCGCAAGCACGGTGATCTGGACTCTGGTCCGCTCAAAGCGGTTGCCGACAAGCTGATGAGCGCGTTGAACGGGCTCGGTCTGACGCCGTTCGGTGCCGAAGGCGAGGATTTCGACCCGGTGCTGCACGAAGCGGTGCAGCACGAGGGCGATGGCGGCGAGGGATCCAAGCCGGTGATCGGCACCGTCATGCGTCAGGGTTACCAGCTCGGTGAGCATGTGCTGCGCAACGCCCTGGTGGCGGTGGTCGACACGGTTGCCGACGCCACCTCTGCGCCGGAGCCCACGGCGGCCTCGGCTGAGGGCGGCGCCGAAAACGGTGGGTCCGACACGGGCGATAACGCCGACGCCCCCGCTGAATAGGGCCCAGAATCAGGACGACAACAAAACATGGACATGAAGGTAAGGAGGTGACGCGGCATGGCCCAGCGTGAATGGGTCGAAAAGGACTTCTATAAGGAGCTGGGCGTCTCCTCCGACGCCACTCCCGAAGAGATCAAGCGGGTGGCTCGCAAGCTACTTGCGGAGAATCATCCCGACCGCAACCCCGGCAACAAGACGGCCGAGGAGCGGTACAAGGCCGTCTCCGAGGCCAAGGAAGTACTCACCGATCCGGCCAAGCGCAAGGAGTACGACGAAACTCGCCGGCTCTTTGCCGGTGGCGGATTCGGCGGCCGGCGGTTTGACGCGGGCGGATTCGGCGGCTTCGGGGGCGCCAGCTACGGCTCAGACGGCGCCGAGTTCAACCTCAACGATCTGTTCGATGCCGCCAGCCGCTCCGGCGGCACCAACATCGGAGATCTGTTCGGCGGCTTGTTCGGGCGCGGCGGCAGCGCCCGTCCGAGCCGGCCACGCCGGGGCAACGACCTCGAGACCGAGACCCAACTGGATTTCGTCGAGGCCGCCAAAGGCGTGGCGATGCCGCTGCGGCTGACCAGCCCGGCGCCGTGCACCAACTGTCACGGCAGTGGAGCGCGGCCGGGCACCAGCCCCAAGGTGTGCCCAAACTGCAATGGCTCCGGTGTGATCAACCGGAACCAGGGCGCATTCGGGTTCTCCGAGCCCTGCACCGACTGCCGGGGCAGCGGTTCGATCATCGAGCACCCCTGTGACGAGTGCAAAGGCACCGGCGTCACCACCCGCACCCGCACCATCAACGTGCGGATTCCGCCAGGTGTTGAGGACGGACAGCGGATCAGGTTGGCCGGACAGGGGGAAGCCGGCCTACGCGGGGCGCCCTCGGGGGATCTGTATGTGACCGTGCACGTGCGGCCGCACAAGATCTTCGGGCGCGACGGTGACGACCTGACCGTGACGGTTCCCGTCAGTTTCACCGAGTTGGCTTTGGGCTCAACGCTTTCGGTGCCGACGTTGGACGGGTCCGTCGGCGTCCGGGTGCCGAAGGGGACCGCCGACGGGCGCATCCTACGGGTGCGTGGACGCGGTGTGCCCAAGCGCAGCGGCGGAAGCGGCGACCTTCTGGTCACCGTCAAGGTGGCAGTCCCGCCGAATCTGGAAGGCGCCGCGCAGGAAGCGCTGGAAGCCTATGCAGCGGCCGAGCGGTCCAGTGGATTCAATCCCAGGGCAGGTTGGGCAGGTAACAGCTAAATGGCCAAGAGTCCGCGCGAAGGGGAAACCCGCACCTTTCTGATTTCGGTAGCAGCCGAGCTGGCCGGCATGCACGCGCAAACGCTGCGCACCTACGACCGACTCGGCCTGGTCAGTCCGCGGCGGACCACCGGTGGTGGGCGCCGCTATTCGGAGCGCGACGTCGACCTGCTGCGGCAGGTGCAGCATCTCTCGCAAGACGAGGGGGTCAACCTGGCCGGTATCAAGCGCATCATCGAGCTGACCAATCAGGTCGAGGCGCTGCAGGCGAGGTTGGCGGAAATGGCCGATGAACTCGAGACGATGCGCGCAAAGCAACGCCGTGAGGTGGCGCTGGTGCCCAAGAGCACGGCACTGGTCGTGTGGCAGCCGCGCCGGCCCCGCTGAGCTGCCCCCGGCCTGCTCCGACCCGGGGCGACGGCTCGGTCTAGTTGTTGAAGAAGCCGGAGAGGTTGGACCCGGTGTTGAAGAAGCCCGAGATGTAGGCCGCGGCGTCCTTGACCTTGCTGGTGTTGAACCAGCCCGAGACGGTATTGCCCACGTTCACCAGGCCCGATTGCAGATCGCCGAAGTTGTAGACACCCGAGGTCTGGCTGCTTCCCGAGCCGAAGGGGTCCATGCTGCCGTTCAAGAAACCCGAATCGTAGGCGCCGATGTTCCCTAGCCCCGATGTGAAGCCGGTGCCGGAGTTGAAGAAGCCCGACGAGTCGTTGCTGGTGAAGTTGAAGAAGCCCGGCGCTGGCGCCATGTCGACCGCGATGGCGAGCGGCCCGCCGTCGAGATTGATCGACGTGTTGAGCGCAGGGGGACCCACGGTGAAGTTCTGGCTGGAGCCGGCGATCTGAATGCTGGGGACGTTGATCGGGGGGATATAGAAGGAGTAGGGGAACGGGTAATTGAACTTGATTCCCAAGATCTTGTACGAGTAGCCGTATTTGCCGGAGATGGTGAACGACGAAATATCG
The DNA here is from genome assembly GCF_900292015.1 of Mycobacterium basiliense. NCBI lineage: Bacteria > Bacillati > Actinomycetota > Actinomycetes > Mycobacteriales > Mycobacteriaceae > Mycobacterium > Mycobacterium basiliense. The sequence goes on from NZ_LR130759.1 coordinate 586,242, forward strand.
AAGCTATGGATCTTTGCGCCGCTGATGTCGAGGCTGATCGGTGTTTGGAAGTTTGCGTAGATGTCGAGGTCCACCGGAACGGTGGGGACGTTGAGCGTGTACACGAAGCCCAGCTGGCCTAGCTCATTGCCACGCAACAAGAAGCCGTTGTTCATGCTGCCGGAGTTGAAACCACCGGTGTTGATGTCGCCGAGGTTGGCAAATCCGGTGTTGGTGTCGCCCACATTGAAGTAGCCGGTGTTGCCGACACCGGTGTTGAAGGAGCCGGTGTTGACGTCGCCGGTATTGAGATTGCCGGTGTTGTAGTTGCCCGCGTTCGCGACGCCGGTGTTGGCGATGCCGGAGTTGAACAGGCCCGTGTTGGCGATGGCCGTATTACCGATGCCGGTGTTGTAGTTGCCGGTGTTCCCGATGCCCCAGTTTCCGGTGCCCGAGTTTCCGATACCGACGTTGCCGGTACCCGAGTTGAACAGGCCGACGTTGTCGGTGCCGCTGTTCAGCGAGTCGAAACCGCGCAGGCCGTCACCGAAGAGCCCGATTCCGATGTTGTTGTTGCCGGTGTTGCCGAAGCCGATGTTGCCGTCACCGGTGTTGCCGATGCCGATGTTGTTGCTGCCGGTGTTGCCGAAGCCGAAGTTGTAGTTGCCGTCGGTCAACGAGGCACCGGAATTGCCGAAGCCGAAGTTGTTGCTGCCCAGGTTCCCGAAGCCGATGTTGTTGCTGCCGATGTTTGCGGCACCGAAGTTGAGGTTGCCGATGTTGGCGCCACCAAGGTTGATGCCGCCGACGTTGGTGGCGCCCAGGTTGAAATCGCCAACGTTGGCGGCGCCAAGGTTCAGGATGCCGAGGTTGGCAAAGCCCAGGTTGAAGGTGGTGCCGCCCGCGGAGTCACGGAACAGGCCGGCGAGGTTGGTGCCCGCATTTCCGACGCCCGAGAGATAGGCCGCCGTAGCGGTGTCCAGCCCGCTCGTGTTGAACAGGCCCGAAACGCTGTTGCCGTAGTTCGCTAGGCCGGATTGGACCGCGCCCAGGTTTCCGTAGCCCGAGAAGTCGGTGCCGGAGTTGAAGAAGCCCGATCCGCTGCCAGCGCCGTTGTTGAAGAAGCCCGATGAGTAGCTGGTGGTGGTGTTTCCGAATCCTGGGGCCGCGGCGATGTCAAACAGCGGGATGCCGACCAGGCCCTGGTAGTCGCCCCGTGCCAGGATGCCGTTGCTGTAGTTGCCGGAGATGAAAATGCCGGTGTCAACGTCGCCGGTATTGGCCCAACCGGTGTCGTAGTTACCCGAATTGAAGCCGCCCGTGTTGTAGCTTCCCGTGTTGGCGTCGCCCGTGTTGGCGCTGCCGGCGTTGAAGGTGCCGGTGTTGAAGTCGCCGGCGTTGGCGATGCCGGTGTTGGCGATGCCGGTGTTGAACAAGCCGGTGTCGTACCTGCCCGAATTGAATAGGCCGGCGTTGCCGACGCCCGAGTTCCCGATGCCGATGTTGTCGCTACCCGAGTTGAACAAGCCGATGTTGTTGGTACCGGAGTTGAACAAGCCGATGTTGCCGCTGCCGGTATTCAGGGCGCCGAAGCCGCGCAGTGCGTCGCCGTCGAGTCCGAATCCGATGTTGTTGTTGCCGTTGTTGCCGAAGCCGATGTTGCCGTCGCCGGTGTTGCCGAAGCCGATGTTGTTGCTGCCGGTGTTACCAAAGCCGACGTTGTAGTTACCGTCGGTCAACGAGGCGCCGGAATTGCCGAAGCCGAAGTTGTTGCTGCCGATGTTGCCGAAACCGAAGTTGGTGTCGCCGACGTTTCCGCCACCAAAGTTGAGGTTGCCGACGTTGCCGGCGCCGAAGTTCAGGTCCCCGATATTTCCGAAGCCCACGTTGTAGTCGCCAACGTTGGCCGCGCCCGCATTGAAGATACCGACGTCCGCGAAGCCGAGGTTAAATGTCGAATCCGGCGCATTGCCCGAGGCATCGTTGTAGAAACCGGAAAGGTCGGTGCCGATATTTGCAATGCCCGAAACAAACGCAGGCGTCGAGAAGTCCAGCGTGCTGGTGTTGAGGAATCCCGAGATGCTGTTGCCAAGGTTGCCCAAACCCGATTCAAGGTCGCCGTAGTTGCGCACGCCCGAGTTTCCGTCGATAAAGCTGACATTCAGGAAGCCCGAATTGTTGCTGCCGACGTTTCCAAAGCCCGAAGAGCTGCCATCACCGGAGTTGAAGAAACCCGACGACAGGCTGGTGGTCGAGTTCCCGAAACCGGGACCGGCCGGAATATCGACGAGTGGGATGGTGAAGGGGCCCAGGGTACCGTTGGTATTTACCCCCAACACCGTGGAACCGTCGGTGTTGCCGATAGTGCTGGTCAACGTGGGCCCGGAAATCGAGATGTCTTCGAACGTGATGGGGCTGATATTGAGGTCCCAATAGAGCTTGACGTTTACCTTGCCGACCCCGGGTATCTTGTATTTTATTTTGCCGTTGAGGTTGGCCGTGATCTTCGGCAAGGTGAAGCTGTCGATGATGATCGTCCCGACATCGACAGTGATCGGGAGACTTACCGGGAAGCTCAAATTCAGGTTCACCGGTATGGCCGGAACGTTGACCGTGTAGTTGAAGGCACCCAGGTTGCCCTGGAAATCGCCACGCCACAACAAGCCGTTGTTGTAATCGCCGGAGATGAGAGCGCCGGTGTTGACGTTGCCGGTGTTGGCCCATCCGGTGTTGAAGTCGCCCACGTTGAGCGAGCCCGTGTTGCTCTGGCCCAGGTTGAAATTGCCGGTGTTGTGGTCGCCGATGTTGAAGGCTCCGGTGTTGTAGTTGCCCACGTTGCCGAGGCCGGTGTTGACGGTGCCGGCGTTGAACAAGCCGGTGTTGGCCAGGCCCGAGTTGCCGATGCCGGTGTTGTAGCTGCCGGAGTTGCCGATGCCGGCGTTGCCGGTGCCGGAGTTGCCGATGCCGACGTTGTTGGTGCCGGAATTGAAAATACCGATGTTTCCGTCGCCCGAGTTCCAACCCCCGAACCCGTTCAGACCGTCGCCGTTTAACCCGATGCCGGTGTTGTTGTTGCCGGTGTTGCCGAAGCCGATGTTGCCGTTGCCGGTGTTGCCGAAGCCGATGTTGTTGCTGCCCGTGTTGCCGAAGCCGAAGTTGTGGTTGCCGTCGGTCAACGAGGCACCGGAATTGCCGAAGCCGAAGTTGTCGCTGCCGATGTTTCCGAAGCCAAAGTTGGTGCCGCCGATGTTTCCGCCGCCGATGTTTCCGTTGCCGAGGTTCCCGGGGCCGATGTTGAAGCTGCCGACGTTTCCCAGGCCCACGTTGTAGTCGCCGAGGTTGGCGCCACCCACGTTGAGACTGCCCTCGTTGGCGAAGCCCACGCTGAACATTCGATCCTCGACATCGCCGGCGAGGAAAAATCCCGAGAGGTTATTGCCGACGTTGGACACACCCGAGAGGTTGGCTGCCGTCAGGAGGTCCAGCGAGCTGGTATTGAACAGGCCCGAAACACTGTTTCCGAGGTTGGCGATACCTGACTCCAGCGCGCCGTAGTTCTTGATGCCGGAGTTTCCGAGGCTGTCGGTGGCGAAGTTCAGGAAGCCCGAATTGCTGCCGCCCCCGTTTGCAAAGCCCGACGCGGTCCCGTTACCGGAGTTGAAGAATCCCGACGAGGGCACGCTGGTCGAGTTGCCCAATCCCGGGCCGGACGGTACGTCGAGGACAATCGCCTGTACCAAGCCGGTGTCGACGACGAAGCTCGGCGTGAACACGGAATTTGGCCCGCCGATCGCGATGTCGATCACCGGACCGACAATCGTGATGGTCGGGAAGGTTTCGGGGCCGATTTTTCCGCTGACCACGCCGTAGGCACCGATCGGGATTTCGGGAATGGTGAAGCCCTCGATGACGGTGTTGCCGACGGTGAGGCTGATCGGGACGTCGATGGGGACGCTGAGGTCGAGGCTGGCGGTGACGGGCACCAGACCAAGCGCATAACTGAAGCCACCTTGGGCCCGATAGTCGGACCGCCACAAGATGCCGTTGTCGTAGTTGCCGGTCATCAAGGCGCCGGTGTTGACGTTGCCCCCGTTTGCCAGGCCGGTGTTGTAGTCGCCCAGGTTGAACCAGCCGGTGTTGTAGTCACCCTGGTTGGCGCCACCGGTGTTGGTGCTGCCCACGTTGTACGCACCCGAGTTGTAGTCGCCCGGGTTGCCGATGCCGGTGTTGAAGTTGCCGATGTTGAACAGGCCCGTATTGCCCAGGCCTACGTTGCCGACGCCGGTGTTGTAGCTGCCGGTGTTGCCGATGCCGGCGTTGCCGGTGCCGGTGTTGCCGATGCCGACGTTGTTGTTGCCGGAGTTGAACACGCCGATGTTGCCGCTGCCCGAATTCAGACCGCCAGCGAAATTGATGCCCTGCTGGCCGTTGCCGGTCAGCCCGATGCCGAAGTTGCCGTTGCCGTCGTTGCCGAAGCCGATGTTGCCGTCGCCGGTGTTGCCGAAGCCGATGTTGTTGCTGCCGGTGTTGCCGAAGCCGATGTTGTTGAACCCCGCCGTCAATCCCGGTCCGGCGTTGCCGAACCCGAAGTTGCCGCTGCCGAGGTTGCCGCTGCCGATGTTGTAGTCGCCGAGGTTTCCGCCGCCGAAGTTTGCTTCGCCGATGTTTCCGCCGCCGAAGTTGAGGTCGCCGACGTTTCCGTTGCCGACGTTGTAGTGGCCGATATTTGCGCTACCGAAGTTCAGGCCACCGTCGTTGCCGAGGCCCACGTTGAAGGTGGTGGCGCTTACGCCGTCACGAAGCACGCCCGCGATGTTGCTGCCGATGTTGCCCAAGCCCGATACATTGGCCGGCGTCGCAAGGTCCAGCCCCGTGGTGTTGTAGATGCCCGAGATGGTGTTGCCGACGTTGAACACGCCCGATTCCAGAGCACCGTAGTTGAGCAAGCCCGAGATTCCTGAGGCGCTTGAGGTCGTGTTGAAGAAGCCCGACGAGCCGCCGCTGCCCTGGTTGAAGAAGCCGGAGGACGGGCTGGCGCTGGTGTTCCCGAGGCCCGTGGTGGGTGGGATGTAGATCAGTTGCAGCTGGATAGGGCTGACGTCGTAGGAAAGGGACAGATCCAGCGATGCGGGTCCCAGCGTGGCATCTATCGGCGGGCCGACGATCGTGATCGGTGGGATGGTGATCGGGCCGATGTAGCCCCCGTTGAGGAAGGTCTGCTTGGGAATGGTTGCGCCCGGCGTGGTGATAGTGGGGATGGTGGCGCTGAAGGTGTTATCGAGCGGGATGCTCACGGCGTAGTCGCCGCTGGTCCCGCCAAAGTTAATCTTGAGATCGATGCCAAGCGCCCGGTAGTCGTCCTGCCAGAAGAGGCCGTTGCTGTAGCTCCCCGAGATAAATGCGCCCGTGTCGACATCACCGGTATTTGCAATGCCGGTGTTGAGGTTGCCCGCGTTGAACGCGCCAGTGTTGGTGTCTCCCGCGTTGTAGCTGCCCGAGTTGTAGTTGCCCGTGTTTGCCCAGCCCGTGTTGGCGAGGCCGGGGTTGAACACCCCGGTATTGCTCACGCCCGAGTTGCCAACGCCCGTGTTGTAGCTGCCCGAGTTCAGCACTCCGAAATTCCCGGTGCCGGAGTTGAGCAGTCCGATGTTTCCGGTGCCGGAGTTGAGCAGTCCGATGTTTCCGGTGCCCGAGTTCAGGGCGCCGAAGCCCATCTCGCCGTTGCCGGTGAGGCCGATCCCTATGTTGTTGCTGCCGGTGTTGCCAAAGCCGATATTGAAGCTGCCGGTGTTGGCTAAGCCCTGGTTGCTGCTGCCGGTGTTGCCAAATCCCTGGTTATTGCTGCCTGAATTGCCAAAGCCCTGATTGCTGCTGCCTAAATTGCCGAAGCCGAGGTTGTAGCTGCCGAGGTTTCCGCCGCCTAGATTTCCGTCACCGATATTGCCGTTGCCGAAGTTTCCGCTACCGATATTTCCCAGGCCCAGATTGGAAATGTCAACGCTGGCAGCGCCCAGGCTTGGTGGGCTCGATAGCGCCAGGCCCAGGTTGGGGATGCCCACAGCGCTTGCGGCGTCGGCGACCGCCGCCTTGGCGGCGGCTGCCATGCCGGCGCTGGCGGGGGCGGCGCTGGCGATGTTCGCTGCGGCCGCGCCGCCGACCCGGCTCGCCAATCCGGTCAAGGCCTGCCCCGGTTTGGTCAAGGGTGTCAACGCTGAGGCAGCCGCGGAAGCCCCGGCGTGGTAGTCGAACATGGCGGCCACATCCTGGGCCCACATTTGCTCGTATTGGGCCTCGACGGCCGCGATAGCCGGGGCCGCGAGGCCCAGCACGTTGGAGTTCACCAGCGCCACCAGCATGGTGCGGTTGGCATCGATCATCGACGGGTTGACCGTGGCCACCAGAGCCGCCTCGAAAGAAGCCAACGCCACCCGGACCTGATCGGCCGCCTGCTCGGCCTTGGCGCTCGCCGCGCTCAGCCACACTAGATAGGGCTGTGCAGCGCTGGCCATTGCCGCCGCCGCCGGACCTTGCCACGACCCGCCCGCCAGCCCTGAAGTCACCGACCCGAACGCACTCGCCGCGGCGAACAACTCCGCTGCGAGCCCATCCCAGGCCACCGCTGCCGCCAGCATTGGCCCCGACCCCGCGCCGAGGTGCATTCGGGCCGAATTGATCTCTGGGGGCAACGCCACAAAGCTCATTGGCCGCGCCTACTCGCCGCCACCAGGTGAAGGGCCGGGTGTTTCATGACAATAGTGACACTCATCCATAATTGCCGAGGGCTACTTCGGTCCTCAGGCTAACCGTTTTTGCGTATTCCGTTCCCGATTTCGGGTGGTTCGGCGAGAATTCGCAATGCTTAGTCGGGGATAGGACTACACGGTTTCGTCGTGGAAGAAGCCGGATAGTTGGCTTCCGACGTTCCCGAAGCCGGAGACAAACGCCTGCGTCATCAGGTTCAGGATGCTGGTGTTGTAGAAACCGGACAGGGAGTTGCCCAGGTTCGCCCAGCCCGATTCCAGGGTGCCGAGGTTCTGGAAGCCCGACAGCCCGGCACCGCCGGCGTTGAAAAAGCCCGAATTTTGCAGGAACGCGTTTCCGATGCCCGACACCGCGCCTTGGGCGTCGTTGAGGAAACCCGATGCGCCACCGGCTCCGGAGTTGAAGAAACCCGACGACGGGGCGGTGGTCGAGTTGAAGAATCCCGGGGTTTGCTGCCAGTTCAAGCCGAAGGTGAAGGGGCCCACGGTGCCGCTGTCGGAGAAGTCGACGATGCCCGTGATCGCGGTGTTTATCGGGGTCTGAGGATTGATTTCACTGGCGTCGATTTCGAACGGCCCGACATGCTCGGTGGTGATCGGAATGGTGGCCGAAACGTGCAGCACACATCCGACGAAGGGGATGTAGACGAGGCAGATCGTGATCTCCAAACTGATCGGGATCTCGAATTCGGCAATGGTGAACATGTCCTGGGTGATGGCATTGATGGTGCCAGTCAATGGGATGTCGATGTCGGAGCTCAGGCCGACGTTCCACGGGATCTCCGGCACGGTGGATTCGTAGGTGAAGCCCAGAAGACCCTGATAGTCGCCGCGCCATAGCATCCCATTGCTGAAATTGCCGGAAATGAACGCGCCGGTGTTGACGTTGCCGGAGTTCGCCAGACCCGTGTTGGAGTTGCCCTCGTTGAAGTAGCCGGTGTTGTAGTTGCCCGGGTTGAACCCTCCGGTGTTGTAGTCGCCCGGGTTGAAACTGCCCGTGTTGAAGTCGCCGGCGTTGTAGAAGCCGGTGTTGTAGTCACCCGCATTACCGATCCCGGTGTTGACGATGCCGGCGTTGAAAAACCCGGTATTGGTGGTGCCGGTATTGCCGATGCCGGTGTTGTAGCTACCGGAGTTACCGATGCCCCAGTTTCCGGTGCCCGAGTTGAAGAAGCCGATGTTGTCGGTGCCGGAGTTGAACAAGCCGATGTTGCCGGTGCCCGAATTCCAGCCCCCGAACCCGGTCATGGTGTCGCCGGTCAGCCCTATCCCGATGTTTCCGTCACCGGTGTTGCCGAAGCCGAGGTTTCCATTGCCCGTGTTGCCGAAGCCGATGTTGAAGCTGCCGGTGTTGCCGAAGCCGGTGTTGTTGAACGCGTCCGTCAATCCGGGACCGGCATTGCCGAAGCCGACGTTGCCGCTGCCGAGGTTGCCGCTGCCGACGTTGAAGCTGCCGAGGTTTCCGCTGCCGATGTTCGAGTCGCCGATGTTGCCGAAGCCGAAGTTTGAACTGCCGATATTGCCGTTGCCGAAGTTGTAGCTGCCGATGTTCGCGCTGCCCACATTCCAGAAGCCGGGGTTTGCGATACCGAAGCTGAAGGTCGTCGCGTCCGGACCATAGCGATACCAGCCGGCCAGGTCGGCGCCGATGTTTTGGAAGCCCGACAGGTTGGCCGGGGTTCCCACGCCGGTGTTGAGGACACCGGAGATGGCGTTGCCGAGGTTGGCCAGTCCGGATTGCTGAGACCCAATGTTTTGGAAGCCGGAGTTGCCCAGGGCCGCGGTGGCGACGTTCCAGATACCCGAGTTGTTTGCGCCCACGTTGGCAAAGCCGGACGCGCTTCCGGCGCCCAGGTTGAAGAAGCCCGACGATGGGCTGCTGGTGGCGTTGAAGAAGCCGGGCGCCGGTTTGAGGTCGATGAGCGGAATCTGGCCGGGGCCGAAGTTGAAGTAACCGCCAAAGTGCACGACGGTGGAACCATCGGTGTTGCCAAAGTTGAGCTGCACCGCGGGTTGCGTGCCGAAGTCAATGGTGATGGGTGTGTTCAACGGCGCCGAGGCGTCGCCGCCGTGGATGACGATCGGGCCGATCGGCGCGAAGACCGTGCCGCTGAGGATGGCCAGGTCGACCTTGCCCGAGGCGGGCACCACCGGGAAGGTGACGGCGGGGATGGAAATGTCGGTAATGGTGCCGGTGACCGGGATGTTGATCGGAGCATCGATCGTCATGAATGCCGGGATGCTGTTGATTGTGATGGTGTAGTTCGCCGACAGCTGCCCCTCGCTGTCGGCCCGCCAGAAGAAGCCGTTGGACATATCGCCGGTGATGAATGCGCCAGTGCCGAGATCGCCGACGTTGGCCAGGCCGGTGTTGTAGTTCCCGGTGTTGTAGGAGCCGGTGTTGTAGTCGCCCGGGTTGGCGATGCCGGTGTTGAAGACGCCGATATTGAACAAGCCGGTGTTGTAGTCGCCCGGGTTGGCGATACCGGTGTTGAAGGTCCCGGTGTTGACCAGGCCCGTGTTGTAGCTGCCGGTGTTGCCGATGCCGGTGTTGTAGCTACCGGAGTTACCGATACCCCAGTTTCCGGTGCCCGAGTTGAAGAAGCCGACGTTGCCGGTGCCGGAGTTGCCAAAGCCGACATTGAAGCTGCCCGAGTTCAGGCCGCCGATACCGATCAGGTTGTCACCGCTGAGGCCGATGCCGATGCCGCCGGTACCCATGTTGCCGATGCCGAGGTTGCCGCTGCCGGAGTTGAAGAAGCCGGTGTTGCCCGATCCGGCGTTGAACATGCCGGTGTTGCCGGTCCCGGAGTTGAAGAAGCCGGTATTGCCGGCGCCGGAACTCAGCGACCCGAACCCGGATAGGCCGTCGCCGGTGAGCCCGATGCCGATGTTGTTGTTGCCGGTGTTGAACAGGCCGATGTTGTTGTTGCCGGTGTTCGACCATCCTTGGTTGTTGTTGCCGGCGTTGGCCAATCCGACGTTGAAGTCGCCCAGGTTGAACAGACCCGTGTTGCCGACGCCGTAATTCAGCGGTCCCAACCCCACCTGGCCGTCGCCGGTGAGTCCGATCCCGAAGTTGCCGTTGCCGGTGTTGCCGAAGCCGATGTTGCCGTCGCCGGTGTTGCCGAAGCCGAAGTTGTTATTGCCGATGTTGCCGAAGCCGATGTTGTTGAACGCGTCCGTCAATCCCGGACCGGCGTTGCCGAACCCGAGGTTTCCGCTGCCGAGGTTTCCGCTGCCGATGTTGTTGGAGCCGACATTCCCGAAACCGATGTTGGCGCTGCCGATATTTCCGCTGCCCACGTTGAAGTCACCGATGTTCCCGCTGCCGAGGTTCAATCGACCGAGATCGCCGAGACCTGCGTTGAAGATCGTGCCGGCGGGGTCGCGGAGCACGCCCGACAGATCCGTGCCGATGTTGAAGAAGCCCGACAGGCCGGCCGGCGTCGTGAGGTTGGCCGTGCTGGTGTTGTAGAAGCCCGACACCGTGTTGCCCAGGTTTGCCCAGCCGGACTGCAGCTGACCCGCATTTTGGAAGCCCGAATTCCCATTGCTGCCCAACGCGGTATTCCAAAAGCCCGAATTGTTTGCGCCGACATTTCCGAAGCCGGAGGTAGTTCCGGAACCCGAGTTGAAGAAACCCGACGATGGGGCCGAGGTCGAGTTGCCGAAACCGGGTGCCGCCGGGATGTCGAGCAGGACGATGCTGATGGGACCGGCGCCGCTTCGTATTGCGATGGGTATCGAACTGGAACCATCCGGATTACCGATATTGAGATCGATGACCGGCAAGGTGCCCGTGATGGTTGGGATGGTGATCGGCCCGATTTTGAAGTCGGTGATGCTCAAGGCGTTGATCGTGATGGCGGGAATGCTGAAGCCGTTGAGGGCCAGCCCGCCGAGGTCGGCGTAGATGGGGATATTTACCGGGATATTTATGTCGAAGTTCAGCACCGGGAATTCTGGGACATAGATTTCATAGTGGGCGCCCCACAATCCCTGGTAATCGCCCCTCCAGAAAATACCGTTGCTGTAGCTACCCGAGTTGAATGCGCCGGTGTTGACGTTGCCCGCGTTCGCCAGCCCGGTGTTGTAGTCGCCGGCGTTGGAGAAACCGGTGTTGTAATCGCCCGTATTGTCTAGGCCGGTGTTGTGGTTGCCGGTATTGAACAGGCCGGTGTTGTAGTCGCCCGGATTGGCCAGGCCGGTGTTGGCGGTGCCGGCGTTGAACAGGCCCGTGTTGTAGTCGCCCGCGTTCGCGATACCGGTGTTGCCGGTGCCCGGGTTCCACGAGCCCCAGTTGCCGATGCCGGAGTTGGCGAACCCGGTGTTGGTGTTGCCGGAGTTGCCGATGCCCCAGTTTGCGGTGCCGGAGTTGAAGACGCCGGTGTTGTTGGTGCCGGAGTTGAAGAAGCCGGTGTTATTGGTGCCGGAGTTGAACAGGCCGGTGTTGTTGGTGCCGGAGTTCAGACCACCGGCGAAGTTGAAGCCCTGCTGGTTGTCGCCGGTGAGTCCGATGCCGATGTTGTTATTGCCGGTGTTGAACAGGCCGATGTTGTTGTTGCCGGTGTTGGCAAGGCCCTGGTTGAAGCTGCCCGCGTTCCCGAGACCGAGGTTGTAGTCGCCGAGGTTGCCCAGGCCGATGTTGTAGTTCCCCAGGTTTCCGGGGCCAAAGTTGTATACGCCCTGGTTTCCGGAGAAGACATTGAAGCTGCCGATATTGCCGTTGCCGACGTTACTGTTGCCGACGTTTCCGAAACCGAAATTGTTGTTGCCGATGTTGCCGCTGCCGATGTTGGCGATGCCGATGTTGGCGACGCCCACGTTGCCGATCGGGTTGTCGTTGAAGAAGCCTGCGACACTGTTGCCAATGTTCCCGACGCCGGAGATGTTGGCCGGTGTCAGCACGCCCAGGTTGCTTGTATTGAGGAAGCCCGAGATGTTGTTGCCGAAGTTGGACATACCCGACAGCAGGTCGCCGAAGTTCTTGTAGCCCGAGATTCCCGAAGTGCCAGAGGTCAGGTTGAAGAAGCCTGAACTGTTTCCGCCGGTGTTTCCGAAGCCGGACGCGGTTCCGCTGCCGGTATTGAAGAATCCCGAGGACGGGGTGCTCGTCGAGTTTGCGAAGCCGGGGGCCGCCGGTATTTCGATAATCGGGATCTTGATCGGCAGCAGCCCGCCGGTACCGACGATGTCGATCAAGGGATCCGGGCCGGTACCGAGATTCAGGTTTATCGCCGGCAGTCCGAGCACGATATTGGGGATGGTGATCGAACTGACATCGACGGCCCGCACTCCGATGCCGACGATGTCCAAATCGACGGTGGCTGCCGGGATGGTGAAGGACTGGACGGTGTAGACGCCCAGCGTGCCGGCGATCGGGACGTCGAGATAGATCGGCACGTGGAGGTTCAACGGGATCGGGGTGTCGGGAATCGTAATGGTGAAGTCGACACCCCACAGGCCTTGGTAGTCGCCGCGCCACAGTAGGCCGTTGCTGTAGTTACCCGAGATGAATGCGCCGGTGTTGACGTCGCCGGAGTTGACAAAGCCGGTGTTGTAATTGCCGGTGTTCAGGTAGCCGGTGTTGTAGTCGCCCGGGTTGAAGCCCGCCGTGTTGTAGCTTCCGGTGTTAAAGCTTCCGGTGTTGTAGCTGCCGGGGTTGACGAAGCCCGTGTTGACGTTGCCGGCGTTCAAGAGGCCGGTATTGACGTCGCCGGAGTTGAAGAGACCGGTGTTGGTGGCTCCGGTGTTGCCGATGCCCCAGTTGCCGGTACCGGAGTTGAAGATGCCGGTGTTGTTGGTGCCGGAGTTGAACAGGCCGGTGTTGTTGGTGCCGGAGTTGAACAGGCCGGTATTGCCGGTCCCCGAGTTCAGACCGGCACCGAAGTTGAAGCCCTGCTGGTTGTCGCCGGTGAGCCCGATACCGATGTTGTTGTTGCCGGTGTTGAACAGGCCGATGTTGTTGTTGCCGGTGTTCGACAAACCCTGGTTGTTGTTACCGGCGTTCACGAAGCCGATGTTGTAGTCGCCGAGGTTCGCCGAACCGATGTTGTAGTCGCCGAGGTTTGCCGAACCGAAATTGAAATTGCCGAGGTTCGCCGAACCGAGATTGTTGAATCCGGCGTTGCCCAGGCCGAAGTTTGCCGCACCCAGGTTCGACAAGCCGATGTTGGCATCCCCGGAGTTTCCGAAGCCCACGTTGCCCTGGCCGATGTTGGCCAGGCCCAGATTCCAGGCCGACGCGCCCGACACCTGGTCGCGGAAAAAGCCCGCTAGGTTGATCCCGACGTTGGACACGCCCGAGAGGTTGGCCGGTATTCCGGTGCCGGTGTTGAACAGGCCTGAGATGGCGTCGCCGATGTTGATAAAACCGGACAGCCTCGGGCCGAAGTTCTTGAACCCGGAGGTCGTAGTGGTGGCGAAGTTCTGGATGCCGGAGATGTCGGAGCCGAAGTTCGCGATGCCCGATACGGTTCCGGTGCCGCCGTTGAAGAAACCCGATGACGGGCTGGTCGTGGTGTTGAAGAAACCCGTGACCGCCGGGATGTCGAAGACAGTCCAGTCGACGGGACCGAGGCTGGCCGTGGCGGGAATCGATATCACGGTCGTGCCGCCGGGGTCGCCGATGTTGAGCACCACCGCGGGGCCGGTGGCGGTGACCGGCTGCAGGGTTATGGAATTGATCGTTCCGGTCAACACCGGCAGCGGTCCCAGCGAGACGGTGAAGCCAAAGTTGATGTCGTCCATCGTTATGCCGCTGTAGAGGGTGTTGGTAAAGCTGGCGGTGATGGGGACATTGATGGGAGCTTGCGCGTCAACGTGCGCCGGGATCTCAGGAACGTGGATCACATAGCTGGCGCTGACCTGACCTTGCTCGTCGCCCCGCCAGGCGAAGCCGTTGCTCAGGTCGCCGGTGATGAAGAGGCCGGTATCAATGTCGCCCGCGTTGGCGAAGCCGGTGCTGTAGTTGCCCGTGTTGTACCAGCCCGTGTTGAAATCACCGCGGTTGGCCACGCCGGTGTTGGTATTGCCGGTGTTGAACAACCCGGTGTTGTAGTCGCCCACGTTGGCGATGCCGGTGTTGACCATGCCGGTGTTGAATAGACCCGTATTGGTGCTGCCGGCATTGCCGATTCCGGTGTTGTAGTTGCCGGAGTTGCCGAAGCCCCAGTTGCCGGTGCCGGAGTTGCCGAAACCGACGTTGTTGGTGCCGGAGTTGAACAGGCCGATGTTGCCGCTGCCCGAGTTCAGACCGCCGGCGAAATTGATGCCCTGCTGGCCGTTGCCGGTCAGTCCGATGCCGAAGTTGCCGTTGCCGGTGTTGCCGAAGCCGATGTTGCCGTTGCCGGTGTTGCCGAAACCGATGTTGTTGTTGCCGGTGTTGCCGAAGCCGAAGTTGTTGAACGCGTCGGCAAACGCCGGGCCGGCATTGCCGAACCCGAAGTTGCCGCTGCCGATGTTGCCGCTGCCGATGTTGCTTCCGCCGACATTGCCGAAGCCGATGTTGCCGCTGCCGATGTTGCCGCTGCCGAAGTTGAGGTCGCCGATGTTTCCGCTACCCACGTTGAGGTGACCAAGGTCGGCCAAGCCCGCGTTGAAGATCGTGCCGTTGGCGTCTCGCAACACACCCGCTAGGTCGGTGCCGACGTTGAACAGCCCAGAAAGGTTGGCCGGCGTCGTGGTATTCGCTGTGCTGGTGTTGTACAGGCCCGACACCGTGTTGCCCAGGTTTGCCCAGCCCGAATTGAGCGAGCCAAAGTTTTGGATACCTGAGTTTCCGACCGCGGCGAGCCCACTGTTCCACAGGCCCGAACTCGTGGCGCCGAAGTTTGCAATGCCGGACGTGCCGCCGGTGCCGGCGTTGAAAAAACCAGACGATGGGTTGGCCGTCGTATTTCCAATTCCGGGAGCCGCCGGAATGTCGAGGAATGTAATCGTGCGGCTTTCGATCGCACCAACAATACTGATGGGTATGTTGGTGGTAGGCCCGCCGACGTTAATGGTGATGGTGGGCACCGTCAGCGTGGATGCGCCGAGGTTGATGGGGCCCAGGAAGAACAAGCCGCCCAGATAGTAGGTCCGGGGGAACACCGACCCCGCCTCGGTAACCTGTATTACGTTGCCGCCCACGGTGTATACGTCGTTGATCGGAATGATCGTCTGCACGTCGATGGGAACGTAGGGCGTGTCCACCGAAATGTTGATCGCGATCTGACCCTGGTTGTCGCCGGCCACCAGGATGCCGTTGTTGTAGTTTCCGGTGTCGAAGAAACCGGTATTGACATCGCCGGGATTGTAAGAGCCGGTGTTCGTATCGCCGGGATTGAAGTTGCCCGTATTGGTGCTACCCACGTTGAGGCTGCCCGTGTTGGTGTCGCCGACGTTGAAGCCACCGGTGTTGTAGCTGCCGGTGTTGTAGAAGCCGGTATTGGTGGCTCCGGCGTTGAGGAACCCCGTGTTGAACTGCCCGGCGTTGCCGCCGCCCGTGTTCTCGGTGCCCGGATTCCCGATGCCCCAGTTTGACGCACCCGCGTTGAGCACGCCCCAGTTCCCGGTGCCCGAATTTCCGATGCCGACGTTCCCGGAGCCCGAATTGGCGATGCCGATGTTTGCGGTGCCCGAGTTGAACAGGCCGGCGTTGCCGATGCCTGAGTTCAGCGGCCCGATTCCGATCTCACCATCACCGGTCAGGCCGATGCCGAGGTTTCCCGAACCGGTATTCGCAAAGCCGATGTTGTTGTTGCCGGTGTTGGCGAAACCCTGGTTGTAGTTGCCGGCATTGCCGAAGCCGACGTTGTAGTCGCCGAAGTTCCCGGGCCCGATGTTGTAGGTTCCCAGGTTTCCGAAACCGACGTTGACGGCGCCAATGTTGGCCGCCCCAAAGTTCAAAGTGCCGTTGTTTCCGCTGCCGAAGTTTTGGCTGCCGATGTTGCCGTTGCCGAAGTTCTGGCTGCCCAGGTTGCCGCTGCCGAAGATGTTGTAGCTGCCGACGTTGCCGCTACCCAGGATGTTGTAGTCGCCGACGTTGCCGCTGCCCAGGATGTTGTAGTCGCCGACGTTGGCGTTGGCGAGGATGTTTCCCACCCCGTCGTTGGCCAACCCGATATTGAAAGTTGTTGGGCCACGTAAGAAGCCGGCCAAGTTGCTGCCGGTGTTGAAGAAGCCGGAGACATTGGCCGGAATTGTGATAGCCAGCAGGCTCGAGTTGAGGAATCCCGATACGGTGTTGCCTGAGTTCGCCAGGCCTGACTGCAGCACACCGGTGTTTGCGAAGCCCGAGTTGCCGATGGCGCCTGACGAAAAGTTGACAAAGCCGGAGTTGTTGGCGCCGTAGTTCAGGAAGCCCGATGCACTGCCTTCGCCGCTATTGAAGAAGCCGGACGAGAGGATGGTGGTCGTGTTTCCGAACCCCGGACTGCCGAAGATCAGGCCCTGATAGTCGCCGCGCCACAAGAAGCCGTTGCTGAAGTTGCCCGAAATCAGCACACCGGTGTTGACATCACCGAAGTTCACCAAGCCGGTGTTGTAGTTCCCGCCGTTCAAGTAGCCGGTGTTGTAGTCGCCAACGTTGAAGCCACCGGTGTTGCTATCGCCGGGGTTGTAGCTGCCGGTGTTGTAGCTGCCGGTGTTGGCGATCCCGGTGTTAGCGATGCCGGCGTTGAAAAAGCCGGTGTTGGCGTCACCGGAGTTGCCGATACCGGTGTTGTAGCTATTGCCGGAGTTGCCGATGCCCCAGTTTCCGGTGCCCGAGTTACCAATTCCGACATTGTCGGTGCCGGAATTAAACAAACCGATGTTACCGCTGCCTGAGTTAAACCCGCCAAAGCCGGAAAGATTGCTGCCGGTGAGTCCGATACCTCGGTTTCCGTCCCCGGTGTTGCCGAAGCCGATGTTGTTGTTACCGGTATTTCCGAAGCCGATGTTGTTGTTGCCGGTATTTCCGAAGCCGATGTTGTTGAGCGCGGCGGTCAATCCCGGACCGGCATTGCCGAATCCGATGTTTCCGCTGCCGATGTTTCCGCTGCCGATGTTTCCGCTGCCGAAGTTCCCGGAGCCGACGTTGCCGTCGCCAATGTTGCCGTTGCCGATGTTGTCGGTGCCGATGTTTGCCCAGCCCAGGTTGACGTCGAACGCGGACACCGCCTGGCCCAACGGGCCGGGCAGTACGGCCGCCGGCAACGGGAACGGTGTCAACGCGGCTGCCACCGCAGAGGCGCCGGAATGGTATCCGAACATCGCGGCCACGTCCTGGGCCCACATTTGCTCGTAGGCGGCCTCAGCGGCGGCGATTGCCGGAGCATTTTGTCCGAACAGGTTGGACAGGATCAGCGAAACAAACTGTGAGCGGTTGGCGGAGATGACGGCTGGTTCGACCGTCGCCGCCAGCGCTGCCTCGAACGAGGCGGCCGCCAGCCGTACCTGTGCGGCGGCTTCCCCGGCCTGGGTCGCCGCCGTGCTGAGCCAGCCCAGGTAGGGTGCGGCCGCGCCGGCCATCGCCGTCGACGCCGGGCCCTGCCAGGCCGCGCCCGCGAGATTGGAGGTCACCGAGGAAAACGCAGCGGCTGCCGAACCCAACTCTTCAGCCAGGCCCTCCCACGCCGACGCCGCTTCCAGCATCGGCCCCAACCCGGCGCCGACGTACAAGCGCACCGAGTTGATCTCAGGGGGCAGTATTGCGAAATTCATCACTCGTCCCGGCTAAATCAATTCATCAATCGTCGAAAAAGCATAAGTACCACCGCAATAACGTTTTTACCAGAACGTGCCTCGGAGAGATTTGAAGCTCCCGCTTCGACGATTATTTAATCGTTGGCGGTACTTCGCTTTCGATTCGCAAAAATTTTTGGTGTGTTGTCTCCGGGCGCGGCCGCCGAAACTGGCGAGATGTCGTCGCCGTTGACCGCTCATGACTGCCGAGCTGGTCGCCGAGACGACGGCTCCACTCGCACGGAGAACACTGCGACCGCCGGTTCACCGGGCCGCGCAACCCGGTACCCGCCACGGCGCAACGCGTCCGTGGGAGCGGCCATGGGCTCGAAACACACCACGTCCTCACCCCGTGGCGCGAAGACCTGCGCCGCGGGGTAGCCCTGTTCGAAATGCACTTCCATGCGGTGCCGACCGCCGCGGACCGCGAACACCGCTCCCCGGTCCACTTGGTCGTAGCAGTCGTCAAATTCCTCGTCGCCTAATTCCGTCGCCATTGCCGGTTGCCGTACCACCTCACCGGTGGGTAGCCCCCGTTCGTCGAGCCGCAGCTGACACAGCGGTGGTGTTTCGATAATCCACTCGTGGCGCGCGACGTCTGGCACACGCAGGTACGGGTGAAAGCCAAAACACAGTGGCACCGACCGCTCGCTGGTCGGCCGCACCGTGGTGCGCACCGTCAGGGTCCGCTCGGCCAATAGGACCGTCAACGCGAGCAGGTGCGGATAGGGAAAGCTGGCCAGCAACTGCGGGTCGGCACCAAAGTCGAGTTCGGCGCTCACCTCGTTCACCGACTGCGCAGTCACCCGCCAGCCGCGATATCCCGCCAGGACGCCGTGGATGGGTAACCCGGCCGGGTCCGTGCGGACACCGTTTTCGCCCGGCGTCAACGTGACAGTCGCCCCTTCGGCGGTGTATGTGTGAGCGCCCAGTCGATTTGCCCAGGGGTACAGAATCGGGATCCCCATCGTCTTGCCGGCCGCAATATAGGCCGCCAACCCGCGTCGTTGGCCGAGCAGTTGGACACCGGCATCGGTCAATGAGTTACCGACCATGCCGGCCTCGGGCACGAACTGGGCCACCAGCGGTGACGCTGGGTCGCGCAGCGTAACGACATGCACGACGGTCAGACTAGTCGGATCGCTGGCGCTGCCGTGCACGCACGGCAGGTGCCCGACGGAGCGGGGTCCGGGCCGTCGACCGATGTTCTTATGATGGCAGCGGATCGTGCTGAATGCGTTCCGGCGGAGCGCCTTTGGCGATCAGAGCGACCTTGGTGGTGCGGACCATCGTGGGGCCGCCGCAGATCAGGATTTGCCGGTCGCCCCAGCCGCCGTACTTGGCGACTACGTCGGCCAGCCGGCCGGTCTGGCGCACGTGTAGCCCGCGTGGCGGCGAGAGGTCGGGATAGTCGGCGGCCCAGGCCGGGTCGCGGTTGTACTCCGTCACCGGAGAAACTGCCAGCCACGGGTTGTGTGCGGCAATCTGCCACAGCGTGCGCAGATCGTAGAGCTCGCAGGAATAGCGTGCGCCGAAAAACAAATGAACTCGCGGATTGTCCACGAAACGGCTGAGGTCCATGATCAGTGTCCGGAGCGGTGCCAATCCAGTGCTACCGGCAACCATGAGTACGTCGCCCCCGTGGCGGTCCACGTGCAAACCGCCATGCGGGCTGGCCAGCCGCCAACGGTCGCCCGGCGCCGTTTCTGTGACGATGGCATTGCTGGCCAGGCCGCCGGCTACCGCGCGGACGTGAAACTCGATGCGGCCGTCGGGATCGGAGGGGATGGCGGGGCTGAGGTATCGCCAACGGCGGGGGCATTGCGGGATTTGAACGTTGACATACTGGCCCGGGTGGTACTGCAGCGGCCGATCCAGGCGCAGGCGGACGACCGCGAGGTCACGGGAGACTCGGGTGTGTTCGATCACTGTGCCGTCCCACCAGGCCGGCCCTTCGTCGGAATCCGCGGCGCCGCTCATCACCCCGGTGATCAAGTTGAGCGACTGGTCGGCGGCCCGCTCGACGGAGTCGGTCCACGCGCTACCCAGATGGCTGCGCAATGTCGCATACAGTGCGGTGCGCAGGGTCTCGTAGTGGGTCGGCAGCACACCATATTTGCGGTGGTCGCGGCCGAGCTGGGCAAGGAAGGCCACCGGTTCCGCGGCACGCTGGGCTACCAGTTCGCCGTATACCCAGTGCAGTGCGTGCGCGAAAGCGGCTCGCTGGCTGCTCA
The DNA here is from genome assembly GCF_900292015.1 of Mycobacterium basiliense. Classification (NCBI taxonomy): domain Bacteria; kingdom Bacillati; phylum Actinomycetota; class Actinomycetes; order Mycobacteriales; family Mycobacteriaceae; genus Mycobacterium; species Mycobacterium basiliense. The sequence goes on from NZ_LR130759.1 coordinate 605,929, forward strand.
TTTCGGGTGGAAATAGGTCGTGCACCGAGATGTCGAGGGCAAACCAGTTGGTATAGAACTGGCGGACGACGTGGTTGGGCTCTGCTTTCGGGTCCGAACCCTGCTGTGGGGCGAAGGCGTCGCACAACACCCGCAATGCATCTCGGTCGTCGAGGCCCACGGAGCACGATTCTAGGCTCGCCGCGGCGCACCGGCGGTCACGACCGGGGTCCTCGCCGAGCGCTAGCGGTGCAGCGTGCGCCGGTTCGGGCGGCGATTTCCCCCCTCCCGCCGGCCGGGCCGATCCGGGCGCGCCGGTCCCGTCGTGGGTTTCCCCGCGGCGGCGGCGGCGGCGATAGAAAAAAGCTAGAGTTGAGCGGAACAGACTCAACCTTGACGGCGTTGCATAACCCGACAAGCATTTTTCCAGATACGTACCCTGAACGGAGCTGTCGTGGATTCTTTCAACCCGACCACCAAGACGCAGGCGGCCCTGACGTCGGCTCTGCAGGCGGCGTCGGCCGCCGGTAACCCCGAGATCCGGCCCGCGCATCTGCTGATGGCGCTGTTGACGCAGGCCGACGGGATCGCCGCGCCGCTGCTGGAGGCCGTCGGCGTCCAGCCAGCCACGGTCCGCACCGAAGCCCAGCACCTGCTCGACCGGTTGCCGCAGGCCAGCGGCGCCAGCGCCCAGCCGCAGTTGTCCCGCGAGTCCCTGGCCGCGATTACCACCGCCCAGCAGCTGGCCACCGAGATGGACGACGAGTACGTCTCCACCGAACACGTGTTGGTCGGGTTGGCCACCGGCGACTCCGATGTCGCCAAATTGCTGACCGGCCAAGGGGCCTCGCCGCAGGCGCTGCGGGAGGCGTTTGTGAAGGTGCGCGGAAGCGCGCGGGTGACCAGTCCCGAACCGGAAGCGACCTATCAGGCGCTGGAGAAGTACTCCACCGACCTGACCGCGCGGGCCCGAGAGGGCAGGCTCGACCCCGTGATTGGGCGCGACAACGAGATTCGCCGCGTCGTGCAAGTCCTCTCGCGGCGCACCAAGAACAATCCGGTGCTGATCGGTGAACCCGGCGTCGGCAAGACCGCGATCGTGGAAGGCCTGGCCCAGCGCATCGTGGGCGGCGACGTCCCGGAAAGCCTGCGCGACAAGACGATCGTCGCGCTGGACCTCGGCTCCATGGTGGCCGGCTCGAAGTACCGCGGTGAATTCGAGGAACGACTCAAGGCCGTCCTCGACGACATCAAGAACTCCGCCGGCCAGATCATCACCTTCATCGACGAGCTGCACACCATCGTCGGTGCCGGTGCGACCGGCGAGGGCGCGATGGATGCCGGCAACATGATCAAGCCCATGCTGGCGCGTGGCGAGCTGCGGCTGGTCGGCGCGACCACGCTCGATGAGTATCGCAAGCACATCGAGAAAGACGCCGCGCTGGAACGCCGCTTCCAGCAGGTGTACGTCGGCGAACCGTCGGCTGAGGACACCATCGGCATCCTGCGTGGGCTCAAGGACCGCTACGAGGTGCACCACGGTGTGCGCATCACCGACTCGGCGCTGGTGGCCGCCGCCACGCTGTCTGACCGGTACATCACCGCTCGCTTCCTGCCCGACAAGGCCATCGATTTGGTGGACGAAGCCGCCAGCCGGCTGCGCATGGAGATCGACTCGCGGCCCGTCGAGATTGACGAGGTCGAACGGTTGGTGCGCCGGCTCGAGATCGAAGAGATGGCGCTGGCCAAAGAAGAGGACGATGCCTCCAAGGAACGGCTGGACAAGCTGCGCGCCGAATTGGCGGACAAGAAAGAAGAGCTGGCAGAGCTCACCACCAGATGGCAGAACGAGAAGAACTCCATCGAGATCGTCCGCGAGCTCAAGGAGCAGCTAGAAACCCTGCGCGGTGAATCGGAGCGCGCCGAGCGCGACGGTGACCTGGCCAAAGCAGCCGAGCTGCGCTACGGGCGCATACCGGAGACGGAGAAGAAGCTTGAGGCCGCGGTGCCGCAGGCGCAGGCCCGCGAGCAGGTGATGCTCAAGGAAGAGGTCGGACCCGACGACATCGCCGAGGTGGTTTCGGCGTGGACCGGCATTCCCGCCGGACGGATGCTCGAAGGCGAGACGGCCAAGCTTTTGCGGATGGAAGACGAATTGGGCCACCGCGTCATCGGGCAGAAGCAGGCGGTGCAGGCCGTCTCGGATGCCGTGCGGCGTTCTCGCGCCGGGGTTGCCGACCCCAACCGGCCCACCGGGTCGTTCATGTTCCTGGGGCCCACCGGCGTCGGCAAGACCGAGTTGGCCAAGGCGCTGGCGGAATTCCTGTTCGACGACGAACGCGCGATGGTCCGCATCGACATGAGCGAGTACGGCGAGAAGCACTCGGTCGCCCGGCTGGTCGGTGCCCCTCCCGGTTACGTCGGCTACGACCAGGGCGGTCAGTTGACGGAGGCGGTGCGGCGGCGTCCGTACACCGTGATCCTGTTCGACGAGATCGAGAAGGCGCACCCGGACGTCTTCGATGTGCTCCTGCAGGTGCTCGACGAGGGCCGGTTGACCGATGGGCAGGGCCGCACGGTGGACTTTCGCAACACGATCCTCATCCTGACGTCCAACCTCGGCTCGGGCGGCACACCGGATCAGGTGATGGCGGCGGTGCGGGCGGCGTTCAAGCCGGAGTTCATCAACCGGCTCGACGATGTGCTGATCTTCGACGCGCTCAATCCCGAGGAATTGGTGCAGATTGTTGACATCCAACTCCAGCAGCTGGGCAAGCGGTTGGCACAACGGCGCTTGCAGCTCGAGGTGTCGCTGCCGGCCAAGCGATGGTTGGCGCAGCGCGGCTTCGACCCCGTGTACGGTGCCCGGCCGTTGCGGCGGCTGGTCCAGCAGGCCATCGGCGACCAACTGGCCAAAATGTTGTTGGCCGGCGACGTGCACGACGGCGACACCGTCCCGGTCAATGTCAGCCCGGACGGGGACTCCCTGATCCTGGGCTAGTCCGTGCGGCGCCGGTCACCCAGCTCGAAGTCGCGAGTCTGGGCTCCGGCGTCGATGACCTCCTGCAGGCGTTCGCGGGCGGCCGGCCGCGACAGCACTTGGCGGAACAGCTGGTCCTCGATCCGCAGGCCGGTCGCCAGATCGGCCCGACCCGCACGATCGGCGGGACAGTCTAAGGCGGCATCCACCGCACGTTTGGCGGCCGCGATGGCCTCCGGCGGCGCCGACGCGATGCGCATGGCCAGCTTGTCGACGAAGCGCCGTAGCTTCTCGGTAGGCAGCGCGCGGTCGATGTACCCCCAGGTTTCGGCGGTGGCCGCATCGACGTCCATGCAGCCGAGGATGACCTCCAGGGCCCGACCGCGACCGACCAGCTGGGGCAGCCGCTGGGTGCCGCCGCCACCGGGGATGAGCCCGAGTGCCACCTCCGGCTGGCCGAAGCGCGCCTTGCCCAGGGCGGCATAGCGCATATCGAACGCCATCGCGAACTCGCTGCCGCCACCGCGGCAGATGCCCTCGATAACGGCGATGGTGGCCTTCGGCAGGGTCCGGAAATTCTCCATCGCGGCGTGAAAGGGTGACAGCTCGTCGTGCAGTGCGGTGTCGTCGGTCGGCAGGTCCAAGATCAGCGCGACGTCCGCGTGCGCAATAAAGAAGTCCGGATCGGCCGAGTCGACTAGCAGGACCCGCACGTCGTCGTCGGCCGCGACCTCCGCGGTGAGGCGTTCGATTTCGCCGATCAGCGCGACGTCCAACAGATTGATCGGTGGATGGTCGATCGTTGCCCGGCAAACGCCACCGGCGGTGGCGATGCGTATGAGCTGGTAGTCCGGGTAGGGCATGAGCGGAACTTTACGAGCGATACGGGAGCTTATTCGAGCCAGTGGTGGCGAAATCCGTGCTTAGCAAACCTTGATTCGGTTGTGACCTGCTCGGATTCTGTACTCGGTGGGCAGAACGGTTAGGCTGTCCCGAATGGTCCCGCTTTGGTTCACGCTGTCCGCACTGTGCTTTGTCGGTGCGGTGGTGTTGCTATACGTCGACATCGATCGACGCCGCGGGCGCAGTAGACGACGGAGATCGTGGGCGCGGTCGCACGGTTTCGACTATGAGCGTGAATCCACCGAGATCCTGCAGCGCTGGAAGCGCGGCGTGATGTCGACGGTCGGCGATGTCCCGGCCAAGAACGTGGTGCTGGGGCAGATCCGCGGCGAGGCGGTCTACATCTTCGATCTCGAGGAGGTCGCCACGGTGATTGCGCTGCACCGCAAGGTGGGCACCAACGTCGTGGTGGATCTGCGGCTCAAGGGGCTCAAAGAGCCACGGGAAAGCGATATTTGGTTGCTGGGTGCGATCGGGCCGCGCATGGTGTATTCCACCAACCTCGATGCGGCTCGGCGGGCGTGCGACCGGCGGATGGTGACCTTTGCCCACACCGCACCCGACTGCGCCGAGATCATGTGGAACGAGCAGAACTGGACGTTGGTCAGCATGCCGATCGCAAGTAGCCGCTCCCAGTGGGATGAGGGGTTGCGAACCGTTCGGCAATTCAACGATTTGTTGCGGGTCCTGCCGCCGCTGCCGCCCGAGGGCCCGCAGGAGACCCGCCAGGAGACCCTGCAGGAGACCGGGGAAGCGCCCGACCGCTCGCTGGCTTCGGCCCGTCGCGCCGAGTTGCCGCCGCGGCGCGCCGCGGCTGATCCCGCCGCCGGGCTGATGTCCGACCCTGCGCGCCGCGCAGCCGAGCCGGTCCGTCGCGATGAGCCTCGTTCCGAGGGCACCCGGCGTCCACCGGCCAGCGGTCGCAACGGCCGCCAGGCCACGAACTACCAGCGCTGATAGCGCGCCCGGGCGCCTCGGGACCCGGTCAGTACACTGTCGCTCATGCCACGCCCCGTTGCCCTGATTACCGGGCCGACTTCCGGGATCGGCGGCGGCTACGCGCGACGCTACGCTCGCGATGGTTACGACCTTGTGCTGGTTGCCCGTGACGTGGATCGGTTAAAGCAACTGGCGGGCGAGCTGGAGGCCGACGCCGCCAATGTCGAGATTCTGCCCGCTGATTTGGCCGATGCGACCGGCCGGGAAAAGGTCGTCGACCGGCTGTCCCGGGGTGTGCGCGTCGTGGTCAACAACGCCGGTTTCGGTACCTCCGGAGAATTCTGGACGACCGATCCGGCCGCATTGCAGGGGCAGCTCGACGTCAACGTGACAGCGGTTATGCACTTCACCCGGGCGGCGCTGCCGCCGATGCTCGACGCCGGCGCGGGCACCGTCATCAACGTAGCCAGCGTTGCCGGGCTGGTACCGGGTCGCGGTTCCACCTATTCGGCATCGAAGGCGTGGGTGATTTCATTCAGCGAGGGCCTGTCCGTCGGCCTGCAAGGCACCGGCGTCGGTGTGCACGCCGTCTGCCCGGGATACGTGCGCACCGAATTTCACGCCCGGGCCGGCATCGACATGGCCAAGTTGCCGTCGTTCATGTGGCTCGAGGTCGACGAGGTGGTCCGCGAAAGCCTGACCGATATCGCCGCCGGAAAAGTGGTCAGCATTCCCGGTCTGCAGTACAAGGCACTCGTCGCCGCCGGGCGGATGGTTCCGCGGGGTCTGGCTCGGGCGGCGGTAAAAAGGGTCGGTGGTGGTCGTGGCCGAAGCTGACCGGGAAGAGCTAGCCGAGCTGGTGCGCCGGTTGTCGGTGGTGCATGGGCGCGTGACGCTGTCGTCGGGCAAGGAGGCCGACTACTACGTTGACCTGCGCCGGGCCACGTTGCACCATCGGGCGTCGGCGCTGATCGGCAAACTGATGCGCGAACTCACTGCCGACTGGGACTACGCGGTCGTCGGCGGCCTCACCCTGGGCGCCGACCCGGTCGCGACCGCCATCATGCATGCTCCCGGCCGTCCAATCGACGCGTTCGTGGTGCGAAAGTCAGTGAAAACCCATGGGATGCAACGACTTATCGAGGGATCAGAGGTTTCTGGTCAGCGGGTGCTGGTGGTCGAAGACACCAGTACCACCGGCGGCTCGGCGTTGACCGCGGTGCACGCCGTCCAAGAAGCGGGCGGTGAGGTCATCGGCGTGGCCACCGTGGTGGACCGGGCTACCGGCGCGGCCCAGGCGATCCAAGCCCAGGGAGTGCCGTACCGGAGCGTGCTCGGCCTGGCCGACTTGGGGCTGGGCTAGGCCGCCGGCCGTGCGTCTTCTGGTTGCGCTGGCCGTCGTTTTGTCCTGCCTGGTGGCCTGCTCTGGCTCGCAACCCGATCGCATCTACGGCGCCCAGCATGTGCGGTTCGGTGGGGCGCTAGCGGTGCTCGGCTGGAACATGGCGGTGTCGAATCTGCGTTGGTCCGGCGACTATGTCCTGGTCGATGTCGATGCCTCGGCGACGGATCCCAAGGCGCCGCACGCCAAACCCGAGGACATTCGTTTCGGGCTATACGGAGCGCTTTCTCACCCGATGGAATCCGCGGGCCCCGGCAGCTGCGATGACGCGATGACCAAGGTGCACGGCATCACCAACCCGCTGTCGGCGTCGCCGGACCGGCTTACCGGCACGGCATGCTTGGGCCCGCTCAACGACCGCAGCGCGGTCCGCGGCGTGTACACCTATTCGCCGCACGATCGGATCGCCAATACCGCCGCGGCGTACCCGGCCGCCTTCCCGGTGGGGATGCTGCCGACCAATCAGAACGACACCGGCCTGGTGGTCAAGACCACCAGCGTGTCGGCGTGGCGCGCCGACGGTACGCCGCTCTCCCAGGCCCAATTGGGTGATGCGGCGGCATTCACCGGCAACGGCTACATGCTGCTGGGGTTGCAGGTCGATGCCCTGGCGGCGCGCTACCGTGACGACTCCGCCGCCCGCGGTGGTCCGATGATGCTGCTCGCCGCGCCCACGTTGCCCGGCGCCGGGCTGAATCCCGCCTGTGCCACCTACGGATCGTCGGTGCTGATCCTGCCCGACGCATCGTTGGACGCGGTGCACGTCAACGCATCGCTGTGCACCCAGGGCGAGGTGAACGAGGCGCTGCTCTACGCGACGATAGCGGTCGTGGGTACGCATGCCGCGGTGTGGACCTCGCGATGACGCACGAGTCCGGAGCGCCCGGCCCCACCCCGGGTCGGGACGACCCGCAGCGGCCTCAGGCAGGACCCACCGAATGGGGCGCGCAGGTCAACGGCGTAGGGCCGTGGGAAGGTGACCCGCCCGATGATCCTCGGTATGACCCGGACTTGTTGCGCGACGGCGATGCGCGCAATGTCGTCGACGCCTACCGGTACTGGACGCGCTCGGCGATCGTCGCCGATATCGATACGCGTCGGCACGCGTTGCATGTGGCGATCGAGAACTTCGGGCACGACGCCAACATCGGCTCGGTGGTGCGCACCGCCAACGCGTTTGCCGTGGACACCGTGCACATTGTCGGCCGGCGGCGGTGGAACCGCCGCGGCGCCATGGTGACCGATCGCTACCAGCGACTGCGCCACCACGACAGCACCGCCGAATTGATGGAATTCGCCGTGGGTGCCGGATTGACCGTGGTCGCGGTGGACAACGTGCCGGGAGCCGCGCGGTTAGAGCAGACCGCGCTGCCGAAAAATTGCCTGTTGGTGTTTGGCCAAGAAGGGCCCGGCATCACCGATGACACCCGGACGACGGCGGCGATCACGGTGTCGATCGCCCAGTTCGGTTCTACCCGCAGCATCAACGCGGGCGTCGCCGCCGGGATCGCGATGCATGCTTGGATAAGCCAGCACGGGGACCTATCCCGCGCCTGGTAGGCGGCCCGGGGGGCGCTGCCCAGGACGGACACCCGCCTTACTGCGGTTTGGCCGGCCTCATCTTGAACGAGATCTCCAGCTTGATGCGGTAGGTGATCTTGCCGCTGGAATCCACCGACATGTCCTGCTCGATAACCCGTGCCACGCGGATGTCGTCGACGCTTTCCCGCGCCCGCTGCACCGCCTCGGCGGCGGCCTGCTCCCATGACGTGGGGCTCGTCCCGATGATGTCGATCACCTTGTACACGCTCATGGAGGTAAAGCGTATAGCTAACTCCAGAGCGTGACGTGCACCTTCGGGCGAAACCTCGTCACACCGACCCCGCTGCCCCGAATCATCGCCTGGATGCACCTCGGTGTGGTGATGAAGCGGACCAGTTCAGAAACGGCCGGTTGGCGTGCTGCCGGTGGCAAGGTTGCCGCGCACCATTCACCCGCCTTGTCCAGCCCCGGACCGGCCACGTGTATCAACCGGCCGGCGGAGAGATCTTTGGCGACGGCAAAGCCGACAGTCAAGGTCGCGCCGCCGACGCGCATAACTTCCTCCAGCGCGGCGGCGTCGCTCTGGAAAATCCGCTGCTGGGATTCCGGAATCGCCAAGTCGCGCAACATGGTTGCGGTCTCGCCGGTCACGCTGCCCGCCGACGGACCGAGCATCCACTGTTGCTGCCGCAACAGCGAATGCGTCGGAATCCCGACGGCTAGCGGGCTGTTGGGCGCCACAACGGCGATGATCTGGTATTTCAGAAAGGGCCGCACGAACAGCGTGGGGTCGGAACCGATGGAACTCTCGCTGGCCGGCCCGATCGCGATGTCGACCGCCCGCGAGCCGATCAGATCGCGGAATTGGCTGGTCGGATGCACGCTCAACTCGACGGATAGGTCGTCGGCCCGCGATGAAAAGAGTTCGATCAGGCCCGGCGCCGCGTGTTCGGCGAAGGTGCTGGACGCGGCGATGCGCAGCAAGCGACGACCGTGGGCCGCCTCGGTGACCTCGATCGCCGTCTGGTGCTGCAGGCCCAGGATCTCCACCGCACGACTGGCCAACCGCAGACCGCCCGGGGTAAAGGCCAGCCCGGAACCGGTCCTGCTGAACAGCGGATCGTCGAGCTCCTTACGCAGCGCCGCGACATGCATGGAAACTCCGGCGTCGGAGAGGCCGAGTTCGGCGGCGGCCGCTCGCACCGAGCCCAACCGCACCACCGCCGAATAGGCCCGAAGTTGAGCCGGGGTCACGGCTTTGAGCTTACTTTGGGATGTGTGCGCGACGTGCTTGACGAGCTAATGTCGATCTGGCGCGCCGGTGACAACGCAGGGCTGGCGACGGTGGTGCGCACCATGCGCTCGGCGCCGCGACCGCCGGGCGCTTCGATGGTGGTAGCGCAGGATGGTTCGGTGAGTGGCTCGGTGTCGGGCGGCTGCGTGGAGGGCGCCGTATACGAGCTCGCCGACGAGGTGATGCGGACCGGCATAGCTCGGCTGGAGCGGTACGGCGTCAGCGATGACGAAGCGTTCGCTGTGGGCCTAACCTGTGGCGGCATCATAGACATCTTCATCGAAGCTGTGTCGCCGGCGACGTTTCCCGACCTGGAAACGGTGGCAGACGATATCGGCGGCCATCGGCCGGTGGCGATCGCCACGGTCATCGCCCACCCGGACCCGCACCGGGTAGGCCGCCGGCTGGTGGTCCGGCCCGATGCCAGCAGGCCCGCGGCGGGATCGCTGGGATCGGTGCGTGCCGACGCCGCGATCACCGACGACACCAGGGGGCTGCTCGCGCTCGGGCGTAGCGAGATCCTCAAGTACGGGCCGGACGGGCAGCGCCGGGGCGACGGCATGGAGGTTTTCGTGTCCAGCTTCGCGCCGCGTCCACGCATGCTGGTGTTCGGCGCGATCGACTTCGCGGCGGCGCTGGCCCGGCAGGGTTCCTTCCTCGGCTACCGGGTCACCGTCTGCGACGCCCGCGCGGTGTTCGCGACGCCGGTGCGCTTCCCGACGGCCGATGAGGTCGTCGTCGAGTGGCCCAGCCGGTATCTCGCCGCCCAAGCCGAGGCGGGCGCCATCGATGAGCGCACGGTGATCTGTGTGCTCACCCACGACCCGAAATTCGACGTTCCGGTGCTCGAATTGGCGCTGCGCCTGCCCCGCGTCGGTTATGTGGGGGCGATGGGATCGCGCCGGACGCATCGGGACCGGATGGACCGGCTGCGCGCGGCTGGGCTGACCGATGCCGAGCTGAGCAGATTGTCCAGCCCGATCGGGTTGGATCTGGGTGCCCGCACCCCCGAGGAGACCGCGGTCTCGATCGCCGCCGACGTCATCGCCCGCCGGTGGGGTGGCGGCGGGCGTCCGCTGGCCGAGACTAGCGGCCGTATTCACCGAGACGCGCAGGTAGAGGGCGAGTTCAGGGATCACTTAACTCGATATTGACGCCCATTTCGGGCGGGCCGAGACTTGCGGCATGCAAGTACCAGGCCCCTTCGAATACGAACGTGCGACGAGCGTTGACCACGCCATCGGACTACTGGACCGGCTAGGGGAGACGGCCCGCGTTGTTGCCGGCGGGCACAGCCTGCTGCCGATGATGAAATTGCGTATCGCCAACCCCGAATATCTGGTCGACATCAACGACCTGGCGCCCGAGCTGGGATACGTGATCACCGATCCGACCCTGGTTCGGATCGGCGCGATGGCCCGGCATCGGGAAATCCTCGAGTCGGACGCGCTGGCGGCGGTGTGCCCGATCTTCCGCGACGCCGAGCGGGTGATCGCCGACCCCGTGGTACGCAATCGCGGCACCCTGGGTGGTTCGCTGTGCCAGGCAGACCCCGCCGAGGACCTGTCGACCGTGTGCACGGTGCTGGGCGCGGTATGCCTAGCGCGCGGACCGTCGGGAGAACGAGAGATCGCCATCGATGACTTTCTAGCCGGGCCGTACGAGACCACGCTGGCGCCCAACGAAATACTGGTAGAAGTTCGAATACCGGTGCGGCACAACACATCGAGCGCCTATGCGAAGGTCGAGCGGCGTGTCGGCGACTGGGCGGTGACCGCGGCCGGGGCGGCGGTCACCGTGGACAACGACGTGATCGCCGCTGCGCGAGTGGGCCTGACCGCGGTGAATCCGGACCAGGGCGCGTTGGTGGAACTCTCGCAGGCGTTGATCGGTCGCCCGGTCACCGAAGAGACCTTCGCCGAAGCGGGCCGACGAGCCAGCGAGGCGTGCGAGCCGGTGACCGACGTCCGTGGCACCGCCGACTACAAGCGGCATTTGGCCACCGAACTGAGCATCCGAACCCTGCGCAGCGCGGTACAGCGGGTGCGCAACCAGCCGGCCCCGGAAGGAAACTGATGATGCAGGTGACTATGACCGTCAACGGTGAGCCGGTCAGCGCCGAGGTCGAGCCCCGGATGCTGCTGGTGCATTTCCTGCGTGATCACCTGCGGCTCACCGGAACTCACTGGGGCTGTGACACCAGCAATTGCGGAACCTGCGTGGTGGATGTCGACGGCGTCCCGGTGAAGTCCTGCACCATGCTGGCCGTGATGGCATCCGGACGCAGCGTGCGGACCGTGGAAGGGCTGGCTGTGGGCGGCCAACTCGACCCCGTGCAGGAAGGGTTCATGCGGTGCCACGGCCTGCAATGCGGCTTCTGCACCCCAGGAATGATGATCACCGCCCGCGCCCTGTTGGACCGCAACCCCGACCCCGACGAGGAGACCATTCGGGAGGCGATCTCCGGTCAGATCTGTCGCTGCACCGGGTACACCACGATCGTGCGGTCCATCCAGTGGGCCGCCAAGCACGCCAACGAGGCAGTAAAGGCGGAGTCATGACCACCATCGAGTCCCGCCCAGAAGACCTAGCCGACAACGATCAAAAGCCATGCGGTCACGGCCGGATGCTGCGCAAGGAGGATCCACGATTCATCCGTGGGCGCGGCAACTACGTCGACGACGTCGCCCTGCCGGGCATGCTGCATTTAGCGATCCTGCGTTCGCCATATGCGCACGCCCGCATCGTCGGCATCGATGTGACTGCGGCCCTTGCTCATCCGAAGGTCAAGGCGGTGGTGACCGGCGCGGATCTGGCCGAGAAGGGCCTGGCCTGGATGCCCACGCTGTCTAACGACGTGCAGGCCGTGCTGGCCACCGACAAGGTGCGCTTCCAGGGCCAGGAAGTGGCGTTCGTCGTTGCCGAGGACCGCTATTCGGCTCGCGACGCGCTGGAGCTGATCGACGTCGAGTACGACCCGCTGGATCCCGTCATCGATGTCCGGCGTGCGCTGGATTCCTCGGCACCGGTGATTCGCAGCGATCTTGAGGGCAAGACCGACAACCACATCTTCGACTGGGAGACCGGTGATGCCGCGGCCACCGACGCGGTGTTCGCCAAGGCTGACGTCGTGGTCAAGCAGGAGATGGTCTACCCGCGGGTGCACCCCGCGCCAATGGAAACCTGCGGTGCCGTAGCCGATTTGGACCCGGTGTCCGGCAAGCTGACGCTATGGACCACCTCACAGGCCCCGCATGCCCACCGCACGCTGTACGCGTTGGTCGCTGGCCTGCCCGAACACAAGATCCGGGTGATTTCGCCCGACATCGGTGGCGGCTTCGGTAACAAGGTCCCGATCTATCCCGGATATGTGTGCGCGATCGTCGGCTCACTGGTGCTGGGCAAGCCGGTCAAATGGATGGAGGACCGCAGCGAGAACCTGACGTCCACCAGTTTCGCGCGCGATTACATCATGGTCGGGGAGATCGCCGCCACCGAGGACGGCAAGATTTTGGCGCTGCGCTCCAACGTGCTGGCTGACCACGGCGCATTCAATGGCCAAGCGGCGCCGACGAAATACCCGGCCGGCTTCTACGGTGTCTTCACCGGCAGTTACGATCTGGAGGCCGCGTACTGTCACATGACCGCGGTGTACACCAACAAGGCGCCTGGCGGGGTGGCCTACGCATGCTCGTTCCGCATCACCGAGGCGGTCTACTTCGTTGAGCGGTTAGTGGACTGCCTGGCCTTCGAGCTGAAGATGGACGCCGCTGAGCTGCGCCTGCGAAATCTGTTGAAGCCCGAGCAGTTTCCCTACACCACCAAGACGGGCTGGGTGTATGACTCGGGCGACTACGAAGCCACCATGCGTAAGGCCATGGACATGATTGGCTATGCCGCGTTGCGGGCCGAGCAACAGCAGAGACGCGAGCGTGGAGAGCTGATGGGCATCGGGATGTCGTTCTTTACCGAGGCGGTCGGCGCCGGACCGCGCAAGGACATGGACATTCTTGGCCTTGGCATGGCCGACGGGTGCGAGCTGCGGGTACACCCGACGGGCAAGGCCGTGGTGCGACTTTCGGTGCAGACTCAGGGGCAGGGGCACGAGACGACGTTCGCCCAGATCGTCGCCGAAGAACTGGGCATCCCACCCGACGACATTGAGGTGGTGCACGGCGATACTGATCAGACCCCGTTCGGGTTGGGCACCTACGGCAGCCGTTCGACCCCGGTCTCGGGTGGCGCCGCGGCGCTGGTCGCTCGCAAGGTGCGTGACAAGGCCAAGATCATCGCATCGGGGATGCTCGAGGTTTCGGTGGCCGACTTGGAATGGGAGAAGGGATCATTCCACGTCAAGGGAGATCCGTCGGCGTCGGTGACCATCGCCGATGTTGCGATGCGCGCGCACGGGGCCGGGGATCTGCCCGAGGGCATCGAGGGCGGTCTGGACGCCGAGGTGTGCTACAACCCGTCTAACCTGACTTACCCATACGGCGCGTACTTCTGTGTGGTGGACATCGATCCGGGCACCGGGGTGGTCAAGGTGCGCCGCTTCCTGGCCGTCGACGACTGTGGTACCCGGATCAATCCGATGATCATCGAGGGCCAGGTACACGGCGGCATCGTCGACGGCATCGGTATGGCGCTGATGGAGATGATCGCGTTCGACGAAGACGGCAACTGTCTGGGCGGCTCGCTGATGGATTATCTGATCCCGACCGCCCTTGAAGTGCCGCACCTGGAGACCGGGCATACCGTGACTCCGTCACCCCATCATCCGATCGGGGCCAAGGGGATTGGCGAATCGGCGACCGTGGGGTCACCACCGGCCGTGGTGAACGCAGTGGTTGATGCGTTGGCGCCGTTCGAGGTTCGGCACGCCGATATGCCGCTCACCCCATCGCGGGTTTGGGAAGCCATGCAGGGCAGAGCGAGGCCACCCATTTGATCACCATCAGTGAACGGGCCGCCCAGCTGTTGGCTGCGCGGACCCCGTTTGTCCACGCGACCGTGGTGCGCGCCCAGCCGCCCACCTCGGCATACCCCGGCGACGAGGCGATTCTTTTGGCGGACGGCACCATCGAGGGCTTCGTCGGTGGACAGTGTGCACAAAACTCCGTGCGCAAGGCGGCGCTGGGGGCCTTGCAGGCAGGCGAAAGTGTCTTGCTACGAGTGCTTCCCAACGGCGACGTGCATTTCCCGGAAGCCCCCGGCGCATGTGTGGTGGTCAATCCGTGCCTGTCCGGCGGGTCGCTGGAGATCTTCTTGACGCCACAGTTGCCCGCCCCGCTGATCCGGATCTACGGCGCCACTCCCATCGCCGGCGTGTTGATCGATGTCTGCCGGGTGCTGGGTTACGACGCTCGACGCGAAGCCGATCTGGCCGAGGATCCCGCTCTGCCGACGGCCGTCGTCATCGCCAGCCATGGCGGGCCGGAAGCTGAAATCATCCGCGCGGCGCTGGATAGCGGCGTCGGCTATATCGGGTTGGTGGCCAGCAAGGTTCGCGGCGCGGCGATCCTGGACTCGCTGCATCTCTCGGCGGACGAACGGGCTCGGATACGCACACCGGTCGGATTGGCGATCGGCGCCAAGACGCCCGCCGAGATCGCGGTGTCGATCGCCGCCGAACTGGTTGTCGCCCTGCGCGCTGGCAGGCTTGTCAGCGCATCGAGTAAACCGTGCGTGGAGGCGGTCGACCCGGTCTGCGGCATGTCCGTGCCGACCGGGCCCACCACCGAGCACCTGCGCTTGGCCGGTACGGACTACTGGTTCTGCTGTTCGGGTTGCCGGACGGCATTCGTGGCCAGGAAGGGCAGTGCATGACAGCGCGTGGCGTCACCGGCTTGGTGCCGCTGCTCGCCGGCGGCCCAACCGCTTGGCACCTGTACGGCGGTCGCGCGGTATGCAAGCCCATCGGGTGGCCCTCGATGCGGGCACCTGGGACGACCATCGGCGGCTGCGGGAATCGGTGTCGTGAATGACCGATATGACCTTCAACGACCCCGAGGACGTGATCCGGCGGTTTGACACGCAGGACTACCTGCTCGATATCGGAACGGCGTCCGCGATCTACCTGGCGATAAGCCTTGGCAGGCCGCTGTTGTTGGAAGGTGAGCCCGGAGTCGGCAAGACGACCGCTGCGAAAACCCTTGCAACCGTTCTAGATACCCCGCTGGTCCGGCTACAGTGCTATGAAGGTCTGACCGCTAACGAGGCGCTCTACGACTGGAACTATCAACGTCAGTTGCTGTCCATCCGGCTCGCCGAAGCGCGCGGAACCGGTGTCTCGGATATCTCGGTGGGCGACCTGTACGCCGAGACATATCTGGTGGAGCGTCCCATTCTGCAATGCGTGCGTCATCGTGGGCCGGTCCCTCCGGTGCTGTTGATCGATGAAATCGACCGTGCTGATGACGAATTCGAGGCACTGCTGCTGGAGTTCCTTGGTGAATCCGCAGTTACCGTTCCGGAGCTGGGTACCTTCGTCGCAGAGCGGCCGCCGATTGCCGTTCTGACCTCAAATCGCAGCCGAGACCTGCACGACGCACTGCGGCGACGCTGCCTGTATCACTGGATCGACTACCCCGAGCCAGACCGGGCGGCCGCGATTGTCCGTCGAACGGTGGCAGGCGCGACCGCCCCGTTGATCGAGCACGCCACCCAATTCATCGGCAACACACGCGAACTGGATTTGGACAAGCCGCCCGGGGTAGCGGAAACCATCGACTGGGTTGCCGCGCTGGTGTCGCTGGGCGTCGCGGATCTGGTGAGTCCAACCGCGCTGGGCAGCCTGGGTGCGCTGGCCAAGACGCCCGACGACCGTACTCTGATTCGCGAGGCATTTGTCGAGTACGGCCGGACATGAGAGGACCCCCAGGATGAAGCTCGCCAACCAGTTCACCGTCAGCGCGCCGATCGATCGGGCCTGGGACGTGCTGTGCGATCTGGAGCAGGTGATTCCGTTGATGCCGGGCGCACAGCTGACCGGTCACGAAGGCGATGACTACCTCGGCAAGGTCAAGGTCAAGGTCGGTCCGGTCACCAGCGAATTCAGTGGCAAGGTGCATTTCGTCGAACGGGACTCGGCGCAGCACCGGGCGATCATCGACGCCAAAGGCAAAGAATCGCGTGGTACCGGCAACGCGGCCGCCACCGTCACCGCCCAGTTGCAGGAGGCGGGGCAAAGCACGCGCGTCACCGTCGACACGGACCTGAAGATCGTCGGCAAGCTGGCCCAGTTCGGCAGCGGAATGCTGCAGCAAGTGTCGGAGAAGTTGCTCAGCCAGTTTGTGGACTCGCTGGAGGCCAAACTCGCCGCCAACGGACCGACAAGCCAACGGAGCCCAGAAGACCAGGAAGGTCCGCCCGATGCGGCCGCCGCGGCAGCGGCCGCCGAACCCGCGCCGATCGACCTGCTTGAGCTCGCCGGGGCCGATCGACTCAAAAAGTACGCTCCGGTGGCGGTGGCCACGCTGGCCGTGCTGGTGCTGATCTGGGTGCTGCGCCGGCGGCGCTGAGCGGGGCCTTCCTCGATGGCCGGCCCAGCGCTGTTACGGGGTGTCGATTTGGCGGCCTTCGCGGCCGCGATGGTGGCGCGGCTACGCGACGCCGGAGTGGCGGTGTCGGCCGGTGGCCAGGCGAGCTTTGTCCAGGCGCTACGACACATGGTGCCGCACACCGTGTCGGCGCTGTACTGGGCGGCGCGGTTGACCCTGGTCAACCGGATGGAAGAGCTGGTGGCCTTCGACGCGGTGTTCGGCGAGGTGTTCGGCGGTATCGGCATTGACGCGACGCAGCGATCCTCTGGATCGCCGCTGCTGCCCGGCCCGCGTACGCCGGCGGCCGGGATCGTGCACGGCACCGCCAGCCGATCCGGTGCCGCCGCGGATACGTTGCCGTGGGCCACCCGCACCGCCACCGAGCAGGACGGCGCGCCACCCGGGGCAGTCCGGCTGCCGGACTTCCTGCCCAGCCGCATCGCCGCGCTCGCCGACGAGCCGTTTGACCAGTTCGATCCCGACGACCTACGGCAGCTGGGTTCGTGGTTGGAAACGTCGGTGCAGCGCTGGCCCCGTCGACGCAGCCTCCGGTTCGAATCCAGTCGCCACGGCAAGCGCATCGACTTGCGGGCGACTATGACTGCCTCGCGGTCCACCGGCTGGGAATCGCTGCGGTTGGCGCGCACCCGGCCGCGGCGCCGACCCCGGCGGATCGTGTTGGTTTGCGACGTGAGCCGGTCAATGCAGCCCTACGCCGCGATCTATCTGCACTTGATGCGTGCGGCGGCCCTGCGCCGAGGTGGGCTGCGGCCCGAGGTATTTGCGTTTTCGACGTCGTTGACCCGGCTCACGTCGGTGCTCTCGCACCGCAGCGCCGAGGTGGCGCTACAACGAGCCAACGCGAGGGTGGTTGACCGCTACGGCGGCACGTTCATCGGCCGCAGTGTCGCGGCCCTGCTCGCGGCACCGCACGGCAACGCGCTGCGTGGTGCCGTGGTGATCATCGCCTCCGATGGCTGGGACAGCGATCCACCCGAGGTGCTCTATCACGCGCTGGCCCGGGTGCGGCGTAGAGCCGAGTTGCTGGTCTGGCTCAATCCGCGTGCCGCGCAGGAGGAATTCCAGCCGTTGGCCGGTTCCATGGCGGCCGCGTTGCCGCAGTGCGATCTGTTCCTGCCGGCGCACTCACTGGCCGGCCTACACCAACTATTTCTGGCGTTGGGGGCGCACCAGCAGCGCACCAGCAGCGCACCAGCAGCGCATCAGCAGCCAAGTGATCGCCCGCTCCCCGACACATAAACCACGTACACGACACGCCGGGGAGGGAGGCCAACGTTTATATCGCGCGAGCCAAGGCGGCTGTCGGTGTCGCTGCTGGTGTGGTCAGTCGCTGCCGGGTACCTCGCCGGCGCCGAGTTCGTTACGCGAGGTGTCCTTGAGGGCCACACCTGAGCGGCCAAGCTTGCGGGCCCCGGCGACGAGGGCCGCGGCAGTGGCGGCGGCGGCCTCGTAGTCAAGACCGTCGGGAGGGTGGATATTGGAGATGCAGTTGCGATCCGCGTCGGTCAGCCCCGGTACCGGCCGGTGGGTCAGGTAGATGCCCAGGCTGTCGGCCACCGATAGTCCGGGGCGTTCTCCGATGATGACCAGCAGCGTGCGTACCCCCAATGCCTGACCGATGTGGTCGCCGAGGGCAACGCGGGCTTGGGTCGCGATCACCGGCGTTGCGAGGCGATAGCGATCCTCGAACTGACGAACCAGGGCGGCGACCAGGCCGGCGGCGTGCTCGGTCAGTGCGCGCGGCGATAGCCCGTCGGCGAGCACGATGCCGATGTCGGCGCCGGTGTTCGGCAGCACAGAGAGGTCTGCCGGGGTGCGGCCGAGGTCGGGTCGGCGCAGGTACTCGCCCCGTGAGGCGGCTTTGCTGCGCACCACCAGTGGGGCACCGATGCCGAGCTTGCGGATCTCCACGGTGAGGCCATCGACATCGAGGGGATCATGTACGGCGTCGCGGGCGGCCGCGTGCGCGGCCTGGAACTCCAGGACTCGCTGGGTCGGCAGCGAATTACCGGCCCGGCCAAGCCCGATCCGTGCTTTGGTGACGTCTCGTAACAGTGCCCACACGTCGTCTGTGGGCCGCGCGTCCGGGGTATTCATGCACCGGTTGCCAATGCCCGCAGCGGTGAGGTCGCGAGATCGATGGGCAGAATTCGGCCGGTGCCGTCGGCCATGCCCAGACCGGCCAGCCAGCTTTCGAATTCGGGTGCGGGGCGCAGCCGCAATAGCTGGCGCACATACAAGGGATCGTGAAACGACAGGCTTTGATAGCCGAGCATGATGTCGTCGGCGCCGGGGACGGCGATGACGAAGGCCGCGCCCGCCACGCCCAGCAGGGTGAGCAGCGTATCCATATCGTCTTGGTCGGCTTCGGCGTGGTTGGTGTAGCAGACGTCGACGCCCATCGGCAGGCCAAGCAGTTTGCCGCAGAAGTTGTCCTCAAGTCCGGCGCGGATGATCTGCTTTCCGTCGTAGAGGTATTCGGGTCCGATGAACCCGACCACCGTGTTGATCAGCAGCGGCTGCAGCAGTCGGGCGACCGCGTAGGCTCGCGTCTCCAAAGTCTGCTGATCGACGGGCTTGCCGCCGGTGCCCAGGTGCGCTCCGGCGGACAGCGCCGAGCCCTGTCCTGTCTCCAGGTACATAACGTTGTCGCCGACGGTGCCACGGTGCAGCGACCGTGCGGCTTCGTTGGCTTCCAACAACATTGGGATGGTCACACCGAAACTGGAATTCGCGCCTTCGGTGCCGGCGATGGACTGGAACACCAGATCGACGGGCACACCGCGGTCGATCAATTCGGTGGTGGTCGTCACGTGGCATAGCACGCACGATTGCATCGGGATCTCGAAACGTTGCCGTATGTCGTCGAGCAGATAGAGCAGATCCGCCGTTGCGTGGGGCGAGTCGGTGGCCGGATTGATGCCGACGACGGCGTCGCCGCAGCCCATGAGCAAGCCGTCGAGCATGCCGGCGGCGATTCCGCGCGGGTCATCGGTCGGATGATTGGGCTGCAGCCGGGTGGCGAGCGTGCCCGGCAACCCGATGGTGGTGCGGAAGGCGGCGGTGGCGGTCGCCGCGGCGGCGACCAGAATCAGGTCCTGGTTGCGCATGATCTTTGACACGGCGGCAACCATTTCCGGGGTGAGACCAGGGGCAATGGCGGCCATGCGAGCCGCGCTATCGTCGCGGGTTGCGTTGTCCAACAACCAATCTCGAAAACCGCCCACGGTCAGATGGGATATCAGGGCGAATGCGTCGCGATCGTGACTGTCGATGATGAGCCGGGTAATCGCGTCGGTTTCGTAGGGGACGACCACGTCGGTGAGAAACCTCGTCAACGGCATGTCGGCAAGTACCCAAGCGGCGGCGGCACGTTCGGCGTCATGCTCGGCGGCGCAGCCGGCGAGCTGGTCACCGGAGCGTACCGGCGTGGCTTTGGCCAGCACCTCCACCAGTCCGGAAAAGCTGTAGGTGGTACCCGAAATCGTCTGTCGGTAGCTCACTGCGGTTCGCTCTCACAATGTTGGATGCGGGCTAGTTCCTCGTCGGGGGAGTTGGCGACCAATTGATGGCGACTGTATAGGCCGAAATAGAGGATGAACCCGACGAATACGCCCAGGCAGCATAGCGCGGCTACGGTGTCCACCAGGAAGGTGGCAATGAGTGCGGTCGCGGCGACCAGCAATGCGAAGCCGGAGGTGGCAATGCCACCGGGAGTGCGATAGGGGCGGGCCATAGCGGGTGCCCCTCGCCGCAATACGATGTGGCTCGCCATCATCAATACGTAGCTCAGCGTGGCCCCAAAGACGGCCATATTCAGCAAAAGATCACCTTTGCCCGTGGTGGATAGTGCGAAACCGATGACACCGGGCACGACCAGAGCCAGCGTCGGCGCTTTTCGCGAGTTCGTGATTGAGAGGGCTGTCGGCAGGTAGCCCGCCCGCGACAGCGCAAACAATTGCCGGGAGTAGGCGTAGATGATGGAAAAGAAGCTGGCGACGAGCCCGGCCAACCCGATGTAGTTGACGACGGTGGCCGCGCCGGTCGGTCCCAGCGCCGCCACGAGCGGGTTGCCGGATGTCGACATCGCCTGGGCGCCGCCGGCGCCGGTGGCCAACAGCAGCACGGCCGCACACGTCACCGCCAAGACGCTGAATGCCGCGGTGATCCCGCGCGGAACATTGCGGGCCGGATCCGCCGTCTCCTCGGCGGCCAGCGGCACTCCCTCGACGGCGAGGAAGAACCAAATCGCAAAGGGCAGCGCCGACCACACGCCAAGATAGCCGTGCGGCAGGAAACTCGATGCGCCCGCGGCGCCGGACGGCATGATATCCATCAGATTTCCGGACCGGAAGCGGCCCACGGCGGCAACGGCGAAGACCAGGAGGCCCACCAGCGCGATAGCGGTGATGACGAACATGACTTTCAGCGCTTCACCCACACCGGACAGATGAATGCCGATGAAAACCGCATAAATGGCGAGGTAGACCCACCAGCCGTCGCGAATGCCGAACAGGCCCAGCGATTGCACGTAGGCACCGATAAAGGTGGCGATCGCCGCGGGCGCGATCGAATACTCGATCAAGACCGCGGTGCCGGTCGCAAATCCACCCCACGGTCCCAGCGCCCGCCGGGCAAACGTATAGCCGCCGCCAGCGGCCGGCAGGGCTGCGGCCAATTCAGCCATGCTTAGCACCAACGCCAAATACATCGCGGCGATCACTACGGCCGCGATCGCCAATCCGCCGAAGCCACCGCGTGCCAGCCCGAAGTTCCAGCCGGAATAGTCCCCAGACACCACATAGCTAACGCCTAGGCCCGCCAGCAGCAGCCACCCGGCACTGCCGGTCTGTAGTTGTCGTTTCTGCAGGTAGGCCGGTGTCTCCAGGTGGCTGTCGGTGCCACTTGAGTGATCGCTCGTTAGGTGGGCAACCTCGTGATCGCTTGGCACCTCGGCAGCCTCCAGTCTCGTTCGATGGGACTTCAGCATCTGGCCTGGTGGTCGGGAAAGCCAAGCCGTGCAATACAGACTTAACTTTCACCAACCGACCAACCTGTCTTGACGAGGCCGCGTGACTCGCCGACCAGGGGCTCCGTACCGGCGGCGGGTGCCAGCCAGTCTGAGGCAGGAT
This sequence comes from Mycobacterium basiliense, assembly GCF_900292015.1. Classification (NCBI taxonomy): domain Bacteria; kingdom Bacillati; phylum Actinomycetota; class Actinomycetes; order Mycobacteriales; family Mycobacteriaceae; genus Mycobacterium; species Mycobacterium basiliense. The sequence continues at coordinate 627,662 of NZ_LR130759.1, forward strand.
CGAAGGTTATGGACCAGGTATGGGCGAACCGGGCCGCAAGTTCGGAAGTCGCTGTCACGCAGCGGCACCTCAATCGGCTCTGGGCGCTGCCGGGAACCCAGCTGGGTGTGGTTGCCTGGCCGGCAGAGCGCAAAGACCGGCTGTTCGGCACCTGGCACTACTGGTGGCAGGCGCATCTGCTGGACTGTCTGGTCGACGCGGAGCTACGCGACCCGCTGCCCGACCGGCGCGTCAGGATCAACCGGCAGGTGCGCTCGCATCGACTGCGCAACAATTTCTCGTGGATCAACAGCTACTACGACGACATGGCCTGGCTGGCCCTGGCGCTGGAGCGGGCCGCCCGCATCGCCGGCGTCGAGCGGCGGCGAGCACTGCCAAAGCTCGCCGACCAGTTCGTCAAGGCATGGGTCCCCGAGGACGGCGGCGGCATTCCGTGGCGCAAGCAGGACCAGTTCTTCAACGCCCCCGCCAACGGCCCGGCGGGGATATTTCTGGCCCGCTATGACGACTGGCTTAAACGGGCCCAGCAGATGGGTGACTGGATCGAGGCCACGCTGATTGACCCGGAGACGCACCTGGTGTTCGACGGCATCAAGGCCGGGTCGCTGGTGCGCGCGCAGTACACCTACTGCCAGGGAGTGGTGCTGGGGTTGGAAACCGAACTGGCGGTGCGCACCGGCGACCAACGGCACCGGGCTCGGGTGCACCGGCTGGTGTCGGCGGTCGACGCGCACATGGCCCCGGGCCGGGTGCTCAAAGGCGCCGGCGGCGGCGACGGAGGCCTCTTCGGCGGAATTACCGCCCGCTACCTCGCGTTGGTGGCCACCGCGCTGCCGGGGGAATCCGTCGAAGATGTCGCGGCCCGCGATACCGCCCGCAACATTGTGCTGTCGTCGGCGAAATCGGCCTGGGACTACCGGCAGACAGTGGACGGGTTGCCAGTATTCGGGGCGTTCTGGGACCGCGACGCAGAGCTGCCCGCCGCTGGTGGTCAGCAGGCGCAGTTCGTCGAAGGGGCGGTGCGCAGCTCCGAGACTCCCGAGCGAGACTTATCGGTGCAGCTATCGGGCTGGATGCTGATGGAAGCCGCCCACTCCGCCGCGAGCGGCTAGCTCACTCGGCGAGCGGGGCCTCGTCCTTGGGCGCCTGTCGCCGGGACCGGTAGCCGCGCCACGCCGCGGTCATTGCCGGCACCAGCGAAACGAACAGGATCGCCAGGATGATCTTTTCGAGATTCTGGTGCACGAACGGCACATTGCCCAGAAAGTAGCCGGCCAGCGTGACGCCCGCGCCCCAGCTGATGCCACCGACGATGTCGAATCCGAGAAACACCGGGTAGCGCATGTAGGAAACGCCGGCGATCACCGGCACGAAGGTTCGTGCGAACGGTACGAAGCGGGCCAGGATGACCGTCCAGGGTCCGTACTTTTCGAAGAACGCGTGTGATTCGGTCACGTAGTGCTTCTTGAAGAACCGCGAATCTTCCTTCTTGAACAGCGCGGGGCCAATGCGACGCCCGATGAAATAGGCATTCTGGTCCCCCAATATGGCCACCAGCGCGACACACGGGGCGAGCACTCCAATGGTGACCGGCGGGTGCGCGCTCGCCGCCAGCAGCCCGCCGGTGAACAGCAACGACTCGCCGGGTAGCAGCGGAAACAGCAACCCGGTCTCGATAAAAACGATGATCAGGATCCCGGGCAGCACGGCGGACCCGAAGACGCCGTCGGCGCCCAACCAATACATCGGGTCGAGGATGTCCGGCAACGCCGTTACGGCGGTGTTCACGATGTCTTCACGGTGTCCCAACATACCGGCTCAGATAGGTTGGCCCACCGGTCTACACGCAAACCCCGATGTTGCAATACTGGGTACACCCAGCCTTTAGGAGGAGTTTCTTCATGCCCATCGCAACGCCCGAGGTCTACGCCGAGATGCTGGGACGTGCCAAAGAGAATTCGTACGCCTTCCCGGCCATCAACTGCACCTCTTCGGAGACCGTCAACGCCGCTCTCAAAGGCTTCGCCGACGCCGGCAGCGACGGCATCATCCAGTTCTCCACCGGCGGTGCGGAGTTCGGTTCCGGCCTCGGTATCAAGGACATGGTGACCGGCGCCGTCGCGCTGGCCGAATTCACTCACGTGGTTGCGGCCAAGTACCCGATCAACGTGGCGCTGCACACCGACCACTGCCCCAAGGACAAGCTCGACACCTACGTGCGGCCTCTACTGGCGATCTCTGCCGAACGGGTGTCGGCCGGAAAAGACCCGTTGTTCCAGTCGCACATGTGGGACGGGTCGGCGATCCCGATCGACGAGAACCTGGTCGTCGCCCAGGAGCTACTCAAGGCGGCCGTGGCCGCCAAGATCATCCTCGAGATCGAAATCGGCGTGGTCGGCGGCGAAGAGGACGGCGTCGAGGCCGAGATCAACGAGAAGCTCTACACCACACCCGAGGACTTCGAGAAGACAGTTGACGCGCTGGGCTCCGGTGAGCAGGGCACCTACCTACTGGCCGCGACCTTCGGCAATGTGCACGGCGTCTACAAGCCGGGCAACGTCAAACTGCGCCCCGACATCCTCGACCAGGGGCAAAAGGTGGCCGCGGCCAAGCTCGGGTTGCCCGACAGCGCTAAGCCGTTCGACTTCGTCTTCCACGGTGGTTCGGGCTCCCTGAAGTCGGAGATCGAGGAGGCACTTCGGTACGGCGTGGTGAAGATGAATGTCGACACCGACACCCAGTACGCGTTCAGCCGACCGATCGTCGGACACATGTTCACCAACTACGACGGCGTTCTCAAGGTGGACGGCGAGGTCGGGAACAAGAAGGTCTACGACCCGCGCAGCTACCTCAAGAAGGCCGAGGCCGGGATGACCGAACGGGTGATCGAGGCCTGCAACGACCTGCATTGCGCGGGGAAGACGGTGGCCGGCTGAACGTGAGCCGGCTGAGCTGCACCGGCCGGTCGGGCGGTGAGTGAACGCCTGAACCGGGCCGGGGCGCATTATTCCTCCGGTAGTCCCCGGGCGGCGACCTCACAACCCCTGAAGTTCGGTCAGGGTCATGTGGGCGATCATGAAGTAGATGATCAGCCCGGTGCCGTCGACGATGGTGGCGATCAGCGGCCCGGACACGATCGCGGGGTCGATCCGCAACTTTTTCAGGACCGGTGGAAGCACCGCGGCCACCAACGATGACCACACCACGATGGCCGCGACCGTCACCGCCACCGTCACCGTGACTTGGGGGCCCACCTTCAGGGTCCAGGCGCGGATCACCGCGGCCAGCGCCATGGTGAGGCCGACCAGGGCTCCGGTGGACAATTCCTTCATCAACACCGCGGGAACGTCGCGAAACCGGACCTGACCGGTGGCCATCGCGCGAACCAGCGTGGTCGCGATCTGCGTGCCGGTATTGCCGCCGGTACCGATCAGCAGCGGGATGAAGAACGCGAGCGCGATCACGGCCTCCATCTCTTCGGAGAATGCCCGCAAGACGCTGCCGGTGTAGGCTTCGGCGACGAAGAGGATGAGTAGCCACACGACTCGTTTGCGCCAGAGCAGCCAAGGCGACGCCCGCAGATAGGGCACCTCCAACGGGGCCGATCCGCCCTGGCGCTCGGCGTCTTCGGTCGCTTCCTCCTGGGTGATGTCGAGGGCTTCGTCCTCGGCGATGATGCCGAGCAGGCGTCGGTCGCCGTCGACAACGGGAACGGCCATCAAGTGGTGGCTCACGAGGGTCTGCGCCGCCAACTCCTTGTCTGTCAGCGGGGAGACGACGACCAGGTCCTCGGCCATCAGCTCACGCACCCGCTGTGTGGGATCGGCCAACACGAGCGCCCGGAAAGCGACCACACCCAGCAGGTGGGAGTCGGCGTCGATCACATACACGTAGGCGGTGGTCCGGGAATTGCTACGGAGCCCCGCGGCGTGCTCACGCACGGTGGCGACGGCATCCAACACCGTCATGTCCGGTCGCACGGACAGTGTTTCGGGCACCATATGCGCCGCAGCGGAGTCCTCGGGCCAGCTCAACAACCCACGCAAGACCTTTGCGCGTTCCAGCGGCAGCAAGGTCAGTAACGCTTCGCGCTTTGGGCTCTTGCACTCACGCAGGATGTTTGCGGCGTGATCGGAATCGAGGGCATCGAGCAGTGATGCCGCCACCGGCGGCTCCATCGCTTGCAGGGCCCGTGCGGCCAGGTTGTCGTCGACGGACTCGAACAGCTCGGTGCCGCTGTCGGCGTCGAGGAGCTGGCCGAGTTTGGCCAGTTCGGCCTTGGACAATGAGGCGAGTTCACGGGCCCGATCCGGCAGCTCGTCGACGATGTCAAGCCATAGATCGACGGCTTTTGGTGTTCCGATACCGACAACTTGCCTGATATCGATGGTCGACTGCTCGATGGTCGGATAGCGGATGCTCACGTGTTCTCACCTGCCTCTCCCGGAGTAGCGAATTCGGCCGAAATCCCCGCAGGAGCAGGCAATTCGCCAACACCTTGCCATATATCTCTATTCGGCGCATTTCGGCGTCAGCCGAACTTATTCGCTGGAAACCCAGCTACTCCGTCATCGTGACGTTCCGGTGGTGCGGGCCGAAACTTGTCCGGAACTGGCGGTGACTAATGGGCCAACTATCCGGCTAGTTGCTCGGGGACTGGCAGATTTTCCACTGATCGTCCCGGAATTGGAGGTCGAGGCTGCGGGTCGAGCGAACCTGCGGGTCGTAGGCCATGAACGTGGTGATGTTGGCTTCGGCGTGCTGGCCGTTGACCACGATTTGGTCGATGCTCGCGATCACCGGGTACTGCTTGGCGGCCGACACCCGGCCATAGGTTTCGGCCCAGGCGTGCTCGTCGTAGTCCACGTAGCCGTCCCGGGTGCTGCCACAGGTGATGCTGCGCAGCGCGGTCAGGTCGCCGGTCTGGATTGCGATGTCAAAGCTTTGAATGGTTTGCCGCACCCGATCCTCCTGCGACACCTGGGGGTGTTTGCTGCGAGTCAGCAATAGGGTGCCCAGGATGGCGATTGCGGCCAGCGCCAGCACGATCACCACGATTGCTAGCACCCAACCCCAGTTGCGCTGTTTCAGCGCGGCTGGTCGACCTCCGTCACGCGGCGGAATTGATTGTGGCATCGCGGTTTTCGGCGGCGTACCGGTCGACGGCGGCGGATTGCTGGGCGCCGGGTGAGTTTGGAACACCTCGGTGGCCGGCTCGGGAGCGGTGACGATGACCTGGGTTTCTTTTGCGTCGAAGCCTGGCGCGGTGAAGCGGCGTTCGCGCTGCGCGTCGGCGCTGGTCGGTTCGGGGTCGTCCGCCGGATCCGACTTGGAGATCACCACGGTCGCGGTTTCGGCGTCGTCGGGGATGAGAGGGCCCTCGGTGCCTTCTCCGCCGACCGGGTCGTCCCCGGTTTCGGTGCCGTCGCGGTCGGGCTCGGGTGCGTTGGGCATGAGTACTGCTGTCCTCCCGCTATCGAGTGGGTTGCTTGGAGCTTAGCGACCCAACCCGCGGATAGGGTTATTGCCGAGGTAGGGACCCAGGGGGGAGCGGCCCACTCGTGCGGTGGGTTGGCAGAATGGCCCCCATGACGTCGATGGGTGATCTGCTGGGACCCGATCCAATCCTGCTGCCTGGCGATAGCGCGGCCGAAGCGGAGCTACTGGCCGACGAAAGGCCGGAAATCGTGGCCGCCGCGCATCCGTCGGCGTCGGTGGCATGGGCGGCGCTTGCAGAGGAGGCGCTGGCCGACGACAAAGTCATCACCGCCTACGCCTACGCGCGCACCGGCTATCACCGAGGCCTGGATCATTTGCGGCGCAATGGCTGGAAGGGCTTTGGGCCCGTGCCGTATTCGCATGAACCCAACCGGGGTTTTCTGCGGTGTGTGGCGGCGCTGGCGCGGGCCGCTGACGCCATCGGCGAGACCGACGAATACGGCCGTTGTTTGGATCTGCTCGACGATTGCGATCCCGCGGCACGTACGGCCCTTGGGTTCTAGTGTCCAGTGACCGGGTGGTTGGCATGCTGCGACGCGGATCGCTAACCGTGTGCCGGCGCGGCGGCCAGACAGCTGCCGCACATGTGACAACGGCGTCAGATCCAGCGGCTCCAGAAGCGGGTCAGTGAATTGCCCACCATTGCCAGCAGGTGAGGCACCCCGGAGAAGTCGAACAGCCAGCCCACGATCCCGAACAGCCACTGGTTAAGCACCGGCGCCAACAGCAACAGCAGCAGGATGAAGATCCCGAATTGCTTCGCGGGTGCTAGCGCGCGCTGAGTCTGCGGGCTCAGGTGCGGCTCCACGGCGTCATAGCCGTCCAGGCCCGGGATCGGCAGCAGGTTCAGCACCACGGCCATGATTTGCAGAAAGCCCAGGAATGCCATCCCAGCCCACAGCACCCAGTGGTCCTGGTCGTAGAACAACCTGGTTGCGGTCAGCAGCAGCACCGCCAGCACCACATTGGCCGCCGGTCCGGCCAAGCTGACCAGACTGCGACGGTTTGGCGTCATGAACCAGGTCCGCACATACACCGCGGCACCTGGCAAACCGATCCCGCCCAGTGCGATAAAAACCATCGGTAACACCAGCGACAGCCCAGGATGGCTGTAGCGTCGCGGGTCCAGCGTGAGGTAGCCGCGCACCGCGATGTCGTGGTCACCGAATCGCCAGGCGGTGAACGCGTGCCCGAATTCGTGCAGGCACAGTGAGACCAACCAACCGGCGATCACGAAGATGAACACCCCGGCGTAGGCCAGTGGCCGCACGCTGGCCCCGGCCAGCCAGGCCAGTGCTCCTCCGACGGCGGTCAGGCCGACCAGGCCCAGAAAGATCGGGCTCGGTCGCACCGACTCGTGCAGGCCGATTTCTCTCACTTGTCGCTCACCGGTGGAAAACTACCGGACCAGCAGCCAGCCTTCGACGTTGCGGTAGAACGTGGATCGGCGCACCTTTCGTGGCGCCGCGACGCCATCGCGCACCACCCGGGCGCCGGTTGTGCCCAGTTGGGCTGCGCGTCCGGCGATCCAGCGGCCTCTTGGCGTGGTGGCTCCCAACGTGGCTCGCAGACCCGGCAGCCCCAACGTCGGTTCGATGGATACGCCGACGGCATCGCCATCGAACAGCGGGGTGTCATCGACCACCGCCTCGCCGTGGATGGCCCGCGCCTCCGGTGTCGGCAGCCAGCTTGCCCGGCCGACGACCACCGTCCCGGTCTCATCCCGGATGAGCGGCACCCGGTGGGCGGTTCCGCGGTGTGCGCGGCGCGCGGCCCGGCGACCCGCCGGCAGGCGGTAAACCCGGGTCGCGGCGGTGCGCCGGGGCGGGACGTAGGCCACTTCGACGTCGAGGCGGTCGGCGCGCAACAGCCGAGTCAACACCGCGGCCAGGTCGGAGTCACCGCCGACCACGACGAGCCGTGGGTGCAAACCCAGCACGGTGTCTACCGCGGTCGGTTCGTGGGCTCGGTGGGCGGCGAACCCGGCCAATGCGGCGGGCGCAGGTTGCTCGCCGAACAGCAAGACCGCCATGTTGGGCGTGCCCCCGGCCGACTTCAGCCCGATATTCATGCCCATTTTCGAAGCTCCTCCCGACCTGCTGGGTAGGGTAGGTCACCGGCTGGACCACAATATGCGGGCATAACCCGCGAGACCAGAGTGGGAGCGCGTCATGCCGGCAATCGTCCTCATCGGCGCCCAATGGGGCGACGAGGGCAAAGGAAAAGCCACGGATCTGCTCGGTGGGCGGGTGCAGTGGGTGGTGCGCTACCAGGGCGGCAACAATGCCGGGCACACCGTGGTCCTGCCCACCGGGGAGAACTTCGCACTGCACCTGATCCCATCCGGGGTGTTGACCTCGGGGGTCACCAACGTCATCGGCAATGGCGTGGTGATCGACCCCGGGGTGCTGCTCAGCGAACTGAAGGGCCTGGAGGATCGCGGTGTCGACACTTCCAAGCTGTTGATCTCTGCCGACGCGCATCTGCTGATGCCCTACCACGTGGCCATCGACAAGGTCACCGAGCGCTATATGGGCAGCAAGAAGATCGGTACCACCGGACGCGGTATCGGGCCGTGTTACCAGGACAAGATTGCTCGCATGGGCATCCGGGTCGCCGATGTGCTGGACCCTGACGAGCTGGCGCACAAGGTCGAGGCGGCGCTCGAGTTCAAGAACCAGGTGCTGGTCAAGATCTACAACCGCAAGGCCCTCGACCCGGCCCAGGTGGTCGACTCGTTGTTGGCACAGGCCGACGGTTTCCGGCATCGCATCGCCGACACGCGGCTGTTGCTGAACAACGCGCTGGATGCCGGTGAAACGGTGTTGCTGGAAGGCTCTCAGGGCACGTTGCTCGACGTCGACCACGGCACCTATCCGTACGTGACGTCATCGAACCCGACAGCGGGCGGGGCGGCCGTCGGTTCCGGCATCGGCCCCACCCGAATTCACACCGTGCTGGGGATCCTCAAGGCCTACACCACCCGGGTCGGTTCGGGTCCGTTCCCTACCGAGCTCTTCGACGAGCACGGCGAATACCTGTCGAAGACGGGGGGCGAATTCGGTGTGACGACCGGGCGGCGCCGTCGCTGCGGCTGGTTCGATGCGGTCATCGCGCGCTACGCCTCCCGGGTCAACGGCATCACCGACTACTTCCTGACCAAACTCGATGTGCTGTCCAGCTTGGAAACGGTGCCGGTCTGCGTCGGATACCAGATCGACGGCAAGCGCACCGCCGAGATGCCGATGACCCAGAGCGATTTGTGCCGTGCCACACCGGTGTATGAGGAACTGCCGGGCTGGTGGGAAGATATCTCCGCGGCACGCGAGTTCGACGATCTGCCCGCCAAAGCCCGCGACTACGTGTTGCGGCTCGAAGAGCTTGCCGGAGCGCCGGTTTCCTGCATCGGTGTGGGTCCCGGGCGAGACCAGACCATCGTGCGCCGGGACATCCTGCAGGAGCGCAGGTGACCCACTATTCGTCGATCGGGTCGGATGGCAATCCTGACGAGGTCGATCCCGAGTACGAACACCACGGCGGATTTCCGGAATATGGACCGGCCAACCCGGGGCCGGGATTTGGCCGTTTCGTGGCAACCATGCGTCGGTTGCAGGATCTGGCGGTGTCGGCCGATCCCGGCGACATCGTGTGGGACGAGGCGGCCGAGCGGGCCGCGGAGCTGGTGGAACTGCTGGTCCCGTTCGCGGCCGAGGAGGGTAAGGCGCCGGCCGGGCGAAGCCCGGGCCTACCCGGCATGGGCAGCCTGTTGCTGCCGCCGTGGACGGTGACCCGGTACGCACCCGACGGGGTGGAGATGACGGGTTCTTTCAGCAGGTTTCATGTCGGGGGCAACTCGGCGGTGCACGGCGGCGTGCTGCCGCTGCTGTTTGACCATATGTTCGGCATGATCTCGCATGCGGCCGCACGGCCGATCAGTCGAACGGCGTTCCTGCATGTCGACTACCGCAAGATCACCCCGATCGACACACCGTTGGTGGTGCGCGGCCGAGTCGCCCGCACGGAGGGCCGCAAGGCGTTCGTGTCCGCGGAATTGGTCGACGGCGAAGGGATGCTGCTCGCTGAGGCCAACGGCCTGATGGTGCGGCTACTGCCGGGCCAGCCGTGATCGGTGGACGCCAGCCGGCGCTAGGACCGTTCTTGGGTCGGGTCCGGTGGTACCACGATGATAGTCGCCCCCGGGATCGCCGCCAGGGTCGCCGCGAGGTTGGCAACGACGCCGGGAGGTAGGCCGGACGGCAAGCCGGGTATGTTCACCCCCGCGGCCGCCGCGGGGACCGCGGGGGTGTTGGCCGCGGGCCTGGCCGCCGCGGCGGCCCCGCCGCTGTTGGCGGACGGCGCGGCGCCGGCCGGGGTGGGTGAGGAGCCGCCCCGCGCCGCCAGGCCGGCCAAGCTGGAACCGGCCAAGCCCGCCGCCATAACCCCCGTATACGTGCCGTCCGAGCCGGCCGTTAGGTACATCGGTGTGGCGCCGGGGAACATCGAGGCGACTTGGCGCACCGCCGGAGGAAGATTCCAGCTCTGCGGTACCGAGAGTCCCCCGACGTTGGCCGAGTAGCCCGAAAGCGCGGCAATAGGCGGTGGAGCCGGTCGGGTGAGGCGCTGTCCGCCTTCGAACAGGTCTGGACTGCCGGGGGTGGTCTTGAGGCCCGCGGCCGGATTCTCTTCGTAGTCTCCGGGGCAGGCAGGAGCGTTTTCTTCTTCGTCGACGAGGTCGTGGCGATAAACCTCGCCCAGCTGCACCCCTGACACGCCCAACGCGCCGGCCGAAACGGCGACGGCCGCCAGCACCAGAACGTCGAGATCGTCCAACGGGTTGGTGATGGAATCGAACGGCGGAGGTAAGAAGGACCCCAGGGTCGGTAGCACGCTCGTTTCCGCCGGTGCCGCGGCGGCCGCGGCCGCCGGCACCACCGCCTCGCTTCCCAGCTGAACCCCGGTGGTGGTGGCCGGGGGCGGGCTGAACGGCGTCAATTCCGCTGCGGCCGCCGAGGTGCCGGCGTAGCCGTCCATGGCGACGATGTCCTGGGCCCACATTTCGCCGTAATCGGCTTCGCTGGTGGCAATCGCCGGTGTGTTCTGGCCGAAAATATTGCTCCGTACCAGCGAGATCATGGTGCTACGGTTGGCGGCGATCTCCGCCGGCGGCACCGTCGCCGCATGCGCCGACTCGTAGGCGTTGGCCGCGGCGATGGCCTGAGCCGCGGCCTGTTCGGCTTGGGCCGCGGTAGCCCTCATCCACGTCACGTAGGGAGCGGCCGCCGCCGCCATCGACAGCGCCGAGGCGCCTCGCCATTCATCCCCGGCGAGCCCGGAGATCACCGCGGTGTAGGAGGTCGCCGTCGCGTTGAGCTCGTTGGCCAGACGCGACCAGGCGTTGGCCGCTTGCACCAGTGGTGCCGAGCCCGGACCGGCATACATCCTGGCGGAATTGATTTCTGGCGGTAGCGCCCCGAAATCCATCTCCATCGTCACCACCGCGCCTCTCCTGGGTCGGCCGCGGTGCTGCTGGCGGTTTTGGGCGCCACATATCGGGTGGCGGCCAGGCCCGATATCTGGGGCCGTGTCGTCACGATTGACATGGACTACTCCTTGACGGAACTATCGGGTCCGCGAAGGACCTCCCCTGCCACCGGACTGGGATGCGTCGTGCGGATCAACCGCGGCGCCCGCCAGCAATCTCGGATGCCTCGGGTCTTCGCTAGTCGCGCACTTGCCCCCACCTCCTAAGGCCAAGTTACACAGTGACCTGTGAGCAGATTTACACAAAAATCCTGGGATTGCGCGCGGAAGCGCCTTTCTCTTATAGAGCCCTCTGTTATTGCGGGTACATGTTGGTATGGGTGCTACCAAAGTTCGCCGCGGTGGCGCGCACCTATCCTTGAGCGGCGAGACAATAACCGAGCGAGAGGTACCGAGCGAAGGTGCCGAGCGAGAGGGTGAGCTGGTGACTGACGGTCTGACCGAAGGACACGGCGAGCCACTCGGCAACCACGAGCACCTGGCTGTTCGCGACGAGGACTCGGCGCCCGCAGGCGACAAGACGACGGCCATTACCGTATCGCCCGCCACGGCGCCGCGCGCCGAAGCCGAAGCCGGCGTGGGGCCGCGAGTGCTGCTGCTCGGCGCCGGCGAATTCGGCCGGGAGCTTGCGGTAGCGCTGCAAGGCTTCGGTGCGGAGGTGATCGCAGCCGACGGTTATCCCGACGCGCCCGCGCACCGGGTCGCCGACCAGTCGCTGGTGGTAACGCTGACTGATGGCGACGAGCTGGGCGCGGTCTTGGCGCGGTTGCGGCCCGACTTCGTGGTGACGCTCACCGACGCGGTCAACGGGGCGGCTCTGGATGCTTTCGACAGCAGCCAAGCTCGGGACAGCGACTCGGGAGCCGGATTCACCGAGCTGGTGCCCAACGCGCGCAGCGTCCGGCTGCTCGGTGATCGAGAGGGCCTGCGCAAGCTGGCCGCCGACGAATTGGGCTTGCCCACCGCGCCTTTCTGGTTTGTCGGATCGCTTGGCGAACTCGAAGCGGTGGCCGCCCATGCCGGATACCCGCTGCTCGTCCGGCCCGCCACGAAGGCGGACGGTCGGCGGCACTCAGTGGTCAGGGAACGCGCCGGCATCAACGAGGCCTGGGAACGCGCCACCGCCGGCGGCGCGGCCGGAGCGCAACCGCGCGTCTGGGCCGAGATGGTGGTCGACGTCGAGTTTTTGATCACGCTGATCGTGGTGTGCACCGAGGCGGCCAACGGGCCGGTTATCGAATTCTGCGCACCGATCGGTCATCGGGTCGCCGACGGCGGCCAGCTGGAGGCATGGCAACCCCAGAAGATGAGTGCGGCCGCGTTTGATGCCGCCAAGTCGATTGCCGCGCGCATCGTCAAAGCGCTGGGTGGGCGCGGCGTCTTCGGTGTCGAATTGATGATCAACGGCGACGAGGTGTACTTTGCCGACGTCACCGCATGGCCGGGTGACACCTCCTGGGTTACCCGGCGCACCCAGCGTCTTTCGGTGTTCGAGCTGCAGGCACGGGCAATCCTGGGCGTTGCGGTCGACACCTTGATGGTGTCGCCGGGCGCGGCCTGGGTGATCGGTCCGGGCCGGGCATCGGCGAGCGGGGCGCCGGGCGCCCACGCCTTCCAGGCCCTTACCGCCGCGCTCAGCGTGCCCGAAAGCGATGTCCGAGTGTTCGGGCGGGCGGGCGCGGGTGCCCCCGGAAAGCGTGCGGTGGCCTTGGCCACCGCGCCCGACGTGGCGATTGCCCGCGACCGCGCCCGTGAGGTCGCGGCGCGGCTAGATATGCCAGACTCACGCGGGTGAGCTACGCGGGAGACATAACGCCACTCGAGGCATGGAAGATCCTCACCGATAACCCTCGAGCGGTGCTGGTAGACGTGCGCACCTCCGCCGAGTGGACCTTTGTCGGAGTGCCGGACTTGTCCAGCCTCGGCCGTGACGTGGTCTACATCGAGTGGAACACCGTCGACGGGGGCCACAATGGGAACTTCCTGGCCGAACTGCAGGAGGCTATCCCACCCGCGGACGGGGCCGACGAAGAGCGTCCCGTGGTCTTCCTGTGTCGGTCGGGTAACCGCTCCATTGGTGCCGCCGAGGCCGCGACCGCGGCGGGGATAGTGCCGGCCTACAACGTGCTGGACGGCTTTGAAGGACACCCCGACGCCGACGGGCATCGCGGCGTGGCAGGCTGGCGCGCCATCGGCTTGCCCTGGAGACAGGGATGAAGCGGCGATGACCCCCGCCGGCCGGGGCACCCAGCCCTCGGAGGGGCGGTGCCTATGACCGACGGTTCCTGGTCGGGACGTTCGGTCCGCACACCTCATGCGCTGCCGGATGGCGTCAGCCAAGCCACCATCGGCGTGCGTGGCGGGATGTTGCGGTCCGGGTTCGACGAGACGGCCGAGGCGATGTATCTGACATCGGGCTACGTTTACGATTCGGCGGCGCTTGCCGAGCAGTCGTTCACCGGCGAAGTAGACCACTTTGTGTACTCGCGTTACGGCAACCCGACGGTGGCCACCTTCGAGGAACGCCTACGTCTGATCGAGGGAGCCCCGGCGGCATTCGCCACCGCCAGCGGCATGGCAGCGGTATTTACCGCGCTGGGCGCCCTGCTGGCGGCGGGGGACCGGTTGGTGGCATCGCGCAGCTTGTTCGGGTCGTGCTTTGTGGTGTGCAACGAGATACTGCCGCGCTGGGGGGTAGAAACCGTTTTCGTCGACGGTGACGACCTCTCGCAGTGGGAGCGGGCCCTCGCGGAACCGACACAGGCGGTGTTCTTCGAAACCCCGTCGAATCCGATGCAGTCGTTGGTCGACATTGCCTCGGTGACCGAGCTGGCCCACGCTGCCGGTGCAAAAGTGGTGCTGGACAACGTTTTTGCTACGCCGCTATTGCAGCGGAGCATTCCGCTGGGGGTTGACGTGGTGGTGTACTCGGGCACCAAACACATCGACGGTCAGGGCCGGGTGCTGGGCGGAGCCATTCTCGGAGATAAGGAGTACATCGACGGTCCGGTGCAGAAGCTGATGCGGCACACCGGCCCGGCGATGAGCGCCTTCAATGCCTGGGTGTTGCTGAAAGGCCTTGAAACGCTGGCGCTTCGAGTGGAGCAGGGCAATTCCTCGGCGCAGCACATTGCGGAATTCCTGGAGGGACATCCGGCGGTCCGCTGGGTGCGCTACCCATATCTGGCCTCACATCCGCAGCATGATCTGGCCAAGCGCCAGATGTCCGGTGGCGGAACGGTCGTCACTTTCGCGCTTGCCGGCCCGCAGGAGGCCGCCAAGAAACGGGCCTTCGAGGTGCTGGACAAACTGCGGCTGATCGACATTTCCAACAACCTTGGCGATGCCAAGTCGCTCATCACCCATCCGGCGACCACGACGCACCGGGCGATGGGGCCGGAGGGTCGGGCCGCCATCGGGCTCGGGGACGACGTGGTGCGCATCTCGGTCGGGTTGGAAGGCACCGAGGACTTGATCGCCGACATCGACCGGGCCCTGGGATAGCGCGCTAACTCGCCGCTTCCCGTTCGGCCGCCTCGGCGCGTTCGGCGGCCGCCAGCGCGCCCCCTTCCGCTCGGGCCTGGACATAGCGCATCGCCAATCGCGCGTAGACCATCTGGCTGGTAATCGCCATCTGGCCGCGGGTGCGGCCAAGGAAGGAGATTCCCCAGGCGAACATCGCGGCGATCCGGTTCCGATGGCCGACCAGGTAGTACAGATGCAGCACCAGCCACGCCAACCATGCGATAAAGCCGGCGAACTCGAGCTTGCCGACCTGCGCGACGGCGCTATACCGGGAGATGAGGGCCATGCTGCCCTTGTTGAAGTACTTGAACGGCTTGCGGTTGGCCGGATCGTCGTGGCCCTTCACCGCGTGCTTGATCACCGTGGTGGCGTAATGCGCCCCTTGAATGGCGCCCTGCGCCATCCCGGGTACACCGGGCACCGACATCAGATCGCCGATGACGAAGACGTGCGGGTGGCCCTTGACGGTGAGGTCGGGCTCGACGATTACTCGTCCGGCGCGGTCGGTTTCGGTGCCCTCGGACTGGTCGGCGATCATCTTGCCCAGCGAGCTAGCCTGCACGCCCGCCGCCCACACCTTGCACGCGCATTCGATCCGGCGCACGGCGCCGTCCTTCTCCTTGACCGTGATGCCTTTGTAGTCGACGGCCGTCACCATCGCGTTGAGCTGGACCTCGACATCCATCTTTTCCAGTCGATGTTGCGCCTTGAGGCCTAACTTTGGGCCCATCGGCGGCAGCACCGAGGGCGCCGCGTCGAGCAGGATGACCCGGCACTCGCTGGGGGTAATGGTCCGAAACGCCCCGGCCAGCGTGCGCTCGGCCAGCTGGACGATCTCGCCGGCCACTTCGACGCCGGTCGGTCCGGCGCCGACCACGACAAATGTCAGACGTCGTTCGCGCTCGGCGTGATCGGTAGCGACCTCGGCCGCCTCGAACGCGCCGAGGATGCGGCCGCGCAATTCCAGGGCGTCGTCGACGGTTTTCATGCCGGGGGCGAAGATGGCGAACTCGTCGTTGCCGAAGTAGGACTGTTGTGCGCCGGCGGCCACGATGAGGCTGTCATACCGCGTCACCGTCGTCATGTCCATCAATTGCGACGTAACCGTCTTCGCGTTCAGGTCGATCCCGTTGACCTCACCCAGCAACACTCGTACGTTTTTCTGCTTACGCAGAATCAACCTGGTGGTTGGGGCGATGTCGCCTTCGGACAAGATGCCGGTGGCTACCTGATACAGCAGCGGTTGGAAGAGGTGGGTGGTCGTCTTCGAGATGAGGGTGATGTCAACGTCGGCCCGCTTGAGCGCCCTGGCCGCATTCAGTCCGCCGAATCCGCTTCCGATGATGACGACGTGGTGGCGCCTGCCGGCGGCTGAGGGTTCGCTGGTTGGGGGCGTCATGGTCCTCCTTCAGGTTCTCCGTCAGTCTCACTTGTTCACTCGATCTCGTTTGGTCACTGCGGCGCATGTACACCGTACGACTCCACCCAGACCAACGTCGATCGTTTCCGGGTCGCCGTAGCTGGGACGACATTTGCGGAATACGGATGGGGGGTATAGCTTCGAGGGGTGACGCTGGACCCTCGGGTGTCGATGCGACCCGCGGTTGGCGCGATGGTTGCCGCTTGGCTGGTTTTCGGTATTGCTGGAGTGCACTGCGGAATCCCGCGGGTCGATTTCGCCCAGACTCACCTTGTCGCAATGGCCGCCGGTGATCAGGCGAATCTGCACCTCGGTTCGACACCGCCGTGTCCACCGAAGTTTACGACCGCGGAGTCGCCGCGGGCGCCGACCTCTTTGGTGCCGCTCGGCGTCGTCGTGGTGATCGGCCTCGTTGTTGGCTTTCTGGCGGACCTCAGTACCGCGGGCGGCCGCGGTCCACCGGTTCGGCCGGGTTTCGCTATGTCGGGCCGGAGACTGCTGACGCGCTTCTGTCTAGCTCGTTGCTGATCGGTCGATACCAAGCCATTTAGCTGGTCGCGCCTGGGCGCATCGCGACGGCGTTTTTCGCTGTCCAGGATTGGGCCACACGTATCGGCGCTGCTCGCCGTGCGTACCAAATCCTAAGGCCGGCAATGAGTGTGGTGTTAACGGCTAATCGCAAGAGCTAAATCAATTGGAGGTAAGGGGAAATGGACTATGGTGCGCAGCCACCAGAGGTCAACTCCGCGAAAATATACTCGGGCCCGGGTGCCGGCTCGATGCTGGTCGCCGCGGCGGCCTGGGAGGCCATCGGCGACGAGCTCTATGCCGCGGCCAAGGCCTGCCGTGAGCTTGTTTTGGGGCTGACCGGCGAATCCTGGCAAAGCCCGGCATCGTGGGCGATGGCCACGGCCGCGGCGACTTACGTGGCGTGGCTGGGCGCAACCGCGGCACAAGCCCAGCAAGCCGCTACGCAAATGCGGGCCGCCGCCGGCGCATTCGACGCCGCGTTTGCCGCAATGGTGCCCCCGCCGGTGATCGCCGCCAATCGCGCTTTGCTCATATTGCTGAGCGCAACCAACGTGTTGGGCGTCAACACTCCCGCCATCGCGACCGTCGAGGCCCACTATGGCGAGATGTGGGCCCAAGATGCCGCCGCCATGTACGGCTATGCGGGTGCGGCGGCGACGACGACCTTGACGGACTTCGCGCCGGCCCCGGGAGTAGCCAACGTGGCCGTGGTGGTCGACCCGGCCTCGGCCGCCTTGTCTCAGCTGACATCTGCTGTGCCCCAAGCATTACAACAGCTCGCCCAGCCGGTGCAGTCGTCAATTGCCGGCCTGACCCTGTCGGACGGCCTGAGCACCCTGAGCTCGTTGTCGTCGCCGGCCAGTTCGGCCGCCTCGACGATGAGTTCGTCGATGTCGGCCATGTCGTCGGTGAGCTCGGTGGCTAAGATGCTCGGCTCGTCCACCGCCGTCGTCTCGGATGAAGCCAGGACGCTCGGCCCCACCCCGGCTGCCGCGGTCGGCCCCGCCGCGGGTGCATTGCCGGCACGGATTGCAGGCCTGGCGAGTTTCGCAGGATCGGCCGGGTTGGGCAGGGCAATGTCCCTGGGACAGTTGTCGGTGCCGCCGAATTGGACCTCCGTCGCCCTGCCGCCCAGCGCCTCCGCGGCGCCGCTACCCGCCGCCGTGGGCGCGGGTCCGGCGCTGCCAAGTGGCGTCGGAAACATTCTGGGCGGCTTGCCAATTGCGGGCACGTCCGGCCGAGCCGGCGAGGGTGTTGGCGGTGTCGCCGGCGCGCGGGCGGGCATGCGCCCCACGGTGATGCCGCGCCCCGTGTTCGGCGGGTGAGGTCCCACCCGGTTTGCATGGCCGGTGCCCTGCCACGGAACCTGTCGCGGGGTTGCAGGCTGCGCGTGTGAGGCATGCCGGACGCCGAGGTTCGCGGAGCGGGAATTGAAATCCCTTGGCTGGTAACCGCTGTATCGGTTTCCCGCCGGCTCCTGGTATCTCCGTTCGAATGGGAGCGCGCACCGGGTACCCGGAGGGGACGTTCAGCTGGGTCGACCTCGCCACCACCGACCCGGTATGTGACGCTCTTGGCTGGACTCCGGACGAGCGCATGGCGGACGGTCGCGCGTACACCGTGTTGCGTCGCGAGTAACAGGAGGTCACCGGGCTCTATGAGGCCGCGACACCTACTTTCTGCTGCTCCGCGACGCCGCGATCTCGGATCCGCACCAAGCGTACGCGGTGCTCGCCCAGATGCTTTGGGCAACGAGTCTCGTCGCCCTGGCGCCGGCGCCAGCCGCGAACAAGAACCGCATCGTGGTAACCGCCCGCGACCGCGGCGCGCTTTGGCCTGACGCGGATCGGTGGATCTCGGCCGGCCGATCGGCGACCCGGACCACAGTGACCGACTAGAACGACTGACTACGGCGGCGTGGGTCCGACCCTTAAGATGGTTGAGGTCAGCAGAGGACGCTAGTGTCGAATGTGTGTTCGATATTCGGTTGGCTAACGTCGGCGCGGTGCATGATCTCGACGATGCCGGGCTGATCGATGTGATGTGTGCCCGGCGTCCGAATCTGCGGCGTGTGGTGGGCTGGTCGTCCACGTGCTGGCCGACGCCGCGACCATTGCGGGCGACTCGGCGGCCCCTGGCTACCTGTCGGGGTTCGGTGGCCTTCCCGCGCCTGGGCTTCGAGAACTGGCCAAGTCGGCCAAGCTGCGCCCGCTAATCCACCCCAAGGATCGTCCGCCCGAGCCGCAGTACCGGCCGTCGACGGCTTTGGCCGAGTTCGTTCGATGCCGCGATCTCACATGTCGGTTCCCTGGCTGCGATCGCCCCGCCGCACACTGCGACATTGACCACACGGTGCCGTATCCGTTGGGGCCGACACATGCGTCAAACCTCAAGCTACTATGCCGAATTCATCATCGGCTGAAGTCGTTCTATGCCGGGTCGCACGGTTGGCAGGATCGCCAGGAGCCGGACGGCACCGTGTTCTGGACCGCACCGTCCGGAGACACGTCTACACCACCAGGCCCGGCGGGAGTCTTTTCTTTCCGGCGCTGGCCATCCCGACCGGCGCACTGGTGTTGCCGGCGGATCTGCCGCCACCGGCGGAGCATCGAGGTCTGATGATGCCGCTCCGGCGACGCACCCGGGCCCAGGACCGGCCGCCCGCATCGACTGGGAGCGCGGCATCAACAAGGCGCGCATCGATGCTGAAGCGGCCGACGCCAAGCGCGGCCCGTCACGGCCGATCCGCCGCCGTTCTAGCGCGCCTGCTACAGCGGCCAGCCGCTGGCCTTGGTCCGGTAGTTTGCGTTGGGCACACTGCAGAAGTCCGCGGCCGTCCCGGCCAGCAAGACGAAGTAGCCCTCGCCGCCACGGCTACCCGTGTATGGCGGGTAGGTCCAGCCGCTGTTGCACATCGCATCCGGTCCACCCGCCGTGGCCCGGCGCCAACCGGACTTGACGCAGGCCTTGAGAGCGTCGACGTCGGTGACGGTGCTCTTGGCGATGACCAGCATCGCTCCGCCCCATCCACCGTCGGTCCGTCGATAAGCCCGCGCGCCGAATCCGGCGTTGTTCGTTTGGCATCCCAGCGCCCGTTCCAGCAGCCGAAACACCGTCGCGAGTTCGCGATTAGGCACCGCGGTTGCGGCCGTGATGAATTGGGCCGCGTCCGACCCGTCGACCTCTTCAATATCGGGCTTGTCGAAGCTGACCAGTTGCTCGGAGATCCGCTGCTGCAGTGCGGTGTCGCCACCACCGATGATCGGTCCGCTGCCGGTCGAGGTCATCGGCGGCAGCGTGACGTCGGGGTCGGCGCCTGCCTGGGGCATGGCCGGCCAGGCGCCCAGCGATACCAGGCACGCGGTGATGGTGACAACGACTCGATGCCTGACTAGGTCCATTCGGTGTCCATTCGGCTATCTCCCCGGTGGCATGGGGGGCGCGTCGTTGGGTGCTACCTCGGCGCCGACCTTGCGGAATAGTATGTCAGCCTGGTTGCTGTAGTCGCCTTGATCGTCGAAGGCTTCAGGGGCGTAGGTGGCCGCGACGGCGATTGCGATTCGTTGCGACGGTAGATACGCCGCTACCGCCGAATACCCGGCAAACATGGGATTCTGCAGCAGCCAATGGCCGGAGAGGACGATTCCCAGGCCATAGGTGTAGCCCTCGTTTTGCGTGAAGCAGGTGGGGCAGCCCGGCTGGGGCCGCGTCTTACCGCGCAGGTCGGTCGACACCATTTTCTTGTACGAATCCGCGGAGAGCAGCTTGCCCGAGCCGATGCCGGCGGCTGTTGCCGTCATGTCGTAGATGTTGGTGGTCTGCACCGCGCCGTGGGTGATGGTCCACGACGGATTCCAAAAGGTGGACTCCTCGTAAAACGGTATGTCAGACGGGATCTTCAAAAACTCCCGACGCTCCGAGCTGAATGCGTGCAGGGCGGGTCGCGGGATGGTGGGCGTATCGAAGTTAGCGGTGGCGGTCAGGCCCAGTGGTGCCAGGACTTTCTTGCGCAGCAACGTCGGCATATCCTGGCCGGTAGCCTTTTCGAGCGCCAGCCCCAACAAGAGGTAATTGGTGTGCGCGTAGTCCCAGTTGGTGCCGGGTTCGTAGAGTAGTGGTCGCGCGGCGATTTGGGCCAGCAGTTCTTCGGTTGTCCACTGCCGGAACGGGTTAGCGTAGAGCTCGTTGTTGAACGCGTCGTTGCCGATTACGTAGTCGGGGTAGCCCGAGGTCATTTGTGCCAGCTGACCCAGCGTCACGCGGTCGGCATGGGGAAAGTCTGGCAACCACTTCGACAATGTGTCATCCAGGCTCACCCTGTTCTCGTCCACTAGCCTGAGCAACAACGTCGACACATACGAAATCGCGACGGCGCCGTTGCGAAAGTGCATGTCGGTGGTGGCCGGAACGCCGGTCATCGATTCACCGACGGCTTCGGTGAGCATCTCCTTGCCATTCTCCGTGATCCGGACTATGACGGCCCGCAGGTGAGCCTGTGCCATGAACTCGCGCACGACCCGCATCACCGCGTCGGCCTTGCCGCTGGTGCTGCCCGGCGCGCCCGGCGACGAGCTGGGCTGTGGTACGGGTAGTGACCCACAACCGGCCAGCAAGCAGCCGGCCAAAATCACCCAGGCAATCCTTGGCAAAAGTGACATGTCAGTGTTCTACCCCAGGGCGCGACCGTCAGCGGAACGCGGGCAGCCCGGTAAAGGCCTGGCCGAGCACCAGCTGGTGCATCTCGGGTGTGCCCTCGTAGGTCAAAACCGATTCCAGGTTCACCATGTGCCGAATGACGGGGTATTCCAACGATATTCCGTTTCCGCCCAGGATGGTTCGCGCGGTGCGGCAAATCTCGATCGCCTCCCGGGTGTTGTTGAGCTTGCCGAAGCTGACTTGCTCGGGACGCAGGCCGACGGTGTCCTTGAGGCGGCCCAGTTGCAACGCCAGCAGCTGACCCTTGTGCAGTTCGACCGCCATGTCGACCAGCTTCGCCTGGGTCAACTGAAATCCGGCGATTGGCCGGCCGAATTGGGTGCGCTGCTTGGCGTACTCAAGCGCTGACTGCCACGCCGACCGCGCCGCGCCCATGGCGCCCCACACGATTCCGTAGCGTGCTTCCGACAGGCAGCTCAGCGGCCCCTTAAGCCCGGCTACCTCCGGCAGCATCGCCTCCGCCGGCAGCCGCACATCATCGAGCACCAACTCGCTGGTGACCGATGCCCGCAGGGACAACTTGTGGTGGATGGTGTTGGCACTGAATCCGGGGGTTTCTGTAGGCACCACGTACCCCCGGATGCCCTCCTCGGTGGCGGCCCATACGATCGCAACGTCGGCGATCGAGCCGTTGGTGATCCACATTTTTCGGCCGTTGAGCACCCAATCCGCACCATCTCGGCGCGCCCGGGTCTTCATCGCGGCCGGGTCGGAGCCGACGTCGGGTTCGGTCAACCCAAAGCAGCCGATCAGCTCCCCCGCCGCCATGGATGGCAACCACCGCTGTTTGTGTTCCTCCGTGCCAAAGGTCGCGATCGCAAACATCGCCAGCGAACCCTGGACCGACACCAACGACCGGATGCCGGAATCGGCGGCCTCGAGCTCCAGGCACGCCAAGCCGTAGTGGACGGAGGACGCGCCCCCACAGCCGTATCCGTGCAGATGCATGCCCAGCAGTCCGAGTTGGCCTAGCTGTTTGGCTAGTTCGCGCGCCACCGGCAGGTCGCCGCTCTCGAACCAGTCGGCGACATGCGGGGTGATGTGCTCGGCGCAAAACTTTCGGACGGTCTCCCGGACCGCGATCTCGTCGCTGGATAGCGATGCGTCCAAACCGAGCGGATCGTCGGGGTCGAAGGCGGGTGGTGTGTCGGTGCTCATGACCCAATCCTGCCTCGGCCCGGTAGTCTCGCTGCATGCAACCGCGCCGTGGGCTTTCATGGCTGGGCTGGTTGGCTATCGACATCGTCGCTGTGCTGGTTTTCTGCGCTGTCGGGCGCCGCAGTCACGCCGAAGGAATCAGTATCGGTGGCGTAGCGACTACCGCGTGGCCGTTCCTCGCCGGGACCATCATCGGGTGGCTGGTGTCGCGTGGTTGGCAGCGCCCCACGAATGTGGTCCCCACTGGGGTGGCCGTGTGGCTGTCCACCGTCGCGGTCGGCATGATCTTGCGTAAAGCCAGTTCGGCGGGCGTGGCCGCGAGTTTCGTCGTGGTCGCCGGCACGGTCACCGCGATCCTGTTGCTCGGGTGGCGGGCGGTCGTCATCTTGATGCTGCGACACCGCACGGATGCCTAACGAGGCCCGAAGTCAGATGGTGTGGACAGACGGTGCCGACTGGGATCTGTCGACGGGTGTCGGGACCGCCGGCTTCGGTGCGACCGCCAGGGCGGTGGCAACCGGCAACGGCCTGCTCGACGATCGGTTCGCCGAGGCACTGGTTCGCGCGGCGAGTGTGGACGACTCCAACTGGGTGATCGACGGCGATTTCGGCGCAGCCGACGGCACCGGTGAACCGACCACGAGCGCGATGATGGACATCCTGTCGATGACCCCGAGCTATGTCAGCACAACCCGGATCTAGCGAGGCGGTCGGCGAACTACGGTTCGTCCCGGCGGCCCTGGACGACCCGCTGGCCCAGCCGTTGCTGAACGAGCTCGCCGTCGAATACGCGCAGCGCTACGGAAGCACTCCTGCCACCGTGCTGGAGTGGTTCAAGACCAGCCCGGCCTCCGAATTTGCGCTGCCGCACGGCGGAATGTTGATCGGTGTGGTCAACGGCGAGGCGGTCACCGGCGGCGCATTCTGCAGACTTGACGCCGACACGGCCGAACTCAAGCGCATCTGGACGCATCGCGATTACCGCCGCCGCGGGTATGCGCAGGCGTTGTTGGCCCTGCTGGAGGCGCAGATCGTGGCCCGCGGATATCGGAACGTCTATTTGGTCACCGGGGATCGCCAGCCCGAGGCCGAGGCGCTGTATGAGGCCTGCGGCTACGCCCGGCTGCCCGGACCGCTACCGTCACGGGGCCCGGTGCTGCCCATTGCGTTTCTCAAGAGGCTGACATGACCGGTCTGCTGCATTTGGCGGTGGCGCTGGACGGGTTTGGTTGGCATCCCCAGGCCTGGCGGTTCCTGTCGGGGTCGGGTGTGGGGTCCGCCTTGGGCGGCCGGTACTGGGCTGATCTGGCGGTAACCGCCGAACGCGGCTTGCTCGACTTCCTCACCATCGATGACACCCTGATGCCGCAACCGGGGCGCCGGGAGCGTATCGACCCGCGCCGTCTGGCCGGTCGTGCCGATGCCGTGTTGGTTGCGGCGCGCGTCGCCCCGCTGACACGACACATCGGCTTGGTCCCGGTGGCAACGGTCACTCATACCGAGCCCTTTCACATTTCGAAATCCATTGCCACGCTTGACTACGTCTCGCACGGTCGGGCGGGCTGGCAGGTGCGGGTCAGCGCGACCGAACACGAGGCGGCCCTATTCGGACGTCGATCGGTGCGTCCCGACGAACTGTTTGCCGAGGCCCGAGACTGCGTCGAGGTGGTGCGCAGGCTCTGGGATAGTTGGGAAGATGATGCGGTGATCCGCGACATCACCACGGGCCGCTATATCGACACAGAAAAACTGCATTACATCGACTTCGTCGGAAAGTACTTCTCCGTGAAGGGGCCATCGATAACCCCACGCCCCCCGCAGGGCCAACCGCTGGTGTCGGCCCTGGCGCACGCCACCCCGATTTATGAGTTCGCCTCGGCCGCGGCCGATGTCGTGTTCATCACGCCGACCGATGGGTCCTCGGCGCAAGGCATTCTCGCGCAAGTCCACGCAGCCGGGGGTGGGGAGTTGAAAGTGTTTGCCGACGTGGTTGTTTCGTTTGACGGTCATGATGAGTTCAAATCCGATGCGCTGGTCTTCGCCGGCAGAGCAACGGAGTTGGTTGACATGCTGCTGGATTGGCAGCGGCTCGGCATCGACGGGGCGCGGTTGCGACCGGCGGTGAACGCCAACGACCTTCCCGTTATCGTCGACCAGGTGGTACCGCTACTGCAACGCGCCGGCCGGTTCCGCACCGGCTATCGGGACGGTGAAACATTGCGTGAGCGCCTTGGTCTGCCGCCGGCACCCAACCGTTATACGGTGCAGTGAGGCGATGCATTGATGAGCGCCGTTCCACTGTCGATTCTGGACCTGTCGCCGATCAGCGCCGGCGGCGATGCTGCCACCGCCTTACGCAACACCATCGAGTTGGCGAGGTGCGCCGAAGGTTGGGGCTATCGCCGGTTTTGGGTCGCCGAGCACCACTTCGTCGCCGTCGCCTGCGCGTCTCCGGCCGTACTGATCGGACAAATTGCAGCGGCAACCAACCGGATTCGAGTGGGGTCGGCCGCCGTCCAGCTCAGCCACACCACCGCCATCGCGGTGACCGAGAGCTTCGGCATGCTCGACGCCTTCTACCCCGGTCGCATCGATCTGGGACTGGGCCGATCGGCGCAGCGCCGCGGCGTGCAGCCACGGGACCCGGCAAGAACGCGAAAGCCGCAACCGCCGCGCCAATCGCGGGAAGTAAGCGGTGTAGTGATTCCGGCGCCGTTCGACATGCGAACGCTGCTGCAAAGCGAGCGGTTGCAGGCCACGTTATCGATCCTGCAGCAGCCGGAGGCGGTGGCGCCCGACTTCGCCGAGCAGGTTGGCGACATCGTCGCTATGCTCGCTGGCACCTATCAGGTGGACGGGTTCGACGTGCATGCGGTGCCCGGTGAAGGCGCCGCCCTGACACCGTGGATCTTCGGCAGCACCAAGGGGCCTAGCGCACGGCTGGCGGGCGAGCTGGGGCTGCCGTTCGTGGCCAGCTATCACATCACACCCGCCACCGCGCTGGACGCAATCGAGGCCTACCGCGACGCGTTCGTTCCGTCGGCGACCCTGCAGCGGCCCTACGTTGTGGTCTCGGCCGACATCGTGGTCGCCGATGACACCGAAACCGCCCAGCACCTGGCATCCAGTTATGGACATTGGGTGTACTCCATTCGGACGGGTGGCGGCGCCGTCCCCTACCCGGATCCCGACGACTGTGCTCCCCTAACCAGCGAGCAGCTTGCGGTGGTAACCGACCGGTTGGCAACGCAATTCGTCGGGAATCCGGACGAGGTCGCCGAGCGGATGCGGGCACTGCAGCGGGTCACCGATGCCGACGAGCTCGTCATCACCTCGGTGACGTATCGACAGCAGGACCGACTGCGCTCCCACCAACTCATCGCACGACGCTGGGGGCTTATCTGATGGAGCGCAAACCGATTCATCTGGCCGCGCACTTTCCGGGAGTCAACAACACGACCGTCTGGGCCGACCCCGGCTCCGGTAGCCAGATCGAGTTCGATTCGTTCATCCATCTGGCCCGCACCGCCGAACGCGGGCTGTTCGATTTCTTCTTCTTGGCCGAAGGGTTGCGACTGCGCGAGCACCGCGGCCGGATTTACGACCTGGATGTGGTCGGCCGACCGGACACCTTCACGGTGCTGGCGGCGCTGGCCGGGGTCACCGAACGGATCGGTCTGACCGGGACCATCAACACCACGTTCAACGAACCATTCGAAGTGGCAAGGCAGTTCGCGAGTCTTGACCATCTGTCCGAGGGTCGAGCCGGCTGGAACATCGTCACCTCGTCGGATGCATTCACCGGTGCCAATTTCCGGCGCGGTGGCTTTCTCGAGCATGCCGACCGCTATCTACGGGCCGAGGAGTTTGTGACCGCGGCCCAAAGGTTCTGGGACAGTTGGGCTCCCGATGCGGTGCTGGCCAACCCGGCAACCGGGGTCTACGTTGACCCCGAGCGCATCCGAAGCGCCGAATTCTCGGGCAAGCACTTCGATGTGCGCGGTTTCGCTACTCTTCCGGCCGGGCCACAAGGTTATCCGGTTCTTCTGCAGGCCGGTGATTCCGAGGAGGGCCGGGCATTCGGGGCTCGGCACGCCGATGCGTTGTTTACCCTGCACGCGTCGTTGCCCGAAGGCCAGCGTTACTACGCCGACGTCAAAAGCCGGGCTCGATCCTACGGGCGAGACCCGAACCAGCTGAAGGTTTTTCCCGCGGTGACCTTCGTCATCGGGGACAGCCGCGGGGACGCCGAAGAGAAGGCGCGGTACATCCAACATCAGCAGGTCAGCGGCGCCACGGCGATCGCGATGCTCGAGCAGGTATGGGGCCGTGACCTCTCGGATTATGACCCCGATGGCCCGCTGCCCGATGTCGAGCCGACCAGCGACTTCGGCATCACCCAGGGGCGCGTTCGGCACGCCGATTCGGTTGCGGTGGCCCGCCAATATCGTGAGCGCGCGCAAGCGGAAAACCTGTCGATTCGGGAACTGGTCATCGCCGTCACCAGCCGTCAGCAGTTTGTCGGTACCCCAGAACACATCGCCGACGAGATCGACCGCTACGTCCAGGCGGATGCGTGTGACGGATTCATCCTGGTGCCGCACCTGACACCGCATGGTCTGGACGAATTTGTTGACCGGGTGGTGCCGCTATTGCAGGAGCGCGGCGCGTTCCGGACCGCGTACACCGGCGCGACGCTGCGCGAGCACCTGGGATTGGCGGATCGGTAGGGGGGCTCGACGTGGCCACCAGAACCAGCGGCCTAGTAGGGCTGCGACGGCGGGCATCATGAAGGCGCGGACGACCAGGGTGTCGTAGAGCAGTCCGATCATGATGGTGGTGCCGACTTGGCCGACGACGCGTAGGTCGCTGGTGATCATGGAGCCCATGGTGAAGGCGAAGACGAGGCCGGCGATGGTGACGACGCGGCCGGTGTTGGCCATGGCGCGGATCATGCCGGTGTTGAGGCCGGCGGTGATTTCTTCTTGGAAGCGGGCCACTAGGAGCAGGTTGTAGTCGGATCCGACGGCGAGCATGACGATGATGGCCATGGGTAGGACCAGCCAGTGCAGGGGCATGTGGAGGAGGTGTTGCCAGATCAGCACGGACAGTCCGAAGGCCGCACCGCCGGAGAGGGCGACGGTGCCGACGATGACCGCGGCGGCGACGATGCTTCGGGTGATGGCGAGCATGACCATGAAGACCAGGCATAGGGAGGCCACGATGGCGATCATGAGGTCGTAGGTGGCGCCTTGGTGGATGTCTTTGTAGGTGGCTGCGGTGCCGGCGAGGTAGAGGTTGGCGGCTGCTAGGGGGGTTCCTTTGATGGCTTCGCTGGCGGCTTGCAGGATCGGGTCGATGTGGGCGATGCCGGTGGCGGTGGCGGGGTCGCCTTGGTGGGTGATGAGGAAGCGGGCGGCGGTGCCGGTGGGGGATAGGAACAGGGTGAGGCCGCGTTGGAAGTCGGGGTTGTCGAAGGCTTCGGGGGGTAGGTAGAAGGAGTCGTCGTTGTGGGAGGCATCGAGTGCTTGTCCCATGGCGGTGGCGTTGTGGGTGAGGTCTTGCATTTGGGTGATTAGTGCCGAGAAGGTGCTGGCGGTGGTTTGGGTGAGGTCTTTGACGGTTTGCATGGTGAGGATGGTGGGGTGGATGAGGGCCAGCAGTTGGGGTTGGAGGGTGTCGATGTGGTCGAGGTCGGTGGTGAGGGTGGCGATGTCTTGGCTGAGTTTGTCGACGCCGTCGACGGCGTCGAGCAGTGCGCGCAGGGAGGCGCAGATGGGGATGTCGAAGCAGTGGTGTTCCCAGTAGAAGTAGCTTCGGATGGGGCGCCAGTAGTCGTCGAAGTTGGCGAGTTGGTCGCGCAGTTGGTTGGTGGTGGCTTGCATGTGTCGGGTGTGGGTGAGCATGTCGTGGTTGGTGTTGGTGAGTTCTCGGGTCAGGGTTTCTTGGCGTTGGGCGAGTTCGATCATGGTTTGGAGTTGGTCGGTCATGCGGTACATGTCGGCGACGCGGTTTTTGAGGTAGCCGATGTTTTCGAGGGTGATGGTGTTTTGCATGTTGAGTTGGAAGGGGATGGAGCTGTGTTCGATCGGTGAGCCCAGGGGGCGGGTGATGCTTTGGACGCGGGCGATGCCGGGTAGGTGGAAGACGGCTTTGGTGATGCGGTCGAGCAGCATCATGTCGGTGGGGTTGCGTAGGTCGTGGTCGGTTTCGATCATCAGGACTTCGGGTTCCATCCGGGCCGGGGGGAAGTGGCGGTCGGAGGCGCGGTAGCCGATGCTGGAGGGTGCGTTGGTGGGGATGTAGTGGCGTTCGTCGTAGTTGGTTTGGTATTTGGGTAGGGCCAGCAGGCCGATCAGTGAGATTAGTGCGGTGGCGACTAGGACGGGGCCGGGCCAGCGCACCACGATGGTGCCGATGCGTCGCCAGCGGCGGGTGGTGGTGTTGCGTTTGGGGTCAAAGATTGTCCATCGGCTGCTGATGGCGATGACCGCCGGTGCCAGGGTCAGTGAGGCCGCGACGACCACCAGCAGTCCGATTGAGCAGGGTGCGCCGAGGGTCTGAAAGTAGGGCAGGCGGGTAAAGCTGAGGCAGTACATGGCCCCGGCCACGGTTAGGCCCGAGCCCAGGACCACATGAGCCGTGCCACCGAACATGCTGTAATACGCCAGTTCTCGGTTCTGACCGGCGGTGCGGGCCTCCTGATACCGACCAACCAAAAAAATGATGTAGTCCGTCGACGCCGCAATCGCCAGCGTCACCAGAACATTGACGGTGAAGGTCGACAAGTCCACGAGGTGATTGACGGCAAGCACACTAATGACGCCGCGCACCAACGTCAGTTCGGTGCCGACCGTCAGCAGCGTCAGGAGAACGGTCGAAAGCGAGCGGTACGCAATCAGCAGCATGAGCGCGATCACCGCGATGCTGATCCCGGTGATTTTCTGCAGACTGCGGTCGCCGAATACGACTCGATCGGTGCTGAGGGCGCCGGGACCCGTTACGTAGGCCTTGAGACCCGGCGGTGGCGGCACGCTCTGCACGATCCGTTGCACCGCGGCAACGGAATCGTTCGCCTGCCAACCGCCCTGATCGCCAGCGAGGTAAAGCTGGGCATACGCGGCCTTGCCGTCAACGCTTTGCGAGCCCGCCGCGGTCAGCCTGTCGCCCCAAAAATTGTCGATGTGCTCGACATGAGCCGTGTCCCGCGACAACCGGGCAATCAGGGCGTCGTAATACCGGTGCGCCTCATCACCGAGCGCGGACTGACCCTCTAATACCACCATTACGGTGTTATCGGAGTCGAACTGCTGAAAGTCCTTGCCGATCCGCTTCATCGCAATTAGAGACGGGGCATCGTGGGGGCCTAACGCCACCGAGTGCGTCCGCGCCACCTCTTGCAGCTGCGGCGCCATTATATTCGTTGCGATGGTCAGTGCTACCCAGCACAGAATGACCAGTACCGCGAACCTACGGATCGTCCGGGCGATAACGAAGTGCGGCCCGGAGGAATGTTGGA
Organism: Mycobacterium basiliense; assembly: GCF_900292015.1. Taxonomy (NCBI): domain Bacteria; kingdom Bacillati; phylum Actinomycetota; class Actinomycetes; order Mycobacteriales; family Mycobacteriaceae; genus Mycobacterium; species Mycobacterium basiliense. The sequence goes on from NZ_LR130759.1 coordinate 657,571, forward strand.
TGCTCACGCGGATTTCACTAGGCAGCTGGTCGCAGCATCATGCGAATTCGCTGTGCGTTCAGCACGTACCTCGCCATTGACGGTGATACGGCAACCGATAATCTGCTCGTCCCCCTGGGCCACTACGTGGGCAATCACCGCGGTCAGCGTGGTCACGATCGTCAACGACCAGGGAATCGCTACGTCGACAACCTCGTGCGGCTGGGCGTGCTCATCCAGGTAATTGATCGTGCTGACCGCTCCGGGGGGACCGAAGACGTCATAGCGAACGTATTTCGGGTTAAACGCGACAATCGCGTCGCCGTTGCCGGTATCCGGAACATATCGATGAGAACCAAAAACCCCATGCAACCGCACCACAACGGCTGTCCCCACCACCACGACGACAGCCATCACAATCGGCACCCATATGCGCCTGACAAAGCGGATCATAGGCTCCCTGCCTGCGATGCCTCGACAACCGTCGCCATAAGAGCATCAACCATACCGGGGGAGCCGTCATGCGGAGGGCAGTTCCGCGCGGCTCGGCATCTAAATTCACCCAACCGCGAATATTCGGACGTCGCTCGGACATGTCTGCAGTTTGACATTCGTGTTAACGACTTGCGACAACCAATTCGTCCAACATGTTGACAAGTACCGTATGCGAATGCTACTGCAAATAGGGCAATACATTGCATGGCGATTTCGTTGTGCAAATTGCTGTTGCGCTGTCGGGGCCGGGTGATCGGCATGTCATTCCGGCAGGCAGTGGGCCCTGCTAGGCGGGTTTTGATGGGGTTGGTGAGGGTGGTGTCATGCGACATCGGGCCGCGGGTTGGGTCGTCTGAGGGCCGTTGGCCGGGCTCGACGGCCGGGGCGCGAGGCGACCGGCTTGGTCGCGCGGTGCGATCTGCCGGCCGCGACCGCGCACCGGTGAGGGCCGCGACAACCCGGCAACCGTTCCGGATCTTTCGACCCTGGCCCGTTATGTGTTGTGCTGCCGCCAATTTCGTGCCGCACCTGCGGCTTGTGCCGCGGTCACCACCTCTTCCGGACGGCTCCGCCGGGCCCGAAGTGACAACTTGCGCGCACGCTGCCGCATCGGATGCGGGAATCGCGACCAGCAGTCGGAGGCCATCAGGAAATCGGCATCCACGGTTCAGGACCAGCCCAATCGACGTAAAGGACTCATATCGCCATGCCTATTATCTCGACGCTGCGGGACCGAGCAAACACCACTCCCGACCGGGAAGCATTTAGATTTTTCGACTATGCGGTCGGGGATGAGCCTCAAATTGACACGCTTACCTGGCAGGAATTGTATGCTCGAACCACGGCACTGGCTAAGTACCTGGCTAGTTTCAACGGACATTTCGAGCGTCAAAGATTCGCCGCCATATCCGCTCCTCAAGGATTGGATTATATTGTCGGATTTCTTGGGGCTCTTCGTGCCGGATGGATTCCGGTTCCATTGCCAGAACCCCAGGGGAGCCTGCAGGACAAGCGGACCGGCTTGGTTCTAGCTGACTGTTCGGCGGATGCGGTGCTTACCACGGTGTCCGCGGAAGATGCGATCAGGGCGACGTTAGGCAGTCACCATTTATCGGCCACCACTCCGGTCATAGCGCTGGACGCACTGGACGACCCGTGTTTTGGCGCACCTGAGGACCGCGACGCTTGGGCTGCGCCGCAATTCGATACGGGCTCATACCTGCAATACACATCCGGTTCGACGGGCAATCCCAAGGGGGCGCGCCTGTCCGTCCATAATGTGGTGGAAAACACGAATCATATCCTTCGGGACCTATTTACGGCCGAAGACCAGACGCAAAATTTGCCAGGCTCCGTCGTTTCCTGGCTGCCGCTGTACCACGATATGGGCCTAATGACGAATCTATTCATCCCGGTGCTGACCGGATGCCCATCTACGATAATGAGTCCGGCATCTTTCATCCGCAAGCCCGCCAGGTGGCTGCAATTAGTTGCCCAGAACGACACACCGTTCACGGCCGCGCCTAACTTTGCTTTTGATCTGGCGGCCGCCAGAATTTCCGACAAAGACATGGCAGGCCGCGACCTTGCGCATGTTTCCGCAATGGCGAACGGTGGCGAGCGGGTGCAGGCCGGCACGATAGAAAGGTTTCTGGACAAGTTCCGTCCGTATAATCTCAAACCCACTGCGGTCAGGCCGGCATACGGAATGGCCGAGGCGGTGGTGTATTTGGCGACCACCAAATATGGATCGTCGCCGACGTCAACCGTGTTCGATTCCAAAAGCCTGACGCGGGGATGTGCGGAACCAGGGACTGACAAATCATCACTGACGTCGACGTTGGTCCGCTACCACCGGTCCGGCAGCCAGCCGCTCATTCGGATTGTGGATCCAGAATCGCAGGCCGAGGTCGAGCCGGGGCGAATCGGCGAGATCTGGGCCCACGGCGCCAACCTCTCGACCGGATACCACGGAGCGGAAAGCCAACTCAATAAAGACAAATTTCATGCCGCTATTCGAGAACCCTCCGCGGCAACGCCCCGATCGCCATGGCTTAGGACCGGCGACTTGGGATTCGCGTTCGATGAAGAATTCTACATCGTTGGACGTATCAAGGATCTAGTAATTCAGGATGGTGTCAACCATTATCCAGAAGATATCGAGAACACGGTGAACAAGTTCACCGGCAGTCGGGTCGCATCATTTTCGGTTCCCGGCGAGCTCGGCGAAAACCTCATCATTGCGGCGGAGGTCAAGGTAGAAAAACTCGCGGATGAATCGATTCGCACGGATTTGTCGAGGATGAAAAAGCAGGTACTCGCTGCCCTGTCGAGACTACATGGCCTGCGGGTAACGGACTTTCTTCTGGTGCCGCACGGATCGCTGCCGAAGACCACGAGCGGGAAGATCAGTCGCGCAGCCTGTGCAATGCGCTACGAGTCGGCCGAGTTAGAACGCATCGAGACATTGCAATGATGGGCAATCTGCCCCGTGTCGAGCCGGACGGGATCGGCCGGGTCGCGCCAGCGCCGCGGGCATTATCGAGCGATCAGCCGCACCGTGAAGGCAGGGGGTTGGGGATTCCCCGAAACCGTCTACCCAGCCGTCAATATCAGCATATAGTCAGCGACCCAGAACCCCACTTCGAAGCCGCACCGGTCGAAGTGCACGGGCAATTTCGTCTGACGAGCTGAGGATACTTTGAGAGCGCCTGCACGAAGTTCGGATCGGGGGGGCGCCAGCGGACGAGTGCCGTCCGGATTGCTGCTCGGGACCACAATGGAACACCCCAGTCGAGGTGCCGGCTGTGCAATGTGGCACCGGGCGGACGTGTTTGACCCGACCGAGGCGCCGTGATGACCGACGATCCGCTGCGCGCAGACGCATTGCAAAAATGGTTCAAAACGTACCTGGCCGCGCGGATTGGGTGCGATCCCAACGAGGTCCGGCTTGATGTTCCGGTGCGCGACCTAGGCTTGAAATCGATTGATGTGCTGGCGATTCCGGGAGATTTATCCGATTGCTTCGGCCGTACCGTCCCAGACATGGCCGTATGGGACAACCCGAGCGCCAACGAATTGATCCAAAGTCTTCTCCATGAGCACGCCGCCGGAGGGGCTGCCGAAGCTTATCCGCACGGCGCTCACGAATTGGCGCCCCAGCGGCAGACCGATGACCCAATCGCCGTGGTTGGCATGGCATGTCGGTTCTCCGGCGGCGTCAACAATCCCGATCAGCTATGGGACTTCCTCGCCGACAAGAAGTCGGGAATCACCGGCTACCCTGATCGCCGCTCAACCGTTGCCGATGACCGCACGCCGGCCTGCGATTGCGACTGTGATGAGTCGGAGACAAATTACGGTGGATTTCTGGACACGATCGACGAATTCGACAACCGGTTTTTCGATATTCCTCCCGACGAGGCGTTACGAATGGATCCACAACAACGATTGTTGCTGGAGCTGTCCTGGGAGGCGTTGGAACAGGCGGGAATAATTCCCGAGACACTGCGGCTATCTCGTACGGGCGTATTCGTTGGCGTGTCGTCGAGCGATTATGTGAGGTTCTTGTGGTCCGACGGATTGCGTAAAACGACCATTTGGGACAACACCGGTGGCTCGTCAAGCATTATCGCCAACAGGGTTTCGTACTTCTTAGATCTCAACGGTCCGTCTGTTGTTGTTGATACGGCTTGCTCGTCGTCCCTGGTCGCCGTCCACCTGGCTTGTCGGAGCCTCTCGAATGGGGAGTGCGATCTTGCCATCGTGTCGGGTACGAATGTTCTTATTTCGCCGGAACCCTTTATCGGCTTTCGAGAAGCGGGCGTATTGTCGCGCACCTCCCGCTGTCGCGCGTTCGATAAATCTGCCGATGGCATGGTGCGTGGCGAAGGCTGCGGCGTGGTCATCCTGCAGCGTCTTAGCGACGCGCGCCGCGAAGGCCGGCCAACATTAGCGTTACTGACCGGCTCGGCGGTAAATCAAGATGGCAAATCCAATGGCCTCATGGCGCCCAACCCGCGCGCACAGATCGCCGTTCTGGACAGTGCATGTAAAGACGCTCGAGTCGATCCTTCGGATATTGCATACGTGGAGGCGCACGGCACTGGAACATTATTGGGCGACAAGATCGAAGCGCACGCCCTGGGGAAAGTCTATGGCCGCCGACGGCCAACTACCACGCCGCTGATGATCGGCAGCATCAAGCCCAACATAGGACATCTGGAAGGCGCCGCCGGCATCGCCGGCCTCATCAAGGCGGTGCTCATCATTCAGCGCGGCCTGATCCTTCCCAGTGGAGAGTTCGACGAGCCAAACCCAGACATTCCATTTACCAAGTTGGGGCTTGAAGTCGCGAAGGAATGCCGGGAGTGGCCGGTGGTGGGTGGTCGGCCGCGTTGTGCGGGGGTGTCGTCGTTCGGATTTGGCGGGACTAATGCGCATGTGATTGTGCAGCAGGCGCCGGAGTCGGATGTGGTGTGTGGGGCTGGGGTTGGGGTTGGTTGGGGTGGGGTGGTGGCGTGGGTGGTGTCGGGTAAGACGGCGGCGGGGTTGGTGGGGCAGGCGGCTCGGTTGGCGCAGTTTGTGGGGTCGCGTGCGGAGTTGTCTGCGGTGGATGTGGGGTATTCGTTGGTGACGACGCGGTCGGTGTTTGACCATCGGGCGGTGGTGGTGGGTGCTGGTCGTGCGGAGTTGGTGGCGGGGTTGGGGGATTTGGTTGCGGGCCGTGCCGGTGCTGGGGTGGTCTGTGGGCGGGTGTTGGCGGGGGGCTCGACGGTGTTTGTGTTTCCCGGTCAGGGTGCGCAGTGGTTGGGGATGGGGTCGCAGTTGTATGCGGCCTTCCCGGTGTTTGCCGAGGCCTTCGATGTGGTGGTGGGCGAGTTGGATTTGCACCTGCGATGTGGGTTGCGTGCGGTGTTGTGGGGTGATGACGAACGTCTTTTGGACAGTACTGAATTCGCGCAGCCGGCGTTGTTTGCGGTGGAAGTGGCGTTGTATCGGTTGTTGGAGTCGTGGGGGATGCGGCCTGGTTTGGTGATGGGTCATTCGGTGGGGGAGTTGACCGCTGCCTATGTCGCTGGTGCGTTGTGTTTGGAGGATGCGGCGCTGTTGGTGGTTGCGCGTGGGCGGTTGATGCAGGGGCTGCCTGAGGGTGGGGCGATGTGTGCGGTGCAGGCAACCGAAGATGAGGTCGGGCCGATGTTGGGTGAGCAGGTCAGCATTGCGGCGGTTAATGCTCCGGGGGCGGTGGTGATTTCGGGGGTTCGGGAGGCGGTGCGTGCGATCGCGGATCGATGGGGTGCTCGGGGTCGGCGCGTGCGTGAGCTTGCTGTTTCGCATGCTTTCCATTCGGCGTTGATGGAGCCGATGATCGCCGAGTTCAAAGCTGTTGCCGCGCAGGTGTGTGTGGGTCGGCCCAGTATTCCGGTGGTCTCGAATGTGACCGGGCAGGTGGTGGGTGATGATTTTGCTTCCGCGCAGTATTGGGTTGAGCACATTCGGTCGGCGGTGCGGTTTGCCGACGGTGTGCGGTGGGCGCACGCGGCGGGGGCTCAGCGTTTTGTTGAGGTGGGGCCCGGTGGTGGGCTGACGTCGTTGGTGGAGCAATCGCTGGTTGATGCTGAGATTGTGTCGGTACCCACGCTGGTTAAAGACCGTTCGGAGTCGTTGGGTGTGACGGTTGCGGCGGCGCGGGCTTTTGTCTCGGGTGTGGGTGTGGATTGGGCTGCGGTGTTTTCTGGCAGTGGGGCCATGCGGGTGCCGCTGCCGACGTATGCCTTCCAGCATGAACGGTTTTGGCTGGGCCCGCCCGCAGCGTTAGCTGGTGGTGGTGGTGCTGGCGAGGTGGTCTCGGCGGTGGTGGGGGACTGTGGGGTTGAGGCGGATGGGGCGGGGTTAGCCGCTCGGCTGCGGGGATTGTCCGGTGAGCAGCAATACGCGGTGGTGTTGGAGTTGGTGTGTGAGCACGCCGCGGCGGTGTTGGGTCGTGATGGGGCCGATGAGGTCAATGTTGAACAGGCATTTAGTGATTCGGGGTTCAACTCGCTAAGCGAGGTCGAGTTACGTAACCGGCTCAAGATCGCCACCGGGGCGGCCCTACCGGCCACCATCGTGTTCGACTACCCCACGCCCACCGCCCTGGCTCGGTACTTGATCACCCACGCAGACGGCAACCCCAACCCCACCACCGCGGCTGCCGAACGTGCCTCGGTGCACATCGGTGAGCCAATTGCGGTGGTAGGGATGGGGTGTCGCTACCCCGGTGGGGTAGCGTCGGCAGGCGATCTGTGGCGACTGGTCGCTTCGGGTCGAGACGTGATCTCCGAGTTCCCGACCGATCGTGGGTGGGATGTCGAGGGGCTCTTTGACCCCGACCCCGACGCCGTCGGCAAGTCCTATACCCGTTACGGCGGATTCATGGATGACGTGGCCGACTTCGATGCCGCCTTTTTCGGGATCTCCCCGGGTGAGGCGATAGTGATGGACCCCCAGCAGCGCCTGTTGCTGGAAACCTCATGGGAAGCCCTAGAAAACGCCGGTATTGATCCGCAGACACTTCGCGGCACCGCTACCGGTGTGTACGTCGGTATCTACGGAGACGGTTATGGGATGGGTACCGCGCAGGCTCAGTGGTATGCCGACACCGGCCACATCACCAGCGTGGCTTCCGGCCGCATCGCGTATTGCCTAGGGTTGGCGGGTCCCGCGCTGTCGGTGGATACCGCTTGTTCGTCGTCGTTGGTGGCGCTGCATCTGGCCGCGAACTCGTTGCGCGCCGGAGAGTGCGATCTCGCCTTGGCCGGCGGCTCAACGGTGCTGGCTACGCCGTCGATATTTCTCGGGTTCAGTCGTCAGCGGGGGCTCTCGACCGACGGACGTTGCAAGTCGTTCGCCGAGGCCGCCGATGGAACCGGGTTCTCCGAGGGCGCCGGAATGCTGGTGCTACAGCGACTCAGCGATGCCCGCCGTGCCGGTCGCCCGGTGCTGGCGCTGTTGGCGGGCTCGGCGGTGAACCAGGACGGTGCCTCGAACGGTTTGACGGCTCCGAGCGGGCTGGCTCAGCAGCGGGTGATTGCCGCGGCGCTGGCGGATGCGGGCATCACGGGCGCGGATGTCGATGCGGTGGAGGCCCACGGCACGGGCACGAGGTTGGGCGATCCGATTGAGGCCCAAGCACTGTTGGCCACTTATGGGAAGGACCGCGCCCCGGACGCACCGTTGTGGCTCGGGTCGATCAAATCGAATATTGGGCATTCCCAGGCGGCCGCGGGGGTAGCCGGTGTGATCAAGGTGATCGAGGCGATGCGGCATCAGGTCTTGCCGGCAACGTTGCATGTCGATCAGCCTTCCTCGCATGTGGATTGGTCATCGGGTGCGGTGCAGTTGCTCACCGAGGCCAGGGAGTGGCCGGTGGTGGGTGGTCGGCCGCGTTGTGCGGGGGTGTCGTCGTTCGGCGTGAGCGGGACTAATGCGCATGTGATTGTGCAGCAGGCGCCGGAGTCGGATGTGGTGTGTGGGGCTGGGGTTGGGGTTGGTTGGGGTGGGGTGGTGGCGTGGGTGGTGTCGGGTAAGACGGCGGCGGGGTTGGTGGGGCAGGCGGCTCGGTTGGCGCAGTTTGTGGGGTCGCGTGCGGAGTTGTCTGCGGTGGATGTGGGGTATTCGTTGGTGACGACGCGGTCGGTGTTTGACCATCGGGCGGTGGTGGTGGGTGCTGGTCGTGCGGAGTTGGTGGCGGGGTTGGGGGATTTGGTTGCGGGCCGTGCCGGTGCTGGGGTGGTCTGTGGGCGGGTGTTGGCGGGGGGCTCGACGGTGTTTGTGTTTCCCGGTCAGGGTGCGCAGTGGTTGGGGATGGGGTCGCAGTTGTATGCGGCCTTCCCGGTGTTTGCCGAGGCCTTCGATGTGGTGGTGGGCGAGTTGGATTTGCACCTGCGATGTGGGTTGCGTGCGGTGTTGTGGGGTGATGACGAACGTCTTTTGGACAGTACTGAATTCGCGCAGCCGGCGTTGTTTGCGGTGGAAGTGGCGTTGTATCGGTTGTTGGAGTCGTGGGGGATGCGGCCTGGTTTGGTGATGGGTCATTCGGTGGGGGAGTTGACCGCTGCCTATGTCGCTGGTGCGTTGTGTTTGGAGGATGCGGCGCTGTTGGTGGTTGCGCGTGGGCGGTTGATGCAGGGGCTGCCTGAGGGTGGGGCGATGTGTGCGGTGCAGGCAACCGAAGATGAGGTCGGGCCGATGTTGGGTGAGCAGGTCAGCATTGCGGCGGTTAATGCTCCGGGGGCGGTGGTGATTTCGGGGGTTCGGGAGGCGGTGCGTGCGATCGCGGATCGATGGGGTGCTCGGGGTCGGCGCGTGCGTGAGCTTGCTGTTTCGCATGCTTTCCATTCGGCGTTGATGGAGCCGATGATCGCCGAGTTCAAAGCTGTTGCCGCGCAGGTGTGTGTGGGTCGGCCCAGTATTCCGGTGGTCTCGAATGTGACCGGGCAGGTGGTGGGTGATGATTTTGCTTCCGCGCAGTATTGGGTTGAGCACATTCGGTCGGCGGTGCGGTTTGCCGACGGTGTGCGGTGGGCGCACGCGGCGGGGGCTCAGCGTTTTGTTGAGGTGGGGCCCGGTGGTGGGCTGACGTCGTTGGTGGAGCAATCGCTGGTTGATGCTGAGATTGTGTCGGTACCCACGCTGGTTAAAGACCGTTCGGAGTCGTTGGGTGTGACGGTTGCGGCGGCGCGGGCTTTTGTCTCGGGTGTGGGTGTGGATTGGGCTGCGGTGTTTTCTGGCAGTGGGGCCATGCGGGTGCCGCTGCCGACGTATGCCTTCCAGCATGAACGGTTTTGGCTGGGCCCGCCCGCAGCGTTAGCTGGTGGTGGTGGTGCTGGCGAGGTGGTCTCGGCGGTGGTGGGGGACTGTGGGGTTGAGGCGGATGGGGCGGGGTTAGCCGCTCGGCTGCGGGGATTGTCCGGTGAGCAGCAATACGCGGTGGTGTTGGAGTTGGTGTGTGAGCACGCCGCGGCGGTGTTGGGTCGTGATGGGGCCGATGAGGTCAATGTTGAACAGGCATTTAGTGATTCGGGGTTCAACTCGCTAAGCGAGGTCGAGTTACGTAACCGGCTCAAGATCGCCACCGGGGCGGCCCTACCGGCCACCATCGTGTTCGACTACCCCACGCCCACCGCCCTGGCTCGGTACTTGATCACCCACGCAGACGGCAACCCCAACCCCACCACCGCCGAGTGCCCGGAGGGGGAAGTCGATTCGCTCGCACAGCTTTTCTTGCAAGCGCACGACTCGGGCCGGGAGCAGGACGGATGGAAAATGGTCGCCCTGGCGTCGAATATGCGAGAGCGCATGACTGTCCCGGTTCGACGCCACGATCAATACAGTGCCCGGCTACTCACGCCTGGCGTATCAGATGTGGCCCTGCTGTGCATTCCCACGCTAACCGTGCTTTCCGATGTGCAAGAATATCGCGAAATGGCCAAGGCGATGGCTGGCCGCCATTCGGTCTATTCGCTACCGCTTCCGGGGTTCTGCCCGGACGACGCGTTACCGCAGGACCAAGAAATGATCATGGAAAGCATCTGCGGCACAATTCTTGACATGGTCGGCGGTGGCGAGCGCTTTGTGCTTGCCGGGTATTCGTCGGGCGGTCTGTTGGCCTATGCCCTGGGCTGCTACCTGGCCAAGCGGCACCAGCGCAACCCTCTCGGGGTCGCACTCATCGATACGTACCTACCCTGTCAGATCGCACATTCACGGGCTGATGGCGAGTTCGAAATGACCGAAGCCGGAAGCAGTCTTTCTCGCAAAGTCATCGAAACGGCCAGGGCGCTCAATCGACTCAATGCAACGCGCCTGACCGCCGCGGATGCGTACGCATCGATTTTTCACTCATGGCAGCCCGGCGCCTCAATCGCACCGCTTTTGAACATCGTCGCCAAAGACGAAACGCTGTGTGGTGACGATGTGCGGTCGGAGCGACTTAACCGATGGCGAGCGGCCGGGGAAAAGGTGGCGTATTCGGTCGCCGAAGTCCCCGGCGATCACTTCGAAATGATTACCACATCGAGTGGATCCACCGCGACGGCGTTGCACGACTGGATTTCTGACCGGGCCGGCTAGGACGTGACGTGCGTCAGCGTCGGGCTCGAGCGATCGCCTCTTGCGCCGCCACGCGAATCGGTCCGCGCCAAACGTCGCCGTGGCCTGGTGCCAAGATCTCGGTTTCCAGCAATGCCAGCGCATCCAGACTGCGGATACATTGCTGCCAGCGGTGATTGAACACCGTCGGCAGCAGCTGCGGTCCATGGTGGCGCAACATCGTGTGGCCGGTGACCAGGGCGTCACCGCTGACCAACACGCCGTCGATAAGGTACGAGCAGTGCCCGCTGGTGTGCCCCGGGGTGAAGATCTCCATCGGCTGACCCGGCAACGTGGCGGCCAACGCGGCGGTCAATGGCTGGGTGGTCGGGATGCCTGTGCGAATGAGGCCGCCGCTGCCCAGCAGCCGAAGGCCCCACACCGCCGTGCGGGGGCGCCAGCTGCGCAACACGACGTCGAGAACCGACGCGCTCTGGTGGTACTCCCGCTTGGCGTGACCCACTTCGTCGGCGTGGCAGAACACCGGGGTTCCGTGCTCCCGCGCGAACCAAATCCCGGAGCCTAGGTGGTCGATGTGGGCATGGGTCAGCAGGATCGCGCGCACGTCACCGGCCTGGTAGCCCAGCCGGTGTAGGGAATCGAGTACCCGTTCGCGGTCGCCGGGATAGCCGGCATCGACCAGCATGACGCCGCTTTCGTCGGCCACTACTGCCCAATTGACCATGGGCCCCTGGACCAGGTGGACCTTGTCGGTGAGCCGAACAAGCGGGGGCGAAGACTTTGACGACGTCTTTGACTGGCGGACCATGCCCGCGAGTGTAGGAGTAGAAAGAACTGGTGGCTGAACTAAAACTTGGGTACAAGGCATCCGCTGAACAATTCGCACCGCGCGAACTCGTCGAACTCGCTGTCGTCGCGGAAGCCCGCGGCATGGACAGCGCCACCGTCAGTGACCACTTCCAGCCGTGGCGGCACAAGGGCGGGCATGCTCCGTTTTCGCTGGCCTGGATGACCGCCGTCGGCGAACGCACCAAGCGACTGCTGCTGGGCACCTCGGTGCTCACTCCCACCTTTCGTTACAACCCCGCTGTCATCGCGCAGGCCTTCGCCACCATGGGGTGTCTGTATCCGAATCGCGTCTTCCTCGGAGTGGGCACCGGTGAGGCTCTGAACGAGATCGCCACCGGATACGAAGGCGCCTGGCCAGAGTTCAAGGAGCGGTTCGCCAGGCTGCGTGAATCGGTGCGGCTCATGCGCGAACTATGGGGCGGCGACCGCGTCGACTTTGCCGGTGACTATTACCGCCTCAAAGGCGCCTCGATCTATGACGTGCCCGAGGGGGGCGTTCCCGTCTATATCGCGGCCGGCGGGCCAGCGGTGGCGAAATATGCCGGCCGCGCCGGCGATGGCTTTATCTGTACATCCGGCAAGGGCGAGGAGCTGTACACCGAAAAGCTGATGCCCGCGGTGCTGGAGGGGGCGGTCGCCGCCAACCGAAACGTCGACGAGATCGACAAAATGATCGAAATCAAGATCTCCTACGATCCGGATCCCGAATTGGCGCTGAACAACACCAGATTTTGGGCGCCGCTCTCGTTGACCGCCGAGCAGAAGCACAGCATCGATGACCCGATCGAGATGGAAAAGGCCGCCGACGCATTGCCCATCGAACAGATCGCCAAGCGCTGGATCGTGGCGTCGGATCCCGACGAGGCGGTCGAAAAGGTGGGCCAGTATGTGACATGGGGTCTCAACCACCTCGTGTTCCACGCCCCCGGGCACGATCAGCGCCGGTTCCTGGAGCTCTTCGAAAAGGATCTGGCACCTAGATTGCGGAAACTTGGCTGAACCTAAGCGGCCGGCCGGTACCTCTGCGATCTACATCGCGGCGCCAGAGTCGGAGACGGGCAAGTCAACGATCGCGCTGGGCCTGCTGCACCGATTGGCGGCTAGCGCGGCCAAAGTTGGTGTGTTCCGCCCAATTACCCGAACATCCCGTCAGGAACGCGATTACATTCTGGAGCTGTTGCTCGCGCACTCCACCGCGGGCGTGCCGTATGAACAGTGCATAGGCGTCACCTACCAACAGTTGCACGACGACCGGGACGCTGCCATCGTGGCCATCGTCGAGGCTTACCACGCGGTGGCAACGATGTGCGACGCGGTAGTGATTGTCGGCAGTGACTACACCGATGTGGCCAGCCCAGCCGAGCTATCGGTTAATGCGCGGATTGCGGCCAATCTCGGCGCGCCGGTGTTGCTGACGGTGCGCGGCTGGGGTCGCACACCCGACGAGATCGCCAGCGTCGTCGGGGTCTGCTTGGAAGAGCTGTCTGGCCAACGTGCTCACGTTGCCGCGGTGTTGGCCAATCGCTGTGATCCCGCGCGGCTGGCTGAGGTCGCGCGGGCGCTGAGCGGATTCGGCCCGCGAAACTACGTGCTGCCCGAGGAGCCGCTGCTGGCCGCTCCCACCGTCGCCGAAATGCAGACAGCAGTGGCGGGTAAGGCGATCCGCGGCGACACGGAACTCTTCGAACGTGAGGTCATGGATGTGATGGTCGCCGGCATGACCGCCGACCACTGCCTGGAGCGGCTGCGTGACGGCATGGCCGTCATCACGCCGGGTGATCGCTCCGACGTGGTGCTCGCTGTTGCCAGCGCCCATGGTGCCCAAGGGTTTCCGTCGCTGTCGTGCCTCATCCTCAACGGTGGTTTCGAGTTGCATACGTCGATTGCGGCCCTGGTCGCGGGACTGCGGCTGCGGCTACCCATCATTGCCACCACCGCCGGTACCTACGACACGGCCAGCGCGGCGGCGTCGGCCCGGGGCCGGGTCACCGCGACATCGCAGCGCAAGATCGACACCGCCCTGGGACTGATGGATCGCCACGTCGACATGGCAGACCTGGTGGAGCAGTTGGCAATTCCCATCCCGACGGTCACTACACCACAGATGTTCGTTCACCAGCTGCAGGAGCAGGCCCGTTCCATGCGCAAACACATCGTGTTGCCAGAGGGTGACGACGACCGCATCCTCAAGTCCGCGGGCCGTCTGCTGCAGCGCTCGGTTGCCGACCTCACCATTTTGGGCGACGAGGCCCATATCCGCCTGCGGGCATCGGAACTCGGCGTCAGCCTGGACGGCGCGACAGTCATCGACCCGCGAGTCAGCGAGCTGAATGAGCAATTCGCCGAACAGTATTCGGAATTGCGCAAGTCCAAAGGCGTAACGGTCGAGCAGGCCCGCGAAATCATGCACGACGCGACGTATTTCGGCACCATGTTGGTGTTCAATGACATGGTCGACGGCATGGTGTCCGGCGCGGTGCACACCACAGCGCATACCGTTCGCCCGGCGCTGCAGATCATCAGAACCGTTCCGGGTGTCTCCACTGTCTCCAGTATTTTCCTGATGTGCCTGCCGGACCGGGTGCTGGCATACGGCGACTGCGCGATCATCCCCAACCCTACGATCGAGCAACTCGCAGACATTGCCATCTGTTCGGCTCGTACAGCTGCCAAGTTCGGCATCGACCCGCGGGTGGCCATGCTCTCCTACTCAACTGGCGACTCGGGTACCGGGGTTGACGTTGAAAAGGTAAGGTCTGCAACGCAATTAATCCGAGAAAGAGATCCAGAGCTGCTGGTCGACGGGCCGATTCAGTACGATGCCGCTGTCGATCCATCGGTCGCGGCCACTAAGATGCATGACTCACCGGTGGGCGGCCGAGCGACGGTATTGATCTTTCCCGACCTCAATACCGGCAACAACACTTACAAAGCCGTGCAGCGTTCGGCGGGGGCGATCGCGATCGGCCCGGTGCTTCAAGGCCTACGCAAGCCGGTAAATGATCTGTCCCGCGGTGCTCTGGTCGAGGACATCGTGAATACCGTTGCCATTACTGCTATTCAGGCGCAAGGCGGCAGATGACGGGTAATCAAGTGGTCCTGGTGCTCAACTCGGGATCTTCCTCGCTGAAATACCAACTTGTCGAGCCGGACTCCGGCAGGTCGCTGGCGGTCGGCAACGTCGAGCAGATCGGTGAAGATTCGTCATCGGTGCCCGACCATGACGCGGCCCTGCATCTGGTGTTTGACATGCTGTCCCAGCACGGCATTGACTTGCAGACCTGTGGCCTGGTGGCGGTCGGGCACCGGGTAGTGCACGGAGGACAGGACTTCTACGAACCGACGGTGCTAGATGAGGCGGTGATCGGCAGGCTAGAGGAGCTGTCTGCGCTGGCTCCACTGCATAATCCACCCGCGATACTGGGCATCCGGGTGGCGCGCACATTGCTGCCCGAGGTCCCGCACATCGCGGTGTTCGATACGGCGTTCTTTCACCACCTGCCCGCCGCCGCTGCCAGCTACGCGATCGACCGTGACTTGGCTGAAGTCTGGAAGATCCGCCGCTACGGGTTTCATGGGACCTCGCATGAGTACGTCAGCCAACGCGCCGCAGAGTTCTTGGGTAGGTCGCTCGGTGAGCTCAATCAGATTGTGCTGCACCTGGGTAACGGCGCATCGGCATCGGCTATCGCCGGGGGCAGGCCGGTCGAGACGTCGATGGGTCTGACCCCATTGGAAGGCTTGGTGATGGGCACCCGCAGTGGTGACCTGGACCCCGGTGTAATCGGTTACCTGTGGCGCGCCGCGAAGATGGGTGTGGATGATATCGAGTCGATGCTCAACCACCGATCGGGAGTATTCGGCCTGGCTGGTGAACGCGATTTCCGCCAGCTTCATAAGCTGATCGAGTCAGGCGACGTCGCAGCACAATTGGCCTACGACGTGTTCATCCATCGGCTACGGAAGTACATCGGTGCCTACCTGGCGGTGCTCGGCCACACCGACGTGGTGAGCTTTACCGCGGGGATCGGTGAGCACGACGCGGCGGTGCGCCGCGACGCATTAGCCGGATTGGCCGAGCTCGGTATCGACCTTGCCGGGAACCGTAACGCTAGCCCGTCGGGCGGTGTGCGGCGCATTTCCGTTGATGACTCGCCCATTGCCGTATTGGTGGTGCCGACCAATGAAGAACTGGCCATAGCCAGGGACTGCATCCGAGCGCTTTCGCCCGACGTCTGATGCGGTGTGCGGGTGCGTCCGCGACGGGGTGCGCCGCCGATCGACGTTGTGCATGCGGGCCCCAGTCGGACCCGCTGAGCTTGCTGGCCTCCTAGCTAACCACTGATCACCGACACGGTGCCGCTATCTATGTTGGCAACGTAGACGTGTCCGGTGGTGGGGTCGACCGCCACCCCGAAGGGAAGGGCGCCGACGTCGATGGTCGCGGTGACGGTGCTGGTGGTGGGGTCGATCACCGACACCGTGTTGCTGAAATGGTTGGTGACGTAGACGTAGCCGGTGTTGGGGTTGACCGCCACCCCGAACGGCCCGCTGCCGACGGCGATGGGTGTACCGGTGACGGTGTTGGTGGTGGGGTCTATCACCGACACCGTGCCGTCGGCCTGGTTGGTGACGTAGATGTTGCCGCCGGGGTTGACCGCCACCCCGTACGGATTGTTGCCGACGGGGATGGGTGTTCCGGTGACGGTGTTGGTGGTGGGGTCTATCACCGACACCGTGCCGCCGCTCAGGTTGGTGACGTAGACGTCGCCGCCGGGGTTGACCGCCACCCCGAACGGAGTGTTGCCGACGGGGATGGGTGTTCCGGAGACGGTGGTGTTGGTGGTGGGGTCTATCACCGACACCGTGCCGTCGACCCGGTTGGTGACGTAGACGTGGCCGCCGGGACTGACCGCCACCCCGAACGGAAAGTCGCCGACGGGGATGGGTGTTCCGGTGACGGTGTTGGTGGTGGGGTCGATCACCCACACCGTGTTGCTGCCGGAGTTGGCGACGTAGACGTAGCCGCCGGGATTGACCGCCACTCCGGTCGGATTTGAGCCGACGCCGATGGGTGATCCGATGACGGTGTTGCTGGCGGGGTTGATCACCGACACCGTGCCGTCGCCTCGGTTGGTGACGTAGACGTCGCCGCCGGGGTTCACCGCCACCCCGGTCGGAGCGTCGCCGACGGTGATGGTGGTGACGGTGCCGGGAGCCCCGCCTATCCCGCCGAGCCCGCCGACACCACCGGCGACGCCGGCGGCGGCGCTGCCGACCCCTCCGGCGGCGCCAGGGGCGGCAAAGCCGGCGGTGGCCGCGCCGCCGAGTCCGCCACCACCACCGAGGCCGCCGTGACCGCCGACCCCGAACAGCCCACCATGACCACCAACACCGCCGGCGCCGCCGGTACCGCCGGCCACGCCGAAGGTCCCGCTGCTGCCACCAAGCCCGCCGGTGCCACCGGGGCCGCCATTGCTCAGCAGCCCCCAGGCCGCACCGCCAGCCCCGCCGACACCACCCACACCACCGGCAACGCCGGCCCCGCCGGTACCGCCAGCACCGCCGGAGAACCCGAACAGCGCCCGACTGGCACCCCCAACGCCGCCGGCCCCACCGGCCCCCCCAGTCCCGCCAGCCCCACCAAACCCGCCCAACCAGCCACCCGCACCACCGCCACCGCCGACACCACCGGCCCCGCCAGTTCCGCCGTTGCCGCCGTTGCCGAACAGCCCGGCATTCCCTCCGGCCCCGCCGGCCTGTCCGGCCGCCCCGGAGCCGCCGTCACCGCCGTTGCCCCACAACAATCCGCCAGCCCCGCCGGCCTGCCCGCTGCCCGCGGCCCCGTTGGCGCCATCACCGATCAGCGCGCGCCCAAACAACGCCTTGGTGGGCGCATTGATCATCGCCAGCACGTCGGCCTCAATGGTCTGCAACAGCGACGCGTTGGCGGCCTCAGCGGCCGCATACGCGCCCGACCCCGCAGCGATGGTCTGCACAAACCGATCGTGAAACACCGTCACCTGTGCGCTAAGCGCCTGATACTCCTGCGCATGGGAGCCGAACAGCCCCGCGATCGCCGCCGACACCTCATCAGCCCCGGCCGCCAGCAGATTCGTCGTCGATCCCGCCGCCGCCGCGCTGGCCCGCCTGACCGCCTCGCCGATCCCGCTGAAATCCGTTGCGGCTGCGGCCAAAGCTTCGGGTACTGCGATCACATACGACGACATAGACGGACCTCCACTTCCTCGGCCGCGGCAACCTCAAACAAGCATCAACATGCTCGGCAGACGCGGATGGAAGCGGACGCTACTACATCCGTCAATGCCCATTGAGGCGATTGGCGCACTGTCCGGCTACCGGCCAACAAGACCGTATGAAATGCACACCGGACCATGCGAAATGCACACTAGCTCTGCGAATCCCAGCTCTTTCGGTCGGTGCGAGCCCGGTCCGCCGTACTGCCGCACCAGGCTGCGGTTACCGGTCATGATCGGGCCGCACTGGTTAGTTGTCGTAGGCGATCAGTGAGCGCAGGATGAGTCGGCTGGCTGTGGTTGTGCCAGGTCGCCGCGGTCGGCGTAAGGACTCGTGGAAGGACGCGGACGCAGACGCCGGCGATGGTGCGCCCGCCGTGACGCTCGAGTCCAATCGCGTCTTGGGGGTGTTCTTGATGGACGCGATGACTTGTCGGAGCGGTTCGAAAAAGCATTGTCCCGCAAGGGGTTCTCGCGCTGGTGGCGACAACCCTGCCGGTGTAGCAGCAAATACAGAATGAGCAGAATTTCGCGGGCCCCGGGAGCGCTGTATAGGTGCCGAAGGCCATCGACCCGGGCACGTCGTGGGTGCCCCCGGGGAACGCCGGTCACGAAGTAACTTGTAACCCAACAATTTCTGCGACGGCGGTCACACGTGAGTGCGCGGGAACTGGTTGAGACAGTCGGCCCACCCGGATTTGCCGATGATGGCCGCTGGTGCAAGTGGTTGCGAAACAGTCGATGTCGCGCTAGCGGGCGCACTGGACGAATGTGGTCCGTTTGTCGGGGAAACATCTGTCGGCGGCGAGCCAGGTGAAGAAGATGAAGTGCCGGCCGAACAGAGTGGGTCCGCCCATATTTCGGCGGCGTTGACGGCAACACCTACACCGAACGCGAGGAATATTTTCGGCTGTTCGGTCCAAATGCGATTGGGGAGAACAGGGTTGGTTGATCCGGCTGATGCGCAACAACGGCTGGCGGGGCGTTCGGCGAATCAAAAGCAGTCCGCACCAGACCGGATTATTTGCGAAATATTGTGAGGTCTGGGTGTAGATATTCGAAAGTGACTGTCCTGCAAGAAGAATTAGACTTCTGTAGGGTTCAATCGTTCCAGCTGAAAGTGTCGATCGACGGTCATGGAGTCGGGTCGCATGCCGGGATGGCCATGGTGCGTGAGCTCGCTAACCGCACGGGTTGTCGGCGCAGGTCACCGCCGCGGCTGGTCGATGAACGGATCGCCGCCGCACACCTACCTGGACCGCTGGCGGCCCCCACAGCGGGGCAATGGCTGCACATCGACATTGGGGCCAACCTGGTCATCGACCACTCCGACAACAAAGAACTGGCGGCGCCGACCCGGAAGAAACCTACGGACACCACCCGCTGCCGGCGTTTTGGACCGCCCCCAAGATCGCGGGCGCTGAAGCGCTGCGATACCGCCCGGGCCACCCATGATTTCGCCACGGCCTGCCGCACCGCCGGGGTGGGGTACTCGTTCGGCTACCCCGCCGATTGGCGGGTGCAAGACCCCGTGGACACCCCCCCAACCTCGGCGATGGCTGGTACCCGATGATCGACACCGACGGCGGCATCCGCGACGGGGCCTGGGGGTGCCGAGGCCACCAACCCGGTACCTGGTCTCGTGGCCGATCGGAACCCGGCCAGTCTTGCGCAAAGAACGCCCCACACCCACGGGCGCAGCTGCGGTTCACCGATACCGACGGCGGGAGGTTGACTGCCTTCATCACTGACACCGCACCCGGGGTGGTTCCAGGACAACTCGCCGGCTTGGAACTGCGCTATCGCAAACACGCCCGCGTCGAAGACCGCATCCGTGAAGCCAAAGCCGCTGGTCTGGCCAACCTGCCCTGCCATGGCTTTGGCGCCAATGCCGCCTGGGTCGAAATCGTCCTGACTGCAGCAGATCTGGTTTCCTGGACCAAAATCATCGGATTCACCGCCGCCCCGAGTTGGCCCGCGCCGAGATCACCACGTCCCGCTACCGAGTCCTGCACATCGCCGCCGGCATCACCCGCGGCGTCCGCCGAAGCCGCCTTCGCATCGACGCCACCCGGCGATGGGCCGCAACAATCGCCGCCGCCTGGCATCGAACTCCGCGCCGTCTTCCCCCGACAGCGACAACCCCTGTCCCGCGAACCAGAAGATCCACCGGCCCCTGGAAAGCCCGCCCGACCCGGCGACGCGGGGCAGTCAAATATGCCTTAGGCCTAACACAGCCTGCACTCACCGACTTTCACGGCCCGGCGCCGCCGAACCCCACCGGCGCGAAAAATCGAGGCTAGCTGCCCGGCTTACCGGGTTGGCCGAACAGCATCCCCTGGGTGCCGCCGCTGCCACCGGACCCGTTAGGCACGCCCGTCCCGCCGGCCCCGCCGTGTCCACCGTCACCGATCAGCTGCGCGTCGCCGCCGGCGCCGCCATCCCCGCCGGCGCCCACGCCCCCGCCGGCCCCACCGCTTTGTCCTCCGGCGCCGCCTTGCCCACCAGCGCCGCCGTTGCCGATCTGCCCGCTGTGACCACCGGCGGCGCCGCCGCCGCCGAACAGCTGTGCACCGCTGCCTGCCGTCCCGCCGCTGCCGCCGCTGCCGCCCATGCCGCCGTTTCCGCCTTTGGTGTCGAAGCCATCGCCCCCGGCTCCGCCGTTGCCGCCGCCGCCGGCTTGACCGCCGAAGCCGCCGTTGCCGACTAACCAGCCGCCGCTGCCGCCCGCGCCGGCATCCCCGCCCGTTCCGCCGGCACCACCCTCACCGGCGGCGTCGCCGCCAAACCCGCCGATGCCGCCCGCGCCGCCGTTACCGCCCTGTCCGCCCGCCCCGCCGTTGCCGAAGAACCACCCGCCGGTGCCGCCCGCGCCCGCGTTTCCGGCATTTCCGCCGGGGGCACCGTTGGCGCCGGAGACGGTGCCTTCGCCACCGGCGCCACCGATCCCGCCGGCACCGCCGGTGCCGCCAGTCCCACCAGTGCCAAACAGCAGCCCACCGTCGCTAGCTTTACCGGCGGCGCCGCCGGTCCCCCCATCTCCGCCAGTGCTATTGGTCGTGCTGTACCTGAATCCGCCGTCACCGCCGCTGCCGCCGCTGCCGCCGCTACCGGCGGCCCCGCCGTCGCCCCACAACCCCGTACTGCCGGCGTTGCCGCCGGCCCCACCCGCGCCACCCAGGCCACCGTTGCTGTCTTCAGTGCCCCACGACCCCGCGCCGCCGTTGCCGCCGGCACCGCCATCACCGGCGGCGCCGCCGTTGCCCAGCAGCCACCCACCGCGGCCGCCGCCGCCGCCACCGCCGCCGGTACCACCGTCACCGCCGGCACCATGGGTGTGTTCGTTTACATCGCCGCCGCCGTGACCGGCGGCGCCGCCGTCGCCGCCGGCCCCGCCGTCGCCGAACAACAGTCCGCCGTCACCGGCTTTCCCGCCGGCGCCACCATTCCCGCCGGCACCTGCGCCGGTGCCGGTACCGGCCCCGTCTGCCCCCATCGCACCCGCGCCCCCAGCCCCACCGGCGCCACCGGCGCCCCACAGGCCGGCGCTGCCGCCGGCCCCGCCGGCTCCGCCGTTAGCGCCCGGGTAGCCCACGGCGGTCGCGGTCCCACCGGCACCGCCGGCCCCGCCGTTGCCGAGCAACCATCCGCCGGCGCCGCCGGCCCCGCCGGCCGCGCTGGCCCCACCACCACCGCCGACTCCGCCGTTGCCGATTAGCCCGGCGTTACCGCCGGCGCCTCCGGCCACACCGGCAGTCGTGCTGGTACCGCCGTTGCCGCCGTTGCCGTACAACAGCCCGCCGTCGCCGCCGGCTTGTCCGGGCGCGCCGTTGGCGCCGTCGCCGATGAGTGGGCGGCCCAGCAATGTCTGGGTGGGCGCATTGATCACGCCCAGCACGTTTTCTTGGAGGGCCTGTAGCGGTGAGGCGTTGGCCGCTTCGGCGGCGGTATAGGTCACACCGGCGCCGGTGAGGGCTCGGACAAATTGGGCATGAAACGCTTCGGCGTGCGTGCGCAGTCCCTGATAGGTTTGCGCGTGGCCGGCAAACCGGCCATCAACAGACACACATCAAAACTTGACGTAGTCTGACTTTTGCCCGCGATGCGGCACGTTCGCGAATATTCGACAGATTGTCCAAGAACATCGGAAAACGTTGCAACACAACAACTAGCATTCATGACGGGTATAACGTCACTTCGTCTGCAGCGGTCCGATCGATAGGCCGCCAAGCGCAGCGCATCGTATTTGATTTGCAGCAACAGATCTCGCTCCTGTGCGTCTCGATCCACACCGCACGCGTAGTCGAACGTGGTCAAGCATGCGTGACCAATACCATTGTTCTGCAGCACAATATGTAACATATTCAACGTAAAAATACGCTTCCCGGCAAGCTAGGTTCTGGCTACTCCGGTGTCGGGGTGCGCGGCAGGGCAACGCTGCGCTTGCTTCCGTTAGCCGCTTTAGCGTGTTCGGCGCGGTTCGCTGCGGTCAAGGACCCGGCCCGATCGCTACATTCGCTATTGCGAATAGCGTTGGTGCGCAACTTATTTGTACTGGCGCCGGTGGATCCGAATCGCCGAGCCGATCTCCGCGAAGATGCCTTCCGTGCCTGTGAGGTTGGACGGGTCTTGGTTGGAGCGGGTGTCGTCATGCCCCGCTCTTGCACATCCGCGCTGCAGACGTCAGGGTGACACCTACGTTCCCGGCGTCCCGGGCTGACCGGACAGTAGCCCGCCGGCGCCGCCGCTACCGCCGGACCCGTTAGGAACGCCGGTGCCGCTGGCCCCGCCAGCGCCGCCATTGCCGACCAGCCGCGCAACGCCGCCGTCGCCGCCATCCCCGCCGGCGCCGCCGCCGCCAGGAGCGCCGTCGGGTAGGCCACTACCGCTCGTCCCGCCAGTACCCCCGGTCCCGCCGGTCCCGCCAGCTCCACCGGCTCCGCCGTCGCCCCATGCTGCGGCGTTTCCGCCGGTGCCGCCGCTCCCGCCGATGCCGCCAGTGCCGCCGGTGCCGGGTGTGTTGGCGAAGCTAAAGCCGCCGGTGCCGCCGGTGCCGCCGGACCCACCGGACCCTCCGGACCCACCGGCGCCGAACAGCCACCCGCCGCTGCCGCCGCGACCGGCGGTGAGGCCGCCGTTGCCGCCGGTCCCTCCATCGCCGCCGTCACCGCTACCGGCCCCGCCGGTCCCGCCGGTCCCGCCGGCCCCGGCGCGCCCGCCGGCCCCGCCATCGCCCAATAGCTGACCGCCGGCCCCGCCGTCGCCGCCGAGTCCACCGCCGCCGCCGGCGCCGCCGTCGCCGCCGCCGCCGCTATTGCCTTGACCGCCTTGACCACCGGTGCCGCCGGTGCCGCCGTTGCCGCCGGTGCCGCCGGTGCCGAACAGCTGACCGCCGTTGCCGCCGCGACCGGCGTCCCCGCCGGTGCCGCCGTCGACGCCCATGCGACCGATGCCGCCGATGCCGCCTTCGTTGCCTCCTTGGCCGGAGGCCCCGCCATTGCCGCCGTGGCCGCCGGTGCCGCCGTCCCCGGAGAGCCACCCGGCGTTGCCGCCGGCCCCGCCGGTGCCGCCGCCGCCGCCGGCGCCGCCGAGGCCGCCGCCGGCGCCTCCGAAGCTGCCTTGGCCGCCGCCGCCGCCGTGTCCGCCGCCGCCGCCGGCCCCGCCGGTGCCAACCAACAACCCGGCGCTTCCGCCGCCGCCGCCGGCCCCGGCATCCCCGCCGGCGCCCCCGCCGCTGGCGGTGCTGTCGCCGCCGTGACCGCCGGCGCCACCGTGCCCGCCGGCCCCGCCGTTACCCCACAAGCCGGCATCGCCGCCGGCCGTTCCGGCCCCCCCGGCCCCGCCGGCGCCACCGTCGGGGACGCCGTTGGAATTGCCGAGCGCAAGGCTGCCGGTCCCACCGGCACCGCCGTCGCCGCCGGCGCCACCGTTGCCGAATAACAACCCGGCCTTGCCGGCAACCCCGCCGGCCCCACCAGCGCCACCGGCAAGAGCGACCGTACTGCTGACCCCGCTGGAGCCGCCGGCGCCGCCGGCACCGCCGGCACCGCCGTCGCCCCACAGCAGCCCGGCATTGCTGGCGGCGCCGCCAACACCGCCGTTGCCGCCTGCGCCGCCATCGCCGCCGAACACGCCGTTGTCCTGATGGCTCCCCCCGTTGCCGCCGTCGCCGCCCGCCCCGCCGGCACCGCCATTGCCGAACAGCAGCCCCGCTTTGCCCGCGTTGCTACCCGCACCGCCAACACCGCCGGCACCGGCATCCTGGTCGCGGAAGCCGTTGCCGCCGGCACCGCCGTCCCCACCGGCGGCGCCGTCGCCGCCATTGCCGAACAGCAGCCCACCATTTCCGGCGGCACCCGCCACACCCCCGTTCGCGCCGGCACCGCCCATGCTGCCGACGGTGCCACCGAACACGAACCCGCCATCGCCGCCGTCACCGCTGTCACCGCCGGCGCCCGCCGCCCCGCCATCACCCCACAACCCGGCGCTGCCGGCGTTGCCGCCGGCCCCACCGGCGCCGCCCGCACCGCCGCTACTAGGCGTGTCCAGAGCGCCCGCGCCGCCGTTACCGCCGGCACCGCCATCACCGGCGGCGCCGCCGTTACCCAGCAGCCACCCACCGCGGCCGCCGCCGCCGCCACCGCCGCCGGTACCACCGTCACCGCCGGCACCATGGGTGTGTTCGTTTACATCGCCGCCGCCGTGACCGCCGGCTCCGCCGCCCCCACCGACGCCGCCGTCGCCGAACAACAGCCCGCCGTCGCCGGCTTTCCCGCCGGCGCCACCATTCCCGCCGGCACCTGCGCCGGTGCCGGTACCGGCCCCGTCTGCCCCCATCGCACCCGCGCCCCCAGCCCCACCGGCGCCACCGGCGCCCCACAGGCCGGCGCTGCCGCCGGCCCCGCCGGCTCCGCCGTTAGCGCCCGGGTAGCCCACGGCGGTCGCGGTCCCACCGGCACCGCCGGCCCCGCCGTTGCCGAGCAACCATCCGCCGGCGCCGCCGGCCCCGCCGGCCGCGCTGGCCCCACCACCGCCGCCGACTCCGCCGTTGCCGATTAGCCCGGCGTTACCGCCGGCGCCTCCGGCCACACCGGCAGTCGTGCTGGTACCGCCGTTGCCGCCGTTGCCGTACAACAGCCCGCCGTCGCCGCCGGCTTGTCCGGGCGCGCCGTTGGCGCCGTCGCCGATGAGTGGGCGGCCCAGCAATGTCTGGGTGGGCGCATTGATCACGCCCAGCACGTTTTCTTGGAGGGCCTGTAGCGGTGAGGCGTTGGCCGCTTCGGCGGCGGTATAGGTCACACCGGCGCCGGTGAGGGCTCGGACAAATTGGGCATGAAATGCTTCGGCGTGCGTGCGCAGTCCCTGATAGGTTTGCGCGTGGCTGGCAAACAGTGCTGCCACCGCCGTCGATACCTCATCGGCGCCCGCGGCGAGTACCTCGGTGGTGGGGCCCAGGGCCGCCGCGTTGGCCGCACCAAGTGCTGCGCCAATGCTTTCCACGTTGGCCGCCGCGGCGGCGAGCATGTCCGGAACCGCAACTACAGACGACATTTCCCAGCCTCCACCCAGTGATTAGCAACCACACATTGCGACTCAATGTAGTGTGATGCCGACCGGAATCTGACAGTTTCGCAAAATTCAGCAACGTGCCCACCGGTCGACGGAATCCACCCAGGTCGGCCGCCGCCTGACCTGTGCAGGATGTCCCGACCCCTGAGCGATGGTGGGCTTGCCGGGTCACGCCGGCCCCGGCGCCTGGCCAGAGCAAACCCCGCGCGCACCGGCCGCAGGAGCGGACGGCAGGGTGCGCCGCCGACCGGCATGCCGATGATCGCCAATCCGTCGCCGCTCCGGCATAACTCCGGAACTGCCACTACATGCGACATCGCCGGACTCCCACGCGCCCAGATTCGGCGCTACTCCGGGGTGCCGTGGTGGACATGGGCCAATCTCTGCAAGAACCGCAGCAACCTTTGTGGCGCAGCCGCTTTCGGGATCCGCGAGACGGTGTGGGCCCAAGCGACGCAGGTCGTAGCCAGTTACGAATCAGGCCCCTTGCGCTCCGGGCTTGCCAAACAGCAGCCCGCTGGCACCGCCGTCGCCGCCGACCCCGCCGGGCACGCCGATGCCGCCGTGCCCAGCATCGCCGCCATCTCCGCCGTCGCCGATCAGTCGCGCATGCCCGCCGGAGCCGCCGCCGCCGCCGGCGCCCATGGTCCCGCCGAGCACATCGGGGTGCCCGCCGCTGCCGCCGTCGCCGCCAGCCCCGCCGTTGCCGAACAGCCGCGCGTCGCCTCCCGCGCCGCCAACGCCGCCGGTGCCACCGCTGCCGCCGGCCGCAGCGCTGCCGGGCACCGACGTGCCACCGCCGGCGCCGCCGTGGCCGCCGTTACCGGCTTGGCCGCCAGCTCCAGCGTTGCCGGACACCCACGTGTCACCACCGCCGCCTCCAATGCCGCCCGTACCGCCGGTGCCCCCAATACCTCCGGTGCCGACGGCATAGCCGGTACCACCGGTACCTCCGCGCCCCCCGCTGCCGGCCTTTCCGCCAACCCCGCCGTCCCCGGTCAGGATTGAGCCGCTGCCGCCCAGGCCGCCGGTACCGCCGGTACCGCCGGTACCGCCCGTGCCCCCGCCGGTGGTGCCGCCATAGCCGCCGTCGCCGCCGACCCCGCCGCTACCGCCTTGTCCGCCGGTCCCAGCATTGCCAAACAGCAGGCCGGCGGCGCCGCCGCCGCCGGCCTGCCCGCCGGTACCACCGGCCCCACCCGCACCGCCGGCGTCTACGCCTAGGCCGCCCCTGCCGCCGGTGCCACCGCTACCGCCGTGCCCGCCGTCCCCTCCGTTGCCGAACCAACCGCCGCTGCCGCCGGTGCCGCCGGCGCCGCCGGCGCCGCCTCCCCAGCCGTCAGCGCCATCGCCATCGTCATTGACGGTGTCGTAGGCGCCCTGGCCGCCGGTGCCGCCGTCGCCGCCGTGCCCGCCGGCCCCGCCGTTTCCGAAGAGCAGTCCCGCATTGCCGCCGTCGCCGCCGCCGCCAGCAGCGCCGGCGGCACCGGGGTTGCCCCGAAGGTCGATGCCCTTAGCCACGCCGCCAGCACCGCCGCCGCCACCGTCGCCCCCCGGCCCGCCGTTGCCGAACAGCAGACCGGCGTCGCCGGCGGCACCGCCGGCCCCTCCTCCGCCGCCGTCGCCGCCGGTCGTGCCATTTAGCGTGTTCAATTGAAAGCCGCCCTCCCCGCCGTCGCCGCCGTCGCCGCCGTGCCCGCCGGCCCCGCCGTCGCCCCACAACCCGGCATTGCCGCCGTCGCCGCCGGCCCCACCTATGCCACCGGCTCCACCGTTGCCGGGGGGCCTGGTGGTATGACCAGCATCGCCGCCGCCGCCGGCATGGCCGCCGTTGCCTCCAGCCCCACCGCTGCCGAACAGCAATCCGGCGTTGCCGCCGTCGCCTCCGGCGCCGCCGTTGCCGCCGTCGCCAACGCCATCTCCCCCCCAAGCGCCCTCACCGCCGGCCCCGCCGGCGCCGCCGTCGCCCCACAGTCCGGCGCTCCCACCAGCACCTCCGGCTCCACCGCGGACACCCGGCCAGCCCACGGCGGTCTCGGTCCCACCCGCACCGCCCGCCCCGCCGTTACCGAACAACCACCCGCCGGCTCCACCATCGCCACCGGCCGCACCCGCGCCACCACCACCGCCAACCCCACCATTGCCGATCAACCCCGCAGCACCACCAGCACCACCGGCCACACCCGCAGTCACGCTGGCACCACCATTGCCACCATTGCCATACAGCAACCCACCGGCACCCCCCGCCTGCCCCGGCGCACCATTCGCACCATCACCAATCAACGGACGCCCCAACAACGCCTGCGTAGGCCCATTGATCGCCCCCAGCGCAACATCCTGAAAGGCCTGCAACGACACGACATTGGCCGATTCGACGTCCGCATACGCGCTCCCCGCGCCACTAAGGCCCCGCACCAGCTGGGCATGAAACGCCTCCACCTGCGTGCTCAATTCCTGATACGCCTGCCCATGCTCGGCAAACAACGCGGCCGCCGCCACCGACACCTCATCGGCACCAGCGGCCAACACCGCAGTCGTCGGACCCAACGCCGCCACGTTCGCCGCACCGACTGTTGTGCCAATGTCCGCCAAATCCGTTGCCGCTGAGGCTAATAACTCCGGAACTGCCACCACATACGACATCGCTAGCCTCCGATCCAGGTTTTCCACCCCAACGCCCCGGGCCTCAAACTAGGTTGAATTCGCCCGAACTCCGGGAGATTGGCGAAAATTCAGCAACATGCCCAATCGTCCGAGGAATCCGTCCACGTCACTCATCGCATGATCTGTGCACGATGTCCCAATCGCTGAGCAGATCGCCGGCCGCCGAGCCGCAATCGGTGTCACTTGGCTAATCGGTTTCGCGTAGCCAGTGAGCCGACGATCGCCGCAAGAACTGGTGCGGTCGGTGTGCGTGGGCGCGCCAGCAGAACGCGGCTCGGCCACGTCCCGCAGTTCAGAACGTGCTGACGGGGCGCACCTGATTTGCCATGTCGACCAGCGTGTAGCGATGCCGTTGAGTCGGTGCGACGCGGGCCAGGCTGCGCAACGACGCCTCTACGCCCAACCGCAGCCCGTGATCGGTGAATGGGAACCCGAGGATGTGGTTGGTGCTGGCCTCGTTGTCCTGCAGCCAATCCATTGCGCCACCGAGCACCAAGGCGCGAATCTGCAGCACGCGCGGTTCGGTTGGCGGCAGCGCTTCCACCCGACGCGCGGCGTCGCGGATCTGTTCCTCGGTGATTTCGCTCTGCGACCGCCCCGATAACAGGGTGACCGCGCTGGTTAGCCGCGCGGTAGTGAAATGCCTTGACGTTGCAGGTACTTCGTCGAGGGTGCGCACCGCGCCGGCACGATCGCCTCGGGCGGACAGGGTTCGGGCCAATCCGAACGCCGCCGAAATCACACCGTCGTTGGTATTCCAAACCGTTCTGTAGAAGTTGTGTTCGTCGGTGTAACCGGCGAGTTCAGCACTGGCGGCCAGCGCCAATTTGGGTGCGAGTTCACCGGGGAAGGTGTCTAGTACCTCGGTGAAGTGTTTGATCGCGGCGTCGTAGTCGCCGGTAAGTAGCTCCGCGACGGCTCGGTACCAAACCAGCCGCCATCTCCACCCCACCCGGTCGGACAGGTCATCGAGCTTGCGGGTGGCCTTGGCGACATCGCCAAGGTCCAGCAGGGCACGGACTTCCATCAATGGTAGTTCGATCGATTCGGAAAGGTCGGCGCCGTCTGCGTCCAGGGCGCCGTGCCGAGCGGCGCGCAGTGAGTCGAGGGTCTGTACCGGTTGGGAAAGTACCGTCGCTTGCAGGACTGGGGCCGCGACGTCGGTCCGATCGACCAGCGGTACCTGCAGCGCGGTCACGATCTCCTTGGCGGTCAGCTTCTCCGAGTGCACCTGGCCGTCGAGATACACGTCGGTGTGCGCGACCAACAGATCCACGCCAAACGTGGAGCGGCTGGGGCTAAAGATCGTCGAGAGCCCGGGCCGGGGAATCCCGGTGTCTTGGGCCACGACCTCCCGCAACACCCCCATCAACTGCGCGGACATTTCTTCGGCGCTGGCGAACCGCCGTCGTGGGTCGGGATCGATGGCGCGGCGCAGCAATCGGCCAAAGGAGTCATAGGTGCTCAGCACCGGGTCGTCGTCGGGCAACCCGTCCACGTATCGGCCGTTGCGGGTGGGCAGGTTTAACGTAAGCGCTGCCAGAGTGCGTCCCACCGTGTAGATGTCGGTGGCCACCGTGGGGCCGGTTCGCACGATCTCCGGTGCCTGGAAGCCAGGGGTGCCGTAGAGGTAGCCGAACGAATTGACCCGCGACACCGCCCCCAAGTCGATCAGCTTGAGCTGCTCTTCGGTGAGCATGATGTTTTCCGGTTTCAGGTCGTTGTAGACCAGGCCGACGGAATGCAGGTAGGCCAGGGCCGGCAGGATTTCGAGGAGGTAGGCGATCGCTTCGGCGACCGGAAGTTTCTCGGCCTTCCCGTTTTTGCGGCCTCGCTTGAGCGATTTGCCGCCGATGTACTCCATGACGATGTAGCCGACCGGATCCCCGTGCTTGTCGGTGTGCTCGACGAAGTTGAAGATCTGCACGATCGACGGGTGCACCACTTCGGCCAGGAACTGCCGTTCGGCCATCGCGATTGCCTGGGCTTCCGCATCGCCGGAATGCACCAGACCCTTGAGTACCACCGGGCGGTCGTTGACGTTGTGGTCGAGAGCCAGGTAGATCCAGCCCATTCCACCGTGCGCGATGCAGCCCTTGACCTCGTACTGGCCGGCGATGATGTCTCCCGGACTGAGCTGCGGCAGGAACGAATACGGACTGCCGCAATAGGGGCACCAGCCTTCCTTGGGCCCCTCGGCCCCCTTGTCCTTCGAGTCGCTGCGACCCACCGGCCGTCCACAGTTCCAGCAGAATCGCTTGGCCTCCGGGACAACCGGGTCGGTCATCAGCGCCTTGAGTGGATCGGTATCGGGCACCCGCGGGATTTCCACCAGCCCACCACCGAGCCGTCTGACCGGGGGGAGGGCCCGCGTCGCCATCCGGTCCTGCGGCTGGGTATCTATGGTCCCCAGCGGTATGGACAGCTTGTCGTCGTCATCGTCGAAGTCGGGGCGAAACAACGCCTGGGTACCCGCCGGCCGGGTCCCGGCGGCGGCGCCGGTCTGCGCTTCCTCCGGCTGGTTGTCCGGGCTCACGGCGTCCCCGGTACCGTCCGCGGCCTCGGGGTATTCGCTGTCCGACGGCGTCTCCGACCGCTGCGGCAGACCCTTGTTCACGGCTTTGGCCATCAGTCCACGTACCTCGGCTGCGGTGGTACCGGCGCGGGACCGAGGACCGATAACCACTTGCGGTACAACGTGTTCCATGTCCCGTCGTTGCGAATGCGCTCCAGCGTGCCATTGACGAACCGGACCAGCCCGGTGTTGTCGAGGTTGACGCCGATGCCGTAGGGCTGATTGGCCATGTTGGGGCCGACGATGTGCAGATAGGGGTCTTCTTCGACCAGTCCGGCCAGGATAGTGTCGTCGGTGCTGACGGCGTCGATCTCGCGCTGCTGCAGCGCTACCAAGCAGTCGGCCCAGTTGACCACCGATACGATCGCCGGCGGCGGGGCGATCTCGCGGATGCGGCGCAACGACGTGGTGCCTCTGGCCACGCAGACCCGCTTGCCGGACAAGTCGGAGACCTTCGAGATCAGCGAGTCACGCGAGGTCAGGATGCGCTGATTGGCATCCAGATAGACGGTGGAGAAGTTCACCAGCTTGCGCCGCTCGCACGTGATCGTCATGGTCTTGACGACGACGTCGACCTGCGAATTTTGCAGTGCGGTAATGCGTTCCGCTGCCGACAGTATCCGGTACTCGACATGCGAGGGGTCGCCGAAGATGTCGCGCGCCACCTCGCCGGCGATGTCGACGTCAAAGCCGGTGATGTCGCCGGTGATCGGGTCTCGGAAGCTGAACAAGTTGCTACCGATATCGAGTCCGACGATCAGCCGGCCCCGGGAGCGTATGTTGGCCACCGCGGCGTCGGCTTCGGCTTTGGTGGGGAAGGGACGCAGGCTGGCGGTGGGGTTGCAGTCGTCGCTGGTGCTGTCCGCGGGCAGCGGGGGCTGCGGGGGCATCTCCTCCATGCCGACCGGTGTGGGCAGCGGCAGCGTCGGTGTCGCCTCGACCTTCAACGGCTCCGGGTGGGCGCAACCGGCGGACAGCATCACGGTGGCGAGCAGGATAGCTGCCCGCCGAATTCTGGGCAGGCCGTTCATCACCGATATTCTTTCAGCCTTGGCCACAAGCCGAGGGCGACTGCGATGGCAGCTCCCAGACTCAGCACCACGCCGCCGACTTGGGCACCGGCCAGTCCCCGGCGTGCATTGCGAACGTCGTTACGCAAGTGGTTGCGGCTTTGTTCCACGGCGCTGGTCAACGCCTCGTCCAGCTTGTCGAACGCCGGCGTGGAGTCGTCTTCTCCCTCGCCGAGCGCAACTTGGGTGGCGGCCCGATAGTTGCCCACCGAGATGTAGGAGTTGATTCGGTCGTTGGCCTGCTGCCAGCGGACCAGCAACTGTTCGGCACCCTGCAGATCGGGCTTGTCGACGGCGTCGGGACGGGCCATGTACTCGTCGAGCTGGCGATGCATGCCTTCGATGCGTTGATAGAAGGATTGCTTGCGGACCTCTTGATCGCCACGGCGAATCAACGACAGCGTCTCGTCGGCTCGCGCCTGCTGGGCGGTGATCGCCAGGTTGGTGACCGTCTTGAGTGACTCGGCCGCGGTGTCCTTGGCGATGCGGCTCGCGGCCGTAGAAATTGTCAGCGCAGTTCCGACCCATACCACCATGACGAGAATACCGAGCCCACCGACCACAAGGCCGGGGTTGATCCGCCTCCTGGTGTGTCGCGCCAGCCAGCGATGTGCGAAGGCGCCGAAGACCACGGTGGTGGCGACGACCAGGATCACCGGAGCCGGGATCTGGGTGGACGCGGTGGTTTCGCTGTCTACCCGCGCCGAGGTCGCCTGGTAGAGCTGTTGGGCATCGGGCAGGATGGTCAACTGCATCAGGCCTGAGGCCTCCGACAGATACGACGACCCCACCGGGTTGCCCGCCCGATTGTTGGTCCGCGCGATTTCCACCAGCCCGGTGTAGACCGCCAATTCGGCATTGATCCGGCCCAGCAACTGCACCAACGACTCGTCGGTGAGCCCGCTCGACGCTCGGGT
This sequence comes from Mycobacterium basiliense, assembly GCF_900292015.1. NCBI lineage: Bacteria > Bacillati > Actinomycetota > Actinomycetes > Mycobacteriales > Mycobacteriaceae > Mycobacterium > Mycobacterium basiliense. Next base: position 690,041 of record NZ_LR130759.1, read on the forward strand.
GACGGCCACCGTCGCGTCGGTGATGGCCTGTTCGTAGCGCTCTCGGACGGCGCGCGGCTCCGCCTGGGCGATGAAAGCGGTGGCGGCCGCGGCATCGGCCACCGATAGCGTCGTATAGAGCCGTCCAGCGGCGAACGAGAGCGGCTCGGTGTGATCGAGCACAGTCGTCAGCACTTGTTGGCGGTGGTTGATGGTGGTCGAGGTGGCGAAGGCGCTGGCGGCTCCCAACGTCGCCAGCACCAGGCCGATGGCCAGGATGCGTCCGGGTGTCGTCGACACGAACCACCAGCGGGGATGGGCCGGTTCGGCGGGCGACCGCGATCCCAGCGGTTCGGTCGACGGGTGCGCCAACTCAACCGTCACGTCTGCTCGGACCTCATCTTTCGGCCATGTCGCGAACTCGTATAAGCGAATACTAAGAGAATGTTCCGACAGATGTGCGGAGGCGGACCCAATTGCCGCCAACAAGACGGTTGATGAGCCTGCATATCCTGGATTCTGTGCAGGGCGACGGTGACGGATGGGCAATCTCCGAGGGCGGCGCCCACTACTGGGGCAAGTACGGTTCGGCCGGGCTGCTGCTGCGCGCCCCACGCTCCGACGGCAGCCCCGCGGTGCTTCTGCAGCATCGTGCGGTGTGGAGCCATCAGGGTGGCACGTGGGCGATGCCGGGCGGCGCCCGGGATAGTCACGAGACTCCCGAACAAACCGCGATCCGCGAAGCGCAGGAGGAGACCGGCGTCGCCGTCGAGCGGCTCACCGTGCGGGCAACGCTGGTGACGGCCCGACCGGCCGGCACCTCGTGGACCTACACGACCGTTGTCGCCGATGCTGCCGAGTTGCTGCCCACGGTGCCCAACCGGGAAAGCGCCGAGCTGCGCTGGGTTGCCGAGGACGAGGTGGTCGACCTGCCGCTGCATCCCGGATTTGCGGCCAGCTGGCATCTGTTGCGCACCGCCCCGGCCACCGTGCCACTGCGCCAGGGGGACCAACGCAGGCGGCTCTTGCCGCGCACCATCCAGATCGAGGCGGGGGCGTTCATCTGGTGCATGCCGGGCGACATGGACCAGGCGCCGTCGCAGCTGAGCCCGCGGATCAGTTCGCTGCTAGCAGCGTTGAGCTGAGCTGTTCGGCGGCGGCTTTCGGGTCGTCGGCGGCGGTAATGGCTCGCACCACCACAATCCGGCGTGCCCCGGCGGCAAGCACCTCCGGCAGGCGCGGCACGTCGATACCGCCGATCGCGAACCACGGCTTCGGGGTGCGCAGGCCAGCGGCGAAACTCACCAGCTGCAGACCCGCCGCGGTGCGGCCCGGCTTGGTCGGGGTCGGCCAGCATGGCCCGACGCAAAAATAGTCGGCATCCCCGGCGGCGGCCGCGGCGACCTGATCGGGGTGGTGGGTGGAGCGGCCGACCACGGTGCTAGGTCCCACGATCTCGCGCGCTAGCCCCGACGGTAGGTCGCGCTGACCCAGGTGCAGCACGTCGGCGCCGGCCGCCCGGGCGATATCGGCGCGATCGTTGACGGCGAACAAGGCGCCGTGCCGGCGGGCCGCGTCGGCGAGGATCTCACAGGCCGCCAGTTCGTCGAGAGCTTCCAGCGGGCCGAACCGCTGTTCGCCGGCCGAGCCCTTGTCGCGTAGCTGGATGATGTCGACGCCACCGGCCAGCGCGGCGTCGGCGAACTCGGCCAGGTCGGCGCGCTCCCGGCGGGCGTCGGTACACAGGTAAAGCCTCGCGGTTGCCAAACGGGAGTGCACAGTGTGACGTTAGCGCGCTAGCTTGGAAGCCAGCAGAACCCTGAAGAACACGGGAGTCCCGGGTAACCCAGCGGGGCTGAGAGTGGGCACCGCCAGTGCGCAGCTGGACCTGTCCTTACCGTCACACCTGATCCGGATCATGCCGGCGAAGGGAGCAGAGGATGTCCTTAAGGCCGCCGGTCGCACCGACCGGCTCGTTGGCGGTCATTGGTGGTGGCGTGATCGGGCTGTCGGTGGCGCGCCGGGCCGCACAGGCGGGATGGTCGGTGCGGGTACATCGCAGCGGCGAGCACGGTGCGTCCTGGGTGGCCGGCGGCATGCTCGCCCCGCATAGCGAAGGTTGGCCCGGTGAGGAACGGTTGTTGCGGCTGGGGTTGGAGTCGCTGCGGCTGTGGCGCGAAGGCGGGTTTTTGGATGGGTTGCCGTCGCACCTGGTCACCGCACGCGAGTCGCTGGTAGTGGCCGTCGACCGCGCCGACATCGCCGACCTGCGCACCGTCGCTGACTGGCTGTCCGACCAGGGGCATCCGGTGGCCTGGGAATCTTCGGCACGTGAGGTCGAACCGCTGTTGGCGCAAGGCATCCGGCACGGTTTCCGGGCGACCACGGAGCTGGCGGTGGACAATCGGGCGGTGCTGGACGCGCTCGATGCGGAATGCGAGCGCCTTGGCGTCGGATGGGCTCCGCCAGTGAGCGACCTGTCCGTCGTCGTCGCAGACGCGGTGGTGATCGCCAACGGCATCGACGCGCCCGCACTGTGGCCCGGACTGCCGGTGCGCCCGGTAAAGGGCGAGGTGCTGCGGCTTCGCTGGCGAAGGGGATGTATGCCGTTGTTGCAGAGGGTAGTTCGTGCTCGCGTTCATGGCCGCCAGGTGTACCTGGTGCCACGGGCGGACGGGGTGGTGGTGGGCGCTACCCAGTATGAGCATGGACGTGATACCGCCCCGGTGGTGTCGGGCGTTCGGGACCTGCTTGACGACGCCTGTGCGGTGATGCCAGCGTTGGCGGAGTACGAGCTGGCCGAGTGTGCCGCTGGATTGCGCCCGATGACTCCCGATAATCTGCCCATTGTGCAGCGCCTGGACGCGCGGACGTTGGTCGCCACGGGCCACGGCCGATCGGGCTTTCTGCTGGCGCCGTGGACTGCTGAGGTGATTGTGTCCGAACTGATTTCGGTCGGAGTCCGCGCATGATCGTCGTTGTCAACGAGCAGCGGATCGAGATCGACAGTCAGACCACCGTGGCTGGGCTCCTGCAGTTGCTGGGATTCCCGGACCGGGGGATAGCGGTGGCGATGGACTCGTCCCTGCTGCCGCGATCCGGCTGGGCAACAATGCTTTTCGAAGGTGCTCGGCTCGAGGTGGTAACGGCGGTGCAGGGTGGTTGAGACCAAGCTGACGATCGGCGACCGCAGTTTCGCCTCGCGGCTCATCATGGGAACGGGCGGAGCCACCAATCTGGCGGTGTTGGAAGAGGCATTGGTTGCCTCGGGTACCGAGTTAACCACCGTCGCGATCCGTCGGGTGGACGCCGAGGGCGGCACCGGACTACTTGACCTGCTCAACCGGCTGGGCATCACGCCGCTGCCCAATACCGCGGGCTGCCGCAGTGCGGCCGAGGCGGTATTGACCGCGCAGTTGGCGCGTGAGGCGTTGAACACCAATTGGGTCAAGCTCGAGGTGATCGCCGACGAACGCACCCTATTGCCCGATGCGATCGAATTGGTCAGGGCAGCCGAACAACTGGTGGACGACGGATTTGTGGTCTTGCCTTACACCAATGACGACCCGGCACTGGCCCGGCGGCTGGAGGACATCGGTTGCGCGGCGGTGATGCCGCTGGGTTCGCCAATTGGGACGGGTCTTGGCATCACGAACCCGCACAACATCGAGATGATCGTGGCCAGGGCGGGTGTTCCGGTGGTTCTCGACGCCGGCATCGGCACCGCCAGCGATGCCGCTATGGCGATGGAATTGGGTTGTGACGCCGTGCTGTTGGCCACGGCGGTAACCCGGGCAGCGGACCCGACAGCGATGGCCGCAGCGATGTCGGCCGCCGTCAACGCCGGCCACCTGGCCCGGCGTGCCGGACGGATCCCGAAGCGTTTCTGGGCACAGGCGTCCAGTCCAGATCGATGAAACGCTATGTAGCCCTTGGTAGTTCGATGGCTGCGGGTCCGGGTATCCGGCCTCGCGCGGCGGGTGCGCCTTGGGCGGCAGGGCGATCGGCGCAAAACTATCCGCATCTGGTTGCCGAGCGACTGGGACTGGACTTGGTCGATGTCACGTACTCGGGTGCAACCACTGCCCATGTGCTCCACGATGAACAACATGGCGTGGCACCGCAAATCGAGGCACTGGACGGCTCGGAAACCCTGGTGACAGTCACCATCGGCGGTAATGACGTGGGCTACGTCCCGCTGTTGATGGCCGCGTCGCTGCCAGTGGGGGTCGCCCGACGCGTCCCGCTGCTCGGCGGTCTGGTGAGTGAACTGTTGGACCGTGAGGCACGTGATCAAGCCCTGGCGCAGGTATCCGATTCGCTGCGTTCGGTAGGTCGTTCACTACGACAGCGCGCCCCACTGGCACGGGTGTTCTTCGTCGACTACCTGACCTTATTGCCGCCAACGGGGGAGCCGGCGCCGCCCTTGTCTGCAGCCGACACCGAACTTGGTCGACACGTTGGCGCGACGCTGGAACGGCTTACCGCCGACGCCGCAACGGCTACCGGTTGCGAGGTCGTGCATGCCGCGGCGGCCAGCCGCAACCATCACGCGTGGTCGGCAGAGCCTTGGACGGTCAAGCCCACAAGATTTCCGATACCACTACCGGGTCGTCCTGCGCCGCTACATCCCAATCGAGCCGGCATGCATGCGGTCGCGGAATTGGTTTCGGCGCGGTGGTAGCCCGCTGCCCGCACATCAGCCGTTGGTGCGCCACCACTGGTAGAGGGCAGGGACGTCGGTGTTAGCGGCTCGAATGTAGCTCAGCACGTTCTTGGCGTCCGTGGTCCAAATGATCTCGGCGGCCCCCTGATAGGTCCCGCATGCCACCTGCCCGGCCGGCGTCGTCGCCGAGCCCTGGTGCCAGGTGGTTGGTGATTGGCCGCTGTCGCCGCAAGCGGTCAGGGTGTCATCTTTGATACTGGCCTTGAAGGAGCCGTTCATGTCGTCGGGGTTGGCGAAAAGGATGTACTTGGCTTGCACGGGGCCCGCGGAGTCCGGGCTCTGGCCACAAGAAAGCGCGGCCAGTTCGCCGCTGGTGATGCTCTGGGCGGCGCAATTATTCAGGCCGTAGCCCTTCGACAGCGAACCGGCCAGGGTATTGACGTCGGAGGCGGTGCCGGTGGGATCCGCGCTTGCCGTGGCGGTGCCCACGCAGGCGAGGCTACCCACGGCTGCCGCTGCCGTGGCGGCTCGCAGTACGGCCCTGAGGTGAGACATCCTTGACTCCTTAAGGGTTGTTGGACCGACGATACGGCCGCGCTGACATCAAAGCAGTCTATTTGGGTGATCCACCCGAAAACAGGGTCTTTCGGTCGATTGCGATCACCGTGACGATATCGCGCCGCGCGATAAATTCCGCTAGAAATTGTCTGTGCTGGAATTAATTTCGATGCGCCGGGAGACGCTGCCTGGGTCCGGCTTCCTAGCGCGGTTGACCGGCGCGCCGCGATTTATCGGCGCGTCGGGCGTTGCAACGAGCTGGAACGATCTGGAACGATCTGGAATCGACTGTAATGATCAGGAGGCGAAGCTATTTCGCGCACACGGCGGCGCCCGTCCCGCCCTGCTCCGACCGTCCCGGACGGTTTCGCTGGCAGCCGTTTGACCGTTACTGACGGTGCCGATTGAAACCGGTTTCTCGGGTGGCTTGTGCGGGAGGAATACACGGATCCGCAATTTTTCATTAGGTGGTGCCATCGGGACGGCACTCCGGTATGGTAAGCACCGCTTTACGCCAGCTAACTTCTCTCAACTGGAGAATCCATGACACAACCACCACCGCCTGGTTACCCGCCGCAGCAGCCGCCCGCCGGGCAGCAGCCGGACAACTATTTGGTCTGGTCCATTCTGGTGACGTTGTTCTGCTGTCTTCCATTAGGAATCGTGGCAATCGTCAAGTCCACGCAGGTCAGTGGATTGTGGGCGCAGGGCCGTTACGCGGAGGCCCAGGCGGCTTCCGACGCGGCCAAGAAGTTTTGCATCTGGTCGGCCGTCGCCGGGGTGATCGTTTTCGTCATCTACGGCATCTTGATGGCGGTGGGTGCGCTCAACGCCGGGGACACCAACGCGGCGATGCTCGCGGCGGGATTGTTCTAAGCCGGGTTGCGTTCATGATCACCCGTCCGGGGTCGGCGCGGCCAGGCTTGGGTGCGCCACTGTTGGTGGCGGCGTCCACGACGTTGGTGTGCGCCGCGATCTGGGTGGGTGATCCGACAACTCCGAGCGGGCCCCTGCCGGTATGCCCCACCAAGGCACTGCTGGGAATTGATTGCCCAGGCTGTGGCAGCCTGCGAATGCTCTACAGCCTGATGCACGGCAATCTGTTGGCAGCCGCCAGGTTTAACGCCTTAGGCCTGGCGGCGGTGGTGCTCTTGGTGTGGGCTTACTTTGTTTGGAGTTACGGTCGGCTAGTGGGGCGACGGATGCGGGGCTGGCAACGCAATCGTTGGGCAGCCGTGGCGACACTGTCGCTGGTGTTGGTCTGGTTCGTTGTGCGCAATATCCCGGTTGCGCCGTTCAACGCGCTGTTCGTCTGATCGGTGGGCGTTCGTTGCAGCGGGGTTACTTCGGGGCGGCACCGGTGGTCAGGCGGCGCCACAGGGGAGTCGCGGTCTAGTCTGGGCGCGATGGTGAACAAATCTAGAACCATGCCCGCGGTGGTGGCCATAGCCGCGGTCGTCACCCTAGCGGTTGCGAGTTGCGGGCTTTGGTCGAGTCATTCGCAGCCCAATGCCAGTGGCCCGGCCGCCGCCGAATTCGCCAATACATTGCGCACCCGGGTGAGCACCGACGCGATGATGGCGCACTTGACGAAGCTTCAGGAGATCGCCGACGCCAACAACGGCACCCGGGCGGTGGGCACACCTGGTTACGAAGCCAGCGTCGACTATGTGGTCAACACGTTGCGCAACAGCGGATTTGACGTGCAAACGCCCGAATTTTCCGCCCGTGTCTTCCATGCCGAAAAGGGGTCGGTGGCGGCCGGGGGCTTGACCGTGGAAGCGCGCGCGTTGGAGTACAGCCTCGGTACTTCGCCAGACGGGGTTAGCGGGCCGTTGCTGGTCGCACCCTCCGACGACAGCCCGGGCTGCACCGCGGCCGACTACGACAAGTTGCCGGTGCGGGGAGCGGTGGTGCTGGTGGACCGCGGCGAGTGCCAGTTCGCCCAGAAAGAGGACGTGGCGGCGCAGCAAGGCGCGGTCGCGCTCATCATTGTCGACAACGTCGACGAGCAGTCGATGGGCGGCACGTTGGGGGTGAACACCGACGTGAAGATCCCGGTCGTGAGCGTGACCAAATCGGTGGGTATGCAGCTGCGTGGAAAATCCGGGCCGGCAACCGTGAAGCTGGCAGCAAGCACCCAGAGTTTCAAGGCGCGCAACGTGATCGCGCAGACCAAGACGGGATCGGCCACCGATGTTGTGATGGCCGGAGCCCACCTGGATAGCGTGCCGGAGGGCCCAGGCATCAACGACAACGGATCCGGTGTGGCAGCGGTATTGGAAACCGCAGTGCAACTGGGTAATTCACCACAGGTGCATAACGCGGTGCGGTTCGGGTTCTGGGGAGCGGAGGAACTAGGGCTGATCGGATCCCGGAATTACGTAGAGTCGCTCAGTCTCGAGCAGCTCAAGAACATCGCGCTCTACCTCAACTTCGACATGCTGGCGTCACCCAACCCGGGCTATTTCACCTACGACGGCGACCAGTCGCTGCCAATGGACGCCCGCGGCCAGCCCGTGGTACCCGAGGGTTCGGCAGGCATTGAACGCACCCTGGTGGCCTACCTGAAGTTGGCCGGCAAGGTAGCGCAGGACACCTCTTTCGACGGCCGCTCAGACTACGACGGGTTCTCGCTGGCCGGAATCCCGTCGGGTGGCCTGTTCGCTGGTGCGGAAGCAAAGAAGTCCGAGGAACAGGCCAAGCTGTGGGGCGGCGCCGCCAACGAGCCGTTTGATCCCAACTATCACCAGAAGGGCGACACCCTCGAACACATCGACCGCACGTCACTGGGCATCCAAGGCGCCGGTGTCGCCTACGTTGTGAGTTTGTACTCCCAGGATTTGACCGGACGAAATGGTGTCCCGGCCATCGAGGATCGCACGCGCCACGTGCTTGTCAAGCCCTAATGCGTACCGCGGTTCGGCGACTCGGTGGGACGCTGGTGTTGATCTGTCTGTTGGCCGGGTGTTTGTCCACCAAACCGGTGACACCGGCCGCCGCACCCGACCTCGGGCGCACGTTGGCCGGAAAGGTCAGCGCGGACGGGATGTTCACCCACCTGCGCGCGCTGCAGGAGATCGCCAACGCCCACAACGGCAACCGGGCCACCGGGACACCGGGCTACGATGCCAGCGTTGATTATGTGGCGAAAGTTTTGCGTGACAGAGGCTTTGAAGTAGCGACGCCTCAGTTCGACTGGCTCTACACCGCGTCACAGGGTCAGCCGACACTGACAGTCGCCGGCCGCGGCTATCCCGTCGACCAGGCGTCGTTGCTGGTCCGAACTCCGGCTAGCGGGCTGACCGGCCAGCCGGTCCAGCCGACGCGACCGGCGGGCTGTGCCGTTGCCGATTACCCTTCGGTCCTACCGAAGGGCGCGATCGCTGTGGTCGACGACACCGAGTGCTCAGTCGTCGACAAACAGAACAGCGCTGTGGCAAAAGGTGCTGTCGCACTGATCGTGATTAGCGTGCCCAAGGGGCAGGGCGGTCCGCCCAATTTGTTCAGCTCCGGCTACTACAACCAGCTGAAGGTGCCGGTCGCGGTGATCGGCGCCAACGGCGCCGGCGCGCTGCTGCGCGCCAGCGCGCCGGTACACCTGGTCCTGGATACGGAGAACGTCAAGATCACATCGCGAAACGTGCTGGCCCAGACCAAGACCGGTTCGCCCAATGAGGTGATCATGGCTGGTGCTCACCTCGATAGCCCGACTGGAAGTCCGGGTATCAACGACAATGGTTCCGGGGTGGCCGCAGTGCTGGATACGGCGCTGCAATTGGGGCCGTTGCCACCGGTGAACAACGCGGTTCGGTTCGCCTTCTGGGGAGGTGGACTCCACGGCGCCATGGATTACGTGTTCGGGCTGGATGGCGAACAGCTCAACAACATCGCGCTCTACCTGAATTTCACCATGCTGGGGTCGCCGAATGCGGGTTTCTTCACCGACGACGGCGACCAGTCTGGCCCGCCGGCGCGTGGCATTGCGGCCGCGGACGTGCCGGAAGGTTCGGCCGCCATCGAACGTACCCTGGCTGGATACCTGAACCTTGCCGGTAGCCGGCCCGCCGATATGCCGTTGAACGTCGCCGCTGACTACCATCCGTTCTTGATTTCCGGGGTGCCGATCGGGGGCCTGACCTCCGGCGCGTCTCAGCTGAAAACGACTGTGCAAGCTCGACTCTGGGGTGGACAGCCCGGTGTCGCGTTCGACCCCAATAATCGCAGCCCGCGCGATACGGTGGACAACATCAACCGGGCGGCATTATCGGTTATGGGTTCGGCCGTGGCGTTTGCGGTGGGTAGTTATGCGGAATCCATCAGTGGCGTCAACGGCGTCACCCCGTATGACAAGCGTCATCGCACAAAGGTGTCATAGCGGTGGAGCAGCGTGCCCGGTCATGGCATTTGGGCACTGGCTGCGCTTCTCCGGATTTACCATAATTACCTTTGTTGCCGCTTTGCAGGCCAGTTGGGACGGGGTGGTCAGATGGGAAACCGCAGGCAGAAAAGTAGTCGGCTGCGGCGGCTGCGTTCGCGGACGCTGGCTGGAGCGCTGCGGGCGGTGACGGTTTGCGTGGGCGCGGTATCTGTGGTGGCCGGGTGCACCACGCTGGTGGACGGCCGCGCGCTGTCGATCCTCAACGATCCATTCCGGGTCGGTGGTCTGCCCGCAACGAATGGGCCGAGCGGTCCCCGTCCGAATGGACCGGCGCCAACCGGCACGGTGATCAACACCAACAACGGAGAGATCGACAAGCTGTCGTTGCTGTCGATCAATGACATTCAGGATTACTGGAAGGACAACTACAACGAGCCCCTGAAGGGCGCGTTCAAGCCCGTCGGCAAATTGGTGTCCTACGATTCCAATGACCCCAACAGTCCGATCGTGTGCCACAACGAGACCTACCAACTCGTCAACGCGTTCTACACGTCTCGCTGCAACTTGATCGCCTGGGACCGTGGGGTATTCATGCCGGTGGCGCAACAGTACTTCGGTGATATTTCGGTAACCGGCGTGCTCGCACACGAGTATGGGCACGCCCTGCAGGTGATGGCGGAGCTGGTAACCAGAAAAGACCCCACCATCGTCCGTGAGCAGCAAGCGGATTGCCTGGCCGGGGTCTATCTGTACTGGGTGGCCGAAGGCAAGTCGTCGCGATTCGAGTTGAGCACCGCCGACGGGCTCGACCATGTCCTTGCCGGGATCATCACCACGCGAGACCCGGTGATGGACTCCGAGACCGAAAACGACGACGAACACGGGTCCGCCCTGGATCGGGTCAGCGCCTTTCAGATGGGATTTCTCAGCGGCACCGCGGCGTGTGCGGAGATCAACAAATCCGAGATCGAGCGGCGCCGTGGTGATCTGCCGACGAGCCTGCGGGTCGATAGCAGCGGCACCGCCGAGACCGGCGAAGTACCGATCAACCAAGACACGCTCAAGACGCTGATGGAGCTGATGGGCAAGATCTTCTCGCCGAAGAATCCGCCGACGCTGTCCTACCAGGCGGCCGGTTGCCCGGACGCCAAACCCAGCCCACCGGCGTCCTACTGCCCGGCCACCAACACCATCACGGTCGACCTGTCCGCCTTGGCGGCGATGGGCAAGGTCGCCGACGAAAACGAACACACCCTGCCGCAGGGCGACGACACCGCGTTGTCGATCGTGATGTCGAGATACGCGCTGGCAATGCAGCACGAACGGGGTCTTGCGATGCAGAGCCCATGGACCGCGTTGCGGACGGCGTGCCTGACCGGTTATGTGCATCGCAAGATGGCCGAGCCCATCGACCTGGAATCCGGTGAGCAACTCGTCCTGACCGCCGGCGATTTGGACGAAGCCGTCGCCGGACTGCTGACCAATCACATGGTCGCCAGTGACGCCGACGGCATCAGCGTGCCGGCCGGGTTTACCCGGATCGCCGCCTTCCGCGCCGGCGTTGGTGGCGACATGGAGGCCTGCTACACGCGGTACCCGGGATAGCGACAGGCGGACGCTGATGCTGTCCGCAGCCCAGTTGGCGGGATGGTCAGTCGTCGACCCGTAGGCCTAGCCAGGATGGCCGGGCGCGCCGTCAAGACCCGCGGGGCCGTCAGTTCCGGGGGTACCGTTCCCGGGAAATTCTGGGCCGCCGGACCGAAGGCTCCGCCGGCCCCCGGCGCCCGCTGGACCCCCGGGAGCGGGAGCGCCGTTGGGGTCTAAGCCAGGCCAGCCGGACACCCAGCGCCAGGGTGCTGCCTGGGAGTGGCAACATTTGCGGTGGTGCGACGAGCGGCGATGTCAGCTCGGCGCTCTGGAGTACGTGCGGGTGCGCACATTTCCGTTGACGGCGCCATTGGTGATCCCGGGCGCTGCGGAACCCAGCAGCGAAATGATGCGGGGCAGCGCCGCCCGAGCCGCGAGGCGCCCGGCCTCGCGGGCCGCGTCGATCTGGTGGAACTCGAGGAGTCCGACGGCGCGGGTATCGGGCCGTATCACGGCAAGAGCCTGAGCCTGTGCGGCGTCGGCCACGGTGCGGCTGCCCATCATCATCGTGCGCATCAAGGTGTCGCCGATGCCGGGCACATGCAGTGGTCCGCTAGGTCGGGCCGGGCCACCGGACGGATTGCCGCCAAACCCGACGCTCACCGCAACCACCGGGCCGTCGGCGCTTCCGAGCGCGGCGACGGGCAGGTTGTCCAGCACGCCGCCATCGACATGAAGTTGGCCGTTGTAGACCTGGGGCGGATAGAGCCCGGGCACCCTTAGGGAACACCCAACGACATCGGCGACCGGCCCCCGGCGGTGCACCACGGGCTGACGGGCAAGCAAATCGACACTGACGCAGCGGAATTCCTTCGGCAGTTCCTCGACCAAACGTCCGGAATAGGCTTCGCGCAATAGAGCCATCGTTCGCCGGCCACGAACCAACCCCTTGCTTGGCAGCGTGTAGTCGCCGAGCGGGTTGTGCCGGACGAGGTATTCGTATACGTGCGCGTCCACACCTGCCGCGTCTAGGCCGCTGGCCGCCAGCGCGGCAATCACAGCGCCCATGCTGGTGCCGGCGAACCGGTCGACGACGATCCCGGCGGCCTCCAGCTCGTCGAGAACCCCAAGGTGAGCGAATGCGCGCGCGCCTCCGCCGCCGAGCACCAGTCCAATCGAGGCGCCGGTGATTCGTGCGGCGAGTGGGCGCACGTCGTCTCGCAGGCTTCGATAGCCGACCGTTTGAACCGAGCGCGGTGAGATCAGCTCTTCCCACTGTCGTCGGTCCTCCTGGTCGGCAGGAGCGCCGATCAGCACGAGGTCGGCACCCGCCGCGCGCGCCGGCAGCTGCGCACCCCGAGGTGCCGGCCCCTCGGACACCAGAACGATCCGATCCGCGGCGCGCAGGCAGAAATTCCGCCAGCTGGCGTCGGTGGCGCTCGCGTGTAGTACCACCTTGTCCGCGGTCGCCTCCGCACGTTCCAGTCCGTAGCGGTCGACGCGACCGGGATTGATTGCACGCACCCGCGCCGAGAGCGCGTCCAGCAGTGCCTGGGCCACCGCCCGCACCGGCACGGCCGGACTCAGGCCGATTACTGCGATCACCACCTCGGGCGATGCTGGCCGGGCAATGGTAGGCGGTGGCGCGGTGTGTAGCCGAGTCGCCAGCGTGCCCACCAGCGCCGCCAACACGCTGCGGTCGGCGATCTCATCGAACTGGGACTTGCTGAGCCGCACCAGCACCGAGTCGCGCATGGCCTGGACAGATGCCGAGCGGGGCGCGTCGATCAGCAGTCCGAGTTCGCCGACGACTTCGCCACGACCCAGTTCTCTGATCACGATGTTGTCCTGCAGCACCCGCAGGCGGCCGCTGCGCACCACGTAGAGAGCATCCGATGGATCACCCGCGTGAAAGAGATACGAGCCCGCTTCCAGCTCTACCTCATCGGTTTGGTGCCTGAGCCGGGCCAGAGCGGCCGGGGCCAGTCCGGCGAACAGTGGCAATTGCCTGAGCAGATCGCCTTGCCCGGTCGTCCGCACCGTCTGATCGGTTGGTGCGATCATCGGTGGTTTCGCGATCCGCGGCGCGACGGGGTTTCGGGTGACTTCGGGTTCGGGTGCATCGGCCGGGCCCTCGTCGCCGCGGGTCCGGCCCAGCAGCATGCCTAAGATTGCGACCGCGATGAAGCACACCGCGGCCATGACCCAGCCGTGCCGGAGCGCTTCGACGCCTGTTCCCGGGGCCGGCTTCCCGATCAGGATCACCAAGATCGCTACGCCGATCACCGCGCCGAGCTGGCGAGTGGTGCTGACCACGGCCGAAGCCGTGGCGTAGCTGCCACCTTTTGCCAACTTGGCCAGCGCGGCGCTACCCAGCACCGGCAGCGTCGCGCCCACTCCGATTCCTTGCAGCAGCTGGCCGGGCAGCCAGGCGCCCAGGAAGTCGGGTTCGGTACCCACCCGCTGCAGGTACCAGCCCAGGCTCCCGGCCCAGATGAGCGCGCCGGCGGTGACGATTATCCGATGTCCGTAGCGGTCGGCGATGCGGCCAAGCACGGCCGCGACCACGGCGGCCACCAGTGCGGCCGGCGCAATCGCGAAACCCGCCTTGAGTAGCGAGTAGTGCCACACGTAGTTGAGATAGAGCACGTGAGTTAGTACGTAGCAGTAGAAGCCGGCGGCAGCCACGAGCGTCAGCAGGTTGCCCGACACGAACGACCGGACACGCAGGAACGCGGGCTCGACCAGCGGCGCAGGATGCGACCGCGAACTGGCCACGAACCCGATCAGCGCAACCGAGCTGGCAACGAACGATCCGACGGTTCCCGGGGTTACCCAGCCCCAATCCGGGCCTTTGACCAATCCGAGGGTCAGCAGACCCAGCGCTGCGCCGAGCAGCATCGCGCCCCGCAGGTCGGGTACCCGCCGCCGCCCCGACGCACGACTTTCGGTGAGCACGCGCCCGGCAACCAGCACCGCAGCGATGCCGAGCGGAATGTTTACCAGAAACACCAACCGCCAATTGGCCGCCTCGACCAGCATCCCGCCGACAGGTGGGCCCAAGCCGGACGCGACGGCCGCGGCCGCTCCCCAAAGCCCGACAGCGTGCGCCCGGTGCGACGCGTCGAAACCCTCGACGACCAGGGCGAGCGACGCCGGCACCAGCACCGCCGCCCCGATGCCCTGCAGCAACCTGAAGCCCACCAACTGCTCGACATCGGCGGCAACCGCGCACAACCCAGACGAGATGGTGAAGATGACCACGCCGAATATGAACGTTCGCTTGCGGCCGAGCACGTCGGCCAATCGCCCCGCCGCGACGAGGAACGCCGCAAAGACGATGTTGTAGCCGTTGAGGATCCAGGACAGGCTGCTGATGTCGTAGGACGGGAACGACCTCTGGATGTCCGGGAAGGCGATGTTAACGATCGTGGAGTCGAGAAACGCCAGGAATGCCCCGAAAGACGCCACCAGCAACACAGCCGTCGAGGATGGTTGGCGGCGGCGAGTGAGTGCCGCATAGCCCGGTCGGGTTGGCGACGAAAGGTGTGTTCGTACCGGTGTTCCACCGGCGCTCGTACGGTGTCGGGGCTGGACTTTATCTGCCGTCAACGTCGGTGCACTTGGTATCTTGACTTCTCCACCCGATACTGCGAGACCAGTCGTCGAGCTAATCAATTTCGCCATTGTCGCCATTCACCTCGTGTCTTTCGTGAATCGGACTGGGTGGATGATAGTCTACGTTTAACGACGTTAGTTTGGGCATTTTTATACAATTCTCAAATTCTTTGTTTGTTGAATTGTCTTGCCGGCCAATGTGATTACCAAAAGTGGCGGCAACACTCGATTCGAGTAATTCACCCAATCGGGAATTAAAAATTCACCGAAGTGAGAATTAAAAACCTTTGCTTCCGCTGGAATTTGGCTCACGGTGAACGTATTCTGCGCAGCAACTAATGAGGGTGGCTGCGATCGAGTGGGAACCCCAACGGGCCGTAGGGAGCGTGTGATGCACGTGCACGGTTTTTGCCAAGAAGGCGCCCAGCTGGCCGCAGGGCCGGCGCGCCGCGGGGATACGGACAACGGGTCGGCAGCTCTCAATAGCCAGCAGCCTGCGCGACTTCTGGTGGTTGACGACGGAGAGGGGGTCGAAGCGCTGTTCAGGGGCCGTTTTCGCAAGGAGCTGCGGCGCGGGGAGTATGAATTGAGCTTCTCGAAGGACCCGGTCCAGGCGCTGCAAATCGTCGGTAATAGCCCCGATATCGAGGTTCTTGTCACCAACCTCAACATGCCGCAAATGAACGGCCTCGACTTACTCACGGAGGTCGCCAAGCTCGGACGCCCGCTGAAAACGATCGTGCTTACCGCCTGCAACGACCTAGCGAACATACGAGCGGCAATGATGCGCGGCGCCTTTGACTTTCAGCTGACACCGCTTGATCTCGAGGATCTGCGAGTCACGATCTCCAAGGCCGTCACCATCGTGCGGGAACTACAAGCGGGCGAGGCAGCCCACCAGCGTGCCTTGGAGTTGGCGGACCAAAATCGCCGGGTAGAAAATATCTTCGGCCGCTATGTGAGCGAAGAGGTGAAGACGCATCTGCTGGCATGTCCCGAAGGGCACCAGAACAGTGAACGGCGCACGCTCACAATGCTGATGGCCGACATCCGCGGCTTTACTCGATTGTCGGAGATCCTTTCACCGGAGCGAGCGCTGCAGGTGCTCAACGCCTACCTCGAGCGCGCGACCGATGTCGTCCTCCGTTGGAACGGAACGATAAACGAAATCCTCGGTGACGGCCTATTGGTTTTCTTCGGCGTACCCAACAGCGATGGCGAAGCCGCGGAGCATGCGGTCGCGGCCGCCCTCGAGTTGCAGCTGGCCATGGATGAACTCAACGTCAGCCACCGCGAACGTGGACTGCCCGAACTGGGGATCGGCATCGGTGTGCATACCGGCGAGGCGGTGGTCGGCACCATTGGTTCACCGCGGCGGCAAAAGTACACGGCGATCGGCAAGAACGTAAATCTGGTTGCCCGGATCGAGTCAAATACCGTCGGGGGACAGGTGCTGGTCTCGCAGTCGACACATCGCGAGATCTGCCACATCTCACAGACATCGGGGACCTTCAAGGTGCGCGTCAAAGGACTCACCGAGCCTATCGACGTCTATGACATCCGAGGCTTGGGCGGCAAATACGACCTCCACCTCCCCATCGTCAACCGGTCGGTGACACACCTTGCCGTGCCCAGGCCGATTGGCATCGCGGTCATCAAGAACAAGATCATCGGCGCCGTGCATCCGGCGGAAGTGACCGGCACCGGCGAGGAGGCCGTCCAGATTCGCACCGACACGGAGATCTCGCCGTTCAGCGATCTCGTCTTGGACGTCTCGGGTGCGCAAGTGTTCGCGAAGGCCATCGAGTGTAGTTTCCGGGACGGTGTTTACGACGTGGTTGCGGTGTATACCTCGGTTGCCGACGACGTGCGGCGCGCGCTGGCCCCGAAGGCGAGCTAGTAGCCGTCGGACCTGCGGTGTGCGTGGCGGTTGCTAAACGGCCTGCTCCTGCTGTTGGCCGCTGTGCACCCAGGCCACCAGAAATCCAGCGACCAGCAACCATCCGCAGGCAACGGCCGGTATTGCCCAGGCGCGCCGAACGAGCACCGCGGTGTCGCAGCGCGTGATGAGATCGGCGCCGTTGGACTGGACGGCCTGGGTCAGATCGGAATTCAAGCCATTGCCACAGGTGATTTTGACGCCGTAAACGTCGTATTGATCCAGGTAGACCGGAAAAAATAGGGCCGCCAGCCCGATCACCGCCAACAACAGGCCGGCGATCCCGATGTACCTTTGCCGACGACTCACGGTTGCAGCCTCCCGATGTGAATACCCAATGTAGCTGTCCAGTTGCTCATGTCATGCACACGTCCGCGAACAGCAGGACGGGCCACGACACGATCGATCCCAGGTAGGACACCGCCAGATCGATACCGTGCAGCCGGTCCAGATGGTCGGTGTGCGTTGTCGACCAAACGGTTCCAACCAGCAGATATGGTGTGCCCAACGCTAAACCGGCCACTATCAGTTGGCCGACCGAAAACTGGTAGCTCAGCACCCTACGAGCCATTGCCAACATGTTTCGGTCCCTCCAGCCAGGGCGTTGAGGATCCCCCAGACTCGCCATTATGTTAATGCAGATTCTGGCTGACTGGTAGACCGCGGTAGGTTTCGGACAGGCCCATCCGGGCTACAGTGGGGCGGTGACGATCGCTAGCCCGGGGACCGGCGTTTCTGCTGATCCGGTAGCCGGCGTCCGGCGGCGGCCCAAGGACCGCAAAGCCCAAATTGCCCGCGCGGCCGCCGAGGCGTTCAGCGCGCAGGGCTATCACGCGGTCAGCATGGAAAACATCGCGGCGAAAGTGGGGGTCTCGGCGCCCGCGTTGTACCGCCACTACAGCGGCAAATATGACCTCTTCCGCGGTGCGGTCTTGGATCTGGGGCAGCAATTGGTCGACTGCACGCAAGTAAAGACGGAAGCGGAGGAGGCCAACGATCCGTCGGCGATGCTGGATCGGCTGGTTACCGCACTCGTTGACACAACCCTGGACAACCGGGTATCCGGCGGCCTGTACCGCTGGCAGGCTCGCTATCTCCGGGCCGAAGACCAGGCGGTGCTGGCCGCTCAATTGAAATTGGTGAATCGGCGAATTCAAGAGCCGCTCAAGGTGATTCGGCCGTCGCTGCGACCCGTTCAGCGGTGGATGCTGTCGGCGGGGGTGCTCAGCGTTATCGGCAGCATCGTCGACCACCCCGGGCGGCTGCCGGCCGATGTGATTCGTGCGCTGCTGGGTCAGGCGGCCGCGGCGATCCTTGCTGCGGACCTTCCCGAGCCGGGAAATGTCGCCCCGCGGCGGGCATCGTGGCGCATCTTCGCCGAAGATGCCGGCGTCTACGAAACCTTGCTGCACGCGTCGATGGCATTGTTCAAAGACCGTGGTTATGCCGAAACCAGCATGGCGCAGATCGCCTCGGCCGCTGGTGTACCGGTTTCGGGAATCTACCGGTACTTCTCCGGCAAGTGCGAGATCCTGGCGACCGGATTGCGGCGGGCGGCCGACCGCGTCTCCGGACAGCTTTCGCCGATCCTTAGTACCCTCACCGAGCCCCGCCAGGCATTGACACTGCTGATCGACGCCTACGTGGCAACTTCGTTCGCCAATCCTGAACTAGCGGCGGTCTATTTCACCGAACGGGTCAATCTGACGCCCGCTGACCAAATGTTGCTGCGCAACGTGCAGTTGTCGACGATCGATTCGTGGGTGCGGCTGCTGACCTCGGTGCGCCCGTCGCTGACCCCGATGCAAGCGCGGTACCTGGTGCAGGCCGCCATGGCGCTGGTCGTCGATCTGGGCCGGATGGTGCGGCTGAACGACTCGGCGGAGTCGGATTACGTGCAGGCGTGCGTGCGACAGCTCATGGAACTCACGCTGTTTGGTTCCCCAACAGGCGCAGTGCCGCGTCGACCGCGAGAGCGGGGACGTCGACCGTCTTCGAACCCAAATCGTGTCTCGCGCCGCTAATCTCGACGATCTCGGTCGGTGCGGCCAGCAGCGCCGCGGCAGCGTGCACCTCTGCGAGCGTGCCGAACGGATCGGACGTTCCATGAGTGAACACCGTAGGCGCCGTGATGTCCGGTAGATGCTGGGTGCGGGTGCGTTCTGGCTTACCCGGTGGATGGACCGGATAGGAGAACAAGGTCAGGACGCGTACCGGAACCTGGTGGGCGGCCACCGCCATGGAGGTCAACCGGCCACCGTAGGAGTGTCCGCCCGCGATCAACGGACCGTCAACAAGCCCGCGGCACAACTCGAGCGCCTCGACAATGCCTGCTTGGTCACTTGCCGCCGAGCCAGATGGT
The DNA here is from genome assembly GCF_900292015.1 of Mycobacterium basiliense. Classification (NCBI taxonomy): domain Bacteria; kingdom Bacillati; phylum Actinomycetota; class Actinomycetes; order Mycobacteriales; family Mycobacteriaceae; genus Mycobacterium; species Mycobacterium basiliense. The sequence goes on from NZ_LR130759.1 coordinate 709,131, forward strand.
GGGCCTTTGGGGCGACGCCGGCGGTAGGGCAGGTTGTATCGGACCGCCAGCCAGCCGCGCCGCGCCCATTCGTCACAAATACGTTGCAGTAGTGGGGATTCCTTGCTACCACCCGCGCCATGGGTCAGTACCGCCACTCCGGCGGGGGCACCATCGGGCCGGTGCGCGACCCCCGCAATCTGATCGAGGTTCACGACAACCTAAACAGGGGCGAGACCGGGCCGTGGCCACGACCCAGCGGATATGCGGCGCGTAGACATTCGGTGACCCATTGTTTTCCGAATCCGACCGCGTCCGGCACGCTGAACCCGTGCGCCAGGGCGCAGGCGACCGCGGCGGCCAAGGTGTCGCCGCCACCGTGATCGTTGCCGGTGGGCATCCTCGGGGCGTCGAACTCGTGGAAGTCCGAGCCGTCGAAGAGCAGATCGCAGCTGTGCTCTGAAGATCGCAGGTGTCCGCCCTTGACCAGCACCCACCGGGGACCCAACGCGTGCAAGGCCTTCGCGGCCGCACGCTGAGATTCGCTGTCTACCACCGCAATGTCGACGAGCAGACGCACCTCGTCGAGGTTGGGTGTGACCACTGTGGCCAACGGGAACAGTTGGTCGCGAAGCGAATCCAGGGCCGATGGTGCCAATAGCGGGTCGCCGTGCATGGACGCGCACACCGGATCGACCACAAGGGGCACGGTCAATTCAAGTCGCCGCCAGGTTGCCGCCACGGTGGAAACGATCGCCGACGACGCCAGCATCCCGGTCTTGGCGGCCTGAATACCGATATCGGAAACTACGGCTTCCATCTGACCGGCTACGACCTCGTCGGGTACCACATGAAAACTTTTGACGCCCAACGTGTTCTGCACTGTGACGGCGGTGATCGCAACGCAGGCATGGGCGCCCAGCATCGTCATGGTGCGCATGTCCGCTTGAACGCCCGCACCACCTCCCGAGTCCGACCCGGCGATCGTGAGCACCCGCCGAGGTGTGCTTCCCGGAGGTGGCAGCGGCAGCCGGTTCACTGCGTGATCGGCAGGTACACCCGGTTGCCCTGCTCGGCGAACTCGCGCGACTTTTCCTGCATCGCTGCTTCGATGGCTTCCTCGCTATCGAGCCCGTGCTGCGCCGCGTAGTCGCGGACATCCTGAGTGATACGCATCGAGCAGAACTTTGGTCCGCACATCGAGCAGAAGTGGGCGCTTTTGGCCGGTTCGGCGGGCAACGTCTCGTCATGGAATTCCCGGGCGGTGTCGGGATCCAACGACAAGGCAAACTGATCGTTCCAGCGGAATTCGAAGCGAGCCGTCGACAATGCGTCATCTCGTTGTTGGGCGCGCGGATGGCCTTTGGCCAAGTCGGCTGCGTGCGCAGCGATCTTGTAGGCGATCACCCCGTCCTTGACATCTTTGCGATCGGGTAGCCCGAGGTGTTCCTTCGGGGTGACGTAACACAGCATGGCGGTACCGGCCTGGGCGATGATGGCAGCCCCGATCGCGGAGGTGATGTGGTCATAAGCCGGCGCGATGTCGGTGGCCAGCGGGCCCAGCGTATAGAACGGTGCTTCCTCGCACAGTTCCTCCTCCAGTCGCACGTTCTCGACGATTTTGTGCATCGGAACGTGCCCCGGTCCTTCGATCATGACTTGTGCGCCATGGGCTTTGGCGATCTTGGTCAGCTCGCCCAGGGTCCGCAGCTCGGCGAACTGCGCGGCATCGTTGGCATCGGCGATCGATCCCGGCCGCAGACCGTCGCCCAGGGAGAAGGTGACGTCGTAGCGCGCCAGGATCTCGCAGAGTTCGTCAAAGTTGGTGTACAAGAACGATTCCTGATGGTGCGCTAGACACCAGGCCGCCATGATCGACCCGCCTCGGCTGACGATGCCGGTGACCCGCTTTGCGGTCAACGGCACGTACCGCAGCAGCACCCCGGCGTGCACGGTCATGTAGTCCACGCCCTGCTCGCACTGTTCGATCACGGTGTCGCGGTAGAGCTCCCAGGTCAACAGCGTCGGATCGCCCTTGACCTTCTCCAGCGCCTGGTAGATCGGGACGGTGCCGACCGGAACCGGCGAATTGCGCAGGATCCATTCGCGGGTTTCGTGGATGTTGTTGCCGGTGGACAGGTCCATGATGGTGTCTGCGCCCCAGCGGGTAGCCCACACCATCTTGTCGACCTCCTCGGCGATCGACGATGTCACCGCCGAATTGCCCAGGTTGGCGTTGACCTTGACCGCAAACGCCTTGCCGATGATCATCGGCTCGCTCTCGGGGTGGTTGTGGTTGGCCGGGATCACGGCCCGGCCCAGGGCCACCTCGTCGCGCACCAACTCGGCGGGCATGCCTTCCCGGGCGGCGATGAATGCCATCTCCGCGGTGATCTCGCCGGCCCGGGCGCGCTGCAGCTGGGTGCCGCGGTCACTGACCACCCCGGGCCGCGGTGTGAGGCCGGATTTGAGGTCGATCACCGCGTCCGGGTCGGTGTAAGGCCCGGAGGTGTCGTAGAGGTCGAAGTGGTCTCCGGTGGATAGGTGTACCCGCCGGAACGGGACGTGTGCACCGGGGAATCCGTCGACGGGTCGGTAGATCTTGCTGCTACCCGCGATAGGCCCGGTGGTGACGGAAGGTTCGATAGTGACGGTCATTTCATCTCCCTACGCCGGCATTACCCGGTCAGGTTCCTACGGTCGACGGCCCCAGCCGTCCTCTCAGCGCTCTCGGCGTGCGCTCCCGCGTGGTTTTATTCGGCCGCCTCCCACGCTAGCGCAGCGGAGCCGCGGTGTGCAGAGGCGGCGCGGCTGTCGGAGTTAGCCGTGTCCGCCGGACGTGCCCGCGGTGCCGAACAACAGCCCACGAGCGCCTCCGTTACCGCCGTCCGAGCCTGGCTTGGGGCCGGCGGGGCCTCCGACACCGCCGGCCCCGCCGGCCCCGCCGTCACCGCCATTGCCCAGTAGCCCGGTGTCGCCGCCCTCGCCTCCGTAGCCGCCTTGCCCGCCGAACAAGCCGCCGCCGCCGGCCCGACCCGGCCCGCCAGCTCCACCGTTGCCGAATAGGACTGCGCCGTGACCGCCGTTCCCGCCGGTGCCGCCGCCCCCGCCGATGCCGCCGATCCCGCCGGCAGCACCGGTTCCGCCGGCACCGCCGATCCCGCCAAAGCCGATAATCTTGGCGTCACCGCCGAAGCCGCCCCAGCCGCCGGATCCGCCGTTGGCGGGTGCGTCGATGGTGGCGCCATCATCTCCACCGTTCCCGCCGGCGCCCCCATTACCGATCATTCCGCTCAGACCGCCGCAACCGCCGTTGCCGCCGCTGCCTCCGCTGCCGACCGTGGACGCACCTCCGGCACCGCCATCACCGCCGGCGCCGCCATTGCCCCAGAAGAACCCTCCGTGGCCGCCGTCGCCGCCTGGTCCACCGTTGGCTCCGGTGGCGCTGGCCATCGCGCTGGCGCCGCCGTCGCCCAATAGGCCAGCGCTGCCACCGGCTCCGCCCGCACCGCCGGGCCCGTTGGTGGAGGCACCAATCCCACCGGTCCCGCCGGCCCCGCCGTTGCCCAACAGCTCGCACCGCCTGCCGCGCCTCGGTGAGTGACTGTGGACGCGGCCAACGTGCGTAACTGTCTCGCGCGGGTGTTGGGCAGACCCTGGAAATTCGTTGAATCCGCTGCTACCGCCCGTTTTGACGCCGGGACGTCGCGGAGCCAGCCGGCTCAACACCGAAAGTCGGGGGCGAGACTGCTGCGATCGCACCGGCATCCCGACGACCCCGCCGAGGCCCAGTACCTCCTCGACTGCGGTGGGTCCGGTACGTCGCGATCCAGCCGACCCGACCCCGCCCTTTCCGCGCCGCGATGACTGGCTAGGCCTCCTCCATCGCCTCGCCGAGCTCCTCCAGCAACCGATTGTGATGGTTGTTCGCCAGCAGGTGCCCGGCGGCAATGACCGCAGCGATCGGCCAGTCGATGAGTTCGAAGGCCGCCAGGGCGGCCAGACCGCCGAAGTAGGCCAGCTGCTCGGGCCGCGGTACTTCCAGCCGACCCAACATCGGCAGATTCACCACAAACGTTTCGGCTTCTTTTATTCTTGCTACGGCGTCACGCTGGGATGTTGCCCGGCGCGCCTGCTTTTCCACCATCATTTGCCTTTCAGTAACGAAGGGTTTGCCGCTAAGCAGGGTGGTGCGGTCACCGTCTGAAGTATGTCGAGGACCGACGCCCTGGCCGATCCCCTAATTTCGTCGTTTGCTGCGTTGCTGACCGTGCCCTTGCGGGAGCTTTACGCCCTGTTGTGGCGCGTCGGCGTCGTGGAGATTGTGGAGTGCGAAACTGCACCTGGTGCGATGCGGCTGGCATGCTCGTGTCGGGCGGCTGAGGGATCGGTGGTTCCGGTCGCTCATCACGATTATCCAGAATACGGTCCACCACAGCCATCGCGGCGGTCGCGGCCGCGGCAGCTCCCAGGGCCTGCGCCCACCCGACCGGGCCGATCGGGGTACAACCGAGCAGTTGGCTAATCACCGGAACGCTGATCAAGGTCCCCATCGCGGCCAGTGAGCCGAACGCGGTCAGAACAACCAGCCAGTCATGCGAATCCAGCAGGGTCTGACCCAGCTGCGCTGTGACCAATGCGACTAGCCCCACCGTGGCGGCGCGCCGCGGTAGCCCAGTGACACCAGCCATCATCCACGCCGCGGTGGCTGCCGCGGCGGTGGTTGTTCCGCGGACCCCAACCGCTCGCCACAGCGCACGCTGATCAGGGCCGCGGGCGTCGGGATCTGCCTGGCCGCGCGGCTTGCTGACCGCCAGCGCGGCCGCCGGCAGCGCATCGGTCAGCATGTTCACCAGTAACAGCTGCCGGGTGTTCAGCGGTGACGTCCCGGTGATTGCACTGCCAATGATGGCGAACGCCACCTCGCCGGCATTGCCGCCCAGCAGGACCGACACCGCGGCCTGCACCCGCTGCCACAGCTCACGCCCTTCCAGGATCGATGGAAGCAGCGATTCGATGCGACCGTCGACCAACACCATGTCTGCGGCCACCCGGGCGGGGTCACTGCCATGCGAGACCACACCGATACCCACGGTGGCGGCGCGTATCGCAGCGGCGTCGTTGGAGCCGTCGCCTACCATGGCGCACACCCGTCCGCTGCGTTCCAGCGTCTGTACGATCTGCACCTTGTTCTCGGGCGACATGCGGGCGAAGATGATCCGCTCAGCGACCGCCCGCTCCTGGTCTTTGCGAGACAGGGCATCCCATTCGGCGCCGCTGATGATCTGATCGGCCCGCACCGGAATGCCCAACTCCTGTGCGATGGCAGTGGCGGTAATCGGGTGATCGCCAGTAATCAAGCGCACGTCGAGCCCGTGGTCGCGCAGGTCCGTGAGCAGACCGGCCGCCGCGGCGCGTGGGGTGTCGGACAACCCGAGGAACCCCACCAGCGACAGGCCGTCGTGGCAGAAGTCAGCGATGTCGTCGGGGTCGTCGAGAACCTCTCGAGACTGGTCCGGGTTCAGCTGGCGCCGCGCCACGGCGATCACGCGCAGTCCCTTGGAAGCCAGATCGGCGACCGTGCGGTCCAAGCTCGAGTCCTCGGCTGCGCATGCAGCCAACACCACCTCAGGCGCGCCCTTGACGCTTAGGTCGGTGCCGGACACCGAGGCGGAGAACGACCTACCCGATCGGAACGGAAGGTGCGCGTCCGGTTGGTCCGCACGGGCGGGCGATGCCGATGACGCCGCCTCGACGATGGCGACATCGGTGGCGTGCACCTGTGGGCCGCCGTTGGTTGCCGGGGTCGCGTGCACCGCCCAGCGCAGAACGTCTTCGGCCGAACACCCGGGAGCCGGGGCCACTTCTGCCACCCGTAGCCGGTTTTCGCTGAGCGTTCCGGTCTTGTCGAAGCAGACCATGTCGACACGACCGAGTGCCTCCACCGAACGGGGGATGCGGACCAGGGCGCCAAAGTGGGTCAGCCGGCGCGCCGAGGCTTGTTGCGCCAGTGTCGCCACCAGAGGCATGCCCTCCGGGACCGCGGCCACTGTGACGGCAATACCGCTGGCCACTGCCTGGCGTAGGCCTTGGCGTCGCAACAATCCGAGCCCGGTCACCGCGGCACCGCCGATCATGCTGATCGGCCACGCGCGGTTGGTCAGCTGACTGAGCTGGTACTGCAAACCGACGTTGGACAGGTCGGCCGACACCAAGTCGGCGGCGCGGCGTTCCTGCGTGTCGGCGCCGACGGCGGTCACCACCGCAATCACTGTTCCGGCGACGACGGTCGTGCCGGCGTACAGCATGCAGTGCCGTTCGGCCAATTCCGCGCCCGGGGTGGCTTCGACCTGCTTGGTTACCGACAGTGATTCGCCGGTGAGCGCGGATTCGTCCACCTCGACATCGATTTCCTCGATCACCCGGGCATCGGCGGGGACCACCTCGTGGGTGCGCACCTCGATGACATCGCCGGGTTGAAGTTGCTCGGCGATGATGTCCGTATAGATCGGTTGTCCGTCCGGATCGGTCGCCACCTTTCGGGCGGGCGGCACCTGCAGCGCCAGCAGACGGTTGAGCCGGCTCTCGGCACGGAGTCGTTGGGTGGCCGCGAGGATGGAGTTTCCGGTCAGCACCGATCCGACCATCACCGCATCTACGGGGGAACCCAGAACCGCGCTTGCGGTGGCGCCCAACGCCAGCATTGGGGTCAGCGGGTCGGACAATTCCGCGCGTACGGCGCCGAAGAGCTGCGCGATCGCCCGCATGGGTGCCGCGGTGAGTTGTACGCCATGCCTGGCGGTTTGAATGCCTCCGGCCATGGCGCGGGTGGCGAAGGTCGAGTGGTGTGGTAGCCCGGGTGCCTGGTCACCCGGTGACGGCAAGAGCTCGCGCACTTGCTCGACGGACATGGTGTGCCACTCGTGGAAGGCGGCCGGTCGAGGTGGTTGCGCACCGACAACCTTGCGCGCCAGCAGGTAGCCCGAAAGTAGGCCGGCGGCCGCGCCGGTGGTCACCGGGCCGGGACCAAGTCCACGAACACCCGGAAGCATCAACAAGGCGCCCAAAGCCGAAGCACCACCGGATATTTCAATACCACGTCGACGCGCGTCGCGGGCCGCCGGAATCGCATGCATGATCCTCCAGGCAGCCGCGAGGTCGGGCAGCAGCACATCGGCGTGCCAGGGTGGGGCGGCGCCATCCCGGGGCAGCATGCCCAACGCAACGTCGGCCGCTGCGATCGCTTGTCCGCAGACCGATGACAACACCGCGACGGTGCGGCCCGCCTTTTTCAGCACGACCACCGCATCGCTGAGGGCGTCATCGATGGATCCCGTTGGCCCGCCGTTAGCTAGCGGGCGGACGTCGTCGAATGCGGGCCGCAGCTCGCCGAGCGACTCGACATCGACCGACACCAGATCGGCTCCGCTGCGACGGGCCGCAGCGACAACGGCCGAGGCAAATGGATCGTGCGCGGGCAGAACCAGTGCGGAGACTTGAGAATCGTTGGCGCGGGCGGGTATTCCATTTATCGGATGCCAGCCCGGATGCCAACCATTGTGGTCCAGAAGAAGTTGGGCCCGGTTCCACGCTTCGGAGAGTCGGTCCTCCTCGGCGCCGCGAATGCGGGCCACCCGCAAATTGTCGGTGCACAGCACCCTGGGGTCGATGACGATCGCATCCACCTTGTCGAGGCAACGCAGGCTCTCCGGACGCAACGGCAGTACCCCATGCCGTTCGGCCAGTCCCTGCCCAAGCACAGCCGCGAATGCCTCCGGCGTGGTTCGGCTGGCCTTCGGCGTAGCCACCAGAGCGGCGGTCGCGGCAGCATCCATATTGCGGGTGCTCAGACCAACTAGTCCGGCGCTGACGGTCTGGATGTGCGCGAACCGATCGGCGTGGCGCGCCACGGCTCGGGCGGGTGCGGCTTTCGGCGGCGGCAACCCCGACGGGGGGTCGATCGGTGGTTGGTCGGCGTGCTCGGCCAATTGTGGTTCGCGGTGTCGCCAGGCGCGCAACGCCGCGCGGCATTCTGCGGCTTTGAGGGTCTGCATCGCCAGGCCCACCGACAGCGACGCCGGGGCCTGGGTGACGGTTTCGGCGGCGGCGACGGCTAGGGTCAGAACCGTATCCGTGGCAGGGCCGCCGATGCGGTCCTCCAGCAGGCCGCGCAGTCGGGGCTGGTAGTCGACGGCCACCACTCCGGCGAGCACGCTGATCGGCAATCGCGGCCAGCGCAAGGCTCGTCCGGCGAGCGCCAGCCCAAGGCCGGCGGCGTTGGCCGCCAAGCTGACCGCTCGCGTCGCTAGAACCACACCGTCACCGGGCAGACTGGGTGCGGCGACGGGCCGACGAGATTCTTGGGTTGAGCGATAACGGTTTTCGGTGTTCTCGACCATTCGACACAGATCTCGCAGCGAGGCGTCCCGACCGTGGACGCCGACCACGACGCGAGACAGCGGATAGTTCAGACAGGCAGTCGCGACTCCAGGGTGGGCCCGTATTGCTTCGAGCACCATGGGTCCGAGCTCGCCGTCGAGGTCGCGGACTTCGATCCAGGCACGGCCGTCACCTCGCCAACAATGCCGGCTGAGCGTTTCGCGGGAAACGCCGGAAGCCGCCTTTGCTCCTTCGCGCAGCGGTGCGGTGCCAGCCTGGAAACACATCCTGGTGGCCCAGCCTGCCGCCTTGCCCACGGTTCCGGCGGCGCCCGCCGCGGTCATGGCCGATGCTGTGGTGAGGGCGGTGGTCGCCTGGACACCCGCGGCAAGCGTGCGCAGCGGCAGCGACCGTGTTATGGATTTGGCAATGGTCAATGGGTGCTCAACACCGCCATCAATTGGTGCTGCGCAAATCGGCGGCGCCTGCACGACGGCCCGCCGTCTTCTTCGCTGGTGTCTTGCGGGGTGTCTTCGCGGGCTCGGCTTCTTGCGGCTCGGCCTTGGTGGGTACCGGGGTCAGTTTGGTCTTCACCGGCGGTGCGCTCATTTCGGGCTTCTGGTTCATCCGCCGCAGCACTAGCGCGCCGCCGCCGACGGCCAACAGAATTGGCCATTCGACGATGCCGGCGACGCCCAGCGCTCCGATAGCCAGCGCGGCGGCCGGAGTCGACTTGGTGCCGGAGCTTAGTCCGCGCTGAACGCCCTCCGCGGCGCCCTTCACCCCACCGACAACACCATTGACCGCCGCGCCTCCTATCGCGCCCGCCGCCGCCGTGGTCGCCGTGGCGGCCTGACTCACCGTCCGACCAACGTTGCGCAACGCTCCGCCGACGAATCCCATAATGGCTCCCTGCCTTGTCGCTGGTTAGGTATATCTAGGCCGCACGCTCACAGCAACAACAAAAGCTGTTCTCAGCATGTGTCAATGAAAAGCCTGCCACGTTATAAACGCGTAGACAACGAATGGTGACCGGAAAGTGTCTTCGGGTCACCGAACCGACCGGTCCAGCAGATCGACGAAAACCGGCGCGTGATCACTGGGCGCCTTACCTTTGCGCTCGTCGCGCACGATCTGCGCGTCGACCACACGGCTGGCCAATGGCGGTGAGCCGAGGATGAAGTCGATGCGCATTCCTTGCTTCTTCGGAAACCGTAGTTGCGTGTAATCCCAATACGTGTACACACCGGGCCCGGGGGCGAAAGGCCTTACCAGATCTGCGAAATGCGCATCCACAATAGCGTTGAACGCCGTGCGTTCCGGCCCGGAGACGTGCGTGGCCCCGGCATAGAATTCGGTGCTCCAGACGTCTTCGTCAGTCGGTGCGATGTTCCAATCGCCGGCCAGAGCAATCGAAGCAGCGGGGTCGCGGCGAAGCCAGCCTTCGGCCGTATTCTTTAGCGCAGCAAGCCAATCCAACTTGTAGGCATAGTGTGGATCGTCCACTGCACGACCATTGGGCACGTAGAGGCTCCATACCCGCACGCCGCCGCAGGTGGCGCCCAACGCGCGCGCCTCTGCCGTCGCGGCTACCTCCGGCTTGCTAGTCCAGGTGGGTTGGCCGTCGAAGCCGACCTGGACATCGTCGATCCCGACGCGGGATGCAATCGCCACCCCGTTCCACTGGTTGAAGCCCACGTGCGCCACCTCGTAGCCAAGTTCGAACAGCGGGAGGGCGGGGAATTGGCTGTCGGTGCACTTCGTCTCTTGGATGGCCAGCACGTCGACGTCAGCACGCGCGAGCCAATCGAGGACGCGGTTCAGACGGGTGCGAATCGAATTCACGTTCCACGTAGCCAGCCGCACGACGCCATCGGGCATGGCTAGAGGCTATCGGGTGGCCGAACATAGCGGCGGCGATGATGCAGCCGGAACCCAAGGCTCTCGGCCGGTTCGGCGCCGGCATCGGGCATGCCCAGGTAGCCGCGGGTGGCTCCGCGTCGAGCGCCCCAGCTCAACAGCGCCTCGTACAACCGTGCGGCCGGGCCGGACCCCGAGTTCTCATTGATCGTGTGCACCGCCGACAACCCCACCCAACGGGTGCCGTCGGGCGCATCGGTGACGGCCGCGCGTGCGACCGCCGCTCCTGGGTAGGTGCCGAATGCGAGTTCGCCGTCGACGACGGCGGTGAGCGCGTCGACGAGAGCCCCTTGTTTGTCGTGGCGTTGGTGGTGATCGAAGAGCCCTAACCAGGCGTCGTCGGGGTGCGGCGATAGCGCGATCGAGCGGTCGGCTTCCGCGGCGCGCAGATCGCGCACGTCACGCACCATGACCCGTTCTGTGCGTTCGCCCGCACCGCCGGTCGGCTGTGGCAGGAGCCGATCGGGGATGGTCAGCAGGGGGGTCACGTTGCGCTGTGCGAACCAGTCGAGGATCGCCGGGATGTCACTGATCGTGGCTGAAATATCCAGTGGCACTGCTGAATCGGTGCCGTAGCCGGTCCGTAGCAGCCAGCCGTCCAGCCAGGTCCGTTCGACGCCCGGCCAACCCGCGGCCGCGGCGTGTTCGAGAGCCCGGATCTCGGCAGTGCGTACCGGCGCGTCGGTCAGTACCCGCAGCGCCACCACGTCGACGGATGCGAATTCGACGACCGCGCCGGTCTTCGTTCGAACCCGCACTGTGGGGGTGACCGCCAGCAGCTGTCCGACCGCGTCGGTCAGCGGGGGGACGGACCCGGCGGGCCGGCGGTAGCGAACCGTCACCCGCGTACCGAGGTCCGGCCACGACACCATCATCAGTGACCGAACGGATCGGGTCCCTCGCCGGGTAACCAGGACAGGCCCGGGACACCCCAGCCGTGCGATTTCACGGCCCGCTTCGCGCCGCGGGCGTGCCGGCCGATGAGGCAGTCCAGGTAGAGAAATCCGTCCAGGTGTCCCGTTTCGTGCTGCAGCATGCGGGCGAACAGACCCGTGCCTTCAATGTCGACCGGGTTGCCCTCGGCGTCGAGCCCAGTGACTCGCGCCCACTTGGCCCGCCCGGTGGGGAAAGACTCGCCGGGCACCGACAGACAACCTTCGTCGTCGTGGTCCGGGTCGGGCATGGTTTCGGGAATTTCGGAGGTTTCGAGCATCGGATTGATTACCACGCCTCGGCGGTGGGCGGCCAGGCCGCGATCCTCGGCGCAGTCGTAGACAAATACCCGCAGTCCGACCCCGATCTGATTGGCGGCCAGGCCGACGCCGTGCGCGGCATCCATGGTGTCGTACATGGTGGTGATCAGCTCAGGCAGATCGGATGGCAGTGATCCGTCCTCGCCAACGGGGACCGGCTTGGTCGGAGTGTGTAGGACCGGATCGCCCACGATGCGTATTGGTACGACTGCCATGGTCGGCTAGCTTAGGCGCGCCGACGATCCCGCCGCAGGGCGGCGGGAGCAGAAGGCCGATAGGGTTGAGCGCCGACCCCGATCTGCGGACCTGTCGCAAGGCAATTCGCCCCAAATCGGCCGACTCGCGGGTCAGGGTTACCGGGCAACAGTTCCCGGCGTGGTTCAATATTCGCCGGAACTGCCCCTTTGTAGGTCAACTATTACGAGCTGATTGAGTATTCGCCGGAAGGGTCCAGGGGAAGCTATATGGACGGCGCCATGGCGCGGGCAAATCGAGTGGGGGACGACTCCGAGGTCGCCGATGGGCTGACCCGTCGCGAGCACGACATACTGGCTTTCGAACGCCAGTGGTGGAAGTTCGCGGGCGTTAAGGAAGAAGCCATCAAAGAGTTGTTCTCGATGTCGGCTACGCGGTACTACCAGGTGCTTAATGCGTTGGTGGATCGGCCGGAGGCATTGGCCGCCGACCCGATGTTGGTGAAGAGACTTAGGCGGTTGCGTGCCAGCCGTCAGAAGGCGCGCGCGGCGCGGCGCCTCGGCTTCGAGGTGACCTGACACCCGTTCGTTTTCACACGTGCGTTTGCAGCTTCTGGCCCTCCCGTGGCTACAGTGGGCTCGATGAATGAGCGTGTACCCGACTCTTCTGGGCTTCCCCTGCGGGCCATGGTGATGGTGCTGCTGTTCCTGGGCGTCATCTTCTTGCTGCTGGGCTGGCAAGCTCTGGGCTCGTCCGGACAATCCGATGATGACTCGTCCTCGATAGCCAGCATGACGACCGCCACCACCACGTCGCCAACCTCGACTAGCACCAAACCGCCTGCGGCGCAGGCCGAGGTGCGTGTGTACAACATCTCCGGCGAAGAAGGCATTGCCGGGCGCGCCGCAGACCAGCTCAAGGCGGCCGGTTTCAATGTGACTGAAGTCACCAATCTCGCGGTCTCGGAGGTCGCGGTCACCACTGTCTACTACGGCGACGGCGAGGGCGAGCGGGCCACCGCGGACGCCGTTGGCGCAAAGCTGGGGGCCCCGGTCGAGCGCCGGATCGCCGAAATATCCGATCAGCCACCCGGTGTCATCGTCTTGGTGACCGGCTGAGGTTGACGCGACATCGACACCGTCGTTTCGAACCCGTTCAATGGGTTTCGGGTCGCCAAGCTAGGCTCTCGCTATGCCTAAGCACGCCGGTCATCGCAATGTCGCTGCTGTCAGTTTGTCCGCCCTATCCGCGGCCGCTTGCGTCGCGCTGGTGAGCGCGTGCTCGTCGCCGCAACACGCCTCGACGACGCCGGGCACCACGCCGTCGGTCTGGACCGGATCACCCGCGCCGTCCGGAATGGCGGGTGACGAGGGCGCGACATCGGGTTCGCAAGGTCTGATCAGCCAGCTGCGGGCGCCCGACGGCACTCAGGTGGCAACGGCGAAGTTCGAGTTCGCCAATGGATACGCGACCATCACGATTCAGACAACCACCAGCGGCCGCCTTGCGCCCGGCTTCCACGGAGTACACATCCACAAGGTGGGCAAGTGTGAGCCGAACTCGGTGGCCCCGACGGGCGGTGCGCCCGGCGACTTTCTGTCCGCCGGGGGGCATTTGCAGGTGCCCGGACATTCCGTGGCCGCAAACTCCAATGGTGACCTGACGTCGCTGCAGGTTCGCGCTGACGGTAGCGGGATGCTGGTCACCACGACCGACGCATTCACCATGGACGATCTGCTGACCGGGCAGAAAACCGCGATCATCATTCACGCCGGTGCGGATAACTTCGGCAACATTCCGACCGATCGCTATAGCCAGGCCAACGGCACGCCCGGCCCCGACCAGACCACACTGACCACCGGTGACGCCGGTAAGCGGGTGGCGTGCGGTGTCATCGGTTCCGGCTAGCTCGCCGGCCGGACGGGCGGCATCCCGGATCGATTTTGCTCGTTCACCGGGCTCGACGGTGGGCGTGGAATGGGAGTTTGCTCTCGTCGATGCGCACAGCCGCGATCTGAGCAACGAGGCGACTGCAGTCATCGCCGAAATCGGCGAAAACCCGCGTGTGCACAAAGAACTGCTGCGCAACACCGTCGAAGTGGTCAGCGGTGTCTGTACCTGCGCGGGGGAGGCCATGGAGGATTTGCGGAATACCCTGGGGCCTGCGCGGCGCATCGTCCGCGACCGCGGCATGGAATTGTTCTGTGCGGGCACCCATCCGTTCGCGCAATGGTCCACCCAGAAGCTCACCGATGCGCCGCGCTACGCCGAGCTGATCAAGCGGACCCAATGGTGGGGCCGTCAGATGTTGATTTGGGGCGTCCACGTCCATGTCGGCATCTCCTCGGCGAACAAGGTGATGCCGATCATTTCCGCACTGCTCAACTACTATCCCCACCTGTTGGCTTTGTCGGCGTCGTCGCCCTGGTGGGGCGGCGATGACACCGGGTATGCCAGCAACAGGGCGATGATGTTCCAGCAGTTGCCTACCGCCGGGTTGCCGTTTCAGTTTCAGACGTGGACGGAGTTCGAAGGCTTCGTGTACGACCAGAAGAAGACCGGCATCATCGATCATATGAACGAAATCCGTTGGGATATAAGGCCTTCGCCGCATCTGGGCACCATTGAGATCCGGGTGTGCGACGGGGTTTCCAACTTGCGCGAGCTGGGCGCGTTGGTCGCGCTGATGCATTGTCTGGTGGTCGACCTGGACCGCCGGCTCGACGCAGGCGAGATGTTACCGACCATGCCTCCCTGGCATGTCCAGGAAAACAAGTGGCGGGCGGCGCGTTACGGACTGGATGCGGTGATAATCCTGGACGCCGACAGCAACGAGCGATTGGTTACCGATCACCTCGACGATGTGCTGACCAGGCTGGAGCCGGTAGCCAGATCGTTGAGTTGTGTCGACGAGCTGGCGGCGGTGGCCGACATTCCCCGCGTGGGTGCCTCCTATCAACGGCAGCGGCGGGTGGCCGAGGAACACGACGGCGACTTGCGCGCGGTTGTCGACGCGCTGGTGGGCGAGCTGGACATCTAGCGAGCGCTGCGCGCGTGCATGTGGTGCCGGCACACGGCGGACACCGTGCCCCTGACTAGTACGGCTGTCGGCCAACCAACTGGATCCGCAGCGCCGCCCGATTCAGGGGCGCAGCCGCGCGATGAACACCTGCGCCGCCGCCTCCGCCCGCTGCGGGTCACCAGCGACGATGGCCTCGACCAGTTCGGTGTGTTCGCGCTCGAATGAGGTGCATGTTCCCACCGGGCCCGCCGCCACCGCTCGATGGATCGTCGGCAACAGCAAGTCATAGAACTGTAGATATATCTCGTTATGGCTGGCCGCGACGATGGCTCGATGCAACGCCGTATCGGCGGAAGTCATTTCGGCGCGTTCGTTTTCGGTCTCGGGCTCTCGGCTCCACAGCTCGTTTCGTCGGGCGAGCAGGGCCAGCAGGTCCTCGATGTCAGCGGCATCACGTCGCCGTGCCGACAGGACGGCGGCTGTGACCTCTACCGCTTCGCGCAGCTCCCAGAGATCACGTTCTCGGGCGGCCGCGAAATATTCGGCCAGGGCGCTGCCCTGTTCGACGTCGGCAATGACGTAGGTACCCGACCCTTGTCGTCGCTCGAGGATGCCTACGTGCACCAATGCCTGCACGGCTTCGCGCACCGTGTTGCGCGCGGTGCCGGTCATCTCGCAGAGTTCCGGTTCGGTCGGGATGCGGTCACCGACTCTCCACCTCCCTGAGGTGATCTCATCGCGTAGCTGATCGCTTACCTGGGCGATCAGCGTCCGGCGGCGCACTGTCTGCATGCGACCAGCATAAGCAATTTGCTCAATACATCCATTCATCCTATGATTTTGTGGTTGTCTGACTGATTGGGGGAATTCTGATGAGCACTGTGGCGGCACCGCCGGTCCGCAACCCAACCTCCGGCCGGTCGTTGTTTGCCAGCAGGACGGCGGTTTTACTGGCGATCGCGCTGTCCGCTTTCACCATGCGTTCCGCCGTCACATCGATGACGCCCCTGCTGGCGAGGGTGGCCCACACGATGGGATTCGGTAGCACCGTCATCGGCGTCTTTGGGATGCTACCCACCGCGATGTTCGCCCTGGCCGGTTTCGCCGCGCCCCTAAGCCGCCGATTCGGGCTTGAACGCATGGCTCTGCTCAGCGTCTTGGCCACTGCCGTAGGTACCGCCGGCCGCGCAATGGCGTCCGACGTGGCCGAGCTGATGGCGTGCACGATACTTGCCCTCGTCGGCATGGGCATTGCCAACATTGTGATCCCACCACTGGTCAAGAAGTTCTTCAACGATCGCGTTGCCTTGATGAGCGCGGTCTACCTCGGCTGCCTCCAGCTCGGCACCGTCGTGCCGGCCGTCGTCGCAGTGCCGCTCGCCGACTCCTGTGGCTGGCGTGCGTCGCTCGCGGTCTGGGCCCTGATTCCCGCGGTTGCGCTTCTACCATGGATATCCGTCGTCGGCCGCCGCGACAACGACATCCGTGGTCAAAACGGAGGTCAAAACGGTGATCAAAATGCCCCGACGGGAAAAAGGATCGGGCCGATCTGGCGCTCGCCGATCGCCTGGGGCCTGACCTTCATGTTCAGCATGACATCGCTGATTACCTATGCGATGTTTGCCTGGCTTCCGGTGATAGCGACATCGTCCGGCGGCAGCGAGGCGCTCGGCGGCGCCATGGTTGCGACCTTCTCGTGCGTCGGGTTCCTCACCACACTCATCACGCCGGAACTGTGCGCCAGAGTTTGCAACCCGTTTCCCGTTGTCGCCGCTTCGGCGTTGAGCTTTCTCGTCGGTTTCGCGGGATTGCTGTGGGCTCCGTTGACCGCTCCCATCGTCTGGGCGATCATTCTCGGGTTTGGCCCGAGCACCTTCCCGGCCGTGATGACCCTCATCAACCTGCGGTCACGCACCGAAACCGGTTCAGCGGCGCTATCCGGCTTCACCCAAGGGATGGGCTATCTGTTGGCCAGCCCGGGCGCGCTGATCTTCGGAATCCTTTACAACATCACCGGACGGTGGGAACTGTCCTTTGGGTTTCTCTTGGTTCCGCTCATCGCACTGCTGGTCGGCGGGTACCACGCCTGCAAGCCCCGCTATCTGGAAGACACGTTGGCGGGGCCGCCGCGGTGACTTCCCGGACTTTCCGGGCTTGGCCGCGACGGCCTTTCCGCGCGATACGCTGCGATGGTGCCGTGCGGTGGACAGTACCCAGGTAGTCGCTGGGTCGGTGTGTACCCGGCAGTGGCCGTGGGCCGGTGATTTGTGAGCAGGCTTCGGCTGAGACGGATTGAGGCGGCGCGATGACGGCTCCGAAGCCCAGGGAAATAGCCATGTTCCCGCTCGAAACGGCGATCCTGCCGCAACAGGACTTGCCGTTGCGCATCTTTGAGCCGCGCTATGGCGCGCTGGTGCGCCACTGTCTCGACGCCGGCGAACCTTTTGGAGTCGTGTTGATCGCACAGGGCCGCGAAGTGGGCGGCGGTGACGCGCGGTGTGATGTCGGGACGCTGGCCAGGATCAGCGATTGCGTCGACCAGGGCGACGGGCACTATCTGCTGCGCTGCCGAACAGACGAGCGGATCCGGGTTTGCGACTGGCTGCCCGACGATCCCTACCCGCGGGCCACGGTGCAGATCTGGCCGGACGAACCGGGGGATCCGGTCACCCAGACACAGTTTCGCGAGATCGAAGACCGGGTGATGGCATTGTTCCAACGAATCGCGAACGCCCGCGGGGTGCGGTTGTCGGGTCGCGATGTGTTGCTGGGCTACCAGTTGGGCGGCGACGGCGACGTGGACAAGTTGTTGTACACGTTGGCGTCTCGAGTCCCGATGGGTCCGGCCGATAGCTACGCTGTGCTGTCGGCACCGTCGGCTGCCGACCGGTTGGCGGCGCTGTGCGAGGCGGTGGACTCGGTCGCTGCGATGATCGAGTTCCAGCTGTCGGACTAGCGGGCGCTGGCGAACGCACGCAACGAATCCACCTGCAGCGGATTCAACGAAGGTCGCACGGTTTCGCGCGCGGCGGCCAGGTCGGCGGCGGTGACGTCGGCGGCATCGATGGAACGGCGCATCGCGGTGAGCGCCGCCTCGCGCAGCAGGGCCACGCAGTCGGCGGCGCTGTAACCATCGAGCTCGCCGGCCACCTCATCCAAGTCGACGTCGTCACTGAGCGGGATCGACCGGCCGGCGGTGCGCAATATGTCACCACGCGCCGCGGCGTCGGGCGGTTCGACGAACACCAGACGTTCCAACCGACCCGGACGCAGCAGCGCCGGATCGATCAAGTCGGGTCGGTTTGTCGCACCCAGCACCACAACGTCGCGCAACGGTTCGATGCCGTCGAGTTCGGTCAGCAGCGCGGCCACCACCCGGTCGCCCACGCCCGAGTCGAAGCTTTGACCACGCCGGGGCGCCAGCGCGTCGACCTCGTCGAGAAACACCAGCGAAGGAGCCGAATCTCGGGCTCTCCGGAACAACTCGCGAACGGCCTTCTCCGAGGAACCCACCCATTTGTCCATCAACTCCGAGCCTTTGACGGCGTGGACACTGAGCTGCCCGGTGCTGGCCAGCGCGCGGACCACGAACGTCTTGCCGCACCCGGGCGGGCCGTAGAGCAATACCCCCCGTGGCGGTTCGACACCCAACCGGGCGAAGGTGTCCGGGTGCTGCAACGGCCACAGCACCGACTCGGTCAGTGCCTGCTTGGCCGCGGCCATGTCGCCGACATCATCGAGCGTGATGCTGCCGACGGCCACCTCTTCGCTGGCCGAGCGGGAAAGCGGCCGGATGACGGTCAACGCGCCGATCAAGTCCTCCTGGTCTAGCTTGGGGGGTTGCCCATCGGCGCTGGCTCGCGAGGCGGCCCGCAGCGCCGCCTCGCGAAGCAACGCAGCCAGATCAGCAACAACGAAACCCGGTGTACGGCTGGCAATCTCGTCGAGATCCAAGTCGCCAGCAGGCACCGGCTTCAGCAGCGCTTCCAGCAGTGCCTTGCGAGTGGCGGCGTCGGGCAGCGGCAAGCCCAGTTCCCGATCGCAAAGGTCGGGCGCACGTAGGCGCGGATCGATTTGGTCAGGCCGAGCGGTGGTGGCGATCAGCACCACGCCATCGCTGGCCACCGCCGTGCGCAGCTCACCGAGAATCAGCGTCGCCACCGGTTCTGCGGTCGCCGGCAGCAGGGCGTCGACATCGGTGATCAACAGCACCCCGCCGCCGCTACGGACCGATGTCACTGCCGAGGACACCGCTTTGAGCCGATCGTCGGCGGCTAGTGCCCCGACTTCCGGGCCGTCGAGCTCAACCAGCCGGCGGCCGGCGCAGACCGCGCGCACCAGGGTCGTCTTCCCGACTCCGGCCGGACCCGACACCAGCACGCCCAAGTTGGCGCCGGCCCCCAAGCTCTTGAGTAGGTGCGGTTCATCGAGGGCAAGCTTGAGCCATTCCGTGAGCTTCGCGGCTTGAGGTTGGGTGCCCTTTAGTTCTTCGACTTGGATCTCCGGGGTGGCGACACTGGCCTTTTCCGCAGCCGTCGAGGCGCGGTAGGGTACCCCGGCACCCCAAGTGACCAGTGTGTTCGGCTGCACGCTGACCGGTCCCTCGGGATCGACGCCGGTCACGGTCAACAGCTCCGATGTCCAACTGATGCCCACCGCCGCCGCCAATGCCTGGCTGGCGGCCGAGGTGGAGGTGCCGGGCCCCAAGTCGCGTGGCAGCAGCGAAACCGCGTCGCCCACGGTCATCACCTTGCCCAGCAGGGCCTGGCGCAGCGTCACCGGCGACAGCGACTGGGTGGCCAGCGACGAGCCGCTCAGCGTCACCGTTCGGGCGCCGCAGACCGTGACCGAGTCGACGAGCACCGCGGTTCCCTCTCGCAGCCCCGCGTTGGACAGGGTGACATCGTCGAGCAATATGGTGCCGACCGGGATTTGTAGGCTTGCCATGCCGGCCACCGTCGCGGTCGTGCGGGAGCCGGTCAGCGACACCGCATCCCACTCCCGGATGCCGAGGGCCGCTATGGCGCTGGGGTGTAACCGGGCGACGCCGCGCCGCGAATCGACTGCTGAGGTGTTCAATCGGGCGGTCAGCGTAAGCCGCGGGGCCCCGGCTGGGTTGATCACAACCGCCCGCCGGGCTTGCGCAGCCCCAGCCGTGCCACCGAACGACGAGCCACCGACCGCCGGCTCGGCTGCGCTCGGCGAATTGCGCGCCGCACGGCACGCCGCTGCTTGGGCTTGTCGTCCCACACCTCGGGATGCGCGGCCAGCCAGCGCTGGCTACGCACCGCAAACGGAATATGGCACACGTAGGCGATGATGATCACCCAGATCAAGATGTAGGGAGCCAGGACCGCGGCTGCCGCGAAAATCGCCAGCACGGCCAGCAACGCGGACGCGTATTTGGGTGGCACCGCCACGGCATGCATCTTCTTCATCGGAATCGCACTGACCATCAGTATCGAGGTCCCGGTGACCCAGAAGGACAGGAACCACACCGACGTCCACCAGCCCTCGCCGAACTGCATTTTCAGGGCCAGTAGACCGATCATGGAGACCGCACCGGCGGGGGCGGGCATTCCGACGAAGAATTCACGCGTGTAGGAGGGCTGGGTTCCGTCGTCCTGCAGCGCGTTGTAGCGAGCCAGTCGGAGCACGACGCACACCGCATAGAGCAGCACCACGACCCAACCGACCTGCCATTTCGACAGCATTGAAACGTAGAGCACCAGCGCGGGTGTCACGCCGAAGTTCACCGCGTCGGCCAATGAGTCGATTTCCGCGCCCATTCGTGACTGTGCGTCCAGGATGCGCGCCACCCGACCGTCCAGGCCATCGAGGATGGCCGCCGCGGCAATCAGGGCCATGGCGGGTATCGGCTGGTGCTCCAGCGCGAACTTGATCGACGTCATTCCCGCGCAGATGGAAAGCACCGTCATCGCGCTCGGAAGTATCTGCAGGTTCACCGCTCGCCGGCCCCGAGGCTTGGTCGTCATGGCAGGTCAGCCAGCACGGTCTCGCCGGCGATTGCCCGCTGGCCGACTCTGACCACCGGCTCGGTGCCCGGTGGGAGATAGGTGTCCAGCCGCGAGCCGAATCGGATCAGACCGTAGGTGTCACCGATCGAGAGCTTGTCGCCGACGTGCGCCTCGCAGACGATGCGGCGCGCCACCAGCCCGGCGATCTGCACGGCAACCACCTCCGTGCCGCTGGTCGTGCGGATGCGCACGCTGGTGCGCTCGTTGTCGTCGCTCGCCGCCGGCAAGTCGGCGGATCCGAACCGACCGGGGCGATGTTGTACGGCGACCACCTCCCCGCTCACCGGCGCGCGCTGGACGTGAGCGTCGAACACCGACAGGAAGATGCTCACCCGGGGTAGCGGTGTGTCGCCCATGCTGAGTTCGGCGGGCGGTGCCGCGGCGTCGATCACGCAGACGACTCCGTCGGCGGGCGCGACGATGGCGCCGGGCCGACTGGGTGGGACCCGTGGGGGATGACGGAAGAAGCCCGCGCAGGCCGCCGCCGTGAGCAAGCCCGCCCCGCGTATCCAACGCAGGCTGCGTCCGGTCGCGGCCTGGCCCAGAACCCCGGCCGAGGCCACGGCGAGGCCTGCGGAGATGAACGGGCGTCCGGCGGGGTGGACCGGCGGGATGGTGGAGCGAATCAGCGCCAGCAGGTGTTGCGGGCTAAGAGTCGGTGCCGCGGAGGACGGGCCGTCGAGGCGGGGGCGTCGTGCCACGCGGTCATCTTACGGAAGGCGGGAATCCGATGTGTCACGGCAATCCACTCGGTCGGACCTCCCGGCCGAATTGCGCCGCTATGGCGGTTGCAGGAAGCGACGGTCGGCGCGCCCACGATGGGGAGTCAGGTCAGATCCCATACCAGCAGCTCGGTTCCGGCCGCCACTTCCTCCACGTGCTCCGGGATTTCCAGCAGTGCGTTGGCTGAAGCCAGCCAACGCAGATGGTGTGATGCCGGCGGGCCGTAACTGGTGACGTGCCCGGTGCTGGAGTCGAGTATTGCGCGCCGGAACTGCCGCTTGCCGCGCGGCGATGTGACCGTCTCGGTGAGCACTGCGGCCCGCAGTGGACGCTGGGGATCCGGAAACCCCATCGCCCTGCGCAGCGCGGGTCGGATGAACACTTCGAAGGACACCAGTGCGCTGACGGGGTTGCCCGGCAGGGTGACGATCGGCGTGCCCGAGACGTGACCGAGGCCCTGCGGCATTCCCGGCTGCATCGCCACCTTGACGAATTCGACGCCCTGGGCACCCTCGCGGCCGAAAGCGTCTTTGACGACCTCATAGGCGCCCGCACTGACGCCGCCTGTGGTGACGATCAGGTCGGCGTCGCTGGCATATTTCTCCAGGAGCGCGCGAAACTGCGCGACGTCGTCTCCGGCGGTGCCGGTGGCCACCACGACAGCGCCCGTCTCGCGGACCGCGGCGGCCAGCATGACCGAGTTGGATTCGTAGATATGTCCCGGCTGAAGCGGGGTGCCCGGCGAGACCAACTCCGACCCGGTGGAGATCACCAGCACGCGCTGGGGCGGAATCACGGTCAGCTCGGATTGTCCCAGGGCGGCGGCCAAACCCAGTGCTGCCGGTGTCACCCGCTGGCCGGCTTGTAGGACGGTGGTGCCCGCCGCGACGTCTTCGCCCGCGCGGCGGATGTGCTTGCCGGCAGTGGCATGCTGGCGAATCTGCACCGACCCCAGGCCGCCGTCGGTGGCCTCCACCGGCACGATGGCGGTCGCGCCGGTCGGCACCGGCGCCCCGGTCATGATGCGGTGCGCGGTTCCCGGCTGCAGGGTCAACGTGTCGATGCGTCCTGAGGGAATGTCCTCGGTCACCGGCAGCACCACCGGATGTTCCGGCGTCGCCGGTGCGGTGTCCTCGGCGCGCACCGCGTACCCGTCCATTGCGGAGTTGTCGAACACCGGCAACGAGAGCCGGGCGACCACATCATCGGCCAGTACCAGGCCTTGTGCGTCGGTGAGCGACACCGTCGCCGCGGGACGCGCCCGAATCGTCTGCCCTACGACCCGCTGGTGCTCATCGACCGACCGCATGCGGCCATTATCGGTCCCGGCCATTTGGCGCCTTGACGTGGCCGCGTGCCGGGCGTGGCCGCGGTGGGGTGCCCCAGGTGGAAGACTGGCGCCCGCAGCAAAATTACTGAACCCAGTAGTTGTCGTGGCGGATGAAAAACTCGCTGCGCTCCTCGTCGGTCATGTCGCCCAGGCCCGCCAAACCTTCGAAATAAGCTTCACGGGGTCCGCCAGGAGCGAACAGGATCAAGATCGATGCCGGCTCGTCGGCGTCGTTACGGAAACCGTGCACGCCACCGGGCGGAACGTAGAGGTAGTCACCGGCGGATGCGTGCACCCAGTCCCGGCCGTCATGCATGCGCATCGTTCCGGACAAGATGAAGAACGACTCGGACATCGTCTTGTGGAAGTGCGGACCGGGCCCGCCGCCAGCTGGGGCGATATCTACCCGGAACAAGCCGAAGTCGCCGTCTGTAGAGGCCTGGGTGGCCAGGTAGCGGTATTTGGTGCCGCCTAGCTCGTAGTCCGGCGGTTCATCCGCGTGTTTGAGCCGTGCACTGACTTCTCCTTCGTCGCCGGAGTAGCGGGACGGCGGGTAGGGCGGCAGCGCAAGCGACATCAATCCAGTCTGCCGCAGCCCCTGGCTTACCGGTGGTCTTGGTCCCGCGGGCGGGGTGTCCTTGCACTCGGCATAGGCGAGTGCTAAGAATGACTTTGGCACTCGCGACCCGCGAGTGCTAGGTCGGGACGGTGAGGCCAACTTTGGTCGTCCGTCGCGGGCACTGCACCCGGCCAGCGTAAGTAATGGGGTGGCCGTCACCCGGTGACCCCAGTTTCATTCCCAATCCGGAGGAATCACTTCGCAATGGCCAAGACAATTGCGTACGACGAAGAGGCCCGTCGCGGCCTCGAGCGGGGCCTCAATGCCCTCGCCGACGCGGTAAAGGTCACGTTGGGTCCCAAGGGCCGCAACGTCGTCCTGGAGAAGAAGTGGGGTGCTCCCACGATCACCAACGATGGTGTATCCATCGCCAAGGAGATCGAGCTGGAGGACCCGTACGAGAAGATCGGCGCCGAGCTGGTCAAGGAAGTCGCCAAGAAGACCGACGACGTCGCCGGTGACGGCACGACGACGGCAACTGTGCTGGCCCAGGCGCTGGTCAAGGAGGGTCTGCGGAACGTCGCAGCCGGCGCCAACCCGCTCAGCCTGAAGCGCGGCATCGAGAAGGCGGTCGAGAAGGTCACCGAGACCTTGCTCAAGTCGGCCAAGGAGGTCGAGACCAAGGAGCAGATCGCTGCCACCGCGGCCATTTCGGCTGGTGACCAGTCGATCGGCGACCTGATCGCCGAGGCGATGGACAAGGTGGGCAACGAGGGCGTCATCACCGTCGAAGAGTCCAACACCTTCGGCCTGCAGCTCGAGCTCACCGAGGGTATGCGGTTCGACAAGGGCTACATCTCGGGCTACTTCGTCACCGACGCCGAGCGTCAGGAAGCCGTCCTGGAGGATCCCTACATCCTGCTGGTCAGCTCCAAGGTGTCGACCGTCAAGGACCTGCTGCCGCTGCTGGAGAAGGTCATTCAGGGCGGCAAGCCGCTGCTGATCATCGCCGAGGACGTCGAGGGTGAGGCTTTGAGCACCCTGGTCGTCAACAAGATCCGCGGCACCTTCAAGTCGGTGGCGGTCAAGGCCCCCGGCTTCGGTGACCGCCGCAAGGCGATGCTGCAGGACATGGCCATCCTCACCGGTGGCCAGGTCATCAGCGAAGAGGTTGGCCTCTCCCTGGAGACCGCCGACATCTCGCTGCTGGGCAAGGCCCGCAAGGTCGTCATCACCAAGGATGAGACCACCATCGTCGAGGGCGCCGGTGACTCCGACGCCATCGCCGGAAGGGTGGCCCAGATCCGCGCCGAGATCGAGAACAGCGACTCCGACTACGACCGCGAGAAGCTGCAGGAGCGTCTGGCCAAGCTGGCCGGCGGTGTTGCGGTGATCAAGGCCGGGGCTGCCACCGAGGTGGAGCTCAAGGAGCGCAAGCACCGCATCGAGGACGCGGTCCGCAACGCCAAGGCGGCCGTCGAGGAGGGCATCGTCGCCGGCGGCGGCGTGGCACTGCTGCACTCGGTTCCGGCGCTGGACGAGCTGAACCTCGCCGGCGACGAGGCCACCGGCGCCAACATCGTCCGGGTGGCGCTGGAGGCTCCGCTGAAGCAGATCGCCTTCAACTCCGGGCTGGAGCCCGGCGTGGTGGCCGAGAAGGTCCGCAACTCACCCGCCGGCACCGGCCTAAACGCCGCCACCGGTGAGTACGAGGACCTGCTCAAGGCCGGCGTTGCCGACCCGGTCAAGGTGACCCGTTCGGCGCTGCAGAACGCGGCGTCCATTGCGGGGCTGTTCCTGACCACCGAGGCCGTCGTTGCCGACAAGCCGGAGAAGGCGGCCGCTCCCGCGGGCGACCCGACCGGCGGTATGGGCGGTATGGACTTCTAAGAAGTTCAGCGGAAAAGCCCGGTCCCTCGAAAGCTCTGCGGGACCGGGCTTTTTCGCGCCCGGATACTAAGGTTGGCTGAGCACCACGCAGTCGTGCAGACAGCCCTTGGCGGCGGCGGGCGCGTCGGCGTTGCGATGCAGCAACGCGCGGCCGGGCACCACGGCGCAGCGCGCGGCGCCGGCGTCGGCCTCGGATAACTCCGCCCGGCCGTCGACGATCAACGAATAGCCGCCCGGCTCCGGCGGGGGCCACAACACCGTGACGTCACGGTGCTGAGCCACGTTTGTGCAGGTGTGCCCGCCGATCAGCCCGATGTCGACAATTGCGCGTGGCCCGTCGGGGCCGTCAGGAAGCTCACGCAGCACCGGTTCAACGGCCACCGTGTGCACGTGATGGTCGTCATCGACAGTGATCAGGTAGCCGAACGGGTAGTCGGCTAAGGCGGCGGCTAATCGCGCGAGATCGACCTTTTTGGCCTTCTTGGCACCCACAAATTCGAGGATAGGCCCCCGGTGTGGCGACCGGGTGGGGCCTACTCCGACCGCAACGGCAGCTTGAGGCCCGGGTCAGGTTCACCGGTCTCGCGGTCGGGGTAGAAGGTCGACTTGGGGATGCCTGAACCGGCGGCATCCGGGTTGCCGATGCCCGGTTCACGGCCAGGGGCGCTGCGCGAAATTGTGTCGCTGCCGGAGTTGAAGGCGCCCGGGTATCC
This sequence comes from Mycobacterium basiliense, assembly GCF_900292015.1. Lineage (NCBI taxonomy): Bacteria > Bacillati > Actinomycetota > Actinomycetes > Mycobacteriales > Mycobacteriaceae > Mycobacterium > Mycobacterium basiliense. Next base: position 735,132 of record NZ_LR130759.1, read on the forward strand.
GGCGGTGGCGTTCCGCAGGCCTGCAACGGCCGCGGGGCTGTTGGCTGCAGCGGTGCTATTGAGGTTGGCGGTTCCGGTGTCGAATCGGGCGGCCGGGGCGGCGGCGGCCGGAGCCGCGGCGGCCGGGGTCGTCGCGGTCGGGGTGTACGGGCTGGCCAACGCTGGATTCAGGCCACCGGTGTGCGCAGCGGCGGAGCTGAGCAGGCTCGACGATAACGTTGCGGTGCCACCGGTGGCGTAGCTGGCGGTGGCGGCCAAGCTTGCGCCCGTGGTGGCCGAGGTAGCCATGGCGCCGCTTTGCATCCCCGACGACCACATGCTGCTGCTCATGAAGCCGGCGTTGCCGAAACCGGTGTTGTCGCTGCCCGAGTTGAGCAGGCCGCTATTGAGGGCCCCGGAGTTGCCGACGCCCAGGTTCCCGGTGCCGGAGTTGAAAAAGCCGACGTTGCCGGTGCCTGAGTTGCCGAAGCCGACGTTGCCATTACCCGAGTTGAAGCCACCGAAGCCGAATTTGTGATCGCCGGTCAGTCCGAACCCGAAGTCCCCATTACCGCTGTTGGCGAACCCGACGTTGTTGTTGCCCAGGTTGCCCATGCCGAGGTTGTTGCTGCCGGTGTTGCCGACGCCCAGGTTGTTGCTGCCGCTATTGCCGCTGCCGAGGTTGTTGCTGCCGGTGTTGCCGCTGCCCCAGTTGTTGTTGCCGACGTTGTTGTTGCCGACGTTCCCGCTGCCGCTGTTGCCGAAGCCCAGGTTGATCTGGCCGTTCTTGCCGATGTCGATGCCAAGATTCCGCAGGACTTGTTGCCAGGGCGCCAGTTGCGCGGCCGCGGCCGACGCGTCGAAGTGGTAACCGGCCATCGCAGCCACGTCCAAGGCCCACATCTGCTCGTACGCGGCCTCGATGTCCATGATCGCCGGGGTGTTAAACCCCAACCAGTTAGTGGCGGCCAGCACCTGCATTAATCCGCGGTTGGCCGCGACCACCGCAGGCTGCACCGTGGCCGCCAGCGCCGCCTCGAACGCGGCAGCCGTGGCGGCGGCCTGCGCGGCCGCTTGCTCCGCCTGCGCGGCGGCCGCGCCGAGCCACGCCATGTACTGGGTTGCGACGGCCATCATCGCCGCCGCGGATGGTCCCAGCCAGGAACCACTGGTCAGCTCGGAGGTCACCGAGCTGAAAGACGCTACCGACGACGCCAATTCCTCGGCCAAAGCCCCCCATGCCGCGGCCGCGGCAAGGAGCGGCCCCGCTCCGGGACCGGCGAACATTTGTGCCGAATTAATCTCTGGCGGCAACCACGCGAAATGCGGGTTTGTCACCAGCTCAAACTACCCGCCAGCGCCCGTTAAAGTGGCGGTATCGGCATCGGAAACCTGCGTATCGGTAGCCGGTCCACAGGAAGTCCCAAGTCGTTCAGGCGGAGACCGGGGCGCTCTGCCGTCCGCGAACTAACTTGCCTGGTCGGGCGGTGGTGGGAACGCCATTCTCGGCGATTACGTGCCCCGAGACCACGGTGGCGACGTAGCCTTCGGCGGTCTGGTCCAAGCGGCGCCCGCCGGCCGGTAGGTCGTAGCTGATGACCGGCTTGTGTAGCCGCAGCGCCGCATGGTCGATGACGTTGAGGTCGGCCTTGTAGCCCGCGGCGATGCGCCCACGGTCGGCGAGCCCGGCCACGCGCGCGGGGACGGAAGTGAGCTCGCGGACGGCCTCGCCCACCGTGAATCGCCCGGACTCCCGGTCGCGTGCCCAATGCGCCAAAAAATACGTTGAATAGCTGGCGTCGCAGATCATCCCGTAGTGAGCACCGCCATCGCCTAGCCCAAGCACCACGTCGTCGCGGTGCAGCAGTTCACCGACGGTATCCAGCGAGTTGTTCTGCAGATTGCTGGTGGCCACCAAGAGCATGGCGCGCCCGTCGTCGTCGAGCAGCCGGTCGTAGGCCTCCTCCATCGGGCTCACCCCCCGGGCCCGGGCCCGGGCGGCGATACTGGTCGACGGGTCGGGCTCGTAGTCGGGCTCGTCGCCGAGCGGGAAGATCCAATCCCAGGCCTGGGCGACGTACAGGATCGGATGCCCGACGCCGGGTTTGTCGGCCAGGATGCGGGCGCGCACTTCTGGCTTGCGCATCTGGGCCACCCGCTCGGCCAGCGGCAGTTGCGCGATCTCGCGGTAACTCGGATAGAGCACGAACGGGTTGCCGGTGAGCTGCAGCCCGATGATCAGGCCGATCGGCCGGGGCAGCAGCTGGGCGGTGACGTCGCCGGCGGCGCCGGCATTCTTGTTCGCCTTCTCGATCATGGTGATGGCGTCCTGCCAGGTCGGGTCGCCGGAGTTGGCGACGACCAGGGTGAAGGTCACCGGCAGCCCAACATCGTCGGCGACGTCGAAAACCGTCTGCAGCACCGGTTGGTAGCCGCCGGCCGGAATGTCGGGCACGAATTGCAGCAGGCCACCCCCGCCGTCGACGACGCCTCTGGCGATCTGCTCGATCTCCTCACGGGCGGCGTCGTAGCTGGGGATCGGCGACCCGCTCTCGGTCTTATGGATTGCCAGGCGCGAGGACGCGAAGCCCAGCGCACCGACCTCGATCGCCTCCTTGGCCAACGCCCGCATCCGGGCGAGGTCCTGCGCGGTGGCCGGCTCCCGATCGGCACCACGCTGACCCATCACGTAAACCCGAAGTGGGGAATGAGGCAGGTAGGCGGCCACATCGATATCGCGACTGCCGGCATCCAGCGCATCCATGAACTCCGGGAACGTCTCCCAGGTCCACGGCAGGCCGTCGGTCATTACGACACCGGGAATATCCTCCACGCCCGCCATCACGTCGACCAGGACGTCATGGTCTTGTTGGCGGCACGGCGCAAAGCCGACCCCGCAATTGCCCATCACCACCGTGGTAACCCCGTGCGCCGACGACGGGGTCAGCCGGTCGGACCAGATGGCCTGGCCGTCGTAGTGCGTGTGCAGATCGACAAAGCCCGGTGTGACCAGCAGACCGGTCGCGTCGATCACTCGCTTGGCGACGGGACCGTCAATCGGGCCCGCCGTGGTTGCTACCGCGGCGATGACGCCGTCTTGCACGGCAACGTCGCCGACGTAGGGCTCACCGCCCAGCCCGTCGACGATGGTGCCGTTGCGAATGACGAGGTCGTAGATCATCTAACTAATCTACGACCGCGTCGGTTGCTGGTGCCAGGCTCGTGCGCGCTCGTAAAGTCGCGGGTATGGCCAGTACCGACGGCGCGGCGCGAGAACTATTGCGTGATGCGTTCACCCGATTGATCGAACACGCCGACGACCTCACCGACGGCCTGACCGACCAGATCGCCAACCACCGGCCGACACCGAGCGCCAACAGCATCGCCTGGTTGCTCTGGCACAGTGCGCGGGTGCAAGACATCCAAGTGGCCCATTTGGCCGAGGTCGAGGAGGTCTGGACCCGCGACGGCTGGGTGGACCGGTTTGGGCTCGACCTGCCGCGCCACGACACCGGCTATGGTCATCGGCCCGAGGACGTGGCCAAGGTGCGGGCATCCCCGGAGCTGCTTTCCGGCTATTACCGGGCGGTGCACCAGCTCACCTGCGAGTACGTCGCCGGGCTGACCGCGGCCGAACTCTCTCGCATTGTCGACACCAACTGGGATCCGCCGGTGACCGCAAGCGCGCGGTTGGTCAGCATCATCGACGACTGCGCGCAACACCTGGGGCAGGCCGCCTACCTGCGAGGAATTACGCAGTAGGTTTTACGGCGTGCGATGGCTTGCGGCGGTGGTGTTGTGGGTGGCCACCACGGTCGCGCTGGCGGTGGCGGTTCCGGCGGCGTGGGCGCAGGTGAACATCGTCGATGAGGACGGCTATGCCGCCTTGGCCCAAACGGCCGCCGCTGATCCGGCTCTACAGTCGGCCATGGCGGCCGAACTTACCGCCCGGGCGATGTCGCTCATCGCCGAGCATGGCGCGCGGCACTCCACGATCGACAGCTCGACGGTCCACGATGCTGCCATCGCATTCACCGCCAGCCCGTCGTTTCCGCCATTGTTCGCCCAGGCCAACCGGGTTGCGCACAGCTGGTTGTTCAGCCCTCCGCGACTCGGTGACAACGGTGAGCAATGGGTGGTTGACGTAGCCCCGATGCTGAAAGACAGCACTATGCAGGAGGTGCTGCGCGCCCACAACGTGAAGGCGCCCACCACGCTGAAGGTTCCCTTGACGGTGTCGGTGCCGCAGCGAGTGCGACAGGGCGAACTGCATCGGCTAGCGGTTTGGGGCCCTTGGGTGAGCATCGGCGCGGCATCGGTGAGCGCGGTCTGCGGTCTGCTCACATTGGCCGCGGCGCGCCGTCGCGGCAAGGCGATAACCAGTCTGGGCGTCTCGGCGTTGCTCGTCGGTGCTGTCGGCTGGGCGGGAATCGAGGTCGGCGACCGGTATGTCAACGATGCGCTTGATCGGACGGTGGGAAATATCCGCCGGATCGCCGACGCCATGGTCGGAACCGCACAGGCCAGCCTGCACATGTGGCTGGACATGACGCTGATTACTGGTGCCGCGCTGGTGGTGCTGGGTGTGCTGGCTGCGATGCTGGGCAGCCTTTGGCGATAGCGCCCGGCGACATCGCGGTGCCGGTCCTGCCTTTCGCGGGCCCGGCCCCAGTTATCGCAGGGGCAGCTCAGCCAGGATCGCGCCCGTCGGTTTCGTCGAGCCGGCGCCGGGTTCGACGGTGAACGCCAGCGTCGTCGAATCGCCGAGGTTGGGCAACGTCGCCTTCGTCGACGGCGCGACCGCTGAGGGACCCATGGTGCCCGCCGATGTCGGGCCGTTGGCGCCCAGCAACCACATCTGATACACGGTGCCGGGTGAGGGGGGCGGGACATTGTTCATCACCAGCACACCGGCGTTGCGGTCGCGAGAGAACATCACCGTGGCCGTGCCGTTTCCGAGCGGGCGAGACACGGTCTGCACATCCGGCGCCGCTAGCACCTGATCGGCGACGGTGGGTGCCGCCGACGGGCGCACGACGACCCCTAAGCCGAATGCGCCCAGCCCCACGACGATTGCCGCGGCAGACGCGAAAACAGCTGTACGCCAACGAGTCTGGCGACTGTTGAGAGACGGATTCACCGCACTTAGCACCGCCGCCCGCAGGTGCGCAGGGGGCTGCGCGACGGTCGCGGCCGAAACGACCGCCATGGTCTGGCGTACCGCGCGGACTTCCTCGTCGAATGCCGCGGCCACCGCCGCCGGTGCCGCGCCGACCCGCCGCTCGATGTCGATTAGCTCATCGTCGGACATCGCGTGCAAGGCATAGGGCGTTGCCAGTTCAAGCAGCTCGAAGTCGGTCGGCTCGGTCATGACACATCCAGGCACTGGCGTAGACCGCGCAGCGCGTCGCGCATGCGGGATTTGATCGTCGACAGATTGGCGGCCAACCGCTGCGACACTTCGGCATAAGTCAGGCCGCCATAGTAGGCCAGCTCGATGCACTGTCGCTGCGCATCGGTCAGCCTGTCCAGACACTCGGTGACCCGACGTCGCTCGTCACCGGCGATCGCTGAGTCCGCGACCGGGTCGTGTCCGGACGCGCTGGTGGGAACCACATTGGCCGCGCCGTAGCGTGATTCCCGCTGGCTACCGGCCTGCTCGGTACGTACCCGGTCGACGGCGCGCCGGTGCGCGATGGTCAGCAACCAGGCCAGTGGGGAACCCTTGGCGGCGTCGTAGTCCGATGCCGTCCGCCACACCTCGAGATAGATCTCCTGCGTGGTTTCTTCGCTGTAGCCAGCATCACGCAACACCCGTGTCACCAGTCCATACACCCGGGTTTTGGTGTGGTCGTAGAACGCCGCGAACGCCTCGCTGTCCCCTCGCGCGATCCGGCGCAAGAGGGCGTTGAGGTCGTTGCTGCGCTGCGGCGGTCCGGTCATCGATCGGTAGCCTATCGCCAGGGTGCATCGAAATCGCTAGGCCGGTTATCTGCATTGCACAGGTCGCGGAGGTCGGGGCACGAAATACGCTGTGCGCTGCTGATATTCGGCGAAACCCGGACGCCCCTTCATATACTTCTCGGTTAACCGTGCCCCACTGACGTCCACCAGGAAGTAGGTCATCAGCAGCGGCGAGCCCACCGTAATCAACGGCACCCAGCCGGTGACGGTAATGAGCCACAATCCCCACCAAACGCAGGCGTCGCCGAAATAGTTGGGGTGGCGCGTCCAAGCCCATAGGCCGCGGTCCATAATCGCCCCGCGATTGGCCGGGTCGGACTTGAACACCCGCAGCTGGCGGTCACCGAGCGTTTCGAAAAAGACGCCGACCAGCCAAAATGTCAAGCCGATCCCGGCGACCACCAGCAACGGCCTCGGTGTCGGCCCGGTGACCGCGGACAGCTGCAGCGGGAACGAAATGAACAGGGTCAAGAAGGCCTGTAGCAGAAACACCTTGCGCAGCACCTGCCCCGCCGTGGCGCCCCGCAGTAGGTCGGCGTAGCGGGGATCTTCACCCTTGCCCGCTGACTTGCGGTAGATGTGCCAGCTCAGGCGCAGACCCCAGATCGACACCAGCACCAGCAGGAGCCACCGCCTCGTCGGATCACCGGTACCGAGTATCGCAGCGACGGCCGCGACGGCAACGAATCCCAAGCCCCAGGCCACGTCGACGACGTTGTAGCGACCGATCTTGCGGCCGATCGCGAACGCGATCGAATGCACCACGGCCAGCGCCCCTGCTGAAGCGCCGGATACGAGCAGAATTGCGGCTTCGTTCATCGAACACCCTGCCGTTCGAACGTCCACTGGTAGACGTCCAGATAGCCCGACCGGAATCCCGCCTCCGAGTAGGCCAGGTACAGCTCCCACATTCGTCGGAAAACATCGTCGAATCCCAACCGAGCCAACTCATTGTGCCGCTGTAGGAATCGCTCTCGCCACAGGCGCAGCGTCTCGGCGTAGTGCCCTCGCAGCGAAGCGGTATCGATTGTGCGCAACCCGGTGTCGCGTTCGGTAATCCGCCGGATCGCCTGCGCGGAGGGCAGCAGGCCGCCGGGGAAGATGTACTTCTGGATCCAGGTGACGGTGTTGCGGCTGGCCAGCATTCGGTCGTGCGGCATCGTGATCGCCTGGATCGCCACTCGGCCGCCCGGCCGCACCAGCCGCTCCAGCGCGCCGAAATACCGTGGCCACGAACGGTACCCGATTGCCTCGATCATCTCGACCGAAAGTACCGAATCATAGAGGTCTTGCCCGGCATCAACGTCACGGTAGTCGCACAGATCGATCTGCACGAGGTTCGACAGGCCCGCCGCTGCGACGCGCTCGCGCGCCAGCCGCCGCTGCTCGACGGAAAGGGTTATCGATCGGACCTGCGCTCCGCGCGAGGCAGCCCGAATGCACAGCTCGCCCCATCCGGTCCCGATCTCCAAAACCCGGCTGCCGCGCCGAACCTGGGCCAGATCGAGTAGCCGGTCGGTCTTGCGTCGTTGGGCCGCAGCCAAATCCGGCCAACCCACGGGTTGACCGGCCGGCGGCCCGTCGAACAGCGCCGATGAATACGTCATGGTTTCATCGAGGAAGTGGGCGAACAATTCGTTGGACAAGTCGTAGTGCTCGGCGACATTACGGCGAGCTTGCTCTCGGCTAGGGTCCCGCCAGGTCGGCGCGAACGCCGGGGCGAGCGGTCGCAACCAGTGCAGCCAGCGTGGCACCAGTTCGGCCACCGACTGCGCGAACACCGTCAACGCCCCGGCCAGATCGTCGGAGGACCATTCGCCGGCCATGTAGGACTCACCGAAGCCGATCAATCCGTGCCGCCCAATGCGTCGTGCCATCGACTCGGGTTGGTGAATGATCAGCGTGGGCCCATGGTTCTTGCGGGTCGGATCCCCGGCGCCCACCACGGTTCCGTCCGGGTAGCGTACACGCAATGGCAGGCGGGCAGCCGCGCGGCGCAGCAGCCGATCGGCGATGACCGACGACAGTGCGGCGACCGGACCGGACGGCACCGTCGCAACCGCCGGCCAGCGCTGCGCGTCGATGGGCGCCGTGCCGTTTCGGACCATCTCCTGCAGTGCCTCGACGCTCATCGCGGCACCACCGGAACTCGACGTAACCACAACTTGATCCCCTGTATCCGGATACGAGCGGCCACCACCAGCGGGGCCAGTGGTGCTATGAACTGCATGATCGCGACCTGTCTGGTCGTTGCCTTGCGTCGCTTCCCGTGCAGGTTGGCCACGAAGGCCTGTCGGTTCTCCCGGTGTAACGTCACCGTGATGTTGGCCTGGTCCTCGGGCCGCGGCGCTTGCACCAGGTAGTAGCCGTCGACCTGATTGAACGGCGACACATAAAACTCCTTGGCGGTCACCACCGGCAGGTCGGCCGGTGGCAGCAGATAGGCATGGCGTCCCCCGTAGGTGTTGTGCACCTCGGCGATCACGTGTCGCACCCGGCCGTCGCTGTCGTGGCACCAAAAGATGCTCAGCGGATTGAAGATGTATCCCAGGACGCGAGCCTGTACCAGAGCGGTGATGTGGCCGTCGGGAACGGTGATGTCGCAGTCGGCAAAGAAGGCTTCCAGGCGATCGCGCAATGAGCCACGAGCCGGGCTGACGAAATGATCGTCGGCGCGGAATCGGGCGAATGGTCGCAGCCACCACGGCAGCCGGGGCAAGTGGTCGATGTCGATATACCAGCTATAGCTTCGGTATTCGAACGAGTGGTGCACCGGCGCCTGCCGTGAATGAGTGATGGTGGTGCGATAGATCGCCGGGGTCGGCAGCCGGGTTTGAGTCAACACGCCACCACCGCCCGTCGCCGAGTTTCGGCCGGCCAATCGGCCCCCAGCCGCCGCGCCGCGTGCACACCTGAGGCGGCGCCATCCTCGTGAAATCCCCAGCCGTGGTAGGCGCCGGCGAAAACCAGCCGATCGTCATCGAGCGTCGGCAATTCGCGCTGGGCGGCAACCGATTCCGGTGTGTACAGCGGGTGGCTGTAGGTCATTTCGGCAATGATCGTCGCGGGATCTACGCGGTTGTGGCCGCCCAGGGTGACCACAAATCGTCGGCTCCCGTCGATGCGCATTAGCCTGCTGACGTCGTAGCTGACCACCACGTGATCGCTGTCCGGTGTCACCAGGTAGTTCCACGACGCGCGGACGCGGTGTCGGCGGGGCAGTACCGAGTCGTCGGTGTGCAGTTGGGCCCGGTTGGTGGAGTACGGGATCGCGCCGAGTATGCGGCGCTCCATCGCGGTCGGCTCGGCAAGCAGCAGCAGCGCCTGGTCGGGGTGCACGGCGATGACCGCGGCATCGAAATGGCGCGGGGCGCTGCCACCGGCCTGTATCTGTACGCCGTCGGCCACCCGACGCAGTGCATGTACCGGTGTGCCCGTGGACACCTCGGCCAGCCGGGCGGCGATGGCCTGAACGTAGTTGGCCGAGCCGCCGACCACGGTGCGCCATGTCGGCGAGCCGAAGACCGACAACATGCCGTGGTGATCGAGAAAGACAAACAGATATCGCGCCGGGTAGCGCAACGCATCCTCGCTGGCGCACGACCAGACCGCGGCCACCAGAGGCGTGATGAAGTAGTCGACGAAGAACGCCGAGAAGCGGTGCCGCTTGAGAAATGAGTCCAGCGTTTCCAGGTTCGCCGCCGCGCCGAGGGATGCATCGTCGCGCAGCATTCGGGTGGCGGTGCGGTGAAAGCGCAGGATCTCGGCGAGCATGGCCAGATAGCGGGGTCGCAGTGTCTGTCGGCAACCGAACAGTCCCCGCAGCCCCAGCGCCCCGGCATATTCGAGGCCGATGGCGTCGGCTCGCACCGACATAGACATGTCCGACTCTTGGGTGGCCACACCTAGTTCGGCGAACAGTCGGCGCAACGTGGGATAAGTCCGGTCGTTGTGAACCAAGAACGCCGTGTCGACGCCGAAAACCGTGCCGTCGCCGCGATCGACGTAATGGGTGTGGGCGTGCCCGCCCAGCCGGGAGTCTGCCTCGTACAAGGTGACCCGGTCACGTCCGGACAGCAGGTAGGCCGCGGTCAGGCCGGCGACGCCGCTGCCGATGACCGCGACCGAGCGTCCCTCGAGATGTGTCTGTTGCACATCAGGTATTCGGAGCCGTCGGTTGTTTGGATGGTGGGTGGCCTGCCAATAGCCCTAGTGCTCGGCGCTCAGGGCCATTTCCCGATCGAGGTGCTGGTCGTCCCGGGTAGGTGGCAGGGCTCGGGCGGGCCGGGAACGTACCCGCATCGGCCACCAGAACCAGCGGCCCAGCAGGGCGGCGATCGACGGTGTCATGAACGACCGCACGATCAATGTGTCGAACAGCAGTCCTAGGCCGATAGTGGTCCCGACCTGGCCGATCACCCGCAGATCGCTGACCGCCATGGACGCCATGGTGAACGCGAACACCAGCCCCGCGTTCGTTACGACTTTGCCGGTGCCGCCCATGGCGCGAATGATGCCGGTGTTCAGCCCGGCATGGATCTCTTCTTTAAACCGCGAGACCAGTAGCAGGTTGTAATCCGATCCCACGGCCAACAGCACGATGACCGACATCGCGAGCACCATATAGTGCAAATCGATACTGAGAATGTGCTGCCACAGCAGCACGGACAGCCCGAACGAGGCACCCAGCGAGAGCGCGACCGTGCCCACGATCACCGCGGCCGCTACAAAGGCGCGCGTGAGGATCAGCATGATGATGAAAATGAGGCAGAGTGACGAAATTCCCGCAATCAATAGGTCCCAGTTGGCGCCCTCGGCAATATCTTTGAATACGGCCGCGGTGCCCGCCACGTAGATCTTGGCATCCTCGAGCGGAGTTCCCTTGAGCGATTCTTCGGCCGCCGTTCGGATCTTGTCGATGCTCGCGATTCCTTGGGCGGATTGGGGATCGCCCCGGTGCAAAATGATGAAGCGCGCGGCGTGGCCGTCGGGGGACAGGAACGACTTCATGGCGCGCTTGAAGTCAGCGTTTTCGAATACTTCGGGTGGCAGATAGAACGAGTCGTCGTTTTTGGCGGCATCGAACGCTTTCCCCATGGCGTTCGCGTTTTCGCTCAGCTCGCTCATCTGATCGTAGAGACCCGACATGGTGCTGTGCATGGTGAGCATCATGATGCGCATGCTCTCCATGGTTTCGATCATCGGCGGGAACGTCGCGATCATCTCCGGCATCAGCCGGTCGAGCTCTTTGATGTCGCCTACCAGGTTGTCCAGCTTCTCGTCGATCTGGTCAATGCCGTCCAGTCCGTCGAATAGCGACCTGAACGACCAGCAGATGGGAATGTCGTAACAGTGTTTTTCCCAGTAGAAGTAGCTGCGAATGGGACGCCAGAAGTCATCGAAGTCAGCGATGTGATCCCGCAGCTCTTTGGTGATCTGCTGCATCTCGATCGTATCGCCGACCATCTTGTGAGTGTTGTTTGCCAGCTCGCTCATCAGGCCGTACATGCGCTTCATCAGGGCAATGGTTCTGGCCATTTCCTCGGCCTGGGTCAGCATGTCGTTCATCCGGTCACGCTGGTATTTCAGGGTCTGTATCTGACCGGCGTTTTGCATGCTGATCTGAAACGGTATCGACGTGTGGTCCATCGCCGTTCCGTCGGGTCTAGTTATGGCTTGCACCCGCGATATTCCGGGAACATGAAAGATGCCTTTAGCCAGCCTATCTAGGATCAGAAAGTCCGCCGGGTTTCGCATGTCATGATCCGACTCGATCATCAATACATCGGGCTTCATCCTGGCCTGGGAGAAATGGCGTTCGGCGGCGATGAACCCTTCATTGGCGGGTATGAAGTTGGGCAGATATGCCCGGTCGTTGTAATTGGTCCGGTAGCCGGGCAGGGCGAGCAGCCCGACCAGCGCGACGGCCAAGGTGGCGGCCAGCACCGGCACGGGCCAACGCACCACGACGGTGCCCACCCGTCGCCAGCCACGAAAACTGAGTCGGCGTTTGGGGTCGAACAAGCCGAACCGGCTGCCGACGGTCAGAGTCGCGGGCCCCAGGGTCAGCGCGGCCAGCACGGCCACCAGCATCCCCACTGCGCAGGGGATGCCCAGCGTCTCGAAATAGGGCATGCGGGCGAACTTGAGGCAGAAAGTTGCGCCGGCGATCGTCAATCCAGAGCCCAGGATCACGTGCGCGGTTCCGCGGTACATCGTGTAGAAGGCGGCTTCTTTGTCTTCGCCGGCCTGGCGTGCCTCCTGGTACCGACCGAAGATGAAGATCCCGTAGTCCGTGCCGGCCGCGATCGCCAGCGAAGTGAGCAGGCTGACCGCGAAGGTGGACAGCCCGATCGCGCCGGTGTGGCCGAGCAGTGCCACGACGCCGCGCGCGGCGGTCATCTCCACACCCACCGTGAGCAGCAGCACGACCACCGTGATGATCGAACGGTAGACCAGCAGCAGCATGACGAAGATGACCGCGATCGTCGTCATGGTGATCTTCATCATGGATTTGTCGCCGCTGTCGTGCATATCGGCGACGAGCGCCGCGGCCCCGGTGACGTAGGTGGTGACCCCGGGCGGCGCCGGTGTGTCCGAGACGATTTGGCGCACCGCGTCGACGGATTCGTTGGCCAGCGGCTCACCCTGGTTGCCGGCCAGATTCAACTGGACGTATGCGGCCTTGCCGTCGTTGCTTTGTGCCCCCGCCGCGGTCAGGGGATCGCCCCAGAAGTCCTGCACGCTCTGGACGTGCTTGGTATCGGCCTTCAGTTTGCGGATCAGCACGTCGTAGTACTTGTGCGCGGCGTCGCCGAGGGGTTCGTTGCCCTCCAGGACGAGCATCGCCTGACTGTCGGAGCTCCCTTCGTTGAACACCTGGCCCATGCGCTTCATGGCCTGGTAAGAGGGCGCTTCCTTGGGGCTGAGCGACACCGAACGTTCTTGCCCGACCACTTCCAGCGATGGGACGAACACGCTGACTGCGACGCAAATCGCCAGCCAGCCCAGGATGATGGGTACCGCAAAGGCGTGGATGATCCGCGCGATGAATGGCTTCTCGGCGTGGGTGGCGGGGCCACGGTCGTTTGCGTATGTGGGCATCACGCGGATTTCACCAGGCAGTAGGTGTAGGCGTTGACCTCATTGGAAATCCGTTCGGCTTTGATCTTGCCGTCCACGGTGATCCGGCAACCGATGCTGTTGGTATTACCTTGTGCTACCAGGTTGCCCATCACTGCGGCCAAGTTGGTAGTGAAGTGCAGCGACCAGGGCAACACCGCCGCCTCGACCAGTTGCGGGTCGGAATTGACGTCAAAGTAGCTGATGTCGGCGACGGTTCCGGGCGGTCCGAAGACCTCATAGGTGATTCGTTTGGGGTCAAATGGTTTGCTGTCGAGGTTGCTATCGGAGTACGACTCGCGTTTCTCGGAGGCAAAGAAGCCGCGGACACGGTGGACGGCGAACCCCCCGACGATGACCACCGCCAGGATCACCAGGACGATCCACGTCCGCGACAGCACCCTGAAAATCTCAGTTCCCTTCACCCGGATGGTGTTGCTATGGGCGGCCGACGCCTCGCGATTCGAAGCCTTCGAAGCCCATCTGACCGGCGATCCCGACCTGGCACATTGGTGGGGCGCCTGAAGTCACCTCAACGGGCGACGCCATGTCGGGAGCGCAACCAAGCCTTACCTAAGTAAATCATGGCGACGGATGGAATTGCCGACCCCTTCCCTCAGTCTGAGACTGTAACGCATATCACGTGCGTAACGGGCACGCTACTCGGATGATTTTCCGCTCGCAAATCACGCGGTGTGCGTTATCCTCTGGCGGTGACGCAACTCACCTTTCGTCGCGCCCGGACCGAAGAGAAGAAACGCCAGCGTGCCGCCGCTCTCGTCGAAGCCGCACGTTCGCTGGCGAAGGAAAGCGGCGTGGCGTCGGTGACGTTGACCGCGGTTGCCAACCGTGCCGGGATTCACTACTCGGCGGTGCGCCGCTATTTCACCTCTCACAAAGAAGTGCTGCTGCACCTCGCCGCCGAGGGGTGGGTGCGCTGGTCGAATACGGTGTGCGAACGATTGGGCGAACCCGGTCCGATGACGCAGTCGCGGGTGGCCGGGGTACTGGCTGACGGGCTGGCCGCCGATCCGCTGTTCTGTGACCTGCTGGCCAACCTGCACCTGCATCTCGAACACGAAGTGGATGTCGACCGGGTGGTCGAGGTAAAGCGCACCAGTACGGCCGCCGTGATCGCGCTGGCGGATGCCATCGAGAACGCGTTGCCGGCGCTCCGGCGTTCCGGGGCATTTGACATCCTGCTGGCCGCCTACTCCCTGGCGGCCACCCTGTGGCAGATCGCCAACCCGCCGGAGCGACTCACCGATGCCTATGCCGAGGAGCCCGACGTTCTGCCGCCCGAATGGAACCTTGATTTCGCCTCCGCGCTCACTCGCCTACTCACCGCTACCTGCTACGGCCTGACGGCGGAATTGCCGTGAACCGCAGACCGGCGAGTTGGCCCGGGCGACTTTGCCCGCAAAAGTCGCATGCCCAGAGTCCTGCGGCTCACCGTGGGTGCGTTTAGGATCCTTAGCACACCAAACCATCGGGTGGCATGGGCGCGAAGGACGGCAATTTGCGAACGCTACAGGTTTGTGACGCGGAAGCTCTATTGTCTGACCCAATGCGAGACCGTGCGATGGCTGAAGTGCACAAGTGGACGTACCTTTGCCCGGCTAGCGAAAGGTGATTGAGTGGCAAAGATTTCGCTTGCCAACTCGTTGAAGCGAGCATGGATTGCGATTGTCATTGTGATAGTGGTTGCGGTCGCGGCATTCAGTGTCAATCGGCTCCGCGGCTTCTTCGGCGTCCACGACAACGTCCCGATTACCAGCGGCGCTTCCGATGACATTAAACCGTTCAACCCCAAGCACGTCGTTTATGAAGTCTTCGGTCCGCCCGGGACTATCGCCAACATCAACTACCTGGACATCGAGGCGCAACCGCAGCGGGTCAGTAACGTGCCGCTGCCCTGGAGGCTGGCGGTCACCACCACGCTGCCCTCGGTGAGCGTCAACGTGGTAGCGCAGGGCAACACCGATCAGATTGGTTGCCGCATCATCGTGAACGGCGAAGTCAAGGACGAAAGGTTTGAGAACGAAGTGAACGCCCAGACCTTCTGCCTGGTGAAGTCAGCATGAGCGAAAGGCAGCGGGCGCCGGGAAACGGGGCGGAGAACGCGACGAACAACGCCGTCAAGTTGCCCTCATTTGCCCGGATGGTTCACCGCTTCGCGGTGCCGATTGTGGTGTTCTGGATCGGGTTCGTCGTCGTGCTCACCATGTTCGTCCCATCGCTGGAAGAGGTCGGCAAGCAGCACACGGTGTCGTTGAGCCCGACCAACGCTGAGTCGATGATGGCGATGAAGCGCGTTGGCAAGGTCTTCAACGAGTTCGATACCGACAGTTCGATCATGATCGTGCTGGAAGGCGATCGGCCGCTTGGGGACGATGCTCATCACTACTACGACGAGCTCATCCGCAAGCTTGCTGCGGACAAGAAGCATGTGCAGCACATCCAGGACTTCTGGGGTGATCCGCTCACGGCGGCCGGCTCCCAAAGCCCGGACGGCAAGGCCGCTTATGTTCAGATCTATCTGTCCGGAAATCAGGGCGAGACCCTGGCCAACGAGTCAGTCGAGTCGGTGCGCAGGATCGTCGGCGAGACACCGGCGCCGCCGGGGGTCCACGCGTACGTCACCGGCGCGGCCGCGCTCACTTCCGATCAGTCCTCGGCCGGCGACAAGAGTATTCAGCGGGTAACCGCGGTCACCATTCTGGTGATCTTCGTAATGCTGCTGTTTGTCTATCGCTCCGTCGTCACGGTGCTCTTAGTTCTGATGACGGTCGGGGTGGAGTTGATGGCGGCGCGGGGTGTCGTTTCGTTCCTGGCTCACAACAACATCATTGGGCTGTCCACATTTGCGGTTAATCTGCTGGTCCTGCTGGCCATAGCCGCCGGAACGGACTATGCGATCTTTGTCCTTGGCCGATACCAAGAGGCGCGCGGCCAAGGTGAAGACCGAGAAACGGCCTACTACACAATGTTTCACGGGACCGCCCACGTCGTCTTGGGCTCTGGTCTCACCATCGCGGGCGCCATGTACTGCCTGAGCTTCACCCAGCTCCCGTATTTCCAAACCCTGGGCGCTCCGTGCGCAGTCGGAATGCTGATCGCGGTGATGGCCGCGCTGACGCTGGGACCGGCTGTCCTGGTGGTCGGTAGCTTCTTCAAGCTGTTCGACCCGAAGCGGAAGATGCGGACACGTGGCTGGCGTCGGGTGGGCACCGCAATCGTCCGCTGGCCTGGACCCATTTTGGCGGTGTCGGTCGCGATCGCTCTCATTGGGCTGCTTGCCCTGCCGGGATACCGGACGAGCTACGACAGCAAGAAGTATCTGCCGCCCTCGACGCCGGCCAACGTAGGCTATGCGGCAGCGGACCGCCATTTTTCACAGGCCAGAATGAATCCGGAATTGTTAATGGTCGAGACCGACCACGACATGCGTAATCCGGCGGACATGCTGGTGATCGACCGTATCGCTAAAGGAGTGTTTCATCTGCCCGGTATTGCGCGGGTGCAGGCGATAACACGGCCACTCGGCAAGCCGATCGAGCACACGTCGATTCCATTTCAGATGAGCATGCAAAACACGGTGCAGGTCGAGAACATGCAGTACATGAAACAGCGGATGGCCGACATGTTGACCCAGGCCGCTGCGATGCAGGAAACGATCGACACCCTGGGGCGCATGTACGACATCATGAGCCAGATGGTTGCCACCACGCACCGCATCGACGGATTGACCCACGATATGGTGGACATTACCGATGAATTGCGGGACCATATCGCCGATTTCGATGATTTCTGGCGCCCCATTCGCAGCTATTTCTACTGGGAAAAGCATTGCTACGATATCCCCATCTGCTGGTCATTCAGGTCGATATTCGATGCACTGGACGGTTTGGATCAGCTCACCGAGAAGCTGACGGCGCTCTCTTACCAGATGGATCAGCTGGACATCTTGATGCCGCAGATGCTCGCCCAGCTGCCCGTGCAGATCGCGACCATGAAGACGATGAAAACGATGGTGCTGACCATGCACAGTTCGATGTCGTCGCTGTATGACCAGATGGACGAGATGAGCGAAAACTCGACCGCAATGGGGAAGGCTTTTGACGCTGCCAGGAATGACGACTCGTTCTACATACCGCCGGAAGTCTTCGACAATCCCGATTTCAAGCGCGGTCTAAAGATGTTCCTGTCACCGGACGGGCACGCGGTCCGCTTCATTATTTCCCACGACGGTGATCCGGCGACCCCCGAAGGCATCGCGCATGTTGAGCCGATCATGAAAGAGGCGAAGGAAGCCATCAAGGGAACCCCGTTGGAGGGCGCCAAGATCTATCTGGCCGGCACCGCCTCGGTCTACAAGGACATGCGCGACGGGTCGAAGTGGGACCTGATGATCGCAGGTATCGCCGCGGCCAGTTTGATCCTGATCATCATGCTGATCATCACTCGAAGTCTGGTCGCCGCGATGGTGATTGTGGGCACCGTATTGCTTTCGCTAGGCGCCTCTTTTGGGCTTTCCGTGCTGGTCTGGCAGGACATTCTTGGCATCGAGCTGCACTGGATGGTGCTGGCGATGTCGGTGATTCTGCTGTTGGCGGTGGGATCGGACTACAACTTGTTGTTGGTCTCCCGCTTCAAGGAAGAGATTGGCGCCGGATTGAAGACCGGCATCATCCGCGCCATGGCCGGCACCGGTGGGGTGGTGACCTCTGCGGGGTTGGTGTTCGCCGCCACCATGGCCTCGTTCGTATTCAGCGACTTGAGGGTGATCGGGCAGGTTGGCACCACCATCGGGCTAGGGCTGTTGTTCGACACGTTGGTCGTGCGCTCCTTCATGACCCCCTCTATCGCGGCGCTGATGGGTCGTTGGTTCTGGTGGCCGCAACAAGTGCGCACGCGGCCTGCCAGTCAGCTGCTTCGGCCCTAC
This sequence comes from Mycobacterium basiliense, assembly GCF_900292015.1. NCBI lineage: Bacteria > Bacillati > Actinomycetota > Actinomycetes > Mycobacteriales > Mycobacteriaceae > Mycobacterium > Mycobacterium basiliense. The sequence goes on from NZ_LR130759.1 coordinate 753,142, forward strand.
GGTCCGCGTCCGCTGGTTCGTGCGTTGCTGCTGCCCCCAAACGGTGCCTCGGGTGACGCGGCGGACGGTGCGATCACCGATCGGTTCCCCGCGAGCACGCCGCACTACTGACGGTTCGCGAGCTCCGGCGCCGTGATGGCGAGCCAGCCGGGCTCGATCAGGCGCCGTGCACGGTCAGTCGGTTCAGTTCGTCCGCGCAATGGCCCAGCACATACCTCGCCTTAGCGACTCCACCGGTATCAGAATCGCCCTTCGGTCGCTTCCGAGTCGAGTCCACCCCCTCATCCACACCACCGAGGTGGGGTCCTTGGGTGCGGCGGCTCCGCGAAAACGCACGCCTGGCCGCCGATTTCAGATACCGGGACTTGGCTCGACTCGCCGCAGAGCCGAACGCGCCCACTGTCGTCCACGTCGCACGGATATCAATGCGCTAGGGCCGCTCTGGGCCAATCCGCGCTGCTAGCCCCAGTTCCACACCGACATGTCGCCGGCCGGATATCCGTTGCACACCTCGGTGGACTTGGCCACAACGCCTTTGTTGTTGAAGAAGATCTTCATGTGGTTGCGCCAGCCCCACCACAGCGGGTCGATCCCGTCGTAGAAGTGTTCGGAATATTCCCTGCGGTCCGCCGGCGACAGCGAGAAGAACCAATGTGCCTTGTCCTGGGTGGCCTGCTGATACTGCTGGTGGTTGTTGTAGTCGATCATGTATCGCTCGTAGTACACCGGGCTGGTATCCCTGGTGGCCGCCAGTATTTGTTCCGCATCGCAGGTGGTGGCGATGATCCGGCGCGGAATCGGAAAGTCTTCGGTGGAGTCGGCTACCGCGGTCTTCGGGAAGGTCGCAGCGGCGAGGCTCAGACTTATCAGAAGAGCGAAAAAAACGGCGCCTGCACGCAGGCCGGAACTCAGCCGAGACATAGTCGCTACCGTAGCACTTTCACAGCGTCGGCGTGGAGCCGATGAGCAGGTCCATAGTCCATCTCACTATCCATCGCTATCAGGGACAATCACGTGTGTGGGATCGGGTCTCAGCTCTGGGGGGGCCTGGCTGTAGTCGCCGAATGGGCCGTCGCGGCGCTCGACGGCGGCCCGCACCCCCTGCGTCTCGGCGGTGTTGATGAAGTCCAGCGCGTCGGGGGTGTTGCGCATCAGGCCATCGAGAATGCCGCCCAGTGTCTGGGTGGATGCCAGGCCCATGTTCTCGTAGGCCTGGTTGACGATGAGCTTCTGCGCCCGCAGTTGCGACAACGGGATCTGTGCCAGCTCGGCGGCGATCTCGGCCACCCGCGCCTCGAGCCTCTCGAACGGCACCGCCTCGTTGATCAGCTCGACCTCGGCGGCCTGGACGCCGGTGAGTGGCCGGCCCGTCAGTGAGTGCCATTTGACCTTGGCCAGGCTTAGCCGGTATAGCCACATCCCGGTCAGATACGCCCCCCACATCCGGCTGTACGGGGTTCCGATCACGGCGTCGTCGCTGGCGATCACGATATCCGCGCACAGCGCGTAGTCGCTGGCTCCGCCGACGCACCAGCCGTGCACCTGGGCGATCACCGGCTTGGACGCCCGCCAGATCGCCATGAATTTCTGGGTCGGTCCAGTCTCGCGGGTGCTGACCATCGCGAAGTCTTTCCCCGGATCCCACTGCCCGTTGGTCATCATGCCTTCGCCCCAGTGTTGGAAGCCGCCGCCGAAGTCGTAACCGCCGCAGAAGGCGCGGCCGGCGCCGCGCAGCACGATGACTTTGATGTTCTGGTCGCGCTCGGCCAGGCCGATGGCGGCCTCGATCTCGTCGGGCATGGGCGGAACGATCGTGTTGAGGTGTTCGGGGCGATTCAACGTGACCGTGGCGACCGGGCCGGCCGTCGAATAGAGCAGCGTCTCGAATTTGGGTGTCGGCATAGCCGAAGCGAAGCGGGTGGCGGACTACGGTGTCAAGCGCCACCCGCGACGGGGCATCGGCTATTGCCGGGCGCCCAGCTTCCGGTGCAGGAACGAGTAGCTCAGGGCCGCCTTGAAGGCCAGCTGCTCGTTGTCGGCAGCGCCGCCGTGTCCACCCTCGATGTTTTCGTAGTACCAGACCTCATGGTCGAGCGCTTGTAGGGCGGCGGTCATCTTGCGGGCATGACCCGGGTGCACGCGATCGTCGCGAGTCGACGTGGTCATCAGGATCGGCGGATACTTTCGGTCGGCCGAAATATTTTGGTAGGGCGAGTATTCGGCGATGAACTGCCAGTCCTCCGGGTTCTCGGGATCGCCGTATTCGGCCATCCAGGACGCCCCGGCCAGCAGCAGGTGGTAGCGCTTCATGTCCAGTAGCGGCACGCTGCAGACCAGGGCGCCGAATTTCTCCGGGAATTTGGTCAGCATGATCCCCATCAGCAACCCACCGTTGCTGCCGCCCTGCGCGCCCAACTGGGCCACTGTGGTGATGCCGCGGTTTACCAAGTCGTCGGCCACCGCGACGAAATCCTCAGCCACTTTGTGCCGGCCCGCACGCATGGCCTGGGTGTGCCAGCCGGGTCCGTACTCGCCCCCGCCGCGGATATTGGCCAATGCGTAGGTTCCGCCGCGGGCCAGCCATAGTCGACCGAGCACGCCACTGTAACCAGGGGTATTCGATGTCTCAAATCCACCGTAGCCGTACAGCAGGGTGGGGCCGGGACCCTGCGCGTCGGCGTGGCCGACCACAAAGTACGGAATCGATGTGCCGTCCGCGGATGCTGCGAAATGCTGTGTAACCGTGATGTTTTCGTCATCAAAAAAGGACGGTGCCGACTTGATCTGCTCGAGTTCTCCAATGCCGGTGCCGCGCATTAGCCGTGATGGGGTGTCGAAACCGCTTGAATCGAGGAAGAATTCGTCACTCTTGTCGTCGGCGGCAACGATCACGGTGTTGGTCGCGGCAGGGATGCCGGAGAGCGGTTCACGCCGCCAGCTGCCTGGGGTGACAATTTCGACGCGGCTGGCGACGTCGGCCAACGTGACGATCAGCAAGCGACCTTGAGTCCAGGCGTAGTGGTTGAGCGCGGTGTGTTCATCGGGTTCGAAAACCACGAGCAATTGCGCAGTGCCGGCCAGGAATTCGTTGTAGTCAGTGACCAGCAGGGACCCCGCGGTGTAGGTGGTGGTGCCCAATGCCCAGTCGGTGCGTAGCTCGATCAACAACCAATCGCGGTGCACCGACACGCCGGCATCGGTCGGTGCGTCAATCCGGATTAGCTCCGTGCCCCGTAGTTCGTACACCTCGTCGTTCCAGAAGTCGGTTGCGCGGGAAATCATGGTGCGCTGGTAACCGGGCGTCCGATCCACCGACGCGGCGACGCTCACGTCGCTGCGGGTGCCCTCGAAGACGGTGTCGGCGTCGTCCAGCGGGGTTCCCCGGCGCCACCGCTTGACCACACGTGGGTAGCCGGATTCGGTGAGCGAATCGGCACCGAAGTCCGTGCTCACCAACACGGTATCCGGGTCTTCCCAAGTCACCCGGGACTTGGCTTCGGCAAGCTCGAACCCGTCGATAACGAATTCGCGTGTCAACATGTCGAATTCACGTATGATGCAAGCGTCGGAGCCGCCGCGGGACAGCGCGATCAGGGCGCGACTGTAATCGGGTTCGATGACACGGGCGCCGGCCCACACCCATTTTTCGTCGTCAGCACGCCCCAGCTCATCGACGTCGATCAGCACGTCCCATTCGGGGGAGTCGGTACGGTAGCTCTCCAGTCTGGTGCGCCGCCACAGCCCGCGGGGGTTGGCGGCGTCACGCCAGAAGTTGTACAGGTACTCTCCGCGCCGCACCACATACGGAATTCGGGTGTCGGTATCGAGTACCTCTAGCGCCTCGGTACGCATCCGTTCGAACTCCGCTTCGAACTGACCACCGCAGAACTCGGCGGTGGTCAGTTCGTTTCGTGCACGGACCCAATTCAGCGCCTCCTCGCCGGTGACATTCTCGAGCCACAAGTACGGGTCGCTATTGTCGGGGACGGCTGCAGATGTCGCAGATGTCGCAGAAGACGCAGAAGTCGCAGAAGACGCAGAAGACGCAGATGTCGCAGAAGACGCAGAAGACGCAGAAGACGCAGAAGACGCAGAAGTCGCAGAAGCCATGAGAAACCATTGTGGCCCCAGCGGTAGTGTGAGCTGTATTACGTGATCTATCTAGGAGCCGAAGATGCCTGTCTTGTCACGTCCGGGTTCCGCCGGGGCACTGATGTCGTTCGAATCCCGCTACGGAAACTTCATCGGTGGTGAGTGGGTCGCGCCGGCCCAAGGCCGCTACTTCGAAAACCTGACCCCGGTGACCGGCCAACCGTTCTGCGAGATACCGCGCTCTGACGAAGCCGACATCGAGAAGGCCCTGGACGCAGCCCACGCTGCGGCCCCCGGGTGGGGCAAGACGGCGCCCGCCGAGCGCGCCGCGATCCTGAACAAGATCGCCGACCGTATCGACGAGAACAGAGCCGCGCTGGCCGTTGCCGAAGTCTGGGACAACGGAAAACCGATCCGAGAGGCCGTCGCCGCCGACATCCCGCTGGCGGCGGACCACTTCCGGTACTTCGCCGCCGCGATTCGGGCTCAGGAGGGGTCGCTGTCGCAGATCGACGAAGAGACGGTCGCCTACCACTTCCATGAGCCGCTCGGGGTGGTCGGGCAGATTATCCCGTGGAACTTCCCGATCCTGATGGGCGCCTGGAAATTGGCGCCGGCGTTGGCGGCCGGTAATACGGTGGTGCTCAAACCTGCGGAGCAGACCCCGGCATCGGTGCTGTACCTGATGTCGCTGATCGGTGATCTGCTGCCGCCCGGCGTGGTCAACGTCGTCAATGGGTTCGGCGCCGAGGCCGGCAAACCGCTGGCGTCGAGCAACCGAATTGCCAAGGTCGCGTTCACCGGGGAAACCACCACCGGGCGACTGATCATGCAGTACGCCTCACAGAACTTGATCCCGGTCACCCTGGAGCTCGGCGGCAAGAGCCCCAACATCTTCTTCTCCGACGTGATGGCGGCCAACGACGATTTCCAGGACAAGGCCCTGGAGGGATTCACCATGTTCGCCCTCAACCAGGGCGAGGTGTGCACCTGCCCGTCGCGCAGTCTGATCCAAGCCGACATTCACGACGAGTTTCTCGAACTGGCGGCGATCCGAACCAAAGCGGTTCGGCAGGGTGATCCGCTGGACACCGAGACGATGCTGGGCTCCCAGGCCTCCAACGACCAGCTCGAAAAGGTGCTGTCCTACATCGAGATCGGCAAGGAGGAAGGCGCCAAACTCATCACCGGCGGTGAGCGTGCCGAACTGGGCGGGGATCTATCCGGTGGCTACTACATCCAGCCGACCATCTTCAGCGGGACCAACACAATGCGGATTTTCCAAGAGGAGATTTTCGGGCCCGTCGTCGCAGTCACGCCGTTCGCCGACTACCAGGACGCGATGGGCATCGCCAACGACACCCTCTACGGTTTGGGCGCGGGCGTGTGGAGTCGCGACGGCAACACCGCCCACCGCGCCGGGCGCGACATCAAGGCCGGGCGGGTGTGGGTGAACTGTTATCACGTGTATCCGCCGCACGCGGCGTTCGGCGGATACAAGCAGTCCGGTTTTGGCAGGGAAGGTCACCAGATGGCCCTCGAGCACTACCAGCAGACCAAGAACCTCCTGGTGTCCTACTCCGACAAGGCGCTCGGGCTGTTCTGATGGGCGCGTCGCGCACCGCCCCACCCGGGGTGGTGATCACCGCCGCCGCCGCCGAACTGCTTGGCCGACTGCAGGGCCGCCATGGGCCGGTGATGTTCCACCAGTCCGGTGGATGCTGCGACGGGTCGTCGCCGATGTGCTATCCACGCGGGGACTTTCTGGTCGGCGATCGCGACGTCTTGCTGGGCGTGCTGGACATCGGCGCAGACGGCGTGCCGGTATGGATCTCGGGCCCGCAGTATCAGGCCCACTACCTGGGTGACAAGCACACCCAATTGGTGATCGATGTCGTGCCTGGGCGCGGCAGCGGGTTCAGCCTGGAAGCGCCCGAGGGTCTGCGCTTCCTCAGTCGCGGCCGGGTCTTCACCGACGAAGAGAAAGCGCTGCTGGAAGCGGTACCGGTGATCACCGGCGCCGCCTATGAGCGTGGAGCACGCCCGCCGATACGAGGTGAGGTCGTCGCCGACAACGCGCCGGGAGCGTGCCGGGCCACCCGCCGGTAACCGCAGTAAGGTCGTAAAACGTGATCCCCCTTCCGCGTGCGTGGCTGCTGACCAGCGCCATGCTGGTCGGTTGTGCTGTCGGGATGCTGGCCGGGCTGGCGTCCACGGTGCTGGTCCATAGCAGGATCCGGCCGGATGTCGTCATCGCTTTGGTGGTGGGGGTTCCCAGCGTGCTCGGGATGCTGGTAATTCTCTTCTCGGGGCGGCGGTGGGTGACGTTGTTGGGTGCGTTCATCCTCGCGTTGGCCCCGGGTTGGTTCGGTCTGCTGGTGGCGATCCAGGTGGCTTCCAGTGGCTGACAAAGACCTTGACCAAGATCGCGACGAATCGAGCCCGGGCACCGAGCCGTTCGTCCCGGACTTCGACACCGGGGTGCAGTCGGTGCCCTTCGTGCCCGACTTCGACACCGACTCAAGACCGGTCGTGTCGTTGGCGGGGGTAGCGACGGATTCGAAGAAGCCGGCGGCCGAACCCGAGGCACTGACCGACACCGCTGCCGACCAGGATCCGGGGTCCGACGCGGCGGCCACCCACGTGCAGTCGGTCACCGTGCCCGGGCGTTATGTCTACCTCAAGTGGTGGAAGCTCCTGCTGGTAGTTCTCGGCGTTTGGTTCGCCGCCGCCGAGGTCGGGCTCAGCTTGTTCTACTGGTGGTTCCACACCATCGATAAGACACCTTCGGTGTTTGTGGTGTTGGTCTATGTGGTGGTGTGCACCGTGGGCGGCCTGATGCTGTCAATGGTGCAGGGGAGGCCAATGGTCACGGCCTTGTCGCTGGCCGTGATGTCCTCGCCGTTCGCCTCTGTCGCGGCGGCGGCGCCACTCTACGGCTCCTACTTCTGTGAGCACGCCAGCCGCTGTCTGATCGGCGTCATCCCCTATTGAGGTGCCCGCTGTTGGTTAGTGGCCCGGGGTAGGCCCACGCCCTCCGGGCGCCTGACCACTAGGGTAGGTGCCGTGACTCACTATGACGTCGTCGTCCTCGGAGCCGGTCCCGGGGGATACGTGGCCGCTATTCGTTCCGCGCAGCTCGGACTGAACACCGCAATCGTCGAGCCGAAGTACTGGGGTGGGGTCTGCCTCAACGTCGGGTGCATCCCGTCCAAGGCATTGCTGCGCAACGCCGAACTGGCCCACATCTTCACCAAGGACGCTAAGACATTTGGTATCAGCGGTGAGGCCACCTTCGACTATGGAGTCGCCTTCGACCGCAGTCGCAAGGTGGCCGATGGCCGCGTCGCCGGCGTGCACTTCTTGATGAAGAAGAACAAGATCACCGAGATCCACGGGTACGGCAAATTTACCGACGCCCACACGCTGGCAGTCGACCTGAATGACGGCGGCACCGAAACGGTGACGTTCGACAACGCCATCATCGCTACCGGCAGCAGCACCCGGCTGGTCCCGGGCACATCGCTATCGGCCAACGTGGTCACCTACGAGGAACAGATCCTGTCGCGGGAGTTGCCGAAGTCGATCGTTATCGCCGGAGCCGGTGCCATCGGTATGGAGTTCGGCTATGTGCTGAAGAACTACGGTGTCGACGTCACCATTGTGGAATTCCTGCCGCGTGCCCTGCCCAACGAGGACGCCGAAGTGTCCAAGGAGATCGAGCGGCAGTTCAAGAAGTTGGGCGTCAAGATCCTCACCGGCACCAAGGTGGAGTCCATCTCCGACAACGGCTCTGAGGTGACGGTGGTGGTGAGCAAGGACGGAAAGTCCGACGAGATCAAGACCGAGAGGGTGTTGCAGGCCATCGGTTTTGCGCCCAACGTCGAGGGTTACGGACTGGACAAGGCCGGCGTTGCGCTCACCGACCGCAAAGCCATCGGCATCGGTGACTATATGCAGACCAGTGTTCCGCACATCTACGCCATTGGCGATGTCACCGGGCAGCTGATGTTGGCCCACGTCGCAGAGGCCATGGGAGTTGTGGCGGCCGAAACCATCGCCGGCGCAGAGACTTTGGCCCTCGGCGACTACCGCATGTTGCCGCGTGCCACGTTCTGCCAGCCGCAGGTGGCCAGCTTCGGGCTGACCGAGCAGCAGGCCCGCGACGAAGGCTATGACGTCGTGGTCGCCAAATTCCCGTTTACCGCCAACGGCAAGGCGCACGGTCTGGGCGACCCCAGCGGTTTCGCCAAACTGGTGGCCGACGCCAAACACGGCGAGCTGCTGGGTGGGCATCTGGTTGGTCACGATGTGTCCGAGCTGTTGCCGGAGTTGACCCTGGCGCAGAAGTGGGACCTCACGGCCAACGAGCTGGCCCGCAACGTGCACACGCACCCGACCATGTCAGAGGCACTGCAGGAGTGTTTCCACGGCCTGACCGGCCACATGATCAACTTCTGAGCGCCTAGATGCTCCGCGCCGAGACCGTGCTAGCTGCCGCTGGCGGCGTGGCTGCCGGCTACGTCCTATGGCTGGTGGCGATTTCGATCGGTGACGACGTCACGACGGTGAGCAATTGGAGCCTGGCGGTGCTGCTGCTGTCCGTCGTGCTGGCGATTGGCGCAGCGGTGGTGGGTATGGCGATGCGCTGGCGCGGCAAGTCGGCGTGGTCTGCGTTTGCCTTTGGCCTGCCGATTCTGCCCGTGGTGATGACGTTGGCGGTCCTGGCCGACCTATATTTCTGACGATGTTGTGGCCGGCTATCGCGGGTTGTCCAACGGGATGTCGAGTGCGCTGATCGTAGCGGCCAGCCCGTCGTATTGCGTTGCCAGCATGCAGAATTCGATCAACCGTTGTCGATTGAGGTGAGCTGCCAGCTGCTCCCAGGTTTCCGCGCTGATCGAACGGTCGGTGATCAACTCGTCGGTCGCCGTCAACAGCGCCTGTTGCCGGGCACTCAATACCTTTCGCGGCCCGTCCCCCTGGGGAACCTCCGGCCAGGCGAAGATCGTCGCCTGCGTTTGGGCATCCAGCCCGGCGGCGCGCGCCATCCGGCGATGGTGTTGCAGCTCGTACTCACACGAGCGCAGATGCGCGACGCGCAGGATCACCAACTCGGTATCGATCCGGGGTAGCCGCCCCTGCAGCAGCCGGCCGCCATAGATCAGCCAGGCCCAGAACAGCGACTGGCGATAGCCCAGGGTGGTGAACAGATGCATCTCCGGCGCCCGCACCGCGCGGGCGCCCAGCTTCGCGAGCACCCAGTTGATCGGTCCCAGCTGGCGTAGCCGGCCCGACGGAATCCGGGCGAGCTGGCCGTCCGCCTCGCCGCTCATGGTTGTTTCACTAGGTAGGGGGACACGGTGCTGCGATGTTCGTCGAGATCGAGCGCGCGCCCGAGAGCGGGGAATGCTCGTTGCGGGCAATTGTCGCGTTCGCAGACTCGACAACCGGCGCCGATCGGTGTGGCTGCAACGTTCGGGTCGCCGGACAAATCGAGTCCTTCCGAGTAGACGAGCCGGTGCGCGTGGCGAAGCTCGCAGCCCAGCCCGATCGCGAAGGTCTTACCGGGCTGACCATACCGGGCCGCGCGTCGCTCCACGGTACGGGCCACCCACATATAGTTGCGGCCGTCGGGCATCTGGGCTATCTGCACCAGGATTTTGCCTGGATTGGCAAATGTCTCGTACACGTTCCACAATGGGCAGGTTCCTCCGCTGGAGGAGAAGTGAAAACCGGTGGCCGACTGTCGCTTTGACATATTGCCCGCCCGGTCGACCCGGATGAACGAGAACGGCACCCCGCGCATCGAGGGGCGCTGCAGCGTGGAGAGCCGGTGCGCGATGGTCTCGTAGCTCACCGAGTAGAACGCCGAAAGACGCTCGACGTCGTAGCGGAAATTCTCTGCGACATCGTGGAACTGGCGGTAGGGCAACACCGCTGCCGCGGCGAAGTAGTTGGCCAGCCCGAGGCGGGCCAGCGTGCGCGATTCCGCACTGGTGAACTTGCCGTCGGTGACCATGGCGTCGATCAGCTCGCCGAACTCGAGATAGGCCAGTTCGGCGGCCATCTTGAAGACCTGCTGACCCGAGGCGAGGTGATTGCTGATTTCCAGTGTCTTGGCCTTTGGGTCGTAGCGGTGTAGCACGGTATCGCCGAGGTCGATCCGTTTGGTGATCCGCACTCCGTGCACCTCGGTGAGTCGGCGGGTCAGCTCGCTGCCCAGGTCGCCATGGTGCATTCGCATCTGGATGGTCAGGTCTTCGGCGGCGGCGTCCAGCTCATGCAGATAGTTCTGGCGTTGGTAGAAGTAGTCGCGGACCTCTTCATGCGGCATGGAGATCGACCCGGTGCCGCTACCGTCGGAGTAGCGCTCTTCGGTGGCCGCCGCCAGCTGGGCGGTGGTGATCCGGTATCGCCGGTGCAGATTAACCATGGCCCGGGCCAGCACGGGATGGGCGGCAACCATTTCGGCGACTTCGGGCGCGTCGACATCAATGTCTAGGTCGCGATCCATGGTCACCTCGCGCAGCTCGGCGACCAGCCGCGTGTCGTCCTGGGGGGCGAAGAAGGTCGCGTCCACGCCAAACATCTCGGTGATGCGCAACAGCACGGCCACGGTCAGCGGGCGGACGTCGTGCTCGATCTGGTTGAGGTAGCTCGGCGAAATGTCCAGCATTTGAGCCAGTCCGGCCTGGCTGAAACCGCGCTCGCTACGTAGCTGGCGGACGCGCGAACCGACGAACGTCTTGCTCACTCACCTGAGCGTACGCGGGCCTGTGAAGACATGATTCGCATAGTTTGCATGACCGTTGAGATGGGCACCCGATTGGTGTTTTCCAGGTGTCGTTGGCATTATTCGCAGCTAGGCTCTCAGGGCAGACCTGGGGTTCACGAGAATGAGACGGGGAATAGGCCGTGAGCCTGGATAAGAATCTGATGCCGGTGCCAGACGGCCATCCCTCGGTGTTCGATCGTGAGTGGCCGCTGCGGGTCGGCGACATCGACCGCACGGGACGGCTCCGGTTGGATGCGGCTTGCCGCCACATACAGGACATCGGCCAGGACCAGTTGCGTGAAATGGGCTTCGAAGAAACCCATCCACTGTGGATAGTCCGCCGCACCATGGTCGACCTGATCCGCCCGATCGAGTTCCAGGACATGCTGCGGTGTCGGCGGTGGTGTTCGGGCAGCTCCAACCGCTGGTGTGAGATGCGCGTTCGCATAGACGCCCGCAAAGGTGGGCTCATCGAGTCGGAGGCATTCTGGATCCACGTCAATAAGGAAACCGAGATGCCCGCCCGCATCGCCGACGACTTCCTGGCCGCTCTGCACAAGACCACCAGCGTGGATCGGCTGCGCTGGAAGGGTTACCTGAAGCCGGGTAACCGTGATGATGCGACCGAAATACATGAGTTCCCGGTACGGGTCACCGATATCGACTTGTTCGACCACATGAACAACTCGGTGTACTGGAGCGTGATCGAGGACTACCTGGCCTGTCACGCCGAACTGCTGCAGGCTCCGCTGCGGGCGACCATCGAGCACGAGGCGCCGGTCGCGCTGGGCGACAAGCTCGAGATCATCTCCCACGTTCACCCGGCCGGCTCCACCGACAAGTTCGGTCCGGGGCTTGCCGACCGTACTGTTACAACGCTCACATATGCGGTCGGCGACGAGACCAAAGCCGTCGCCGCGCTCTTCGCCCTTTAACCGGACAAGCGTCCCGGTAAATCACCGCTGACCTGCGGATTTTAGTTACTGGCGGGTAGATTCTGAAACGGTTCAGTAGATTGGTATCTTCGCAAACTTTGCAAATTGGCTGGAAGTCATAGCCGAAATTTGCAAGTGAAATGGGTGGACCGGCGGGAATCGGCTATGTCATGGTCGTGTTAGCACACGAGTGAAGTTGAGCCCGCTCGGCCGCTTGGACAGCGGTGTGGTCTCAGCGAATTCAGCAATATTCAGCAATGTAGTGACAGTTAAGGAGCAGTCCAATGTCTGTCGTTGGCACCCCGAAAAGCGCTGAGCAGATAAAGCACGATTGGGACCACAACCCGCGGTGGAAGGGCGTTACCCGCACCTACACCCCCCAGGACGTCGTTGCCCTCCAGGGCCATGTCGTCGAAGAGCACACCCTGGCCCGCCGCGGCGCCGAGGTGCTGTGGGAGCAGCTGCATGAGATGGACTTCGTCAACGCGCTGGGCGCGCTGACCGGCAACATGGCTGTCCAGCAGGTGCGCGCCGGCCTGAAGGCCATCTACTTGTCGGGTTGGCAGGTCGCCGGTGACGCGAACCTGTCCGGTCACACCTACCCGGACCAGAGCCTCTACCCGGCGAACTCGGTGCCGCAGGTCGTGCGCCGCATCAACAACGCGCTGCTGCGTGCCGATGAGATCGCCAAGGTCGAGAACGACCGCTCGGTGGACAACTGGTTGGTGCCGATCGTCGCCGACGGCGAGGCCGGCTTCGGTGGCGCGCTCAACGTCTACGAGCTGCAGAAGGCCATGATTGCCGCCGGCGTCGCCGGCTCACACTGGGAGGACCAGCTGGCGTCGGAGAAGAAGTGCGGCCACCTGGGTGGCAAGGTGCTAATCCCGACCCAGCAGCACATCCGCACGCTGACCTCGGCGCGGTTGGCGGCCGACGTCGCCGATGTGCCTACCGTGGTCATCGCGCGCACCGACGCCGAGGCGGCCACGCTGATCACCTCCGACGTCGACGAGCGCGACCGGCCGTTTATCACCGGCGAGCGGACCAAGGAGGGCTTCTACCGGATTAAGAACGGCCTGGAGCCCTGCATTGCCCGGGCCAAGGCCTACGCGCCGTTCGCCGACCTCATCTGGATGGAGACCGGTACGCCTGACCTCGCGTTGGCCAAGCAGTTCGCCGAGGGCGTCAAGGCCGAGTTCCCCGACCAGATGCTCGCCTACAACTGTTCGCCGTCGTTCAACTGGAAGAAGCACCTCGATGACGCCACCATCGCGAAGTTCCAGAGGGAGCTGGGTGCGATGGGCTTCAAGTTCCAGTTCATCACGCTGGCCGGCTTCCACGCGCTGAATTACTCGATGTTCGATCTCGCCTACGGCTACGCGCGCAACCAGATGAGCGCGTATGTCGAATTGCAGGAGCGCGAGTTCGCCGCCGAGGAGCGTGGTTACACCGCGACCAAGCACCAGCGTGAGGTCGGTGCGGGTTACTTCGACCGCATCGCCACCACGGTGGACCCGAGTTCGTCGACCACGGCGTTGGCCGGCTCGACCGAAGAGGGCCAGTTCCACTGAGCTGACCGCTCGCCGAGCAGACGCAGAATCGCACTTCTGCAGCCCAGTTGATGCGAGTCTGCGTCTGCTCGCGAGAGAAGTTGACAGCGTAGGCCCCGCCCAGCCAACCTGGGCGGGGCCTATTGCAATGCATCTCAATACGATCCGCGAGAGAGAGAACAGACAGTGAGCGACGCAGCAATCCAGCGGGTAGGGGTTGTCGGCGCCGGACAAATGGGAGCCGGCATCGCCGAGGTCTCCGTGCGTGCGGGCGTTGATGTGACGGTGTTCGAGACGACCGAGGCGCTGATCACCGCGGGACGCAACCGCATCGTGAAATCGCTCGAGCGTGGGGTCAGTGCGGGCAAGGTGACCGAACGTGAGCGCGACCGTGCCCTCGGTAAATTGACCTTCACCACCGACCTGAAGGACATGGCCGACCGGCAGTTGGTGATCGAGGCGATCGTCGAGGACGAGGCCGTTAAGACCAAGGTGTTCGCGGAGCTGGACGGGGTCATTGCGGATCCTGCGGCGGTGTTGGCGTCGAATACCTCGAGCATCCCGATCATGAAGATCGCCGCGGCTACCAAGAATCCGCAGCGAGTGCTGGGTCTGCACTTCTTCAACCCGGTGCCGGTGCTGCCGCTGGTCGAGTTGGTCAGCACGCTGGTCACTGACGAAGCCGCTGCCACCCGTACCGAGGAGTTTGCCAGCGCGGTCTTGGGAAAGCAGGTCGTGCGCTGTTCGGACCGGTCCGGTTTCGTGGTCAACGCGCTGCTGGTGCCCTATCTACTGTCCGCGATCCGGATGGTTGAGGCCGGGTTTGCCACGGTCGAAGATGTCGACAAGGCCGTTGTTGCCGGTTTGTCCCATCCCATGGGGCCGCTGCGGCTCTCCGATCTTGTTGGCCTGGACACCCTCAAGCTCATCGCGGACAAGATGTTCGAAGAATTCAAGGAACCACACTATGGGCCACCGCCGTTGTTGTTGCGGATGGTGGAGGCGGGGCTATTGGGTAAGAAGTCGGGTCAGGGCTTCTATACATACTGAAGTCTCGGCAACCGCACATGCGTAGTGTTTAGAGAACACACGTTGACAGCAGCAATGACGTGATCGTATAGGACCTGAACATCGGGTACTATTTCCGCGATCAATAGATGAGAGGTAGCTATCCGGTATGACTCAGCTGAGGCCTTTTTACGAAGAGTCGCAATCAATCTACGACGTTTCGGACGAGTTCTTCGCGTTATTTCTCGACCCGACGATGGCGTACACCTGCGCCTACTTCGAGCGCGATGACATGACGCTTGAAGAGGCGTCAAATGCCAAGTTCGACCTGGCGCTGGGCAAGCTGAACCTTGAACCCGGTATGACTTTGCTCGACATCGGCTGCGGCTGGGGTGGCGCGCTGCAGCGGGCGGTCGAGAAGTACGACGTGAACGTCATCGGTATTACGTTGAGTCGCAATCAATTTGAGTACAGCAAGGCCAAAATGGCCAAGATCCCGACCGAGCGCACCGTCGAGGTGCGACTGCAGGGTTGGGAAGAGTTCGAGGACAAGGTCGACCGAATCGTGACCATCGGCGCCTTCGAAGCGTTCAAGATGGAGCGGTATGCCGCCTTCTTCGAGCGCGCCTACAACATACTTCCCGACGACGGCCGGATGCTCCTGCACACGATTCTTACGTATACCCAGAGGCAGATGCACGAGATGGGCATCGAAGTGACGATGAGTGATGTCCGATTCATGCGCTTCATTGGTCGCGAGATTTTTCCGGGCGGACAGTTGCCAGCTCAGGAAGATATTTTCGAATTCGCACAGAACGCCGGGTTCAGCGTCGAAAAAGTGCAATTGCTGCAGAAGCATTACGAGCGGACGCTGCACATCTGGGCGGCCAATCTCGAGGCCGCCCGTGAGCAGGCCATCGCTATCCAGTCCGAAGAGATCTACGACAAGTACATGCACTACCTGACCGGATGTGAAAACTTCTTCCGCAAGGGCATCAGCAACATCGGGCAGTTCACCCTGACCAAGTAGACCCCGCGGTCGCTCTCTCGTCTGGGCTACTTCTCCAAAGTGAACTGATCGATGTCGGTGTAGCCCTGACGGAAGAGCTTCGCGCACCCAGTGAGGTACTTCATGTAGCGGTCGTAGACCTTCTCCGATTGGAGAGCGATCGCCTTTTCCCGGTTTGCTTCCAGCGCGGCGGCCCACAACTGCAGAGTCCGTGCATAGTGTTGCTGCAACGACTGGATCCGGGTCACCTTGAAGCCGGCCGCCGCGGCGTGCTCTTCCACGGTCGGGATCGTGGGCAACCAGCCGCCGGGGAAGATCTCGGCGAGGATGAATTGGGTGAAGTGCACGATTTCGTGGGTCAGCGGCAGGCCCTTGGCCCGGGCCTCTTTGAAGGTGGGGCGGGCAATGGTGTGCAGCAGCATCACGCCGTCCTCGGGCAACACCTGGTAGGCCATCTTGAAGAATCGTGGATACCGCTGGCGGCCAAAGTGCTCGAAGGCGCCGATTGAGACGATGCGGTCGACGGGTTCGTCGAACTTTTCCCAGCCTTCCAAAAGCACCCGAGTGCTTCGCGGGGTGTCCATCTTGTCGAACATTTGCTGAACGTGGGCCGCCTGGTTCTCGGACAGCGTCAGACCCACGACATTGACGTCATACTTCTCGATCGCGCGCCGCATCGTGGCTCCCCAGCCGCAGCCGATGTCCAGCAGTGTCATCCCAGGCTCGAGCCCGAGCTTGCCCAACGACAGGTCGACCTTGGCGAGCTGCGCCTCTTCCAGGGTCATGTCCTCGCGTTCGAAATACGCACAGCTGTAGGTCTGACTGGGGTCGAGAAACAGTCGGAAGAAGTCGTCAGAGAGGTCGTAGTGGTGCTGTACATTGCCAAAATGGGGCGTGAGCTGCACGGACATAGTGTGGAGCCTTTCTCTTTCACAGGGTTAAGCTCAGCGCACCCTGGCCGGTCCCCCCGGGATGCCCACTAGCATGCTAGCCGCTGGAAAGGCCTCGCCTCGCCGCGCCTGGGCTGGGCCACCGTTAATCCCGTTCCCGGGGCGGCACGATGGGCGACGGATGCGGCTGCTCGCGGAATTTCTCCAACGACCCGCCCGCCTCGACGATGCCGCACAGCGCGCTCCAACTCAGCATCGTCAGATAGTCGATCAATTCATCGCTGGTCATCCCTGGGTCTGACATCCAGGAGTGGGTGGCCAGTTGTACGCCGCCGACAATCAGATACGCCCATGGCTCCACACCGCCGGTGTCCATACCGGCCTCGTGCATGCGGCGGCGCATCATCACCGCGAGCATGCGGGCGATGATCCGCTCCGAATCGGCAATGACCTTGCTCTTGCTGGCCGAGCTGTTGGCCATCACGAACCGGTATGGCTCCGGTTCGGCCGCCACCGTTTCTACATAGCCCCGAATGATTTCGCGGGTCAGCTCGAAACCGTCTAGATCGGCCGACAGCGCCGCGGCCATGTTGGGAATCAAGGTGGTTTGCGTGAAGCGCATCATTACCGCGGTCGTCAGGTCGTTCTTGTCGACGAAATAGCGGTACAGCACCGTCTTGGAGACGCCGATCTCCGCTGCTATCTCGTCCATGCTGAGGAAGCGGCCGTGCCGGCGAATAGCAACGATCGTGCCGTCAACCAGCTCGTTGCGCCGCTCCACCTTGTGCTGGTGCCAGCGGCGCTTTCGACCATCCGTTTTTCCTGTCACAGCCGGGATATGCTCTGCCACCTTCGCCGATTCCCATTCACTAGACGCCCCTGATACTACGGCTTGTGAGGACCCTCATGGCGCATGCGCCGCTCGCGCGCGGGGTCCTCGAAAGGGTGCAGTCACATTAACTGGTCGCCAAACCGGTCGCAGTAATAGCGGATGATGGTGTGGTGGCACACAGAGTCGACACGTCGGGCTCACCGCCGCGGCATGAAGTGGGCATGCCCTCGACCGTCGCGCACCGGCCGTCCTTGGCGGAATCCTTTGCCGGGGCCGACCCGGAAGCAGACGCAGAGCGGCGGGTGGCGCTGCGCCGGATGAAACTGGTCGCGCTGAGTTTTCTGTTCGGCGCCAGCGTCGTGTTTCTTGTCTGCCGCTGGGTGCAGTCCTACGGCACCGCGCCCCCGTGGGTCGGTTACGTCGGCGCGGCCGCGGAGGCCGGGATGGTGGGGGCCCTGGCCGACTGGTTCGCCGTGACGGCACTGTTCAAGCATCCGTTGGGCATTCCCATCCCGCACACCGCCATCATCAAGCGCAAGAAGGATCAGCTTGGCGAGGGGCTGGGCACGTTCGTTCGGGAGAACTTCCTGTCCGGGCCGGTGGTGGAGACCAAGCTGCTTGACGCCCAAGTGCCCAGCCGGCTGGGTAAGTGGCTGGCCGATCCCGCCCACGCCGAGCGCGTTGCGGCCGAGACGGCGACGGTGCTGCGGGTGCTGGTGGAGCTGCTCCGCGATGAGGACGTCCAGCAGGTGATCGACCGGATGATCGTGCGCCGCATTGCTGAGCCGCAGTGGGGTCCGCCAGTGGGGCGACTGCTACAAACCGTACTGGCGGAAAACCGGCAGGAGGCGTTGATCCAGCTGCTGGCCGATCGGGCGTTTCAGTGGTCGTTGAACGCGGGAGTGGTCATTCAGCGCGTGGTCGAGCGCGACTCGCCGACCTGGTCTCCCCGCTTCATCGACCATTTGGTCGGCGACCGCATACACCGGGAGTTGATGGACTTCACCGACAAGGTGCGGCGCAATCCCAATCACGAATTGCGCCGTTCGGCGACCCGGTTCCTCTTCGAATTCGCCGACGACCTGCAACACGATCAGGCCACCATCGCGCGCGCCGATGCGATCAAGGAGCAGCTCATGGCGCGTGACGAGGTCGCCAACGCCGCCGCGACGGCATGGGCGACGCTCAAACGCCTGGTGCTCGAGGGTGTCGACGATCCGTCCAGCGCCTTGCGCACCCGCATTGCCGACACGGTGGTCAGGATTGGGGAATCACTGCGCGACGATGCGGAGCTGCGCGACAAAGTGGACGGCTGGATGGTGCGGGCCGCCCAGCATCTTGTTTCGCAGTATGGGGTGGAGATCACAGCGATCATTACCGAGACGATCGAGCGCTGGGATGCTGAGGAGGCCAGCCGGCGGATCGAACTACACGTGGGCCGTGACCTGCAGTTCATCCGGATCAACGGCACCGTTGTCGGGTCCTTGGCCGGGTTGGCCATCTACGCGGTCGCCCAGCTGCTGTTCTAGGGTGCTAACAAGACGCTTGCAATAGCAAGCACCCGGTCGTACGCTGGTGGGCGTAAACGGCCAGAATGACGCTTAGGAGTACACCGATGTCGTCGGAGGAGAAGCTGGGCGCTAAGGTGTCCACCCGGGCCTCCGATGTGGCCTCCGACATCGGAAGCTTCATTCGGACCCAACGCGAGACAGCCCAGGTCTCTATGCGGCAACTCGCCGAACGGTCCGGTGTAAGCAACCCGTATCTGAGCCAGGTGGAGCGCGGACTGCGCAAGCCATCCGCCGATGTGTTGGCCCAGATCGCAAAGGCGCTGCGGGTTTCCGCCGAGGTCTTGTATGTGCGCGCCGGGATTCTTGAGCCAAGTGAACCCAGCCAGGTGCGTGACGCCATCATCACCGACACGGCCATCACCGAGCGTCAAAAGCAAATTCTGCTGGACATCTACGCGTCGTTTACTCAGCAGAACGAAGCCACTAGTGAGGAGTGTTCGAACACATCCGACAAAGACGATGACGTCTAGACCGGCGGCTGTTGGGTTACCCACTACGCAACGACATCGTTAACGGGGTACGTGACGGTCTGGTGCGCGGCGGCAACACCTGCGACCGGTAACAGTTAGGCGTTCTGACAGGCCAACTCGACAATCAACCGACCCGACGAATGAGGAGGTTCCCGTCAAGTCGCGTGCCATGCTTGCCCAGCTTTTACGCATACCGCACTAACTCAGATAACGAAACAATCCATGAAAGGAAACACCATGGCTGAAAACACGAACATTGAGGACCTGAGGGCCCCGTTGTTGGCCGCGCTCGGCGCCGCCGACTTGGCCCTGGCCACCGTCAACGACTTGATCTCCAACCTGCGTGAACGCGCCGAGGAGACTCGCACCGAAACCCGCAGCCGGGTCGAGGAGCGCCGTGCCCGCCTGACCAAATTGCAGGAGGACCTGCCCGAGCAGTTCACCGAGCTGCGTGAGCGCTTCACCACCGACGAGCTGCGCAAAGCCGCCGAGGGCTACCTCGAGGCCGCAACCGGTCGGTACAACGAGCTGGTGCAGCGCGGCGAGGCCGCCCTGGAGCGGTTGCGCAGCCAGCCGGCCTTCGAGGACGCTTCGGCTCGTGCCGAGGGTTACGTCGACCAGGCCGTCGAGCTGACCCAGGAGGCACTGGGCACGGTCGCTTCGCAGACCCGCGCGGTGGGTGAGCGTGCGGCCAAGCTGGTCGGCATCGAGCTGCCCAAGAAGGTCGAGGTCGCCAAGAAGGCTCCGGCTAAGAAGGCCCCGGCCGCCAAGAAGGCCCCCGCCAAGAAGGCGCCCGCCAAGAAGGCACCGGCCAAGAAGGTCACCCAGAAGTAATCAGAAGTACATTGACGCCCCGAGCTGAGCTCGGACCGTTGAACTCGACTCCGGGTCACCGCAAGGTGGCTCGGAGTCGACGTTTTTGCGCGGGCCGAGTCGGCGGAGTCGACGTTTTGGCCGATGCCCGCATAGTCTTTAAGGGTGAGCCACCTCGTAGGTACCGTCCTCTTAGTCTTGCAGGTCGCTGTCTTGGTCACGGCGGTCTACGCCTTTGTGCATGCAGCGATGCAGCGGCCGGACGCCTATACCGCCGCAGACAAGCTGACCAAGCCCGTCTGGTTGCTGATCCTCGGCGCGGCGGTGGCGTTGACCTCCATCCTGGGTTTTGTCTTCGGTGTGCTGGGGATGGCGATAGCCGCATGTGCTGCGGGCGTTTATTTGGTCGACGTGCGCCCGAAGCTTCTCGAAATTCAGGGTAAGTCGCGCTAGCCGGATGAAGGCTCTGTTGGCCGCGCCGGCGGCAGCGGTGGTCGCGGTGCTGGGTGTGGCTCCTGCCGGCGCCGATCCGGGTGCTGACGTCGCGAACCCCGGTGGCCCGTTGTATTCGCCGCCGTTCGTCGCCCACACAAGCTGGATTCCGGCGGGGGGGTTGACTAGCCTGCGCGTCTATCCGACAGCGTCCGGGCGCGCGGCTGCGCGCCAGTTCGACGCCGTGGGCGACGCCGAGGAGGCGTGGACCGAGGTGCTGGCGCTGTCGCCGGAGGCCGATACCCCGGGCATGCGTGCGCAGTTTCTCTGCCACTGGCTGTTCGCCGAGATCGCCGAGCCCGGCAAGGCCAGCTGGAATCTTGAGCCGTGGCGGCCGGTTGTCGATGGCTCCGAGATGCTGGCATCCGGCTGCAATCCTGGTGGCCCCGAAGAGGCGGAATTTCCAGACGAGTCGGCGCTGCCGGCGCCCGGCGGGGGCCGGCGTTGACGGCGAGCCCACCAACCCGCCAACAACTGGCGGCCTTGGTCGACCACACTCTGCTGAAGCCCGAGGCCACCCGCGCCGAGGTGGCCGCACTGGTCGCTGAGGCCACCGAACTCGGCGTCTATGCGGTGTGCGTTTCGCCGTCGATGGTGCCGGCCGCCGTCGCGGCCGGCGATGTGCGGGTGGCCACGGTGGTGGGTTTTCCGTCGGGCAAGCATCTATCCGGGGTCAAGGCGTACGAGGCGGCCCAGGCGATTGACTCCGGGGCGGTTGAGGTCGACATGGTGGTCGATGTGGGCGCCGTGCTGGCCGGCGACCTCGATGCGGTGCGGTCCGACATCGAGGCGGTTCGTGTCGCCGCGACCGGGGTGGCGCTGAAGGTGATCGTGGAATCGGCGGTGCTACTGGACCAGGCGGGCGAGCACATGCTGATCCGGGTGTGCCGCATCGCCGAGCGCGCCGGTGCCGACTTCGTCAAGACGTCGACCGGGTTCCATCCGGCGGGCGGCGCAACGTTACGTGCCGTCGAATTGATGGCCGACACCGTCGGCGCGCGGCTGGGGGTCAAGGCCAGTGGCGGCATCCGCACCGCAGTCCAAGCGGTCGCGATGCTGCGTGCCGGCGCCACCCGGCTTGGCCTGTCCGCGACCCGTTCGGTGCTGGACGGGCTCAGCCAGGACTGACCCGCGGGTGTCCGCCGATCAGATATTGGCGAAACAGGGATTCTGGCTGCCGGATGGGATGGTCGCGTCGCGGGTGGAAAAGTGGCTTATCACGCCGGTCGACGTGACCTGCACGCTGTCGGCGTGAATGCCCAACGGATAGTTCCTGGTCAGGTCCGCGGTGAAGTCGTTCAGCGTCGACTGCACCGCCTCCTTCGGCAGCGAGAAGCCCAGGGTGTTGAAACTCTGGATTTGCAGCTGCAGGCCGTTGCCGGACACCACCGGCTTGGCGATGATGTCGTTGAGCATGCCCTTCAATTCGATGGTGCCGTCGGTGGGGTGGGTTACCACGCTGTTGGTGACGAACTCGCCGAGTATCGGAATCGCGTTTTGCACCGATTCCTTGATGCCTTCCGATGTCCAGCTGATGGTGGCATCGAGTGCGCCGACCGTTCCCTTGGAGTTCGGGGTGCTCTTGAGCCGGACATCCTGGATCGTGATCTGGATCTTCATGCCTTTGGCGTCGCGCACCTGGTTGCCGGCGGTCTCGACGCTGATATTGGTGAAGTGGCGGGTGGCCAGCTGCCAGAGCAGTAGGGGTGCGACACCGAATGACGCGGTGGCCTGGTCCTTCACCTCACATGCAACCGCTGCGGCGACCTTGCTGTTGGCGACGTGCCGAGCGTAAAGCTCGCCCGTGATCAGCCCGGCGACGACGAGTGACAGCACGATGATCAAGATCAGGAAAAGGGACAACGGGTCGCGCCGCGAGCGCCGTTTGGTCGGCGCTACCAACGGCTCGTCTGCCGGGGTCGCCACCGGCGTCGTCTTGTCGGTGCGCGATGTGTGCGGAGCTGTGGAGCCGGCTCGCTGCGCACTGGCATTGGCCGCCGTCAACGGCTCCGTCTGCTGCGGTGCTTGGCTAGCCATGGTTGGGAGTTCGTGCCCGTGGCCGGCGTCGGGTTGGCCAGCGTCGGGTTGGCCGGGACGCAATTGTCCGCTCGATGGGTCAGCCGGCACCGGTGGCCGACCGTGCGGGTCCCATCCGCTTGCCGGGGTAGGACCTTGATTGCTGGGACGCGACCATGTTGACGGGCCTTCGTTGGGTGGCCCTTGCGGGTTCGTCACCTACGCGATTCTGCCTCATCAAGTCGAGCAAAGCTTGACTGGTTGCGCAGCACGGCGATGTTCTCGCGTGCCCTGGCAACGCTGTCGGTCTCAATATCGGCGAGGACCAGTTGCGGCTCAGACCCGGCCGAAGCGATCACCTCGCCCAGCGGAGATACCACCAGGCTGCCCCCGACTCCGGTCGGGGCGCCCGAGCCGGCGGCGACGTCCGCGCATGCCGGCGACGACGAGCGGGCCGGATCAGCCTGACCCGCCGCCGCGACATAGGACATCGAGTCCAATGCTCTGGCCCTGGCCAGCAACGTCCACTGGTCGAGTTTGCCGGGCCCCGAGCCCCACGACGCGCAGACCGCGATGAGCTGGGCGCCGCGCCGAGCCAGTTCGGTGTAGAGCGCTGGGAAACGAATGTCATAGCAAATCGTCAGCCCCACCCGGACCCCGTCGACGGTGATCAATACCGGTTCGTTGCCCGGTGCGACGGTACGTGACTCGGCGAAGCCGAACGCGTCGTAGAGGTGGATCTTGTGATAGTGGGCGTGAGACTGATTGGACGCGGCGGGTGCGGCGGCGATCAGCGTATTCGTTACCCGGCCGTCGTCGGCCGGCGTGAACATGCCTGCCACCACGGTGATACCGGCTTCGGCGGCGATGCCACGCACGCCGTTGGCCCAGGGCCCGTCCAAGGGCTCCGCGATCGGTGCCAGTGGGGCGCCGAACCGGCACATGGTCGCCTCCGGGAACACCACCAGCTTGGCGCCCGAGGCGGCGGCCCGCCCTGCGTACTCGCGCACTAGCCGCAGATTTGCTGTCGGGTCGGTGCCGCTGAGGATTTGCGCCAGCGCGATTCGCATAGACGCCAGCTTAGGGGCCGAGCCGTCGGCGCCGCTGCGACCGCTCCCGCCAAACATGAAGCGTCAGGGCTGGCTTGCGATCCACTCGGTGGTGAAGCGCTGTTCCATCGTCACTAGCTGAGCCAATTCGGCACCGATCATCCGCTCCAACTTGCCGCCGATGAGAGGGATCCGCACCTGGATGGTGAGGCGCACGGTGAGCCGGGAGCCGCCCGAATTGGCGGCTGGGGACAGCACGGCGGTGCCCCACAGATTTACCGGAGCATCGACGATGGATCCGGCGATGGACGCGGTTGCGGTGCCGTCGTTGACCGGGCCCCAGGTCTCTTCGCGGCGCACGCAGAGATCTCCGCGATGCAACTGGGTGACCAGACCCGGCAGATTGTGGCTATGCACCGTCTGCAGGGTGACCACCTCGACGGTGCCGTCCTCCCCGGTGGCACCCCCCACTCGCATCGACTCCAAGGTTGCGACGTCGACCGGGGTTTCTGCGAGCCTGGCCCGCCAGTAGGCCTCCTCACCGAACGCCTGAAGAACTTCTTTGACGCTGCCCTCGTAGTCGGCCGACATGTCGAATGAACGCGGCATAGCTGGTCAGGCTACCGTTACGGGCCATGAAACGGAGCGATGCCGGTGCGCCCTATGCCGGTGCGCGCGTCGCCGAGTCGGTGCCGCTGGCGCCGTTGACCACGTTGCGGGTGGGGCCGGTGGCAAGACGGTTGATTACCTGCGACAGCACCGATCAGGTGGTCGGTGTGCTGACACAGCTCGACGAGCAGGCGCGACGCGCGCAGGGTGACCCGCTGCTGGTGTTTGCTGGCGGCTCCAACCTGGTGATCGGTGACGGCCTGACCAATCTCACCGCGGTGCGGCTGGCCCTCGACGCGATCACTATCGACGGCAACCTGGTGCGGGCCGAGGCGGGTGCGGTGTGGGACGAGGTGGTGGTCGCGGCGATCGAGCATGGTCTCGGTGGTCTGGAATGCCTCTCCGGCATCCCGGGGTCGGCGGGAGCCACGCCGGTGCAGAACGTGGGGGCGTACGGCGTCGAAGTGTCCGACGTCATTACCCGGGTCCGGCTGTTGGATCGACGCAACGGCGAGGTGCGCTGGGTCCCCGCCGACGAACTGCGTTTCGGCTACCGCACCAGCGTGTTCAAGCAAGCTGCGGGGCTCGGGTTGTCCGCTGTGGTTTTGGAAGTGGAGTTCGCATTGGATGCGTCGGGCCGCAGTGCACCGCTGCGCTATGGCGAGCTGACTTCCGTCCTGGGGGTCGCCAGCGGCCAACGCGCCGAACCCCGGGCCGTCCGTGAGGCGGTGTTGACCCTGCGGGCGGGGAAAGGAATGGTTCTCGACGCTGCCGATCATGACACCTGGAGCGTGGGCTCCTTTTTCACCAACCCGGTGGTCCCGCCCGAGGTCTACCAGCGGCTAGCGGCCGAGACGGACGAGCCGGTGCCGCACTGGCCGGCCCCGAACGGGGTCAAGCTGGCCGCCGGCTGGCTGGTGGAGCGGGCCGGGTTCGGCAAGGGATATCCGGATCCCGCCCTGACCGGAGCAGCCGCCGCCTGCCGACTGTCCACCAAGCACGCGCTGGCTGTGACCAACCGCGGCGATGCCACCGCCGCCGACGTGATGGTCTTGGCCAGAACCGTTCGCGACGGGGTTTGTGATGTGTTTGGTATCACATTGAAACCAGAACCAGTCCTCGTTGGTTGCGCGTTGTAGCTGCTACTTTTGGCCGAAAGCTCCCCGGTGCCCCGTGCTGCGACCCGTGCCGGGCTTCTCTGCTGCCGTTTGCGCGCAATTTCGCCCGGTATCTTTGATTTCCGTGAACACATCCAGCGCACCCAAAAGTCAGGGGCCGATCAACAGGCGCATGGCTTTGATGGCCCTCGGGGCCGGGGTGCTGGCGCCAAATGTGTTGGCGGCCTGTGCTGGCGATGTCATCAAGAAGGCCGAGGAGAAGGCGCCCGAGGCGCCACGGCTGACCTTCCGACCCGCGGATTCCGCCGCCGATGTGGTGCCGATCGCGCCGGTCAGCGTCGAGGTCGGCAATGGCTGGTTCCAGCGCGTTGCCCTGACCAATGCGTCCGGCAAGGTCGTTGCGGGCGCATACAACCAGGACCGCACGGTCTACACCGTCACTGAGCCGCTGGGGTACGACACCACCTACACGTGGACCGGGATGGCCGTCGGCCACGACGGCAAGGCTGTGCCCGTGGGCGGCAAGTTCACCACCGTGACGCCGGCCAAGAAGATCGACGGCGGATTCCAGTTGGCCGACGGTCAGACCGTCGGTATCGCGGCGCCGATCATCATTCAGTTCGACTCGCCGATCAGCGACAAGGCCACCGTCGAGCGCGCGCTCACCGTGACCACCAACCCGCCGGTCGAAGGCAGTTGGGCGTGGTTGCCCGATGAGGCGCAGGGCGCTCGGGTGCACTGGCGTCCGCGCGAGTACTACCCCGCGGGAACCACCGTGGCCGTCGACGCCAAGTTCTATGGCCTGCCGTTCGGCGACGGCGCGTACGGGTTGCAGGACATGTCGTTGAACATCCAGATCGGTCGACGCCAGATCGTCAAGGCCTCGGTCCCGTCGCACCGCATCCAGGTCGTCACCGACGAGGGAGTCATCATGGACTTCCCGTGCAGCTACGGTGAGGCCGATCTGGCCCGCAACGTCACACGCAACGGCATCCACGTCGTCACCGAAAAGTACGCGGACTTCTACATGTCCAACCCGGCCGCCGGCTACAGCAACGTTCATGAGCGCTGGGCGGTGCGGATCTCCAACAATGGTGAGTTCATCCACGCCAACCCGATGAGCGCCGGGGCGCAGGGCAACACCAACGTCACCAACGGGTGCATCAACCTGTCGACGGGCAATGCCGAGGAGTACTACCACTCGGCGATCTACGGTGACCCGGTCGAGGTGACCGGCAGCACGATCCAGCTGTCCTACTCCGACGGCGATATCTGGGACTGGGCCGTGGACTGGGACACCTGGGTGTCAATGTCGGCGCTCCCGCCGCCGACGGCGCGTCCACCGGGAACGCAGATCCCGGTTACCGCGCCGGCCACCCCCTCCACCGCGCCCAGCCTGTCGGGTACGCCGACCACCCCGAGCACTACCGCGTCGAGTGGGCCGGGTGGTTAGCCCTACGGGTCGCTGACGCCTGATCGCGCGGCCGGATGATGATCTGGTCGAGGTTGACGTGCGACGGTCGCGATGCCACGAACCCGATCACCTCGGCCACGTCTTCGGCGACCAGGGGAGTCATGCCCGAGTAGACCGCGTCCGCGCGTTGCTCATCGCCGTCGAAGCGGACCAGCGAAAACTCGGTCTCGACCGCGCCCGGAGCGATCTCGGTGAGCCGGACCGGCTTTCCCAGCAGTTCACCCCGAAGGGTGCGGTGCAGCGCGCCCTGGCCATGCTTGGCGGCCGTGTAGCCGGCGCCGCCGTCGTAGACCTCCAGCGCCGCAATCGAGGTGACCGTCACGATCAGCCCATCGCCGGAGTCGATCAGCTTGGGTAGTAGCGCACGGGTCACGCGCAGCGTGCCGAGCACGTTCGTCTCCCACATCCAGCGCCAATGTTCGAGATCTGCGTCGGCTACCGGTTCCAGCCCCTTGGCGCCACCGGCGTTGTTGACCAAGACATCCACGCGGCTCAATCCGTCCGCCAGGGTCGCCACGGCAGCGTCGTCAGTGACATCGGCCACAATCGGGGTGCCGCCGATCTGGTCGGCCAGGGCGGCAATCCGGTCCGCGCGGCGTGCCACCACGATCACGTGAAACCCTTGGGCAGCAAGCGTTCTGGCGGTAGCCTCGCCGATTCCGGAACTGGCGCCCGTCACCACCGCCACTGGCTTTGTAGCGTCAGCACTCGTCATCGGGATCACTCTAATAAACGTGCTAAATTCTCGGTGTGTACCGCAGCGCCTTGTTCAACGCGACGCCCGCAAGTCTTTGCGCGTGTGCTTGTTGTTGCCGCGAACTTCGCCACGTCTGACCCAGGTCAGTGAGCGTGGCCCAGGACCCGGCCAGTTGAATTCGGAATTCGCCAATAAGTTTCGCTCAAAGGACGCCAGTGCACTCGACTACCCTCACCACCCATTTGCCCACCCGTAACGGCAAGATGCGGGCGTACCGTCAGGTCGTGCCGCCGTCACTGCATCTGGCGGACTCCGCGGCGGCATCCGTCTTCCGGGCCGTTCGATTGCGCGGACCGGTCGGTCGTGACGTCATCGCCAATGTTACGTCGCTGAGCATTGCGACGGTGAACCGCCAGGTGATCGCGCTGCTGGACGCCGGTCTGCTGCGGGAGCGCGCCGACTTGGCGATCGCGGGGGCCATCGGGCGACCGCGGGTGCCGGTGGAGGTAAACCATGAGCGGTTCGTGACGCTGGGCATCCACATCGGCGCGCGCACCACCAGCATCGTGGCCACCGACCTGTTCGGCAACACGCTGGACACAGTTGAGACGCCGACGCCGCTCAGCCCAGCAGGGACCGCACTGAAATCGCTGGCCCAGAGCGCCGGCAGATATCTGAAGCGCTGGCACCGGCGTCGCGCGTTGTGGGTCGGGGTGGCCATCGGTGGCACCGTTGACGACGCAACCGGGCACGTCGACCACCCGCGGCTGGGCTGGCGGCAAGCCCCGGTGGGCCCGGTACTGGCCGACACGTTGGGCCTGCCCGTCTCGGTGGCATCGCACGTGGATGCCATGGCCGGGGCCGAACTGTTACTCGGTATGCGGCGCTTCACGGCGAGTTCCTCTACCAGCTTGTATGTCTACGCCCGGGAAACGGTGGGTTATGCGCTGGTGATCGGCGGACGAGTGCACTGCCCGACCAGCGGCCCGGGCACCATCGCCGGCCTGCCCGCGCACTCCGAGCTGCTCGGCGGCAGCGGCCAGCTGGAGTCCACGGTCAGCGACGAGGCCGTGCTGGTCGCCGCTCGCCGACTGCGGATCCTGCCCGCTGCGTCTGCTACCCGGACGAATGGGTCGATCACCGCCATCACTGACTTGCTCAGGGTGGCGCGGGCGGGCAACCCTCGCGCTGTGCAACTGCTGACGGAGCGGGCCCGCGTGCTCGGTGAGACCGTCGCGCTGCTGCGTGACCTCCTCAATCCCGACGAGCTGGTGGTGGGAGGTCAGGCCTTCACCGAATACCCCGAAGCGATGGAGCAGGTCAGGGAGGCCTTTGCGGCGCGATCGGTGCTGGCCCCGCGTGAAATCCGAGTCACGGCGTTCGGCAACCGGGTGCAGGAAGCGGGGGCCGGCATTGTGTCGCTGGGTGGGTTGTATGCCGACCCGCTGGGCGCGTTGCGACGTAGTGGGGCGTTGGACGCCCGGCTGCCCGACGCCGAAGCCGAGGCGCTCGCTTAGTGGGCCCTAACGTGCGCAGTTCGCGTGCGTTGGCCAGTTCTCAAAGTCCGTCCTGTAAAGATGACAGTGTGCGGCAGACTGATGGTTCCCCGCTCACCGGCGACAATACTGGTCCGCAGAACCCGCGCCGGGTTGCGCTGGTGGCGGTGCATACCTCTCCGTTGGCCCAACCGGGCACCGGCGATGCCGGCGGGATGAACGTCTATGTGCTGCAGAGCGCGTTGCACCTGGCCCGGCGGGGTATTGAGGTCGAGGTTTTCACCCGGGCGACGTCCTCCGCCGATCCTCCGGTGGTGCGGGTGGCGCCCGGGGTGCTGGTGCGCAACGTGGTCGCGGGACCTTTCGAAGGTCTGAACAAGTACGACCTGCCCACGCAGTTGTGCGCTTTTGCGGCCGGAGTGCTGCGCGCCGAAGCTGCCCACGAGCCGGGCTACTACGACATCGTGCATTCGCACTACTGGTTGTCCGGTCAGGTCGGCTGGCTGGCCCGAGACCGCTGGGCGGTGCCGTTGGTGCATACCGCACACACGCTTGCTGCGGTGAAAAACGCTGCGCTGGCCGCAGGTGACACACCGGAGCCGCCGCTGCGCACGGTCGGCGAACAGCAGGTTGTCGACGAGGCGGACCGGCTCATCGTCAACACCGACGACGAAGCCCGGCAGCTGATATCGCTTCACCGGGCCGATCCGGCACGGATCGATGTCGTCCATCCCGGTGTCGACCTGGACGTGTTCCGCCCCGGGGACCGAACGGCGGCGCGGGCCGCGCTGGGGCTGCCGCTCGATGAGCCGGTAGTGGCCTTCGTCGGACGAATTCAGCCGCTCAAAGCACCCGATATTGTGCTGCGGGCCGCCGCCCAGTTGCCAGGGGTGCGAGTCGTGATTGCCGGAGGCCCCTCAGGCAGCGGGTTGGCCTCGCCGGACGGCCTGGTCGAGCTGGCCGCTGAACTCGGCATCACCGAGCGGGTGAGTTTCTTGCCGCCTCAATCCCGTGCCGAGTTGGCTACGGTGTTCCACGCGGCCGATTTGGTTGCGGTGCCGAGCTATTCCGAATCCTTCGGCCTGGTGGCGGTCGAGGCGCAAGCCTGCGGCACACCGGTGGTGGCCGCCGCGGTGGGCGGGTTGCCGGTAGCGGTGCGCGACGGGGTCACCGGGGCTTTGGTGTCGGGGCACGAGGTCGGTCAGTGGGCGGACGCAATCGACCAGTTGCTGCGACTCACTGCCGGCCCCCAGGGCCAGGTGATGCGCGGTGCGGCCGCCAGGCATGCGGCCGGATTCTCCTGGGAAAACACCACCGATGCGCTGCTGGCGAGCTATCGACGCGCGATTGGCGACTTCACGTCCGGGCATCGTCGCCGGGTGCGCGACCCGGTGGCGGTCCGCAAACCGCGGCGCTGGACGGCCCGCCGCGGAGTGGGCGCGTAATGGCTACACCGCGGACCGTGCACGACGTGATCGTTGAGGTGCTCGAGGCCAGCGGGCTGACATACACCGAATACCCGGGCGCGCACGGCGGGCTACCGGGTCTGATCGTGGAGTTGCCCGGCGAACGCAAGCTCAAGACCAACACGATTCTGAGCATCGGTGAACATTCGGTCCGCCTGGAAGCATTCGTGTGTCGCAAGCCGGACGAAAACCACGAGGGCGTCTATCGGTTCCTCCTCAAACGCAACCGACGGCTCTACGGGATGGCGTACACGCTGGACAACGTCGGTGACATCTACTTGGTGGGCCGGATGTCCTTGGCGTCGGTGGACTCCGCCGAGATCGACCGGGTGCTTGGGCAGGTGCTCGAGGCGGTCGATTCGGACTTCAATACGTTGCTGGAGTTGGGTTTTCGGTCCTCGATCCAAAAAGAGTGGGAGTGGCGGGTATCTCGAGGCGAGTCGCTGAAAAACCTGGAGGCGTTCGCCCACTTGATCGACGAGGATGGCCAAGAGGACAACGGCGGCGCGTGAGAGACTTGCCGGCATGGGAGATACCGGCACATTGGTGCTGCTTCGCCACGGCGAGAGCGACTGGAACGCTCGTAACCTGTTCACCGGCTGGGTGGACGTTGACCTGACCGAGAAGGGCCGCGCCGAAGCGGTCCGCAGCGGTGAGCTGCTGGCCGAACAGCAGCTGCTGCCGGACGTGCTGTACACGTCGCTGCTGCGGCGCGCCATCACCACCGCACATCTGGCCCTGGACAGCGCCGACCGGCTCTGGATTCCGGTGCGGCGCAGTTGGCGGCTGAACGAACGCCATTACGGCGCCCTGCAGGGCTTGGACAAGGCCGAGACCAAGGCTCGCTACGGGGAAGAGCAGTTCATGGCGTGGCGACGCAGCTACGACACGCCGCCGCCGCCGATCGAGAAGGGCAGCGAATTCAGTCAGGACGCGGATCCCCGGTACGCCAACATCGGCGGTGGGCCGCTGACGGAGTGCCTGGCCGACGTGGTGGCGCGGTTTCTGCCCTACTTCACCGACGTCATTGTCGGCGACCTACGGGACGGTAAGACGGTCCTGGTCGTTGCGCACGGCAATTCGTTGCGCGCGTTGGTCAAGCATCTCGACCAGATGTCGGATGACGACATCGTCGGACTCAACATCCCGACCGGAATTCCGTTGCGCTACGACCTGGACGAGCGGCTGCGGCCGGCGGTGCCCGGTGGTACCTATTTGGACCCGGAAGCGGCGGCCGCCGGTGCCGCCGCGGTGGCAAGTCAAGGTGCGGCGAAGGGCTGATTTCCGGCTCCGGTAGGGCCGTTTGCTGAACAGCGTGTGAACGACAGCGGAACACCTGTAGCGGATGGTGTGACTTGTTCTATTTTGGCCTCGCCCCGCTAGGGGTGCGTTCACCCGATTTGTAGGATTTTGTATGTGACTGTGTTCTCGGCACTGTTGCTGGCCGGGGTCTTGTCCGCGCTGGCGCTGGCCATAGGTGTTGCGGTCGGAACTCGGCTGTCACAGCGGGTCGTGCGACGCCGCGAACGAGCGGCCGCCGAGTGGACCGGGATCACCGTGGCGCAGATGCTGCAGCGAATCGTGGCGTTGATGCCGATGGGCGCCGCCGTGGTAGACAGCCATCGTGACGTTGTCTACCTCAACGATCGGGCCAAGGAGCTGGGCCTGGTGCGGGACCGGCAGCTCGACGACCAAGCCTGGAAGGCCGCGCGGCGCGCGTTGGGCGGTGACGACGTTGAGTTCGATTTGTCACCGGGCAAGCGCGCCGGTGGCAGGGCAGGTCTGTCGGTGCATGGACAGGCACGGTTGCTGAGCGAGGAGGACCGACGGTTCGCCGTCGTCTTCGTTCATGACCAGTCTGACTATGCGCGGATGGAGGCGACCAGGCGTGACTTCGTGGCCAATGTCAGTCACGAACTCAAGACGCCGGTGGGCGCCATGGCACTTCTTGCCGAAGCCCTGCTGGCGTCGTCGGACGACTCCGAAACAGTTCGACGCTTCGCCGAGAAGGTGCTGATTGAGGCGAATCGACTGGGAGACATGGTTGCGGAGCTGATCGAGCTGTCCCGGCTGCAGGGCGCCGAACGGCTACACAATGTGACCGACGTTGACGTCGATACCATTGTTTCCGAGGCGATTTCACGCCACAAGGTGGCCGCCGACAATGCCGACATCGAGGTGCGCACCGATGCGCCCAGTGGGTTGCGCGTATCGGGGGACCAAACCCTGCTGGTCACCGCGCTGGCGAACCTGGTTTCCAATGCGATCGCCTACTCCTCACCGGGCTCGCCGGTATCGATCAGCCGCCGCCGTCGTGGTGAAAATGTTGAGATTGCGGTCACCGACCGGGGTATCGGGATCGCGCTCGAAGACCAGGAGCGAGTCTTCGAAAGGTTCTTCCGGGGTGACAAGGCCCGCTCGCGGGCCACCGGTGGCAGTGGACTGGGGCTGGCCATCGTCAAACATGTTGCGGCCAACCACAATGGCAGCATTGGTGTGTGGAGCAAGCCGGGAACCGGATCCACGTTCACCTTGTCCATCCCCGCCATTCCGGCGGGTCCATCGCAGACGGGCGACGGCGAGCAGCCGGAGCAACCGCGGGGACGCGATGTGCGGCCCAATAGGTCACAACGAGAGGAAGAGCTAAGTCGATGACCCGCGCAGAGCGCAGCGATGAGAAGGAGTGGCGCTGATGACCCGCGCCGACGACGCTGCAGAGCGCAGCGATGAGAAGGAGTGGCGCTGATGACCCGCGCCGACGACGCTGCAGAGCGCAGCGATGAGAAGGAGCGGCGCTGATGACCCGCGCCGACGACGCTGCAGAGCGCAGCGATGAGAAGGAGCGGCGCTGATGACCCGCGCCGACGACGCTGCAGAGCGCAGCGATGAGAAGGAGCGGCGCTGATGACCAGTGTGCTGATCGTGGAGGACGAGGAGTCATTGGCCGACCCGCTGGCGTTTCTGCTGCGTAAGGAGGGCTTTGAGGCCACGGTGGTGACCGATGGGCCGTCTGCGCTGGCCGAATTCGACCGGGCCGGAGCCGACATCGTGCTGTTGGACCTGATGCTTCCGGGAATGTCGGGCACCGATGTGTGCAAGCAGCTGCGCGCGCGGTCCAGCGTGCCGGTGATCATGGTGACCGCCCGCGATAGCGAGATCGACAAAGTGGTCGGACTGGAGTTGGGTGCCGACGACTACGTGACAAAACCCTATTCGGCGCGTGAGTTGATCGCCCGCATCAGGGCGGTGCTGCGGCGGGGCGGCGACGACGATTCCGAGGTCAGTGATGGCGTGCTGGAGTCCGGGCCGGTGCGGATGGATGTCGAACGCCATGTCGTTTCGGTAAACGGTGACGCAATCACTTTGCCGCTCAAGGAATTTGATCTGCTCGAGTATCTAATGCGCAACAGCGGGCGGGTGCTGACCCGAGGACAGTTGATCGACCGGGTCTGGGGCGCGGACTACGTCGGCGACACTAAGACGCTCGATGTCCACGTCAAGCGGCTGCGGTCCAAGATCGAGGCCGACCCGGCCAATCCGGTCCACCTGGTCACCGTGCGGGGCCTGGGGTACAAGCTGGAGGGCTAGGGCTATCCGGAGCCGGATCGGGCCCTGACCACCTCGTCGGCGACCGCCAGCGCCAACGCCATGATCGACACCTGCGGGTTGACCTCCGGGCAGCTGGGCAGAATCGACGCGTCGGCGACCCACACGCCGTCGACACCGCGCAACCGGCCGGTCGCATCGACAGGACAGATCTGCGAGTCGGCGCCGGCGGCCGCGGTGCCGGTCGGATGGAAGGCGGCCAGATGCAGGCTCCTGGCGTCGTTGCGGCGTAGCAGGTCTTGAAGCGCCGTTGGTGACGCGACTACTCCGGCGCCCGGCAGACCGGTGAGTACTTCGGCCGCCCCAGCGGCAAATAGCAACC
Source organism: Mycobacterium basiliense (assembly GCF_900292015.1). Classification (NCBI taxonomy): domain Bacteria; kingdom Bacillati; phylum Actinomycetota; class Actinomycetes; order Mycobacteriales; family Mycobacteriaceae; genus Mycobacterium; species Mycobacterium basiliense. Next base: position 787,435 of record NZ_LR130759.1, read on the forward strand.
GCCCCAGGGCCAGCATGGCGACCCTCAGCTTGGCTATGTCGGCTTCGGCGATGTGGTAGCGCACCACCGTCTCACCGCGCACGGACTGCACCGAGCCAGCCCCCTGATCGGCCACCATCGCGCCGAATGTCGCGATTTTCGGTGCCTGGGCGAGCCAGTTGACCAGCTCGGCGCCGTAGCCGGGGAAGACCATTGACCCCATGCCCGGCGGCGTGGAGGTGGCCTCGATCAGCACGCCGTCCGACTCGTGAAACTCGTGGACGGCTGCGCTTTGCAGCACGCCGCGCCAGGAGTAAACGTCCTCGTCGAAGCGCCCCGCCAGCATGGTCGCCGGATGCAGCGCGAGGTTTCGGCCCAGCCGCGGGTGGTCGCCAATACCGCTACGCTGCAACAACATTGGTGTCTCTGTCGCGCCGGCGGCGATGACGACTGTGTCGGCGAGCACATCGAATGCGGTGCCGTCGGGCCGGCGTGCCCGCACGCCGCGAGCGCGCCCGTGCTCGACCAGCACCCGTTCCGCACGCGCCTCGGAAATGATCCGCGCGCCCGCGGCGCAGGCTTGAGGCAACGCGTTGAGGTGCACACCGAATTTGGCGTTGCGGGGGCAGCCGATCGCACACTGGCAGCAACCTTCACAGCCCGGCGCGTTGCGGGGGATGGGTGCGGCTTGCCAGCTCAGCGATTCCGCGGCGTCGAGCAGCAGGTTGCCGTTGCGGCCCATGACGCTGCGCGGCGCCGGTGCGACCTGCAGCGTGGTCTCCACGTCGTCGAGGTGGCCGGCCAGCCGGTCCGGGTCGGCCAATTCCAGGCCAAACGCGTCTCGCCAGCGGCGTTGCACGCCAATCGGCGGCCGAAAGCAGGTGCCGGAATTGACTACCGTGGTGCCTCCGATCGCGCGGCCCATCGGCAGCATCACCGCCGGGCGACCCAACGCGATGGTGGCTCCGGCGCCGCGGTATAGCCCGGCGAGGCGGTCGATCGGGTGGGTGGTACGGAATTCGTTGACAGTCCAGCGTCGGCCCTCCTCGAGCACCACCACATCCAGCCCGGCGGTGCACATCGTGCGCGCCGCCATGGCGCCGCCGGCGCCAGAGCCGACGATCACCGCATCGGTGGTGACCACCGTAGGGCTGTCCGCCGACGCCGTGACGTTAAGCGCCGCATCCGGGCGGCCGGCGTCGTGTTCTTGGGCGCGCGAAAGCAGCTCCTGCGCATAGGTGTCCGCGCCGTTGGCAAGTAGCACGATCGCTTTGATGCCCTCCACGGCCACGCTGGCATCCGGATTGATGGCCGTGACACGCCGTAGTACCTGGGCGCGCCGCTCGGGGTCAAGCCGCGTCAGCGATCGGCCGGTGGTGAGGTAGCTGGCAGCCGCCACCGATGCCAAACCGGCACGCACTGCCCGGCGTGAGATGGTCGGCATCTGCGTCAGGTACCGCTCGACGCGTTCGACGAACTGCGCCGATGACGGTCCGCCTTGTTCCTCGGGCAGCAGCGCGGCGCCAAACGAGGCCAACGCGGCCCGAGCGAGGCGGCTCATACCCGTGTCGCCAGCCGGCGACCGAGCCGCCGACCGAGCTTGATGAAGAACGGATATGTTGCAAATATTCCTCCGGCCGTCGCATGCAGCGGCCACTGGGCTTCATCGGTGTTCACGTCGAAAACGCCGCTGTTCCACATGAAGTCACGGCCGTTTTGCGCACGGAACGGGCGCCACAAGAATCCCAGCCCGGGCACATTGTGGTAGAGCCCGAACGAGCCGGCGAAGAAGACGCCCAGGGCGGCGGCCTCGGCCAGATCGCGGCGATTTTCCTCCAGGTGGCGCTCGATGAGCACGCCGCAGGCGAACAGCAGCGGTGGGTCCAGCAGAAAGCTCATGAACATGCCCTTTCGTTGACGGCGGGGGCTTTGAGATCTCGGGTATCGCGCAGGCCCACCTCGGTGTGCCCGCTGCCCAGCACCGACCAGCTGCGGTCAATCACCCGGGTACTGCCATGGCCGCGGCTGATCTCGATGTGGATGTCGGCCTGCTCGGTGTTGGTGCACACTGCCCTGCCCCCGTCGGGGTCGATGTATTGCAGGCTCACGGACCGCTGCGGCGGTTGATCGACGCGGATCAGGACGTCGCGGCCGCCGATGCGGCCCTCCAGTTGCCAGTGCTGCGCGCCAAGGGTTGTGCGCATCCGTAGGGACGGCACCGGGCCCGCGGGCCAGTCGTTTCCGCCCAGCCGGAACCGGATGAAAGCCATCGGCGCGAGCCGTCGCAGTCCAGGCTTGTGCGATACCGCGGTGACGACCTCCAATACCTCGCCGTCGCCGAGGTCGGCGTGGATCCAGCCCCAGCGCCGGGCGTTGCCGTGGCCATAGATATGCGCGACAGCGCCGCGCCAGCCGGTGATCCGGTGGGTGGTGTCGGCGACGGTCAACGAGCCGGTGAAGTCGGCGGTGGGGGCGAGCACCACCTGCGCGCCCGGCAGCAACTCGCGCTCCCAGCTCGCGCGAGGAAAAGTCCAGAGCGGAGCCCCGGTGTCCTTCCAGGACAGGTCCCAGGCCAGCGACCCGGCCCGTCCGCTCAACACCTCGTGCGCCACCCGCGCGCCCGCGGCGTCGAACCACTCGGCGCCGCGGGCGGGCTGGACCGGCGCGGGTCCGAACCGTTCGGTGCACGGCGGAGCCTTCGGTGGGAACCAGGTCACCCAGCCGTGCGCGTAGGGAGCCCCACCGGCCGTCGGCGCCACCGTCTCGCAATGGATCCAGAGGCCCGCTCGCGTTAGCGGATCCGTCAGGGTGGCGTACCAGACTTCCAGGCGTCCGGTCTTGCCTCGCCAGCGCGGGGTCGCCGCCGACAGCAGTTCGTCGTCCATTTGTTTAACCTCCGGTCGCGCACCGCCCGACCGGGGTGCGCGGCTGCGGCCGCGGATGTCCCCGGCCGATCCATCCACTATATTGGTTGAGCCAATGAACCAGTCAAGTTTTTTGCAGCCGCCCGACCGTCAGCGCGTCGACGAGCAAATCGCAACGTCGATCGCCGACGCTATCCTGGACGGGGCCTTCCCGCCGGGCTCGGTGTTGCCGCCCGAGCGGGAATTGGCCGAGCAGTTGGGGGTTAACCGGACGTCGTTACGGCAGGGCTTGGCTCGGCTGCAGCAAATGGGCCTGATTGAGACCCGGCAGGGTAGCGGCAACGTCGTGCGCGATCCGGAGGGACTGACCCACCCCGCGGTGGTCGAGGCGCTGGTGCGCAAGCTGGGGCCGGACTTCCTGATGGAGTTGTTGGAGATCCGCGCGGCGTTGGGTCCACTGATCGGTCGTCTGGCGGCCGACCGCAGTACTACCGAGGATGTGGAGGCTTTGCGCACCGCACTGGAGATGGTGCGCCGGGCCGACACCGCCGCGGCCCGACAGGCCGCCGATCTGGCCTACTTCCGGGTGCTGATTCACAGCACCGGCAACCGCGCCTTGGGTTTGCTGTATCGGTGGGTGGAGCATGCATTCGGCGGCCGTGAGCACGAGCTGACCGGGGCCTACGAGAGCGCCGATCCGGTAGTTGCCGGCCTGCAGGCAATCAACGAGGCAGTGCTTGCGCGGCAAACTGAAGGCAGCGCCGCTGCGGTAGCGGCTTACCTGAATGCCAGCGCGCTGCGCATGGTCCAGTGCTATCGGGCCGCGTACCGGCCCGACGACCTCGGCGACGGATGATGGCGGCGGCCCTATTCGGCCGCGCGGGTCGCCGGGTGCACGGCGATCAGCCCCAGGCCGTTGCGCCGCTTACATATTGCCGCGAGTTCGGCATAGGCCTTGGCGCCCAGTAGCTCGGTGAGTTCGTCGGCGAGGCTTTCCCACACCTGCTTGGCGCCGACATGGGTGGCCGGGTCGCCGGTGCAATACCAGTGCAGGTCGGCCCCCCCGGAGCCCCAGCCGCGGCGGTCATATTCGGTCACCGTGGTCTTGAGGATCTCCGACCCGTCGGGCCGGGTCACCCACTCCTGGCTGCGTCGAATCGGCAGCTGCCAGCAAACATCGGGTTTCATCGTCAGCGGTGGTACACCCAGCTTGAGAGCTTTGCTGTGCAGCGCGCATCCGGCGCCCGTCGGGAACCCGGGCCGGTTCAGGAAGATGCATGCGTCCTTGTGTTTGCGGGTGCGGTATTGAGGTTGGTCGTCGTGCTCGTCGAGTTCCAGGTAGCCTTTGCGGCCCAGCCCTTTCCTGCGGAACTGCCAATCGTCGTCGGTCAGCTTTTTCACCGCGTCATCCAACCGGGCACGGTCGTCATCGTCGGACAGAAACGCGCCGTGCGAGCAACACCCATCGTCGGGCCGGCCCGCCACGGTGCCCTGGCAGGCGGGTGTACCAAAGACGCAGGTCCAACGCGATAGCAACCATGTGAGGTCGGCCGCGATCAGGTGCTCGGGATTGCCGGGGTCGTAGAACTCGATCCACTCACGGGGAAAGTCCAATTCGACCTCATGCCCCGGGTGCGTCGGCCTCGGGCTGGGGTTTGCCACAGGTGCAACGTTAGTCCACGTTGCGGAGCCGCGAGCGGCTCCCGCCCGGAGTCCGCGTGCGAGTTTGCCGGGCTACTCAGCGGGTCGGGCAGCGAGCCGCCGTGCGGCCCGACTAGTTTGATTCCGTGCGATTGGGCGTGCTGGACGTGGGCAGCAACACGGTCCATCTGCTGGTGGTTGATGCCCACCGCGGCGGTCATCCGACTCCGATGAGTTCGACGAAGGCCACGCTGCGACTCGCCGAGGCCACCGACAGTTCGGGCAAGATCACCAAACGCGGTGCCGACAAGCTGGTCTCCACGATCGACGAGTTCGCCAAGATCGCGGTTAGCTCCGGTTGTGCAGAGTTGATGGCGTTCGCGACATCGGCGGTGCGCGAAGCCGAGAACTCCGATGACGTGTTGTCTCGGGTGAGTAAAGAGACCGGCATCGAATTAAAGGTGCTCGGTGGGGTGGACGAGTCCCGGCTGACCTTTCTCGCGGTGCGACGCTGGTTCGGATGGAGCGCGGGGCGCATCATCAACCTGGACATCGGCGGGGGCTCGCTCGAGTTGTCCAGCGGGGTAGACGAGGAGCCCGATGTCGCACTATCACTGCCGCTTGGAGCCGGCCGGCTAACCCGCGAATGGTTGCCCGACGATCCCCCCGGGCGCCGGCGGGTGGCGATGTTGCGGGATTGGTTGGACGCCGAGCTGTCGGAACCCAGTGCGGTCCTCTTGGAGGCCGGCAGCCCGGATCTGGGGGTAGCCACGTCGAAAACTTTTCGCTCCTTGGCGCGGCTCACCGGGGCCGCGCCGTCGGCGGCCGGGCCGCGGGTACCGAGGGCGCTTACCGCCAACGGCCTCAGGCAACTCATATCATTCATCTCTAGGATGACCACCGCTGACCGTGCTGAACTGGAAGGAGTCAGTGCTGAGCGGGCACCGCAAATTGTGGCAGGGGCCCTGGTGGCGGAGGCAAGCATGCGAGCACTGTCGATCGACGCGGTGGATATCTGTCCGTGGGCGCTGCGGGAGGGTGTCATTTTGCGCCGACTCGACAGCGAGGCTGACTCAACGGCCTTCACAGAAACTTCGCCAGTGGCCAACTCGGTGCGCGATGCTAGGGGTCAGGTAGGAGATCGGCAGGCTGCTAACCGATCGAGAGGCAACAAGGCATGACCGGACCACACTCCGACACGGAGGAAACCAAGCAGATCTCGGTGGCCGAACTGCTGGCGAGGAATGGAACTATCGGCGCCCCGGCGGTCACCCGGCGGCGTCGGCGCCGCCGCGGCGACAGCGAATCGGTCACCGTCGCCGAGCTGACCGGTGAGATTCCGATCGTCCGTGACGAGTCGCCTAAGCCTGCGCCGGAGCCCAGCAAGTCCGAGGCAGACAGCGGAAGCCTTGAGGTTGCCGCGCCGCCGGCCGAAGCCACGGCAGAACCTGAGCCCGTCGCCGAACCAGCCTCCGCAGAGGTGGCCCCGGTGGGCTACTGGTCTGAGCCCGAGCCACGCTGGCCTAAGTCCGATCCCGTCACGGCCCGCAAGTCGGGTCCCGAGCGCAGCGAGTACCCGCGTCCGCTGCGTCGCACCGAAGACGGCGACGCCGCAGCACAGCAGTCCGGCGCCGAGGAGATGAGTCCCGATCCGGTGGGCCACTACGGCGATGCCTCCGTCGATGCCGCGGACGCTGAAGAGGTCGAGGCGGAAGCGGTCGTAGAGGACTCCGCGTACGTGCGTTCCTACCTGCTGGCCGACGAGGGGGCCTCGGAGCGGGCCCTGTTCGGCGGGCAGTCCCTCGCCGACGAGGTAGCTCGCCGGCGCGGCGAGGCGATCCCGACGTTGTTCGACGAGGACGACGTCGATAGCGAGCACGGCGCGAAAGCCCAGCGGGCGCGCGGTCTCTCGGGCAAGCTCGCGGCGCTGTGGCGGGCCACGCTGGTAGCGCTGCAGTCGCTGCTGGCCGTCGTGTTTGGCGCCGGCCTTTTCGTCGCGTTCGACCAGCTATGGCGGTGGAACAGCATCGTCGCGCTGGTGCTGTCAGTGTTGGTGATCCTGGGCCTGGTTGTTGCGGTGCGGGTGGTTCGCAAGACGGAGGACATCGCCAGTACGTTGATTGCGGTTGCGGTGGGGGCGCTGATCACCTTGGGGCCGCTGGCCCTGTTGCAATCGGGCTAGGTGTCCCCACCCACAGTGCGCCCAGCAATCAAAGTCGGTTTGTCGACTGCCTCGGTCTACCCACTGCGGGCCGAGGCTGCGTTCGAGTACGCGGCCAGGCTCGGCTACGACGGTGTCGAACTAATGGTCTGGAGCGAGTCCGTTAGTCAAGACATCGACGCCGTCAAGAGATTGTCCCGCCGCTACCGCGTCCCGGTGTTGTCTGTGCACGCGCCCTGCCTGTTGATTTCGCAGCGGGTGTGGGGCGCCAATCCGATCACAAAGCTGGATCGCAGCGTGCAGGCCGCCGAACAGCTGGGCGCCCAGACGGTGGTGGTGCATCCACCGTTTCGGTGGCAACGGCGCTATGCCGAGGGATTCAGCGAGCAGGTTGCCGCCTTGGAGGCGAACAGCGAGGTGATGGTGGCTGTCGAAAACATGTTTCCGTTTCGTGCGGATCGCTTCTTTGGCGCGGGTCAGTCACGTGAACGAATGCGTCGGCGTGGTGGTGGGCCTGGTCCGGCGATTTCGGCGTTTTCGCCGTCCTACGACCCACTGGACGGCAAGCACGCGCACTACACGCTGGATCTCTCGCACACCTCGACCGCAGGGACGGACGCGCTGGACATGGCCCGCAGGATGGGCTCGGGGTTGGTGCACCTGCACTTGTGTGACGGCAGCGGATTGCCCGCCGACGAACACTTGGTGCCTGGCCGCGGCACGCAGCCCACCGCCGAAGTGTGTCAGATGCTGGCCGGTGGCGGTTTCAGCGGGCAGGCGGTGCTCGAGGTGTCGACGTCCTCGGCGGGTTCGGCCAGTGAGCGCGAAGCCATGCTCGCGGAGTCCCTGCAGTTCGCCCGCACCCACCTGTTGCGCTGACATGGCCGCGCTATTTACCGACGCGATGACGCTGCACGAACTCGACCCCGGTGCGGCTGGTCCGGCATGCCGAGTTTTTCAGGGTGAGCTGAATGAGCACTGGACCATCGGGCCCAAGGTTCATGGTGGGGCGATGGTGGCGCTGTGTGCCAATGCGGCACGAACCGCCCACGGCGGGGCCGTGGTGCAGCCGGTTGCCGTGTCGGCGAACTTCCTGTGGGCGCCGGATCCGGGAGCGATGCGGCTGGTGACGTCGATGCGCAAGCGGGGGCGCCGAATCAGTGTGGTCGATGTCGAGCTGACCCAGGGTGACCGTACCGCGGTGCACGCCGTCGTCACGCTGGGCGAGCCAGAACACCATGTTGCCGGCGCGACCGCGCCGCTGTTGTCGGCCAATCCGGTGGTTGATCTGATGGCGCCTGACCCCGACGAGCACGTCGCGCCGATTGGCCCCGGCCATGCGTTGGCCGGGCTGGTGCACCTGGGCGAAGGCTGCGATGTCCGGCCGTTGCTGTCGAGCATGGGGCCGGCCGGCGATGGGCGGCCGCCGGTCCTGCAGATGTGGGCGCGCCCGCGCGGCGTCGCTCCGGACCCGCTGTTTGCGTTGATGTGTGGGGATCTCTCGGCGCCGGTGACGTTGGCGGTGGACCGCACCGGCTGGGCGCCCACCGTTCAGCTCACGGCCTTCCTCAGGGCCGTTCCGGTGGACGGATGGCTACGGGTCATCTGCACCTGTGTCGAAATTGGGCACGACTGGTTCGATGAGGACCACATCGTCGTGGATCAGGCGGGCCGCCTGGTGGTGCAGTCACGGCAGCTGGCGATGGTGCCCGCCCGGTAGCGCGGGGACCTCGCGACGTCTGCGATGCTGTCCGGCATGGCCAGAATTGCGATCATCGGGGGCGGCAGCATGGGTGAGGCATTGCTGTCGGGACTGCTGCGGGCGGGGCGGCAGGTTAAAGATCTGGTGGTGGCCGAGCGGCTGCCGGATCGCGCCAAGTACCTGGCTAGCACCTACTCGGTCTTGGTGACCTCGGCCGGTGATGCCGCGGAGAACGCCGCGTTTGTCGTTGTCGCGGTGAAACCCGGCGACGTCGATGCCGTGATGGGCGATCTGGCGGCGATGGTCGCTGCGGCGGAAAGTGACAGCAGCGAGCAGGTGTACGTCACGGTTGCCGCGGGCGTCACCACCTCGTATTTCGAAGCCAAGCTGCCGGCGGGCACCCCGGTGATTCGAGCGATGCCCAACGCGGCGGCGTTGGTGGGTGCGGGAGTTACCGCGCTGGCCAAAGGCCGTTTCGTCAACCCGGAACAGCTGGCCGAGGTTTCCGCGCTGTTCGAGTCGGTCGGTGTTGTGTTGACCGTCCCCGAGCAGCAAATGGATGCGGTGACGGCGTTGTCCGGCTCGGGTCCGGCGTATTTCTTCCTGCTGGTCGAGGCGCTGGTCGACGCCGGTGTCGCCGCGGGCTTGAGTCGTCAGGTGGCTACCGAACTGGCGGCGCAGACGATGGCTGGGTCCGCGGCAATGCTGCTGGAGCGGATGGATGAAGACCGGCGGCCCGTCGGTGGACCGTTGGGGTCGCGGGTGGACACCTCCGCGTTGCAGCTGCGGGCGTCGGTTACCTCACCCGGCGGGACGACCGCCGCTGCGCTGCGCGAACTCGAAAAGGAAGGTTTCCGGGCGGCGGTCGACACGGCAGTTCAGGCCGCCAAAAGCCGCTCTGAGCAGCTAAGAATTACATCGGAATAATTCAAAAAATTTGAACTGATTGTCCCCCACCAGTACCAATAACCCCAGTAGTCCCGCTATTCTCCTCTTTGTATGCACGTGTTGGTGCCAGCGGAGGGGAAGCCGCTGGGACTGCGCGTGCCTGACATGATTGGGTTTGCGATGACGTCTACCAACGGGCCATCAGCGCGGGATAGCGGTTCAAGTGAAGGCCCGCAGGCCGGCACACAATTTCTCACCGTCGCCGAGGTGGCCTCGCTGATGAGGGTTTCGAAGATGACCGTGTACCGGCTGGTGCACAATGGGGAGCTGCCTGCGGTTCGAGTCGGGCGGTCTTTCCGGGTGCATGCCAAGGCCGTGCACGACATGCTGCAGACCTCGTACTTCGCTGGCTAACCGAGAAGGCGCCCGGTCCGCACGGACCACGGCGGGCCGGCATCGGTATGCCCGGCGTCCCCGCTGGAGCGCGCGCATCGGACGGTGTCAGTCGGTCACGAAGTGCTCGTATGGCGCCGGTTTGGTGTTCGATGCCGCGGGCTGGGTAGAGTGGCCGGGTCATTTGTTAAAGCCGGTCACGGTCAGATAGCGGAGTTCATGGGTTCAGTAATCAAGAAGCGGCGCAAGCGCATGTCGAAGAAGAAGCACCGTAAGCTGCTTCGCCGCACCCGGGTGCAGCGCAGAAAACTTGGCAAGTAGGCCGCCGAGAAGTTCGCCGCCAACCACCGTCACCAGGCTGTAACGCTTCCGTCTCTCGTCGCCGCTAGGCTATCGGGGTGAATTTGTCGAGCGGCCGCGGCGGCGGCGCTGGAGGCATCGGTGGGGGCGGAGCCGGCGGTGCCAATGGCGCGCAGGATCCCAAGGTGGTGCTGGTCACCGGTGCATGCCGCTTTCTGGGCGGCTATTTGACAGCCCGGCTGGCGCAGAACCCGACGATCGACTCGGTCATCGCGGTGGACGCGATCGCTCCGAGCAAAGACATGCTGCGTCGGATGGGGCGGGCCGAGTTCGTTCGCGCCGACATTCGTAACCCTTTTATCGCAAAGGTCATCCGCAACGGCGGGGTAGACACTGTGGTGCACGCAGCGGCGGCCTCCTACGCGCCACGCTCGGGCGGCAGCGCGGCGCTGAAGGAAATCAACGTGATGGGTGCCATGCAGCTGTTCGCTGCGTGCCAGAAGGCGCCGTCGGTGCGCCGCGTCGTGTTGAAGTCGACCTCTGAGGTCTACGGGTCGAGCCCGCATGATCCGGTGGTGTTCACCGAGGACAGCAGTAGCCGTCGACCGTTTCGCGAGGGTTTCGCCAAAGACAGCCTCGATATCGAGGGCTATGCGCGCGGGCTGGGTCGGCGTCGGTCCGATATTGCGGTGACCATTCTGCGGCTGGCCAACATGATTGGCCCGGCGATGGATACCACGCTGTCACGTTATTTGGCCGGACCGTTGGTCCCCACGATGTTGGGTCGCGATGCGCGACTGCAGTTGTTGCACGAGCAAGATGCGCTGGGTGCGCTGGAGCGCGCGGCATTGGCCGGCAAGGCCGGGACATTCAACGTTGGCGCCGAGGGCATCATTATGTTGTCCCAAGCGATACGTCGGTCCGGCCGAATTCCGTTGCCGGTACCGGGGTTTGGAGTATGGGCGCTCGATTCATTGAGACGGGCTAACCGTTATACCGAGATCAATCGCGAGCAATTTGCTTACCTAAGTTACGGCCGCGTCATGGACACCACCAGGATGTGCAACGAGTTGGGCTATCAGCCCAAGTGGTCGACGGCCGAGGCGTTCGATGACTACGTTCGTGGTAGAGGCTTGACTCCCATAATCGACCCGCATCGGGTACGCTCCTGGGAGGGTCGAGCCATAGCGCTAGCGCAGCGTTGGGGTAGCCGAAATCCAATTCCATGGTCCGGGGGCAGATAGATTTGGGTAGATCACGTGGCGGGTGAGACCAGAGCGAATGTTATTCCCCTGCATGCTAATCGAGGCCGTGCCACGGCGCGTCGCCGCGCCGGCCAGCGTGCGGATGCCTCGCGTCAACACCCCTCGCTGCTGTCGGATCCGAATGGCCGAGCATCGGCCGAACAGATTGCTGCGGTTGTCCGCGAGATCGATGACCATCGGCGCGCAGCGGGTGGGACTTCTTCAGCCGAACCGCCCCTCAACGATCTTGCGCAGCGCGTCGCCGCGGTCGCCGGATTCCTGCGTCAGCGGCTGATCGGTGACTACAGCGTTGACGAATTCGGATTCGATCCGCACTTCAATGACGCAATTGTTCGGCCCCTGTTGAGATTTTTCTTCAAGTCGTGGTTCCGCGTCGAAGTGAGCGGGATCGAAAACATCCCAAGCGAGGGTGCCGCGCTGGTGGTGGCCAACCACGCCGGGGTGCTGCCGTTCGACGGGTTGATGTTGTCGGTGGCCGTGCACGACGAGCATCCGGCCGAGCGGGACCTGCGGCTGCTGGCCGCCGACATGGTGTTCGATCTGCCCGTGATCGGCGAGGCCGCTCGCAAGGCCGGGCACACCATGGCGTGTACAACCGACGCCCACCGACTGCTCGCTTCCGGCGAGCTCACCGCCGTTTTCCCGGAGGGTTACAAGGGCCTGGGCAAGCGCTTCGAGGACCGTTACCGGCTGCAGCGATTCGGCCGCGGCGGATTCGTGTCGGCGGCGTTGCGTACCAAGGCGCCGATCGTGCCGTGCTCGATCATCGGTTCGGAAGAGATATATCCGATGCTCACCGATGTTAAATTGCTGGCCCGCCTGTTCGGCTTGCCGTACTTCCCAGTCACTCCGCTGTTCCCGTTGGCCGGGCCGGCCGGCCTGGTGCCGCTGCCGTCGAAATGGCGGATCGCCTTCGGCGAGCCGATTTACACCGCCGAATATTCGCCCAGCGACGCTGACGACCCCATGGTCACCTTCGAGTTGACCGATCAGGTGCGCGAGACCATTCAGCAGACGCTGTACCGGCTGTTGGCCGGGCGGCGAAACATCTTTTTCGGCTGACTTTTCGGCTGACCTTGACCGAGTGGGCGTCGACAGCGTAACGCCGCCGCGAATTCCTTGGTGGACTCGCAGCGGCGTTACGTTCCCGAAAAGCGACTACTTCACCAGCGTGAACTGGCAGACGTCGGTGTAGTGGTCGCGGAACAGATCCGAGCAACCAGTCAGGTAATGCATGTAGATATCGTAGATCTCCTGGCCCTGCAGCTCGATTGCCTTTTCCTTTTGGGCCTCCAGCGCGTGCGCCCAAGCGTTCAACGTCGGAACGTAGTTCTCACCGATCCGGTGGTAGCGCTCAACCTTGAAACCGGCCCGCGACGAGTACTCGTCGACCTGAGGTATCTGCGGCAACCGACCCCCGGGGAAAATCTCGGTCAAGATGAACTTGATGAAGCGCAACAGGCTCATCGGCGCCTTCAACCCAAGCTCTCGGGCTTCCTTGGCGTCCGGAACGATGATCGTGTGCAGCAGCATCCTGCCGTCTGCGGGCATCACGTTGTAGCACATCTTGAAGAACCGGTCGTAGCGGTCCCAGCTGGCGTCGCCGGCGCCGTCGGCGAAGTGTTCGAACGCGCCGAGGGACACGATGCGGTCCACCGGCTCATCGAACTGCTCCCAGCCCTGCAAGCGGACCTCTTTGCGACGGGGGCTGTCCATCTCGGCGAACTTCTGCTGATCGTGGGCGAGCTGATTCTCGCTCAGCGTCAATCCGATTACGTTGACGTCGTACTCAGCGACGGCGTGGCGCATGGTCGAACCCCAGCCGCAGCCGATGTCGAGCAGCGTCATGCCGGGTTCGAGGTTGAGCTTGTCGAGTGCCAGCTTGCGTTTTGCGTACTGAGCTTCCTCCAGCGTCATGTCCGGACGTTCGAAGTAGGCGCAGCTGTAGGTCATCGACGGGTCGAGGAAGAGCTTGAAGAACTCGTTCGAACGGTCGTAGTGCGACTGGACAGCTTCGACGGGCGGCGAGAGCTGTTCCGGAAGAGAAGTTTCACCCCGTGACGTCATTAACCGGACCCTACTTTCCCACTCAAATGGATGCAATCGCCGCCACAGTGGCATCGGTTTCGGCCTCGTGATGGGCTGCTTCACCCAGCATAGTGACGGTGCTGGTGACCACGGGCTCGCCGTCGGCGTCTGTAACTTCGCTGCGGATCTCGGCGATCACCGTGCCGTGGGACTGGATGACGGAATCCAGATAGGTGTGGAAATACAACCTGTCCCCGGCCACGATCGGCCGGTAGAAGCGGAACTTCTGGTCGCGGTGGAAGACCCGGGCAATGTTGATCGGGATGTTGAACTTGGTGAAGATCTCCAATTGCACGCGCCGGCCTGCGACCGCCAGGAACGTCAGCGGGGCAACTATCGCGGAGTAGCCGGCTTCGACGGCATCGGCCTCCTCGTAGTGCGACGGGTGTTCATCTTTGATCGACGCCGCGAACTCCCGGATCTTCTCACGCCCAACCTCGAAGTAGTCCGGTGCCCGGTAGTTCTTACCGATTAGGCCTTGGGCTTCTTTAGGAGTTGTCATGCCGCTGTCGTTCTCCGCTCGAATAGTCGCTAGCGGCGCAGCTTATCAGCGTGATTGGCGCCGAGACGCCAGAGCCGCCAATGCTCCGCCGGCCGCACCCAGCGCCAGGGCCGACGGAACGCCGATCCGAGCGGCTTTACGGGCGGTTCGGAAATCCCGAATTTCCCAGCCCCGCTCGCGGGCCAGGCTACGTAGGCGGGCATCGGGGTTGATGGCGACCGCGGTACCTACCAGCGAGAGCATGGGCACGTCGTTGTAGCTGTCGGAATAGGCGGTGCAACGTTTGAGGTTGAGCCCTTCCCGGATGGCCAACGAGCGCACCGCGTGCGCTTTGCCGCTGCCATGCAGGATCTCGCCCACCAACCGCCCGGTGAATACCCCGTCAACCGATTCGGCGACGGTGCCCAGGGCTCCGGTCAGGCCGAGCCGGCGGGCTATGGTCTCGGCGAGCTCGTAGGGGGTGGCGGTGATCAGCCAGACCTGTTGGCCGGCATCGAGGTGCATCTGGGTGAGTTCACGAGTTCCCGGCCAGATCTTATCGGCGATGATCTCGTCGTATATTTCTTCGCCCAAGCTGACTAGTTCGTCGACCGGTCGGCCCTCGATGAAGGCCAGCGCCTTGCGCCGGCCCGCGGCCACGTCCTCGCTGTTCTCGGTGCCCAGCAGCTGGAACTTGGCCTGGGCGTAGACGAAGCCAAGGACGTCGCGGTAGGTGAAGTAGTGGCGGGCGGCCAGACCGCGGCCGAAGTGCACCGCAGAGGAACCCTGCACCAACGTGTTGTCCACATCGAAAAATGCGGCGGCGGTCAGGTCGATGGGCGGTTGTCGGCCGTGGCCGGCGGCGACGTTCGCCCCCAAGTCATCGAGCGCCCGGCTAGCGCTGGGATTGGATAGCGGCTGGTCGGCCGGCGCCGCCGGGGAGACGCGACCGGCCTGATCTGCACTGGCCGGGTCGGAGGAAACCATCACGAACTCCTAATCGCGGTGCCTGCCGGTGGCCGGTGCTGCGGCCGGTATCAACACTATCTGGCAATGCGCTAGGGAGGTTTACCTGCCGCGCCCGGTATGGACTCGATATCCATTGGTGAGAAGCCGACCCACCGGGGCAGGCCACTTGGCCGCCGATCCACCGAACACAGCCCATACAAACCATCACGCGCCCATCGCGCGGCTGCGAAAAGCGGGATAACGGTCATGTGCAATCGAGTCAATGCCAATTCGACGAAGACCCGGTAGGAAAGCGCCGGTGAAACACCAGGACCGTGGCGAGGGCATAGCCCTGGTGCGAGCCCGGCGCGCACCACGAGGGAGCTTGGATTGCGGATTGGCGGACATATTGCCAACCCGCCGTCTTACAGTGATTTCGTGGATGATTTCTCCCGGTTGCGCGTCAACCGCAGGACATTCGTAGGAGCTTCCGTTGCCCTCGGGGGCACCGCGGCGGCGGTTACCACCGTTGCCGGTTCCGGCCGCATCGATCACCACGGCCGCACCGCCGTCGTGCGCGCGGAGATCAACGGTGAACATCAAGAAATCGCGGTCGACAACCGCACCACGCTGCTGGACATGCTCAGAGAGCGAGCGGGATTGCCCGGCACAAAGAAGGGTTGTGACCACGGCGCGTGCGGCGCGTGTACGGTGCTGGTCGACGGTCGCCGAATCAACTCCTGTCTTGCGTTGGCGGTCATGCACGACGGCGCGCAGATCACCACGATCGAAGGCCTCGCCGAACACGGCAGACTCCATCCGCTGCAGCAGGCGTTCATCGATGAGGACGCGTTTCAGTGCGGCTATTGCACGTCGGGCCAGATCATCTCCGGCGTCGGATGTATCGCCGAAGGGCACACGGGTTCTGCTGCCGAGATACGAGAGTGGATGAGCGGCAATATTTGTCGTTGTGGTGCATACACCAACATCGTCAACGCGATTGCGGCCGCAGCGCGAAATCACTAGCACGTGTTTCCTTTTCGATACATCAAGGCAGTCGATGAGCAGTCGGCGTTGCGGGCTGGGGCCGCCGGTGCCCGCTACATCGCCGGCGGCACCATGCTGGTCGACCTGATGCGTGAAACGGTGGAACGCCCCGATGTACTGGTGGACATCAACGCCCTGCCGTACGACTCCATCGACCTGCAGCCGGGAATGATCCGCGTCGGATCACTCGTTCGCATGTCCGACCTCGCCGCTCATCCAATTGTCCGGCAACGGGTTCCCGTGATCAGTGAAGCCCTTGAACTTAGTGCGTCGGCCCAGCTGCGCAATATGGCATCCATCGGTGGCAATCTCCTGCAGCGCCCGAGATGCCTCTACTTCCGCGACATGTCGTCCGCATGTAACCGCCGGGCTCCCGATGCCGGTTGTGCGGCGATCGAGGGCAGAAACCGCATGCACGCGATACTGGGCACTAGCCAGCACTGCTGTGCGACTCACCCCTCAGACCTCGCCGTCGCGTTGCTGGCGCTGGACGCCGTGGTGGTCACCCGCGATCGCTCGGGGGAGCGGCGATTCGCGCTCGCGGATTTGTTCCGCCAGCCGGGACGATCACCTCACCGGGAGCACAACCTGGGCCCGGGCGAGCTGATCGTCGCCGTCGAGGTGCCGATCGGGTCCGAGGCGCGGCGGTCGGGGTATCTGAAGGTTCGTGACCGCGAGTCCTATCAGTTCGCTCTGGCCTCGGCGGCGGTGGTACTCGACATGGCCGACGATGTAATACGTGGCGCCCGCGTGGCCGTTGGTGGGGTCGCGACCGTGCCGTGGCGGTTGCCGGCCATCGAGGTGGCGTTGCGGGGCCAGCCACCCAGTGCTGGCCTGTTCCGCAGGGTGGCCGCGCTGGCCGCCGCTGGTGCAAAGCCGCTGAGTGAGAACGGATTCAAGGTCGACCTGCTCAAGCGGATTGTCGAACGACAATTGGCAGCCGTGGCGGCGATGCCATGACGCACGCGATTCCCGCCCCGCAGGCCGCCTGCGGCCAGCCGATTAGCCGGGTGGACGGCCCGTTGAAGGTCACCGGCAACGCTCGTTACGCCGCAGACAACCAGCTACCCGGAATGGTGTACGCCGCGCTGGTCTGCAGCACCGTCGCGTGCGGCGACGTGGTGCGGGTGGATACCGGTGCCGCACTTCGACACGGTGATGTGCTTGCGGTGTTTACCGACTTCGCCGGGATCAAGTTGTCGTTCGATATCCGCCAGGTTGCCTTCTTTGGCCAGCCGGTCGCCGTGGTGGTTGCCAGGACCCTCGAGGCGGCGGCCCACGGGGTGACGCTGGTCGATGTCCGGTATTCGCCTCGGGCGCACCTGACGGACATCGATTCGCCGCAGGCGGTTGCGCGGCCCGGGCGTCATATCCGCGACTACGTCCGCGGTGCCCCGGATGCGGCGATTCGTCGTGCTTCGGTGGTGACCGACCTCGAGTTCAGCATTGCCCGCAACAATCACGAACCCGTCGAACTGCCAGCCACCATCGCGAAGTGGGACGGCGACCGGCTCACTGTTTGGGACAAGGTTCAAGACATCAGCGCGGCGCAGCAGTCCTATGCGGACGCGATGGGGGTGCCGCGCGAGAATGTGCGCGTGATCTCGCCGTTCGTTGGTGGCGCCTTCGGCAGCGCCGCCCGGACCTGGCCGCATCAATTGCTGACCGCATTCGCCGCCCGGCGCATCCGACGACCCGTCAAGTTGGTGCTGACCCGTCAGCAGATGCACAGCGGAATCGGTTTTCGACCGGCCAGCCGGCAGCGGCTGACGATCGGGGCGGACCAATCCGGACGCATCGATGTCATCATCCACGAGGGACGTACGGAATCGGCCAGGTACGCCGCCTATGAGGACGGATTGGTCCGCAGCCCGCAGCTCGTCTACCGCTCGGCCAACATGCGTTCTACGTATCACGTTGTGCCGCTGGACATCAACCAGCCATGGTTCATGCGGGGGCCGGGCGCGGTTACCGGAGCCTTTGCCCTCGAGTGCTGCATGGACGATCTTGCGAATCGGCTGGCCATCGACCCGATCGAGTTGCGCCTGCGCAACGAAACCGATATTGACCAGATCAACGGAATACCATTTTCCACCAGGCGGCTCACCGACTGTCTCACCCGAGGGGCGGCGGACTTCGGTTGGGGCCGCCGCAATCCGGTTGCCGGGGCCACCCGCGACGGCGAATCCCTGGTCGGGATGGGTGTGGCGGCTGCGGCGTACTACTCCTATCGGACTGAATGCTCATCCATCGCACGGGTTTTCGCTGACGGCACTGCAGAGGTGCAAAGTGGAACCAGTGATATGGGGCCTGGCACCTACACGTCGATGACGCAGGTCGCAGCGGATGCCCTCGGTATGCCGTTGAGCCGGGTGCGATTCGCCCTGGGTGATAGCAACTTCCCTCCGGCGCCGCCGCACTCGGCATCGCGGACCATGGCAAGTGTGGGTTCTTCGGTGTTCACCGCGGCAAATATGCTGCGCGACAAGTTCATTCGCGCCGCGGTGACCGACCCGGGATCGCCACTCAACGGGCTGCGGCCGGAGAATGTGGCGGTCGCCGATGGCTACATGTTTTCCACGCTGGCGGGGGCCGGGCCCGAGCGCGGCGAGTCGTATCAGGAGCTGTTGCGCCGCCGCGGCTGGTCGGTGCTGTACGTCGCGCAGACCTGGACGCCGGGCACTGCCGAGGACAACTACTCCACCTACGCCTATGGAGCGGTGTTTGCCGAAGTCACCGTCGACTCATTGCTGCCGGTGGTGCGGATCCGACGGGTGCATGCGTGCTATGACGTGGGCCGGGTGGTCAATCCCAAACTCGCGCGCAGTCAGGCGATCGGCGGCATGGTCGGAGGGATTGGGATGGCGTTGTTGGAAGCGGGCGAAATGGATCACCGACAAGGCCGAGTAATCAACGCGACGATGTCGGATTACCTGGTTCCGGTCAACGGCGATGTGCCCGCGCTGGAGGCAACCTTCTTGCCTGCCGAAGACAAGATTGCCAATCCGATCGGTGTCAAGGGCCTGGGTGAGCTGGTGATCGTCGGGGTTCCCGCCGCGATCGCCAACGCGGTGTTCAACGCCACCGGCAGACGAGTCACCGAGTTGCCGATCACGGTAGAGAAGCTGCTCTAAGCGATCACCGCGACCGAACCGCCTTGTTTGGCGGCTGAGCCCGATCGACGTCAGGTTACGCGAGGTTTGCGGATTGATGATGTGCTGCTGCTCTGCGGAAATCCTCCCGCAAATCCTCCCGCAGCAGCTGCGGTGAGTACTACGTTTACCCGATGGGCCGGCGAGTGGGACGTGGCCACGTAACAAGGTTTAGGCGAAAACCGAAATGCTTTTTGCAGGCCAGCGGTAGCGTCTACGCTGCTAGCACAACTAACCATCAGATTCGCGATGAGCGTGGGGATTTTCAGGAGGTACGAGTTCGCGCGACGGGTCCCCGGCCAGCTCCTACCCAGGAGCCGCGGAGGGCGCGTTCGCTTGAACCAAGCAATGTTGTGGCCCGGTGACCGAGCACGAGGGTGAGGATGAATCCGGTTGCGAACTGGATGAAACGAGTATGGCTGTTGCTTGCTGTCGTCGCCGTGGCCGTTGTTGCGGGGCTTGGCATCTACCGGCTTCATCGCGTCTTCGGCTCTCACGAGCAACCAGTCGTCCAGGAAGAGGCTGATACCGATATCCCGCAGTTCGACCCGAAGCGCGTGACCTACGAAGTCTTTGGCCCCGCCAGCACGGCACGGATTGCCTACCTGGACCCTGATGCCCACGTGCGGCAACTGTCAAACATTCCGTTGCCGTGGTCGCAAACCGTGACGACCACGCTGCCCGCGGTGACGGTGAACCTGCTGGCACAAAGTGATGGGAACGAGCTCAGCTGTCGAATCCTGGTCAACGGCGACGTCAAGGACGAGAGGTCGGTGTCCAGACCGAAAGCCTTGACGTTCTGCGAGGTGACCTCCGCATGACCGAAGGCCAGCCCACCGCGCCCGCAAAGCGTCCTTTCCTGCCCCGAATGATCCGTCGGTTCGCGGTGCTGATCTTGCTGCTGTGGCTAGGGTTCACCGCGTTCGTCAACCTCGCCGTTCCGCAATTGGAAGTGGTGGGGAAGGCGCATTCGGTCTCGATGAGTCCCAGCGACGCCGAGTCGATTCAGGCGATCAAACATGTGGGCCAGGTTTTCCATGAGTTTGATTCCGATAATGCGGTCACGATCGTGCTGGAGAGCACCACGCCATTAGGTGACGAGGCCCACCAGTTCTATAACCGGCTGATAAAAAGACTCTCGGCCGATACCAAGCATGTCGCACACGTCCAGGACTTCTGGGGTGATCCGTTGACGGCGCTGGGGTCGCAAAGCGCGGACGATAAAGCCGCGTACGTTGTGATCTACCTCGTCGGCAACAACGAAACGGAGGCTTATAAATCGGTCCACGCCGTGCGGGATATCGTGGATACCACACCGCCGCCCCACGGAGTGAAGGCTTACGTCACCGGGCCTTCGGCCCTCAACGCCGATCAGGCCGAGGCCGGCGACAAGAGTATTGCCAAGGTCACCGCTATCACCAGTCTGGTTATCGCGGTTATGCTGCTTTTCATTTATCGCTCTGTGGTCACCGCGCTTCTGGTTCTAGTGATGGTGGGAATAGACTTGGGCGCGATCCGCGGTACTGTCGCCTTGCTTGCCAACTATGATGTCTTTAGCCTTTCCACCTTTTCGACCAACCTGCTCGTTCTTCTGGCTATCGCGGCCACCACCGACTACGCGATATTCATGCTCGGGCGTTATCACGAGGCGCGCAACAGCGGCGAGGACCGAGAAAGCGCGTTCTACACCATGTTTCACGGGACGGCCCATGTGATCCTGGGTTCCGGTTTAACCATCGCCGGTGCCATGTTCTGCTTGATCTTTGCCCGACTTCCGTATTTCCAGACGCTCGCCGCGCCATGCGCGATAGCGATGCTTGTTGCGGTCTTCGCGGCGCTCACGCTCGGGCCCGCCGTGCTGGCCGTCGGCAGCTTTTTCAAGCTCTTTGATCCGAAACGACGGATCAACACCCGGCGATGGCGCCGAGTCGGTACCGCGATTGTTCGTTGGCCCGGACCGGTGCTCGCGGCGACTTGTCTTGTCGCCTCCGTCGGCCTGCTCGCCTTGCCCAGCTACAAGACTACGTACGATCTGCGCAAATTCATGCCGGCCAGCATGCCGTCCAACGTCGGGGACGCCGCCGCGGGTCGGCACTTTTCGCGGGCTCGGCTCAACCCCGAGGTGTTGTTGATCGAGACCAACCACGATATGCGCAATCCGGTGGACATGCTGGTGCTAGACAAAGTGGCCAAGAATATCTATCACAGTCGCGGTATCGAACAGGTGAAATCAATTACTCGGCCGTTGGGAACGACCATCAAGCATACTTCGATACCGTTCATCATCAGCATGCAGGGCGTGTCCAGCACCGAAAATATGCAATTCATGAAAGCGCGGTTGGACGACATGCTGCTTCAGGTGCAGGCGATGAATGTAACCATCGACACGATGCACCATATGTATGACTTAATGGGTGAGGTCATTGACAATACTCTCGACATGGATCACCTAACGCATGATATGGCGGATATCACGGATGGATTGCGGGATCGCCTGGCGGATTTCGAGGATTTCTTGCGGCCGATTCGCAGCTATTTTTACTGGGAAAAGCATTGCTACGATGTCCCGGTTTGCTGGGCGATAAGACAAATATTCGATATGTTTGACAGCGTGGACCAGCTGAGCGAAAAGCTCGAATATTTGGTCAAAGACTTGGATGTGTTGGTCACGCTATTGCCGAAAATGCAAGCCCAGATGCTACCGATGATCGACACGATGACTCTCATGCGAGACATGCTGATCGTCTGGCACGGCACACTGCAGTCTTTCTATGAACAGCAGGATGCGGGTAGCAAAGATCCCGGTGCGATGGGCCGGGTTTTTGACGCCGCCCAGATCGATGATTCGTTTTACCTGCCGCAGTCGGCTTTCAAGAATCCCGATTTCCAACGCGGTCTGAAGATGTTCTTGTCCGCGGACGGCAAGGCGGCTCGCTTCATCATCGCCCTAGAAGGGGATCCCGCAACGTCCGCGGGCATCTCTCGTGTCGAGCCGATCAAGCAAGAGGCGCGAGAGGCGATCAAGGGAACTCCGCTGCAGGGTGCCGCGATCTATATGGGTGGCACCGCCGCGACGTTCAAAGATATTCGTGAGGGCGCCGCCTACGACCTCCTGATTGCAGGAGTGGCCGCGATCAGTCTGATCGTGATCATCATGATGCTCATCACTCGAAGTGTGGTTGCCGCCGCGGTCATCGTCGGAACCGTGCTGCTGTCGATGGGCTCGTCTTTCGGCCTGTCCGTGCTGGTCTGGGAGGACATTCTCGGCATCGAGCTGTACTGGATGGTGTTGGCGATGTCGGTGATCCTGCTCCTGGCCGTGGGATCGGACTACAACCTGTTGCTGATCTCGCGGCTCAAGGAGGAAATCGGCGCCGGTTTGAATACCGGCATTATCCGTGCGATGGCCGGGACAGGTGGGGTGGTGACGGCCGCCGGCATGGTGTTCGCCGTGACGATGTCCCTTTTTGTGTTCAGCGATTTGCGAATCATCGGCCAGATCGGCACCACGATCGGCCTGGGCTTGTTGTTCGACACGCTCATCGTGCGCTCGTTCATGACGCCGTCCATTGCCGCGCTGCTCGGGCGCTGGTTCTGGTGGCCGCAACGGGTGCGCCCGCGCCCCGCGAGTCAGATGCTGCGGCCATCGGGACCGCGCGGCTTGGTTCGTGCTCTGTTGCTGCCGCCCGACAAGAAGCCGACGGCCGGTGATGACCTCCCCGACTCTCGTCCTGCCCCCGGGTTGAACAGCAGCGATGCCCGCGCCAACCTCTGGCGCTAACCGCTCGGCATCGGACCGGCATCAGGACCGGCAGAGCAGGTGCCACACTGGTGCCCATGCCGCAGTCACCAACTGGATCTAGGGCCAGACGGGTGCAATTGCTGACACGCGACGGCTGCACCATTTGCCTGCGGGTGCACGCGCAATTGGCCGAGCTGGCCGGCGAGCTGAACTTCGAGCTGGTCAGCACGGATGTGGACGCCGAAGCCGGCGCGGGCAACCCCGCACTGCGTGCCGAGTTTGGCGACCGGCTGCCGGTGATCCTGCTCGACGGCCGCGAACACAGCTACTGGGAAGTGGACGAACCCCGACTGCGGGCCGATCTGGCCCACTAGTGGGGCCCAGCGCGGGCCGCAGCGGTCGAGCAATTATTTGGAAGCCCACCTGGTGAGCGTCTACCGTAGACAGCAGTTCACTTTCTAAAGACGCAAGGGAGCGGGCCAGGTGGTGCTGCCGTGAGCATCCTGCTCTTCGGGGTTTCGCACCGCAGCGCGCCGGTCTCCGTCCTGGAACAACTCAGCATCGACGAGTCCGATCAAATCAAGATCGTCGACCGGGTGCTGCAGTCGCCCCTGGTCACCGAGGCCATGGTGCTGTCGACGTGCAACCGGGTTGAGATATATGCGGTGGTGGAGGCGTTCCACGGCGGCCTATCGGTGATCGGGCAGGTACTTTCCGAACACTCCGGCATGTCGATGAGCGACCTGACCAAACACGCCTACGTGCGCTACAGCGAGGCCGCCGTCGAGCACCTGTTCGCGGTGGCCAGCGGCCTGGATTCGGCCGTCATCGGTGAGCAGCAGGTGCTTGGTCAGGTCCGCCGCTCGTATGCCGCCGCCGAGGCCAACCGCACCGTCGGCCGGATTTTGCACGAGCTGGCCCAGCGGGCACTGTCGGTGGGCAAACGAGTTCACTCCGAAACCGCGATAGATGCGGCCGGTGCCTCGGTGGTCTCGGTCGCCGTGGGCATCGCCGAACGCACTCTAGGCGGGTTGGCGGGCAAGACAGCCGCCGTGGTCGGGGCCGGGGCGATGGGTGCCTTGTCGTCGGCGCACCTGTCCCGAGCCGGCATCGGCCGGATCCACGTGCTCAATCGGTCGTTGGCCCGGGCGCGGCGGCTGACCGCAAAGATCCGCGAATCGGGTGTGCAGGCCGAGGCGTTGGCCCTGGGCAGCCTGGCCGATGCGTTGGCCGATGCCGACGTGGTGGTCAGCTGCACCGGGGCGTTGACTCCGGTGGTCTCGCTGGCCGACGTGCACCATGCGCTGGCCGGAGCCCGCCGGGACGAAGCGGCGAAGCCGCTGGTCATATGCGACCTGGGGATGCCGCGCGACGTCGATCCGGCGGTGGCCGGACTGCCAGGTGTGTGGGTCATCGATGTGGACCGGGTACAGCGCGAACCGTCGGCGCATGCCGCGGCCGCCGATGTCGATGCCGCCCGCCATATCGTTGCCGCAGAAGTTGCCGCCTACTTGGTGGGTCAGCGGATGGCCGAAGTCACTCCCACGGTCACCGCGCTGCGCCAACGTGCCGCCGAGGTGGTTGAGGCGGAGCTACTGCGGCTGGACAACCGGCTGCCCGGTCTGGATACGGCGCACCGTGAAGAGGTGGCCCGCACGGTGCGACGGGTGGTGGACAAGCTACTGCATGCCCCCACGGTGCGCATCAAACAACTCGCCGGCGCCCCCGGCGGAGATAGCTACGCCGAGGCGTTGCGCGAACTCTTCGAACTGGACCAGACCGCCATTGACTCGGTAGCCGCCGTTGCTACCACAGGTGAATTACCTATGTTCTCAAGCGAATTCGACCCCAGCGCGCGAGCACGCGGTGGGTCCCGCAGCCCAGAGTCCGCCGCCGAGTAGCTGATTGTCACACGTGATCCGGATAGGCACCCGGGGCAGCCTGCTGGCCACCACCCAGGCCGCAACCGTCAGAGACGCGCTTATCGCCGGCGGCTACCCGGCCGAGTTGGTGACCATCAGCACGGTGGGCGACCGGTCCTCCGCGCCCATCGAGAGTCTCGGTGTGGGAGTTTTCACCACCGCCTTGCGCGAGGCGATCGCAGACGGTCGCGTCGACGCTGCTGTGCACTCGCACAAAGATTTGCCAACTGTGCACGATCCCCGGTTCACGGTGGCGGCCATTCCGCCTCGGCAAGACCCGCGCGACGCAGTTGTCGCCCGCGGCGGCCTGGTGCTCGGGGAATTGCCGGTGGGTTCGCTGGTGGGCACATCATCCCCGCGACGGGCCGCACAGCTTAGGGCATTGGGTCTCGGTTTGGAAATCCGCCCCCTACGAGGCAACCTAGATACCAGGTTGAACAGGGTAAGTAGTGGTGATCTTGACGCCATCGTGGTGGCTCGGGCCGGGTTGGCCCGGCTGGGCCGTCTCGACGACGTCACCGAGACGCTGGAGCCAGTGCAGATGTTGCCAGCGCCAGCTCAGGGCGCACTCGCGGTCGAATGTCGTGCTGACGACAGTCGGTTGGCGAGGGTGCTCGCGGAGTTGGACGATGCCGACACGAGAGCGGCGGTCACAGCCGAACGAGCCCTGCTCGCTGAACTGGAGGCCGGTTGCTCCGCGCCGGTGGGCGCGATCGCTGAGGTGGTCGAGTCCATCGACGAGGAGGGGCGGGTCTTCGAAGAGCTGTCGTTACGTGGCTGCGTGGCGGCACTGGACGGATCCGATGTGATCCGTGCGTCCGGAATCGGCAGTTCCGGCCGGGCACGGGAGCTGGGGCTCTCCGTTGCCGCGGAGCTGTTCGAGCTGGGCGCTCGAGAGCTGATTTGGGGAGCGCGACATGACTCCGCGCAAGGAAGTTGAGTGACTGACGTGGGAGCGACAATGACGACGCGAGGGCGTAAGCCAAGGCCGGGCCGCATCACCTATGTGGGTGCTGGTCCTGGCGACCCCGGTCTGTTGACCGCACGAGCGGCCGCGGTGCTGGCGAACGCCGCCCTGGTGTTCACCGACCCCGACGTGCCAGAACCGGTGTTGGCGCTGATCGGCAAGGATCTGCCGCCCGTTTCCGGCCCGGCGCCGGCTGGCCCGGTGGGGGACAACGCCGAGCCCGCGGTGGCCGGGTCGGCCGAAGGAGGATCCTCGCAGACCCAGCCGGCGGTGGTGTCCAGTGGCCCAGACATCCGGCCGGCGCTGGGTGATCCCGCGGAGGTCGCCAAGACGTTGACCGCTGAGGCCCGCTCGGGCTCCGACGTGGTGCGGCTGGTAGCCGGTGATCCGCTGTCGGTGGACGCGGTCATTGCCGAAGTCAATGCCGTTGCACGTACCCATCTGACTGTCGAGATGGTGCCCGGTCTGGCGGCAACCAGCGCTGTCCCGACCTACGCGGGGCTGCCCCTAGGTTCCGCGCACACCGTTGCCGACGTGCGCGGCGATGTCGATTGGGAGGCGCTGGCAGCGGCCCCCGGGCCGCTGATCTTGCAGGCCACCGCGTCCCACCTGGCCGATGCCGCGCGCGCGCTCGTCGAACACGAGCTGGCCGAGACCACACCGTGCGTGGTGACCGCGCACGGCAGCACCTGCCAGCAGCGGTCGGTGGAAACCACACTGCAGGGTCTTACCGATCCGGCCATCCTGGGTGGCGGCGACCCGACCGGAGCGCTCACTGGTCCGCTAGTGGTGACCATCGGCAAGACCGTCGGCAACCGGGGCAAGCTGAACTGGTGGGAGAGCCGGGCGCTCTATGGTTGGACCGTGTTGGTGCCGCGCACCAAGGACCAGGCCGGCGAGATGAGCGAGCGGCTGACGTCCTATGGCGCGCTGCCGGTTGAGGTGCCCACCATCGCCGTCGAGCCGCCGCGCAGCCCCGCGCAGATGGAACGCGCCGTCAAGGGTTTGGTCGACGGTCGTTTCCAGTGGGTGGTGTTCACCTCCACCAACGCGGTGCGTGCCGTGTGGGAGAAGTTCGGTGAATTTGGTCTGGATGCGCGGGCATTCTCCGGGGTCAAGATCGCCTGCGTGGGCGAATCTACTGCCGACCGGGTCCGGGCGTTCGGAATCAGCCCCGAGCTGGTGCCGGCCGGGGAGCAGTCCTCGCTCGGTCTGCTGGATGACTTTCCGCCCTATGACAGCGTTTTCGACCCGGTGAACCGGGTGCTGTTGCCCCGTGCCGACATCGCCACCGAAACTCTGGCCGAGGGTCTGCGCGAGCGTGGCTGGGAGATCGAGGATGTCACCGCCTACCGGACGGTGCGGGCGGCTCCGCCACCGGCGGCCACCCGAGAGATGATCAAGACGGGCGGTTTCGACGCGGTCTGTTTCACCTCCAGCTCGACGGTGCGCAACCTGGTCGGCATTGCCGGCAAACCACACGCGCGGACCATCATCGCCTGCATAGGCCCCAAGACCGCCGAGACCGCCGCCGAATTCGGGCTTCGAGTGGATGTCCAGCCGGAGACCGCTGCGGTGGGCCCGCTGGTCGACGCGCTGGCTGAGCATGCTGCCCGGCTGCGGGCCGAAGGTGCACTGCCCCCGCCGCGCAAAAAGAGCCGCAGGCGCTAGCCCGTGGCGATCGCGAGCGCGGCGGAGCCGGGCGCGGCGGGTCGCCGCGAATCGGACCCCGTGGCGATCGCGAGCGCGGCGGAGCCGGGCGCGGCGGGTCGCCGCGAATCGGACCCCGTGGCGATCGCGAGCGCGGCGGAGCCGGGCGCGGCGGGTCGCCGCGAATCGAACCCCGTGGCGATCGCGAGCGCGGCGGAGCCGGGCGCGGCGGGTCGCCGGGACACACCGAGCATCATGGGCTACCCGCGGCAGCGGCCGCGTCGGCTGCGCTCCACTCCCGCGATGCGCCGCTTGGTGGCACAAACTGCCGTGGAGCCACGGCATTTGGTGTTGCCGATGTTCGTCGCCGACGGTATCGACGAGCCGCGGCCGATCGCGTCGATGCCGGGCGTGATGCAGCACACCCGAGACTCGCTGCGTAGCGCCGCCGCGGACGCCGTGTCGGCCGGAGTGGGCGGTCTGATGCTATTTGGTGTGCCGCGGGATGAGGCCAAGGATGCTATCGGATCGGCCGGCACCGACTCCGAGGGCATCCTCAATGTTGCACTTCGTGACCTTGCCAAGGACCTCGGTGATGAGACGGTGTTAATGGCCGACACCTGTCTGGACGAATTCACCGACCACGGGCACTGTGGCGTCCTCGATGGACGCGGGCGGGTCGACAACGATGCCACCGTGGCTCGTTACGTGGAACTGGCTGTGGCGCAAGCTCAATCCGGTGCGCACGTGGTCGGACCGAGCGGAATGATGGATGGCCAGGTGGGCGCGATCCGCGACGGCCTAGACGCCGCGGGGTATGCCGATGTGGTGATCCTGGCCTATGCGGCGAAATTTGCCTCGGCGTTTTACGGCCCGTTCCGTGAGGCCGTGAGCTGTAGCCTGTCCGGAGACCGGCGCACCTATCAGCAGGAGCCGGGCAACGTCCGCGAAGCGCTGCGTGAGGTCGAGTTGGATCTTGATGAGGGCGCCGACATTGTGATGGTCAAACCGGCGATGGGGTACCTGGACGTGGTGGCGGCGGCGGCGGAGGTCTCACCGGTGCCGGTGGCCGCCTATCAGGTTTCGGGGGAGTACTCGATGATCTGCGCGGCGGCGGCCAACAATTGGATTGATGGGCGCGCCGCCGCGCTGGAGTCACTGACCAGCATTCGGCGTGCGGGGGCCGACATGGTGCTGACGTACTGGGCTGCCGATGCGGCGAGCTGGCTCAGGTGAGGAGGGGCTCACATGACATCAGCCGATGAGAGCCAATCCAGGCCGTTGTTCTACGAACCTGGTGCCAGCTGGTATTGGTTGTTGGCTGGCCCATTCTCGGCGTTGTCGTTGATCCTGATCGAAAAGTCCAGTGGCGCCAAGCTCGAGCTGATTACACCCGCCATTTTCTTGGTGCTGGTGACGGTGTTCGTGGGTGTCCAGGTCAAGGCGGCACGGATCCACACCTCGGTGGAACTGACCGAAAAGTCCTTGCGGCAAGGGACCGAGACCATCCTGGTGTCCGAGATCCTCAGGGTGTTTCCCGAGCCGGAGAATTCGGTGGTATCGGGGAAGCCGCTGGCCAAGTGGCAGTCAGCGCGGACGCTGGGCGAACTGGTCGGGGTACCCCGGGGCCGGGTAGGCATTGGACTTAAGCTCACCGGCGGCCGCACCGCCCAGGCCTGGGCTCGTCGGCACCGCCACCTGCGCGCGGCGCTGATGCCACTGGTGCAGGAGCGGGTGGCGCCGACCCAGAGTGAGGCCTCCCAACGTGATGACGACGACAATGAGTCGGCGCTGTGAAGCCCCGCAACCGGGCATGGGCGGAACTGGCCCTGGCGTGCGCGATGTTGGTGGCTGCCGGTGCCAGCTGGGCGCACACGCGATCATCGGTGGCCGTCGCTCCGGTGATCGAGGGACAGCCCGCCACCATGTCGGTGATCTATCACCCGCAACTGTTGGTGCTGACCCTGTGGCTGGTGACCCTGGCCGGCGTGCTTGGGGTGGTCGGTGTGGCCAGGCTGCGGCGGGCGGCGCGCCGGCCGGAACTACCGGGCGCGTCCGATCCTAGGCCGTCTTTTTGATGAGGGGCAGCACGAGCTGACGACGGCTAACGATGTCGTCGGCCAGGCGGTGCAGGGCCTCGTGGACTGAGCGGGTAATCGGGAACATGGCTTCGCCCGGCCTCTGGTCACAGCCGTCGCCGAGCAATTCGGTCACCGCCGGGTCGGCTACCAACATCCATTCCACCCCGGCGGCGCAGCAGTCCTCGTCAAAACCGCACAACAGTGCGATACCGGCGGATGTGAAATGACTAACGCCACTCAGGTCGAGCACCACCGGGCCCTGCCCGACGATGAACCGCCGGATGTACTGGCCTACCCGGTCGACGTTGACGCCGTCGATCTCCCCCCTGATGGTCACCACAGTCGCCAGCGGGCGACAGTGTGCCCGAATTTGAGCGCCCGCGCAGTCAAAGGTGGAGTTGTCCTGTCGAGCCGTGACGGTCGCGCTAGTCATGAGCAGCCCCATTCCGCTGGCGTTACGTAGGCCGGCGCAGCGCCGACCCAACCTGCTCCAACGCTCTCAGCAAAATCTAAGGAGACCGGAAGCCACTTCTAACTCTTTGCTAAGAAGCGACTTTCGGGCTGGTTGCGAAGATCAAAGCAACCGCGTTGACGGCCTCTGCGCAGTACAGCGACCGTGGAGAGTTCCGTCGGTAGTCGATCGGTGGTGCCGTCGTACCACGATCGCCCTGACGCCATCACCGCCATTGCGCTGATACGCTGCGATGGCTGCGGGTTGCCGGTCGGAAGAGGGCCGGGTGGCCGGTGGTACGGGGAGTCGCCCGGTCAGCCCAACGAGAAGGCGAACCAAACAGCAGAGTCCAGGCGGAAAGAGCGTCGTGCGCGCAGAGATCAAGGCCCTGACCGGGCTTCGCATTGTCGCCGCGGTGTGGGTGGTGCTGTTTCACTTCCGGCCGATGGTGCGCGATGCCTCGCCTGGTTTCCGCGATGCCCTGGCGCCGGTGCTCAACTGCGGCGCGCAAGGCGTCGATCTGTTCTTCATTCTCAGCGGATTCGTGCTGACGTGGAACTACCTGGACCGCATGGGCCGGTCGTGGTCGACGCGCGCCACCTTGCGTTTCCTGTGGCTACGGCTGGCCAGGGTGTGGCCGGTGTACCTGGTGACGTTGCACCTGGCTGCGGTTTGGATGATCTTCACCCTGCACGTGGGCCATGTACCGTCACCCGAAGCGTTCCGGTTCACCGCGACCAGCTATGTCCAGCAGATCCTGCTGGTGCAACTGTGGGTTCAGCCGTACTTCGACTGGTCGAGTTGGGATGGGCCGGCCTGGTCGATCAGCGCGGAATGGCTGGCCTACCTGTTGTTCGGCGTGCTCGTGCTGGTGATTTTCCGGATGCAGCATGCCACGCGGGCGCGCACGCTGATGTGGCTGGCGGTTGCGGCGTCGTTGCCCCCGGTGGTGCTGTTGTTGGCCAGCGGCGAGTTCTACACCCCGTGGAGCTGGTTGCCGCGAATCGTGACGCAGTTCACCGCGGGCGCGCTGGCCTGTGCCGGGGTGCGCCGGCTGCGGCTCACCGATCGTGCCCGCCGCGTCGCCGGGTACGGTTCGATGCTCCTGGTCGCGGCCATCGTGGGCATCCTTTACCTGGTTGATGCGCATCCGATAACCGGCGTTGTCGACAGCAGCGGAGTGGTGGACGTGCTGTTCGTTCCCCTGGTGATCTTGCTGGCGATCGGTTTGGGCAGCCTGCCAAGGCTGTTGTCGACGCGGGCGATGGTTTACGGCGGACAGATCTCGTTCTGCCTGTACATGGTGCATGAGCTGGTGCATAACGTCTGGGGATGGGCCGTACCGCAATTCGAGCTCACGCCGCAGGACGCCCCGTGGAAGTGGAACGTCTTTGTCCTGCTCGCGATCGCCGTGGGCGCCGCGATGCTGTTGTATCACGTCGTCGAAGAGCCCGCCCGCCGTTGGATGCGCCGGATGGTCGACGTCCGGGCCGTGGACACGCAAATCGACGCCGCGGAGTCCGTGGTCGGGCGGCGTCGTCAAATCGACGGTGCGCTAGAAGGGGTTTCGGCCCGCGCAGTATGACGGCTACCCGGTGACGCGAATCGTACTGTGCCACAAAACCGAAACAACCACGGGTTACCCGAGTGCACGCCGGTTTCCTCGTAGGATGCCGGTGACTTGGATGCGGCACGGGACATGTCGTTACCGGTGGAGGTAGCTGTGAGTCGTCTGGCCAGATTCGTCATGGGCGTTGCGCTGCTGGCCGGCTTGGCCATCAAAAATCCGGCGCATGTGCGGGCCTACGAGGCCCTGACGCAGGATTACCGGCTCAGCCACGTTGCGGTCATCGGAGACTCCTACACCACGGGCACCGATGAGGGCGGTTTAGGCCAGAAGTCCTGGACCGCGCGCGCCTGGCAGCTGCTCGGGCAGACAGGAGTGCGGATTGCCGCCGACGTGGCCGCCGAGGGGAGGGCCGGCTATGGGGTGCCCGGTGACCACGGCAGCGTTTTCCAGGACCTGACCGAGCGGGCGGTCGAACCCGACGACGTATTGGTGGTCTACTTCGGCTCCCTCAACGACCGTGACTTCGATCCCAGGCTGTTGGGCGAAAGAGCCCGCGACACATTCGATTCGGCGCATCGCCTGGCGCCGTCGGCAAAGTTTCTGGTGGTCGGACCCCCTTGGCCGACCGCGGATGTGCCCGCATCGATGTTTCAGATTCGGGATGCTGTCGACGCGGCGGCACGGGCCGCGGGAGCGACGTTCGTCGACCCGATCGATGAACGCTGGTTCGTTGACCGGCCAGACCTCATCGGATCCGATGGTGTGCACCCGAACGACGCCGGGCATGAGTATCTGGCGGACAGGATCGCACCGCTTATTCGCGCACAGTTATCTGGCTAGCGTGTGTAGCTGACTATGACAGCCGCTTCTCCTGGCCGGCAGCCGGCCAAAGCTCTAGCCGCACAAGGTGTCTAGCGTGCGACTTCAGTCTTCGGCGTGTCGGTCGTAGTCCCAACGTTCAAGGCGCGCTTGCAATTGCATCAAACCAAGTCCGGCGAGGGGCGCAGTTGCCGTGATCAAGACCACCAGCATCGGGCTCATCTCAAACCTCCAAAGCTCTTTCATTCCTAGCACGTTCGACGGCGCGATGTGGTTCATTTGCGGATAAATTCACACCGAACTCACCTGCCTTCAGCGCTGTGCCAGGGCACGATCGGTCAACGCACCGATGACCGGCGCCAGCAGTCGCGCGTACTCGGTCGTCACGTGGTTGTCGTCGCGGAACACCAGCGTGTTGGCGACGATCACCGGGCAGCGAGCCGGGCTGCAGAACAGGTCGGTCAGGTCGGCGTAGTGGCCCCCGCCGGCCTCGGTGGCCGCGCGCTCGGCGGCGATGCCGTCACGGTTGGCCGCCGCCGAACGAGGCGGCGCGCACACTCGTGCATCGTCGAGGTGAGTGGATAGGCAGCTCGGTGCCGAGGACTGCGGATCTGCGACCGGCCCCAACACCAGCACGGTTGAGCCCAGACTGCGCAGCTGCGCCACGACCCGGGCCAGCGCATCGATCCATCCCGCGTCGTAGGACGCGAAGCTGAAGTCCGCCTGGTAGCGCCGACTCATGCTCAGCACCACCAGGCGTGGCCTCTCGGCCTGTAGTCGGCCCACGATCTCGGTGCGCCACTGTTCGCACTCGGTATAGCGGCGACCCAGGTACGGACTGACAATCGGCAGATCCAACAGCGGGCAGGTCACCTTGGCCAGCGTTTCCAGCCGCCAGTGCCGCTGCTCGGCGATCTGCTGGAAGGCCGGGTCCCACATGGCGGCGTGGGAATCGCCGATCAGCGTCACGGTCGTCGGCGCGGTGATGTCGGCCGTCGCGCACTCGCTTTGTCCGACGTCGCGCCAAGAGCGCATGCAACCGTTGACGAAGACGGGCGCCTTGTCGCCCGGTGCCACCGCCAACGGCGGATCCAGGTTCGACGGGACCGCTTGCAGCGTCTCCGAACTCGCCACCAGCTCGCGCACTTGGGCGAAGGCATTCTGCACCGCGGCTTCTTCGGCACTGACGGCCTGTGCCTGGGGTGCGGTAGGCAACGCGATGATCTTGGCTTGCGGCGCCGCCGATCCGTGACCGACGGGGGCCGGTACCGCCGTGAGCAATAGCAGGCATGCACATGCTGCGACGCCGCTAGTGGCGCCCGCCAGCAGCAAGCTTGCTCGCGCCGATCGGCGCAACGCTGCGGTGAACCGGCCCGGATGCTCGACCAGATACATGGTGATGACCGCGAGGCCGGCGGAGACGATGGTGGCGGCCAGCCGGGCGGGAAGGCCCGCGGGAGCGCCCAACAGCGGCGGCAGCAGCAGTAGCACCGGCCAGTGCCACAGATACCATGAGTACGACACCCGGCCAATCGCCCGCATTGCCGGCTTGCACAGCAGCCGCCCGACCCCCATGCCGCCGGTAACACCACCAGCGCCGATTATCAGCGCGGTTCCCAGCACCGGCAGAAGCGCAGCGGTGCCCGGGTACGGAGTGCTCGGGCCCAGCTGGGTGCAGGTCAGCAAGATCAGGGCCAGACCACCCCACCCGACGATTACCGCCGGGGCGAGCGGCAGCCGTCGCCATTGCCCGATCGACAGGGCTATCAGTCCACCCGCCGCCAGTTCCCATGCGCGGGTGGGCAGCGAGAAAAACGCCCACGGCGGCGACGTACGGGTCCATATCGTGGCGGCGGCCAACGATCCGGCGCCGATCAGCCCGAGGACCAGCGCATAGGGCGCGGCCCGAGACGCGGTCTGGTGTCCCATGCGTCGCGCCAGCCAGGCGGTGCCGATGATCAACGCCGGCCACACCAGATAGAACTGCTCCTCCACGCCGAGTGACCAGTAGTGCTGAAACGGCGATGGCGGCAAGTCCGAGATCAGGTAGTCGGTTTTTTGCATGGCGAATCGGTAATTGCCGATATACAAGGCGCTGGCGATGCCGTCGACGAAGACGCGTCGTGCTTGCAGTGGCGGTAGCACGAGGGCGGCGCCCACCGCGGTGGCCACCGCGACGGCGGCCGCGGCCGGCAGTAAACGGCGTGCCCGGGCGCCGTAGAAGCGGCCGAGGCGAACGGTGTTGGTGGTGCTGACTTCGCGCCACAGCAACCCGGTGATCAGGAAGCCGGAAATGACGAAGAACACATCCACCCCGATGTAGCCGCCGACGACACCGGGTATGCCCGCGTGGAACAGCACGACTGCAATCACCGCCACGGCGCGCAACCCCTCGATGTCAGGTCGAAAGGAGATCCGCGGGATCGGTTGCCGGTCGGTCATTATCTTCGTCGGTTCGGGAGCGGCGGCCTCATGGCTAGGACGCCATCCACGCCAGCTCGCCGGGAAGGTGTTCGCGCCAGAATTCCGCGTCATGCCCGCCGGGGGAGAAACTGCCCGCCGGCGGCTTTTTCAGCTGGCCGACGAATTGGCGGGTGGCGAAGTAGAAGCGGTCGCCGGTGCCGCAGTCCACGCGCAGCGGAATCTGGTTGAGCGCCGGCAGGCCCAGCACGCTGTGTTCCATCCAATCGTCGTAGCTGTCGAATGCCCCGGGCGCGCTGCCGGTGAACGAAGTGAACAATGCCGGGCTTATTGCGCAAATCCCCGCGGTGCGGGCCGGTCCCAGCCGGGCACCCAGCAGCAACGCGCCGTATCCACCCATGGACCAGCCGAGGAAACCCACCCGCGAGGTGTCCATGCCCATCGTGGCCAGCATCGGCAACAGCTCTTCGAGCACCATCGCCCCGGCGTCCCCGCCGGAGGCCCTGCGGTGCCAGTAGGAGGTTTTGCCGCCGTCAACACCCACCACCGCGAAGGGCGGCTTGCCCGCTTTGACCAGTTGTGCGAGCCCGTCTTCGACACCGAGGTCAAGCATCATGCCGGCGTTGCCGTCTTTGCCGTGCAAGGCGATCACTGGACGCAACAACCCGGTTTGGCCCGGCGGCAGCGCAATCACCCAATTCGTCTTGATGCCGCCGCGGGCCGCCGAGATAAACGAACCGGACAATCGGGTAGGCAGGCTGCTGCCCGCGGCCGGGGGTTCGAACGGGGCGGGCGCTTGCGGCGGTGCGGCTTGCGGCTTGAGTGGATCCAGCAGGGCGCTCAATGCCCACACGCCGGCGGCTCCTGCGCTGGCGCCGGCACCTACGCGCAGCATCGAGCGGCGGGTCAGGTCGGCCACGAGCGCCATAATGCCGCGCCGACAGGGCTTTTCCGGTCGAGCCACGCCGTAGAACCGGCCAATGTAATTGTGGCGTGACGTCCGCTTGATCGCTGCGGAATCAGATCAGGGCCCAGGACGGGCTGCGCGCGCGGGTGTCCGTGTCCCGGTTGCGTGGACCGCTCCTTTTGCGAGGCGGTCGCGCGGGGCGCGTAGATTTCCGTTGGGACTGATGCCACCCTCGACTCAAGCAGACTCAAGCAGATGATGTATCGAACGGAGGTGCCGCCTTGCCGCTGAACGCGATTGTGGGATACGACGGCTCGCCGGGGGCGAGCGCCGCGATAGATGCCGGTGCGCTGTTGTTTCCGGGAGCACACGGGTGGATCACCTACCTGTGGGTTCCGCCGTTCGCCAGCGATAAGGTGCGCCGTCGGTTGCGGCCGCTGGCTCGCGACGCGAACGAGTTGATCGAGATGGTCGAACGCGAAGGGGAGCGTGAGGCCCAACGGGTGGTCAGCATGGGGGTGACGCTGGCTCGCGCTGCCGGATGGGATGCCGAGCCGCTGCTGACCCGGACCTGGGGCGCCGAGGGCCTGCGCATCGCGCAAGCGGCCGAGGAGGTGCAGGCAGATTTCGTGCTCGCGGGATCCCGGGGACTCGGGGGAACCCAATCGGTGTTGGGCAGCGTGGCCGACATGGT
Source organism: Mycobacterium basiliense (assembly GCF_900292015.1). Lineage (NCBI taxonomy): Bacteria > Bacillati > Actinomycetota > Actinomycetes > Mycobacteriales > Mycobacteriaceae > Mycobacterium > Mycobacterium basiliense. The sequence goes on from NZ_LR130759.1 coordinate 823,568, forward strand.
GCTGCATTACAGCGCCCAGCCGGTGGTCGTCGTGCCGCACCCAATGTTGACCGCCGAGTACGAGGCGCTTTCCCATGGGCCGGTGCTGGTGGGCTGGGACGGGTCTGCCGGCGCCGAAACGGCGCTCGCTGCGGCTCGACGCCTGTGCCCGGAACGCGATGTGCTGTTGATTTTCGTCGACGACGGCACCGCACCTGGATCACCGGTGGACGCTGCTGGCGGGGAGATCCGCCCGCTGACCGTGGCCCGCGGTCGTGGGTTCCATGCCCGCGCCGTCTCCGATGCGCTGGTCGCCGCGGCCCACGATCACGACGCGGCCCTGGTGATCGTTGGGACGCACGGACACTCTGCCGCGCGGGAAGCGCTGGTCGGCAGCGTGGCAACTGGTACCGTGCACCACGCGCATCGACCGGTCATGGTTGTGCCGGGCGCGTGGGAGGTTCCGGCGACCCCCTGATCGGAGGCGCCCCGCCGGGGGCATGACCACTCCGGGATGGGTGACTTATGGCTCTGATCCGCACGTGCCGTATCGGGCAGGGTGGAACACATGATTGCTCGGTGGCTGCCGGCCGGATGAGGTGAGGTGATTGTCGGTATCGGTGACCTCCGCACCGGCTCACCATGGATTACCGGCGCATGAAGTGGTGCTGCTGCTCGAGACCGACCCGCACCGCGGACTGTCGGACGGTGAAGCGGTGCAGCGTTTGGAGCGCTTCGGGCCCAACGCATTGCCGGTAGCCGCGCGCAGCAACTTGTTGCTGCGCATGGCGCGGCAGTTTCACCATCCACTTATCTACGTGTTGCTCGTCGCGGGTGTAGTCACCGCCGGCCTGCAGGAATACGCCGACTCCGCGGTGATATTTGGCGTGGTGGTGCTCAACGCCGTCGTGGGGTTCATCCAGGAATCCAAGGCCGAGTCCGCGCTGGAGGGCCTGCGGTCCATGGTGCGGACGCGGGCCAAGGTGGTTCGGGAGGGCCGCGAGCACGGCGTGCCGTCGGAGGATCTGGTCCCCGGCGACCTGGTGATGCTGGAAAGTGGGGACAAGGTTCCGGCCGATCTGCGGCTGGTGCGGGTCACCGAGTTGCGGGTGAACGAGTCCGCGCTTACCGGCGAGTCGGCCCCGGCGCACAAAGATGCAGTGGTATTACCGGAAGCCACTCCGGTGGCTGATCGTCGCAACATGGTGTATTCCGGCACGTTGGTCACCGGGGGCCATGGCGCCGGAATCGCGGTCGCGACAGGCGCCGAAACGGAGCTGGGTGAGATTCATCGCCTCGTCGGTGCCGCGGAAACTCTGACGACGCCGCTGACCGCGAAACTTGCGTGGTTCAGCAAGGTCCTGACCATCGCAATCTTGGGCCTGGCGGCCGTCACCTTCGCGGTGGGTCTGCTGCGGCAACAGGACGCTATCGAAACGTTCACCGCCGCGATCGCGCTGGCGGTGGGGGCTATCCCCGAAGGCCTGCCGGCCGCGGTCACGATCACCCTGGCTATCGGTGTGGCTCGAATGGCCAGGCGCCGAGCCGTGATTCGGCGCCTGCCCGCGGTGGAGACGCTGGGCAGCACCACCGTGATCTGCACCGACAAGACCGGAACTCTGACCGAGAACCAGATGACCGTCCAGGCAATTTGGACCCCGGATGTCATGGTGGAGGTCACCGGAACCGGATACGCCCCCGAAGGCGTGTTGCAGAATCACGACGGCGACAACGTGTCGCTGGCGGCAAACGCTGCACTGCGCTGGACCCTGGTCGCCGGAGTGGGCTGCAACGACGCCGCGATCACCCACGACGACAAGCGATGGAATGTTGTGGGTGATCCCACCGAGGGCGCGATGCTCGTGGTGGCGGCCAAGGCCGGCGTCAACCCTGAACGGTTCGCTGCGGGCACGCCGCGAGTGGCGGCCATCCCGTTTAGCTCCGAGCGTCAGTACATGGCCACGCTGCATCGAGACGGCGACGACCACGTGGTGCTGGCCAAGGGCGCCGTCGAACGGATGCTCGAGCTGTGCAGTTTGCAGATGGGCGCCGATGGGACGTTGCGACCGCTGGATTGTTCCGCTGTGCTGTGCGCCGCTGACCTGCTGGCAGCGCGAGGTCTGCGGGTGCTGGCCACCGGCGTCCGATCCGGTGTCGGTCCGGGTGAATTGACCGAGGACTCGTTGCGGGGTTCGCTGGCATTTACCGGGCTGCAGGCGATGCTCGATCCACCCCGACCCGCCGCCCGATCCGCAGTGGCGGCCTGTCATGCCGCGGGCATAGCGGTCAAGATGATCACCGGCGACCATGTCGCCACGGCCACGGCAATCGCGACCAACGTGGGACTGCTCGACGCCGACGAACCACGACCGGGGGATGTACTTGTCGGCACCGACTTGGCCGAGTTGGCCGCCGACGAATTCCCCGACGCTGTGGACGAGGCCAAACTGTTCGCCAGGGTCTCACCCGAGCAGAAGCTGAGGCTTGTGCAGGCGCTACAGGCCAGGGGCCAGGTGGTCGCGATGACCGGCGACGGAGTCAATGACGCGCCCGCGTTGCGGCAGGCCAGCGTCGGGGTTGCGATGGGTCGCAGCGGCACCGAGGTCGCCAAGGACGCCGCCGACATGGTGTTGACCGATGATGACTTCGCCACCATCGAGGCCGCGGTCGAAGAGGGCCGCGCGGTATTCGACAACCTGACGAAATTCATCACGTGGACGCTGCCCACCAACATCGGCGAAGGCCTGGTGATCCTGGCTGCCATCGCCTTCGGCTCGGCGCTGCCGATTCTGCCGACCCAGATTTTGTGGATCAACATGACCACCGCCATCGCTCTTGGCCTCATGCTCGCCTTCGAGCCCAAGGAGGCCGGCATCATGACCCGTCCGCCGCGCGATCCCGACCAGCCGCTGCTGACTCGCGGTCTCGTGGTGCGGATTCTGCTGGTTTCGACGCTGCTGGTGGCCAGTGCGTGGTGGCTGTTCGAATGGGAAGTCAACAGAGGGGCCAGCGTCGAGGTGGCCCGCACCGCTGCGCTGAACCTGTTTGTCGTGGTCGAGGCGTTTTATCTGTTCAGCTGCCGGTCGTTGACCCGCTCGGCCATCAGGGTCGGCGTCTTCTCCAACCGCTGGATCGTGCTCGGCGTCGCCGCGCAGGTGATCGCGCAACTCGCAATCACCTACCTACCGGCGATGAACGACGTCTTCGACACCGCACCGATCGGGGTCCCGGCGTGGATGCGCATCTTCGCCGTCGCCGCCGTTGTCTCACTCGCGGTGGCCACCGACAAAATGCTGCGCCGGGTAATCCCGGTGCTCCGCAGGTAGGAACTGGTTTTGGCGGAATTCTGATGGCGCACTCCATCCGACAAACGTACGCAATCCTTACCTATGTGCACTGTTTCTCAGAGATACCACTAGACTGGTGTGCGCGGTGCGGAAGCGACGGGCCAGCTGGCCAGTCGGGCCGCGTCTTAGGCGTGGCAAGTTTTGGGGAGTTACCGAAACGGCGTCGTTTTCGCTCGGCGGAATGCACGGCAGGCACAAGTTCGCCCCGGGCCCGTGGGTGGGTGTTGGTGCATTTCTTGGCAATACGTACACCGTGCGCAGATCGGGTCGTGTTATTGCGCGTGGGCGAACGGAAAAGAAAGGTTAGATGACGAGTTTATCTATCCACCGGGATAACGCCGAATTAGAGCTACACGATCAAGTTTATGGCGACGATCCATTATCCGACCGTGACACTGGGCTATATCGTGCTGAATATGTCATGAGTTTCGTCGAGAAATGGGACGAGCTGATCGACTGGGATGCTCGCGCCGAGTCCGAGGGGCGGTTCTTTGTCGATGTGCTGCGCGCGCGCGACAAACAGCACATCCTCGATGTCGCGACCGGTACCGGCTTTCACTCGGTCCGTCTGACCGAGGCGGGGTTCGATGTGACCAGCGCCGACGGTTCGGCGGCGATGCTGGCTAAGGCCTTCGAGAACGGCAGGCGGCGCGGTCTGATCATCCGAACGGTGCAGGCCGACTGGCGAGAGCTGAACCGCGATATCCAAGGTAAATACGACGCCATTATCTGTCTGGGAAACTCGTTCACTCATTTGCATGATGAGCATGACCGTCGTCGGGCCCTTGCCGAATTTTATGCGGCGCTCCGCCATGACGGTATTCTGATCCTCGATCAACGGAACTACGACGAGATGCTTGATCACGGGTTCAAGTCGAAGCACAAATACTATTATTGCGGCGACAAAGTGACGGCCGAGCCGGAGTACGTCGATGACGGGCTCGCTCGTTTCAAATACACGTTCCCGGACGGCTGCGAATACACGCTGAACATGTTTCCGCTGCGCAAGTCCTACGTTCGCCGTCTAATGCGCGAAGCGGGCTTTGAAACCGTACGCACATACGGCGACTTCCAGGAATCGTATGAGGGGACCGAACCCGACTTTTTCATCCACGTTGCGGAGAAGTCGTTGTCGCACAGTGCAAACGGTGGACCGGCTATCGCCGAGGCGCTGACTCCCAACGAGGCCGAATCCGAGGTCGGCGCCGAGGCTTATTACGACAGTGCCGACGCCAACGCGTTCTACTCGATGATCTGGGGCGGCGAGGACATTCACGTCGGTTGTTACGAGCACACCCGCGACATCGGGGCGGCCGCCCGGAAAACCGTGGAACGCATGGTCCGGCAGCTGTCGACGACGTGTGATGGCGATACCCGTTTGTTGGATTTGGGTTCGGGCTATGGCGGGTCGGCGCGGCACCTCGCCACGGAGTACGGCTGTTCGGTCACGTGTCTGAACATCTCCGAGGCGCAGAATGAGACCAACCGGGAGCGCAACGCGCGCCTTGGGCTCGAGTCGCGGATCCGAGTGGTCCATGGCAGCTTCGACGCTGTTCCCGAACCGGACGCCAGTTACGACGTCGTCTGGTCGCAGGATGCCATCTTGCACGCCGCCGATCGCCGCCGAGTGTTCGAAGAGGCGTTTCGGGTGCTCAGGCCCGGTGGTGAGTTGGTCTTCACCGATCCGATGCAGGCCGATGATGTGCCCGATGGCGTGCTGCAGCCGGTCTACGATCGGTTGAACCTGGTCGATCTGGGCTCGATGCGGTTCTATCGCGAAACGGCGCAGTCGGTTGGTTTCGAAGTGATCGATCAAATCGACCTGGTCCATAATCTGGGGATTCACTACCAGCGGGTGCTCGAGGAGCTTGAGACCCGCCATCGCGAACTCGAACGGAAATCCTCAATCGAATACTTGGACAAGATGCGGGCCGGACTGCAGAACTGGGTGGACGCCGCCCGCAGGGGCCACCTTGCTTGGGGCATCCAGCATTTCAGGAAACCTGCCTGAGGTGCCGAGCCCGCCCACCAGGTCGCATTCCCCCCGGCTTGGTGGGCGGGCCGGTATCGTCGGTGAACCGACCCGCGTGTCGGATTCACGGCCCTCGACTCATCGGAAGGCGGCCGCTATAGATACCGGGTCAGGACTGCGTCAAGGACTGTCGCAGCGCCAGCTCAATATGATCGCAATCGGCGGGGTTATCGGCGCTGGCCTGTTCGTCGGGTCCGGGGTGGTCATCAGGGCTACCGGTCCGGCCGCATTTGTGACGTACACACTATGCGGTGTGGTGGTCGTGCTGGTGATGCGGATGCTTGCCGAGATGGCCGCCGCGAACCCGTCCACCGGTTCGTTTGCCGACTTTGCCGCCCAAGCCCTGGGGGGTTGGGCAGGATTCTCGGTCGGCTGGCTGTATTGGTACTTCTGGGTGATCGTAGTGGGCTTTGAAGCGGTTGCCGGCGCCAAAGTCCTGACCTACTGGCTCCACACACCGCTGTGGCTGCTGTCGCTGATTCTGATGATGATGATGACCGCGACGAACCTGTTTTCGGTGTCATCTTTCGGTGAGTTCGAATTCTGGTTCGCAGGCATCAAGGTCGTGGTCATCGTGGTGTTCCTGCTGTTGGGCGGCGCGTTCGCGTTCGGACTGTTGCCGGGCCATGACATGGATTTCAGCAACCTCACTGCAGATGGCGGACTATTTCCCGCCGGAGTCGGGGCGGTTTTCACCGCTGTCGTGGTCGCGATCTTCTCCATGACCGGTACCGAAGTCGTCACCATTGCCGCGGCCGAAACCCCCGACCCGGAACGTGCGGTGCAGCGAGCGATGGGCACGGTGGTCGCGCGCATCGCGATCTTTTTCGTCGGCTCGGTTTTCCTGCTCGCGGTGATCCTGCCGTGGAATTCGATCGAGCCGGGTTCGTCACCCTACGTCGCCGCCTTCCGGCATATGGGTATTCCCGGCGCCGATCAGATCATGAACGCGGTGGTGATTACCGCGGTGCTGTCTTGTCTGAACTCGGGTCTGTACACCGCATCGCGAATGCTGTTCGTACTTGCCGCGCGACGGGAGGCACCGGCTTCACTGGTCAAGCTCAGCGCGCGCGGAGTCCCCTATATCGCCATCCTCGCGTCCTCGGCGGTGGGCTTCTTGTGTGTGATCATGGCCGCGGTTGCGCCTAATACGGTATTCATCTTTCTGCTCAACTCGTCGGGTGCCGTCATTCTCTTCGTCTACCTGCTGATCGCGCTCTCGCAGATCATCCTGCGGGGCCGGACCCCACCGGAAAAGCTGCGAGTCCGGATGTGGATGTTCCCGATACTGTCGATCGTCGCGGTGATCGGCATCATTGGTGTGCTCGTCCGGATGGCATTCGACGACGCGGCGCGCAGCCAGCTCTGGCTCAGCCTGCTGTCCTGGCTGGTGGTGATTGGGTTGTACGCCGCCATCAAAACAGTGATGCGCAACCGGCAACCTGTCGTCGGCTAGCCCTATTATCTTGCATTCCAATAGTTTTCGATAGCCGTGGCCACTGCGGTCGGTATCGCGTTCGGCTGCGCCCGCATCGACCGAGCATGGGAACGCCTGCCGCAGCTCCGGTGAACACGTCAGCGCCTTGATGGCCAACACGATCAGATCCATCGCCTCGCTGGGCGCCGGGGTGCTCGCGCGCAGAAGACACCAGCTGGTCCATCCCGCTCGCTTCGCACCGGTCATCTCAAGGCCGCCGATGTGCACTACCCGCGCCCTATCGCGCTCCAAGTCGTGACCGCAGGACCGTCCACCAACCGCCGTTTGAGCTCCGAGCGAGCAGCTCGGGTGCGTGGGCGCGGACCGCGTTAACCACCTGACCGGCTGTTGGGTTGACCATGGCCAGGTCGCCAACCACGACGGTGGGAACCGTCTCGTGGCCGCCGGCAACCGAACGGACCACCGCCGCCGCGTCCGGATCGGACCAAATATTGACCTCTTTGGTGGGTAGACCTCGTCGGCGTAGCCCGGTCCGCAGCCGCCAACAGAATGGGCAGCCGGGCCGCCAATACACCACCACTTCTCGCTCGCCCATACCGTTCACCCCAGTGCGTGGTGTAGGTCCAGCAACTCGTCGATGGACCATTGATCGTCGGCATGGCGCCCGTAGTGCACAGCGACAATCGTTCCGTCCGGCTCGATGAGAAAGTCGGCTGGCAATCCCAAATGCGTTTCGCCATCGGAACTGGATTTCACGCCAGCGTAATTGGGGTCCCCCCGGTGCCGCAGTGCGGCGCGGTAGCCGCGCGCGCCGGCAGACCAACTGCGGGGGCTGATCAGAGCGCGCAGGCCCTTCTCCACTCCGAATTGGCGGTAGTACACCCTGTTCGGGTCGGCGATCACCGCGAACGGCAGCAACGCCTGGTAGCCGCGCAGCTCGCCGGCCGGCGAGTGAAAGAACACGACTTCGGTGATCCCGGCATCGGTGAGTTGCTGGTGACGGTCGGCAAAGCGATGCAGGTGCAGGCTGCAGATCGGGCAGCCGGCGAATCGGCGGAACTGCAGATGCGTCCGGCCGGCCGGGGCCGGCACCGACACGGACTGCCCGGTGACGGTATCCAGCTCGCCCACTCCAATGGTCTCGCCGGTTGACAGCCTTTTCGTAAACCTTTTCGTGGTCGTATGCCGCATACCATGCACTACAACTCGCGCGCTGCATTTGTTCCGACCACCCGCTGTGGATCGTCGGCGGGACTGTGGCGCGCGCCGACCGGCGCCGGCCCCGCCAACTCTTACACCCTGTAGTTGGGCGGGGTGCCGAGGCTGGGACACTAGTCGTCATGGGCAGCACCGATCAGACGGTTGCCACCGTGCACGCGTCCGCGAAACTGTTCGCGGACGCGTGCACGGCTATTCCTGGTGGGGTCAACTCCCCGGTGCGCGCGTTTTCGGCGGTCGGCGGTACTCCGCGCTTCATCACCGAAGCGCATGGCTGCTGGCTTACCGATGCCGACGGCAACCGCTACGTTGACCTGGTCTGCTCCTGGGGGCCAATGATCCTCGGCCATGCTCATCCCGCCGTCGTCGACGCCGTTACCAAAGCCGCTGCCAACGGTCTGTCGTTCGGCGCGCCCACGCCGACCGAGACCGAACTGGCCGCCGAAATCATCGGGCGGGTGAGGCCCGTGGAGCGGATGCGACTGGTCAATTCCGGCACCGAGGCCACCATGAGTGCGGTCCGCCTCGCGCGGGGCTTCACCGGACGAGCCAAGATCATCAAATTCTCCGGCTGCTACCACGGCCATGCGGACGCGTTGCTGGCCGACGCGGGTTCGGGGGTGGCGACTTTGGGGCTGCCGTCATCGCCGGGAGTCACGGGCGCCGCAGCGGCGGACACAATCGTGTTGCCCTACAACGATATCGACGCCGTGCAGCAGATGTTTGCCCGGATCGGCGACCAGGTGGCCGCGGTGATCACCGAGGCCAGCCCGGGAAATATGGGGGTGGTGCCGCCGGCGCCCGGCTTCAACGCGGCGCTGCGCGCGATCACCGCCGAGTACGGGGCGCTGTTGATTGTCGACGAGGTGATGACCGGCTTTAGGGTCACCCGAAGTGGTTGGTACGGAATCGATCCGGTCGCGGCCGACTTGTTCACGTTCGGCAAGGTGATGAGCGGTGGGTTACCGGCGGCCGGGTTTGGTGGACGTGCCGAGGTGATGGAGCGGCTGGCGCCCCTCGGGCCGGTGTATCAAGCCGGGACGTTGTCCGGCAATCCGGTCGCGATGGCCGCTGGGCTGGCGACGCTGCGGGCCGCCGACGACGCCGTGTACGCCGCGCTGGACGCCAATGCCGACCGCATGGTCCTGCTGCTGAGCGAGGCGCTGACAAACGCCGGTGTGGCGCACCAGATTCCGCGCGCCGGCAACATGTTCAGCGTGTTCTTCGCCGAGGAGCCGGTGACCGACTTCGGGTCGGCGCGGGCCAGCGAAACCTGGCGTTATGCCCCGTTCTTTCATGCCCTATTGGACGCCGGTGTCTACCCGCCGTGCAGCGCGTTCGAGGCATGGTTTGTCTCGGCGGCTCTCGATGGCACGGCATTCGATCGGATTGCGGACGCGCTACCGACCGCGGCCCGTCGGGCCGCCGAGGCGAGCCAAGTCAACCCGAAGGGCAGGCACTGATGGCTGAACAGACCCGGGTGCACGTGGTGCGTCACGGCGAGGTACACAACCCCAGCGGCATTCTCTACGGTCGGTTGCCCGGATTCCGGCTGTCGGAGGCCGGCGCCGCACAGGCGGCGGCCGTGGCCGACTTCCTGGCCGACCGCGACGTGGTCGCGGTAATCGCATCTCCGCTGCAGCGTGCGCAGGAGACCGCCGCGCCCATCGCGGCCCGCCACGACCTGCCCGTCGACACCGACCCAGACTTGATCGAATCGGCCAACTTTTTCGAGGGCCGGCGGCTAGGCCCGGGCGATGGGGCGTGGCGGGACCCGCGCGTGTGGTGGCAGCTGCGCAACCCGTTCACGCCCTCCTGGGGCGAGCCTTACACCCAGATTGCGCAGCGGATGGCGACTGCGGTGGACAAGGCGCGCGCCCGCGCCGCCGGCCATGAGGCGGTGTGCGTCAGCCATCAGCTGCCGGTATGGACGCTTCGGATGCATGCCACCGGTAGGCGGCTGTGGCACGACCCGCGGCGCCGTCAGTGTGCGCTGGCGTCGGTGACCTCGCTGATTTATGACGGCGACCGGTTGGTCGATGTGGCGTATTCCCAACCGGCGGGCGCTTGACCATGCGGCGGCTGGCGATCGCTGTGACGGTGCTGACAGCACTGCTGAGCGGCTGCTCCGGGAAAGACGCCGTCGCACAGGGCGGCACGTTCGAATTCGTGTCGCCCGGGGGTAAGACCGACATCTTCTACGACCCACCGGCCAGCCGTGGCCACCCCGGGCCGTTGTCGGGTCCGGACTTGATGAATCCGACGCAAACTATCTCCCTCGATGATTTCCCCGGACAGGTCGTTGTCGTCAACGTATGGGGCCAGTGGTGCGGGCCGTGCCGGGCCGAGATCACCCAACTGCAGCGGGTGTACCAGGCCACTCGGGGCGTTGGGGTGGCTTTCCTTGGCATCGATGTTCGCGACGGTGCCCGCCAGGCGGCCCAGGACTTCATCAACGACCGGCAGGTGACCTTCCCATCGATCTACGACCCGGCGATGCGCACCCTGATCGCCTTTGGCGGTAAATATCCGACCACCGTGATTCCGTCCACGCTGGTGCTGGACCGCCAACATCGGGTCGCTGCGGTTTTTCTGCGCGAATTGCTCGCCGAGGATTTGCAGCCGGTGGTGCAACGGGTGGCCCAAGAGTCAGCGGGGGGTATGACTCCGCCGGGACCGCAATGACCGGGTTCGCCCACATCGCCGCCGCGGGACCGCTGCTGGTGGCGCTTGGACTGTGCGTGCTGGCCGGTCTGGTGTCGTTTGCGTCGCCGTGTGTGGTGCCGTTGGTGCCGGGCTACTTGTCCTACCTGGCCGCGGTGGTCGGGGTTTCCGAGGGCGATGCGCAGCTGCAACCTGGCGTGGTCAAAGCGCCCGCGGCAACGCGGTGGCGGGTTGCCGGATCGGCGGCGCTGTTTGTCGCCGGGTTCACCGCGGTGTTCGTGCTGGGTACCGTCGCCGTGCTCGGCATGACCACCACGCTGATCTCCAACCAGGTGTTGCTGCAGCGGGTGGGTGGTGTGCTGACGATTGTGATGGGTCTGGTCTTCGTGGGTCTCATCCCGGCCCTGCAGCGTCCGGCCCGGTTGCGCCCGCGACAGTTGACGACGCTGGCCGGGGCGCCGCTGTTGGGCGCGGTGTTCGCGCTCGGCTGGACCCCCTGCCTGGGGCCGACGCTGACCGGAGTGGTCACGGTGGCCTCAGCGACCGACGGTGCCAGCGTGGCCCGCGGGATCGTGCTGGTGATCGCCTATTGCCTGGGGCTGGGCATCCCATTCGTGTTGTTGGCGTTCGGATCGGCGGGGGCCGTTGCGGGCCTGGGCTGGCTACGCCGGCACACCCGGGCGATCCAGATCTTCGGCGGCGCGCTGTTGATCGCCGTCGGCCTGGCGCTGGTCACCGGGCTGTGGAACGACGTGATCTCCTGGCTGCGTGACGCGCTGGTCTCCGACGTCAGGTTGCCGATTTGACCGCGCAGGTTGACTCGCGAGCAGACGCGGAATCGCCCAAAACGGCGCGTTTTGGTGCGATTCCGCGTCTGCTCGCGCCCGGAGTGTCCTGGGCGCGCAATACCTGGCGTTCGCTGACCTCGATGGGCACCGCGTTGGTGCTGCTGTTTCTGCTTGCGCTCGGCGCGATACCCGGGGCGCTGCTGCCGCAACGCAGCCTCAACGCCGGCAAGGTCGACGACTACCTGAAAGCCCACCCGGTGATCGGCCCCTGGCTGAACCAGATGCAGGCCTTCGATGTGTTCTCCAGTTTCTGGTTCACCGCCATCTACGTGCTGCTGTTCGTGTCGCTGGTCGGCTGTCTGACCCCGCGGATGATCGAGCACGCCCGCAGCTTGCGGGCCACGCCGGTCGCCGCGCCGCGTAACCTGGCCCGGTTGCCCAAGCACGCCGGGGCACAGCTCGTCGGCGAACCTGAAGCCCTGGCGGCGTTGATCTCCGGGCGTCTCCGCGGCTGGCGCACCGCCATTCGGCGCAAACCCACTGGCGACGCAGCATCCGAAGTTGTGGAGTTGTCCGCCGAGCGTGGCTACCTGCGTGAATTCGGCAATATTGTGTTCCACTTCTCGCTGCTAGGCCTGCTGGTCGCGGTGGCCGTCGGCAAGCTGTTCGGCTACGAGGGCAACGTGATCGTCATCGCCGACGGCGGTCCCGGCTTCTGCTCGGCCTCGCCGGCCGCCTTCGACTCGTTTCGCGCCGGGAACACCGTCGACGGCACAGCGCTGTACCCGATCTGTATCCGGGTCAACGACTTTGACGCGCACTACCTGCCGTCCGGGCAGGCCATCTCGTTCGCCGCGGACATCGACTATCAGGCCGGCAGCGAACTGACGGCCAACACCTGGCGGCCCTACCGACTGGAAGTCAACCGACCGCTGCGTGTCGGCGGCGACCGGGTGTACCTGCAGGGCCACGGCTACGCGCCCACCTTCACGGTGACGTTCCCGGACGGGCAGACCCGGACGTCGACGGTGCAGTGGCGCCCGGACAACCCACAAACCCTGCTGTCGTCGGGTGTGGTGCGCATCGACCCGCCGGCTGGCAGCTACCCGGACGCCGACGTGCGCCGCAAACATGAGATCGCGATTCAGGGTCTGCTGGCGCCGACCGAACAGCTCGACGGGACGTTGCTGTCATCACGGTTCCCGGCCCTCAACGCGCCCGCGGTGGCTGTCGACATCTACCGCGGCGACACCGGTCTGGACAGCGGACGACCGCAGTCATTGTTCGCTCTGGATCCACGGCTGATCGAGCAAGGTCGGCTGGTCAAAGAAAAGCGTGTCAACCTGCGCGCGGGTGAACAGGTCCGCATTGCGCAGGGCCCCGCGGCCGGTACGGTCGTCCGGTTCGATGGTGCGGTGCCATTCGTCAACGTGCAGGTTTCCCACGACCCCGGCCAGGCGTGGGTGCTGGTTTTCGCGATCACCATGATGGCCGGGCTGTTGGTGTCTCTGCTGGTGCGCCGTCGCAGGGTTTGGGTTCGACTCACGTCGGCGATTGAAGCGCCGGGTACGGTGAACGTCGAGCTGGGTGGCCTGGCTCGGACGGATAACTCCGGATGGGGCGACGAGTTCGAGCGGCTGACCGAAAGATTGTTGTCCGGGCTGCGTGAGTCCGGCGCGACCGACTCGGTCTCGCAGACCGCTGGCGGGACGGCAAGAAGGAGTCCTCAGGTGGACGTCACATGAACCCGGCCAACATCAACATCGGATTGGCCAGATACTCCGACTGGGCATTCACCTCGGCGGTGGTCGCGCTGGTCGTTGCGCTGCTGCTGCTGGCGTTCGAGCTGGCCTATGTGCGTGGCCGCAAGGTGGACGAACGCGAATTGGTGCCGGCCGGCTCGGTGGCCGGCGACAGCGCCACACCGGGAATCGTGGCGGCGCCGCCGCTGCGCCCATTCGACGAACGCGTCGGGCGGGCCGGACTGGCCGTGGTCTACCTCGGCACCGGGCTCCTGCTGGCGTGCATCGTGTTGCGTGGCCTGGCCACCATGCGGGTGCCGTGGGGCAACATGTACGAGTTCATCAACCTGACTTGTTTGTCCGGGCTGGTCGCCGGCGCGATCGTGCTGCGTCGCCCGCAGTATCGGCCGCTGTGGGTATTCCTGCTGGTGCCGGTGCTAATTCTGCTCACGGTGTCCGGACGCTGGCTTTACGCCAATGCCGCACCGGTGATGCCGGCGTTGCAGTCCTACTGGCTGCCCATCCACGTGTCCGTGGTCAGTCTCGGTTCGGGGATCTTTCTGGTTGCCGGCATTGCCAGCATCCTTTTCCTGCTGCGGACCTCGCGGCTGGGTGAGCCCGACGCCGAGCATGATCCGGGCACGCTGGCGCGGCTGGTGCAACGATTCCCCGATGCCCAGACTTTGGACCGGATCGCCTACCGGACCACCATGTTTGCTTTCCCAGTGTTCGGTTTCGGAGTGATCTTCGGTGCCATCTGGGCCGAGGAGGCCTGGGGGAGGTACTGGGGTTGGGATCCCAAGGAGACGGTGTCGTTCGTCGCGTGGGTGGTATACGCGGCGTACCTGCATGCCAGGTCGACAGCCGGCTGGCGGGATCGGAAGGCCGCCTGGATCAACGTCGCCGGATTTGTCGCCATGGTCTTCAATTTGTTCTTCGTTAACCTGGTGACGGTCGGCCTGCATTCCTATGCGGGCGTGGGCTGAGTCATAACTAGGGGAGGGTGCGCGTGTCAGAGCAACCAACGACCGGTGTAGGGGAGCCCACAGCCCAAGAGGGAAACGTTGGCTCGGATCATCCCACCATGCAGCTGCCCCAGCAGTACCCGGGCGACCAGCCCGTCGAGCCCGGCGGCGACGCCCCGACCCGGGCTTTCGCCGGGTTTCGAACCGAGCGGCGTAGCCCCGGACCGGCCGAGGGCCCTGGGGCGCTCGGCGTAGGGCCGTCGACTTCCGCCGAAGTGCCGCCGTGGGATACCGGACCGGTGAGCGGTTTGCCGCGGCTAGATCCGACGGCGTACGGCGCCTACTACACCGGACCGCCCGACTCGGCCGAAGGGCCAGCCCAGCGGGGCGAGTACCGGCCGGAGCCGATACCTCAAACGCCGTATCCCGAGCTAGCCACCACCATGCTGCTGCGACCGGTCAAACCGCCGCCATCGGAAGGCTGGCGTCGGTTGCTCTACGTCCTGTCCGGTCAGCGGATCAACCTGGGCGAGAGCCCCCGCGCCAGCCGCTACAACAACCTGGTTGCCCAGATCAACAGGCCCATGCGGGGCTGCTACCGGATCGCGATGGTGTCGCTGAAGGGCGGCGTCGGCAAGACCACGATCACCGCGACGTTGGGATCGACCTTCGCCTCCGTCCGTGGTGACCGTGTGGTCGCGGTGGACGCCAACCCCGACCGCGGCACGCTGAGCCAGAAGGTGCCGTTGGAAACGCCGGCCACCGTCCGGCACCTGCTGCGCGATGCCGAAGGCATCGAGCGCTACAGCGATGTGCGGGGCTACACCTCGCAGGGGCCCAGCGGCCTGGAGGTACTGGCCTCAGACACCGATCCGGCCGCTTCCGAGGCCTTCAGCGCCGACGACTACAACCGCACCCTGGACATCCTGGAACGCTTCTATGGCCTGGTGCTCACCGATTGCGGTACCGGGCTGCTGCATTCGGCGATGGCGGCGATACTGGCCAAGTCCGACATGCTGATCGTGGTGAGCTCCGGCTCCATCGATGGGGCACGGAGTGCTTCTGCGACGCTGGACTGGCTGGAGGCACACGGCTATGAGGATTTGGTGCGCAACTCCATCGCGGTGATCAACGGGGTGCGGCCACGCTCAGGCAAGGTTGATATGCAGAAGGTGATTGACCACTTCGGGCGGCGTTGCCGGGCGGTGCGGCTGATGCCGTTCGACCCACATCTCGACGAAGGCGCCGAGATCGCGCTGGACTTGTTGAAACGCGACACGCGGGAAGCGCTTGCCGAATTGGCCGCCGTGGTCACCGATGGATTCGCCGCGGACCAGCGACGATCCAACCCGAACTTCACCTAGCGCGGGGTGGGTGAACGCGCCTACTGGCCGCCTTGCCCCAGCCGCCGCAAGAATTCTGGATCATCGTCGGGCCCGATAACGCGAGTCTTCGGCCGGTTCGACTGCGCCTTGGCGGCACGCCAGCCGATGTAGATCAGCGTCCCCATTATCAGTACGACGAGCAGGTAAAGCACTCGACACCTCCTGTGAGCGAATATACCCGCGCCGTAGGCTCAGGCTGTGTCAGAAGCGCCTAGCGGCAATGCCGCCGGAACCGCGGGGGGCCCGCGCTACCGCGGAGTCGTCGATGTGTTGGTGTACGCCATCGCCCGGTTGTTGCTGGCAGTCGTGGTCAGCGCTGCGATCTACGGAGCGGCGCTACTGGCGGGGATTGCCGAATTCCCGCTCGTGGTGGCGGCACTGTTCGGCCTGATCATCGCGATGCCATTGGGGATCTGGCTGTTCACCCCGCTGCGCCGGCGCGCAACGGCTGCGCTCGCGATCGTGGGCGAGCGCAGACGCGCCGAACGCGAACGATTGCGGGCCCGGTTGCGGGGTGATGCCATGCCCGGAGAGCGGCCCGATCAGCTTGCCGACGACGGCGTCGACGAAAGCTGAGATCGCGCTCAACCGACGGGCATCCGCACCACCTGCGCGGCATAGCTCAGGCCTGCCCCGTAGCCGATCAGCAAGGCCAAATCCCCGGGTTGGGCGGCTCCGGTCGCCAACAGTTCGGCCATGGCCAGCGGAATGGAAGCGGCCGAGGTATTGCCGGTGTGCTCGATGTCGTTGGCGATGATGGCATCCGGTCGTAACTGCAGGGTCTTGGTCAGCAGTTCGTTGATTCGGCTGTTGGCCTGGTGGGGTATGAACACGTCGATGTCGTCGGGTTTGACCCCGGCCGCATCCATCGCCTGCTGGCCGACTTTGCCCATCTCGAACGCCGCCCAGCGGAAAACGGCGGTCCCTTCCATGCGTAGAAACGGGCGTGGGCCGGTCTGGTTTTCCGCATAGCTGATCCAGTCGATGTCCTGGCGGATTGCGGTCGCCTGTTCGCCGTCGCTACCCCACACAGCCGGACCCACGCCTTGGCTGGGTGTCTTGCCCACCACCACCGCGGCGGCGCCGTCGGCGAAGATGAAGCAGTTGCTCCGGTCGTGCATGTCAACGGTGGGTGAGAGTTTTTCGGTCCCGACCACCAATATCGTGCCGGCGCTGCCGCCTCGGATCATGTCGGCCGCCACACCCAGCGCGTATCCGAAGCCGGCGCAACCTGCTGAGATGTCGAAGGCGGGCACGCCCTGGGCGCCCAGTCCGGCGGCGACGATCGGGGCACAGGCCGGGGTTTGCAGAAAGTGTGTGCTGGTGGCGACGATCACTCCGTCGATGTCGGACCCGTTGAGCGCGGCCCGCGAAATCGCCTGCTGGCTGGCCTCGATCGCCATGGAAGCCGCGGACTCCTGGTCGCCGGCGAACCGGCGTGTTTTGATTCCGGTTCGGGAGTAGATCCATTCATCGGAGGAGTCGATGTTCTGGCATATCTCCTCGTTGGTGACCACCCGCGCGGGGCGGTAGGCGCCGACGCTGAGCAGTCCGACGTTGTTGGGCCCACTGGTCGTGGCGATCTCCGTCATAGCCGTCCTTTGGTGTTATCCACACGTTGAGTGTGCTCTAGTGGCGAAGACACTCCGACATGGCCCGCCCCGTGGGCGCCAGCCAAGACCGTAGGCGCATTCATGCTGCCCACGCTAACGCGATGGACACGGCAATGGCCCAAACGATCATCGCCAGCCCGGTGTCACGCAGCACCGGTATCAACTCGGGTCCGCCGCGGCCGGCTCGCACCGGCGCCGACGCTCGCAGGGCCACTGGGGTGGCCAACACCCCCACGGCGCACCACGGCGTCGCGATCGTCAACGCCAGCGTCAACGCCCCGGCCGTGACCAGCAGCGCCTGGTAGAGCAGCCGGGTGCGAGCATCGCCCAGGCGTACCGCCAGGGTGATCTTGTGGGACTGCGCGTCGGTGGGGATGTCGCGCAGATTGTTGGCGACCAGCACCGATGACGACAAGGCTCCCGTCGCCACCGCCAGCACCAGCCCCACCCAGTCGACCCGTAGAGCCTGCGTGTACTGGGTGCCCAGTACTGCGACGAGGCCGAAGAATACGAACACCGCGACCTCGCCGAAACCCGAGTAGCCGTACGGCTTGGAGCCGCCGGTGTAGAGCCAGGCACCCGCAATGCAGCCGGCACCGAGGACGATCAGCCACGGTTGACTGAGCAACGCCAGCGCCAGCCCGGCCAGCGCGGCGACTGTGAGGCTCACCAGGGCCGCGGCCCGCACCGATCGCGGGCTTGCCAAGCGCGAGCCCACCAGCCGTGCTGGGCCGGACCGTTCGTCGTCGGTGCCGCGGATGCCGTCGGAATAGTCATTGGCGTAGTTGACGCCGATGATCAGTGCCACCGCGACAGCCAGTGCCAGCAGCGCTTTCCACCACACGGCGGCGTGCAGCCAGGCCGCGGCGCCGGTGCCCGCGACGACCGGCGCCACCGCGTTGGGCAGGGTATGGGGACGCGCCCCGGAGACCCACTGCGTGAATGTGGCCACCAGGGCATCCTGCCCCATGCACAACAATGGGCGGATGCTCGGAGTGATCGGTGGCAGCGGCTTCTACAGTTTTTTCGGACCCGATGCTCGCAGTGTCCATCCGGACACCCCCTACGGTTCGCCCAGTGCCCCGATCACGATCGGCGCCATCGCCGGACATGAAGTCGCCTTTCTGCCCCGCCACGGCGCGCTGCACCAGTATTCGGCGCACACCGTGCCGTATCGGGCCAATATGTGGGCGCTGCGCGCGCTCGGCGTCCGGCGGGTGTTCGCCCCGTGCGCGGTCGGCAGCCTGGACCCGCAGCTGGGGCCGGGTGCGGTGGTGGTGCCCGACCAGCTGGTGGACCGCACCAGCGGCCGAATCGACACCTACTTTGATTCCGGCGGTGTGCACGCTGCTTTTGCCGATCCGTACTGTCCGACGCTGCGGAGCGCGGTCACCGGGCTGCCCGAGGTGGTTGACGGCGGCACCATGGTGGTCATCCAGGGCCCGCGCTTTTCCACGCGCGCGGAAAGTCGGTGGTTCGCCGCGGCCGGGTTCAGCTTGGTCAACATGACCGGATATCCGGAGGCGATACTCGCCCGTGAACTCGAACTATGCTATACGGCAATCGCTTTGGTTACCGACATCGATGCCGGCGTCGGCGTTGGTGAGGGTGTGAAGGCCGCCGACGTGTTTGCTGAATTCAGAGGAAAGATTGATATGCTCAAGCAGCTGGTGCAGGCGGCAATCGGTCGGGTCGGCGCAGAGCGCAGTTGCAGCCACTGCCTGATGCACGCCGGTGTCATCTTACCGTTCGAGTTGCCATGAAAGTGCTGCTGACCGGCGCGGCCGGATTCATCGGATCTCGGGTGGGGGCGGTGCTCAGCGCCGCGGGCCATGACGTTGTCGGCGTGGATGCGTTGTTGCCTGCCGCGCACGGGCCAAACCCGGTGTTGCCGCCCGGGTGTCACCGGGTAGACGTCCGCGATGCCGATGCGATAGCGCCCTTGCTGGCCGGTGTGGACCTGGTGTGTCACCAGGCGGCGATGGTGGGTGCGGGCGTGGATGCGGCCGACGCCCCCCTGTATGGCGCCCACAACGACCTGGGTACCACGGTGCTGCTGGCGCAGATGTTCGCGGCCGGTGTCCGGCGCCTGGTGCTCGCGTCGTCGATGGTGGTCTACGGGCAGGGCCGCTACCAGTGTCGCCAACATGGCCACGTCGACCCGCTACCCCGGCGGCGCAGCGACCTGGACACCGGCGTGTTCGAGCATCGCTGCCCGGCTTGTGGGGAGCCGGTCGGCTGGGTACTTGTCGACGAATCGGCCGAGCTGCGGCCGCGTAGCCTGTACGCGGCCAGCAAGACCGCCCAGGAGCACTACGCGCTAGCGTGGTCGGAGTCGACGGGCGCCTCCGTGGTGGCGCTGCGCTACCACAACGTCTACGGCCCCGGCATGCCGCGCGACACTCCCTACTCGGGAGTCGCGGCGATCTTTCGCTCGTCATTGGAAAAGGGCGAACCGCCACGGGTTTTCGAAGACGGTGGTCAGATGCGTGACTTCGTCCACGTCGACGATATAGCCGCGGCCAACCTCGCCGCGGCGCATCGTGTCGAGGGCGAGGCCAAGGGGTTTACCGCAGTGAATGTCTGCTCGGGGCGGCCCATCTCGATTCTCGAAGTCGCCACCGCGCTGTGTCATGCCCGGGCCGACTCGGTATCACCGATCATCACCGGGCAGTACCGCAGCGGCGATGTGCGACACATCGTCGCCGATCCGGCGCGTGCCGCCGAGGTGCTGGGCTTCCGCGCCGCCGTGGAACCGCGCGACGGATTGCGCGGGTTCGCGTTTGCGCCCCTGCGCTGACGGTGGCTACTGCGCGGAGCCCGGTGGCCGGTAGATCTTCGGCCGGACTGGGCCGGTGGTCTCGGCGGAGCGGAAGATTCGGGGCGACCCGGTGGGCTCGGACAACACTGGGGTGGGCGTGTCGTCCTCAACGGCGCCCGCGTCGGGGGTGCGGAACTGGGTCGTCTTGGCCTCCGACGGCACCGCGGCGCCCCCACGGGCAGACCAGGGTCCGGGCCGGCGCGCTCGGCGTGGGCGTCGGCGGGGTTGGTGAGATCGCGTGGTCTGAGGTTGTCGTCGGCTGATGGCGACGGCGGCGGCAACGCCGAAGGCCAGGCCACACAGTGTCACGTCGAAGACACTGGTGATCTGTTGGGCAAGATTGTTTCCGTAGACCGGGTTCGGCACCACACCGGGGGTTGGGGCGAAACGCGGCGCGAGCAGGACGCCGACGAGGACGCGAGCAATGGTGAGCGTGAACAGCAGGCCAGACAGTGACGAGAACAGTCGCGCCGGTAGCGCGGCGGTGACCATGCTGGCCGCATTGACCCGAAGCCAGATTGCCAGCACCCCGGTGGCCAGATCGAACGCGGCCAGCGTCATGGTGTCATAACGCGAGTAGGGGAAGTTCAACATCACCGCAGTGGACAGGTCGGTGAGCCTCATCACTGCCGAACCCAAGCACCATACCGCGATGAGTAACAGCCCGTTTCGGGCCGCCGCCCGCCAAATACCCTGGTCGATAGGCTGGTGTTGGGCGGACCGGGGCAGTATCAGCGGCGCGAATATCGCGGCGCCCGCCGCCCAGGCCAGATAGCCTTCATAGCCGACTCCCGCCGTCGAGGTGTTTTGCGCAATGCCGTGGAATGCGTCGATCTCGCGCCCGATCGGAAGAATCCACACGACCATGCCCGCTGCCAGTGTCGATGCCCCCAGCCCAATGGTGGACAGGCGATATTCCGCGGTGCCCTTCAGCAGCCATCGGGAGGCGATCAGCACTGCCGCCAGGGCGACCACACCGTAGACGACGGCGGTGTCGATCACCGCCAGGTTCTGCTTGCCGAATCCGGAGGCGGGTTCCGAGGGTGTCAGCGCGTATCGCACCCGCCAGGCCAAGTTGAACCCGGTGCTCAGCGCCGCCCCGAACATCGAGGCGTAGCCGATGATTCGGGCCGCCAGCAGCCAGCGCTGATGCCGGTCGTCGTCGGCGGCGGACGGGCCGGTAGTCGGCGGCCGCGCACTCAGCAGTGCGCCGGCCAGCCCCAGCCAGCCGCCCGGCCCAACACCACCGGGCACGTGGACCGTTCCTCCGGAAATGATCGTTTGGAAAACGTCGTAGACGACGAACGCCACCAGCAGCAGCAGATAGGGAACGTTGAGCCCCAGACGGAGCCGGCCGACCAGGGTTGGTTTGGGGTCGCCCAGGTACGGCACGGCGACGGCCACCAGGGACAGCAGCGTGACCAGCAGCAAGACCCCGAACAGGTACGGGTTGCTGCCGGGGATTCGGAAACCGAAATATAGGTTCCACGGGAAGAACAGCGCGGTGACGAGCAGCGCACCGCCGGTGAGGTCGAGCATCTTGTTTCGGCGCGCCAACGGGTCGGGTGCTTGGCCTTGGTCGGCCGAACTGGGCGGCGGCTGCGTCGGTGGCGCGCCCGCGATGGGGCCAGTAGGCGTGTCGTCGCTGCTCAGGCTCACGATGCCCCCAAGAGATCAAGGTCGGTTCCGGCCGGCTCTGGTTCGGTCCGACGCCGAGGGAACCCCCTGCTGGACCCGCTGCGTTGTTCGATTGCGAACATATTCTCCGTTCGGACGATGCGGCATTGGCTGAAATCAAGTGATCCGCGGACGGGTTGCGTGATGACCGTCCCGAACAACTTGAGAATCCAGTTACGCTGCGCTCATAGGGAAACCTTGTCGCCCGAATTGATGAATACTGCCGACGCTATTGCAGTGTAGTGATGCTGGACATTGCTGGTTGTGGGGTGTGGCCAGCCGAAGGAGAACCGCTAGATGGACGTTGTGTTGGGGGTGGCGGTCGCGGGTCCGATCGCGCGCTTGGCGCTCGTCGGCGCGGCCGCCGAGGCTAGTTCCGTGATTGACCAGTCCTCGGTCGATCTGGCCGACGACGCGGTTTTGGTGCTGACGGAGACCGTGGTCGGCACGAACCGTTTGCTGGTCGACGAGGGTCACCGGCTGGTTGCCACCCGGCTGTGCTGGTCGGATCAAGGCAAAGCCGATGAACTGCGGGATGCGCTGGACAGTTCCGGGGTGCAAGACGTTGCGGTGTTGTCCGAGTCGGAGGCCGCCACCGCGTTGCTTGGGGTGCGGGGCTCGGACTCGGCGGTTCTGCTGGTCGGCGAGGAAACGGCCAGCTTGTCGATTCCGGGCGCGGGGGACGCACCGCCCACGCTGCTGGCCGCGACGCCGGTTGAAGGCGACGCCACATCGACCTTCGACACTTTGATGGCACGGTTCGACGACCAGGCCGGCACCCCCGATGAGGTGTTGCTGGTGGGTACCTCCGACGAGCAAACCTCCGTGATTGCCGACCAGTTGCGTGGCGCATCGACGATGCGCGTGCAGATTCCCGAAGACCCCACCTTCGCGCTGGCTCGCGGGGCGGCGATGGCGGCCGTCGCCGCGGGTTCGACGATGGCTCAACCGGCTGTGGCCGCAGACGCCACCACTTACCTGGCGCCCGCGGCGGTGGTGGATAGCAATCGGGACGAGGACGGGCAGCTGGCGTACTCCCAGGCCGCCGATGACGAGTTGCTTCCCGCCGATGGTCTGGACGACTATGACGGCTACCCGGACGATTATGACGAGTATGGCGATTATGACGACGAAGCGGGCGCGGCGGCACGGCCACGGCTGAGTTCCCGGTCGCTGCTGATCAGCAACGCCGTCGTCGCATTCGCGGTCATTGGGTTCGCGTCGTTGGCGGTGGCGGTGGCGGTGGCCATCCGGCCGACTGCGGCCGCGCAGCCCGTCGAGGGACATCAGAATGCCCAGCCGGGCAAGTTCATGCCGCTGTTGCCAACCCAACAGCAAGCGCCGGTACCGCCGCCGCCGGCCGATGAGCCGACGGCGGGTTTCCAGGGCGGCACCATTCCCGCGGTGCAGGGTGTGGTTCCTCGACAGGGAACGTCACCTGGGACGGGCGGGCCGCCGGTGGCGCCGGCTCCCGCGCCGGCCCCCGGCGTGGTGCCCGCTCCGATCCCGTTGCCGGTTCCGATCATCATTCCGTGGCCGGGTTGGTCGCCGGGGGTGCCCACACCACCGACTGCACCACCGACGACCACGGTGACCACGCCGCCGACGACGACTAAGCCGCCGACCACCACGGTGACTACGCCGCCGACGACTACGCCGGTGACCACGCCGCCGACGACAACCAAGCCGTCGACCACCACGGTGACCACGGCACCGACCACGCCGGTGACCACCGCACCGACCACCCCGAAGCCGACAACGGTGACGCCGACAACGGTGGCGCCGACAACGGTGGCGCCGACGACGGTGGTTCCGACGACGGTGGCGCCGACGACGGTGGTTCCCACGACAGTGGCGCCGACGACGGTCGCTCCGCAGCCGACCCAGCAGACCATCGCCCCTCAGCCCACGCAGCAGCCGACCCAGCAGACCATCGCCCCGCAGCCCACGCAGCAGGCCCCGCAGCCGCCGTCGGGTGGCGGTTCGTCGGGAGGGGGTTCGTCGGGTGGCGGTTCGTCGGGTGGCGGGTCCTCGGGAGGGGGTTCGTCCGGTGGCGGGTCCTCGGGAGGGGGTTCGTCGGGTGGTGGTTCGTCGGGAGGTGGATCCTCCGGTGGCGGGTCCTCGGGTGGTGGTTCGTCCGGTGGTGGTTCGTCCGGTGGTGGTTCGTCCGGTGGTGGGTCCTCGAGCGGTGGTTCGTCCGGTGGCGGCGGGCACTCCTCAGGAGGTGGCGGTCACTGAGCGGCAGGCCGACCACCCCTAAGGTCAGTGCATGTCCGGCGATGTGGTGACGGTGGTGCTGCCCTGCCTCAACGAGGAGGAATCCCTGCCAGCGGTGCTGGCCGCCATTCCGGCTAACTACCGGGCGCTGGTAGTGGACAACAACAGCACCGACGACACGGCCGCGGTGGCCAGGCGGCACGGTGCCCAGGTGGTTACCGAATCCCGCCCGGGCTACGGCGCTGCGGTGCACGCTGGGGTGGTCGCCGCGACGACTCCGGTGGTGGCCGTGATCGATGCCGACGGCTCGATGGATGCCGGCGACTTGCCTCGGTTGGTCGCCGAACTCGACCGGGGAGCGGACCTGGTGACGGGCCGGCGCCGTCCGGCGCCCGGACTGCACTGGCCGTGGGTCGCGCGGGTGGGCACCGTGGTGATGAGCTGGCGGTTGCGCACCCGCCACGGGCTGCCGGTGCACGACATCGCGCCCATGCGGGTGACTCGACGGGAGGCGCTGCTGGATCTGGGCGTCGTCGATCGACGGTCGGGCTATCCGCTGGAACTACTGGTTCGGGCCGCGGGCGCCGGCTGGCGGGTGGTTGAACTCGACATCCGATACGGCCCTCGGACGGGCGGCAAATCCAAGGTCAGCGGTTCGCTCCGGGGCAGCATCATTGCGATCCTGGACTTCTGGAAGGTGATCTCGTGAGTCACCTACCGGTGACGGTGCTGGTGGTGGCCAAAGCACCCGAACCCGGCTTGGCCAAGACGCGGCTGGCCGCGACCGTCGGTGACCAGGTCGCAGCCGAAATCGCCGCGGCGGCCCTGCTCGACACGCTCGACGCGGTAGCCGCAGCCCCGGTGGCCGCGCGGGTGGTTGCGCTCACCGGCGACCTGGACAACGCCCCACATGCCGCCGAAATCCGGCGCCGTCTCGAGACGTTCACCGTGATCGGACAGCGTGGTGCCGACTTCGCCGATCGCCTCGCCAACGCCCACCATGATGCGGCGGACGGCTACCCGGTGCTCCAAGTTGGCATGGACACCCCGCAGGTGAGCGCCGGCCTGCTGGCCGATTGCGCCCAACGGCTGCTGGAAACGCCGGCGGTGCTCGGTCTTGCCGACGACGGAGGCTGGTGGGTGTTGGGAGTGCACACGCCGGCCGCGGCGCAATGCCTGCGCACCGTGCCCATGTCACGGCCCAATACCGGCGAGCTCACGCTTAAGGCGTTGCGCGACAGGGGTATTGACGTGGCTACCGTGCAGCGATTGGCTGATTTCGACGTCTTCGACGATGTCATGGTGGTGCGCGACGCCTGCGGTCGGGACAGTAGGTTCGCTCGGGTCACACGCTCGGCCGGACTCTAAGGCTGCCGGCTACCAGTTCGTAAAGATGATGCTGTTCAACAGCAGAGCTCCGACGGCGTTGACCGCCAGCCACACCCGGTGCGACCGCGCCGTCAACAGCGCCGGCGCGGTAGTCAGCCACATGGTGAACGGCAGCCAGATCCGTTCGGTCTCGGCCTTGCTCAGCATGCTCACGTCGGCGACCACGATGGCTGCCAGCATCCCGAGCAAGAGTAGGTGAAAACCCGAGCGGCGGCCGATGGCGTCTCGGTCGAATATCCGGCTGATACCGGCGACACTGCCCAGCCCGATCGCGCAGACCACACACGCCAGGTTGGCCCACGACCAATACTGAAACGGTCGGTCGTGCGCGATCCCTTGCCAATATCGTTGCTGCACAAGGGTGTAGCCCTCAAACCAGGAGAACCCAGCGACCGCGAATGCCACCGCCACCGCCACCGCAGCCAAGACGGCCGGTCCCAACGCCCGCAACGCGGTCCGCCAGTTGCGCGCCGATGCCAGTACCGCCAACGCGGGCAACCCCATCAGCAGCAGGCCGTAGTTGAGGAAGATGCCCCAACCCAGCAGCAGGCCCGCTCCCGCTGACGTCAGCGCCGGATGCGGCGACGCACCCCGCGCCGCTACCGCGAGCAGCGCAATACCCCATGCCGCGACGCCGGCAAAGTATCCGTCGGCCGAGACGGCGACCCAGATGGCCGTGGGCGCCACCGCGACAAAGGGTGCGACCCGCCGCGCGGTCCGCTCATCGGCGAGCGCGCGCACGGCGATTACCATCGCCGCCGCCGCGCTCGAGCCGACCAGCAGGCACAGCAGCCCGGCCCAGGCGCCGCCACCCAAACCAATGCGATCCAGCCACACGAACGTCAGCAGCGCTCCCGGTGGATGGCCGGAGACGTGCGTGACCCAGGAATGCGGCTGATAGTCGACGATCCGGCTGGCAAATGAACGCAAAGTCGCGGGGATGTCCGCGATACCGGGGACCTCCCACAGGTACTCGTCCTTGGTGGTCAACCGTCCGGCGAAACCGCGCTGCCAACCGTCGATCATGGCCAGCGAAAGCGCCCAGGCGCACGCGGTGGCCCAGGCGCCGACGGCTAACAAACGCCAGGAAAGCCGTTGCGCCACAATCGGCCCCCACACCACCACGCCCATCCCGATAACAATCGCTGCCACCGTGCCCCAGCTGGCGTGGATGTCCCAGTAGCCGAAGATAGGCGCCGCACCGGCTCGCGAAGCAAAGCGCTCCAGGCCGATGTCCCGGCGCGGGTTGACGCCGATGGGCAACCGGGGCAACACGAACGCGGCTGCCACCAGGACGACCCCGACTACCACGGCCAAAGCTTCCCGGCGCGCAATCTTCACGATTGCTCAGCCTATTGGTCGTTGGGGGCAGCGAACCGGCGCACCAACACCGCCCGGTCGATCTTGCCGATGCCGCGCCGCGGCAGCTCATCCACGACGTGTAACTCGCGGGGAGCTGCGGTGGCATCTAGTGCGCCTGAGACATGTGCGCGCAGCTCGTCCAACGTCGGCGCGGTGCGCTCGTCGCCGACCACAATCGCGGCGACCACGCGCTGCCCTAGCCGGTCGTCATCGAGCCCGAACACCGCGCAGTCGCGCACCGCGGGGTGGGTGGCCAGCGCGGCCTCGACGAGCGGCGGCAGCACGGTCAGCCCGCCGGTGCTGATCGCGTCGTCGGCCCGGCCCAGGACGCTCAGCGCGCCCGAATCATCCAGCACGCCAAGATCATCGGTACGAAACCAGCCCGGTTCGGCGAACGGGTTAGGGACAACCGGATTGCGATAGCCCTGGGCCAGTATGGGACCGCCGATCATGATGCGGCCATCGGTACGGACACGCAGGTTCACCCCGTCGAGGGGTACACCGTCATAAACGCAGCCGCCCGCGGTTTCGCTCATGCCGTAGGTGCGAACGACCCTGATGCCGGCGGCGGTTGCCGCGTCCAGCACCGGTCGTGGGGCGGGTCCGCCGCCAAGCAGCACCGCGTCCAATGTCGCCAGTGCGGCGGCCGCCGCCGGGTCAGCGAGCGCCTTGGCCAGCTGAGCGGCCACCAGCGATGTGTATCGTCGGCCGGAGTCCAATTTCGCTATTGCCCTAGGTAATTCGGTGATGTCGAAGCCCGCCGAGACGTCCAGTTCGACGGGAACGGTGCCGGCCAGGGCGCTGCGAATCAGCACCTGCAGACCGGCAATGTGAAACGGTGGCACCGCCAGTAACCAGCTGCCCGCGCCGCCGAGACGGTGGTGGGTGGCCGCTGCACTGGCGAGCAACGCCTCCGCGGTCAGCAGCGCGCCCTTGGGTATACCCGTGGTTCCTGAGGTGGTGACCACCAGCGCCACCTCGTCGCCGATGTCTTCGCCCACCCGCAATGCGCCCGACAGCTCGGATTCATGCCCCGCCGGCAATGCGACCAGGGCCGGATCGCGGCCATCCAGAACGCGTTGCAGGGCGGGCAGCAGCAATGCGATAGCGCGGCCGGCGGGGACGCTGAGCGCCCGCAGAACGGCTATGCGCGGTCCTCGAGGGCGTCATCGAACGGCCAGCCATTGGCGGCCAGCCGCGCCCGCACCCGCTCGACATCTTCCGGTGACGGGAGTTCGTCGGTGATTTGGGTGATCACCACGCCGATGTCGATCTTGTCGAACTCGCCGCGCCGCATCAGCTCGTTGGCGACGGCCTTGACATCGTCATTGGTCAGCCGGCGCGCCAGCAGGGCAAGGAGGGCAAAGGAGTCGGTCGGGGGAACGCCTTCGGGATAGCCCGCGCGCAGCCACGACACGACCGAGGTAAGGAATCGATTCACGCCGTTACAACTTCCCGTTCAGCCCGTGAGCGAACCATAAGCCAGGGATACACTTGACGTTACTTGGTTTTCGCTCCCAGGATGGCCCAACCGGTGTGATGTGCGATGAAGTCGCGGGCGATGTAGAGCACCCCGAGAACGACCACCGCGAGAATGAGTGCGAAGATCACCCACCCGAGCGTGACCGATACCGTGCGTCGCAGTGACGGGCTACTCGCACCGACGCCATCAGCCCCGACGGCCTGCAGCCGCACCCCGAGGGCAAAGAGTGCCGGCAGGCCAGCCCCCGCCAGCAGGCTGAAGATCAGGATCTTCGCCGTGGCCGCGTAGTTGAACCAATGATTCATGATGGGTTCCCCGCCGCAAGCGTGTCGTCGGCGCCCAAGTGTGGTAGCTGACCGTTTGCTTCAGGTGGTGCCGGTGGCGCCGGTGGTTGTCGGTCATGGAACGGAGGGACGCTTTTGCTCGACCCGTCCAATCCCGCCGTCAGGCTGCCTTCCCAGTCGGCATTGACGTTGGTGTGGTTGACCGTCGCCCGCCGCGACCGCAGCCAGATGGCGGTAGCGACCACGCACAGCAAGGTGAAGCCAATTATCGCGCCGGGGTATCCGCCGATGAAGTGCACGAGCCAGTAGGTGATTGCCCCGACCAGGCCGGCCAACGGCAGGGTGATCAGCCATGCGGCCACCATCCGGCCGGCCACTCCCCAGCGCACCTCGGCGCCGGGTTTGCCGACGCCGCTACCCAGTACGGATCCGGTGGCGACCTGGGTGGTCGACAACGCGTAGCCGAAGTGCGCGGACAACAGGATGACGGCGGCCGAGGACGCCTCGGCGGCCATGCCCTGGGGAGGTTTGATCTCGACCAGCCCCTTGCCCAGGGTCCTGATGATGCGCCAGCCACCGAGATAGGTACCCCCGGCCATGGCAAGGGCGCAGGACACGATGACCCACAGGGGCGGCATCACGGCGGTGGTGCTGACCGCTCCGTAGGACATCAGGGCCAGAAAGATCACGCCCATCGTCTTCTGCGCATCGTTGGTGCCGTGGGCCAGCGAGACCAGCGACGCCGAGCCGATCTGGCCGTGCCGGAAGCCGCCTTCGGTGCGCTTTTCCGAAACGCCACGGGTGATCCTGTAGACCAGCCAGGTGCCGATCGCCCCGACGAGCGTGGCCAGCAGCGCGGCCACCACGGCCGGCACGATCACCTTGGACACCACGCCGCTCCAGATCACGCCGCGACCGCCGACAGCGGCGATGGTGGCCCCGACGATGCCGCCGATCAATGCGTGTGACGAACTCGACGGGATGCCCAGTAGCCAGGTCAGCAGATTCCACACGATCCCGCCGACCAGGCCCGCGAACACCAGCTCCAGCGTCACCAGATTGGCGTCGATGAGACCTTTAGCGATAGTGGCCGCCACGGCGGTGGACAAAAACGCTCCCACCAGGTTCAACACGGCCGAAAGGATGACCGCGGTCCGGGGCGCCAGGGCGCCACTGGCGATCGAGGTTGCCATGGCGTTGCCGGTGTCGTGGAAACCGTTGGTGAAGTCGAATGCCAA
Source organism: Mycobacterium basiliense (assembly GCF_900292015.1). Classification (NCBI taxonomy): domain Bacteria; kingdom Bacillati; phylum Actinomycetota; class Actinomycetes; order Mycobacteriales; family Mycobacteriaceae; genus Mycobacterium; species Mycobacterium basiliense. The sequence goes on from NZ_LR130759.1 coordinate 853,210, forward strand.
CGCCGTGATGACGACGATGATCAAGAGGAACAAGTCGATGTTCACAGTGCCTGATTCTGCTGGTCGGGGTATTCCATTGTCGAACCGGGAAATCCAAGAATCGCGGGTGTATCGGGAGTCGTCGCCAGATGTTACCTAGCAGTTAACCGTCGGTTCCCTGCCGTTCACCTCGGGTGTCCGCACGGAGCGGATGACCTCGGGGAACCTCGAGGAAAATCAGCGTGATTCCGTCCGGATCGGTCACATGCATCTCGTAGAGGCCCCATGGCTCGCGGCGTGCTTCACGGGTGATCGATACGCCCCGGCCAATGAGCTCCGCCTGGGTGGCCTCGACGTCGCGGACCTGCAGCCACAGCGCTCCGGGAAAGGGTCCGTGGGACTGGTCGGGATTGCCGTAGCCGGCCAGCTCGAGCAATGACTGTCCGGCGAAAAGCACTGTCCCGCCAGGATATTCGCGTGCGATCGCCAAACCAATGCGGTCGCGATAGAAGGTCAACGACTTCTCATAGTCCACCGGTCGGAGCAGCATCCGGCTGGCCAGAATCTCCATGGCTTCGTGTCTATCACGTCGGGGCGCATCGGCTTCGCAGGATTTGCACCCCCGGGCCGGTGAGGTCGTCACAGCCGGCCGCGCGGCCGGTGGTCGCGAGCAACAGCGCCAACAGGGGGCCCTGGACGGGCTGGCCTTGCCCGTGCTTCCAGTCGTCGTCGGTGGCTTCCAGCGCAAGCCCCGATACGCGCCTTTTCGCGCCGATGAGCAGATTGGAGCCCTGGTAGAAGTCGATGACCTGGCGCACCGTCCCCGGCGCATAGGTGTGCGATATGCCCAGCGGAGTGCGCACGTCGGCGCCGTGGATCACGATCTCGCCCAACCAGGAGACCTTGGGCCCGGGCGGCGCGGAGGTGGAGTGCTGCAGGCTGCGGAACTTTTGGAGGGTTTCCGCCGGATCGGCGCCGCGGTGTTTGGCCAGCTGACCCTTGGCGAATTTCTCGAAGTTGAAACCGGCGCCGGCCATGCCGAGGAAGAACTTGGCCGGATTCAGCGACGCGGTTGCGCATAGGTGCGCGACGATGTCGCGCACCGTCCACCCCGCGCACAACGATGGGGTGTCCCACTGCGATGGCGTCAACGTCGCCAGGTCATCGGCAAGGGCGCCGCGCTCGGTCGCAATGGTGGTCCAGGCATCGGCCATAGCTAGCTCCTCGGCTGGTGGGCGTCGTTCAGCTGGTCGTCGTGTCCTCTTGGCGTCGCTGCATGAGGGCATTCACCCAGCGCGGTCCGACGGTGTTCAGTGCCTTGGCCGCAAGGGCGATCCGCGGTGCCACCCGTACCGGCCGGGTGCGCGCGGCGGTGACCATCCACTGGGCCGCTTCGTGGGGAGTTAGGGCGGGCATCCCCTGGTAGGCCTTCGTCGGCGCGATCATCGGAGTGGACACCAGCGGGTAGTAGAGCGTGGTCGAGTGCACGCCCCGTCGGCCCCACTCGGTTTCAATGGTCCGGCTCACCGCCGACAGTGCAGCCTTGGACGCGTTGTACACCGAGAACAGCGGAGAGGCTTCGGTCAATACCCCCCAGGTGGTGACGTTGATGATGTGGCCGTCGCCGCGCTCGAGCATCCCCGGCGCGAACCCGCGGACCAGCCGCAACGGCGCGTAGTAATTGAGCACCGTGGTCCGTTCGACGTCGTGCCAGCGCTGCAGCGATTCGGCTAACGGCCGCCGGATGGAGCGGGCGGCGTTGTTGATCAGAATGTCGACGCCGCCGACGCGCTTTTCGACGTCGGCGACCAGCGCGTCGATGGCGCCCAGGTCGGAAAGATCGCAGGGCACCGACATCGCGGTGCCGCCACCGGTGGTGATGCGATCAGCCACCGCGTCCAGCAGATCCCTGCGGCGGGCGACGACGATCACGGTGGCGCCCTGCCCGGCGAACTGCTCGGCGGCCGCCTCGCCGATGCCCGACGAGGCGCCGGTGATCAGAACCCGCTTGCCGTCGAGGTCGATCGGCTTAATCGGCGGCCGGTTGCCGAACAGTTGCGGCGCGACCGGCGGGCGCATGCCGGCCAGTGTGATGTGGTCGGTCAACCGGCGCAGCGGACTCTTGCTCACACGTCGGCAGTCTAGTTTCGCCGCGTGGCGCGCTATCTAGAAGTACCGTGGAAACGGGCCATAGTCGGGCGGGCGCTTCTGTAGGAACGCGTCACGGCCCTCGACGGCTTCGTCGGTCATGTACGCCAACCGGGTGGCCTCGCCGGCGAATAGTTGCTGACCCACCAGCCCGTCGTCGAGCAGGTTGAACGCAAACTTCAGCATCCGCTGCGCCTGAGGCGATTTAGCGTTGATGGCCGCCGCCCAGTCCAGTCCTACCCGCTCCAACTCCGCGTGCTCGACGACCTCGTTCACCGCGCCCATTCGATGCATCTGCTCGGCGCTGTACGGCCGGCCCAGAAAGAAGATCTCGCGGGCGAACTTCTGGCCCACCTGGCGGGCCAGGTATGCGCTGCCGTAGCCGCCGTCGAAGCTGCCGACGTCGGCGTCGGTTTGTTTGAAGCGGGCGTGCTCGCGGCTGGCCAGGGTGAGGTCGCAGACCACATGCAGGCTATGCCCACCACCCGCCGCCCAGCCGTTGACCAGGCAGATAACCACCTTGGGCATGAACCGGATCAGCCGTTGGACCTCCAGGATGTGCAGCCGGCCGGCGCGCGCGACGTCGACGGTGTCCGCGGTGTCGCCGCTGGCGTACTGGTAGCCGCTACGTCCACGGATTCGTTGGTCGCCGCCGGAGCAGAATGCCCAACCACCGTCTTTCGGGGACGGTCCGTTGCCGGTCAATAGCACCACGCCGACGTCGGGTGACATCCGAGCGTGGTCGAGTACCCGATACAGCTCATCGACGGTGTGCGGGCGAAACGCATTGCGCACTTCGGGACGGTCAAATGCCACCCGGACGGTGGCGTCGGTGACATGACGGTGGTAGCTGATGTCGGTCAGATCGTCGAAGCCGTCGACCAGTCTCCATACCTGGGCGTCAAAGGGGTTGTCATTCAAGGCTGTTGAACTCCGTCCTGGTCGATGGTGAGATCTCCGCAGCTGATGGTCTCTGCCGAGGTCACCACTGGGTCCTGCGCGGAAACGGCGGTGAGGGTGTCTGACCGCCCGATGGTGGCCAGGGTGCCGTTGAGGTTGATCTCGGTGCGGCGCACCGTCCATAGCTCGCCGTCCTGCAATGCCTGCAGGCCGACCAGCCGGCGACCGGCACCAAGCTTGCTGCAACCGATCCCGGTCCCGTTGCCCGCCAAGTTCTCCAGATCGAACCGGAACGGCTGGCCATCGTGGCTGGCGACAACGGTTTGCAGCCGGCACTCGGCGAACGCGTATAGGCCGGCGCTGCGGCCGTCACTGACAATGACTTGGTGAGCGCCGTTGTTCTCGGCATCAATAGCCAAGGCACGCAACGGAATCGGACTCGCCGATAATATCGGTTGGGCGGTGTTCGTTCCGCTGGCGGTGCTGATTCCGACCAGCCGCTCGAGGGACCCGTCGGATTTCGGCAGCAGCCCGATCCACAACGTGTCCGGCCGGCCGTCGCCGTCGAGATCACCGACCTGCCGTTCATTGGCATCGACCGGAGGAGGTGGGCCGCCCGGCGGGCAGCCCGCTGCGGCGAAGGACCGCGCCGGCGCCGGCGCGCCGACGCAGGCGGCCACCAGCAATGACACCAGCACCACGCGTCGCATCCGACTAGACCGGCTCGAAACGGAACACGGCGCAACGCCCGGTCAAGGCGGCAAACTCTTCGGGATGCCCGTCTTTGACCAGTCCACACCGCTTGATGAAGCCGACACCGGTGGGCACCTCGGGGGGAAAAGCGCGCAACAGCGGTTTGGCTTCGTCGCTCGAGAGTTCCACCATCCGGACGCGTTCGGGCTTGCGGCCGCGGGTCAGCGTGACTTCGTTGGGGGCGCGGACGTTGCGCACCCAGTCTGCGCCCGGGAAGCCCCCCACAACGTAGCGCTTGCCGTCCACCGTCATCGGCGCGATTGGCGTCGACCGCAGGACTCCGGACGTGCGCCCCGGCACGGCCAATACCACCGGACTTTCGCCCCCGAAGCTCATTCCGAGCCGCGACAGTCGGATACGAACCTTGTTCGCCGGTTTCAGCCACCACGGTGGCTTGATCCGTTCGCCGTCACCCATGAGGGTCACAATAACGAGCACGCTCTCGCCGGACGGGTTGCTATCCGACGGCGCGGCCGGCGCCCTCCCAGAATCGTGCGCGCACGGCCTTCTTGTCCGGTTTTCCCAACCCCGTCAGCGGCAGCGAATCAACGATCACCACGCGTTTTGGCGACTGCACCGAGCCCTTGCGGTCCTTGACCGCGGACTGGATCTCGGCGGTCATGGTCTGGATCGCGGCGTCATCGCGGGCTGCGTCGGCGCGCAACACCACCACGGCGGTCACAGCCTCGCCCCACTTCTCGTCGGGTGCTCCGACCACACACACCTGCGCGACCGCGGGATGCTCGGCGACCACGTCTTCTACCTCACGAGGAAACACGTTGAAACCGCCGGTGACGATCATGTCCTTGACCCGGTCCACGATGTAGTAGAAGCCGTCCTCGTCCTCGCGGGCCATGTCGCCGGTGTGCAGCCAGCCGTCCTTAAACGTGTCGGCCGTGGCCTCCGGCAGATTCCAATAGCCGCCGGCCAGCAATGGTCCGCTGACGCAAATCTCGCCCGGCTCACCCTGCGGCACCGGCTTGCCGTCCTCGCTCAGCAACGCGACCCGCGCGAACAGGGTCGGGCGCCCGCAGGAGGTGAGCCGCTTCTCGTCATGCTCGCCCTTGGGCAGGTAGGTGATCACCATCGGCGCCTCGGATTGCCCGTAGTACTGGGCGAAAATCGGGCCGAACCGGCGGATTGCCTCGGCCAGCCGTACCGGATTGATCGCCGAAGCGCCGTAGTAGACGGTCTCCAACGACGACAGGTCCCGGGTGTGTGAATCCGGGTGGTCCATCAACGCATACAGCATCGACGGCACCAGCATGGTTGCGGTAATCCTTTGCTCTTCAATAACTCTCAGCACCTCGGCCGGGTCGAACTTGGCTAGCACGATCATCTCGCCGCCCTTGATCAGGGTGGGGGTGAAGAATGCCGCGCCGGCGTGTGAGAGTGGCGTGCACATCAAGAACCGGGGGTTGTCCGGCCACTCCCATTCGGCCAGCTGAATCGCGGTCATGGTGGAAATCGACTGGGCGGTGCCCATCACGCCCTTGGGTTTTCCGGTGGTGCCGCCGGTATAGGTCAGGCCGATGACCTGGTCCGGCGGCAGATCGGCCGCCACCAGCGGCTGTGGCTGATACTTGGCCGCTTCGGCCGACAGATCGATCGCCACACCCCTGAGCGCCTCCGGGACCGGCCCGATGGTCAGGATCTGCTGGAGCGAGTCCACCTTCTCCAGCAGCCCCAGCGCGCGCTCCACGAACATCGGGTTGGGGTCGATGATCAGTGAGCTGATCCCGGCATCGGAGAGTACGTACGCGTGATCGTCGAGGGACCCGAGCGGATGCAACGCGGTGCGCCGATAGCCCCGGGCCTGGCCGGCCCCGATGATCATCAGCACTTCGGGGCGGTTGAGCGACAGCAGGCCAACCGCGACGCCGGTGCCGGCGCCCAGCGCCTCGAAGGCCTGGATGTACTGGCTGACCCGGTCGGCCAGCTGACCGCCGGTCAGTGTGGTGTCACCGAGGAACAGCACCGGTTTGTTCGTGTGGCGCTTGAGCGCGCCCACCAGCAGATGGCCGTTGTGCGTTGGGTTGCGTAACAACTTGTCACTCATGTGGCAAGACTAGAACGTGTTGCAATTTGGGTCGGCCGCGCCCTCGGGCGGAACCCATTTCGGGCACGGATCACTAGGATTCCTGCGTATGGCCAATGCAGATGTCGTCATTACCGGAACTGTGCTGACCGTTGACGACACCCGGCCGACCGCCCAGGCGATCGCGGTCACCGACGGCCGGATCGTCGCCGTCGGTGACCGCTCGGAGGTCAACGGCCTCGTCGGTCCGGACACCCGAACCATCGATCTGGGCTCTGGCTGCCTCATGCCGGGATTCGTCGAGGCCCATGGTCATCCGCTGATGGAGGCAATCGTGCTCTCCGGCCGGATCGTCGACATCCGCCCGGTGACCGTCCGCGACGCCGACGTTGTCGTCGATGCGATTCGCCGCGAAACCGCCGAGCGCGGAACCGCGGGTGCCTACCTCATCGGCTGGGATCCGCTGCTACAACCGGGGCTTCCCGAGCCGACGCTGAGCTGGCTCGACGAAATCGCGCCGAACGGACCGCTGGTGATCATCCATAATTCCGGCCACAAGGCCTATTTCAATTCCAACGCCGCCTGGCTGGGCGGTCTGGACCGCGACACACCGGATCCCAAAGGCGCCAAGTATGGCCGCGACGCCAACGGTGAACTCGACGGCACCGCCGAGGAAACCGGCGCGGTATTGCCGCTGCTTGCCGGGGTGGCCGATCCCAGCAATTACCCGGCGATGCTGCGCGCAGAGTGTGCCCGGCTCAACCGGGCCGGCCTGACCACATGTTCGGAGATGGCTTTCGATCCCGGGTTTCGGCCGCTGGTCGAGGCGCTGCGCGACGAGTTGACGGTCCGGCTGCGCACCTATGAGATTTCCAATGCGCAAATGTCCAGCGACGCCTCGCCGGGCGACGGCGACGACATGCTGCGCCAGGTGGGCATCAAGATCTGGGTGGACGGTTCGCCGTGGATCGGCAACATTGACCTGACATTTCCGTATCTGGACACCGACGCCACTCGCACCATTGGGGTGGTGCCCGGTTCCTGCGGATGCGCCAACTACACCCGTGACCAGCTGGCCGAAATCGTCGACGCGTATTTCCCGAAGGGCTGGCCGATCGCCTGTCACGTACAGGGCGATGCCGGTGTCGACACCATCCTTGATGTCTACGAGGAGGCGCTGCGCCGCCATCCTCGCCCCGATCATCGATTGCGGCTCGAACATGTCGGTGCCATCCGGAAAGACCAACTTCGGCGGGCCGTCGAGCTGGGCGTTACCTGCAGCATCTTCGTCGACCAGATTCACTACTGGGGTGACGTCATCGTCGACGGTCTGTTCGGAGCGGAGCGCGGGTCCCGGTGGATGCCGGCCGGGTCCGCGGTGGCCGCCGGTATGCGCATCTCACTGCACAACGACCCCCCGGTCACACCCGAGGAACCGCTGCGCAACATCAGCGTGGCCGCGACCCGGGTGGCGCCCAGCGGGCGGGTGCTGGCCCCCGAAGAGCGTTTGACTGTGGAGCAGGCGATTCGTGCGCAGACTATCGATGCGGCCTGGCAGCTGTTCGCCGACGACGTCATCGGCTCGCTCGAGGTCGGCAAGTACGCGGACATGGTCGTGCTGTCACAGGACCCGCGGGCGGTGCCACCCGAGGAGATCGCCGATCTCGAGGTCCGTGCCACGTTTCTTGCTGGCCGGCAGGTCTACCGGCAGTGATGCCGGCCTGCGCGGATCTGCTCGACCGCTTGCATGTCGTGGCGCTGCCCATGCGGGTGCGCTTTCGCGGTATCACCGTCCGCGAAGTGGCGTTGATCGACGGTCCGGCGGGGTGGGGCGAGTTCGGTGCGTTCCTCGAGTACCCGGTCGAGGAGGCGGCCGCATGGCTGGTGTCGGCGATCGAGGCGGCCTACCGGCCTCCGCCGGCCACGCGACGTGATCGCGTCCCGATCAACGCGACCGTGCCGGCGGTTGGCGCCGCCCAGGTGGCCGACGTGCTGGCCCGATTTCCCGGCGCAGCGACCGCCAAGGTGAAGGTTGCTGAGCCTGGGCAGAGCCTGGCCGACGACGTGGGCAGGGTAAATGCCGTGCGTGACCTGGTCCCAACGGTGCGGGTGGATGCCAACGGCGGCTGGAGCGTCGAACAAGCGGTGCGGGCCGCCGCTGCCCTGACCGCCGATGGCCCGCTGGAGTACCTCGAGCAACCCTGCGCCACCGTCGGCGAACTCGCCGAACTGCGTCAACGAGTCGAGGTGCCGATCGCCGCCGACGAATCCATCCGCAAGGCGCAGGACCCCCTTGCGGTGGTCCGTGCGGGAGCCGCCGATGTCGCGATATTGAAAGTCGCTCCGCTGGGCGGAGTTTCGGCACTGCTGCAGATTGCAGACGAGATCGACATCCCAGTGGTGGTCTCCAGCGCGCTGGACTCGGCAGTGGGAATCGCGACCGGGCTGACGGCCGCCGCGGCCCTGCCGCGGCTTAACCACGCGTGCGGGTTGGGCACCGGTGGGCTGTTCGTCGAGGACGTCACCGAACCCGGCCAGGCGCCCGTTCCCGTCGATGGCGCGTTGTCGGTGCGGCGGGTCACACCCGATCCGGCGCGGCTGCATGCCCTGGGTGCGGCGCCCCCTCGGCGGCAGTGGTGGATCGACCGGATCAGGGCCTGTTACCCGCTGCTGTACCGTCGGTCGAGTGATTAACCTGGCTTACGACGACAAAGGGACCGGTGAAGCGGTCCTTTTTATTGCCGGTCGCGGGGGTGCTGGACGCACCTGGCATCCACATCAAGTCCCGGCATTCTTGGCGGCCGGCTACCGGTGCATTACCTTCGACAACCGGGGCATTGGCGGCACCGAAAATGCGTCCGGTTTCACGACGCAGACCATGATCGATGACACAGCGGCGCTGATCGAATCCCTGGACATCGCCCCGGTGCGCATCGTCGGAGTGTCGATGGGGTCTTTTATCGCCCAGGAGTTGATGCTGGCCCGGCCAGAGCTGGTGCGCGCCGCGGCATTGATGGCCACCCGTGGCCGCCTGGATCGCGCCCGACAGTTCTTCCACGATGCGGAGGCCGAGCTGTACGACTCCGGCGCCCAGTTGCCGCCGACATACGACGTCAAGGATCGCTTGCTGGAGAATTTCTCCCGCAAGACACTCAATGACGACGCGGCCATCGCGGACTGGATCGCGATGTTTTCCATGTGGCCGATCAAGCAGACTCCGGGGCTGCGTTGCCAGCTGGACATCTCGCCGCAGACCAGCCGGTTGTCCGCCTACCGCAGCATCGCCGCACCGGTGCTGGTGATCGGGTTCTCAGACGACATCGTGACCCCGCCGTATTTGGGACGTGAGGTTGCCGACGCCCTGCCGAACGGCCGTTTCCTGCAAATCCCCGATACCGGTCATCTCGGGTTCTTCGAGCGGCCGGATTCGGTCAACGCCGCGGTGCTGAAGTTCTTTGCCAGCGTCGACGGGTGAGCTTGGCGAGCCCTGTTAGCCGGTTGTGACACCCTGTACTGGTGAACCCCTCGACGACACAGGCCCGCGTCGTCGTTGACGAGCTGATTCGCGGCGGCGTCCGCGATGTCGTGCTGTGCCCCGGTTCGCGGAACGCACCGCTGGCGTTCGCGTTGCAGGATGCCGACCGGTGCGGCCGGATCCGGTTGCACGTTCGCATCGACGAACGCACCGCCGGCTATCTGGCCATCGGGCTGGCGATCGGGGCGGGGGCGCCGGTCTGCATCGCGATGACGTCGGGTACCGCCGTCGCCAACCTCGGCCCCGCCGTCGTGGAGGCCAACTACGCGCGGGTGCCGCTGATCGTCTTGTCGGCCAACCGGCCCTACGAATTACTGGGTACCGGGGCCAACCAGACCATGGAGCAGCTGGGCTACTTCGGTACCCAGGTCCGCGCCACCATCAGCCTGGGCCTGGCCGACGAGGCGCCCGAACGCCTCGCCGCACTCAACGCGACGTGGCGATCGGCCACCTGCCGGGTATTGGTGGCGGCCAAAGGTTCTCGCACCGCCAATGCCGGCCCGGTGCACTTCGACATCCCGTTGCGTGAACCGCTAGTGCCCGATCCGGAACCCGGCGGCGAGGCGACCCCGCCGGGTCGGCCCGACGGCAAGTCGTGGACCTACACGCCCGCGGTCACCTTTGACCAGCCGCTGGAGGTCGACCTGTCGGCAGACACCGTCGTCATCGCCGGGCACGGCGCGGGCGAGCATCCCAACCTCGCCGAGGTGCCCACGGTCGCCGAGCCGACGGCGCCCGGACCGACCACGCCGTTGCACCCGTTGGCCCTGCCGCTGCTTCGCCCCCAGCAGGTGATCATGCTGGGTCGCCCCACCCTGCATCGTCCGGTATCGGCGTTGTTGGCCGATCCAAATGTGCCGGTGTTTGCCCTGACGACCGGGCCGCGTTGGCCGGACGTTTCGGGCAACTCGCAGGCCACCGGCACGCGAGCGGTGGTCACCGGAGCACCGAACCCGGCTTGGCTGCACCGGTGCGCCCAGATGAACCGGCATGCGATCACCGCGGTGCGCGAGCAACTCGCCGCGCACCCGCTGACCACCGGTCTGCACGTCGCCGCGGCGGTGGCGGAGGCGATACGGCCCGGTGATCAGCTGGTGCTCGGAGCGTCCAACCCGGTGCGCGACGTGGCGCTGGTCGGTTGTGATACCCGCGGCATCCAGGTGCGGTCCAATCGCGGGGTTGCCGGTATCGACGGCACGGTGTCTACCGCGATAGGTGCCGCGCTGGCATACGAGCGGGCCCATGACGGGCGCACCATCGCACTGATCGGAGACCTGACGTTCGTCCATGACAGCTCGGGGCTGCTGATCGGACCCACCGAACCGACGCCGCGGCGGTTGACGATCGTGGTGTCCAACGACAATGGCGGTGGCATCTTCGAACTGCTCGAGCAGGGGGACCCGCGGTTCTCCGATGTATCTTCGCGAATCTTCGGTACCCCGCACGACGTCGACGTGGGTGCGTTGTGTCGCGCCTACCACGTGGAGAGCCGGCAGATCGAGGTCGACCAGCTGGCGGCGGCGCTGGGCGAGGACGGCACCGGGTTGCGGGTGCTGGAGGTCAAGGCGGACCGGTCCTCGCTGCGGCAATTGCACGCCACCATCAAGGCCGCTCTGTGATCTCGCCGAAAAGGTTGTTGCGCTTTTTGATTCACGGCACCAGTGAACAGGCGCCGGACACCCGGGCCAGGAAGCTGGTGCGGTGGGTGCGCATCGCCGTCCTGATCATGACGATGCTGGTCACGCTGCAGTCGGTGCTGCTGGTGGCCGGTGCATGGCGCAACGACTTGGCGATCGACAACAACATGGGCGTGGCGCAGGCCGAGGTGCTTAGCGCCGGCCCGCGCCGGTCCACCATCGAGTTCGTCACGCCCGACCGGGTCACTTACCGGCCCGAACTGGGTGTGCTGTATCCATCCGAACTGGCCACGGGTATGCGTATCTACGTCGAATACAACAAACGGGATCCCAATCTGGTGCGGGTGCAGCACCGCAACGCCGGGCTGGCGATCATCCCGGCGGGGTCCATCGCCGTTGCGGCCTGGTTGATTGCGGTGGTCGCGCTCGTTGCCCTGGCGCTGCTGGACAAGCGGCTGAGCCGGCAGTCCGAATCGGAGAGTGCGGGGTAGATTTCGCGCCCCGTATGCCCGTCGGCAACCTTGCCGACAGCCGACGCTGACACTGTGAGGGTGTGCGCGTTGCGATCGTCGCCGAGTCATTCCTCCCGAATGTCAACGGCGTTAGCAACTCGGTGGTTCGGATACTCGAGCATCTGCGCCGGAGGGGGCATGAAGTCCTCGTCATCGCACCGGATAACCCGCCGGGGGAAGGACGCGCCGAACGACTGCATGATGGTGTCCGGGTGCACCGAGCGCCGTCGCGGATGTTCCCCAAGGTGACCACGTTGCCGCTGGGTGTGCCCACTCCGCGAATCCTTCGGGTGCTGCGGGGATTTGACCCCGACGTGGTGCATCTGGCCTCGCCGGCGCTGCTTGGCTACGGTGGGCTGCGGGCCGCGCGCCGGCTCGGTGTGCCGACGGTCGCCGTCTACCAAACCGACGTGCCGGGCTTTGCGGCCAGCTACGGCGTTCCGATGACTGCGCGGGCCGCATGGGCCTGGTTTCGTCACCTGCACGGCCTCGCCGACCGCACGCTGGCGCCGTCCACGCCCACGATGGAGGCCCTCGTCGCTCAGGGCTTCCCCCGGGTACACCGATGGGCACGGGGCGTCGATTTGATTCGGTTCGCGCCGTCTGCGCGCGACGAGTCGCTGCGGCGACAATGGTCCCCCGACGGAAGACCTATCGTCGGGTTTGTGGGTCGACTGGCGCCCGAGAAGCATGCCGAGCGGCTCGCTGCGCTGGCGGCGTGGGGTGCGGTTCAGCTCGTCATCATCGGCGACGGAGTGGACCGCCCGAAGCTGGAATCGGCAATGCCCACAGCGATTTTCACGGGTGCGCTGTATGGCGGGGAGCTCGCCGCGGCGTACGCCAGCCTGGACGTGTTCGTGCATCCCGGCGAACACGAGACGTTCTGTCAGGTCGTGCAGGAAGCGCTGGCGTCGGGGCTGCCGGTGATCGCCCCCGACGCCGGCGGCCCCCGCGACTTGGTCACGCCGCAACGGACCGGTCTGCTGCTGCCCGTCGCGGAGTTCGAGGCGCAGCTGCCGGCCGCTGTCGCGCATCTGATTCGGGAACGCCATCGCTATTCGCGGGCGGCCCGGCGCAGCGTGCTGGGCCGCAGTTGGTCGGTCATCTGTGACCAGTTGCTCGACCACTACGACGAGGTGCTGTCACCGACCGCGCGGGCGGGTGACGCGCCGTTGCGAAGGCGACGTGCCTAACACATCAGGTCTTGCTGATCGGCGTCTGTCTGGTGTCGTTGAGGAACTTCGTCAGGAGCCGGTCGAACTCGCGGAGGTCGGCCGGCGACCAGCCCGAGAGTGCGCGCGCCAGGTGATCCCTTCGCACCTCATGTAGCGCGCCCGCGGCGCGCTGTCCGTCGGTGGTTGCCTCGATCACCGACACTCGTCCGTCATGCGGATCGGTATGCCGGGTGGCCAGCCCGGAGTCGATGAGGGCTCGCACCCGGCGAGTGGCCATTCCGGGGTCCATGTGCGCCAACCTGGCCAGTCGGCTCAGTGGCAACGGTCCCTCGTCAATCAAGACGCGAAGCAACATGTAGGACGGCTGCGATAGCGCGGTGTTGGCCGCCGACGCCTGTCCGGCGAACGCCGAACGACTGACGCTGAGCCGGACGATCTGGGCGAGGGTGGCACTGATCGAGGCCACCGAATCGAGCTTGCGCATGGCGGGACAGTATCCGGCAACTACTTGACATAGTCAACAAAATAAGGATAGCTTGGCGGCGCATACGCCCACCAAATTGGCTTGTGCGCAGGAGTGTTCATGCTGGGAACGGGGTTCTACTTCGACTGGCCCAACTACCGTACGATGCTGAGGCTGCTGCGCCGGAACCCGCCGGCGTCGGCGCGGTGGCGGCGCTTCGTCGCATTCGGCGTCGGTGTGCCGGCCGTCGCCGCGATCCACGCGGTGTGTTTTGCGCTCGATCCGATCCTGTTCCCGTCGCTGCGCCGCACCCAGGTGATCGCACCGGTGTTCTGTATCGGGCACGCCCGCAGCGGCACCACTTATCTGCATCGGCTGATGGCCACCGACCCGCAGTTCAGTTATGCGCTGATGTACGAGTTGTTCTTCCCTTCGTTGTTAGAGAAGCGCTTGCTGCGTCTGCTACTTCGAGTCGACGCCATGTTCGGAAAGCGACTGCGGCGCCGGCTCGACGAGCTCGAAAAGCGTCGCTTCGCCCCAACCGACGACATGCACAAGACCGGATTCTTCGTGCCCGAAGAGGACGACGCCTTCTTGACCTGGTCACTATGTTCCGGGTTCTGGATCTTGATGTTCCCGTTCATGGGGGAGCTCGATTTTTACCATGTCGATCGGTGGTCAAAGCCCAAGCGGCGACGGGTGATGGGTTTCTACAAGCAATGCGTGCGGCGGCAAATCGCGCTCAACGGCGGCGGGACGCACCTGAGCAAGAATCCCACCTTCTGCGGTCGCGTCGAAGCGCTGATCGAGGCCTTTCCGGACGCCAGATTTGTGGTACCCCTGCGCAATCCCGATGAAACAATCCCGAGCCTGCTCAAGTTGCTGCAGACCGAATGGCGCCTGCGCGGCCGCGATCAGCGCTTGGTCGCCAGCTCGCTGCGAGTACTGGCCGAGCAATCGCTGGATTCTTACCAGCATCCCCTCGACGTCTTGGCCCGCCATCGCGACGTTCACTCGGTCCTGGTGGATTACCGTGAGCTGATCCGCCAACCAGAGGTCACCTTGCGCCGCATCTACGCGGGCTTGGAACTGGACTTGGGGCCGGTGGCCGCCAACGCATTTGCGTCGGCCGCGGCAGGCAGCGGGCACGAAACGACCCACCGTTACAGCCTGGCGGAGTTTGGCCTGGATTCCCGCGAAATTCATACCCGGCTGGCCACCTTGTTCGATCAATACCAGTGGGACACCGAAGGAAAGGACTCTCATGTCGGCTGAAGCGAGCCAAGCCGAGCTACGCGCCGCCTGGACCGACATGATCGACGCGCTGATCAGGGCGCGGGATGCCCTCGACATCGCCGATCTGCACGCCCCACCGATCACCGCACAAGGCCTCGCGGACGGGTACGGCTACCTGCTGGGATTTGTGTTCAGTGGCATCGAACGCGCCTTTCGCGAGAATCCCGAATTCCCGTATTTTCGGCGCGCAATCCAACCGCTGGACAAGGCGACCATCGACAATGCCGATGCCCTGTACCTGTCGGCGTCGATCGACGGCACCACCAGCTATCGGGTGACCGGCCGGTTCACCGGGCCAAAAGCGCCCCAGTACCTCATTTTTGAGGCACACACCGTCTACGCCGGAGACACCGGCGGCCTCGCCGAACTCATGCCGGGTGGGCGCGTGGTCACCGGGGCGCTGGACACCGCCGGCCTCGTCGTTGACGACGGCGGCCGATTCGAGATCTTGCTGGCCCCACAGCGGCCCAGTGGGCACACCGGGAATTTCATCGCCACGGTCAGCGCGGACAAGGCCGCAACAGCGGGATTCCTGATCGCCCGCATCCTGTTTCACGACTGGGAGCGCGAGGTGTCACCCGAGTTGCTCATCGTGCAGATCGGTAAGGAGGGAGCCCATCCCGCGCCGCTCGATCCCGCGAGAGCGGCCCAGAATATGCGCCGCCTGGGGACGATCGTCGAGCACCAGATGACATTTTGGAACCAGTTTTACGATGTCGTGCTTGAGGCGTATGGCGACAAGAACGGGGATGGGCTCACGCTGATGCCCCGCAATGCGCTCAATGAGCCTGCGCTGGCGAACCTGGCCATGGGTGGCGGCCAAATTACCAACGTCTACAGCGGCGGGGTCTACGACTTGCAGACCGACGAGGCCCTCCTGGTTGAGGTCGTCGTCCCGGTGCCGCCGGCCTACATGGGATTCCATCTGTCCAATCTGTGGGGTGAATCGCTGGATTACGCCAACCATACGTGCAGCCTCAACGGATTTCAGTGCGAACCCGATGTTGACGGCACGATTCGCTACGTCGTTGCAGACACCGACCCCGGCGTGCCCAACTGGCTCGACACCGCCGGCCACCTCGGCGGTTTCTTGACGCTGCGATGGACGTATTGCACCCCGCCGTCGGAATTGCCCAAAGCTACCGCCGTCAAGGTGCCGCTGGCCGGTGTGCGCCACCGGCTGCCCGCGAACACCCGCACGGTGTCGGTCGAGGAACGGCGCCGGCAGATCGCGATCCGGCAAGAACACGTCCAGCGCAGATACCGACAGTACTGACGCGACGCTGTCGGGTAGCGTCTCGGAAGTGATTCGTGCGGCGTTGGACAAGGATCCCCGGGACGTCGCGTCGATGTTCGACGGCGTAGCGCGTCGCTATGACCTGACCAACACCGTGTTGTCGTTGGGCCGCGACCGTTACTGGCGGCGGGCCACTCGGTCGGCGTTGCGGATCGGTCCGAGCGACCGGGTGCTGGATCTGGCCGCCGGCACCGCGGTATCCACCGTAGAGCTGGCGAAGGCCGGAGCATGGTGTGTGGCGGCCGATTTTTCGGTCGGAATGCTCGCCGCCGGCAGCGCGCGCACGGTGCCCAAGGTTGCCGGTGACGCCACCCGGCTGCCGTTTGGCGATGGCGTCTTCGATGCGGTAACCATCAGCTTCGGCCTGCGTAACGTCGCCGACTTTCCGGCTGCGTTGCGCGAGATGGCGCGCGTCACCCGGCCTGGGGGCCGTTTGGTGGTGTGCGAATTCTCCACGCCCACGAGCGCATTGTTCGCCACCGTCTACAAGGAGTATCTGATGCGGGCATTGCCGCGGGTGGCCAGCGCGGTGTCCAGTAACCCGGAAGCCTATGTTTATCTGGCCGAGTCGATCAGGGCATGGCCGGACCAGGCGACGTTGGCCCAGCGGATGTCCCAGGCGGGATGGTCAGCCGTGCGGTGGCGCAACCTTTCCGGCGGAATCGTGGCATTGCATGCGGCGTACAAGCCACCTGCGGCGTCGGCGAAGACCTAACGGCCGGCGCGTTGCAGCACGCCCACGTTCTCGGGGCAGTAGTGATCGACCGCGGCTCCCAAGAACTGCAACGCTTGGCCCTGAGTGGTGCCCCGCGGCAGGTTGCGCTGTAGGAAGGTCGCCGATTTGTAGGCGTCACCGTCCACGCCCCTGTTCAACCGTTCGCAGCTGATCTTGGCCAACCAGGCGTTGTAGTCCTGCGGGCCGTAGATGCCGTAGGTGTGCAGCTGGGCGTTGAAAGGGGCGTCGTAGTCATCGGCGTGTGCGGGTGCCGCCATACCTATCGCCACCGTCGCCATGGCGGCCAGGGTGGCCAGCCTCGTTCCCTTCATTAGCCGGACTATACACCGCAGCGCCGGGCCGATCAGCCCAGATGCGCCGATAGCAGCCAGCCGCCAACCGACACCCGACCGTCAGGTTCGGAACGCACCTGGACACCGGGCATGTCGAAGAAGTCTGTCGGCGCCTTGGCGTATAGGCGGGCCGGCTTGATCTCGTCGATGACCCAATACTTGGCCACCACCTCGCGCAGCTCGTCCTCGGTGACCGCATTGGCCGGGCCTTCGGGTAGTGCGGCCCTGTCGAACACCAGCACAAAGTAGGACGCACCCGGTGCCGCGGCGCGGACGATCGATCGCTGGTAGCTCTCGCGCAGCTCGACCGGCATGGAGTGGAACAAGGTGCTGTCCACGATGGTGTCGAACCGGGTCGCCGATCCCGGCGGGTAGCTGGTGAAGTCGCTGATGTCGGCCACATGGAAGCTGGCGCTGGTCAGCCCGCGCTGCTCGGCCTCGCGGCGGGCCAGCTCGATGGCGGTTGGAGACATGTCCAGACCCACCACCGTGTGTCCACGTGCGGCGAGCGTGAGCGAGATGGCGGCTTCCCCGCAGCCTGCGTCGAGCACCTCGCCATGAAACCTGCCCTGTTCGATCAGGGCGGCCAATTCCGGTTGTGCTTCGCCGATGCTCCATGGCGGTCGTACTCCCGCACCGAACTGGGCGGATTCGCCGCGGTAGGCGGTTTCAAACTCAAAATCCAGTGATTCGGCCATACCCGTTTATATCAACCTGCCTGATATATGTCAATGAAGTTGATATCGGGCGGGGCCGCGCTCAGTGAAACGGTGGTCGACGATCGACCATCCGCGAAACCCGCCCGCCGCCGCGCCACACTCGGGCAACCCAGTCGACGTCTTCGTCGGTGACCAAGTTGGCCATCACGCGCACGGCGATCCTCATCAGTGCGCAGGAGCGCATCGCCAGGGGACCGGTCGCGGGCAGGAACCGTTGGTAGGTCAGCAGCAATGCCAGCCTGCGCGCAACCGAAAAACCGCGGCCGTAGTGATCGGCCAGCAGCGCCGGCCACAGCCGGGACAGGTCGGGTGCGTCCAGTGACTCCGCGGCCAGGCGTCCGGTCTCCAATCCGTAGTCGATGCCTTCACCGTTGAGCGGGTTGACGCAGGCCGCGGCATCGCCGATGAGCATCCAATTCGGTCCGGCCACCCCGGACACCGCGCCGCCCATGGGTAACAACGCGGACGCCACCGCCCGGGGCTCGCCGGCAAAGCCCCACTCGTCCCGGCGCAGGTCGGTGTAGTAGGAGATTAGCGGCCGCAATGCCAGATCGGCGTGGCGTTTCGAGGTGGAGAGTGCCCCTACGCCGATGTTCACCTCGCCGTTGCCGAGCGGGAAGATCCAGCCGTAGCCGGGCAACACAGCGCCATCGGGAGAGCGCAGTTCCAGATGTGAGGTCAGCCACGGGTCCGCACTACGTGCGGTGGCCAAATAACCGCGGGCGGCGACGCCATAGACCGTCTCTTGATGCCATCTGCGGCCCAACTTGCGGCCCAGCGACGACCGCGCCCCGTCGGCGACGATCAGTTGGCGGCAGGCCACCTCGGTACCGTCGGCCAACGTCAGCGATACCACCCGGGTAGCCGAGTCATGGTGCACGGCTACCGCTTTGCTGCCGAGCAGCATCCGCGCACCGTGATCCTGTGCGACCTGCCGGATTCGCTCGTCGAGTTCCAGGCGGGCGACCGCGCTGCTGTGCGACGGGAAGGATGGCCCGGGCCAGGCCACTTCCACTTCACCGCCGAACCCGCTCATGCGCAGACCGCGATGCCGGATACGGCCGGCCAGCCAGCCGCCGAGCCCCAGCTGTTCCAGCTCGGCGATCGCTCGCGGTGTCAAGCCGTCGCCGCAGGGCTTGTCGCGGGGAAAGGTGGCAGAGTCGATGACCAGGACGTCCTGACCGGCCCGGGCGGCCCAAGCGGCCGCGGCTGACCCGGCCGGTCCGGCACCCACGACCACCACGTCGGCCTTGGCGGCTCTGATTTCTGCGGTGCTCACGGTCACCAGTATGTTTGGTCGAGTGAAGACTCCGGCGACAGTGGTGGCGGGCGTTGACTTTGGCGACGCCCACTTCGCTACGACGGTGCGTGACGGCGTTGCGCGAATCGAACGGCTTATGGATAGCGAGCTGCGCGGGGCTGACGACGTGATGACCGACTCGCTGCTGCACCTGTTTACCGCTGGCGGCAAACGGTTCCGGCCACTGTTCACCGTGCTGTCCGCCCAGGTGGGACCGAACCCGGATGCCGAGGAGGTGGTCGTCGCCGGCGCGGTCATCGAGCTGATACACCTGGCGACGCTCTACCACGACGACGTGATGGACGAGGCGGCGGTCCGCCGTGGCGCACCCAGTGCAAACGCGCGCTGGGGCAACAACGTCGCAATTCTGGCCGGGGACTATCTGCTGGCGACGGCGTCGCGCCTGGTATCCCGGCTGGGGCCGGAGGCGGTTCTGATCGTCGCCGACACATTCGCTCAGCTGGTGACCGGTCAGATGCGCGAGACCCGCGGTGCACCAGACGGCGTGGACCTGGTCGACGAGTACCTCAAGGTGGTCCATGAGAAGACCGGGTGTCTGATCGGTGCGGCAGGTCGGTTCGGCGGGATGTTTTCCGGCGCTGACGATGATCAAGTGGAGCGGCTGAGCCGTCTCGGCGCCATTGTCGGCACCGCATTTCAAATCGCCGACGACATCATCGACATCGACAGCGAATCTGACGAGTCCGGCAAGCTACCCGGCACCGACCTGCGGGAAGGAGTGCGCACGTTGCCGATGCTGTACGCGCTGCGGCAGGGCGGCCCCGACGCTGCGCGGCTTCGCGACCTGCTGGCCGGACCCATCCACGACGACGACGCGGTGCTCGAGGCGCTGGCGCTGCTGCGGGCATCGCCGGGTATGGACCAGGCCAAAGAGACGTTGGGCCAATACGCGGCCCGCGCGCGTCATGAGCTGGACTTGCTGCCCGAGCTGCCCGGCCGGCAGGCATTGGCCTCCCTGGTCGAATACACCGTTAGCCGGCACGGCTAACACCGGATCCACCATCGCGGAACCACGCGGGGCATTTGAGGCGTTGAATCAGCATTGAATCAGCAAAAGTCGCCCATGCTGCGGCGTTCGTAGGAGGACACACCGATGACCTGGCATCCGCATGCCAACAGGCTGAAGACCTTCCTGCTGTTGGTCGCCATGTCCGGCATCATCGTGTCCATTGGTGCCCTGTTCGGCAAGACGGCCTTGATGTTCGCCGCACTGTTCGCCGTCGGCATGAACGTCTATGTCTACTTCAACAGCGACAAGCTGGCCCTAAGGGCCATGCATGCGCAGCCGGTTTCCGAACTGCAGGCACCGGCGATGTACCGCATCGTGCGCGAGCTGGCGACCAGTGCCCACCAGCCGATGCCGCGGCTCTACATCAGCGACACCGCGGCGCCCAACGCGTTCGCCACCGGTCGCAACCCGCGCAACGCCGCGGTCTGCTGCACCACCGGCATCCTGCAGATCCTCAACGAACGAGAGTTGCGGGCCGTGCTGGGCCACGAGCTGTCGCATGTCTACAACCGCGACATCCTGATCTCGTGCGTGGCGGGCGCGCTCGCCGGGGTGATCACCGCACTGGCCAACATGGCCATGTGGATGGGCATGTTTGGCGGTAATCGGGACAACGGCAATCCGTTCGCGCTGCTACTGGTTTCGCTGCTAGGCCCGATCGCCGCGACGGTAGTGCGGATGGCGGTGTCGCGGTCGCGCGAGTATCAGGCCGATGAATCCGGCGCCATGCTGACCGGAGACCCACTGGCGTTGGCGTCGGCCCTGCGCAAGATCTCCGGCGGAGTGCAGCGGGCACCGTTGCCACCGGAACCGCAGCTCGCCAGCCAGGCGCATCTGATGATCGCCAACCCGTTCCGGGTGGGTGAGCGGATCGGTTCGATGTTCTCGACGCAC
This sequence comes from Mycobacterium basiliense, assembly GCF_900292015.1. Taxonomy (NCBI): domain Bacteria; kingdom Bacillati; phylum Actinomycetota; class Actinomycetes; order Mycobacteriales; family Mycobacteriaceae; genus Mycobacterium; species Mycobacterium basiliense. Next base: position 873,954 of record NZ_LR130759.1, read on the forward strand.
CCGCCGATCGAGGACCGCATCCGCCGCTTGGAAGCGATGGCACGAGGCTGACCCGGCCGCAGCCTTAGCCGCTGGAGCGGGCCGGTCCGGACTTGACCGCGTGAAGGGTCTGCCCAGCGGCTGGCCTGCCTACACCTGTTGGGCCTGCGTTTTCCCTTCGGCTAGGTGTACGGCCTCTTTGCGACGGGAATGGCCTTGCTTGAGTGTGCCATCGATCCGGACGCTGCCGCCCGTGGCGTGATGCTGTTGCTGCCAGTCGGTAATGGCTTGGTGTGCAGCATGATCGAGATAGTTGACCGCGATATGAAGGGTAACCGTTGTGCGCTCAGGAATGGACGCCAGCACTCGGGTCAGCCGCGGCAGTGACAGGAAGGTGCACGCCCCCTCGACGATCACCCGCCATTCGTCACCGACCGGGTGGGCCTCTACCTTGGCGCGGACTACTCGCCATCCGGTCATGGCGATGGCCAGCACCAGCCCAATCATCACACCGTGCAGCAGGTTGAGGAACACTACGGCGACAATGGTCACCAGGTAGATTGCGAAATCACCGGTCTTGACCGCGGCTTCGATGTGCGCGGGTTGCAGCAGCTGAATTCCGATGACGATGAGCAGGCCGGCGAGTGCTGCGCTGGGAATCAGCTCGATCAAGCCCGCGAACGGAAGGGCGAACAACAAGATCCAGAAGCCGTGCAGGATTGTCGACGCTCGAGTCTTAGCGCCCGCCTTGATATTTGCTGAACTACGCACAATGACGCCGGCGATGGGAAGGCCGCCGATGGTTCCGGACACCAGGTTGGAGGCGCCCTGCGCGACCAACTCGCGGTTCAATTCGGTGCGTGGGCCGCTGTGCATTCTGTCGGTCGCAACCGCGGTCAGCAGGCTTTGGACGCTAGTGATGAGCGTGACGGTGATGATGCCGATCGCTACGGCACCCCAGCCTCCGTGTGGGATCGTCGGCAGCTGCAGCGCATCCAGGACCGAGCCCTCGAGTGTTATCCGGGATACATGAAACGGAAATACCACTGAGACAACGGTTACCACCACGATGGCGACCAACGGCCCAGGTACGGGAGCCAACTTGGCCGGCGCCCAGCGCCAGCAGACCATGATGGCGATCACCAGGAGTCCTAAGATCACTCCCGGCCGGTGTGCGCCAATGATCTGTGCCGGTAGTTCAACAACATTAACCCACGCTGAGCTGTGGGACTCGCCACCGAGCAACACGTGAGTTTGCTGAAGTGCGATGGTGATTCCGATGCCCGCCAGCATGGCGTGGACAACCACGGGTGAGATGGCAAGGGCGGCTCGAGCCACGCGGCTGAACCCCAGCAAGATCTGCATGACTCCCGCCGCTGCGGTGATGAGACAAGTTACCCCCCAGCCGAATTCGGCGATGAGGTCCGCGACGACCACCGTCAGCCCGGCGGCGGGCCCACTGACCTGCAACGGCGATCCGGCCAGGGCGCCGCCGATGATGCCGCCGACGATCGCGGCGATCAGGCCGGCAAGCACCGGCGCATCGGATGCAATGGCGATCCCCAACGACAAGGGCAGTGCGACCAGGAAAACCACCAGCGACGACGGCAAATCGTGCCGAACGATCGATCTGAGCCGATCGCTGCGCGACGCCGGCGTCGGGCTTGGGTCCAGGTCTGGTTTATCGAGCTCGATGTGTTGCATCGGTCGCTCCCTCGTTAGCTTCTAGCGGGGGATTTATCCCGATTTCCCGCCCCCATACATTTTGCAATGTAGTCGTAACATGCTGGTGCACAGGCGAATAAGTCTGCCGTTGGCAACGATGCGCTCGGCACGATCGCTTGGCTGCTGCATCGACGGTATTGGCGCGACGGAGCAAGGGTCAACTTGACGCGCTAGGTGCATAGGGAACGCAAATGTTCAATGTAATTGGCATCTACTCGGCGAAACGTCACGTTACGGCGAGGAGACGGCTAGGTTAGAACTCGGATTACACCAGTCTAGAACCCCGACCCGTGCACCTCGTGCCCGGGTACCTCGGCGGCCAAGCCTCGGTAGGCCTGTTCGACGGTGGAGCCGTGGTTGATCACCGCGTCGACCTCCCGGGCGATGGGCATGTTCAGTCCGAATTCGTTGGCGAATTCCATGATTACGCTGGCCGCCCTGACGCCTTCGGCGACTTGGTTCATCGAGGCGATGATTTCATCGATTTGCTTGCCCGCGCCCAGTTGCTCGCCCACGTGCCGGTTGCGGCTGCGCTGGCTGGTGCAGGTGACGATCAGATCGCCCAGACCGGCCAAACCGGGGAAGGTCTCGGTGTTGCCGCCCATTGCCACGCCCAACTTGGTCATCTCGCGCAGCGAGCGTGCGATCACCAGTGCGCGGGTGTTCTCACCGATACCCAGCGAGTAGCCCATTCCCGCCGCGATCGCAAAGACGTTCTTAAGAGCCCCCGCCATTTCGACACCGACGACATCATCGGTGGTGTAGACGCGGAACCGCCGGGTGCGGAACAACGCGGACAGTCGCGTGGCCAGGTGCTGGTCGGGCATGGCCAGGACGGCGGCCGCAGCGTAACCTTCGGCCACCTCGCGGGCGATGTTCGGTCCGGCCAGGATACCCGCGGGGTGACCCGGCAGGATTTCTTCGATGATCTGTGACATGCGCAGATTCGTGCCCTGCTCGAGCCCCTTGACCAGGGACACCACCGGAACCCAGGGGCGTAGCTCCTTGCTCAGCTCGTTAAGGACACCCCGGAAGCCATGCGAGGGCACTCCCATGACCACGACGTCGGCGCAACTGGCGGCCTCGGCAAAGTCAGTGGTGGCGCGCAGGGTTGCGCTGAGCACAACGTCGTTGCCGAGGTAGCGGCTGTTGCGGTGATTGTCGTTGATGTCGGCTGCGGTGGCTTCCGATCGCACCCACTGCAACGTCGGTCCGCGCCGGGCACAGATTGACGCCACCGTGGTGCCCCAGGAACCGCCACCAAGTACAACGACATTGGGTTCGCGCATAGCAGCCGCCATGGAACTCACCCTATTGCGGCCACCGGACATTTAATAGCCGTTCACCGGCCCAGCATCACCCGGGCGAACGGCTCTGCCCGAACGGCGGTACCGAAATCTCGCCCGGCGAATCCGCGTAGCGTTGTCGCCGCCGCCCGTTTACCCGGCCAGCGGCGCCCGGTCGGCGACGCGACCGAACACCATCGCTTCCTCGATCCGGTCGAACCGGTAGTCGATGGCATCGGCGAAATAGTTCTGTCGGACATTCCACGGCCGCTTGGTACCCGACTTCGGCAGGGCGTGCAGCGACCGCAGCACATAGTTAGCTTGAATGTCCCACGAGGGTTTTTCCGCCATCGGAGCCTCGCCGCGGCGTGGATAGGCGTGTGTGTAGCCGTGCGCGGCCATGTGCGCCAGCAGCTTGGCCGTAGCCCGGGCCGTTATGTCGGCGCGCAGCGTCCAGGACGCATTCGTATAGCCCACACACCAGAACAGATTGGGTACTTCTTCGAGCATGTGTGCCTTGTAGACGAAGCGGTCGCAGGGATCGATGTCGCCACCGTCCAGGCTTATCTTGACGCCACCGAGCGCCTGCAGCTGCAGCCCGGTGGCGGTGACGATGATGTCGGCCTCGAGGTGACCCTCGGATTTGAGCGCGATGCCGGTCGCGTCGAAATGGTCGATGTGGTCGGTGACCACTGCGGCGCGGCCCGCGGTGATCGCCTGGTACAAGTCGGCGTCGGGGATCAGGCACATCCGCTGGTCCCACGGGTTGTATCGCGGCTTGAAGTGGGTGTCGATGTCGTAGCCGTCGGGCAGATTCTTGATCGCGACCTGTCGCAGCATCCACTTCACCAATCCCGGGAACTTGCGGGACAAGAACCAGAACCCCGCCTCCGTCAACGCGGCGGCCATTCGGGTGATCGCGTGGGAAGCCCTGCGAGGAAATGCTCTACGAACGACCCCGGCGAAAATGCTGTACTTGGATGCCGCGGCGAGGTAGGTCGGCGAGCGCTGCAGCATGGTCACCTTGTTGGCCTTTTCTGCCAATGCGGGGATCAGCGTGACCGCGGTGGCGCCGCTACCGATCACCACGACCTTTTTGCCGGTGTAGTCCAAGTCCTCCGGCCAGTGCTGGGGATGCACGACCGTGCCGCCGAACCGCTCGATACCGGGGAAGTCGGGGGTGTAGCCCTCGTCGTAGTTGTAGTAGCCGCTGCCGAAGAACACAAAGTGGCTGCGGTAGCGCTTCGCTACGCCTTCCTGGTCGCAGGTGACCGTCCAGGTGTCCGTGGACGAATCCCAATTCGCTGCCCGGACATGGCTATTGAACTGGATATGGCGGTCGATGCCGTACTTGCGCGCGGTACTGGTCAGGTACTCGCGGATGTGCTCGCCGTCAGCGACGCCCTCCTTGCGGGTCCACGGCTCGAACGGGAAGCTCAGCGTGAAGATGCTGCTATCGGAGCGTACTCCCGGATAACGGAACAGATCCCAGGTACCACCGATGCGCGCCCTGCGTTCCAGGATGGTGTAGCTGAGCTCCGGGTTGCGTTGCAGCAGCCGGTAGGCGGCGCCGAGGCCGGAGATCCCGGCCCCGACGATCACTACATCGACTTCGCGGGTCGGCGCCGGGGCTTGGTCGGCTTCTTGGGGAGTCACCGTCATCGTGAACCTCGCTTGAACATGGGTGCCGTCACCAGAGTAGGCAATGATCGGCGAGCGTAGCGGCGGGGCGAAAATCGGCGCCGGGATTCGCCGCAGCGGTCCGCTCGGCGCGGACGGGGCGCCGCGCCTACCGGTAGTTCACGAACTGCAGCGCAACGTCTAGCTCGGCGTTCTTCAACATCGTGATCACTGCCTGCAGATCATCGCGCTTTTTGCTGGTGACCCGGATCTCGTCGCCCTGAATCTGGGTCTTGACGTTCTTGGGCCCCTCGTCGCGGATGAGCTTGGTGATCTTTTTGGCGTTTTCGCCGCTGATGCCCTGCTTGATGGCGCCGGTGACCTTGTAGGTCTTGCCGGAGGCCTGCGGCTCGCCGGCGTCGAAGGCCTTCATCGAGATATCGCGTCGGATCAGTTTCTCCTTGAACACATCGACGGCGGCCTTGACACGTTCCTCGGTGGACGAGGTGAGCTCGACGGCCTCGTCGCCTTTCCAGGCGATCTTGGTGTCGGTGCCGCGGAAGTCGAATCGGGTGGCCAGTTCCTTGGCGGCCTGGTTGAGCGCGTTGTCGACCTCCTGATGTTCGACCTTGCTGACGATGTCAAACGATGAATCCGCCATTCCGTCCGTCCCTTCCTGTCCGCTTTGGCGATGGCCGTTTGTGAACTGTCTACCCGGTCGTTGTACCCTGCTAGGCGGCAGGTTGCCCGAGCGGCCAATGGGAGCGGACTGTAAATCCGTCGGCTTACGCCTACACAGGTTCGAATCCTGTACCTGCCACCAGCATCGATGCAGTTCGGATCCGGTTTTCGCCGGTCCGCACGGCGCTCGCGGCAGCTGCCCGGCTATTGTGCCGGGCTGGGCCCGGCGGACCGATCGCGGTGCGACCTATCAGGCGGACCCAAAGAAGCCGGACTGCCCGGTGCCCGCGTTCAATCCACCCGAGTTCGAGCCGCCGCCGGAGTTTCCGAAGCCGGAGTCGTTACCGGTACCGGAGTTGCCCACACCGGAACTGTGGTTGCCCGAGTTGAAGAATCCGGTGTTGTAGAAGCCCGAGTTCATCAGGCCGATGTCATGTTCGCCCGAGTTCCACAGGCCCACCTGCAAGCCGTCGTCGCCATGATTGAAAAAGCCCACGTCGGTGCCGCCGCTGCTGGAGTTGAAGAATCCCACGTTGGTGCCGCCCACGCCGGAGTTCCATCCGCCCGAGTTGTAGCCGCCGCCGAGGGACGAGTTGTTGGCCGAGTTGAACAATCCCGAGTTGTAGTTGCTCGAGTTGAAGAAGCCTGAGTTGCCGGTGCCTGAATTCGCGAAGCCCGAGTTGCCGCTGTTGTTGGCGGTGCCGCCGATGCCGGTGTGCACATTGCCGGCATTCCACAGTCCGGTGTTGGTGCTGCCCGAGTTGAACAAGCCCGTGTTGGTGAAGCCCGAGTTGAAAAAGCCGGTGTTGCCGGCCTGACCAGTAACTCCTGGCCCGTAGACCGGATTGGAGCCGTTGCCGCCGGCATTGAAGCCACCCGTGTTGCCGACGCCCGCGTTGGACAGGCCCACGTTGCCGAAGCCCGCATTGAACGCGCCCATATTGTGGTTTCCGGCGTTGAAGAAGCCGATGTCATGACCGAACAGCGCGGAGGCGCCGCCACCGGAGTTGAAGCCGCCCAGATTGCCGTTGCCCGAGTTCGCCAAACCCATGTTGGTGCTGCCGGCGTTCATGAGACCGGTGTTCATGGCGCCTGCGTTCCACCAGCCGGTATTGGTGGCGCCGGCGTTGCCGATTCCGGTGTTGACGCTGCCCGAATTCAGCGCGCCCCAGTTCGAGCTGCCGGAGTTCGCCAGACCCCAGTTGTTGTCACCCGAGTTGAACAGGCCTGAATTGCCGCTGCCCGAGTTGAATAGACCGCTGTTCGCCGAGCCCGAGTTCCATCCCCCGAAGCCAACCTGGTTGTCGCCGGTAAGCCCGATGCCGATGTTGCCGTTGCCGGAGTTGGCTAGACCGATGTTGTGGTCACCGGTATTGCCGAAGCCAATGTTGAAACCGCCGTTGTTGCCTAGACCGACGTTCCACCCCATCCCGTTGGCGTTGAGCCCACCAATACCGATCTGGTTGTCTCCGACGAGCCCGATGCCGATGTTGCCGCTGCCGACATTGCCGACGCCGATGTTGTTGTTGCCGACATTGCCGACGCCGACGTTGTAGCTGCCGACGTTGTCGGCCCCCACGTTGAACATGGCCGGAGTTGCCGCCATGGCCCCGACCAGGTTTCCGTTGCCAAAGCCGATATTGCCGCTGCCGACATTGCCGAAACCGATGTTGCGGTCACCGATGTTTCCGGTGCCTACGTTGTAATACGCGGCGCCGGGATAGCTCTTGCCGTCGGCGGTCAGGGCGGCGTTTCCGTTGCCGGCGCCGAAGTTGACGGAGCCGAAATTACCGAAGCCGATGTTGCCGTTGCCGCCGCCGGTGGTGCTCGGGCCGCCGTTGCCGGAGCCGAGGTTGTAGCTGCCGGTGTTGCCGTTGCCGAGGTTGACGCTGCCGATATTACCTAGCCCCAGGTTTATATTCGGCAGGCCCGGCGCACTCGGCAGCACCGGCTGCCACGGTGTCAGCTGCGCAGCGACCGCCGACGCCGCGCTGTGATAGCCAGACATGCTGGCCACATCCTGGGCCCACATCTGCTCATACTGAGCCTCGACGGCGGCGATGGCCGGCGCGTTGAAACCCAGCAGGTTCGACCGCACCAAGGACACCAACGCGGACCGGTTGGCCAGCACCAGTCCCGGATGCACTGTGGCCGCCTGCGCCGCCTCAAACACCGTCGCCGCTGCGTTGGCCTGGCTGGCCGTCGCCGCTGCTTGGGCCGCTGAAGCGCTCAGCCACTCGGCGTATGGGGCAGCGGCTTGGGCCATCGCGGCCGCCGCCGGGCCCAGCCACGTCCCACCGACCAGACCGGACGTGACCGATTTAAACGCGGCGGCCGCCGTGCTCAGTTCGCCGGCTAGCACATTCCAGCCGGCCGCGGCGGCCAGCATCGGGCCCGCCCCGCCGCCAGAAAATATCCGCGCCGAGTTGATTTCCGGCGGCAGCACCACAAAATTCATGAACGTCCATCCCCACGTCAGATGCCGTAGTGTCGATGCAGATACCTAGCGACCCAACACTTTAGGGGGCGCCTCGAGCGGTGGCGGTCCACTTAGCCGACTGTTAACTCAGATCGGGTCAGTGAATGCGAGCGCTCCCGCCCAGGCCGATCTCCAGGACACTGCCGGTGATCACCCCGGGATCGGTGGCCAGATAGAGCACTCCGCGACTGACATCCTCGGGTTGCAGCCATGGCTGCGGGATCGGATTGGCCTTGGTCATGCGGTGCACCAAATCGTCGGGGACGTCGTCGCTTCCCGTGGGCTGCACCATCGGTGTCTGGGTAGTGGTGGGACAGATGACGTTGATGGTGATGCCCTCCTTGGCGACCTCGAGGGCAGCGGACTTGGCCAGTCCGATGACACCCCATTTGGTGGCGTTGTAGGCCGCCAGCTCGGGGATGCCCATCCTGCCCCCCATCGAGGACGTCACCACGATCCGGCCGAAGCGTTGACCGCGCATCACCGGTATGGCCGCTCGCAGCGTGTGAAAGGTGCCGGTCAGGTTGGTGTCCACCAGCTGCTGCCAGCTCAGATCGCTGACCTCTTCCAGGCGCCCGGTGCTGACGATGCCGGCATTGGCGACCACGATGTCGAGGCTGCCCAGGTCTTCGACGGTCTGTTCCACCGCGGTGCCAACCTGGGTTGCGTCGCGAATGTCAAGGATTATCGGCAGGCAGCGTCGGCCGAGGTCGGTAACCAGCGCGGCGGTGTCTTGCAGGTCTTGCTCGGTGGCCAGCGGGTAGGTCAGTTCCTTCATCGGGCCCGGCGCGTCGGCTATGACGATGTCTGCGCCTGCGCTCGCCAATGCCAAAGCATGTGCCCGCCCCTGTCCTCGGGCTCCTCCGGTAATTAAGGCAACACGTCCTTCCAAGGCACCCATGCCTGGCCACGTTAGCAGCCGGACCCGTCGCCAAGAGCGCCGCATTCCGGATGGTCCGCGGTCGTTAAAACCGCTGCAGCGGAAGGAATTTAGGGCTTACTCGCCTCTTCTCCGGCCTCGGCCTGCCCGCGCGAGCCCGGTAGATCGTCTGGGGGCTCGACCTGCAGCGCCTTGGCGATTGGTACGTCGGTGGATGAGTGCAGCACGATCGACAGCGCGATGGTAACTGCGACGACATCGAAAACCAGCTCTCGGTTGGCTATCCCTGACTGCAGCGCCAACAGCCCGTAGACCACCGAGGCGAAGCCTTTAGGTCCGAACCACGCCGCAGTCAGGCGTTCTTGTCTGGTTAGCTGGGTGCGCAACAGTGACAACAACATTGTCGCCGGCCGGATCGCCAAGATGACCACGACCGCCAAAAGCCAATCTTGCCAACTCAACCCGGACAATCGCTGCGGGGTGATCAACGCACCGAAGACGATCAACGCGGCGTACTTGGTCACCTCGGATAGCAGGTCGCCAAAGGGTTGAAACGATTCGGCGGCAACGTGGTCCATCGTGGCCAGCGCCGAGCCGGCGGCAAACGCCGCCAGATAAGGGTTGGCATGCGTCAGGTGGCAGGCCGAATACACCACCAACGCGATCGCCAGTGGCCCCAGGGGCTGCAGATGCGGCTCGGCGGTGAGTATCTTCGTCCGCCACGCCAACGCCACACCGGCCGCCACCCCGACGCCGAATACCAGGCCGAGCACCAGTTCCACGCCGACCCACAACACGTCCGCGCCGGCGCCCTGCTCGGTGGCCAGGAAAATCATGACGAAGGGCAGCGCCAACCCATCGTTTAACCCGGACTCCACATTGAGCAGACGGCGCAGCCGGGCGGGCACGTCAGTACGTCCGACGATGGCCGCTGCGAAGACCGGATCGGTGGGCGACAGGATGGCCCCGATCAGGAACGCTGTCGGCCAGTTCAGGCCGGCCAAAAAGTGGGCGGGGACCGCGATTCCGACCATGGTCAGTGGCATGCCAACGCCGAGTGCCCGTCCGGACAACGGCCAATTTTCCCGCAGCTCGTGCAGATTCGCGCGCTGGCCGTCGGTGAACAAGACGGTGAACAGCGCCACATCGGAAAGCGCGGCGACGATCGGGTCGTCTGGACCAATGTTGTCTAGCCCGAGCATTCCCGGTCCGAGGACCGCGCCGGCGACCAGGAACAACAGCGCACTCGACAACACCGTGCGCGCCGCGACCCCGGACAGCGACACGCTGATGAGGAGCACCACGCCGAACGCCAGGACAAGGCTCACTGAGACTCCACTTCGGTTGTCGGTAGCCGGCCGCGGCTGGTGCGTCCATACGCGGCCCTACCTAGCTTCCTCGATTTCCTACCGGATCGGCCAGACGTTCGTCGGTCTATCATCGGATCGTGCCGGGCATCGGTAACGCCCGGCAGAGCCGGTGCACCAGGTCGCCGACGAGCGGCAAGCCGCACGGCGTCGCTGGCGTCCTTATGATCGTTGCAGGGCCTGATTTCCCGCGTTGGTAGGAAGCCGAGGCCGCAGCGAAGCCTAGATCGAAGGGTGCTCTGAGAGTTCGCTGATGTACGTTGCCGTGGTCGTTGCGACCATCGCTGCGCACTTCGCCTACATGGCCTATCTGGTGGTCGGCGGTGTCGTCGCGTTGCGGTGGCGTCGGACGATTGCCTGCCATGTATCCGTGGTGGCCTGGGCGATCCTGAGCTCGATGCGGCACCTCGATTGTCCGCTGACGTGGCTGGAGCGATGGGGGCGGGCACATGCGGGCATGGCGCCCCTGCCGGACGCGGGCTTCATCGCGCACTACATCACCGGGGTGATGTATCCGACCGGCTGGTCGGGCTCGGTTCTGGTTGCCGTCTTCGTGGTCATCGCAGTCTCGTGGTTCGTTTTCGGGTGGCAGGCGCGCCATGGGGTCCCGGGCAGTGTCACATCGATGCTGGGCAGTGACGTTCGAACCGGATGCCCCGGGTCACCAGGAAAGCCGTATGGAGCAAGGAAATTCGGGTAGCAGGAGAGATTTGCTACTAGGGGCGCCGGTGTCCGTGCGCCCTAATGATTTCGGGCTAGGATAGGTCAACGCCGTCGTGCCCAAGCCGCCGATCGGGATTGTCTGGGCTTGCTGGTCGCAACGGCCGGTGTGACTGCAGGACGGGAGATCACAGGATTGGCGACCTTCTGGCGATACGTCGTCATCCAGCTGATGACGTTCGTGGTCGGCATCGTCGGACCGATCTTCTTGATCATATTCTTTGTGTCACAGTCGGATCCGAACGCTAAGTGGGCGTACTGGATTGGGCTTTTCATTACCTACGCCGACGTGATGGTCGCGCTGGCGCTCACGGCCGCGAGTGAACGCAATTAACCAGCCAGCGCTTAGGAGACGAGGACGCGCAATCGCTCCCAGCCGCGCACGGTCGAGGTCGGCGCCAGTTGCAGGCTGGCGTAATCGATGCCCCATTCCGGCCAACGGTTGAGCAGTTCGTCGAGTGCCACCCGGCCTTCCAGGCGGGCCAGATTCGCGCCCAAGCAGTAGTGCACGCCCTTGCCGAAGGTGAGGTGGGAGATGTTGTCGCGATGAATGTTGAAGGTATCGGGGTCTTGGTAGCGGCGCGGGTCGCGGTTGGCGGCACCGAAAAGTAGCAGGATGGCGCTGGCGGCGGGCACCATGGTGTCGTAGCAGTGATGGTCGCGCAGGGTGTAACGCGCGATGTGGGGGCCGGTCGGTTCGAATCGAAGGGTTTCGTCGACGGTGCGGGTGAGTAACGATCGGTCGTCGTGGACCTGCCTGCGCTGGTCGGGGTGGTCGGCGAGTACCTTCGCCAGCCACCCGATGAGCCGGCCGGTGGTCTCGTTGCCCGCGCCGGCCACGACCTGGGTGTAGTGCAATACTTCGTTGCGGGTGAGCTTTCTCCGCGCGCCGTCTTCATCCTCGAACTCGATATTGAGCAACGCCGTCATGAGGTCGTCGGACGGGTTGTCGGCGCGCCAGTCGAGGTAGTCGGCGTAAATGGTGCCGTCGGCAATCTTGTCCGGCCGGGCCACCTTCATCGGTGTGCCGGGTTTGGTGCGCAGGTTGGCGTCGTTGGCGTCACGAACGCCGATCTGGTCGTGCTCCGGGATGCCAAGCAACATGCCAATGACGCGCATCGGCATCATCGACCCCAACTCCGCGATGATGTCGAAGCTGTCGCGCCCGACCAGCGGATCCAGGCAGCCGACGCAGTAGCGCCGGATCTGGTCTTCGAGCTCGGCCATTCGGCGCGGCGTGAAGACCCGGGACATCACGCCGCGCAGCATGGTGTGCACCGGCGGGTCCTCGAACATCATCACGCCCGAGGGCATGTCGAACTTCGACTTCACCAATTCGAGGATGTCGCTTCGGCTGTTGGAGAAAGTCTGCCAATCGGCGAGCGCCTTTTCGACGTCGGTGTGGCGGGAGATGGCCCAAAAGTCGTAACGCTCGTTGTAATAGATCGGCGCTTCCTCGCGCAGCCTGGCGTAGGTCGGGTAGGGGTTGGCCGCGATGTCGACGTCGTAGGGGTCGTAGTAGACGTCGGCGTCGGGTGCTTCGGCGGCTTCACTATGAGTTGTCATGGTGTGGTGAACCTTTCGGGTAGCGCGCGCTACTTCAGGCAGCTGCCGGTATCGGCCCGCAGCGACACACCGGTGATGACGGCGATCGCGTCCGGGACCGCACGCACATCGGGCCTCGTTGAAGTTGAGCCAAGGAGTAACCGTGTTACAGTCGGTACTGTAACCTTGTTACTCGATGACAGCAAGGGTGGGACATGCAAGTGGCCAGTCCCGAAGTAGCGATCGTCCAGTCGGTGCGACATCAAGACCGCATCCTCGAGATCGTGGTGCACATTCTGGAAACCGAGGGCTACGACGCCGTTCAGTTGCGAGAGGTCGCTCGGCGTGCCCGCACGTCGCTGGCCACCATCTACAAGCACTACGCCAACCGCGACGAATTGATCTTGGCGGCCCTCGAGTTCTGGATGGATGAGCACCATTACGCCGGTCTGGCGGATCAAACGCACCCGGCGAGCGAGTCGCTGTATGCCGGCATGATGCGGGTGCTCCGGACCATTTTTCAGCCCTGGGAGGCGCACCCGGACATCTTGAAAGCCTATTTCCGGGCCAGGGTCGCACCCGGTGGGCAGCGGCTGGTTCGGCGCGGCTTGGACATGGTCGTTCCGGCGGCGATGGAAGTGCTTGCCGACGTCGATGCGGGCTTCATCAATGACCTCGACACCGTTATCTCCAGCCTGGTGTACGGGCTGCTCGGGCGCTTCACGGCCGGTGAAATCGCCATCACCGAAATTCTGCCCAGCATCGACCGCACGATGTTCTGGCTGATGAACGGCTACGAGGCCGGCCGCCCCAGCTAGCGGTCGAATTCGATGGGCAGGGTCGGCGGATCAGCGGCCCGCCCAGGGCTCACCATCGGCTTCCATGGCGCCCGCCCGACGATATGCGGATCATGCACGCGTTGGGTGAGCGCGTCGAGGGCCTGGGGCCAGCTCGCGCCGGGCCGGGTTGGCACCGAGGCAGTGGTGCACGCCGCCGCCGAATGTCAACATCGGCGGCGGTCAAAGTGACAGTTGGCGTGCCATCGGAGATGGGCGCTTTGCACCCGGCCTAGCGGACACCTCTTCCAATTATGTGTGGCCAGCGTTGCAAAGGCCGTCAACGATCGAGCCGTTAGTGACTCTTTGTGGCGGTCTGCGCCTACCTGGTGTCTCGGTCGTGGCCATACAAAATTGCGGTATGTGCGGTATGTGTATTGCCATCTTCGGCGCGGGCCCGGCCGGGCACCTAACGGCGCCCATCGCGATGGGGTTTCGCCCGGGCTTTCCCGCCGCCGAGCCCGCGCAACAATCGAAACTTGGCCTATGGTCGGTAGGCGGCGCCGCGACCGTAGAGCGGTAGTTGTTCGGGAGGTCGAGTGGAGAATCGGTTGAGTCCCGACCGGATCATGGCGATCGGTGCCGGATACGGCCCATCGAAGGTACTGCTGACCGCGGTGGGTCTCGGGCTCTTCACTGAACTCGCCGATCGCGCGATGACCGCGGAGGCCATCGCCGCCCGTTTCGGGCTGGTGCCAAGACCGGCGACGGACTTCCTCGACGGCCTGGTGTCGCTGGACTTGCTGCGGCGCGATGGCGACGGGCCCGAGGCCCGCTACCGCAACACGCCGGAGACGGCGCGATTCTTGGATGAAGCCAGCCCCGACTATCAGGGCGGCCTGCTGAAAATTTGGGACCAACGCAACTTTCGGTTCTGGGGTGATCTGACCGAGGCCCTGCAGACGGGCAAGCCACAGAACGAGGTCAAGCGAACGGGCCGGCCGTTTTTCGAGGCTATCTATGCCGACCCGAAGCAACTCGAGGCCTTCGTGACCGCCATGGACTCGGCATCGCGGCGCAATGTGGAATTGCTCGCGGAACGCTTTCCCTTCGAGCGCTACCACGCCCTTTGCGATGTGGGCGGCGCCAACGGACTGCTGTCGCGGACCGTTGCCACGGCGCATCCGCACCTACAGTGCATCAGTTTGGACCTGCCCGCGGTGACCGAGATCGCTCAGCGCAAGCTGGCCGAGCATGGCTTCGGTGATCGAGTGCGTGCGGTCGCCGGTGACTTTCTGGCCGACCCGCTGCCGGCCGCCGATGTCATCACGATGGGGCAGATCCTGCACGACTGGAATCTGGACGGTAAACAACGGCTGATCGAAAAGGCCTACGAGGCATTACCAAAAGACGGGGCTTTGGTCGTGATCGAGACGCTGATCGACGACGCACGGCGGGAAAACACCGAAGGATTGATGATGTCGCTCAACATGCTCATCGAATTCGGTGATGCGTTCGACTTCACCGGTGCGGACTTCCGGAAATGGTGCAGCGCAGTAGGATTCCGGTCTTTCGAGGTGATCCCGCTGGCCGCCGGCTCCAGCGCGGCGGTCGCTCACAAGTAGCGTCGGATCCGCGGTCACCTGCTTGCGCGAATGCCGCATAGAATCGGCCAATGTCGCGCGGACACACGCCGCCGCGCCCCGAGGGTGCGCAGGCCGACCCGGAGGAGTGGGCGCGCTTCTTCGAGTATTTCGGACACGCCAAGGTGCGTCGTGGAATCCGAGTCATCTCCAGCCTTCCGTCTGCACCCCGGTGCGAGGCCTGCGGTAACCCGTTCGCAGGAGTTGGCGGCTGGTTGATGCGGCGGGTGGGGAAAGGCCCATCCCGGAAGAATCCGCGCTGGTGTCAGGTTTGCTTCGAGAGGGCGCCCAGTGGCGGGGTGACGCTGCCGATCGGAGTTCTTTTCGCAGACGTGCGCGACTCCACCGCTCTGGCTGAGACCGTGGCGCCGGACGAAATGGTGGCTGCCCTCAATCGCTTCTACTCGAAGCTTACGCAGGTGATCGTGCAGCACGGGATCGTCGACAAGCTCATCGGCGACGCCGTCATGGGGCTCTATTTTGCGCCGCTCAGTGCGGACGGCCGCTATGTCAGTTCGATGGTCAATGACGCTCGCACCATCCTGCGCGAACAGGGCTATGGCACCCCGGAGGGTCCGCAGCTGCACGTTGGCATCGGACTCGACGTTGGCCCCGCTTACGTCGGAATCGTCGGTGAGGGCGAGATCCGTGACTTCACCGCGATCGGAGACGTCGTCAATACCGCGTCGCGGCTGCAAAGCGTTGCCGCGGGCGGCGACATCGTCATGTCCAAGGCGGTCGCGGACATGGCGGCCGTCGAAGACGGCGAGGAGCTCACGCTGAGCCTCAAAGGCAAAGCCGAACCGGTCACGGCACGCCGGATCACGCTGGCCGGTTGAACCCCAGATGGAACTGTCCGAGTTCAGCATCGCCGAACGGACCGCGTTCCAGCGAGGCGAGTGGACGGCCGCCGGGCTTGCCCAGGATGGGTGATGCCCCTTCGCCAGGAATTTTTCGAGCAGACACAGGCCACAGGGGATCTGACCGACGGGCAGTATTTGCTGATCAACGCCGAGCTACGGCGTTTGGCCGGTGGCGAGGGCATTGGCAAGACACTGGCGGAGCACTCGGCTCGCTGCCATCGTCGCGCCCACCGAAGGCTCGCTGGCGTTCGTGATCGATCCGGTGGTCGGCGACAACATCTTGCCGGGCGGTTGTTCGTCGCCGCCGGCAGTCGCGGGTTACCCACACATCTGTGTTCCCGCCGGGTACCTCTTTGGCCTGCCGATAGGATTGTCGTTTTCGCGGGCGCGTTCTAGGAGCCGAAACTCATTGGCTACGCCTACGCGTTCGAACAGGCAATCCACGCGCGACGGCCACCGCGAATTGCCTCTGCCATGCAAATCCGAATAGGTGAGGCCTTGAGTGAACCGCGTTATACGTCAGTCTGTTTCACGTATTCCCGGCCGTAGCGGTAGCAATCACCTTGCCGTACATCATATTTGGGATACATCGGAGACTGTGCGGTGGCAAATCGCACGCCGGCAACCGATATTGACGCTACCGCTAACGCGGGCCATGGCGTGATAATTCCTCAAACCATCCGGTCGGCGCCCTCGACGTATGTAGCATTGCGGTCATGACCAACTCCGCCGCTGCCGCGCTGCCTCCCGGACCCTCGTTGCCTCGGCTGGTGCAGGCTGCATTGTTGATGCGGTATAGCGCGTGGTTCCTGGCCGCGTGTCGACGTCGTTACGGCAACATTTTCACGCTGCGCGTCGCGGGCTTCGGGACCATGGTGTATGTGAATGACCCGGCCGACATCAAGACGGTGTTCGCCGGCGATCCGCGCGTCTTTCATGCTGGGGAAGCCAACGAGATGCTCGGCGGATTGTTGGGCGAGAGTTCTTTGCTGCTGAGCGATGACGACGTACACCGGGATCGTCGACGTCTGATGCTGCCGCCATTCCAGCGCGACGCTGTCGCGCACCAGGCCGCGCTGATGGCCGAGATCGCGGCGGAGAACATCGCCGGGTGGCCGGTGGGCCGTGAGTTCGCGGTGGCTCCCAAGATGTCCGAGATCACGCTCGAGGTGATCCTGCGGATTGTCATCGGTGCCACCGACCAGGCGCGGTTGGCGATGCTTCGCAAGGTCATGCCGCGAGTGCTCGACGTGGGGCCGTGGGAGACGCTGGCGCTTGCCAAACCCGAGCTCATGAATCGCCGCCTGTGGCGACGACTGCGTCGGCACATCGCGGAAGCCGACGAGTTGCTCTACGCCGAAATTGCCGACCGGCGCGCTGACCCCAACCTCGCGGTGCGCACCGATGCGCTGGCCATGTTGGTTCGCTCCACGGACGACGCGTCGGACGGGACGTGTGCGATGACGGACGCCGAGTTGCGAGACCAGCTGATGACGTTGCTGGTCGCCGGGCACGACACCACGGCCAGCGGGCTCGCCTGGGCACTGGAGCGGTTGACTCGGCACCCGGCAATTCTGGCCAAGGCGGTGCGCGCGGCTGAGGCCAGCGGCTCGGGCGATCCGGCCGGTGACGAGTACCTCGACGCGCTGGCCAAAGAGACGCTGCGCATCCGCCCGGTCGTGTTCGACGTTGGCCGGGTTCTGACCGAGCCGATCGAACTGGCCGGCTATGCGCTACCGGCAAGAACCATGGTTGCTCCCGGAATCGGGTTGGTACACGGGAGTGCCGAGGTGTATTCGGACCCGGAGCGGTTCGATCCTGATCGCATGCTTGGCGCGACGCTGAGCCCGACCACGTGGTTACCTTTCGGCGGCGGCAACCGACGCTGCCTTGGGGCCAACTTCGCCATGGTCGAGATGCGGGTCGTCCTGCGGGAAATCTTGCGGCGGGTGGAGTTGAGCACCACCGCGTCAGCCGGTGAACGACAACAGCTCAAACACGTCATCTTGGTGCCACGTCGTGGTGCGCGCATCCGGGTCGGTGCGGTCCGTGACGTGCCGGCGGCTGCGCGGTTGGCGGCCCCGGAAGGGGAGTGCCCCGCCGGTCGCCGGACCACGTCGTCGAGCCCTTCAATGCCCAGGTAGTTCCCGCAGGACGGACGCGGCGGCGAACATGTGTCGATTGCCTCGGTGAATCCGCCCGCAGCACAGCATGTCGGATATTCGACAATTGCATTGAATATTAGACAACCGCCTGGTCTGGGTGCTTAAATGACTGTGCCCTGCAAATTGCCCAACGGCATCTATCAGCAGGACGCGCGGCAGGACGTCCAGGTTGCCCATAAAGGCCTAGGCGGCTTCTGGTTCCGATCGCGCGGGCGCGCAGTGCGGCGCGCCATGTTGGATCGATCCAGTGCCGCGTGCGCAGCGCTTGCGATCCGTCAACACGTCGGTGGCTGCCCCCAGATTTGCCACCGCCCATTTAGTGCGAGCGCCGCCGAGGCCAAAGTCGGTGTGCGTCAGGCACAACGGAAGAAAGAGAATCCCGATGAACATTGCCCATATTCTCGCTAGCGCCGCCGTTGCCGGAGCCCTCAGCATGGGGGCGATCACCGTTGGCGCGGGCTATGCTGCCGCAGACCCTCCGCCACCCGCCCCCGCACCCGTGCAGGCGGGACCGCCCCCGGGAGCGCCTCCGCAGCCCCCGCCGCCGGCCTATGCCCCCAACACGCCGGTGGTCTGGGATGCCGGACATCAGCACTGGGGTATCTGGCTCAACGGCGTGTTCATTCCGCTCTAGCCCCCGCGCTTCGCGCGCAACGCCAGGAGGTCGCCCTCGCCCGACGGTGAGGGCGACCACTGCGTAGAGCGCCGACCGCTCACCAGGTAGCTACATGTCGTATTCGGGCAGCTGGAAATCGTCCCGCACGCTGCCGGCAATCAACGTCGCCAACGGCCTGACATTCATCGCCCGCATTGCCAGATTGCGGAACCATAGACCGAATTGGGTTCGGGTGGCAAAGAATCCGATGTATTTGGCCGCACTGCCCTGCTTGTCTCTGATGAAGGGGCGCAGCTGTGCCTCATAACTAGCAAAGGCCCGACGGTGGTCGCCTTGAGCGCGTTCGAGCTCGCCGGCAAGCACATACGCCTCGGTCACTGCCAGGCCGGTACCCTCACCGCCGAGCAGCGAAATGCATCCGGCGGCGTCACCGACCAACAGCACCCGATCACGCGACCAGTGATCCATCCGGATCTGGCTGACAACGTCGAAATATAGGTCATCGACGTCGTCCAGGGTGGCCAGGATGTCTGGGCATTCCCAGCCGGCATCACCAAAATGGTTGCGCAGCTGTTCTTTCGGTGTTGCGCCGCCGCTGTCGTGTTCATCGCGGAAGATGAACAGGAACATGGTGCGGTCGCCGCGCAGTGCGACGCGCCCTACCTGCTTGCCCGGAGTGTTGTACAAGACGTAGGTCAAGTCGTCACGAGGCCAGTAGCCTTCGACGACCCACGCCGCGACCTTGCAGCCCAGGTAGTGCTCATAATCTTGCTCAGGCCCGAAGACCAGCCGACGCACATTGGAGTGCAATCCGTCGGCGCCGATCAGCAGATCGAATTCACGCGGTGTGCTCGTTTCGAAGGTGACGTGGACGCCGTCGACGTGCTGGTCGACGCTGGTGATGCTGTCGTCGAAGCGGGTCTCCACCTTGTCCTCAATGGTCGCGTAGATGGCGGCGGCCAGGTCGCCGCGGGGCAGGCTGGTGAAGTCTTCGCCGAACATGCGGCGAAAGACGTCAACGCTGACATTGGCCTTGACCTCGCCCCGGGAGCCCACCGAACGCAGGTTTTCAATCTCATACCCGGCGGCGCGGACCGGGTCCTCGATGCCCATCCGCTTAGTCGCTTGGTAGCCGACGCCCCAAAAGTCGATCATGTAGCCGCCGGTGCGAAAACTCGGCGCTTGTTCGATCACTGTCGGGGTGTGGCCGCTTCGATAGAGCCAGTGGGCAAGTGCCGCACCCGCCACCCCGGCGCCGCTGATCGCTACTTTCACACTGCAATTGTGCCCCTTGGCAGGATTCAGGCAACCAATGGACGGCGCGGCTAACGTATCGAAGTGTGCTCGACACGATCGTGGTCGCGGCAGAGTCCATCCGGTGGCGGCGCGGTGCCGTGCGGCGCCCGTCGAAGCCCGTCGTCAGGCCAGTCCCTCTCGACCCGGGCCGACACCGTTATGCGGCGAAACCAGGAATCCACCCTGGATCTGGTCGATAACTTGGGCAGTGTCACAGGAAGAGCTCGTTATGCCTTGGGAAAAAACAACTTTTGTGCCCCGCGAACCAGACGAAACATTTGCGCTGATCGCTACCCCCGAAGGGCTTCGGTGCTGGTTGACCATCACGGCTCGCATCGAACTGTGCGTCGGTGGGGTATATCGCTGGACGGTGACGCCCGGACATACCGCAGTGGGCACCGTCGCTGCAGTCGACCCGGGAAAGCTGGTGGTCATCTCCTGGGGCTGGGAGCGGCGGGGCAATCCAATGCTGGATGAGTCGACGGTGAGCCTCACGCTCACCGGAGTCGAGGGCGGCACCGAGGTCCGGCTGCTGCACGACGGGCTCACCGATGAGCAGGCCGCCCGTCACGGCGAAGCCTGGAATCACTACCTGAGCAGGCTGGTTGTTGCGGGCCAACATGGTGACGCCGGTCCCGACGAATGGGCGGCTGTCCCCGAGCCGCTCGATGAATTGTCCTGCGCGGAAGCAGCGCTGGCGGTGATTCAGCACGTGCTGCGCGGGCTGGCCGCCGCTGATCAGGCCAAGCAGACGCCATGCAGTGAATACAACGTGGCCCAGTTGGCTGATCATCTGATGCGCTCCCTGACGATTATCGGCAGCGCCGTGGGCGCACGGATACCACCGCGCGACTTGGAGGCGCCGCTGGAAACTCAGGTGGCCGACGCAGCGCAGGCGGTGCTGGAAGCGTGGCGGCGACACGGTCTGGACGGCACGGTCGAGCTGAATGCAAACCAGGTACCCGCGGTTGTTCCCGTGGGCATTCTCTGTCTCGAATTTCTGGTACATGCTTGGGATTTCGCAATTGCAACTGGACGTCGGGTGGTCGCATCCGAGGAGCTGGTGGAGTATGTGATGGGAGTGGCCGGCAAGGTCATCACCCCGGCAACCCGCAACTCCGCCGGCTTCGCGCAGCCAGCGGCGGTCGGCTCTGTTGCCCCAATCCTGGATCGGCTGATCGCCTTCACCGGCCGGCGGCCGACCAACTCCGCATCCGCGGACTAGCCAGGGGGCAATCGTGCCCAGGGCTTCATGGCCACGTGGCAAGGAGAACCAATGGCCGCAATCGTGTCGATGCCACCGAATGCGCCGCAGTGGTTCGCAGCTCGTCGGGACCACCGGCCACGCCGACCACCGCCGTCCATGATCACCCGCCGGGATACCCGCTAGTCTTCGAGATCGTGACTGCGCCGACGCGGGCGAAGCTGGCCGATGGTCGTGAACTGTTGTTCTTCTCCCTGCCTGGGCGCCGGCCGGCGCCGGTGGCGGATCGCCGGCCGCTGCCGGCGCGCGACCCCGAGCAGTCACAGTTGCGGTTCGACAAATCGACAGGTCAGTGGGTGATCATCGCGGCGCTGCGCCAGGACCGCACCTATAAACCGCCAGCAGATCAATGTCCGCTGTGCCCCGGGCCAACGGGGCTGACCAGCGAGGTTCCCGCCCCCGACTACGACGTCGTGGTCTTCGAAAACCGGTTCCCGAGCTTGTCCGGCGCCGTCGATCGGGCACCCGCGCCAACGCTGTCTCCCGGAGAGGGCTTTCTGTCCGCACCGGGACATGGCCGCAGCGAGGTGATCTGCTTCTCCAGCGAGCACACCGGTTCCTTCGCGGAGTTGACGCTGCCGCACGCCCGGCTCGTCGTCGACGCGTGGCGCCACCGCAGCTCCGATCTGCTGGCCACTACCGGCATCGAGCAGGTGTTCTGTTTCGAGAATCGCGGAGAAGAGATCGGGGTGACGTTGACCCATCCGCACGGTCAGATCTACGGCTATCCCTACCTGACTCCCCGCACCGCCGCCATGCTGGGCCAGGCTCGTGAACATCGGATGCGGCATGGCGGCAACCTCTTTGCCGATCTGCTTGCCCGCGAAGTCGCGGACGGAAGCCGTGTCGTCACGCGCACCGAGCTGTTCACGGCGTTCGTACCGTTCGCGGCGCGCTGGCCGGTCGAGGTACACATCTACCCAAACCGGTTCGTGCATAATCTCGCTGAGCTGGACGAGGCGGAGCTGGACGGATTCACGCGGGTCTACCTCGACATGCTGGCGCGCTTCGACCGCATCTACGCACCGGCGGTTGGCCCGCTGCCGTACATATCGGCACTGCACCAGTTCGCCGACACCGATGCCCAAGCTGACGGCTACTTCCATGTCGAACTCATGTCGATCCGGCGCAGCGCCACCAAGCTCAAATACCTGGCCGCCTCCGAATCGGCGATGGACGCCTTCATCAGCGACGTCACACCGGAAAGCGTCGCCCAGCGACTGCGGGACCTCGACCGATGACCCAGACAAGCGTTCGCTACGCCGCACCCGGGCGCGTCAACCTGATCGGTGAACACACCGACTACAACCTCGGCTTCGCGCTGCCGATCGCGCTGCCGAAGCGCACGGTGGTGACGTTCACGCCCGGCGATGGCGAGGTGATCACGGTGAGCAGCGATCGGGTGGATGGCTTGACGCGCGTTCCGTTGGACACCGCTCCCGGCGACCCCGCCAGCCACGTGGTCGGCTGGGCAAGCTATGTGGCCGGGGTGGTGTGGGCGCTGCGGCACGCCGGCCATCCGGTCCCCGGCGGCGCTATGTCGATCACCAGCGACGTGGAGATGGGGTCCGGCCTGGCTTCCTCGGCGGCGTTGGAATGCGCGGTGCTGGGCGCCATCGCGGCTGCCGCCGGTGTCCACATCGACCCGACAGAACGCGCCCGGCTGGCTCAGCGGGCGGAAAACGATTACGTCGGCGCCCCAACGGGTTTGCTTGACCAGCTGGCGTCGCTGTTCGGGGCGCCGGCGACGGCCCTGCTGATCGACTTCCGCGACCTCACTGTCGCACCGGTGCCCTTCGACCCGGACGCGTGTGGAGTGGCGCTGCTGCTGATCGACTCCAAAATCCGCCACCGGCACGCCGGCGGAGAATATGCGCAGCGCCGCGCGTCCTGCGAGCGTGCGGCCGCCGATTTGGGTGCGTCGTCGTTGCGTGAGGTGCAGGATCTCGGGTCCGCGGGATTGGCCGGGGTCGCCGATCCGGTCGACGCGCGACGCGCCCGCCATGTGCTGACCGAAAACCTCCGGGTGCTCGAATTTGCTGCGGCGCTAGCCGATTCAAACTTCGTCGAGGTTGGACGGCTTTTTACCGCGTCGCACAACTCCATGCGCGACGATTTCGAAATCACCACCGACCACATCGACCTGATCGCCGACACGGCGGTGCGCGCGGGTGCCCTGGGCGCCCGAATGACCGGCGGTGGCTTCGGCGGATGTGTGATCGCCTTGACGCCCGCCGAGCGGGCGGAGGCGGTTGGTTCTGCGGTGCGGCGGGCGGTGGGCGCGGCCGGCTTTGAGCAGCCGGTGATCACCCGGACCCGCGCGGCCGCCGGCGCGGCGCATGTGGGGTGAGCGAATCAGGATCTACCGGGTCTCGGGAAGGCTGAACGTCGGCATGGGCGTTGAGTCGATGCAGGACTGGTCGAAATAGCTCGCCGGGTCGTCCAGGAATGCCGTCATGATCGACTGGGCACACTGGGAAGTGGGCAGCACGCCGTGACCCACGCCCGGGACGCGCACCATGACTGAATTGCTAAGCCCGGGGGTGATCTTTTTGACCCACTGTGGTGCGGTGCTGGAATCGAAAGTGCCCGACAGAATGAGTGTAGGGACCCCGCTGGACACCGACAGGCGATCGGCCGTGTCGGACCTGCCCAGGCCCCACGCATCGCATTCGCGGAAGATCCAACTGCCGGTCGGAGTGATCCGCAGTACCGATTCTGGAAGCAAGGGCATCGCCGATTTCGCTTGGGAAAGAGCACTTTCCGGCGTGGTCCAGTTGGCCATCTCCTGGCAGTAGGCACCCAACGCCAGCCCTGCGCCCAACAGCCCGCGTTGGTCGGGCGGCGGGATGCTCGCGGCGATTCCCGCGGCTGCCAAGCTGCCGTCGCCGTGGGCGAGGTCGAAGAGCATCCGCGGAATGTCGGTCACCTTGGCCGGGTCGGCACTCCAGTTGAGCACCAAGGGCACCACCTTGGAGCCGTCGATGGTGACTCGAACCGGATCTCCGGCCGGACCGGTGGCGGTAACCTTCAGCGGTGTCGCGCTCAGCCTGGTGACGACGTCGACGAAAATCGTTGCCAGGTCCGGATAGGCCGCGGCGCACTTGGGTTGGGTGGCGCACGCCTGAAAGATCGCGGCCAGGCCGCTAGCGGGGGCTTCCCACCACCGGTCGACAATGTTGATCGACGACGGCACCACCGAGTCGAGTACCAGAGACCTGATGCCGTCGGGATGGGTACGCAGCAACTGCTGAGCCAGGTCGGTGCCATATGAGACGCCATAAACGTTCCAGTTTTCGATGCCCAACTGCACCCGAAGGTCGGCGATATCGGCCGCGTTCTCCCTGGAGCTGTAGGCGGCGAAGTCGAAATTGCTCGGCGACAGCTTGTTTCGGCAGGCTGTGACGGCAGCTGCGGCCAGATCCGCAGTCGACGGGGCGGTGAAATCCAAGTCGACGGCATGGGCGGTGAAGTCGTCCATTTCCGGGCAGCTCAGAAACGGATCGCTGTGCACAGTCCCACGCTGGTTGACAAAGATGACGTCCCGGTCGGCATTCATTCCGCCGGCAACGACTCCCGGTGCGCTCAATGTGCCGGCGCCGCCGGGACCTCCGGCGAGGAAGACGATCGGATCGGGCTTCGGGTTATCGCTGGCGGCTGTCACCCGGGCAACCAGGATCCGTATGGTCCGGCTGTTCGGTTTGAGACGGTTCTCCGGCACGGTGAGATATCCACAGCTGTAGGCGGCCCCCAGATCAGCTTGCGGCACGCCGGGGAAGTTGGGCACCGGGCACGGCGCGGACTCGTAGAAGGTCCTCTTGGTCGCCGAGCCGCACGCGACCAGAAGGCTGGCCGTCAACACCGCCACGAGTAGGCACGACAATGCTGCATTCGAGCGGTGAAACCCACTTGTGTGCGGCCGGTTTCGCACTATGCGGGACGTCAGCGGGCCGGGGTCAACTTGATTGCCGCCAGATGCAGCCGGTCGACCGCCTCGGCGAACTCCTCCCGGGTCGGCATGCGTTGGTCGCGGAACTTCAGGCCCATCATTCGCTGGGCGTGCTTGAGGTCATAGGACTGGGCGCAACGTAGGTAGAGATCGCAGACCACGTCTTTGTCCTGGATCAGGTCGCCGCGCATGCTGGTCGCCCTGCCGTCGTAGCGGACCTGTGCCGTTGCACCACCGCGGAAGTTGTGCTTCCAGGGGGCGCCGGTCAGCGCGTAGAGATCGTTGTCGATGAGGTGTGCGCTCACCGGAAGTGAGAACCGCCGTCCCGACTTTCGGCCGGCGAAGTCGAGCATCATCAGCTGCTTGCGCAGCGAGCCGGCCAGCGGGGTGCCCAGGAGGAAGCCGAGCATCGGATTGACGACCCGAAGTACTGCCGAGGGCGGGTGCCCGACGTCCACCGCGTGCGACTGTGCTGCCATGTCCTCACCGTAGGACACCGGGGCCGGCTACGGGAGTGGCAAATCCCGGCGGATGACGTTTCGGGTGGGCGGCGCCGCTGCCGCGCACGCTGTCACCGCGTCGCCGGGATGGGATTGCCATCGAGGCACCCGGCAGCGTTCGATAATGCAGCGCTATCGCGAGGCGGCGGGCAACGCCACTGAGCACGCAACGGACTTTGAGGATTTGCGGTACTTCAGGGACCGCGCCGATGTCGTGACTGGCTGAGCGGCCGCGGTTGGGATGTCTCAGCGGTTCCGGCCGATGAGCTAATCGCCCGTCATGGTCGCCACGCGCCCGAAGGGATCGAGGACGGCGCGCCGCGCTGCCGTCAGGATGTGATCGTCGTCTGGTCGTCGATGATGTTGGTGGCGTCCATCAGGACGCCTTGCTCGCTGTCGAGGGCATCGGCGTCCAGCTGTAACACGAACAGTCCGTCGGCGCTGGGAATCACCACCGTCTTCTGGGCAATGGCTCGCTGCTTCCCGTTCTTGGTGTAGGAGCCGCCCAGCTGCCATGCCTGGAAACCGCTGAGCGTGGAGGCGCTTCCGTCGTTGCTGCCCTGATATCCGGGCAGGTTCTTCAACTCGCCCGGGGCGAACTCGATGATCTTCGCCGCATCGACGTTGCCGGTCAGCTTGGACAGGATCGCCACGATAGTGGGCGGATCGTTGGGATCGCTGGGTTTGGTGTAGACAATGCCGCCATACGGCGCGCCGGAGCCTTCGGGAATCAACTGCCAACCATCGGGCACCGGCAGGTTGATGTTCGGCGATCCGGGGTCGCCATGATGGATGGGCGTCTCCTGAATGTTGTTCTCCCGAATGTAGTCGGCGATCGTGTAGTTGACCTGGGCGCCCGGCGTCGCGCTCGTCGTTGACGTGGTCGTCGATGTTGACGTCGAGGTGGCTGTGGATGTGGACGTCTGGCCATTGGTCTTGGTGTCGGAGCCGCAGCCAACCAGCGTCACGCTCAGCGCCACGGTGGCAATCATTGCCATCAGGTCCTTCATGTAATGCATCTCCCGGAAATTTGGGCCCCGGTGCTTGCGCCGGTGACGTCGGGACAGACATTAGCCGAATCGGCGCCAAGCATTGTCGCTTTGTGCGCGGCGCCGGCCGTCGATCGACGCGTCAGCTCAGTCTCGATTAGCCTCGAAACAACCACAGGAACCCCCTACGTGCAGTAAGAGACAGTTATGCGGTCACGCAGGTCGATGCGGGCCCTCGTCGCACTGGTGGCGGCGCTGGGATTCTTGGTGCCGTTGATTGCCGCCACGCCGACCGCTTACGACGGTGAACCGCAGTTCGTTACCAACCCGGTCGAATACGTCGACACCCTCGTCGGCACCGGCAGAGGAGGCGAGATCGTCGGGGAAATCAACAACTTCCCGGGCGCCTCGATGCCATTCGGCATGGTGCAGTACTCGCCGGACACCCCCGGCAACTACGCCGGATACGATTTCCAAAACCCACGCTCCACCGGGTTCAGCATGACGCACGCCTCGGTGGGCTGTGCCGCCTTTGGTGACATCTCGATGTTGCCGACCACCAGCGCCGTCGGTGCGCAACCTTGGCGCGCCACGGAGCGGATTGCCCACGACGACACCGAGTCGGGTATGCCCGGCTACTACACCGTGCGATTCCCGTCCAGCGGAGTGACCGCGGAGCTTACCGCCACCACGCGAACCGGATTCGGTCGGTTCAGCTACCCGCGCGACGGCCGGCCGGCCACATTTCGCGTGCGGTCCGGTGCCTCGCTTGCGGGAAACTCTCGCTCAACCATCCAGATCGGTGCGGACAGCACCACCATCACCGGGTGGGCGACCAGCGGAGGATTCTGCGGTAAGAACAACACCTACACGGTCTACTTCGCCATGCAGTTCAGCCAGCCGTTCACGTCCTACGGAACCTGGGACGGCGCCGCCGTATACCCCGGCTCGCGTACCGCGGATTCGCCTTACAGCGGTGGGTACGTGGAGTTTCCGGCCGGCTCGGTGCTCGAAGTTCGCACCGCGATCTCTTATGTGGGGATCGACGGAGCCCGGGCGAACCTTGCCGCCGAAGGTGCGGCCGGCTTCGACGACGTTCGTGCGGCCTCCGCGGCCACATGGAACGCAGCCCTGTCGCGCATCGCGGTGGCCGGCCGGGATCACGGTCACGTGGTGACTTTCTACAGTTGCCTGTACCGATCGCTGTTGCATCCCAACACCTTTAACGACGTTGACGGCCGCTACCTCGGGTTCGATAACACCATTCACGCTGTTACCCAAGGACATACCCAGTACGCCAACTTCTCCGATTGGGACACCTACCGGAGTTTGGCCGCCCTGCAGGGCCTGCTCTTCCCCGAGCAGGCCAGCGACATGGCTCAATCATTGGTCAATGATGCCGAGCAGAGCGGATCGCTTCCACGCTGGGCACTTGCAAATTCGGCGACCGGCATGATGAGCGGGGACAACGTAGTGCCGCTCATCGTGAACTTGTATGCGTTCGGGGCCAAGGACTTCGACACCAAGACCGCACTGCGCTACATGGTGCACGCGGCGACACAGGGTGGTGTTGGGCTCAACGGATATGTGGAACGGCCGGGAGTCGCCACCTACCAGGAGCTGGGCTACGCGCCGCAGGCGGTCGATTTCGGTACCAACGGTCGGTTCGCCGGCGCGTCGATCACGCTGGAGTGGTCGCTGGACGACTTCACGATCTCCCGATTCGCCGATTCGCTGGGAGATGCCAAGACCGCCGCCGAGTTCCAGCGCCGGGCGCAGAACTGGCAAAACGTGTTCAACCCCAGCACTCGGTATATCTCGCCGCGCAGCCCGATCGGATTCTTTGCACCGGGACCGGGATTCAAGGACACCCCCGATGGCTTCGGGCAGGACGGGTACGACGAGGGTAACGCCGAACAGTATCTCTGGTGGGTGCCGCAAAACATCGGTGGTCTGATCACCGCTCTTGGGGGGCGCAAGGCGGTTGCCGACCGGCTCGATGGCTTCACCAAGAAGCTCAACGTGGGTCCCAACGAGCCGTACCTCTGGGTCGGCAACGAGCCTGGCTTCGGGGTGCCGTGGCTGTACAACTACGTGGGCCAACCGTGGAAGACGCAGCGGACGGTCGATCGGGTGCGCGGCCTGTTCTCACCCACGCCCGACGGCGCACCGGGCAATGACGACCTCGGCGCACTGTCCAGCTGGTATGTCTGGGCCGCTCTCGGCCTGTATCCGATCATCCCGGGGACCTCGATCCTCACCGTGAACACCCCACTGTTCGATCGCGCGATCATCGCCCTACCGGGAGGCAAATCCATCCGGATCTCCGCACCCGGCGCGACCGCGCCCAGCCGGATGAAATACATCAGCGGCCTGCGCATCGACGGCCGGGCCACCGAGCAAACGTTTCTTCCGGATTCGATCATCCGCACCGGCGGCGACGTCGCCTTCACGCTTTCCGGCAGGCCCAACAAGTCGTGGGGAACTGCCCCATCCTCGGCGCCCCCGTCGTTCGGGGCGGGTAGTTCGGCGGTAACGGTCAACGTGGTCCGGCCGATCATCGGTATCGCGCCGGGTGCAACCGGCACCGTCAGGCTCGACATGCAACGGATGATTGCCGATGCCGGCGACTACGTGGTCACCGGATCGTCTGCCATTGACGGTGTCACGGTGACGCCCGCGTCTGGCGAGTTCGGTGAGGACGGGGCGGCCGCGGTGGACGTCGAAATCGCCGTCGCGCGGTCAGTGCCTGACGATTACTATCTGACCTATCTGACCACCACGGTCGGACACAGCGCCAGAAGTTCGGTGGTGCTGGTTGTGGTCATCGACTTGGCGGAATAATGCGGTGCCGGAGCGGATTTGCTAAATCATCTCGTTCTTGGTGAGCCAGCGCATCACCGGCCAACCGAGAAATACCGGCAGCCAGCAAGTGAGTACTCGGTACAGCAGCACCGAGGGCACCCCGATCGCCGCGGGCACGCCGAAGGCGGCAAGTCCACCGATCAGCGCCGCCTCGACGGCGCCCACGCCGCCGGGTGTGGGGGCGGCCGAGGCGAGCGTCCCACCGACCATCGTTACCACGGTGACGGTGACGAATGTGGTGCCGCCGCCGAACGCTTCAATGCTGGCCCATAGCGCCAACGCTGCGCCGAGAGTCGTTCCCGCGCAACCGAGTAGGATCACCCCCAATCTTTTCGGTTCGCGGGCAAGCACGACGAGGTCGTCGGTTACCTCCTTGAGCTTGGGACGCACCTCGGTGGACAGCCAGCGCCGCAGGTTGGGCACGAACAAGACGGTGCCGACGATGCCCAGCGCGACACCCGCGATCAGGTACACCACCGTCCCGGTCGGGACGAAGTGGGACAGGTCCGCTGAGGTGCCCGCGACCGCGCTGAACAAGATCAGCAATGCCAGGTGGACGATGACCTGAACCGACTGCTGCAGGGCTACCGCCGCGGTAGCGCGTAACGCGCTCAGACCGCTCTTCTGCAGAAACCGGGTGCTCAGCGCGAGGCCTCCCACGCCGGCGGGTGTGGTTGTTGCCGCAAACGTGTTGGCTACCTGCACGATTGACAGCTTCCAGAAACTCACTTGCCCGTCGGCGCAGGTCCACAAGGCCGCGGCCGCCCCGACATAGGTCAGCGCGGACACCGCCAGGCCGAGCAGCGCCCACGACCAGTTCGCCGTTCTGAGCTGGGAGAAGAACGTGGGTACGGTGCTGATGAACGGGTAGGCGACATAGACCAGCGCGCCGATCAGCACCAGCTGAATGAACTGGCTGCGGCTGAACCGGGTGATCGTCTGGGTTTCGATTTGATCGGCACCGGTTTGGCGCTTGACCTCCTCGCGGGCGCCGGAGATGACGGACTTGGCGTTGGCTACCGATTCACGAACTCTTTTGGGCACAGCTGATTTGGTGAGCCGCCGCGAGGCGCTCAGAATGGTGTCCTTGCCGAAGGTGTGGATGGCGGCGCTGACCGCCGATTTTGCGTCGTAGAGCGCCGACGTGGTTACCAAGAGTTGGGCGATATCCGACTGCAGCTGGGCGTCCGTGGCGCCGTATTCGGCGCTGCCGAAGCCGCCGAACAGGACCGTGCCGTCGTGGACGGTGATTTCGTGACAGCGCAGATCCCCGTGGGAGATCTGATGATCGTTGAGCACCCGCAACGATTCCCATGCGCGGGCAACCGGTGTTTGGCTTGCACATTCATCCAGCGGGGTGCCGCGAACGGGCCGGTGCGCGTACAAGGTCCAGCCGCGATCAAGCGCCGCCAGAGCGATCGTCGACGTATTGGCGACACCGGTTTCGCCGATGGCGATGGACATCAGTGCACGATGCTCGACGGCGCGGCGAAGCGAGGCCTGCAGGGGTGCCGTCTCCGAACCGCGCAGACGCAGCTTCCACCACAGTTGCCGCAGCGCCCCACCGCTGCGTTGATGCGGTCCGTACAACTCCACGGCCGCCCTGGTGTCGGGATCCGGTGAGGTGGCCAACAGAACGAGTGGCCCGGGTCCGCCCGGCCGCACCACCGCGAGCGTGGACACCACGAATCCGCCCTTGGCCATCGCGCGAACCGCGCCCTCCAGTGGCACTTCGAGCGCAGGAGTGCCAACCACCAGCACCACCAACGCGCCCACGAACCAGCCGACCGCCAGACCCAACGCCGACCGAGCCGGCACGATAGCGCTGATCACCAGATGGATCGGCACGAAGGCCAGCAGCAGCCCCCACCACCAATGCCGCCAGCGGGCCGGTAGCCAGGGCCCCGACACGGTCAGCACCGCGGCCAGCATCGCGATCCACCGCGGGTCGTCGAGGAACTGCGCGGGCACCGAGCTGAGCTTCTCGGACAGGTCGAAATGCCAACGCGGCGCCGAGAGGCGGTTGCTGCTGATTGACAGGGGAAGAATGGCCATGAATGCCGCCGCCCCGTAGGCGCCGAGCAGCTTCCATTGGCGGCTGATGATCAGGCCGACCAGGATCACGAACGGCAGTGCGACAATCGCGACGCCATAGATCAGGTACACCAGGTCGGACTGGGCGGGGGTCAGCACGCCGACGATTTCGGAGATGGACTTCTCCAGCGCCACCCAGCGCGGTCGGGTGATTACCGAACTCGTGACCACCACCACGAGGAACACCGCGGCCAAGACGAGCCGGATGATGTCGTTGGTCCGCCGGGTGAGCGGGGGCAGCAAGCTACCGGAAACGGAGATGTCGCGCCCGTCAACCCGTATCTTCACGACGATCCCTTCGGATCGGTTTGCCTGTCAGTGACTCGTCGACAACTTAACCCGTGGGACCAGGATTGCAGGCAGGAGGATGCCAACCAAGATCATGGATCGTCCTCGTCCTCGTCCTCGTCCTCGTCCTCGTCCTCGTCCTCGTCACCGTTGCCGAGCAGCCTTTTTAGGTGGAAGAACGCGTTGGCACACGGTTGCCGCAATCGAGGTGGGCAGGGGGAATCCATTCGGTGGTGCCGTCCTTGTGTTTTTGGGTCTGCCAGCCGCCGGAGGTAATCAACTGGTGGTGGGGGCCGCAACTCGACGCCAGATCGCCGATGTTGGGTTCCTGGCACTCGGCGAAGTCCGCGAGGGTGATGAACCTCGGTGCGATAGCCGGGGACATCGCAGCTGGGAGGCGAGCAGCCACTATCCTTGGCATACAACACAATTCGCTGACTCGGTGGGGCGATGCGTTTGGTGTGGTACAGACCTAGCTCGCGTCCGCTCGAAACAATCCGCAGGTGGTGATGCGCGTGGGAGTCCAACCGGATGGCATCGTGCATGGGCAGCACGGTGCCGTCGCCGGCCAGTGCGTTGCCGCGGCCGGATTCCCGTTCGGCCAGCGTCGTCGACACGATGATCGCAATCGGCAACCCAGTGTGGTGGCCAAGACCTCCCGAGCACAGCAACGCCCGCAACGCCGCGGCCAGCGGGTCGTGGCTTCGTGGCCCGGCGCTGCGGGTGTCCGACTCGATCGCCACCTACGACGGGGTGCCGCCGGTGCACGGGGCGGGATCGTCGGGGTTGCACATGCCCGGGGCGGTACCGGCCACCCAGCTCGGCCAGCTCCGCCTCGGCCCTGTCCCGCATGGCCAGGTCGAGGAATCCGGGCAGTTGATGCAGAAAATTGCGGGTCACCCGTGGTCTGGTCGGATTGTTCGGCGATCTTGCCGATCAAGGGGTGTTCGGCGGCCGCTAGCCGGCGCCACAGCGCCCCACAGCGTTCCAGCGGCGTGAGGCATTCCGCGACGGTCAGCACGTCGCACGACAGATCCAGAATCCGGTTCAGCGCCGCGTCCAGCTCGTTGAACGCTACGCCGATAAAGTCGCGGTCATTCGAATGCATGTATGTTCGAGGACTATCGCGAGCCACCGGCAAAAGCCGCCGTCAGTGACCGTTGAAGCTGTTGGTGCACAAGCTAATTCAGTGGCTTAGCAGGCCGCGACCGCTGGGTTGGTGACGCGGTCGGGCAAGTCCCAAGCGGCCGACGATTTACCTCGCTTGGTGGCCGGGTGGGGTGGCGTCCTGGTGGATGCCCACTGGCCGTGTGTGCTCCGCCAGATCGGGGTGATTCGGCACACCCTCCATCAGCGCGAACGGCCCCCCGACACAGGTCCAGTCGTCGTCCCACAACGTTGAGGCCAACCAGGTCCGGTCCACCGGAAACATCAGGTCCGGCAGCTGCTTCGACCCGGATGACTCGACGTTGGTTTGGCGCCAGCTGGCGGCCTGCTGGGGGCCGGCCTGTACCAAAACATAAGGCCAGTCCGCATACAAGCGCACTCGCGGTGCGTCCGGAAAAACGACGTCGGAGCTGCCGGTGTCAAGATATCCAAGCCACCACCGCTGACCGGGTGACTGCCCGTCGAGCAGCGCGAGCAGCGCCCGGTCGCGCCGCCGTTGTTCTTCCCGGTGGTTCGGCAGCACGATGGTGGCGTAGGCGTCGAAAGTCGGCGGGATCGCCGAGGTGATGGTGAGGCCGATCGACGTGGCCTCGTTGATCCAGGCGACATCGGCGGCCGTGCCGACCGGCCAACTGCAACCGTCTCGGATCACCTGGTTCACGGTGGCATCACCCACTCTCCTGCGTGACCAACCTACCGTCCTTGATAATCGCGGCGAACGATTCCTCCGGACGTGCGATCAGCGAGATGTCGGCGACCGGGTCGCCGTCAACGAGTATCAGATCCGCCAGGGCGCCTTCGGCTACCACGCCTAACCGTCCCGGGTACGGATTGCGCGGCCCGGACATGGCCAGCAGCTCGGCGTTGCGGATTGTCGCCTGTTGCAACACCTCGGCGGGGGTGAACCAGCGGGAGAGCTTGGTGAGCATCGCGCCCTGGCGGCTGGCCAGTTCCGGGGCGAACAAGATATCCGTGCCGAACGCGATTTTGGCCTGATGCTTGATCGCCAGCCGATACGCGGCGTCGGTGCCGGCCGTCATCTGCTGCAACTTCGCCTGGTTCGCCGGCGCCAGAGCCCTGTCCTCGTCGGCGAGAAATGGTTGCAAGCACCACCAGATGTCGTTTTCGGCGAGCAGCGCCGCCGTGCCTTCGTCGATGAGCTGGCCATGCTCGATGCAACGGACACCGGCGGCCACGGCGGTGCGGATCGCTCGGGGTGTGTAGGCGTGCACGGTGACATAGGTGCCCCAGTTTTCGGCCGCCTCCACCGCCGCGCGCATCTCGGTCAAGGTGAACTGGGAAACGTCGAGTGGGTCGTAGTTGGAGGCCACCCCGCCGCCGGCCATCAACTTCAACTGCGACGCACCTCGGCGCAGCATCTCCCGTGCGCCGCGTAGCACTTCGGCTTCGCCATCGGCGATCACGGCGGTCCCGACGATCTCGATGTAGCTCAGATGGCCGCACACGCCACGCGGCACCTCGTACGGCAGCCGGAAGTCGCCGTGGCCGCCGGTCTGGGAGATGAAACCGCCGCAGGGGTAGATGCGTGGGCCCGGGATCGTGCCCTCGTCGATGGCTTGCTTGATGCCGAATACCGGCCCGCCCAAATCGCGGACCGTGGTAAACCCGCGCAACAGCGTGTCTCGGGCACTGACGACGGCCCGCGCGAAAACGTATCCGAGCTCGCTGACCAGGGCGACCGTCGTCGGAATGGTGGTGAACATGGTGTGCCAGTGCGCGTCGATCAGCCCGGGTATCAACGTCTTGCCTGACCCGTCGATCTGGGTGCCCGCTAAGTCTGTTGCGCCCGCAGGCTTTAACGATGCGACCAGATTGTCCTCGACGGTGACATCCCAGGGTCCGGTGATGCTGCCGGCGACACTGTCGAAGACGTTGACGTTGCGGATGTGCAGCTGGTGTGTATCCATGCCGGGCTCCTCGTCGAGAACAGCTTGTCCGAGTAGGTTACGGGGGCGATGCGGATTCCAGTCGCATCCGCAGCCCGGACGCGCGTAACGCGGGGCGCCGGACCGCATTGGTTACCTCGGCTGCGGAGCCGACCACCCGAATTTTGCGCTTCGCCCGGGTGACCGCGGTGTAGAAGAGCTCTCGAGTCAGCAATCGTGAATCCTGCGGTGGCAGCAGAACCGTGACCTCGTCGGCCTGGCTGCCCTGGCTCTTGTGAATCGTCATGGCGTGCATCGTTTCGACGTCAGATAGCCGACCGGTCGCGAAATCAAGCGGTCCGGCGGCACCGGAAATGACCGCGCGCAGACCGTCTCGCCCGACCACCGTGACACCGGTATCGCCGTTGTACACCCGTAGCCCGTAGTCATTGGCCGTCAAAAGTAGCGGCCGCCCGGCATACCATTGCGACCACGGCGGCTGGCCGGTCTCCTCGGCAAGCCAGGCCTCGACCAGTCGGTTCCAGTGCCGAACGCCAAAAGGCCCGTGCCGGTGAGCGCACAACAGCCGGTGTTCGTCCAGCGCGCCCAACGCGGCGCCGACGGCGCCCAATAGTGCCGCCTCACGCAGCCGCAACGCGTGCGGCACCAGTACGGCGCGCAATCGCGCTGTCGGATCGGAAGTTTCGATGAACTCGATATGCTCGTCACCCGATCGCAGCAGCCCCAGCGCGCCCGCTACGTCGCCGACCCGGATCGCATTCGCCAGGGCTCCGATCGCGGCTCCGAACCGGTGTGCGGTGCGCAGCGTCGCCACTCGCACGTCGTGGCGTGCCGCGAACCCCTCCACCACGTCCGCCAGCACCGCACCGGCCTCTACCGACGCCAGTTGGCCGGCGTCGCCGACCAGGATCAATCGGGTGCCCGGGCGAACCGCTTCCAGGAGCCGTGCCATCAACGTCAGCGACACCATCGATGTCTCGTCAACGACAATCACGTCGTGCGGTAACCGGTTGCCGCGATGGTGTCGAAACCGGGCCGAGGTTTCGCGCCTGCCGCCGAGCAGCCGATGCAACGTCACCGCCTGCACGCGCCCGATCCTGCGCTGATCCGCGGCGCCCAGACCGGCCACCTCATGTTGCACGGCCTCGGCCAGGCGCGCCGCTGCTTTGCCCGTCGGGGCCGCCAGCGCGATACGCGGCCGCGCGGCTCGGGCCAGCTCCGCTTGCTCCACCAGCAATGCGAGCAGCCGTGCCACCGTCGTGGTCTTGCCGGTTCCGGGCCCACCCGTCACCACGGTGACACATTGCGCCAGAGCCAGGCGCGCGGCTTCGCGCTGCTCGGCATGGTCGGCCGGAAACAGCCGCTCCAACGTCGGTGCGGACGGCGGCGGTCGGTAGCTTGCCAACGTCAGCAGGTCATGGCACACCTGCTCTTCCTCGCGCCAGTAACGGTCGAGGTAGAGCAGATGGTCCTGGTAAAGACGCAACACCGCTGGGTCGCCGACCAACTTGCTGGCCCGTACCGCCGTCAACCACTGCCCGGGGTCCGGCCACGGAAGATCATCACGAGCCGTGACTTGTGCGACCGCTGACAGATCCACGCACACCGACCCGGCCCGAATCGCGCGCACGGCCATGGCCACGGCAAGCGCCACCCGTTCCTCGGTCTCCCCGCTGAGTGCGCAGAGTCGTTGCGCCACGTGAACATCGGCGACATCGAGAACCCCGGCCTGATTGAAGACCTGCAAGAGCCCCGTGGCGGAGGTGGCCAGCTCGACATCGGTCAATGTCACGCGATCAGTCTCCCGTCCTCGAGGAGGTCCGAAACGGCAACCACCAGCTCCGGCGGCGGCATCCAGCTGAACACACCGGCCGGCTGGCCGGCCAGAACGGGCGTGTCGACACCGCACATGCCCCGCACAAACAGGTACAGCACCCCTCCGAGATGACGCTGCGGATCGTAGCCCGGCTGGCGCCAACGCAGAAACCGCTGTAGCACAACGGTATACAACAGTGCCTGCAGGGGATAGTCGGAATGCAGCATCGTCTCGGTCAAACGCTGGAAGCTGTAGTCCGCGGCGGTCTCTCCCAGATGGTTCGTCTTGTAGTCCACCACCAGGTATCGCTGGGTGGGCAGCCGAAGTACCACGTCGATCGAACCTGACAAATAGCCCCGCAGCGATTGGCCGCCCAACCCCGAAGACGTCAGGCGGTCCGCATAGGGAACCAGCGGATCGTCACCCGGAAGGTACGAACGAAGCAGCTCGCCCACGTCGGACAGCGACGCGCTGGTGGTCGGGCCGCGCCGGTCGCCGCCGGCCAACGGTATCTCGAAGTCCAGTTCCCGCAGCCGATCCCGAGTGCCGATCCGGCGCAGTGTGATCCCCTCGGCAAGCGGGCCAAGCGGCGTGTCGTGCATGGGCACCAACGCCCGGGCCAGCTCGCCGGCGTCGGCGTCAACCGGCCACCATGGCAGCTGCCGGTGCAGTTGCTCCTCGAGTTCGGCGGCCAGGTCGGGTGCCTGCGGGTCGGCGCCCTCCAGCACCGCGTGGATCAGCGACCCGAACGTCGCGCCCGACGGCATTGCCGCCAGCGGCGAGGCGAGGTTGTCGGCCGCATCCGATGCGGCGACCACAGCCACCTCCACTTCGTCGTCGCGCAGTTCGATTTCCGGTTCGCTGGCCACCCCGGGCGCCGCCTCCGCGCCGTCGCGCACCAGCGCCGAATACGACGTTCGGCGCCACGTGGTGTCGACCGTCCGGTGGAAGTGCCGTACCGCTAAACCGCTAATGCGAGAGGGCTTTTCAATAGCGGTGGGACGGTTGATCGTCGATTCTTCCACCGCGGGGCCGCCCGCGGCCGACCACTGCACGAACCTCGACCACGCCTCGTCATCGGTGATCCGCGGCGAGCACCTGTCGGGCACTCGTGGGTCGCCGCTTCCGCGGCCGCGCAGCAGCCGCGACAACCCGCCGTTGACCTCGTCGATGGTTGGCGCCCACCACGCCACCACCTGAGCCTGCGCCCGGGTGAGCGCGACATAGGTGAGCCGGATGTTGTCGTTGGCTTCCTCCAAGCGGTTCAGCTCTTCGACGGATTTGCGCTGCGGGTCGCGACGTTGACCGCCGACATACAGGCAGCGGGTGTCGGTGTCGTCGTGGTACAGCAGGATGTCGTCCTGGCGGATGTGCCTGTTGAACAGGAAGGGCAGGTACACGATTGGGAACTGCAGACCTTTGGCCACGAACACCGTCATGATCTGAACCGCACCGGCGTCACTGTCCAAACGACGGTTGTGCTCGGTCGCGCCGTTTCCGCCGGCGCACTGCCTGCGCAACCAATCATGAAGTGCCGGTAGACTGTAGCGCTGCCAATGGGCGGTCTCATGTA
Organism: Mycobacterium basiliense; assembly: GCF_900292015.1. Taxonomy (NCBI): domain Bacteria; kingdom Bacillati; phylum Actinomycetota; class Actinomycetes; order Mycobacteriales; family Mycobacteriaceae; genus Mycobacterium; species Mycobacterium basiliense. The sequence goes on from NZ_LR130759.1 coordinate 912,007, forward strand.
GCAGCTGGCCGATGTGCGCCAGGTCGGTCATGTGGCGCTCGCCGCCGCGCTGGCGCAGTACCCGACGCCCCATCCCGCCCAGCTGAGCTGCCTCAAACACCGCTGCCACGCCACACTGGCGTGCCTGATCGGCCCACTCGCGCAGTGTCGCAGCCACCCGATCGGTGAGCGTGTCACCCTCCGCCGCAAGGCTTTCTGCGGTTTCCCCGAAGAACATTGTGGTGGCGGCGGCGCGCACCAGGCCGCTGTGCTGGGGCGCATCGATCGCCCCCAGTAGGCACAGCCAGTCTTGGGCTGCTCGCGAAGCGAACACGTCGGTGTCGCCCGTATAGATCGCCGGGATTCCCGCTGCTGCCAACGCGTCCCGGCATGCGCGTGCGTCTCTGTGTTGCTCGACGATGACCGCGACGTCGCCGGGCGAAACCGGCCGGCCCGCGAAGGTGGCGCCGCTGGACAGCAGCGATCCGATGTCGGCGGCCAGGTCGGCGGGTATGTGATTGCGCAACACTGCGATCGGGATGTTAGCGGTGCCGCCGTAGCCAACGTGGGACCGGTTGACCACTCGCAACCGAAACGGCGCGTTGTGGGGTGCGCCGGTCAGCCGGTGTCCGTGGTGATGTGCCTCGATCTCGTGCACGACGATCTCGGGATGCCCCAATGCCGCGCCGCGCAGGATCGTCTGCAGGCTCTCGACGAGTGCGGCGTCGCTACGCCAGTTGACATCCAGGGTATAACGCGCATCGGCAGTTCGGGCCGCGCGAAGGTAGGTGTGGATGTCGCCGCCGCGGAAGCCATATATCGCCTGCTTTGGATCGCCGATCAGGATCAGCGTCGAGTGGCGGCCGAACGCACGCTCGAGCACCTGCCATTGGATCGGGTCGGTGTCTTGGAATTCGTCGACTAACACGACGGGCCAGCGCTTGCGCATGCGATCGCGGGCGGGCGAATCCGGTGCATCCAGCGCTTGCGCCAGCCGGATCAGCAGGTCGTCGTAACCGAGAATGCGCAGCCGGCGCTTTCGGCGTTCGAGTTCGCCGATCACCTGATCGGCAAATCTGAGCCGGATGGCGGCTGCGCTGTCGGGTTCGGGTTCGAGGGGGCGCAGCTGAGCGTACGGGTCACCCACGACTTCGCGGGCCAGGGTCAACGCCTGCGCACGGGTAAGCACCGGATCGGATTCTGCATGACCAAACTCAATCAGGTAGAGGTCGTCGACGATCTCGGCCAACAGGTCGTCCAGGCTCTCCTGAAGTGTCAAACCGGTGTCGGTATCACCCGCCACACCAAGAGATTTCAGGACAGAACCGCAGAACTCGTGCGTGGTGGCGATGGTGGCGGCATCAAAGTTCGCCAGAGCTTTACGCAGTCGAGCGTGGCGACTGGCGCGGTCGTTATTGGTGCCGCTCAGCAAGTGCTCGATCAGATCGTTGGCGGGGGCCGACCGGCCGGCCAGGGCGGCCAGCGCCGCAACGATCTGGTCCCGCACTCGTTCGCGAAGTTCCCGGCTGGCCGCACGGTTGAACGTGATCAGCAGCATCTCGTCGAGGGTCACATCGGTCTCGGCAAGATAGCGGCTCACCAAACCCGCCAGGGCGAAGGTCTTGCCGGTGCCCGCGCTGGCCTCCAATACGATGGTGGCGCCTCGGTGGGGGAGCGGGCCCAGCAGGTTGAACGGCGCGATCATCCGGAGCTGCCCTCGGCGGTCAGCAGTGGCCCCCACAAGCGGGCGGCCAGCGCACCCAACCGGGTGTCCTCACCGGACATCTCCTCGCCCGGGCGTGGGCTGTCGAGCAGTACATCAAGTGCCGCCTTTTCGCCCCACACCCGCACGTGCGCATGCTCTCGGTCGTCACCGTCGCGAAAGTTGTTGGACTCCCACCGCTCCTGCGCCGCGGCGCGCGGGTCGTCGCCAGCATGGCGCGCCTCAGCCCACGCGCAGGACGTTTTCAGTGGCAGCGGTAGCGGCTCCCGCCGCCCTGCGTCATAGAGAAACACCAGATCCCGCAGCACCGCCACCGGATCGGGCGGCGGTGCGAACATCCGAGTGGCGATGCGGTTTCTGCTCTTGCCGCGACCGATACACACCGCTGCCCAAGGGCGACCGGGCTGTTGTGCTGCCAAGGCAACCAGCCCGATCCACGATGGCAACACGTGCTTGGGTGCCAGCTTCGAGTAGGTGACCGACACCATCCGGCTACCGAATACCGGCGCAACGGTTCCGGTGACCCGGCGCCCACCGCCGAGCTCGACATCGACGTCATGCGCGTCCGATTCGGCCGTCCTGTGCCGTAGGGCGACCAATGCCAGATCACGCGCCCGATCGCGAATCTCCTTGGCTTTGCGTACCCCCAGCCGCCCCGGAGGCAGCGTCCCGCGACGCCACTCGGCGTTTGCCGCGGTGTCGGGATGCATGCCATGCACTATGTCCCGCAGCATGCGATCGCCGACCAGCCAGGCCCGTAGGGCGTCGATCTCGACGGGCATCGCATCCTCGACGGTATCGACGTCCCACGGCAGGGTGAAGTCGAGCGCGCGGAAAAACCCTTTGACGGGATTCTTGAAGAAGTCCAACAGATCGGCCAGGGTCACATCGGTGATGGGCGGCTCGGGCAGTCGATCGGTGATGAAAGCCATTGGCGTGCAGCGCCTCCCGCCAGCAGCTTCGGCGGCTGCCAGCGCGGCCGGGTCGAACGTGAACGGCTTGCCCGGTAGTAGGGCACCAGGTATGACGTTCTTGCGATCGAATGGCTGCAGCGGGTGTCGGACAATGACGTGGTCGCGAACCGGCGCCGCGGCCGTCTGATCCAGGGCGTCGAGCAACTCGGCCAGCGGCACGGCGGGAGGCCGCGGATGCCCGGTGTGCTCGTCAGCGCCGGTGTAGGTGATTACCAGGGTCTCGGTGGCCGCGCCGATAGCGTCGAGCAACAATTGCCGGTCTTCGGAACGGACGTCACGCTCACCGGTTCGCGGGTCGCGTGCCAGCACATCGTCACCGTCGGGCACGCTGTGGCGCGGGAATAGCCCATCATCGAGGCCAACCAGGCATACCACCCGATGCGGTACCGAGCGCATGGGCACCATCGTGCAGACCGTCAGCGTGCCGGTACGGAAGTTCGCCCGTGTCGGGCGCCCGCCGAGGTGACCGTCCAGCAGCGCCGAGACATCGGTAAGCCGCAGCGGGGTCGAAACTCGGGCGCCCGCCTGCTCACTGATGTCGGCAAATTCGCGCTGCAGCTGTGCCGGTTGCCACTCATGTTCGGGACGGCTGAGCAGGCTGACCCCTGCGGCCAGTGCATCCAGCCAGCCGCTCAACGGCCGTGTGCCGCTGAGACGTTCGGTTGAACGTTGTAACCGTGCGATGAATTCCGCGAGGCGTCCCGCTAGCTCCACCCGGTTGCTTCCCACGTCGTCGAGCGGCAGCGCGCTGCCCAGCCAGGCTTGCGAATCGTCCGATATCGCCACGCCGGTAAGAATGCGGTCCAGCCCGAATCGCCAGGTGTTGTGTACAAAATGGTGCAGACCGTAGGGCTGGCGATGTCGTTGGTCGAAGCCCCAACGAATGTTGGATTGGCGGACCCAGTCGGTGATCACGTCGAGGTCGTCGTCGGTAAAACCGAACCGGGCGCGTACGGGTGGCATGTGCGCGAGGTTGAGGACTTGGTTCGCGGTGGCTCGGCTTCCCGCGATGGCGAGAAGTTCCGTCGCGACTGCCAGTAGCGGGTTGGTCTGGGTAAGGGCGCGGTCGGCCAGCCGGACCCGCAGTCGATGGGCGGGATGGTTCTCCCCGGCCACCTCGCCAAGCCCGAAACCGGCGACAAACAGCGGTGCGTAGGTCTCGATGTCGGGACACATCACCACGATGTCGCGGGGCTCCAGCGTCGGATCGTCGTCGAGCAGGCCGAGCAATACCTCGCGCAGCACGTCGACCTGTCTGGCCGGACCGTGGCAGGCATGCACCTGAACGGATCGGTCATCTGTCGCCGGCACGCGAACTCCGGGCCGGAGCGCATTCGCCGCGATGTCGGACTGCAGCCAGCCCAGCAAGCAGTCCCGCTCGGCGGACTGCCCGAGATACTCGTCGGTGGCACGCTGAGCGGGCAATGCGCGTTGCAGTTCGCGCAGGTCGCGGCCCAGGGTTTCCAGCAGCGGATGGTCGGCAGCAAGCTGGCTGGCGTCATCGCTTCGCCGCACCACTGGATCGATGCCATCGATGCTGTAGCGGTCACTGAGGGCACGCCACAGCTCGTCGCTGGGGTGGGGTAGCCACAGGTGCAGGTCATGGTGGGCGGCAACCGCATCGAGGAGTTCGATGTCGCTGATCGGCAGCCGGGTGTGACCGAACAACGACAATCGAGCGGGCAGGTCGGTGGGCGATTGGCGGAGTCGGTCAACGGCCTGCCGGTGCCGGACGTGCGGCGGGTCGGCGGCTATCTTCGCGACCAGCAGCCGCCAAAGCTGCGGTTGCCATCCTAAGTCGGCATCGGTCCCGGCAGCGTCACCGTCCAGCCACCCGGCCAGCAGCGCCGGCCGCTGCCGCGCGTACGAGGCAAACAGGCCGGCGAGGCGGCTGGCCACCGCGTACCGGCGACCTCGGCGCAGCTCCGCTTCGCAGGCGTCGGAATCGAAGTGGCCCAAGTGCTTGGCCAGCGTCGCGCACCACGGGTCATCGAGGCTGGCGTCGATCACCTCCAGCAGGGGCCACGTCATGGCCTCGGGTGACCATGGGTCGGCGTCGGCAGTCCCGGTGATGTCGGCCAGCAGCGACCCTGGGCTCCGAAACGTCACGCCCGCGCACACACCGTCGTCGCCGGCCGGGCGGCAGCCCAGCACGTGCGAAAGCCGCTGACTGAGCCAGCGCTCCATACCGCGGGCCGGAACCAGCACCAGCTCCTGCGCGAATGGGTCCGGGAGCGGGTTGGCCAGCAAGGCGCCCAGGCCGTCGGCAAGCAGATCGGTGCGTTCGGCACGGTGGAGGTGAAGCGCCATTGCGGGTCACCATAGACGTCGACGCCGCCCGCCGGGGCGTCGGCGTCGATATGTCGTCCCCGGACCTGACACGCTGGGTGCCGAGCGGTGACGTGCAGGGAGGGCCCCGGCGGCGACCAGGACACGGCGCGCGCCGGCCTGGGCGTGCCCTACGATCACCCGGCTCGGCATCGGATACCCGGCGGATCGCCCGTTAGCCCCCAATTCGCACACCGAATCGGCGCCTTCCACCGAGTGGCCCTGGTCACGGCGATGAAACCCCCATGCCGCATGCTGGGGCTATGAACAGAAGCGAGATCACCGAGCAGATCGTTGTGGCCCGCCTGGCCCGGGGTCTGACGTGGCAGGAGTTGGCCGACGCCATCGGCAAGCCGGTGGTATGGACCACCTCGGCGATGCTCGGCCAGCACCCGATCGCCCCGGAGCAGGGCAAGGTCCTCGTCGAAATGTTGGGTCTCGACGCGTCCGTGGTGCCGGTGCTGGCGGCATCGCCGATGCGCGGGGGGCTGCCGGACGCAGTGCCCACCGACCCCACCGTTTACCGCTTCTATGAAGCGCTTCAGGTCTACGGTGGTGCCCTCAAAGAGCTGATCCACGAGCAGTTCGGCGACGGCATCATGAGCGCCATCAACTTCAGCGTCGACCTGCAGAAAAAGCCGCACCCCTCGGGTGATCGGGTGGTGGTGACGTTTGACGGAAAGTTCCTTCCCTATCAATGGACTTCGGCCGCGGACGGCCCGGGCCAAGGGTGACGCCGGGCCGATGAAGCAGCAACAGACGATGGACTTGGTGTTGTCCGGCGGGGGCGTCAAGTTCATCGGCCTGGTCGGCGCGATCGCGCGGCTCATCGACGACGGCTATTCGCCTTACCGGGTGTCCGGAGTCTCCGCGGGATCGGTGGTCGCCGTTATCTCCGCCGCCGCGGCCCAGGGCGATCGGCTCAGCAGCGCGCAGATCCGGGAATTGTCATTGTCGGTACCACTGAGCAAATGGCGTGACGCGGGTCCGGTTCCGTTTCTGGGCTCCGCGTGGGGGCTGGTCCGGGACTCGGCACTGTATCGCGGCGATGTCGCGCATGACTGGATCCGCAATGAACTGCAAAACCTAGGCGTGACGACATTTGCTGATCTGGCCCTGCCCGACGACCAGCTGCCGCCCGAACAGCGCTACCGGGTGGTCATCACCGTCGCCGACGTGACGAGGGCGCAGCTGGTGCGGTTGCCCTGGGACTATCGGCGAGTCTACGGGGTCGATCCCGACGAACAGTCGGTCGCCGCGGCGGTGCGCGCCTCGATGGCGATCCCGTTCTTCTACCCGCCGGTCAAACTGACCAGCGCGGATGGGCTGAAATCCACCCTCGTTGATGGTGGGGTGCTGTCCAACTTTCCGGTCGACTCACTGGATCGCACCGACAGCCTGCCGCCGCGTTGGCCCACGTTCGGGATCACGGTGATCCCCAAGCTCGCTGAAGGCATCGAGGAGGCCTTCCCGGCGTTGCGGCCGCTGCGGTTCCTGCAACAGTCAGCCCTGCTGGAAAGCCTGTTCACCACCATGCTGGTCGGCCATGATCAGGCTCATCTGAGCCAGCCATGGGTGAGCGCCCGCACGATACCGGTTGCCTCCACGGACGTCGGCGTACTCGATTTCGACATCTCGCGATCGCGTCTGGAAGAGCTCTACGGCACCGGTTACCAGGCCGCGGACACCTTCCTGTCGACTTGGAACTGGGTGGATTACCTCGACCGGTTCCGCCGTGATACCCGTGACGCTCGCCGCAGCTAGAGACCGAACTCGGCTTCCAGCCCGTCGATACCCGCGCGAATCGCCTTCAGCGCGTCGGCGCGGGCACGCAACTTGGTCGCGAGATGAGCCTGCTGGTTGAGATTGGCGAATTCGCGCGCGGCTTCTTCGGCGCGGCTGAGCACCATCTCGGGCAGCACGATCTCGTCCACGAATCCGGCGGCCAGCGCGGTCTCCCCAAAGAACGTCTTGGCCAGCCCGGACGCTTGTTGGTATGCCGATCTGGTCAGGCGCAACTTCATGATCTCGAGCGCCGCGTAGGGGATGGTCATGCCGATCGCCACCTCGTTGGCCTGAATGTTGTAGGCGTGGGCGGCCACCCGGTGGTCGCCGGAGGACAACAGGAACGCTCCCATCGCGATCGCGTGACCGGTGCAGGCCATCACCACTGGTTTGGGGAAAGACAACAGCCGATAGGACAACTCGAACCCGCCACGCAGCATGTCGATGGCGGGCTGCGCTTCGCCGGAGGTCAACACCTTCAGGTCGAATCCGCCGCTGAACACTCGGTGGTTGCCGGCGATGACCAGTGCCCCGACGTTGTCCCGTTCGGCATTGTCGATCGCCTCGTTCAGTGCCTGCTGCATGGCCGGGCCCAAGACGTTGACCTTGCCATCATCCATCCGGATCAGGCCGATGGAATCGTCGTGGGTGTAGGTGACCAGACCGCTCATGGGTTTCTCCTTCGAAACGGACAGCCCGTCGATTGAATCAGATCACCGTGGCGGTGCACCGCGCGCCCGTAGCCGGTGCGTCGCTAGACCCGTTGACCGTGATGCTTACCCAGCTCGTTTTCGGCCTCACCCCAGCGCAGGCTGACATCGGTGGGCTGATCGAGCTGGCGGGTGCGCCACCGGTCCTGAGTTTCTTGAACCGCGCGGTTGATCCGGTCGATCTCGCTGCGGAAAACGTCGGGGCGGGTTTCCTTGCTCGCGTAGTGGAAGTAGGTCAGCAGACTGCGCAGCAGCTCCAGCTTCTGCTTTTCCCGCTTCGCATTGTCGTGGGTGGTCATCAGTTCGATCCGCTGGACGGGCGGCAGCGCATCCCAGTCCAGCACCACCTTCGTCTCCAGCGGACGTCGATCCCGTTGCCAGAACCGCCACCCGCGCGGCTGCTCGGGGCGGTCGTAGTAGGTCAGCGTCCCCTCGAATCGGGATTCGACGCCCTGGCCGATCTCGGCACGGTCGAGTGCGGAGTCCCACACCATCCGCCATTCCTGACCCGGCGCCAAAGTCGGCAACTCCCGGGGCAGCTGCAATTCGACGACGTCGGCGTAACCGTCGGACGCGTTTTCGTATTCGGCCACGGTCGGGGGATTGGGGAAACTGAACCCGATGTTGTATGCCGCGGTGCGACCGAAGTTGCGGACGACCAGTTCGATCACATGCCAATCCGCGACGTGGGGTTCCATCATCATCGACACATACGGCCGGGCTTGCTCGGCGGTCAGTTGATGGTTGCGCTGGATCTGGCGGTACATCACGATCAGCGTCACGATGGCAAGCGCTAACGCCGCCCAGGCCGCCAGCGCTACCCAGGTACTGGACTCGACATTGGAAATCCCATGCCAGCCGCTTTGGCCCCACCCCATGGAATACATCCTCCGCTTATACCACTGCAGTTATCGATACTGAAATCCCACCGAACATGATCGTAGATGCGCGCCCGCCATATTTCCTGGTGGGTATCGCAGCTTTCCTGGTGGGTATCGCAGCGCGTCCGCCGGCACGCGCGCTGCCCGGATGCTTGCTCAGCCGCCCATCAGCATTCGCCACTGTGCGAGATCGGCCGCGCGATACACGTAATTGGACCGCTTGACCTCGGAGAGCGACGCGCTCGGATCGGCCGAATACCAATGCCCGGGAAATACCGTCGGATCGCCCGGAAGCGCAGCGAGCTGCTGCAGGCTGCGATACATCTCGTCGGAATCACCGCCGGGAAAGTCGGTGCGTCCGCACCCTTCCAGGAACAAGGTGTCACCGGCCACGAGTCGGTTATCGAGCAGGAAACACTGACTGCCTGGAGTATGGCCAGGAGTGTGTAGCAATTCGATCTCGATTGCACCGATGCCGACCTTGTCGCGGTGGTCATGGGTGGTCAGGTCACTCATCGGAATCCCGGTAACCCGGGAAACCCACACTGCTTCATGCGTGTTGACGTGCACCGGCACGCTCACCCGCGCTAACAACTCGGCCAGTCCCTTGAGCTCAAAACCCATCATCGAACCACCGACGTGGTCTGGATGATGGTGGGTAACCAGCACCCCGGACAGGCGCATACCGTCGGCTTCCAGCGTGTCGACCAGGTCTCCGGCGGCGTATGCGGGGTCGACCACCACGCATTCGCCGGTCTGTCGATCACCGATCAAGTAGGCGAAATTGCGCATTTGCGCCGCGATCATGTCGCCGATGGCGAAGTCGCGCCCGGAGAGCAGTTGACGAAAGTACAGCCGGTCCGAATCTGACACGTCATCAGACTATGTCTGCGCACGAGTGGGTCCAATTTGGCCGCCCTCGACTTGACTGGTCGGCTGGTGTCGGACCTGGGCAGCGGCTCGTTCTGACGTCTCAGTCGGATCGCCAGTGGGTATTGTTGGTCCATGCTGAAGAAGGTCGAGATCGAGATCGACGACGATCTGGTCCAAGAAGCGATCCGTCGCTACCGCCTGGCGGGTGCGCGCGAGGCCGTCCACCTGGCGCTGCGGACCCTTCTCGCCGAGGGCGGAGCGGACAGCGAAGACGCCGAAGAGGAAGAAGAATACGACGAGTTCAGCGATCTAAGCGCGTGGGATCCACGTCGGGGGGAGCGTTCTGGCTGATCTTCTACTACCGCCGCCATCGGTTGGCGGGTCGGATCTCGCACGTGGTTTGGTGACGTCATGCGGCACGCTGTACCCTCTGTTTGCCCGCGGCAGGACTATTCGCTACGGGCAACCGGCCCCCTTAGCTCAGTCGGTAGAGCGTTTCCATGGTAAGGAAAAGGTCAACGGTTCGATTCCGTTAGGGGGCTCGGCGGACGCCGAGCAGGCGGACGGCCCAACCCGATACGGGATGGTCCAGAGGCGATGTAGCTCAGTCGGTTAGAGCGAACGACTCATAATCGTTAGGTCGCCGGTTCGAGTCCGGCCATCGCTACAACACAACTGCAACACCAACAGACGAGACGTTTACCCAGATTTGAGAGAGAACCGTCATGGCTTCTAGTACCGACGTGCGGCCCAAGATCACGTTGGCGTGCGAGGTGTGCAAACACCGCAACTACATAACCAAGAAGAATCGCCGCAATGACCCTGACCGGATGGAACTCAAGAAGTTCTGCCCGAACTGCGGCAAGCACCAGGCGCACCGCGAGACGCGCTGACGGCATGCCCGCACGTAGTTACTCGGACTGACTAGGTAGGTTCTAGAGCCGTGGCCCTGAGCGGAAACATCGTCGGGATGCATTACCGGTATCCCGACCATTACGTGGTGGAGCGCGAGAAGATCCGCGAATACGCGGTAGCCGTGCAAAACGAAGATGGGCCCTATTTCGAGGAGAAGACCGCCGGCGAACTCGGCTACCAAGGGCTGCTGGCGCCATTGACGTTTATCTGTGTCTTCGGCTACAAGGCGCAATCGGCGTTTTTCAAAAATGCAAACATCGCTGTCCAGGACGCGCAGATCGTTCAGGTTGACCAAGTGCTGAAGTTCGCCAAGCCGATCGTGGCGGGCGACAAGCTCTACTGCGATGTGTATGTGGATTCGGTGCGCAAGGCGCACGGCACCGAGATCATCGTGACCAAAAACATCATCACCAACGACGACGGTGAGATCGTGCAGGAGACCTATACGACCCTGGCGGGTCGTGCCGGTGAAGACGGGGAAGAGGGATTTGCTGATGGCACTGCGTGAGTTCAGTTCGGTCAAGGTCGGGGATCAGCTTCCCGAGCGGACCTACCCGCTGACCCGCCAGGACCTGGTGAACTACGCGGGGGTGTCGGGCGACTTGAACCCGATTCACTGGGACGACGAGATCGCCAAGGTCGTCGGACTGGACACCGCGATCGCCCACGGAATGTTGACCATGGGGCTGGGCGGCGGCTACGTCACCTCGTGGGTCGGTGACCCAGGCGCGGTGACCGAGTACAACGTGCGTTTCACCGCGGTGGTACCGGTCCCCAACGACGGCAAGGGCGCCGAGATCGTGTTCAGCGGTCGGGTGAAGTCGCTCGATCCGGACAGCAGGTCGGTGACGATCGCGCTCACGGCCACCACCGGCGGCAAGAAGATCTTCGGGCGGGCCATCGCCTCGGCAAAGTTAGCGTAGGCGGACACAGTCCATGGCTCTCAAAACCGACATCCGCGGGATGAGTTGGAAATACCCGGACTGCTTCGTTGTCGGCCGTGAGCAGGTCCGCGGGTTCGCTCGATCGATCCAGTGTGACGATCCGGCCTGCTACGACGAGGACGCGGCTGCCGAGCTGGGTTATGGGGGCATAGTTGCGCCGATGACCTTCGTGTCGATTCTTGCCAAACTGGTCCAGACGGACTTCTTCCGCAATGTTGACGTGGGCATGGAGACCATGCAGATCGTCCAGGTCGATCAGCGGTTCGTGTTCTACAAGCCGATACTCGCCGGTGACAAGCTGTGGGCTCGGATGGATATCCATTCGGTGGACGAGCGGTTCGGCGCTGACATCGTGGTCACCAAGAACGTCTGTCACAACGACGACGGGGAACTGGTTCTGGAGGCGTTCACCACCTTGATGGGCCAGCAGGGCGACGGTTCGGCCAAGCTCAAATGGGACAAGGAAACCGGGCAGGTCATCAGAACCTCGTAATTAGTATCTGGCTCCTGTGCCGATGTACACTCTTACCTCGGGGTTTTCCCAACATCAGCGCGCTGTCCGTCGGTTCGCGATTGCCGACCGGGGGCGCGCGTGTCATGTAAGCCCCGGCGCGAGTGGGTTGGCCTGCCAACCGCGAAGGGGCGTAGCTCAACTGGCAGAGCAGCGGTCTCCAAAACCGCAGGTTGCAGGTTCAAGTCCTGTCGCCCCTGCTGAAGGAATGAACGTCCGGCGGCGGTAACGTGCCATGCTGGACACTGGGAGGTTGCCCCAGTCAGAGTGGGACGGCCGGCGGGATAGTTAGCGAACAAAGGAGCACGCGGGTGAGCGACGAGGGCGACGCTGCCAACGACGCCGCCAGCGACGGCGGCGCATCTGAGGACAGCTCCGCCGGCGGTGGCCGGACTGCGCTGGTGACAAAGTCGGTGATGCGGCCGCAACGTCCCACCGGCAAACGGTCCCGGCGGCGCCCGGTAGTGGCCGACGAAGACGCCGAGGACCAGGAATCGTCGACCGAAGCAGAAGCCGGCAAGGAAGAATCGGCCAAGAAAGACGCGGCAAAGTCCGCGAACGCAAAGAAACAAAAGAAGGCGAACAAATCGGCGGTACGGGCGGCCAATCCGGTCATCTTCGTCTACAACTACCTCAAGCAGGTTGTAGCCGAGATGCGGAAGGTGATCTGGCCCAACCGCAAGCAAATGCTCACCTACACGTCCGTGGTGCTGGTTTTTTTGGCCTTCATGGTGGCGCTGGTGGGCGGCGCCGACGTGGGGCTGAGCAAGCTGGTCATGTTGGTGTTTGGTTGAGACTTGAGAGTGACAGAGAGGACTGAAAACCGTGAGTACCGTCGACGGTGACACGTCCGGGGGCGAGGCTGTCGACCTGCAAGAGGTCAGCACCCCTGAAGATGCAGGGGCCCCGGCCGAAGAGGTCGACCCCGCCGCTGTGCTGAAGGCGGAGCTGCGTAGCAAGCCCGGCGAGTGGTACGTCGTGCATTCGTACGCGGGGTACGAGAACAAGGTCAAGGCCAACCTCGAAACGCGGGTGCAGAACCTCGACGTAGGCGACTACATCTTCCAGGTGGAGGTGCCTACCGAAGAGGTCACCGAGATCAAGAACGGCCAGCGCAAGCAGGTCAACCGCAAGGTGCTGCCCGGCTACATCCTGGTGCGTATGGACCTCACCGACGACTCCTGGGCCGCCGTGCGTAACACGCCCGGGGTTACCGGGTTCGTCGGGGCGACTTCGCGCCCCTCGGCGCTCACGCTCGATGACGTGGTGAAGTTCTTGCTGCCGCGGGGATCGGCCAAGAAGGCCGCGAAGGGGGCGACCAGCACGGCCGCTGTCGCCGAAGCGGGCGGGCTGGAACGTCCGGCGGTCGAGGTCGACTACGAAGTCGGCGAATCGGTAACCGTCATGGATGGGCCATTTGCCACGCTGCCGGCCACGATCAGCGAGGTCAACGGCGAACAGCAGAAGCTCAAGGTGCTGGTCTCCATCTTTGGCCGCGAAACGCCGGTGGAACTGACCTTCGGTCAGGTCTCCAAGATCTAGCCAGACCAACCCGGCCCGATAGCGGTCTTAATACCAGACTTGAAACCAGACTTGAAACCAGAAAGGACGATCGACACCTCATGGCCCCGAAGAAGAAAGTCGCCGGGCTGATCAAGCTGCAGATTGTGGCGGGTCAGGCCAACCCGGCGCCGCCCGTAGGCCCCGCGCTCGGCCAGCACGGCGTCAACATCATGGAGTTCTGCAAGGCGTATAACGCCGCCACAGAGAACCAGCGCGGCAACGTCATCCCGGTAGAGATCACCGTCTACGAGGACCGCAGCTTCACGTTCACGCTGAAGACGCCGCCCGCCGCCAAGCTGCTACTCAAGGCGGCAGGGGTGCCCAAGGGTTCCGCCGAGCCGCACAAGACCAAGGTCGCCAAGGTCAGCTGGGATCAGGTCCGCGAGATCGCCGAGACCAAGAAGACCGATCTCAACGCCAACGACATTGACGCCGCGGCCAAGATCATCGCCGGCACCGCCCGGTCGATGGGCATAACCGTTGAGTAGATCCGAATAGGTTTTGCCAAGCCGACACATCAAAACCCCGTGGGAGGGCCAGCTTCGGCCCGTTGATAAACCACGACCCAACAGTGGATTGGATATCAAATGAGCAAGAACAGCAAGGCATACCGCGCCGCCGCCGAGAAGGTGGACCGCACCAACCTCTACAGCCCGCTGCAGGCGGCCAAGCTGGCCAAGGAGACGTCGTCGACCAAGCAGGACGCCACCGTCGAGGTGGCGATTCGGCTCGGTGTTGACCCGCGGAAGGCCGACCAGATGGTCCGCGGCACGGTCAACCTGCCACACGGCACCGGTAAGACCGCCCGGGTCGCGGTGTTCGCGGTGGGCGAGAAGGCCGAGCAGGCCCAGGCCGCCGGCGCCGATGTGGTCGGCAGCGACGACTTGATCGAGAAGATCCAGGGCGGGTTCTTGGACTTTGACGCAGCGATCGCGACGCCGGATCAGATGGCCAAGGTCGGGCGCATCGCGCGGGTGCTGGGTCCCCGGGGCCTGATGCCCAACCCCAAGACCGGCACCGTCACTCCTGACGTTGCCAAGGCCGTTGCCGACATCAAGGGCGGCAAGATCAACTTCCGGGTGGACAAGCAGGCCAACCTGCACTTCGTCATCGGCAAGGCGTCCTTCGACGAGAACAAGCTGGCGGAAAACTACGGCGCCGCTCTCGATGAGGTGCTGCGGCTCAAGCCATCGGCGTCGAAGGGCCGCTACCTGAAGAAGATCACCGTGTCGACGACGACGGGCCCGGGCATCCCGGTCGACCCGTCGATCACCCGCAACTTCACCGAGGTGTAGCACCTCCTCCCGCGAGCAGACACAGAATCGCCAACATCGCACATCGGTGATGCGATTCTGTGTCTGCTGGGCGGGCTAGGCCGCCGCGCCCGGCTTCAGATAGGTCACCAGGCTGCAGTCGAGCATCTCGTCGGTGAAGTAGTGCTCACAGCCGCGCAGATACTTGATGTACCGGTTGTACACCTCTTCGGAGGTGACCTCGATGGCCTTTTCCTTGTTGGACTCCAGCGTGTTGCCCCAGATGTGCAGCGTCTTGATGTAGTGCGGTCGCAGTGAAAGGGGTTCGGGGACAACGAATCCCGCTTTTTCGCCGTGTTCGATCATCATCTCGGTAGACGGCAGGCGCCCGCCCGGAAAGATCTCGGTGATGATGAACTTGATGAAGCGCGCCGTCTCGAAGCTCAGCTTCTTACCTCGGGCCGCCATCTCGAACGGGTGATAGCCGACGCTGCTTTGCACGGTCATCCGACCGTCCTCGGGCATGATGTTGAAACAGCGCTTGAAGAAGTCGTCGTAGTTCTCGTGGCCGAAGTGCTCGAAGGCCTCGATGGACACGATCCGGTCGACCGGCTCGGTGAAATCCTCCCACCCCTGCAGCAGCACCCGGCGTGAGCGATTCGTGTCGATCGAGCCCAGCACCTGCTCAGAGCGCGCGTGCTGGTTCCTCGACAGGGTCAGGCCGATGACGTTGACGTCGAAGCGCTCAACCGCGCGCCTCAGCGTGGTGCCCCAGCCGCAACCGATGTCCAGCAGCGTCATACCCGGTTGGAGGTCCAGCTTGTCCAGGTTGAGGTCGATCTTGGCGTATTGGGCTTCTTCGAGCGTGAGGTTCGGTGGCTCGAAGTAGGCGCAGCTGTACGTACGGGTTGGGTCCTGGAACAAGGCGAAGAAATCGTCGGAGACGTCGTAGTGCGCCTGGATATCTTCCGAGCGCGTCCGAGTCTTCGTCTCTGTCGGCGGTTTCTCAACCATTGTCGTCCTGTTCTCCTGAGTAGTGTTCACCGCTCCAACGCACACGCGGCACCTCTGCTTGCCCGTGCAAGCGTACGAATTCTCGAAGCATTACCCACCCGCGCGAGGATTGCACGCGTCGTTCATCTGTGGCACGAAAGTCTACTTGGCCAGTGTGAACTGGTTGCAGTCGATATAGCCCATCCGAAATGCCTTGGCGCAACCGGTCAAATACTTCATGTAGCGCTCGTAGACCTCTTCTGACTGGATCTTGATGGCTTCGTCCCTGCGTGCCTCCAGCGTCTCGGACCAAAAATCAAGAGTCCTGGCGAAGTCCAGCTGCAGAGACTGCCGGCGGGTCACCGTGAAGCCCACCTTCGCGGTGTGCTCTTCGACCTTCTCGACCATCGGCAGTCGGCCGCCGGGGAAGATGTCGGTGACGATGAACCTGATGAATTTCGCCATTTCCATGGTCAACGGTATGCCGCGTTCGATGACCTGCTTGACGTGTAACGCGGTGATCGCGTGCAGCAGCATCAGCCCGTTGGCGGGCAGGGCTTCGTAGGCGAACTTGAAGAAATCGTCGTAACGATGAAAGCCGAAGTGCTCCAGCGCCTCAATGGTGACGATACGGTCCGCGGGCTCGTCGAATTCCGCCCAGTCGCGCAGCAGTACCCGGTGCGAGCGGTTGGTGTCGACGTCGCCGAGCAAGCGCTGGCAGTAGTTGTGCTGGTTCTTCGACAGCGTCAGCCCCACGACGTTGACGTCGTATTTCTCGATCGCGCGTTTGAGGACGGAGCCCCAGCCGCAGCCAATGTCGAGCAGAGTCATCCCGGGCTGCAGTTCCAGCTTGTCCAGCGTCAGATCGATCTTGGCGACTTGGGCTTCGTGCAGCGTCATGTCGTCACGAGGAAAGTACGCGCAGCTGTAGGTGCGCGTCGGATCGACAAACAGCGCGAAGAACTCGTCGGAAAGGTCGTAATGTGCCTGCACGTCGTCGGCGTTGGACCGCGTCGATGACAGGGATGTCGTCGTGTCAGGCATATGTCCTCCTGTGATGGTCCCCCTCAGCGGGTGACCATCCCCGGCACCCTACACGCAATGAGGCTCGTCCTTCGCATTTGAGCCCGCGCAGACTGGTCTTTCTTGATCGGGACACGACCGGCGCAATCACTACTTCTCCAGCGTGAATTGGTTGACGTCGATGTAGCCGACGCGGAAAGCGTTGGCGCAGCCGGTCAGATACTTCATGTACCGCTCGTAGACCTCTTCGGACTGAATCGCGATGGCCTCGTCCTTGTGCGCCTCGAGCGCTTCGGCCCACAGGTCGAGGGTCCTGGCATAGTGCGGCTGCAGCGACTGGCGGCGGGTCAGCGTGAAGCCGGCCTTGGCGGCATGCTCCTCGACCTTTTCGATCGACGGTAACCGGCCGCCGGGGAAGATCTCGGTGACGATGAACTTGATGAAGCGAGCCATCTCAAAAGTCATCGGCATCCCGCGCTCGATAATCTGCGGTCCCGTCAACCCGGTGATCGTGTGCAGCAGCATCACCCCGTCGTCGGGCAAGATCTTGTTGGCGAGGGCAAAGAAGTCGTCGTAGCGGTCGTGGCCGAAATGCTCGAATGCGCCGATCGACACGATTCGGTCGACGGGTTCATCGAATTGCTCCCAGCCCTGCAGCAGCACGCGCCGGCTGCGCGGCGTGTCCAACTCGTCGAACGAGTTCTGCACGTGCACGGCCTGGTTTTTCGACAGGGTCAGGCCAACGACGTTGACGTCATATTTTTCGATCGCGCGCCGCATGGTGGCGCCCCAGCCGCAGCCGACGTCGAGCAACGTCATCCCGGGCTGTAGGCCCAGCTTGCCCAGCGCCAGGTCGACCTTGGCGATCTGGGCCTGCTCCAGCGTCATGTCGGCGCGCTCGAAGTAGGCGCAACTGTAGGTCTGGGTGGGGTCCAGAAACAGCCGGAAGAAGTCGTCGGATAAGTCGTAATGCGCCTGTACGTCGTCAAAATGTGGCGTGAGTTCTTTGGCCATGACCTGAAATGCCTTTCCGGGCCGAGGCAACGGCCCTACGGTGCTAGCACCGGCGCACAAGAGCGCCAGAGCACCGAAAACGTCCCCCCAAGCGTGTTCGAGGCATGCTATCCGATTCAACGACGCAGCACTAAACTGCGACCGAATCTGCCCAGGTCACCCTACTTGGTAAGGGTGAACTGGGCCACGTTGATCAAGCCCCGGCGGAACCGCTCCGCGCATCCGGTCAGATAGTGCAGGAAGTTGTTGTACACCTCTTCGGACTGGA
Organism: Mycobacterium basiliense; assembly: GCF_900292015.1. Lineage (NCBI taxonomy): Bacteria > Bacillati > Actinomycetota > Actinomycetes > Mycobacteriales > Mycobacteriaceae > Mycobacterium > Mycobacterium basiliense. The sequence goes on from NZ_LR130759.1 coordinate 929,744, forward strand.
TTTTGACGGCGTGTTCTCGCGCGGACTCCAGGTTGGTCGCCCACGTGTCCAGGGTGCGTGCATAATGCTGCTGCATCAGCTGGGTGTCCGCGACGGCGAAGCCGGCCGCCTGCGCGTTGTCGACGATATCGGGCTGGGACGGCAGTTCCCCGCCCGGGAAGATCGACTCCCGAAGGAACTTCAGGAACCGAATGTCGCTCATCGTCAGCGCAATGCCCTGCTCGTGCAACCACCTGCGGTCGTAGGTGAACAAGCTGTGCAGCAACATCCGGCCGTCGCCGGGGAGCATGTCGTATGAGCGGTCAAAGAATGCGCGGTACCGCTCTTTGTGGAAAGCGTCGAACGCCTCGAAGCTGACGATCCGGTCAACCTTTTCGTCGAACTCTTCCCAGCCCTGCAGCCGCGCCTCGGCACGCCGGGTGGTGGTGAGCGCGGCCAGCCGGTCATTGCTGCGCTGACAATGGTTCCTACTCAAAGTGAGGCCGATGACGTTGACGTCGTACTTTTCCACGGCCCGGACCAGCGCCCCGCCCCAGCCGCATCCGACGTCGAGCACCGTCATGCCGGGTTCGAGGTGCAGCTTGTCCAGCGCCAGGTCCAGCTTGGCGAGCTGTGCTTCCTCGAGGGTCATGTCCTCGCGCTCGAAGTATGCGCAGGTGTAGACCCAGGTTGGGTCCAGGAACAATCCGAAGAAGTCGTCCGAGATGTCGTACGCCGCTTGTGAGTCTTCGTAATACGGTGTCAGTTTGGCCATGTGACACAACCTCCTCCGCCAACGGTACAACCCGGTGCCCGTCACCCGAAAATTCCGGGGGAGAGTACCTACCTACTGCGGTTGGCCTCAACTTGCCGGGCGAAGTTGCTCGTCAGCACATCGATAATCTGGTCCCACAGTTGCTGTGGCAGATCATGTCCCATCCCGTCGAACATCACCAATCGGGCGTCGTTGATGGCCCTGGCGACGGCCCGGCCACCGAACGGCCGCATCAGCTTGTCAGCACGGCCGTGGATCACCACGGTGGGTGCGACGGTCCGGCGGTTGTAGTGCAGCAGGCTGCCACTGCCCAGGACCGCGCTGAAGTGGCGGGGGATACCCCACGGGTAGTAGCTGCGGTCGTAGTTCTCGGCGGCGTCGGCGCGGATCCATTCCTCGGTGGGTTGGTACCGCGGACTGCCGGTGATCCTGGTGACCCGCACGACGTTGTCGATGATCACCTCGCGTGGCGAGCCCGGCGGCGGACCCTTGAGCACCGCGAGCAAGGCGCGGGGTGCGGGTGGTGGCAGGAACGGGCGATTGTTGCTGGAGAAGATCACCGCCAGCGATTGAGTCCGTTCGGCAAATCGCGCCGCAAAGATCTGGGCGATCATGCCGCCCATCGAAGCCCCGACGATGTGTGCGCGCTGGATGTCGAGGTGGTCCAGCACGGCCGCGGCATCGTCGGTCATGTCCTCCAGCGTGTATTGCGCCTGGCTGCGCAGGCCCAGCCACGATCGCAGCAACCGCGTCGCTAGGGGCCGCCTGGCGGTGCGGTGTTCGATCTTGGTGGACAGTCCGACATCCCGGTTGTCGAAACGAATGACCCGTAGGCCCTGCTCAACCAGCTTCTCGCAAAACCCGGTCCGCCACAGCAGCAGCTGGGCGCCCAGCCCCATGATCAGCAGCACAGGCGGATCATTGATGTCGCCCATGTCCTCGTAGTACAGCTCCACCGGGCCCGCGGTCCGGCCCGGCTTGGGCCGCGATACGGCCAGGCCGCTGCGGATTTCCATAGCCAGACCCTAGACCCTCGGAGCCATCGGACGACCCTCAGACTTCTACGTCGGTCTGATGCTCGCGGCTCACCTCGACCATGAAGTTGGCGAAGTATCCGGTCAGCTGCGGATCCGACATCATCTGCCACTTCGGGGCCAGCAGCTTCATATACCGCTCCACGTAGAGGAACTGCTTGCCGATCAACACCAGCTCCCGCGGCAACTTGACGTCGTAGGCGTCGGCCAGCGTGGACAGTTGGCGGCCGATGTCGGCATACGACATGTCGCCCAGCGTTTGCATGGTGAGTGGGGTGGCGAACCTCTCCAGATCCTTGGCCGCCTGGGCCTCTGGCTTCATGGTCCCCACGGCACCCATCAGCACGACGATCTTGCCCGCCGCGGCGTGGTCCTTCTTGACCAGCAGCGCATACACCAGTTCACGCAGCAGCCAGCGGGTGCGGGGATCAATGCGGCCCATGATGCCGAAGTCGAAGAAGACGATGCGGCCTTGGTCATCGACGTAGAGATTGCCCGCGTGCAGGTCGCCGTGGAACAAGCCGTGTCGCAGTCCGCCTTCGAACACGCTGAACAGTAGCGCCTTTACCAGCTCGGTCCCGTCGAACCCGGCCTTGCGGATGGCGGCAGCGTTGTCGATGCGGATGCCGTGCACCCGTTCCATCGTCAAGACCCGCTTGGTGGTGAAGTCCCAGTGCACATGGGGCACCCGGATGTTGCGGCCCAGCGGCGATGCGTGCAGGTGGGAGACCCACGCTTCCATCGACTGTGCCTCCAGACCGAAGTCCAGCTCCTCGGCCAGGTTCTCGGAAAAGTCGGCGACCACGTCTCGGGCCGACAGCCGACGGCCCAGCTTGGCCAATTCGACCGCCTGAGCGAATCTCTTGAGGATCTGCAGGTCGGCGGCGACTCGGCGGCGGATACCCGGCCGCTGGATCTTGACCACGACGTCTTCGCCGGTCTTCAGCGTTGCGTAGTGAACCTGGGCGATCGATGCCGACGCGAACGGCTCTTCCTCGAAGGTGGCAAACAACTCGGCCGGATCGGCACCCAGTTCTTCGACAAAGAGCTTGTGCACCTCGTCGGTATTGGCCGGCGGCACCCGGTCGAGCAGACCCCGGAATTCGCGCGACAGGGATTCGCCGAACGCCCCGGGGCTGGACGCAATAATCTGCCCGAACTTCACATATGTGGGGCCGAGGTCTGCGAAGGTCTGGGGGATTTCCTTGATGATTTTCTGCTGCCATGGACCTTTGCGCGGCAATCGGGCAACGACGCGCGCCGCGGTGCGGGTGACCTGCCAGCCAGTGACGGCTACCCGGGCCGCTTCGACCGGCAAAGGCACCCGATCAAGCCTGGACACCTCGCGGTGTTTGGTAGATGTCATTTCTGCAGTGTGCCAAACGGACACTGTCAAGTCCCAATTGCTGTGAGCCCATTCACGCGCGGGGTATTGCTTCCCGAGTCCGCCTCCATTGCGAAAATCCGGCCCACTGCGGCCGAAATTCTTGCATTGCTTACCCGCCAGGCGGAGTCTGCGAGAAATTTTCCGTAAGCGCTTCCAATATCGGCCGCCACACCGGTCGCGGCAGGTCGTGACCCATTCCATCGACCACGACAAAGCGTGCGCCGGGGATGGCCGCGGCGACCGCACGCCCGTTGCGCGGCCGCACCATCGGGTCGGCCGAACCGTGCAACACCACCGTCGGTGCGGTGATCGCCCTGCTGTAGCCGAGCAGGCTCCCGGTGCCCAGCACAGCATCGAACTGGCGCAGCATGCCGGGCGGGTAATTGCACCGGTCGGCGAGTTGCTGCACCCGCTGTCGTAGTTCGCCGCGGGACGGCAGAAAGTTGGGCCCGTTGAATACCTCGACGTTGCGCACCTCGAAGGCCAGCTTCTCCTCGGTCGAGGCATCCCTGGCTGGCTGGTCGAACGCCAGCTTGAGGACGCGCCAGGCCGGCGGCGCCGAGAGCGGTTTGCCCGTTGTCGACATGATGATGCCCAGCGACGCCACCCGGCCCGGTTCGGTGGCGGCCAGGATCTGCGCGAGCATGCCGCCCAGCGAGGCGCCGACCACGTGTGCCCGCGCAACGCCGAGATGATCGAGCAGCGCGACCACGTCCCCGGTCATGTCGACCAACGTGTACGGCACCGGACTGGACCGGCCCAACAGATAGCGGCCTATCCGTCGGTAGACCGAGCCCCGGGCCCGCAGGCCGTGCATCTTGGCCGACAATCCGGTGTCGCGATGGTCGAATCGGATGACCCGGTAGCCGGCGTCAACGAGCTGGCCGCAGAAGCCGTCCGGCCACATGGGAAGTTGGGCGCCCAGGCCCATGATGAGCAGCACCGGCGCGTCGGCCGGGTCGCCGAGGTCTTCGTAGAAGAGCTCGACGGGGCCGTGTGGCGTCCCGCGGCGAGCGACGCCGCTGCTGGTGCGCACGCTTCATTTCTACCGATCGCCTGCCGGCCGACTGGATACCCGGGCTCACTGAACGGGTGGACGCAGACGATGCCAGTCGGTGGCGCTGTGCAAGGCTCGGCCGGGCCTCGCGCCATGCCCGCGGTAAACCGTTTGGCGGCGTTCCGGCATAACGCGCGTCGAGCCTTTTCGGCCCGGCCCGTCGACATGCTGTCCCCAACTGCTTTGTCGAGCCGACGGGCCGCCGTAGGGTGCGGTCATGCAGGTGGTTTCGGCGGAGTCGACCGCATTGTTCGTCGGCCCCGCGGACGCGCCACTGCAACTGGCCCGGGTCACCGTTGACGGGTGCACCGAGCCGACGTCAATCCGCATTGACGGCGACCGCCTGAGCGGTGAAGCGGTTGCGGCCGCCGGGAATGTGGTCGTCGAGATCCCGGTCACCGCTGAGCATCCCGTCGTCGGCCAGCATCGGGCCGCACACGTCCATGCCGGTGCGTCGCGGCTGGCCTTCACCTTCACTGTGGCCGAGCCGGGGTGGACGATGTTCATGGTCAGCCACTTCCATTACGACCCGGTGTGGTGGAACACCCAGGGTGCCTACACCAGCCAGTGGACCGAAGACCCGCCCGGGCGAGCCCGCCAGACCAACGGCTTCGAGCTGGTGCATGCGCATCTGGAGATGGCTCGGCGCGAGCCCGAATACAAATTCGTGCTGGCCGAGGTGGACTACCTCAAACCGTATTGGGATACCCATCCCGAGGACCGCGCTGACCTGCGTCGATTCCTGAACGAAGGTCGCGTCGAAGTGATGGGCGGAACCTACAACGAACCCAACACCAACCTCACCAGCCCAGAGACAACGATCCGAAATCTGGTGCACGGCATCGGGTTCCAGCGCGACGTATTGGGCGCCGACCCGGCTACCGCGTGGCAGCTCGATGTGTTCGGCCACGACCCGCAATTTCCCGGGATGGCTGCCGACGCCGGTCTGACGTCGAGTTCGTGGGCTCGGGGGCCGCATCATCAGTGGGGCCCGGCCCAGGGCGGTGATGTGGACCGCATGCAGTTCTCCAGTGAGTTCGAGTGGATTTCGCCATCGGGCCGGGGGTTGTTGACGCACTACATGCCGGCGCACTATTCGGCGGGCTGGTGGATGGACTCCTCGACGTCACTGGCCGAGGCCGAGCGGGCCACCTACGACCTCTTCGACCAGCTCAAAACGGTCGCGCTGACCCGCAACATCCTGCTGCCGGTGGGAACCGACTACACGCCGCCCAACAAATGGGTCACCGAAATCCACCGTGACTGGGCCGCCCGCTATACCTGGCCGCGGTTCGTGTGCGGGCTACCGCGGGAGTTCTTCGCGGCGGTACGCGCCGAGCTGGCCGAGCGGGGTTCGGTGCCATCACCGCAGACGCGCGACATGAACCCCATTTACACCGGCAAGGACGTGTCCTATATCGACACCAAGCAGGCCAACCGGGCCGCGGAAAACACGGTGCTGGCGGCCGAACGGTTCGCGGTGTTCGCGGCGTTGCTCGGTGGCGCACAGTATCCGCAGGCGGCGTTGGCCAAGGCGTGGGTGCAGCTGGCCTACGGCGCACACCACGACGCCATCACCGGTTCGGAATCCGACCAGGTCTATCTTGATCTGCTCACCGGCTGGCGCGATGCATGGGAGCTGGGCCGGGCGGTGCGGGACAACTCGCTGGCGGTGCTCTGCGGCACCGTCGACGCGCCCGACAGTTCGGCCGTGGTGTGGAACCCGCTGACCCGCGAGCGCACTGATGTCGTCACGGCCCGGCTCGACCCGCCGCTGGACGCCGGGGTGCGGGTACTGGACTGCGATGGTGCCGAGATGCCGGCACTCGTCGAGCACGACGGACGATCCGTCACCTGGCTGGCCCGGGATGTCCCGTCGCTGGGCTGGCGGACCTACCGGCTGGTCCCTGCCAATGAACCGGCGGGCTGGCAACCGGCAGCGGGCACCGAAATCGCCAACGAGCACTACCGGTTGTCCGTCGACCCACAGCGCGGCGGCGGGGTGGAGTCCCTTGTGCATGACGGCCGCGAGCTGATCGCCGACGGCCGGCTGGGCAACGAGCTCGCGGTCTACGAGGAATACCCGTCCCACCCGACCCAGGGCGAAGGACCGTGGCATCTGCTGCCCAAGGGGCCGGTGCTCTGTTCGTCGGAATCACCCGCTCAGGTGCAGGCCTACCAAGGCCCGCTCGGTCAACGGTTGGTCGTGCGGGGCCGGATCGGCGCACTGCTGGGCTACACCCAAACGCTGACCCTGTGGCACGGCGTGGCGCGCGTTGACTGTCGCACCGCCATTCACGGGTTTACCGGGGTCGACCGCTTGTTGCGACTGCGCTGGCCGTGCCCGGTGCCGGGCGCGATGCCGGTCAGTGAAGTGGGCGACGCCGTGATCGGGCGCGGTTTCGCGTTGCTGCACGCCTCCGGTGGTTCGAGACCTCGCTCGGTGGACACCGCGGAGCATTTGTGGACGCTGGACAATCCGGCCTATAGCTGGTTCGGGCTGTCTTCGGCCGCACGGGTCCGCGTCGGTGACGGGGTGCGGGCAGTGTCGGTGGCCGAGGTGGTGTCGCCCGCGGAAAGCATGTCAGGCCCGCTGGCGCGCGAGCTGATGGTTGCCCTGGTCCGCGCGGGCGTCACGGCCACCTGCAGCGGCGCCGACAAGCCGCGCTACGGCAACCTTGAGGTCGATTCCAATCTGCCGGACACCCGGATCACGCTGGGCGGGCCGTTTCGCAACGCGTTCACCAAGGCGGTGCTAACCGCCGCCGACCCGACATACCTCGCCGAACTCGAGCGACAGCTGGCGCAGACCGGCCGCGCCAGGGTGTGGGTGCCAGCGGGCAGGGCGTTTCGGCCGCTGGCCGCGGCCTGGGTGCCCGGGGCCGACCTGCGTCCACCGCATGCGTTGCCGGTGCTGGTAATTGACGGCGTCGACGACCAGAGCCTGCGTGCCGAGATCGCTTCGCTGGCAGCCGACCTCGCGGACGCGGAGATCGTGGTCAGCCAACGCGCCCCGTCGGAAATGGAACAATTCGAGGCTCGTACGGTCGCGATGTTCAACCGTGGCGTGCCGAGCTTTGCCGTCGACGCCGACGGCACCCTGCATACCGCGCTGATGCGGTCCTGTACCGGTTGGCCGTCCGGTGTCTGGATCGACGAACCTCGCCGCACCGCGCCGGACGGCTCGAACTTCCAACTCCAGCACTGGACACACGACTTCGACTACGCATTGGTCTGCGCCAACGGTGATTGGCGCGCTGCCGAGATCTCGGTCCGCAGCGCACAGTTCTCCCATCCACTGCTCTCGGTGAGCCCCGGAACGGGGCAGCACAACGGGCAGCGGAAACTGTCGCCGGTCGGCTCGCTGCTGCGTGTCGAGCCCGCCGACTCGGTGCACCTGGGAGCGCTCAAAGCGGCGGGAAACCCGTTGGTGAGCGGCAGCGCGGAGCCGGTCGACCCTGCCGCGGTGGCGTTGCGGCTGGTGGAGACGACCGGGGCCAGCGCTCGCGTCGTCATCGGCTCTGACCTGGGGATGGTGCGTGCCCCCGAACTCGCCGACCTATTGGAAAAGCCGAAACGGTGCAAACTACCGATCGAACTGCACGGGTGCCAGGTCGGCACCGTGCTGGCGCGGCTCGAGATACCCCCGATGCTGGCGGTGGACGTAGGTGCGCTGGGACCCCACGCTGAGCCCGCCCAGCCGCTCTACGCTCGTTATTGGCTGCACAACCGCGGTCCCGCCGCACTCGGCGGGCTGCCGGCCGTCGCGCACCTGCACCCGCAATCGATGACCGCTGAGCCGGGCAGCGAGGTGGTCTTGCGCCTGACCGCGGCCAGCGACTGCAGCGATCGCGCGCTGGGCGGCGAGGTGACGGTGGTGTGTCCGGATGGCTGGTCGGCCGCGCCCGCCGAGTTGCCGTTCACGTTGTGCAGCGGCGGACACCTGGAGGCAGACGTTGCGTTGACGCTGCCGGCCCGTACGTCGCCGGGGCTTTATCCGGTTCGGGCCCAACTACGGGTCAGCGGGGAGGCGGTGCCGCCGGCCTGGCGCCAGGTGGTCGAGGACGTCTGTGTGGTGGCCGTGGGTGACGCGGGGAGCGGTGCTCAGGAGGATCGGTTGGTGTATCTCAGCGGGTGGCCGACCGACGTCGAGCTCGAACCCGGCGATTCGGCCCGCCTGATCGTCACCGTCGGTACCCATGCCCGCGCCGACTTGGCGCTGGAAGCCCATCTGATCAGCCCGTGGGGAACCTGGGAGTGGATCGGCCCGGCCGTGCTCGGCGCGATCTTGCCGGCGTGCGGCACCGCCGAAGTCGTTTTCGACGTGACGCCGCCGCCTTGGCAGCCATCTGGGCAGTGGTGGGCGTTGGTCCGGATCGGCTGCGCGGGTCGGCTGCTCTATGCGCCCGCGGTGAAAGTGACCGTGACATGAACGTCGAACTAGTCGCGACGGTTGCCGGTGCCCAAGTCCGCGTCGATGACGTCGACGCGCGCGAAGCGCGGCTGCGCAACGGTCCGCGCGCTGCCGCGCTGCCGGCGCGCGGTACTAGCGAGGGCCGGCAGCTGCGCCGTTGGCTCACCCAACTGATCGTGACCGAGCGGGTGATTGATGCCGAGGTGGCCGCGCGCGGCCTGACCGAGTGCAGCGTTGCGACCGAGGCGGAATTGCTGCCCGATGTGACGTCGCGGCTGGAGATCGGCAGCATCGCCGCGGCCGCTTTGACCGATCCGCGGGCGCGGGCGCTATTCGCCGACGTCACCGCCGAGGTCACGGTCACCGACGACGACGTGGCCGACTACCACATCCGCAACCCGCTTCGCTTCGCCGCGCCGACGCCCGACCGGCACGGGTGGCGCAGGCCGGCGGTTGCCGGTCCGCCATTGGAGCAGGTCCGGCGGGCGATCGCCGAGCTGCTGCTGAGCGCCGCGCGGCGCCGTGCATTCCGGGTCTGGCTGGATGCGCGGCGGGCCGCGCTGGTCGAGCTGGCCCCGGGCTATGAGCATCCCGGCGACCCGCGCCAACCCGATAACACCCACCGGCATTGATCCGCCCATGCTGACCCTCTGTCTCGACATCGGCGGCACCAAGATCGCCGCGGGCCTGGTCGATTCCGTCGGCACCCTGGTGCACAGCGCCCAGTGCGCTACCCCGGCCGGCGGAGCCGAGGAGGTCTGGGCCGCGGTCGCGGAGAAGATCGACGAGGCGCTCAGCGTGGCCGGCGGCGCAGTGAATGCGGTGGGCATCGCATCGGCCGGCCCCGTCGATCGTGATAGCGGAGCTGTCGGCCCAATCAACATCCCGTCCTGGCGTGGCTTCCCGCTGCGGGACCGGGTCGCCGCCGCGGTGCCGGGGGTGCCGGTAAAGCTGGGTGGCGATGGTGTGTGCATGGCGCTCGGCGAGCATTGGCTCGGAGCTGGCCGGGACGCGCGTTTCCTGTTGGGCATGGTGGTGTCGACCGGGATCGGCGGGGGACTGGTGCTCGACGGCATGCCGTATGCCGGCCGTACCGGAAATGCCGGTCACGTCGGTCACCTGGTGGTGGAACAAGACGGGTTGGCGTGCTCGTGTGGCGGGCGTGGCTGCGTGGAGACCATCGCGTCGGGCCCGTCGATGGTGCGATGGGCGCGAGCGTATGGCTGGTCGGCGCCGCCCGGCCACGGCGCCAGAGAGCTGGCCGTTGCGGCCGCGGCCGGAGATGAGCTGGCGCTGCGGGCATTTCATCGCGGTGCTACCGCGTTGGCCGCGATGATCGCCTCGGTGGGCGCGGTGTGTGACCTAGACCTGGTGGTCGTCGGTGGGGGTGTGGCCAAATCTGGGCACCTGCTGTTCGACCCGCTTCGGCGGGCGTTGGGCGACTACGCGCGGCTGGATTTTCTGGCCGGGCTGCGGGTGGTGCCCGCCGAGCTCGGGGGCGAGGCCGGGCTGGTCGGCGCCGCCCGGCTCGCGCGGCTGAGCTAGGCATCCAAGGCTCACTGAGGTAGCGCCTTGTCGTGAGATTCAGTTGATTCGGGCGGGATTTCCGGCGGACAAATGCGGGGCGCTCTCGATGTGCCGGCAAAAGTAGGGCACGCCACCGTTATCACGGTGAGACGCAAACAGCGGCTCCTTGTTCCCGACGCCGCAGGTCCGGCTGTCGAGCTGAGACGTTCCCGGATTGGCTTCGGGTGGAACGTTTTTCAACTTTTTGGCACGTCATCGCTTTGTCGATCGGAGTTCATCTTGGCCTGGAACTTTTCTCCAAACACGGTTGAAAGGTGGTGGGTCATGTCATTTGTCAGTGTGGCACCGGAGTTGGTGGCCGCGGCGGCGTCCGAAGTGACCGCTGTGGGGTCGGCGGTCGCGGCGGCCAGCGCGGCGGCGGCGGGGTCGACGACGGTGGTGGCGGCGGCCGCGGATGAGGTGTCGGCGGCGATTGCGGCGTTGTTCGGTGCCTACGCGCAGCAGTATCAGGCGGTTAGTGCCCAGGTGGCCGGGTTCGGTGAGCGGTTTGTGCAGACATTGATCGCTGGTGCCGGCGCTTATATCGGCACCGAGGTGGGCAGCGCTGCGGCCATGTCGCCGTTGCAGACCGTGGAACGGGGCTTGTGGGAGGTCGTGAATACACCCACCGAGGCGTTGTTCGGGCGGGCGTTGATCGGAAACGGCACCAATGGGGCGCCGGGCACTGGGCAGGCCGGCGGGGCTGGTGGGTTGTTGTGGGGTAGCGGCGGCAATGGCGGTTCGGGTGGGGTTGGTCAGGCCGGCGGTGCCGGTGGGCCGGCAGGGATGTTCGGCCACGGGGGGGCTGGTGGCCCTGGCGGGATCAGCGGTGTGTCGGGCGTGGGTGCCGCGGGTGGCGTCGGTGGCCAGGGCGGGTGGCTGTATGGCAATGGTGGTGCCGGCGGGGCGGGCGGGCAGGGCGCCTTGAGCGGCGGTGGCGGAGGGGCCGGTGGCCAGGGCGGGCTGGTGTACGGGGCCGGCGGGGTGGGCGGAGCCGGCGGGGTGGGCAGTGTGGGCGGAAATGGCGGACATGGCGGTGTCGGCGGTGCCGCCGGGATGTTGGGGGCCGGCGGGGCCGGTGGGGCGGGCGGGGGTGGTGGCAGTGGTGTCGCCGCTGGTGTTGGTGCCCCCGGCGGCGGCGGTGGTCACGCCGGTGACGGTGGAGCCGGCGGCCGGGGTGGCTGGTTGGTTGGTTTCGGTGGCGTCGGCGGCGATGGCGGTGTTGGTGGAGCTGGTGGTGCCGGCGGCGACGGTGCGGACGCGGTCGCGTTGGGCAATGCCGGGGACCGCGGCGGCGATGGCGGTGCCGGCGGTGCCGGCGGGTTGGGCGGTGCCGGCGGTAAGGGCAGTCTGATCGGCTTCCTGGGGCAGCAAGGTGCCGGCGGTGCCGGTGGCGCCGGTGGGACCGGCGGGGTCGCCGGTGATGGCGGAAATGGTGCCGCCGGCACGTTCGCCGGCGGCACCGGCGTCGGCGGTGCTGGCGGCGATGGCGGTAATCCGGGGCTGGGTGGAATCGGTGGTGCCGGCGGGACCGGTTCTGTGCAGGGTGTGCACGGCGCGGAGGGTGCCCGGCCGGCTGGTGGCGACGGCGGTGACGGCGGCCGCGGCGCCGATAGCACCCTGGAGCTCTTTACCGGTGGGCGTGGTGGGGCCGGTGGTAACGGCGGACTCCACGGCGACGGCGGTAACGGCGGCGATGGCGGCACCGGCGGGGCCTCGGCCGGGGGCGGGAGGGGTGGAGCCGGTGGGAATGCCGGGGACTACGGCAATGGCGGTAACGGTGGTGACGGCGGCGCCGGTGGTTCGGGACGCGACGGGGTGGACGGGCGCACGCCGGGCGCTACCGGCACGCCCGGCCAGCGCGGCGGCGCTGGTGGCCACGGTGGGGACGGCGGTCTGGGCGGGGCTCTGGGCGGTCACGGAGGTGCCGGCGGTAATGGCGGTACCGGCGGGTCCGGCGGTACCGGTGGCGACGCCCAATCAGGGACCGATGGGGTGTCGGGCGGGAACATCCACGGGCAGGACGGCGGTAGCGGCGGCAACGGTGGCGCAGGCGGGGACGGCGGCGACGGTGGGCTGGGCGGCCAGGCGCGGGCCACCGGATACGCCGATGGCACCCGCGGTGCCGGCGGTGACGGCGGCGACGGCGGAGACGCTGGGCTTGCCGGTGACGGCGGCGACGGTGCCAACGCCGCGCCGCGCTCGGGTGCGGCCGGCGGTGACGGCGGACATGGCGGTGACCCGGGTGTCGGCGGCCGGGGCGGTGCCGCCGGCAACGGCGGTACTACGGGCGCGCGCGGCGACGACGGGTTCAGCCCGACCAGCGGCGGTGACGGTGGTAGGGGAGGAAACGGGGGTAGCGGCGCGAACGGCGCCTCCGGCGTTGCGGGTACCGACGGCGGTGATGGCGGCCGAGGTGGCGATGGCGGGGCCTACGGCAACGGCGGGTTCGGCGGCGCCGGCGGCAATGGCGGGGACGGCGGCCGAGGTTTCTCGGGTCAAAACGCGGGTGGGCACGGGAACCCTGGTGGGGATGCCGGACGAGGTGGCGCGGGTGGTGTCGGCGGTGATGGCGGTGTCCACGGCGGTAACGGTGGTGGCGGCGGGGTCGGCGGCATCGGCGGTGATGGTGGTGATGGCGGTGACGGGCGTGCTGGGGCGACCCCTACCACCGTTAACGGTGAAAACGGCGGTGCGGGCGGCAGGGGCGGCCACGCCGGCAACGGTGGCGGTGGCGGCGCCGGCGGCGCCGGCGGGCACGCCTATGCGGAGGGATTCCACAACGGCGCCGACGGAGTCGGCGGTGTTGGCGGAGCCGGTGGCGACGGTGGTGACGGTGCTCGGGGCGGTAACGGAGGTCCGGGCGCCAATGGCCGCGGTTTCAGCGCCGGCCAACCTGGTGGAAATGGTGGGCATGGTGGCGACGGCGGCGTGGGTGGTTTCGGTGGTACCGGTGGCCTCAGCGGCGACGGTTTCACCAGAGCCGCCCAGGGTGAGAGCGGGATCAGAGGCAACGGCGGCAACGGCGGCCACGGCGGCACCGGCGGCGGAGGTAACCCCGGCGGTTTGGGTGCGGTGCCCGGTGACGGTGGCAACGGGGGTCACGGCGGTATCGGTTACAACGCCGGTAACGGCGGGAATGGCGGTACCGGCGGACAGAGCCCCTTGCCCTCCGGCCTGCCGGTGGCCGGTAACGGCGGTAATGGCGGTAACGGCGGCCACAGTTACGGCGGCACGGCTGGCTCCGGTGGCCAAGGCGGCTCCGGCGGCCGAGGTTCAGGGTCGGGTTGGGGCGGCGACGGTGGTCGTGGTGGCGACGGCGGTATCGCAACTATCGATGGGGTGGACTACCTCGGCCAGCCCGGGGTGGACGGCGTCGCCGCGGTGAGCCGCACCGGAGGCGTCGGTGGCCACGGCGGGGACGGCGGCCACCCCTGAGTTCACGGGCTGGCCGACATGGTCCTACCGTGCGGTCCAAGGTATGCGCATGGACCGTTTCAGTGGCTGGCCCGTGGTCGATGGTGGCCGTCGGCGTACATGAGATGACACGAAATGACGCGAGAAAGCCAAAATCGTGGACTTTGTGGCGCGCGTTTTGGCTGATCGAACGGGCCACGCTATTGTGGTTGCCGATCCACCGAAGACCGTCGGTCACCGAGTAATCGGTTGAAGGTCCGGGAATTCCCGGCGGCCCACGCAGGAGGACGAGGCACTATCGCCGGCATGTGCCGGCGTATTTTCACGCCCCGACCGCTTCCTGCGTCGGGGCGTTCGTCGTTTCCTGCGGCGTTCAGCACCGTTCTGAGGTGATCGCCGACGACAAGTCACACCGACGTCCACCTCAGGAGGCATGCATGGCCAAGGCTGACAAGGCCACCGCCGTCGCCGATATCACCGAGCAGTTCAAGGCCTCGACCGCGACTGTCATCACCGAGTACCGCGGTTTGACGGTGGCCAACCTGGCCGAGTTGCGCAGGTCGTTGGGGGCATCGGCCACCTACGCCGTGGCCAAGAACACACTGATCAAGCGCGCGGCCGCCGAGGCCGGTGTGGAGGGCCTCGACGAGCTCTTCATCGGTCCGACGGCGATCGCGTTCGTCAAAGGTGAAGCGGTCGACGTGGCCAAAGCGCTGAAGACCTTCGCCAAGGACAACAAGGCGCTGGTCATCAAGGGCGGCTACATGGACGGTCACGCCTTGAGCGTCGCCGAAGTCGAGCGCATCGCCGACCTGGAGTCTCGCGAGGTCCTACTGGCCAAGTTGGCCGGCGCGATGAAGGGCAATCTCGCCAAGGCCGCCGGGCTGTTCAACGCTCCCGCGTCGCAGTTCGCTCGGTTGGCCGCGGCCCTGCAGGAGAAGAAGGCCGCCGAGCCCGCCCCGGCCGCACAGGCAACCACCAGCGAGTCACCGGTGGAAGCCGGATAGCACCAGCGCCCGAGAAGCCCCAAACCCCTAGAACCCCAAAAACCCGAAATTAGGAAGGACCCACAACATGTCCAAGATCTCGACCGACGACCTGCTCGACGCGTTCAAAGAAATGACGCTGTTGGAGCTGTCCGATTTCGTCAAGAAGTTCGAGGAGACCTTTGAGGTCACCGCGGCCGCTCCGGTCGCCGTCGCCGCGGCGGGCGCTGCCCCGGCGGGCGCTGCCGCTGAGGCCGCCGAGGAGCAGTCCGAGTTCGACGTCATTCTTGAGGCCGCCGGTGACAAGAAAATCGGCGTTATCAAGGTGGTCCGCGAGATCGTCTCCGGCCTGGGCCTCAAGGAGGCCAAGGACCTGGTTGACGGCGCGCCCAAGCCGCTGCTGGAGAAGGTCGCCAAGGAGGCCGCCGACGAGGCCAAGACCAAGCTGGAGGCCGCCGGCGCCACCGTCTCCGTCAAGTAGCTTCTGCAGCCGATCAAACGCAAAACCCCCGGGACCGACTGCGGCACCCGGGGGTTTTTGCGTACTCAGCGCGCGCCGAGCGCCGACTGTTGTGACCGCGTTGCCCGCTCGGGTGAATCACCCAAAGCGACCAGGAGGTTCGTGGTCATCGAGGCCAGCACCGGTTCGATGGCCGCGCCCTCCTGACCGAAGAAGCCGGCCAGCTCGAGCATGACAAACCCGTGAATCAACGCCCAGAACTGCGCTGCGGTGGCCACAATCTCCGCGTCGGAGGTCGCCCCACGAGTTCCGTCGCCCGGCGCACCGACGGTGAGTCGACCAGCCGTCATGGATCGATGCACCCCCCGCACCACGTGCGCGAAGCTGGGGTAGTCCTGCTCGATCTCGGCGATTGTCAGCGTCAGGACATTTTCCGCCGGTGCGTTGATGCCGTGCGCGCTGGTACTGCCGAACATCAGTCGATACATGTGCGGACGTTGGATGGCATAACCGCGATAGGCGACACCGGTAGCCACCAGATCGGCCACGGGATCATCGGTCTGCGGCACCGTCAGCGCGACGTCGAACTGCCGTAGCCCCTCCTCGGCGACGGCGGCGATAAGTTCTCGCATTCCGCCGAAATGGGTGTAAACCGCCATCGTGGAGGTCCCCGCCGCTGCAGCGACCTTGCGTGTTTGCAAGGCGTCGGGCCCGTCCTCATTGAGCAGGGCGACGGCGGCACCCACCAGCTCGTCGCGAACATTGCGGGCACCGGGCACGCTGGGTTGGGCCTGCGTAGTCATCTCGCCCATCATTATTGCCATCTTCTCATCGGCGGCGTACCGTTCCAATAACGCTGAAATAACAATGTTATAGGAGTTCAGCCGTGACAACGATGCGAACCGCCAAATCCCCCAACCCGTACCTGGAAGGCTTCCTGGCGCCGGTGCGTGCGGAAGTGACCGCGACGGACCTCAAGGTCAGCGGGCACATCCCGGAGCATCTCAACGGACGCTATCTGCGTAATGGGCCGAATCCGGTCGCCGAGGTGGATCCCGCCACCTATCACTGGTTCAGCGGCGACGGGATGGTGCACGGGGTCGCTCTACAGGACGGGCAGGCCCGCTGGTACCGCAACCGCTGGGTGCGCACCAAGTCGGTGAGCGCCGCACTCGGCGAGTCGCCGCCGGCCCGGCTTGATCCCAAGGCGGGCATGTTGGCCCTGGGTGCCAACACCAATGTGTTGACACATGCCGGTCGCACCCTGGCTCTGGTGGAGGGTGGTGTGGCCAACTATGAACTCACCGAAGAACTCGACACCGTCGGGACCTGCGACTTCGACGGCACCCTAACCGGTGGCTATACCGCCCACCCGCACCGCGATCCGGCGACCGGTGAACTGCACGCCGTGTCCTACGCGTTTACCCGTGGCCCCAGGGTGCAGTACTCGGTGATCGATCCCCAGGGGCGGGCCCGACGCACCGTCGACATCGAGGTGGCCGGGTCGCCGATGATGCACGACTTCTCGCTGACCGACAAGTACGTGGTGATCTACGACTTGCCGGTGACCTTCGACAGCGCCCAGGTGTTGCCGGTGCGCACGCCGCGCTGGCTGGGGGTGCCCGCGCGGCTGGTGATGCAGTCGTTGATCGGACGTGTCCGGGTTCCCGGTCCAATCGCGATGATGATGAACAGTAACCCGAAGCCGTCGCACCGCCTGCCCTATGCCTGGAACCCCCACTACCCGGCCCGCATCGGCGTTATGTCCCGGGATACCGACGACGTCGGCGGCAAGCCTCCAGTGCGGTGGTTCGACATCGAACCTTGCTACGTCTATCACCCGCTGAACGCGTACTCCGAGATTCGGGACGAGGAGGAGATCCTGATCCTTGACGTGGTGCGCTATTCGCGGATGTTCGACCGGGACCGACGCGGCCCCGGGGATACCCGCCCCGCGCTGGACCGTTGGACCATCAACCTGACCACCGGCGTCGTCGCCACCGAACGGCGCGACGATCGAGCGCAGGAGTTTCCCCGGATTAACGAGACTCTGCTCGGTGGCCGGCATCGGTTTGGCTACACGCTCGGTGTGGACGGCGGCTATCTTGCCAGCGACGCGACCGAGATGTCGACATCGCTGTACAAGCACGACTACGCGACCGGGTCATGCGACGTCGCTCCATTGGATCCCGCTCTGCTGATCGGCGAGATGTCCTTTGTGCCCAACCCGACGGCTGCCGCCGAGGACGACGGAATCCTCATGGGCTACGGGTATCACCGCGCCCGTGGCGAAGGCCAGCTGGTGTTGCTGGACGCTGCGACACTGGAGCCGATGGCGTCGGTGCACCTGCCGCAGCGGGTACCGCTGGGCTTCCATGGCAACTGGTCGGCCACCGCCTGATGGGACTGGAGGGAGATTTGTTATCTGTCCAACCCTGATGTCGCGCCCTAGCGGTGCGCTACAGTGACTCAAGCCACATAAATCGGCAGGTCGCGGGCATCAGCATCGGAAGGATTTCCCATGGGCGTCGCTATCGAGGTCAACGGACTTACAAAGTCCTTCGGCTCCTCGAGGATTTGGGAAGACGTCACGCTAACGATCCCCGCCGGGGAAGTCAGCGTGTTGCTTGGTCCCTCGGGTACCGGTAAGTCGGTGTTTTTGAAGTCTCTGATCGGTTTGCTTCGGCCAGAGCGTGGCTCGATCGTCATCGACGGTACGGACATCATCGAATGTTCGGCCAAGGAGCTCTACGAAATCCGGACGTTGTTCGGCGTGCTGTTCCAGGACGGTGCCCTGTTCGGCTCGATGAATCTCTACGACAACACCGCGTTTCCGCTGCGTGAGCACACCAAGAAGAAGGAAAGCGAAATCCGGGACATCGTCATGGAGAAGCTGGCCATGGTCGGCCTCACCGGGGACGAGAAGAAATTCCCAGGCGAGATCTCCGGTGGTATGCGTAAGCGTGCCGGCTTGGCCCGTGCGCTGGTCCTGGACCCGCAGATCATCCTGTGCGACGAGCCCGACTCCGGTCTTGACCCGGTCCGTACCGCCTACCTGAGCCAGCTGATCATGGACATCAATGCCCAGATCGACGCCACCATCCTGATCGTGACTCACAACATCAACATCGCCCGCACCGTGCCGGACAACATGGGCATGTTGTTCCGCAAGCACCTGGTGATGTTCGGCCCGCGTGAGGTGCTGCTGACCAGCGACGAGCCGGTCGTGCGGCAGTTTCTCAATGGCCGCCGGATCGGACCGATCGGGATGTCCGAGGAGAAGGACGAAGCCACCATGGCCGAAGAGCAGGCCCTGCTCGATGCCGGTCACCACGCGGGCGGCACCGAGGAAATCGAGGGCGTGCCCCCGCAGATCGTTGCGACGCCAGGCATGCCGGAGCGCAAAGCGGTCGCCCGGCGTCAGGCTCGGGTTCGCGAGATGTTGCACACCCTGCCGAAGGAGGCTCAGGTGGCGATTCTCGACGATCTCGAGGGAACTCATAAGTACCAGTCACACGAATTCTGAGTGCAGCCAGGCAGCTGATGGGCGCTTGCGGTGGGCCTGCGTGGTGGGGCAATCGCCCGAAGTGCCTCGTAGAGTGCCATCACTCGGTGAGTTGCTGCTAACTCGGCGTAACTTGCAGCCCGTGCCCCTTGACGGCGGGGCGTAAACGGGTCAATCTGTTGGGCAGCATGTGTCTGTACGTGTCCATGGGAAGTCGAGATTGCCAGCCAGCGTCGATACCTTGGGACGAGAATGTGCGGCCATTTGAGGAATGCGCCGTCCTGCGCTAGTGTTGGACGTTGCGCTGGCTACTTCCTGCCCACCTCACCCGCCACTTGACACTGTGGTCTTTAGCCTGAGCTGAGTACATGGCTCAGCTGTTCGGTTGCGTGCGTGAGATCCGGACAGTTCGTCCGCCGGCCAAACCGACACAATTATCTGCGGCGAACAGGCCCGGTGGGGACCGGCTCTCGTTAGTCGCACGAGGTGCTGGAAGGACGCATCTTGGCTGATTTCCGCCAAAGCAATACAGACGTTAGTACCAGTCAGAGTCGCCCGCAAAGTTCTTCAAACAGCTCCGTGCCCGGAGCTCCTAACCGGGTTTCGTTCGCCAAGCTCCGCGAACCGCTCGAGGTTCCGGGGCTGCTTGACGTGCAGACCGATTCGTTTGAGTGGCTGATCGGTTCGCAGCGCTGGCGCGATTCCGCGGCTCATCGCGGCGACGCAAAGCCCGTTGGCGGGCTCGAAGAGGTGCTCTACGAGCTTTCGCCGATCGAGGACTTCTCCGGCTCGATGTCGCTGTCGTTCTCGGACCCCCGCTTTGACGACGTCAAGGCGCCGGTCGACGAGTGCAAAGACAAGGACATGACGTACGCGGCCCCGCTATTCGTCACGGCTGAGTTCATCAACAACAACACCGGCGAGATCAAGAGCCAGACGGTGTTCATGGGTGACTTCCCGATGATGACCGAGAAGGGCACGTTCATCATCAACGGGACCGAGCGGGTTGTGGTCAGCCAGCTCGTGCGGTCGCCCGGTGTCTACTTTGACGAGACGATCGACAAGTCCACCGACAAGCTGCTGCACAGTGTGAAGGTGATCCCCAGCCGCGGCGCCTGGTTGGAGTTCGACGTCGACAAGCGCGACACGGTGGGTGTACGCATCGACCGCAAGCGACGCCAGCCGGTCACCGTGCTGCTCAAGGCTCTGGGCTGGACCACTGAGCAGATCCACGAGCGGTTCGGCTTCTCCGAGATCATGATGGGGACGCTGGAGAAGGACAACACCGCAGGCACCGATGAGGCCTTGCTGGACATCTACCGCAAGCTGCGTCCGGGCGAGCCGCCGACCAAGGAGTCGGCGCAAACGCTGCTGGAGAACCTGTTCTTCAAGGAAAAGCGCTACGACCTGGCCCGCGTGGGTCGCTACAAGGTCAACAAAAAGTTGGGCCTGAACGGGAAGGATTCGACGAACCCGGTCACCACCACCACGCTGACCGAGGAAGACGTCGTCGCCACCATCGAGTACCTGGTGCGCCTGCATGAGGGTCAGCCGACCATGACCGTGCCGGGCGGCACCGAGGTGCCGGTGGAAACCGACGACATCGACCACTTCGGCAACCGCCGG
This sequence comes from Mycobacterium basiliense, assembly GCF_900292015.1. Lineage (NCBI taxonomy): Bacteria > Bacillati > Actinomycetota > Actinomycetes > Mycobacteriales > Mycobacteriaceae > Mycobacterium > Mycobacterium basiliense. The sequence continues at coordinate 949,950 of NZ_LR130759.1, forward strand.
CTGCGCACGGTCGGCGAGCTGATCCAGAACCAGATCCGGGTCGGCATGTCCAGGATGGAGCGGGTCGTTCGGGAGCGGATGACCACGCAGGACGTCGAGGCCATCACGCCGCAGACGTTGATCAACATCCGGCCGGTGGTCGCCGCGATCAAGGAGTTCTTCGGCACCAGCCAGCTGTCGCAGTTCATGGACCAGAACAACCCGCTGTCGGGGCTGACCCACAAGCGCCGGCTCTCGGCGCTGGGCCCTGGTGGTCTGTCCCGTGAGCGCGCCGGCCTGGAGGTCCGCGACGTGCACCCGTCGCATTACGGCCGGATGTGTCCGATCGAGACCCCGGAGGGTCCCAACATCGGTCTGATCGGCTCGTTGTCGGTGTATGCCCGGGTCAACCCGTTCGGGTTCATCGAGACGCCGTACCGCAAGGTGATCGATGGTGTGGTTTCCGATGAGATCCACTACCTGACCGCCGACGAGGAGGACCGCCACGTCGTGGCGCAGGCCAACTCGCCGATCAATGCCGAGCGTCGTTTCGTCGAGCCGCGCGTGCTGGTGCGCCGCAAGGCGGGCGAGGTGGAGTACGTGCCGTCGTCCGAGGTGGACTACATGGACGTCTCGCCGCGCCAGATGGTGTCGGTGGCCACCGCGATGATTCCGTTCCTCGAGCACGATGACGCCAACCGTGCCCTGATGGGCGCCAACATGCAGCGCCAGGCGGTTCCGCTGGTGCGCAGCGAGGCGCCGCTGGTGGGCACCGGCATGGAGCTGCGCGCGGCGATCGACGCCGGCGATGTCGTTGTCGCCGAGAAGTCCGGGGTGATCGAGGAGGTTTCGGCCGACTACATCACCGTGATGGCCGACGACGGCACCCGGCACACCTACCGGATGCGCAAGTTCGCCCGGTCCAACCACGGCACCTGCGCCAATCAATCTCCGATCGTGGACACCGGAGAGCGCGTCGAGGCCGGCCAGGTGATTGCCGACGGTCCTTGTACCCAAAACGGTGAGATGGCGCTGGGCAAGAACCTGCTGGTGGCCATCATGCCGTGGGAGGGGCACAACTACGAGGACGCCATCATCCTGTCAAACCGCCTCGTTGAAGAGGACGTGCTCACCTCGATCCACATCGAGGAGCACGAAATCGACGCCCGCGACACCAAGCTGGGTGCCGAGGAGATCACCCGGGACATCCCCAACGTCTCCGACGAGGTGCTCGCCGACCTGGACGAGCGTGGCATCGTGCGCATCGGTGCCGAGGTCCGCGACGGCGACATCCTGGTCGGCAAGGTCACCCCGAAGGGGGAGACCGAGCTGACCCCGGAGGAGCGGCTGCTGCGCGCGATCTTCGGTGAGAAGGCCCGCGAGGTTCGCGACACCTCGCTCAAGGTGCCGCACGGCGAATCCGGCAAGGTGATCGGGATTCGGGTGTTCTCTCGGGACGACGACGATGAACTGCCCGCCGGCGTCAACGAGCTGGTCCGCGTTTACGTGGCCCAGAAGCGAAAGATCTCCGACGGTGACAAGCTGGCCGGCCGCCACGGCAACAAGGGCGTGATCGGCAAGATCCTGCCGGTCGAGGACATGCCGTTCCTACCGGATGGGACCCCGGTGGACATCATCCTGAACACCCACGGTGTGCCGCGACGGATGAACATCGGGCAGATCCTGGAAACGCACCTCGGCTGGGTGGCCAAGTCCGGGTGGAAGATCGACACCGCCAACGGCGTCCCGGAGTGGGCCGGCAGGCTGCCGGACAGCCTGCTTTCGGCCGAACCGGACAGCATCGTGTCGACCCCGGTGTTCGACGGTGCCCAGGAGGCCGAACTGCAAGGGCTGTTGTCCTGCACGCTGCCCAACCGCGACCGCGAGGTGATGGTCAACGGTGACGGCAAGGCCATGCTGTTCGACGGGCGCAGCGGTGAGCCGTTCCCGTACCCGGTGACGGTGGGCTACATGTACATCATGAAGCTGCACCACCTGGTGGACGACAAGATCCACGCGCGGTCCACCGGCCCGTACTCGATGATCACCCAGCAGCCGCTGGGCGGTAAGGCGCAGTTCGGTGGTCAGCGGTTCGGCGAGATGGAGTGCTGGGCCATGCAGGCCTACGGCGCCGCCTACACGCTGCAGGAGTTGTTGACCATCAAGTCCGACGACACGGTCGGGCGGGTCAAGGTGTACGAGGCGATCGTCAAGGGCGAGAACATCCCGGAGCCGGGCATCCCCGAGTCGTTCAAGGTGCTCCTCAAGGAACTGCAGTCGCTGTGTCTCAATGTCGAGGTGCTGTCGAGTGACGGTGCGGCGATTGAGTTGCGCGAAGGTGAGGACGAAGACCTGGAGCGGGCCGCGGCCAACTTGGGAATCAACTTGTCCCGCAACGAGTCCGCCTCAGTTGAGGATCTCGCATAGATCTGTCCTTATTAGGTTTAGTCACTAAACCCGCAAGGGGAAAGGGAGTTACGTGCTCGACGTCAACTTCTTCGATGAACTCCGTATCGGCCTCGCCACCGCGGAGGACATCAGGCAATGGTCCTACGGCGAGGTCAAGAAGCCGGAGACGATCAACTACCGGACGCTGAAGCCGGAAAAGGACGGCCTGTTCTGCGAGAAGATCTTCGGACCGACTCGCGACTGGGAGTGCTACTGCGGCAAGTACAAGCGGGTGCGCTTCAAGGGCATCATCTGTGAGCGCTGTGGCGTGGAGGTGACCCGCGCCAAGGTTCGTCGTGAGCGGATGGGCCACATCGAGCTGGCCGCGCCCGTCACGCACATCTGGTACTTCAAGGGAGTGCCCAGCCGGCTCGGCTACCTGCTGGACCTGGCGCCGAAGGATCTGGAAAAGATCATCTACTTCGCCGCCTATGTGATCACCTCGGTCGACGACGAGATGCGGCACAACGAGCTGTCCACGCTCGAAGCCGAAATGATGGTAGAACGCAAGGCGGTCGAGGACCAGCGGGACGCCGATCTGGAGGCGCGTGCGCAAAAGCTGGAGGCCGACCTGGCCGAGCTGGAGGCCGAGGGTGCCAAGGCCGACGCGCGGCGCAAGGTGCGTGACGGCGGTGAGCGTGAGATGCGTCAGCTCCGCGACCGGGCCCAGCGTGAGTTGGACCGGCTGGAGGACATCTGGAGCACGTTCACCAAGCTGGCGCCCAAGCAGCTGATCGTCGACGAGAACCTCTACCGCGAGCTGATCGACCGGTATGGCGAGTACTTCACCGGCGCCATGGGTGCCGAGTCGATTCAGAAGCTTATCGAGAACTTCGACATCGACGCCGAGGCCGACTCGCTTCGCGATGTGATCCGGAACGGCAAGGGACAGAAGAAGCTTCGTGCGCTCAAGCGTCTCAAGGTAGTCGCCGCCTTCCAGCAGTCGGGCAACTCACCGATGGGCATGGTGCTTGACGCGGTCCCGGTGATTCCGCCGGAGCTGCGCCCGATGGTGCAGCTCGACGGCGGCCGGTTCGCTACGTCGGACTTGAATGACCTGTACCGCCGCGTGATCAACCGCAATAACCGACTCAAGAGGCTGATCGACCTCGGCGCCCCCGAGATCATCGTCAACAACGAGAAGCGGATGCTGCAGGAGTCGGTGGACGCGCTGTTCGATAACGGCCGTCGCGGTCGGCCGGTTACCGGTCCGGGTAACCGGCCCCTCAAGTCGCTATCGGATCTGCTCAAGGGCAAGCAGGGCCGGTTCCGGCAGAACCTGCTCGGTAAGCGTGTCGACTACTCGGGCCGCTCGGTCATCGTGGTCGGTCCCCAGCTCAAGCTGCACCAGTGCGGCCTGCCCAAGCTGATGGCGCTGGAGCTCTTCAAGCCGTTCGTGATGAAGCGGCTGGTCGACCTCAACCACGCGCAGAACATCAAGAGCGCCAAGCGAATGGTGGAGCGACAGCGTCCGCAGGTGTGGGACGTGCTCGAGGAGGTCATCGCCGAGCACCCGGTGCTGCTGAACCGTGCACCGACCCTGCACCGGCTGGGCATTCAGGCCTTCGAACCAATGCTGGTGGAAGGCAAGGCGATTCAGCTGCACCCGCTGGTGTGTGAGGCATTCAACGCCGACTTCGACGGTGACCAGATGGCGGTGCACCTGCCGCTGAGCGCGGAGGCGCAGGCCGAGGCGCGCATCCTGATGCTGTCGTCCAACAACATCTTGTCGCCGGCATCGGGCCGCCCGCTGGCCATGCCGCGGCTGGACATGGTGACCGGGTTGTACTACCTGACCACCGAGGTCGACGGGGACAAAGGCGAATACCAGCCGGCCGCCCAAGACAGCGCGGAGACCGGTGCGTACTCGTCGCCGGCCGAAGCCATCATGGCCGCTGACCGCGGCGTGCTCTCGGTGCGGGCCAAGATCAAGGTGCGTTTGACTCAGCTGCGGCCGCCGGCCGAGATCGAGGACGCGTTGTTTGGCCACAATGGCTGGCAGCCGGGCGATGCGTGGACGGCCGAGACCACGTTGGGTCGGGTGCTGTTCAACGAGCTGCTGCCGCTGGGCTACCCCTTTGTCAACAAGCAGATGCACAAGAAGGTCCAGGCGTCGATCATCAACGACCTGGCCGAGCGCTACCCGATGATTGTGGTCGCCCAGACCGTGGACAAGCTCAAGGACGCCGGGTTCTACTGGGCGACCCGCAGCGGTGTCACGGTCTCGATGGCCGACGTGTTGGTACCGCCGCGCAAGAAGGAGATCCTCGACCAGTACGAGGAGCGCGCGGACAAGGTGGAAAAGCAGTTCCAGCGTGGCGCTTTGAACCACGACGAGCGCAACGAGGCGCTGGTGGAGATCTGGAAGGAAGCCACCGACGAGGTCGGTCAGGCACTGCGCGAGCACTACCCAAGCGACAACCCGATCATCACGATCGTCGACTCGGGCGCCACGGGTAACTTCACCCAGACTCGAACGCTGGCCGGCATGAAGGGTCTGGTGACCAACCCGAAGGGTGAGTTCATACCGCGTCCGGTCAAGTCTTCGTTCCGCGAGGGCCTGACGGTGCTGGAATACTTCATCAACACTCACGGCGCTCGAAAGGGTCTGGCGGACACCGCGTTGCGTACCGCCGACTCGGGTTACCTGACCCGCCGTCTGGTGGACGTGTCCCAGGACGTCATCGTGCGTGAGCACGATTGCGAGACCGAACGCGGCATCCTTGTCGAGCTGGCCGAGCGTCAGGCCGGGCTTGATGGCACGGTGTCTCTGATCCGCGACCCGTACATCGAAACCTCGGCGTACGCGCGGACCCTGGGCACCGACGCGGTTGACGAGGCCGGCAACGTCATCGTCGCGCGCGGCGAGGACCTGGGCGACCCGGAGATCGACGCCCTGCTGGCCGCCGGTATCACCCAGGTCAAGGTGCGTTCGGTGCTGACCTGCACCACCGGCACCGGTGTGTGTGCGACCTGCTACGGGCGTTCAATGGCCACCGGCAAGCTGGTCGACATCGGCGAGGCGGTCGGTATCGTCGCCGCCCAGTCCATCGGTGAACCCGGCACGCAGCTGACGATGCGTACCTTCCACCAGGGCGGTGTCGGTGAGGACATCACCGGCGGTCTACCGCGTGTGCAGGAGCTGTTCGAGGCCCGGGTTCCCCGTGGCAAGGCGCCCATCGCCGACGTCACCGGCCGGGTTCGTCTCGAGGACGGGGAGCGCTTCTACAAGATCACCATCGTCCCCGACGACGGCGGCGAGGAAGTCGTCTATGACAAGCTCTCCAAGCGGCAACGGCTGCGGGTGTTCAAGCACGAGGACGGTTCCGAGCGGGTGCTGTCCGACGGCGACCACGTCGAGGTGGGCCAGCAGCTGATGGAAGGCTCGGCCGACCCGCACGAGGTGCTGCGCGTTCAGGGCCCGCGCGAGGTGCAGATCCACTTGGTCCGCGAGGTCCAGGAAGTCTACCGGGCGCAGGGTGTGTCGATCCACGACAAGCACATCGAGGTGATCGTTCGCCAAATGCTGCGCCGGGTCACCATCATCGACTCGGGCTCGACGGAGTTCCTGCCCGGCTCGCTGATCGACCGTGCGGAGTTCGAGGCGGAGAATCGCCGGGTGGTGGCCGAGGGCGGCGAGCCCGCGGCCGGGCGTCCTGTGCTGATGGGTATCACCAAGGCGTCGCTGGCCACCGACTCGTGGCTCTCCGCGGCGTCGTTCCAGGAGACCACGCGAGTGTTGACCGATGCGGCGATCAACTGCCGCAGCGACAAGCTCAACGGTTTGAAGGAGAACGTGATCATCGGGAAGCTGATCCCGGCCGGTACCGGTATCAACCGCTACCGCAACATCCAGGTTCAGCCGACCGAAGAGGCACGCGCCGCCGCCTACACGATCCCGTCCTACGAGGACCAGTACTACAGCCCGGACTTCGGTCAGGCCACCGGTGCTGCCGTTCCGCTGGACGACTACGGCTACAGCGACTACCGCTAGCTGGCCCGCCGAGCAGACGCAGAATCGCACGCGAGGGACCCTCGCGATGCGATTCTGCGTCTGCTCGCGAGGGAGGTGGGCTCCGCCTCAGGCGATTGTGAACTCGCGACTGGTTGCGGTGAAGGGCCTGAGCGTGCCGTCCTGGTCACGTGCGGTGCCGTGGTGGACAATGCGGTACTGCCCCGGCGCGGCATCACCGGGAATATCCCAGCAAATGCTGACGCGCGAGCCGGATCGCCCCTCGCGTTGCCAGCGGAAGCTCGTGGTCCAGTCGCCGTCGTCGGCGACTCGAGCCCAGCGCTCGCCGTCGTAGCGGACCACTTCCAGATAGGTGCCGCCGCGGCGCAGATCGTTGTTCGGCAGCGCGCTGACGAATGTCGCCGACACCTTTTGACCGGATCGGTAGGCCGCCTCCGGCTCGGAGACAACCGCCCCGAACTCGCCCGTGTCCGCCGGGGCGGCGCGCAACCAGCTCAGCGCTTCGGTGTGCTTGGGCTGGCGGCCCTGTGCGACGGGACGTCCGTCTCGCATCTCCTCGGCCAGCCCGGCCACGGTCTGCATCAGCGCGGGCAATTCCCATCGGCCGAACAACGTGCTGCCGCCCTCGTAGCGCTGCTCGACGTATTCTTCGGGCGTGGTCACATAGTGGATGTAGGCGTTGCTGTAGCCCACGCAGAGCACGTCGGCCAGTTCGGCACCGACGATCGACGCTACCGTGCGGCGCAGCCGAAGTCCCGCAACGATGGTCGGTTCGCCCGGGATGCCGATCAGGTACAAGCGTCCGATCCGCACCAGTTGTACGGGAACAATTTCCTCGACAAAGGGATGGATCCGATTGAGCACATGCGCGGGCACCACGATGCCTTTGGGAGCCTGCGCTGCGCGCAATGAGCGTGCAAGGCGGTAGATCGAATGGGATAATTTGTCCCAGAATGGGTTTCGTCCCTGATGAAAGCCGCGGAACCCTTCGCCCTCGTCCGTCCCCGCCATGGTTGCGGCCGCGATCATGGGGCGGCCGGTGCAGTGCTCCTGACCATCCGGTGTGTATTCGCCACGCACGTGGATGGAACTGAGATTCACATAGGTGAACCGTGCATCGATGCCAGCGCCGATCGGCGTTGCGCCGGGCAACTGCTCAACAGCATCCTCGAACTGATACAGACCTATCTGGCGCGTGTTCTCCAACTCGCGCTCCGATACCGCGTCGCCCGCGATGGGCCCGTCGACATGCGGGCTCATGTCGCCGGGGTTCGTCTGCGCGAAGGCGGCGACGATGTCCGGTTGACCATCCAGGTAGTCCGCGCCCCCGACAACGCGTTCCCAGTGGTAGGCGGCGAAGCCCTTGTTGTCTCCCGAGATGAGCCGGTTGTGGTTGGTCATGCTGGTGCCGTGGGTGGCGAAAAAGTGGATCGCGCCCACGGTGTGATCACCGCGATTGATACCGACCAGCGTTGTCTGGGGGTCAATGCGGTTCGGGAAGAACGCCCGATCGGCGGCAGGGTTGCGGTCGAATGCCGACGGTGAGCGATTAATGCTTGCTTGGTGCAATTCGCCATGCGACAACGTCACTTCGGCCGGTGCCAGGTCGCGGTGGGCATGGTCCACCGATTCCACGATTCCGTCGACGATCGCTGCAAACGTCGCCGGCCTAAAACCGCTCGTCGACAAGTTGTATAGCAACAGGCCGCAGTAGCCGCCGGGCCCGGCATGGGTGTGCGTCGTGGTTATCAGCGTGTTTCGCTGCGAGTAGGTGTCGCCATATGTTTCTGCCAACCGGCGCAACACCTCATCGGTGACGTTTCGCATCGGCATCGGCAGATCGGCCACCACCAGCAACAACCGCGCGTTCCCGTCGTCAAACACGAACGCTCGTGACCGCAAGCGGAGGTGGATACCGGCGGTGCGTTGATCGGTCTTGCCGTAGCCGAGCATGCCGCAGTCGGCCGACTCACCGGTGATGTCGGCGATGCCGCGCCCGACCGAAAGAGATGCCAAATCCTCATCCTCCACAACACCAGCGAATTCACGGGCGTCGGCGAAGCGCGGCCCGCGGGCATCCTATCCCCCTAGCGAACATCTCCTGCGCCGAGCTTGAGCAGGCGCTCATGGGCGGCAGCGGCATCCGGGGCCGAGGTCAGGTAAGCCGACGACGCCGGACGAAACCAGTGCGCTAGGTGCTGTGGGCACCGCCGACGTTGGCCTGACTTCGGTGCTCGCGCCCCCGCCCGCTCCCTGTCGACCCACACTGATTTCGACCGGCGCTGCCGCACCGATTTCCAATGTTTCGGCGGAGGGCAAAGTCGACATCGACGCGTCGCTAGACTGACTTGGTGCTCATCGGTTCGCATGTCAGTCCACAGGATCCGCTGGCCGCAGCGCAGGCCGAAGACGCTGACGTAGTGCAGATTTTCCTTGGCAATCCGCAGAGTTGGAAAGCGCCCAAGCCGCGCGAAGACGCCGCCCAGCTCAGAGCCGCGGCGCTGCCCATCTATGTGCACGCGCCTTACTTGATCAATGTCGCGTCGGCGAACAATCGGGTGCGCATCCCGTCGCGCAAGATCTTGCAACAGACCTGTGATGCGGCGGCGGACATCGGTGCGGCGGCGGTGATCGTGCACGGCGGCCACGTTGGCGACGACAGCGAGCTCGACGAGGGCTTTCAGCGCTGGCGTAAGGCGCTCGACAAGCTGCACACCGACGTACCGGTGTACCTGGAGAACACCGCGGGCGGTGACCACGCTATGGCTCGCCGTTTCGACACCATCGCCAGGCTCTGGGACGTCATTGGCGACCTGGGTATCGGCTTTTGTTTGGACACTTGTCACGCGTGGGCGGCGGGTGAGGAGCTGGTGGATGCCGTAGACCGCATCAAGGCCATCACCGGTCGCATTGACCTGGTGCACTGCAACGACTCCAGGGATGCGGCGGGATCTGGTCGTGACCGTCACGCCAACCTGGGCGCCGGACAGATCGATCCGGAGTTGCTGGTGGCCGCGGTCAAGGCCGCCGATGCGCCGGTCATCTGTGAAACCGCCGACGAAGGTCGCAAAGACGACATCGCATTTCTGCGGGAAAAAGCCAACGGCTGATTCCCCGGCCGGTTGGGGCGCGCTGGGGCGATCCTACGCTTACTGTTAACCCGTGGTCCATCGCGTGGTCACTGTGCTGGGTGTGGTCCTGGTGCTGGTCGGATGTGCGCACCGGGCACCGCCGCCCGGTGGCTTCGGCACGGGCATTACCTTCCACACGATCAACGTCGGCGGAGTGGACCGCACCTACCGGCTCTTCCGGCCGGCGGGATTGCCTCGTTCGGCTCCGCTGGTTGTCATGCTGCACGGCGGGTTCGGCAGCGCGAAGCAGGCCGAAAGATCCTACGACTGGGATGAATTGGCTGACTCGGAGAAGTTTGTCGTGGCCTACCCGAACGGCCTGAACCGAGCCTGGAATGCCAACGGCGGCGGGTGCTGCGGCCGGTCCGCGCGCGATGGTGTCGACGACGTCGCATTCATCAGCGCGGCGGTGGACGAGATCGGCCGAAACGTCGGCGTGGATCCGAAGCGGGTGTATGCCACTGGGATGAGTAACGGCGCAATCATGTCCTACACGCTGGCGTGCAACACCGGTTCGTTCGCCGCGATCGGCCCCGTTTCGGGGACGCAGTTGGATCCCTGCCAATCGCCGCATCCGGTGTCGGTCATGCATGTCCACGGCACCGGCGATCCACTGGTGCGCTACTCGGGTGGGCCTGGCGCGGGCATCGCCTCGCGGATCGACGGACCGTCGGTTCAGGATTTGAATGCGTTCTGGCGCAATGTCGATCAATGTGCTGCGCCGACCGTCACGACCAGCGGGTTGGTCACTATTTCGACGGCGGGTTGTGCGAACAATCGCAGTGTCGTGCTGGTCACCGTCGATGACGGTGGCCATGAGTGGCCGACAATGGCTACCGAAATGCTGTGGGAATTCTTCGCCGCCCATCCCCGCTGACGTGCGTGACGTCATCGACGTTACACGTCTTGTGCGGTTGTCGAAAAAATGTAACATTGACCCTATGTCAGATACGCACGTCGTCACCAATCAGGTTCCGCCGCTGGAGAACCACAATCCCGCGACCTCTCCGATGTTGGTCGAAGCGCTGATCCGCGAGGGCGGACAGTGGGGCCTGGAAGAGGTGAACCAGCTCGGGGCGATCTCGGGCGGCCAGGAAGCTCAGCGTTGGGGCGAGTTGGCCGACCGCAATCGGCCGATGCTGCACACCCACGATCGCTTCGGACACCGGATCGACGAAGTGGAGTACGACCCCGCCTACCACGAGTTGATGCGTACCGCGATAGGGCACGGCCTGCATGCCGCGCCGTGGGCCGACGAGCGGCCGGGATCGCACGTCGTGCGGGCCGCCAAGACTTCCGTATGGACTGTTGAACCCGGTCACATCTGTCCGATTTCGATGACTTACGCCGTTGTGCCGGCGCTGCGCGCCAACCCGGAGCTGGCAGCCGTCTACGAACCGTTGCTGACCAGTCGGGAATATGACCCGGAGTTGAGGCTGGCCACGACGAAGGCTGGCATCACCGCCGGTATGTCAATGACCGAGAAACAGGGCGGCTCCGACGTACGCGCCGGCACCACCGAGGCGACTCGAAACGCTGACGGCACCTACCACCTGACCGGTCACAAGTGGTTTACCTCGGCACCGATGTGTGACATCTTCCTGGTGCTCGCGCAGTCGCCCGGTGGGTTGTCATGTTTTATGCTGCCGCGCATCCTGCCCGACGGTACCCGCAACCGGATGTTGTTGCAGCGTCTCAAGGACAAGCTGGGTAATCACGCCAATGCCTCCAGCGAGGTCGAATACGACGCCGCAACTGCGTGGCTGGTCGGCGACGAGGGTCGCGGTGTCGCGACCATCATTGAGATGGTTAACCTCACCCGGCTGGACTGCACGCTGGGCAGCGCCACCAGCATGCGCACCGGGCTGACCCGAGCCATGCACCATGCCCAGCACCGAAAGGCCTTCGGCGCCTATCTGATCGACCAGCCGCTGATGCGCAACGTGCTGGCCGACCTGGCGGTCGAAGCCGAGGCCGCCACCATCGTCGCGATGAGGATGGCCGGTGCCACCGACAAGGCGGTGCGTGGAAACGAGCGCGAAGCGCTGCTGCGTCGCATCGGCCTGGCGGCCAGCAAGTACTGGGTGTGCAAGCGCTCTACCCCCCACGCCGCGGAGGCGTTGGAGTGCCTGGGGGGCAACGGTTATGTCGAGGACTCCGGCATGCCTCGGTTGTACCGTGAAGCCCCGCTCATGGGCATCTGGGAAGGGTCGGGCAATGTCAGCGCGCTGGATACGTTGCGGGCCATGGCGACTCGGCCGGAATGCGTCGAGGTGCTATTTGATGAGCTGACCCAAAGCGTTGGGCAGGACGCCCGACTCGACGGACACGTCGAGTGGTTGCGTCAGCAACTGGGTGATCTCGACACCATCCAGTACCGTGCCCGCAAGGTCGCCGAGGATATCTGCCTGGCCCTGCAGGGTTCGTTGCTGGTGCGGCACGGGCATCCCGCGGTCGCCGAGGCCTTTCTGACCACCCGCCTCGGCGGTCAGTGGGGTGGCGCGTTTGGCACCATGCCCGCCGGGCTGGATCTGGCGCCGATCCTCGAGCGGGCCCTGGTAAAGGGCTGAGCGGCGCCGATGACACGCGTCGGCGACGATGCAGAGCGAAGCGATGAGGAGGAGCGGCGCCGATGACACGCGTCGGCGACGATGCAGAGCGAAGCGATGAGGAGGAGCGGCGCCGATGACACGCGTCGGCGACGATGCAGAGCGAAGCGATGAGGAGGAGCGGCGCCGATGACACGCGTCGGCGACGATGCAGAGCGAAGCGATGAGGAGGAGCGGCGCCGATGACACACGCCATCAGGCCGGTCGACTTCGACAACCTGAAGACGATGACCTACGAGGTCACCGGTCGGGTTGCGCGGATCACCTTCAACCGGCCGGAGAAGGGCAACGCCATCGTCGCTGACACTCCACTGGAGTTGTCTGCGCTGGTGGAGCGAGCCGATCTCGATCCCAATGTGCACGTCATTCTGGTATCCGGTCGCGGCGAGGGTTTCTGCGCGGGTTTCGACCTGTCGGCATATGCCGAGGGGTCGTCGTCATCCGGCGCCGAAGGGGGATATCGCGGTACGGTGCTGGACGGTAAGGCCCAGGCGGTCAACCACCTGCCCAATCAGCCGTGGGACCCGATGATCGATTACCAGATGATGAGCCGGTTTGTCCGCGGGTTCTCCAGCCTGATGCATGCCGACAAACCGACGGTGGTCAAGATCCACGGTTACTGCGTGGCTGGCGGCACCGACATCGCCTTGCACGCTGATCAGGTGATCGCCGCCGCCGATGCCAAGATCGGCTATCCGCCGACGCGGGTGTGGGGTGTCCCGGCGGCCGGCTTGTGGGCGCATCGGCTCGGCGACCAGCGCGCCAAGCGGTTGTTGTTCACCGGTGACTGCATGACCGGCGCGCAAGCGGCCGAGTGGGGTCTGGCGGTTGAGGCGCCGGACCCCAAAGACCTTGACGAGCGCACCGAGCGGTTGGTGGAGCGAATCGCCGCCCTGCCGGTCAACCAGCTGATCATGATCAAGCTCGCACTCAATTCGGCTCTGCTGCAACAGGGTGTGGCCACCAGCAGGATGGTCAGCACGGTTTTCGACGGCGTGGCCCGGCACACGCCCGAGGGACATGCGTTTGTCGCCGACGCGGTAGAGCATGGGTTTCGTGATGCGGTGAAGCGCCGAGATGAACCGTTCGGCGACTACGGTCGCCAGGCATCCCAGGTGTAGCGCGATGCCGAAAACGCTGGCCCGCATGACCGCTCGGTCGGTGGTGCTTAGCGTGCTGCTGGGCGCCCATCCCGCATGGGCCAGCGCGAGCGAGCTGGTCAGGCTCACCGCCGATTTCGGTATCAAAGAGACGACGCTGCGGGTAGCGCTGACTCGGATGGTGGGCGCGGGTGACCTGATCCGATCCGCGGATGGTTATCGGCTTTCGGACCGGCTGCTGGCCCGGCAGCGGCGCCAGGACGAGGCCATGCGCCCTCGGGTACGGGCTTGGCATGGCGACTGGCACCTGGTCGTGGTGACGAGTGTCGGCACCGACGCGCGCACCCGCGCCGCGCTGCGAAACACCATGCATGACAAGCGTTTCGGTGAGCTGCGCGAAGGCGTTTGGCTGCGACCAGACAATCTCGACGTGGAACTCGCCCCCGATGCGGCGGCTCGGGTACGGGTGCTCAAGGCCCGCGATGACGCGCCGGCCCAATTGGCCGGGCAGCTGTGGGATCTGGGTGCGTGGGTCGAGGTCGGTCACCGACTGCTCGACGAGATGGCTCAATTGGCGCAGGTATCAGACCGGTTCGTGGTGGCCGCGGCGATGGTGCGTCACCTGCTCACCGATCCCATGCTGCCGGCAGAGTTATTGCCCGAGGACTGGCCGGGAATCCCGCTACGGGCCGCCTACCACGACTTCGTCATCGAACTGGTGAACCGCCGTGACAAAACCCAACTCTTGGAGGCCACGTGAGTGATTTGGTGCTGGTGGAGCAGGACGGCCCGGTGACCACGGTGATCATCAATCGGCCGGCGGCGCGTAATGCCGTCAACGGCCCGACGGCGGCCGCGCTGTACTCGGCGTTCGAGCGATTCGATCGCGACGACACGGCTTCGGTGGCGGTGTTGTGCGGCAATGGGGGAACCTTTTGCGCGGGGGCCGATTTGAAAGCTTTCGGCACGTCGGAGGCCAATGCGGTGCACCGGACCGGCCCCGGACCGATGGGGCCGTCACGAATGGTGCTGTCCAAGCCGGTGATCGCCGCGGTCAGCGGTTACGCCGTCGCCGGGGGGTTGGAGCTGGCGTTGTGGTGCGATCTGCGGGTGGCCGAGGAAGATGCCGTGTTCGGTGTGTTCTGCCGTCGCTGGGGCGTCCCGCTGATCGACGGCGGCACCGTGCGACTGCCGCGGCTGATCGGACATGGCCGGGCGATGGACATGATCCTCACCGGCCGGGCAGTACCGGCCGATGAAGCGCTGGCGATCGGGTTGGCCAACCGGGTGGTGCCTAGGGGGCAAGCCCGCCAGGCGGCCGAAGCGCTCGCGGCGGAGTTAGCCGTGTTGCCCCAACAGTGCCTGCGATCGGATCGGCTATCGGCATTGCACCAGTGGGGCCTGCCCGAATCCGCCGCTCTCGATGTGGAATTCGCCAGCATTTCCCGGGTGGCTCACGAGTCGTTGGCGGGGGCCGGACGCTTCGCCGCGGGTGCCGGCCGGCACGGCGCCCCGGCAAGCCGTGACGAGCCGACGAATTAGACCGGGGCCTAGTGCTTTTGATAGCCGTCGTCGGCGCCGACGGAGACCAAGGGTTGTGGTGATGATGGTGAAGGCCACGGCTGTGCAGGGGGCCGTTGCCGGACAATCTGGGGCCACCAGAACCACTTGCCGAGCAGGGCCGCTATCGATGGTGTCATGAAGGATCGGACGATCAGGGTGTCGAACAACAGACCCATGCCGATAGTGGTGCCCACCTGAGCCATTACGGTCAACTCACTGACCGCAAACGACATCATGGTGAAGGCGAACACCAGCCCTGCGGCGGTCACCACCGATCCGCTGCCGCCCATCGCACGGATGATGCCGGTATTGATTCCGGCGTGGATCTCCTCTTTGAGCCGAGCAACCAGCAGCAGGTTGTAGTCGGCGCCGACGGCGAGCAGGATGATGACCGCCATCGCCAACACCAACCAATGCAGTTCTATGCCGAGGATGTGTTGCCAAATCAGCACCGATAGCCCGAACGAGGCGCCCAGGGACAACACCACGGTGCCGACGATGACGGCGGCCGCGACAACGCTGCGGGTGATGATCAGCATGATGATGAATATCAGGCAGAGCGCGGAGATTCCGGCGATCATCAAGTCATAGGTGTTGCCGTCGGACAAGTCCTTGAACATCGCCGCCGTACCGCCGAGGTAGATCGTAGATCCCTCCAGCGGCGTGCCCTTGATGGCTTCCTTGGCGGCGGTTTTGATCTTGGCGATGTGCTCGATGCCCTCTTGGCTCATCGGGTCGCCCTCGTGACTGATGATGAACCGCACCGCGTGCCCGTCCGGCGAAAGGAACTGTTCCAGGCCGCGTTTGAAGTCGGGGTTGTCGAATACCTCCGGGGGCAGATAGAACGAATCGTCGTTGCGCGACGCGTCGAAGGCTTCGCCCATCGCGGACGAATCCTCCTGCATCGCGGCCATCTGATCCTGCAGCCCTTCCTGGGTGGAATGCATGCTGAGCATCTGGGCCTTCATGTGCTTCATGGTCTGGATCATCTCGGGCATCATCGCCGTCATCTGCGGCATGAGCGTGTCCAGGCGTTCCATCAGCGGCAGCAGGTTGTTGATGTCTTCGGTCATGAGGTCGATGCCGTCGAGGGTGTCGAACACCGACCGCAATGACCAGCACACCGGGATGTCGAAGCAGTGTTTTTCCCAGTAGAAGTAGCTGCGGATCGGGCGGAAGAAATCATCGAAATTGGCGATGTTGTTGCGCAACTGCTCGACGTCAACCACCATCCCCTTCATCTGGATGACCATCGCGTGGGTGACATCGGCCATCTGCTGGGTGAGACTGTGCATCCGCTCCATCTGGTCGATGTTGGTCTGCATGTCGTTGACCTGCTTGAGCATGTTGGCGGTCAGGTCCTGGTTGTACTTCTCGGTCAGTTTTTGGCTGGTGCCCTGCATGCTGATCAAGAACGGGATCGAGGTGTGCTCGATGGGTTTGCCGTCCGGCCGGGTGATCGCCTGCACCCTGGAAATCCCTTCGACCCCGAAAATGGCCTTGGCGATCTTGTTGATTACCAAGAAGTCAGACGAATTGCGCATGTCGTGGTCGCTTTCGACCATCAGAACCTCGGGGTTCATCCGGGCTTGCGAGAAATGGCGCTCCGCGGCCGCGTAGCCTTCGTTGGCCGGTAGGTCGGCAGGAAGGTAGTTGCGGTCGTTGTAGTTGGTCTTGTAGCCGGGCAGGGTCAGCAGACCAACGAGCGCCAGGGCCACCGCGCCGACCAGGATAGGCCCGGGCCAGCGCACGATGGCGGCCCCGACCTTGCGCCAGCCCCGCACCCGCGCCATCCGTTTGGGCTCGAGCAGCTTGCCGAACCGGCTCGCCACGGTGATGATCGCCGGACCCAGGGTGAGCGCCGCCACGACAACGATGATCATGCCGATCGCCAAAGGCACACCGAGGGTCTGAAAGTAGGGAAGCCGGGTGAAGCTGAGGCAGAATGTGGCGCCGGCGATCGTCAGACCTGAGCCCAGCACTACGTGGGCGGTGCCGCCGAACATCGTGTAGTACGCCGATTCCCGGTCCTGGCCGAGCCCCCGCGCTTCCTGATAGCGGCCGATCAAGAAGATGGCGTAGTCGGTAGCGGCCGCGATCGCCAACACCACGAGCAGGTTGGTGGCAAAGGTCGAGAGCCCGATGATCCGGTGGTAACCCAGGAATGCCACGCCCCCTCGGGTAGCGAACAACCCGAGTACCACCATCGTCAGCATGAGTGCCGACGTGATGATCGACCGGTAGACGAGCAGCAGCATCACGATGATCACCGTGAACGTGACAATCTCGATCAACTGCAGGCTGCGGTCGCCGGCCAGCTGTTGATCGGCGGCCAGCGCTGCCGAACCGGTGACATACACCTTTACGCCGGGCGGCGGCTGCAGGCCGTCGACGATCTTCTTTACCGCTTCCACCGACTCGTTGGCCAGTGACTCGCCTTGATTACCAGCGAGTTTCACTTGAACGTAGGCGGCCTTGCCGTCGCCGCTCTGTGCACCGGTCGCGGTCAGCGGATCGCCCCAAAAGTCTTGCAACGACTGGACGTGCTTGGTGTCGGCTTTCAGCTTGACGATCATCTGGTCGTAGAACTTGTGCGCCGCGGCACCAAGCGGCTGCTGGCCTTCGAGCACGATCATCGCCGCGCTGTCGGAGTCGCCCTCCTTAAAGACCTTGCCGATCCGTTTCATCGAGATCATCGATGGAGCCTCGTCCGGGCTCATCGACACCGCCTGCATCTGCCCGACTATTTCCAGTTGCGGCACAACACTGTTGAGGAGTGCAATGAGTAGCACCCACCCAAGTATGAGCGGCACGGCGAAGGTGCGGATCAGCCTCGGAATCAACGGCCGCTCCGGGCGCTTGACTGGCGGGAAGGAGTCCGTCGGCGCGTCTGTCGTGGGTGCGGTCATGCGGATTTCACAAAGCAATAGGTCAGGGCGTCCACGCCGGTTGCGGTCCTCTCGTCCTTCACTACGTCATCGACGATGATTCGGCAGCTGATGGAATCGCCGTTGCCTTGGGCGAGGATGTTAGGGGCCGCCGAGGGCGCCGTGGTCTGCAAGGTGAGTGACCATGGCAAGGTCGCACGATCGATGCGCTGCGGCTTCGCGTCGAGGTCCAGGTAATTGATGTTGGCGTAACTGCCGGAGCCCGAGATTTCGTACTTCACCACCTTGGGGTCGTACGGCTCTGGGTCATTGGCGAACACCTTGGGCGTCACCAAGATGCCTTCGGAGCCAAAGAAGGTGCGGACCCGCTGGACGGTGAAGCCAGCGATAGCGACCACAACCAGGATAAGCAGCGGAATCCACGCACGTTTGAGCTTTTCTATCATCGCCGTTCCCGAAGGATCTTGCCGAACGTGGCGCCGCCCCGGAGTGTTCCGGCCCGATCGCCTTGTTCGGTGGCGAAGTCCGGAACGCTCATTGGTGGCTTCCCTCCTGTGCATGAGATGGTGCCAGTCTGGCGGACGCAGCCCCAAAAGAAATCTACTAAAATTTCAGAGTACAGTGAAACTTGTGAGCGTCAACGACGGTGTCGATCGTGCAGGCACCGATGCTGACATTATGGAATTCGTCGAGCAGATGGGCGGATATTTCGAGTCCAGCGGCCTGACCCGGCTGGCAGGCCGGTTGTTGGGCTGGTTGCTGGTCTGTGATCCCGAGCGGCAATCCTCGGAAGACCTGGCGACCGCGTTGGCGGCCAGCAGCGGCGGGATCAGCACCACGGCCCGGATGCTGATCCAATTCGGGTTCATCGAGCGGCTCGCAGTCGCCGGGGATCGGCGCACCTATTTTCGGTTGCGGCCCAACGCCTTCGCGGCCGGCGAGCGTGAGCGGATCCGGACCATGGCCGACCTGCAGAACCTGGCTGACGCCGGGCTAAAGGCGCTGGGCGATGCTCCGCCGGAGCGTAGCCGCCGGCTGCACGAAATGCGGGACCTGTTGACATATATGGAGAAAGTCGTCTCGGACGCGCTAGGGCAATACGGCCAGGCGACCGAAGCGGACGACGCGTGAGCGGCGCCACATCGGCGGCCGTCGCCGCGGACTTGGTCCGGGTCAGCCCTTCTTGATGCTGTTGCCCGATCCGACGTTGTCGACTACCGGGTCGCCGTCCTTATAGGTAACGGTGTTGTTGAGACCCAGTACCGTGATTCGCTGATCGATCTTGTCGAAGGTGATCTTGTTGTTCATCCCGCTAATGCTCACCGTCGCGCAGGTGCCGGACACGGTGAGGGTGTTGTGCGATCCGGCGACATTCAACGACTTGCCCTCGGCGCAGTCAATGGTGGCGGTCGTCCCGACCGATCCGTAGTTCAGCGTGTTGCCGATCTCGATCGACGCGGTGGTGGTAGGACCGTTCGATGGTGCGGGCGAGGCCGTCGCGCCGCTCGTTGTGGCTGAGGGCGCCGAGCTGGTGCTGGAAGCGGCGGGGGGACTGGCTGTCTGACTGCAGCTGGCCAGCCCGAAGACCAATGGGGCCACGGCCAGTGTCAGAGCAATCGTCGTCGAACGGGGCGTGGGGAGGTGGGCGCGCATGGGCTCCTCGATTCTTGGCGGCGCGTGGTCCGAACGTGAGTACTCTAGGGGCCCACTCGTTGGAGCCGGTTGACCATACCTAGCTCGCGGCCACGGTCCCAAATGAACGGATCTCCGTTATGGAAGAACACGGTCTCGTCCCAGCCGTAGACGGTGATGTCATTGATCACCGTGTCGGCCACGACGGTGTTGGACGAACCCATCACCGTCACCGCCCAGCAGGTTCCCTTCGCGGTGACGATGTTCTGGGTGCCGTTGACAAACAACGTGGAGTCGTTGCAGTCCACTGTCTGCTCGATGCCCTCGCCGGTCACATGGGTGTCACCGTTTTTGGCGTGCGCGACCGGCGCGGGGGCGGCCGGCAGGGCGGCGATGGTGAGGGCGCAGGTGGCCAGCGTTCCGGCGGCGGTCGTCCATTTCACTGCGGGCCCCCTTCGTTGGGTGCGTGATCAGCATTGCGTTCAGCCGTCCACTCAGCCTAGGGCCATTGCCCGGCGCGACGACAGCCTCCGATGCAGATAGTTGCGCCGCGAATCCGAGCGGTTTCTGGGTTTCCCGGCGCCGCGTCACGCGCTGCGTCCGGCGCGCCGGGTCAACTAGAGTCGTTCGCAAATCTAGAGTCATTGGTTGAATCGAAGGCGACTACTTAGCGCGGTGACCACCGACCGTCGTCGCAACTGAAGGGCGATCGTCATGGCAGCTTCGCCGGAAGCGCAGGCAGCGGCTGGGCGTCAGCGTGCAGCGAAATCCACGGCGCGCCCGGCCAAGTTGAGCCGCGACGCCATCGTCGATGGAGCCCTGACATTCCTGGACCGAGAGGGCTGGGACTCGCTGACCATCAATGCCTTGGCGACGCAGCTGGGGACCAAGGGGCCGTCGCTGTATAACCATGTGGACAGCCTGGAAGATCTGCGCCGTGCGGTGCGGATTCGAGTGATCGACGACATCATCACGATGCTGAACAGGGTGGGCGAGGGGCGTTCGCGTGACGACGCGGTGCTGGTCATGGCCGGTGCCTACCGTAGCTACGCGCACCACCACCCCGGTCGGTACTCGGCCTTCACCCGGATGCCGTTGGGCGGTGACGACACCGAGTACGCCGCCGCGACTAGAGCCGCCGCTGCGCCGGTGATGGAGGTGCTGTTCTCGTACGGGCTCGGGGCGGAAGAGGCCTTCTATGCGGCGCTCGAGTTCTGGTCGGCGATGCATGGCTTCGTGTTGCTAGAAATGACCGGCGTGATGGATGAAATCGATACCGACGCGGTGTTCTCCGACATGGTGTTGAGGCTGGCGGCGGGGATGGAAAGACGTACCGCGGGAACCGTCGCAGAGCCAGACTGACGTCCGTCGAGTCAGAGCCGATGTCTTCGGGTGTGGCGGTGTGCAATGCTGCATCTCAGGTGCGCGAGCGAGGTTGCGTGGTCAGTTGGGGCTCCACTTTGACCTGCCTGACCGGCGACGGGTATTGTGGTTGCTCGTGCCTGGCGGCCTACAGCGCCTGACGTGAGGGCGTGGATGCCGGGCCAATTCGCATGTCCATGACTTTGCGGGCCACGCGGATTGAGTTCGGGGCCAACCGCATGCGACACACCCGGCCGCGGGGTGCGGGATGGCTCCGAGGCGGCGCATAACTGCAGTACCAAAGATTCGATATAGCGCGAGGACTGAAGCTGGTCCTCAACAGAATGTGAACAGCGACACAGAAAGCCGGTAGATGCCAACCATTCAGCAGCTGGTCCGCAAGGGTCGACGGGACAAGATCGGCAAGGTCAAGACCGCGGCTCTAAAGGGCAGCCCGCAGCGCCGTGGCGTATGCACTCGCGTGTACACCACCACTCCGAAGAAGCCGAACTCGGCGCTTCGGAAGGTTGCGCGTGTCAAGCTGACCAGCCAGGTTGAAGTCACTGCCTACATCCCCGGTGAGGGCCACAACCTGCAGGAGCACTCGATGGTGCTGGTGCGTGGTGGCCGGGTGAAGGACTTGCCCGGTGTGCGGTACAAGATCATCCGCGGTTCGCTCGACACCCAGGGCGTGAAGAACCGCAAGCAGGCTCGCAGCCGTTACGGCGCCAAGAAGGAGAAGAGCTAATGCCGCGCAAGGGGCCCGCGCCCAAGCGTCCGTTGGTAAACGACCCCGTCTACGGGTCGCAGCTGGTTACCCAGCTGGTGAACAAGGTCTTGCTGAAGGGGAAGAAATCGCTGGCCGAGCGCATTGTTTATGGCGCGCTCGAGCAGGCTCGCGACAAGACCGGCACCGATCCCGTGATCACCCTCAAGCGTGCTCTCGACAACGTCAAGCCCGCCCTGGAGGTGCGGAGCCGCCGCGTCGGTGGTGCCACCTACCAGGTGCCCGTCGAGGTGCGTCCGGACCGGTCCACGACGCTGGCGCTGCGCTGGCTCGTCGGCTACTCGCGGCAGCGCCGGGAGAAGACGATGGTCGAGCGCCTGGCCAACGAGATCCTGGATGCCAGCAACGGCCTCGGGGCTTCGGTCAAGCGGCGCGAGGACACTCATAAGATGGCCGAGGCCAACCGCGCATTTGCGCATTATCGCTGGTAGATAATTGCGGGTCGGCCCGGAAACGGCGAAGGCAGCGGCCCTCGGGAGAAGTCCGGGACGCACCGCCAGCAGCGACAGATAGCTAACAAAGTAACCGAAAGAGTGGGAAGACTTCTGTGGCACAGAAGGACGTGCTGACCGACCTGACCAAGGTCCGCAACATCGGCATCATGGCGCACATCGACGCGGGCAAGACCACGACGACAGAGCGCATCCTCTACTACACCGGTATTAGCTACAAGATCGGTGAGGTGCATGACGGCGCCGCCACCATGGACTGGATGGAGCAGGAGCAGGAACGCGGTATCACCATCACCTCCGCGGCCACCACCTGCTTCTGGAATGACAACCAGATCAACATCATCGATACGCCGGGTCACGTGGACTTCACTGTGGAAGTCGAGCGTTCACTACGCGTTCTCGATGGCGCCGTCGCAGTGTTCGACGGCAAAGAGGGTGTTGAGCCGCAGTCCGAGCAGGTCTGGCGGCAGGCCGACAAGTACGACGTCCCGCGCATCTGTTTCGTCAACAAGATGGACAAGATCGGTGCCGACTTCTACTTTTCCGTGCGGACCATGGAGGAGCGGCTGGGCGCCAACGCGATTCCGATCCAACTGCCGGTCGGCTCGGAGGGCGACTTCGAAGGCATCATTGACCTGGTCGAGATGAATGCCAAGGTGTGGCGCGGAGAGACCAAGCTCGGGGAGACCTACGACACCGTCGAGATCCCCGCCGAGCTGGCCGAGAAGGCCGACGAGTACCGCACCAAGTTGCTTGAGGCCGTTGCCGAAACCGACGAGGAGTTGCTGGAGAAGTACCTCGGCGGCGAAGAGCTCACCGTCGCCGAAATCAAGGCCGCGATCCGCAAGCTGACCATCAACTCGGAGGCGTACCCGGTGCTGTGCGGCAGCGCCTTCAAGAACAAGGGTGTGCAGCCGATGCTCGACGCGGTCATCGATTACCTGCCTTCGCCGCTGGATGTGCCGCCGGCCGAGGGCCACGCACCGGGCAAGGAGGACGAGGAGGTCAGTCGGAAGCCGTCGACCGACGAGCCGTTCTCCGCGCTGGCGTTCAAGGTCGCCACACATCCGTTCTTCGGCAAGCTCACCTATGTCCGGGTGTACTCGGGCAAGGTTGACTCTGGCAGCCAGGTCATCAACTCCACCAAGGGCAAGAAGGAACGGCTGGGCAAGCTGTTCCAGATGCACTCCAACAAGGAAAACCCGGTGGATACGGCCAGTGCCGGTCACATCTACGCGGTGATCGGGCTTAAGGACACCACCACGGGTGACACCCTGAGCGATCCGAATCAGCAGATCGTGCTGGAGTCGATGACCTTCCCCGACCCGGTCATCGAGGTGGCCATCGAGCCCAAGACCAAGAGCGACCAGGAGAAGCTGAGCCTGTCGATCCAGAAGCTCGCCGAGGAGGACCCGACCTTCAAGGTGCACCTGGATCAGGAGACCGGCCAAACCGTGATTGGCGGAATGGGCGAGCTGCACCTGGACATCCTGGTGGACCGGATGCGCCGCGAGTTCAAGGTCGAAGCCAACGTCGGCAAGCCGCAGGTGGCCTACAAGGAGACCATCCGTCGGGTGGTCGACAGCGTCGAGTACACGCACAAGAAGCAGACCGGTGGTTCGGGTCAGTTTGCCAAGGTGATCATCAAGCTCGAGCCTTTCACCGGCGAAGACGGCGCCACCTACGAATTCGAGAGCAAGGTCACCGGTGGTCGCGTTCCTCGCGAGTACATCCCGTCGGTGGATGCGGGTGCCCAGGACGCCATGCAGTATGGCGTGCTGGCCGGCTACCCGCTGGTGAACCTGAAGGTGACCCTGCTCGACGGTGGTTTCCACGAGGTTGACTCGTCGGAGATGGCGTTCAAGATTGCCGGTTCGCAGGTGCTGAAGAAGGCTGCAGCACAGGCACAGCCGGTGATCTTGGAACCGATCATGGCCGTCGAGGTCACTACGCCCGAGGACTACATGGGTGACGTGATCGGCGACCTGAACTCCCGCCGTGGCCAGATCCAGGCCATGGAGGAGCGGGGTGGTGCGCGCGTCGTCAAGGCGCACGTGCCGCTGTCGGAGATGTTCGGCTACGTCGGCGACCTACGGTCCAAGACTCAAGGCCGGGCAAACTACTCCATGGTGTTCGACTCGTACGCCGAAGTGCCGGCGAACGTGTCGAAGGAAATCATCGCGAAGGCGACGGGCGAGTGAGCGAAGCTCACGAGTGAGGAGTCGAGCAATCGGCGCCAGGTAGACAGGGAGTAACCTGGCTCGGTTACTACCGCGGCATAAGTGAAAACATCAACACTGCTTTTTTAAGCACCAACAGTCCAGGAGGACACAGAAGTGGCGAAGGCGAAGTTCCAGCGGACCAAGCCCCACGTCAACATCGGGACCATCGGTCACGTTGACCACGGCAAGACCACCCTGACCGCGGCTATCACCAAGGTCCTGCACGACAAGTACCCCGACTTGAATGAGTCGAAGGCGTTCGACCAGATCGACAACGCGCCTGAGGAGCGTCAGCGCGGTATCACGATCAACATCGCGCACGTCGAGTACCAGACCGAGAAGCGCCACTATGCGCACGTCGACGCCCCTGGCCACGCCGACTACATCAAGAACATGATCACCGGTGCCGCCCAGATGGACGGCGCGATCCTGGTGGTCGCGGCCACCGACGGCCCGATGCCGCAGACGCGTGAGCACGTGCTGCTCGCCCGTCAGGTCGGTGTGCCCTACATCCTGGTTGCGCTGAACAAGTCCGATGCCGTCGACGACGAGGAGCTGCTTGAGCTCGTCGAGATGGAGGTCCGGGAGTTGCTGGCGGCCCAGGAGTTCGACGAGGACGCTCCGGTCGTCCGGGTCTCCGCGCTCAAGGCACTCGAGGGCGACGCGAAGTGGGTCGAGTCCGTCGAGGAGTTGATGAACGCGGTCGACGAGTCCATCCCGGACCCGGTTCGTGAAACTGACAAGCCGTTCCTGATGCCCGTCGAGGACGTCTTTACCATCACCGGCCGTGGCACCGTTGTCACCGGGCGGGTGGAGCGCGGCATCATCAATGTGAACGAGGAAGTCGAAATCGTCGGCATCCGCCCGAACACCACCAAGACCACGGTCACCGGGGTGGAGATGTTCCGCAAGCTGCTCGACCAGGGCCAGGCCGGTGACAACGTCGGCCTGCTGCTGCGTGGTGTCAAGCGTGAGGACGTCGAGCGCGGCCAGGTCGTGACCAAGCCCGGGACCACCACCCCGCACACCGAGTTCGAAGGCCAGGTGTACATCCTGTCCAAGGACGAGGGTGGCCGGCACACGCCGTTCTTCAACAACTACCGGCCGCAGTTTTACTTCCGCACCACCGACGTGACCGGTGTGGTGACGCTGCCGGAGGGCACCGAGATGGTGATGCCCGGTGACAACACCAACATCTCGGTGAAGCTGATCCAGCCCGTCGCCATGGACGACGGCCTGCGATTCGCGATCCGCGAAGGCGGCCGCACTGTCGGCGCCGGGCGGGTCACCAAGATCATCAAGTGATCCACTAGCGGTGTTCGCCGGGCTGGCGCCCGGCCAACCCGGTGTAAAAAGCCCCCGAAACCGAGGTTTCGGGGGCTTTTTCGTTTGCTTGTGCAAACACCGGGACGGCGACGGTGTTCGGTTCTATGATCTGACTCAGAATCAGGAGGGCCATATGTCTTTCGTGATTGCCGGGCCCGAAATCATGTCGGCCGCCGCTACGGATCTAGCAAATATTGCCGCGGCCATAGGCGCCGCGAACGCCTCGGCGGCCTTTCCGACATCGGCGGTCCTGGCCGCCGGTGCCGACGAAGTGTCGGCGGCCATCGCGGCGGTGTTCGGCGCACATGCGCAGGCCTATCAGCGGGTTGGTGCGCAGGCGGCACAGTTCCACGCCCAATTTGTCGAACTGCTGACCCGGGGTGCGTCGCAATATGCCGCGGCCGAGGCGACCAATGTCGAACAGCAGCTGCTCGATGTGATCAACGCCCCCACGCGGCTGCTGTTGGGGCGCCCATTGATCGGCAACGGATACGACGGGGCGCCGGGACAAGCGGGCGAGCCCGGCGGCATCCTTTGGGGCAACGGCGGCAACGGGGGAGCCGGCAACGCGCCCGGTATGTCTGGTGGCGCCGGCGGAGCGGCGGGACTGCTCGGCAACGGCGGCAACGGTGGGGCGGGATACAACAGCGATGGTTTCGCGGTCGGCAACCGCATCCCCGCCGGCACCCACGGCGGAGCGGGCGGTCACGGCGGTCTGCTATATGGCAACGGCGGGGCCGGTGGTGCCGGTGGTGCGGGCGCGCCCGCGAAAATGGGTGGCGGGTTCACCGCCTTCGCGACGGCCGGTGGTGATGGTGGTGCCGGCGGCGACGCCTGGTGGTTCGGTAGCGGCGGGGCCGGCGGGACTGGTGGGGCCGCCGGGTCGGCGCCCCTGACGCTGGGTGCCTTGGGCGGCATTGGCGGGGCTGGTGGCCGCGGCGGTCTCCTCTTCGGCGTCTCCGGCATGGCTGGAGTGCGCGGGGTCAGCACGGGCATCAACTGGCCCGGCGGCCAAATCGTCTGAGGGTGATGCGCCTCCGCGGCGGCGCCGGGACGAGTTGGCCCGACCCGGGGTGAGCGGCCGCTAATCGCCGAATGTGTGATCGGTAGCGGCCCGATCGGCGTTACTGTGGCATCACCTTTTCCGGCGAAACGAGGAGCAAACAGATGCTGGCGCGCTACCTCAAGATGCAGCTGTTGGTGCTGGTGTGCGGTGGTTTGGTCGGGCCGATCTTCCTGATCGTCTACTTCGCCCTCGGGCTGGGGGACCTGCTGAAGTGGATGTTCTATGCGGGCCTGATCATCACCGTGCTCGATGTCCTGGTTGCGCTGGCGTTGACCAACTGGGGGGCAAAGACGGCGGCCAAGAACTTAGCGCTCGAGCAAAGCGGGGTGCTGGCGCTTGCCCAAATCACGGGTCTCACCGAGACCGGAACCCGGATCAACGAACAGCCGCTGGTAAAGGTCCACCTCCACATCTCCGGCCCCGGAATCACACCCTTTGATACCGAAGACCGGGTTATCGCCAGCGTGACCCGTCTTGGCAACCTCACGGCGCGCAAGCTCGTCGTCCTGGTCGATCCCGCCACCGGCCAATATCTGATCGACTGGGAGCGAAGCGCTTTGGTCAACGGTCTAGTGCCCGCGCAGTTCAGTGTGGCCGAGGACAACGCAACCTATGACTTGAGTGGGCAGGCCGGTCCACTGATGGAGATACTGCAGATTCTCAAGGCGAATGGCATTCCGCTGAATCGGATGGTCGACATCCGGTCGAATCCTGCACTGCGGCAGCAGATTCAGCAAGTAGTACGTCGTGCCGCCCAGCAGCAGGCGCCGGCGGCGGCCGTCCCGCAGGGCTCGATCGCAGAGCGGCTGCAGGAGCTGGAGTCGCTGCGAGCCAGCGGAGTGGTGAATGACGACGAGTATGCCAGTAAGCGTGCCCAGATCATCGGTGAAATCTGAGCTCGGCTCCTGCTCGCCCGCTCGGTGGGCGGCATCGTCGCCGGGGGTTAGAACACGTTTCAATTTCGCTGTTAGCCTGTCAGTCGGCGAGAGGGGAACAGGTGGCCGAACGGGCTGGATCACTGCAAGGACGGGTGGCGTTCATCACCGGCGCTGCCCGCGCTCAGGGGCGTTCGCATGCGGTGCGGCTGGCCCGGGAGGGTGCCGACATCATCGCGTTGGACATCTGCGCACCGGTGTCTGACAGCATCACCTATGCGCCGGCCACCGCTGACGATCTCGACGAGACCGTCCGTGCGGTGGAAGCCGAGGGCCGCAAGGTGCTGTGCCGCCAGGCCGATGTCCGCGACGGTGCGGCCCTCCAGCAGCTGGTTGCCGAGGGCATGGAGCAGTTCGGCCGCCTCGACGTAGTGGTGGCCAACGCCGGTGTGCTTGGCTGGGGCCGGCTCTGGGAACTAACCGATGAGCAGTGGGACACCGTCATCGGCGTCAACTTGACCGGCACCTGGCGCACCCTGCGCGCCGCGGTGCCGGCGATGATCGAGGCCGGCAACGGTGGCTCCATCGTGGTGGTCAGCTCCTCGGGGGGTCTAAAGGCCACCCCGGGCAACGGTCACTATGCGGCCAGCAAATACGGGCTGGTCGCGCTGACCAACACGCTGGGGATCGAGCTCGGCGAATTTGGCATCCGGGTTAACTCCATTCATCCGTATTCGGTGGACACCCCGATGATCGAACCGGACGCGATGATGCAGGTGTTCGCCAAACACCCCCGATATGTCCACAGTTTTCCGCCAATGCCGCTGCAGTACAAGGGTTTTATGTCCTCAGATGAGGTATCCGACGTCGTTGTGTGGCTGGCCAGCGACGGGTCAGGAACCCTGACGGGTGCGCAGATCCCCGTCGACAAGGGCGCCTTGAAGTATTGACGCGCGATCGTGTATGAACTCCACGTGACCAGTAGCGAGGCTGTGAAACAGGGAATCGGGGCCCAAGGGATCGTGATTGTCGGCGGCGGACTGGCCGCGGCCCGAACCGCCGAGCAGCTGCGTCGGGCGGATTACTCGGGTCCGATCACCATTGTCAGCAATGAGGTGCACCTGCCCTATGACCGCCCGCCGCTGTCCAAGGAGGTGCTGCGCAGCGAGGTCGACGACGTGGCCCTTAAGCCGCGTGAATGGTATGACGAGAAAGCCATCACCCTGCGCCTGGGTTCGGCAGTCACCGGCCTTGACATCAAGGCGCAGACCGTGACGCTGGCCGACGGAACCGAGCTCGGCTACGACGAGCTGGTCATCGCAACAGGCTTGGTGCCGCGGCGCATCCCAAGCTTTCCCGATCTCGCCGGTATTCGGGTGCTGCGCTCATTCGACGAATGCATGGAGCTGCGGAACCACGCGTCGGCGGCGAAACACGCGGTCGTGGTCGGCGCCGGCTTTATCGGCTGTGAAGTGGCGGCCAGTCTGCGTGGTCTCGGCGTGCATGTTGTGCTGGTCGAACCGCAGCCAACGCCGCTGGCGTCGGTGCTGGGCGAGCAGATCGGTGAGTTGGTCGCGCGGCTACATCGTGCCGAAGGCGTCGACGTGCGGACTGGCCTTGGGGTGGCCGAGGTGCGCGGCGCTGGGCATGTCGAGACGGTGGTGTTGACCGACAGCACGGAACTCGACGCGGACCTGGTGGTTGTCGGTATTGGTTCGCACCCGGCGACAGACTGGCTGGCGGGTAGCGGCATCGAGGTCGACAACGGCGTGATTTGCGACCAAGCCGGGCGCACCAGCGCGCCGAAGGTGTGGGCACTTGGTGACGTCGCTTCCTGGCGCGATCCGATGGGACACCAAGCGCG
The DNA here is from genome assembly GCF_900292015.1 of Mycobacterium basiliense. Taxonomy (NCBI): domain Bacteria; kingdom Bacillati; phylum Actinomycetota; class Actinomycetes; order Mycobacteriales; family Mycobacteriaceae; genus Mycobacterium; species Mycobacterium basiliense. Next base: position 979,227 of record NZ_LR130759.1, read on the forward strand.
CGTAGAACATTGGAGCAACGTTGCCGACCAAGCGCGTGTCGTGGTTCCCGCCCTGCTGGGCCGTGAGGTGCCGTCCAACGTGGTTGTTCCCTATTTCTGGAGTGACCAATACGACGTCAAGATCCAGTGCCTGGGTGAGCCGCACGCCACCGATATCGTGCATCTGGTCGAGGACGACGGCCGAAAGTTCCTCGCCTACTACGAGCGGGACGGTGTGCTGGTCGGTGTGGTCGGCGGCGGGGTACCCGGGAAGGTGATGAAGGTGCGCGCCAAGATCGCAGCCGGCGTCCCCATCGCCGAAATGCTGAACGACGCCCAGGGTTAGAATTCACCCAAGTAAAAGCGTGTGCCTTGATCGTCGACGCATTCGGCGGATTTGCCGTACGGTTGAGGCGACGGTGGCGCGAGTACGGTACCGCCGGCATCGCGGACTCGTGCAACCGCCGCATCGATATCGGCGACCGTCCACATCGGGACCGTTCTTGCGGTTTGGCACCCGCCCGCCGCGCCGGCCATCGGATGGACGGACTGCACCTGCCAGCCGTCCGCAACGCGGCCGGGGGTGAAGGTCCACCGCAGTACCCGGCCGTAGAAGTCACGGAAGGCCGCGGAGTCGACCACCTCGTAGGTGACGTAGGATAGCTCTCCTGGCCCGGACCCGTTGACTTGCGGGCGTTTCCGGCCAGCGGTGGGTTCGAAGACCGCGAATGCGCCACCCTGCGGGTCGGTAGCGTCCATGACGACCCCATGCTCGGACCGGCGGGCGGTGGTCACGGTGCCGCCCGCTGCGGTGATTGCGGCGCGGGCGGCGGCCAGATCGCTAACGGCGTAGCAACAGAACAGGGTTGGCGGTCCCGGTCGGCGGTGGATGCCCGTTGGAAGATCGGTATTGGTGACCTGCTGTGAGCCGGGATCGTATGTCCAGCCCAGGACATGTCCATAGAATGCGGCCGCGCGGTCTGCATCGGGAGTCTGCACGGAAACGTAGCCAATGTCGCCATGCTGGATGCTGGCGACGGGTGTGGCGATGGGTCCACTGAGCATCCAGCGGTGGCCGAATGGGTCGATGATGGTGGCGCTACGTGAGCCATAGTTTTCGTGGATCTCGCGCACGACGATGGCACCGTGTTCGCGAGCCCGCTCTAGGGCCGCATCGGTATCCGCGACATGCAGCATCAGGCTGACCGAAACGGAGCCAGGAGTGGGAGCTTTGAGACCAAGCTCGGGGTACTCGTCGGCCAGGTAAAATATGCCGCTTGTCAACTCGACTTCCGCATGCCCAATTCGGCCGTCGTCCATGACGATTGGACTCCCAACCACCCTGCCGCCGAGGGCGTCGGCGTACCAGGCGATCGCGGCCCGTGCGTCGGCCACGCATAGGTAGGGCAGTGCGGCCGGGCGGGGCGCGGAATCCCGGCCGCGGGAGGTGTCATTCAAGTCTGACACAGCTTGGGTGGTAGTAGTCATAACCATCCTTTCGGTTGCAGCGGGCAACGACAGTACCGCTTCCAAGCGTCGCCGCAGCCGCGCGGCGAACGTCGGATCGGGTTGCACGGGAAGGTCATCGGCGTGCAGCACGCGCAATGGGTCTGCCAGCGGTTCCCGCTGGTCGCGTTGACTCATGACGTGCCTCCCTCCATGTGCTCTTTGAACGCCTTGCGGGCCCGCACCAGCAGCGCCTCGGTGGCATGCACGGTGCGCCCGATCAGCTCGGCGCACTGACCGACCGAGCAGTCGTCCATATAGCGCAACACCAGCACCGTTCGATGCGGCTCACTAAGTTGAGCCAACACACGTTCGGCGACGATGCGGTCCAGCGCGGCGTCCCATTCGTCGATGGGGTCGGTTGCCTCGGGTGGCTCTGCGACCGGCATCGACCACCGGTTATGCCGCCGCCGATAGTGGTCGGCCAGTTTGTGTCGCGCCACGCCGAGCAACCACGGAATGGCGATCGGTGGCGGATCGCTTTCACGCGCCGGGTCGCAAGCCAGTTCCGCGGCGGCCAGAAAGGTCTCCGACGTCAGGTCCTCCGCCGTTCCGCGATCACCACAGCGCCGGATGAAGTACCCGTACACCACCGGCAACGCCGCGTCGTACAGGGCCAACAGCGTGCGGCGAGCGTCGGACCGTCGGTCCGCTTGCGCGCTCACACTTTTATCGTCGCGGTGGCGAGCCAAATTCCGACGCCGTCGGGGCAAGAAAGTTACCGCCAGTCCACCGGTGGTCCGTGAGCATGGCATTCGCCCAAGATGCCGCGCTGGCCGTCCGGCCAGGTTGCGGCGCGTACCAGAAACCTCAGTGGGCTGCCGGGGCCATCGCGCGCCGGCTCCAGGGTGAGGTGGGCGAAGGGAGAGCCCGGGCCGGCCTGCGCGGACAGTTCCTCGACTCGGCCGCGAACAACGGCGCGTTCGTCGTCGCCGAGATACTGCCAGGTGATCGAATGCCACAGCACCGTCAACGCACCTTCGGTTAGCTTCAGCCTGGCGACCCCGTCGGCGGCGGTCCGGCGCTCCAGCTGCGCCGGGACTTTCCGGGCGACCGTGATGGCGCCACGTAACCGCTGCAGCCGCGCACGTTGGTCCGGCCAGATATAGCTCAACACGGTCAGTTCTCCGTCGGCGCCGGTGACGTCGATGGGGGCGACGTCGTAGCCGTGGCGCTCGACGATACGCACCGTACCCGGCGGCGGCAATTGACCGTTCCAGGCATTGTCGATCGTGACCGGCGAGTCGGCCGGGCCCCACGTGCTCCCGGGATAGCGGTAGTGGTAATGGTCGGCCCGCAGATTCAGGCCAGCACTTGATCCGATCTCGAAAAGGCGTACTGGTAGCCCAAATTCGTGATTGATGCAGAGGAGTCCGCCGATCAGCACGGCCGATCGGCCAACCTCGTTGGTCTGTGGCGGCAGGGCCAGCGCCGCGCGTAGTTCATCGGTGTGCGTGGTCGCGGTGCGCACGATGTCGGGCCAGGCCGCCGTGGCGTCCCAGCTGCCGCCGGTGCTGGGATACCAGCGGCGCAAGGACGGTGCGCGGCCGTCGAGCACCATTCGGTGCAGGCCGCCGAGGAGGCGCAGTGGCACCGCATCGCGAGATGGGTCGTCTTCGTGCCCGCACAGGACGGTCGCAAACACACCACCCGCTTCGACATCGGTGGCGACCAATTCGAACAACTCGCCGTACATCGGTGAACCGGCGCCGGCGCAGAAGCGTCCTTGCGCGCGCAGGGTGTGCAGCAGGTGCTCGACGCCGTCGGCACCGGTCACGGGTCCAGGCCTGCCAGACCGGAGGCGACGATGTCGAACGCGTTCCCGAGCGCCTCTGGCAGCGAGACCGATTCGTCGCCCAACCAGTGTTCGTAGGCGGACAGCGCTACTCCGAGCATCGTCCAGGCAACCGTCTGCGGCAGGAGGGCGGCTGCCTTCATGCCCAACCTCTCAGCGACGAAGCCGGCGATCACCGCTCGCCAACCGGCGTACATTGTCATCGAATATGCTTGTAGTTCAGCGGTTTCCAGTATTACGCGCATGCGCTGGCGGTGCCGGATGGTCTCGGACTCGTCGAAGGTGTTGAAGGCCAATAGCGCCTCGCGTAGCGCCTTGGCCAGCCGCACCTTGGGATCGACGTTGTCGAGCAGTTCCTGCAGCTGGGCAAGGTGGGTATCGAAGTCTCCCCAGGGAATCGCGTTCTTGGAGGCGTAGTAGCGAAATAGCGTGCGTCGGGCGATACCGGCTGCCTGCGCGACGTCGTCGACGCTGACCTCGTCGAACCCGCGCGCAGTGAACAGCTCGATGGCAACGTCGGTGATGTGATGCGGCGTCGTCGAGCGGCGACGGCCCACCCGCGACCCGTGCGTCATCCAACCCGCCCTTCCATTTCGGCACTCGATGCCATATTCTGACCACGATTGTGACCAGAACCACTCCTCATTGTCGAGGCGCCACGACGAAAGGCCAACCAGATGGACCACGAGACCCAGACCGACCCCGAGCTCGTCACCGAGACCCTGGTTGAAGAGGTGTCCATCGACGGTATGTGCGGGGTTTACTGACCCGGTGTTCGACCCTGACTGCGGCTGGCGGTTGCACCCCCAGGTGGCGGTTCGGCCCGAGCCCTTCGGCGCGCTGCTCTATCACTTCGGCACCCGCAAGCTGTCGTTTCTGAAGAATCGCATCATCTTGACGGTGGTGCAGTCGCTGGCCGACCATCCCGACGTGCGGTCCGCCTGCCGTGCAGCGGGCGTGGCCGACGCGAGCCAAGAGCCCTACCTGCACGCACTTGATGTGCTGGTCGGTTCCAACATGCTGGTGCCACAGGAGAACGTATGACAGCCGAAGTGCCCCGGCTCATCGAGCGATTCGAACGCGGGCTCAATGCGCCGATCTGCCTGACCTGGGAGTTGACCTATGCCTGCAATTTAGCCTGCGTGCACTGTCTTTCGTCGTCGGGAAAACGCGATCCACGCGAGTTGTCCACGCGCCAGTGCATGGACATCCTCGATGAACTGGAACGGATGCAGGTGTTCTACGTGAACATTGGTGGCGGCGAACCCACTGTGCGCCCGGACTTTTGGGAGCTGGTGGACTACGCGACCGGGCACCACGTCGGGGTGAAGTTCTCCACCAACGGGGTTCGGATCACTCCCGAGGTTGCGGCCCGGTTGGCCGCCAGCGACTACGTGGATGTCCAGATCTCGTTGGACGGTGCCACCGCCGAGGTCAACGATGCCGTCCGTGGTACCGGTTCATTCGCCATGGCGGTGCGCGCGTTGGAGAACCTGGCCGCGGCCGGGTTTGCCGAAGCGGGCGGTGCCAAGATCTCCGTCGTCGTCACCCGGCACAATGTCGCCCAGCTCGACGAATTCGCGGCGTTGGCAGGCCGCTATGGTGCCACCTTGCGGATCACCCGGTTGCGGCCGTCGGGACGTGGTGCCGACGTTTGGGAGGACCTGCACCCCACCGCTGATCAACAGGTTGCGCTGTATGACTGGTTGGTCGCCAAGGGCGAGCGAGTGCTCACCGGCGACTCGTTCTTTCACCTGTCACCGCTCGGCGAATCCGGTGCGTTGTCCGGACTGAATATGTGTGGAGCGGGTCGGGTGGTGTGCCTGATCGACCCGGTGGGCGATGTGTATGCCTGCCCGTTCGCCATCCATGACCGCTTCCTTGCAGGAAATGTGCTGTCCGACGGTGGTTTTGACAACGTGTGGAGGAATGCCGAGCTGTTCCGCGAGCTGCGCGCCCCGCAATCTGCGGGAGCCTGCGGTAGCTGCGGGCACTACGACAGCTGCCGGGGTGGCTGTATGGCGGCGAAGTTCTTTACCGGACTGCCGATGGATGGGCCGGATCCTGAATGCGTGCAAGGTCGCGGCGAACCGGCGTTGGCGCGGGAGCGGGACACCCCACGACCCCGGGGCGACCACTCACGGGGCCACCCGATCAGCAAGCCCGTACCCCTGACGCTGTCCATGCGACCTCCCGACCGGCCGCCCGTCCGCCTCTGCAACGAAAGCCCGGTGTAGCCGTGGCCGACGAGTGGTTTGAAACGGTAGCGATTGCCCAGCAACGGGCAAAGCGGAGGTTGCCAAAATCGGTGTATTCATCTTTGATCTCGGCCAGCGAAAAGGGAATTACCGTCTCCGACAATGTCGAGGCATTTGGTGAACTCGGCTTTGCGCCCCACGTAATCGGCGCGCTGGATAAGCGTGACTTGTCGACCACCGTTATGGGACAAGATATTTCGATGCCAGTACTCATCTCGCCGACCGGTGTGCAGGCCGTCGACCCCGATGGTGAGGTCGCGGTCGCGCGGGCCGCGGCGGCCCGTGGCACCGGGATGGGATTGTCGTCATTCGCCAGCAAGCCGATCGAAGAGGTCATCGCCGCCAACCCCAAGACCTTCTTTCAGATCTACTGGCTCGGTGGCCGCGACGCCATCGCGCAGCGCGTCGAGCGGGCACGGCAGGCCGGCGCAGTCGGCCTCATCGTGACCACCGACTGGACGTTCTCGCACGGGCGCGACTGGGGCAGCCCCAAGATTCCCGAGGAGATGAACCTGCGGACCATCCTGCGGCTGTCTCCGGAGGCAATCGTGCGTCCCCGATGGTTGTGGAAGTTCGCCAAGACCCTGCGTCCACCGGATCTGCGGGTGCCCAATCAAGGCCGGCGCGGTGAACCCGGCCCCCCGTTCTTCGCGGCGTACGGCGAGTGGATGGGGACGCCGCCGCCGACCTGGGAAGACATCGCCTGGTTGCGTGAACTGTGGGGCGGGCCATTCATGCTCAAGGGTGTGATGCGCGTCGACGACGCAAAAAGAGCTGTGGATGCCGGTGTTTCGGCGATCTCGGTTTCTAACCACGGCGGCAATAATCTCGACGGCACACCCGCTTCGATTCGCGCGCTGCCGGCCGTTGCCGCAGCGGTCGGCAACCAGGTCGAGGTGCTGCTGGACGGCGGCATCCGGCGGGGCAGCGATGTCGTCAAGGCGGTGGCGTTGGGCGCCCGAGCCGTGATGATCGGCCGAGCCTACCTTTGGGGTCTAGCGGCCAACGGTCAAGTCGGTGTCGAGAACGTTCTTGACATCCTGCGTGGCGGCATCGACTCGGCGCTGATGGGCCTCGGGCATGGCAGCGTCCACGATCTGCGGCCGGACGACATTCTCATGCCCGCCGGATTCATCCGGAAACTGGGTGGGTAGTCCGAGCGCCGCTACGCGCCGATGACCCAGATACCACAGAAATGAACGGTCGGCTAGAGAATCACTGGTACGGGCGTGGCAGCCGTGGCAGACGAGTTGAATTTGACCCGCTTGATCCTTGAGCCGAGAAAAAAATATTTGTAGGAGTGGTAACAATCGGTGCACGCCAGGTGAATTCGTCCTACCATCGGCGAGTGCCCGTAGTCGGCGAACTAGCGAGTGCGACGTCGAGCCAGCTATCAAGCATCTCGGCGTCGATAATTGTCCCGCTGGGGTCAACTGAACAACACGGCCCGCACCTGCCGCTGGATACCGACACCCGGATCGCGACCGCTGTCGCCCGGGCGGTGGCCGGGCGCGGCCACGACGGAGGTCGGTCGGAGTCTCGATCGGGCTGGCTGGTGGCGCCCGCGATCGGCTACGGCGCCAGCGGTGAGCACCAAAGTTTCGCCGGAACGATCTCGATCGGTACCGAGGCGCTGACGATCCTCCTGGTGGAGTACGGTAGGTCGGTGGCTTGCTGGGCCCAACGCCTGGTTTTCGTCAATGGTCACGGCGGCAACGTCGGCGCATTGGGCCGCGCGGTGCGCCTGCTGCGGTCCGAAGGTCGCGATGCCGCATGGTGTCCGTGCGTCTCCGCGGGCGGTGACGCCCATGCCGGGCATACTGAAACGTCGCTGTTGCTGTATCTTTCGCCGGACACGGTGCTCGCGGATCGGCGGCTGGTGGGAAACGCCACGCCGCTGCCCGAGTTGTTGCCGGCGATGCGCCGCGGCGGGGTTGCCGCGGTCAGTCCAATAGGAGTCCTGGGAGATCCGACCACCGCAAGTGCGGCGGAGGGACGGCGGATCCTGGCGGAGATGGTCGAGGATTGCACGCGACGAGTCACCCAGTGGTTGCCCGGACCCGACGGGATGTTGACATGACTGCAACCCGACTGCCGGACGGGTTCGCGGTGCAGGTTGACCGCCGCGTGCGGGTGCTAGGTGACGGCTCGGCCTTGCTTGGTGGTTCGCCCACCCGGCTGCTGCGGTTGGCGCCGGCCGCCCAAGACATGCTCTGCGACGGCCGCCTGAAGGTGCGCGACGACGTCAGCGCCCAGCTGGCGCGCACCCTGCTGGACGCCACGGTGGCCCATCCGCGACCGGCCACTGGTCCGTCGCATCGAGACGTCACCGTGGTTATACCCGTGCGCGACAATGCAGCTGGGGTACGCCGGTTGGTGGCCTCTCTTCGGGGGCTGCGCGTCATCGTGGTCGACGACGGGTCGGTACGCCCGGTGGAGCTCGAGGACTTCGCGGGTGCTCACTGCGACATTGAAGTGTTGCACCATCCACGCAGCAAGGGGCCGGCAGCGGCCCGCAACACCGGGTTGAACGCCTGTGCCACCGACTTCGTGGCATTTCTGGATTCCGACGTGGCGCCCCGGCGTGGTTGGCTCGAAGCGTTGCTCGGCCACTTCTGTGATCCCACCGTCGCGTTGGTTGCACCACGCATCGTGGGTCTGGCGCCCAGCGAGAATCCGGTGGGCCGCTACGAAGCGGTGCGCTCGTCACTGGACCTAGGTCAGCGGGAGGCGCCGGTGCTGCCGCACAGCTCGGTGTCCTATGTTCCCAGCGCCGCGATCATCTGCCGCGCTTCAGCCATCCGGGCGGTGGGTGGATTCGACGAGACCCTGCACTCCGGCGAGGACGTTGACCTGTGCTGGCGGCTTATCGAAACCGGCTCTCGGCTGCGGTACGAGCCGATTGCGCAGGTGGCCCATGACCATCGGACCGAATTGCGGGACTGGGTTGCTCGCAAGGCGTTCTATGGCGGTTCGGCCGCGCCGCTGTCCGTGCGTCACCCCGGGAAGACGGCGCCGTTGGTGATTTCCGGCTGGGCGCTGATGGCTTGGGTGCTGATGTCCATGGGTAGCGGCATATGGCGGCTGGCATCGTTGGTCATCGCCGTGTTGACGGGTCGCCGGGTTGCCAAGATCCTGGGCAGCGCCGAGACGTCACTGGGGGATGTGTTGGTGGTGGCCACCCGTGGGTTGTGGGCGGCGGCACTGCAATTGGCGTCGGCGATATGTCGACACTATTGGCCGGTCACCTTGGTGGCGGCCCTCCTGTTTCCGCCGTGCCGGCGGGTCGTGGTCGTCGCGGCAGTCGTCGATGGGGTAGTTGACTGGCTGGGCCGCCGCGCCGCCGCCGACGATAGCGAACGCATCGGACCGCTGACCTATCTACTGCTCAAGCGTGTCGACGACCTGGCTTACGGGCTGGGCTTGTGGTACGGGGTGCTGCGCGAGCGCAATTTCGGTGCGCTCAAACCGCAGATCCGGACATAACGGCTGCCTTGACTGGGCCTGGCCGGCACAGCGACGTCCTCGTCATCGGTGCGGGAAGCGCTGGATCGGTTGTCGCCGCGCGTCTTTCCGCCGATCCCAACTGTGCGGTCACGGTTGTCGAGAGTGGCCCGGGCCTCGCCGATCGGCGGTTGCTGGCTCAGACCACCAATGGATTGCAGCTACCGCTCGGTGCGGCCAGTCCGCTGGTCCGCCGTTATCAAACCCAGCTCACCGATCGGCCGGTTCGCCAGGCGCCGATCGTGCGGGGAGCTACCATCGGTGGCTCGGGTGCGGTCAATGGCGGCTATTTCTGCCGGGGTTTGCCGCGGGATTTCGATCGTGCCGCGATACCGGGATGGGCGTGGTCCGACGTACTCGAACACTTCCGGGCTATTGAGACGGATCTGGATTTCGATACTCCGGCACACGGTAAGACGGGTCCTATTCTGGTTCGACGTACGGCTGAGCTCACCGGCATCACCGAGCGTTTCGTCAGCGCCGCCGAACGCGCCGGGTTCGGCTGGATTGCCGATCTAAACGATATTGGGGCGGAGCTTGGGTCGGGCGTAGGTGCGGTGCCACTCAACATCGTGGACGGAGTCAGGACCGGATCCGGTGCCGGGTATCTGCTGCCGGCACTGCGACGATCCAACCTGACACTGCTGGAACGGACGCGGGCCCAACGCTTACGCTTCGCCGGCACCACGGCAAGAGGTGTTGATGCTATCGGCCCGCAGGGCGCAATCTCACTTAGCGCTGAACGAGTTGTGTTGTGTGCCGGTGCAATTGAATCAGCGCACTTGCTCATGGTTTCCGGTATTGGTGATGCCGCGATGCTACGGGCGGCCGGGGTGCCCGTCTTGGTGGCGTTGCCGGTGGGGACGAATTGCCGCGACCATCCCGAATGGGTGCTGCCCACCACTTGGACCGTGGCGCCGGGACGTCCGGTCCTGGAGGTGGTGCTTAGCACCGCTGATGACATCGAAATTAGGCCTTACACGGGAGGGTTCGTCGCTATGACCGGTGTCGGAAGCGCGGGGCATGCCGATTGGCCGCACATCGGAGTTGCCCTGATGCAACCGCTCGGGCATGGGCGAATTACCTTGCTGTCGGCAGATCCTGACCAGCCTCCGCTGATTGAGCACCGCTACGACAGCGAGCCAGAAGATGTCGCCGCACTACAGCGGGGCGCTGAATTAGCCTGTGAAATAACGGGTTTAGTCGGTCCTGGAACGGCGCAGTGGACGACTTCGCAGCACTTGTGTGGCAGCGCCCCGATGGGTGTCGATGCCGACCCGCGAGCGGTCGTTGACCAGCAGTGTCGGGTGCGTGGTGTCGAAAACCTATGGGTGATTGACGGAGCAATCCTGCCGATGATCACCAGCCGCGGGCCGCACGCAACGATTGTGATGTTGGGCCACCGCGCGGCAGAGTTCGTGGCGTAGAAACCGTCTCCCAGGCACTCGGCGAGTCAACGCAGCGCATATCGAATCGGTAGGTGCTTGAGGCCCCCACGAACGTGGTTGCGATCAGCTGGGGATCACCATTCAAATCAATGGATTTCAACCTCGGGGGCAGTTTGCTGAAGAAGCTGCTCACTTCCATCCGGGCTAAGGCGGCGCCCAGGCAAAAGTGCACGCCAAATCCGAAGGCCAAGTGTTTGTTAGGGTCTCGTGTCACGTCGAAACGAAACGGATCATCGAACACCTCTTCGTCGCGGCTGGCCGAGACGTAGGACAGGTATACCGACTCGCCTTTGGCGACGGTACCCCGCGCACGGCGGTGTCCTCGGAGGCAGTGCGCATGAATTCCTTGACCGGCGTCACCCAGCGGATCATCTCGTCGGTGGCCAGCGGTAAGAGACCCAGATCGTCGTTCAGCCGTCGCAGTTGGTCGGGGTTTTCGATCAATGCGTGTAGGTCGCCGGCGACGGTCGCGCTGGTGGTGTCATGGCCGGCGGTGGCAATGAGCACGTAATGCGACGCGGTGTCGTTGTCCGATAGTCGCTCTCCGCCCACTCGAGTGTTGGCGATTGCCGATGCCAAGTCTTCGATTGGATGCGCTCGCCGCGCCGCGGTGAGTTCCTGGAAATAGCTGAAAAATTCGAGCAGAACCTGCAGTTGCTCTTCGGGGGTGGTGCCGCGCTGAAACTCGGTATCGTCGCCGCCAAAGAGCTCCTGGGTCAGGCTGAGCATCCGTGGGAAATCCGATTCGGGAAGGCCCAGCAGCGACAAGATGACGTACAGCGGATAGTTCTTGGCAACTTTGGTGACGAAGTCGCATTCGGTGCCGGCCGCGAGCATCCGGTCGACGTGGACCTTGGCCAATTCATCGATCCGGACTTTCAGGGCGCGCATCGCCTTGGGACGAAACCAGTCCGCCCCGATGGCCCGCACCACCCGGTGCTGGGGGTCGTCCATGTGTACCAGGGTGCGCAGCCCCATCCCGGAGTCCAACAGCGATTGCGCCAGATCATCGGCCTCGGCGGGCGCCAGCAGCGGACGCGGTGCGCTGAGAAACAGATTGTTGGCACGTTCGATTGCCATGACACCGGTGTGTTTGGTGATTGCCCAGAACGGCCGGAACGGGGGATGGTCAACCCAAGACACCGGAGCGTGGGCGCGCAGGTGGGTCAGTGCGGCGTGTAGCCGGGTCTCGTCGGTGTAGGCCGTGGGGTCGGCGAAGACCTGGGCGGCGTCGTCGATGATCGGCTTACTCACTACTCACCTCACTGGCCGCGCCCGGCGCACTCGGTCGCGCCGTGCCCCGGTTGCGTCCGTTGAGTCGCGACCGCCCGCTTCCTGTCATCGAACCACGCGGCCGTGGTGAGGAACCGATTTTGCACGCAAACGATGGCAATCCGTTCGGTGTCCCGACTGATGCGCTGGCGGTTTCGTTGCTCGCGTTCAGGTGGGTGAGCGGCATGCGAGGACCTACGCCAGACGGAGGTGCCAATGAGGTGGACAATCGGTCTGGACCGTGAAGCTTGGCCGTCGGCCGGGTGCCCGGCCGAAGGGGCCACTACCAATTCCACCTGGGATTTGGCCGAACCGTTGATCTGGGGCATACTGTTCAGGTTGCCTTGAGCCAGGTTTGCGCCTGACCGGGCATACGACCGGCGCCCACACGGGCGCGTCCGGTCCCATCCTTGGAGCGCGACTAATTTGGGCCGCCTACAAGGCTGCGTGCGGGCAACACGCCCGACCGCGGGGACCGGTGGACCACGACAGGTAAAAAGCGGCGCAGTATCCGGCGCGCGCATGGTTGACCCGGGATCGCCTGGTTCGATCGGCGGGCTGGGGGCACCAGGTCCGGACACGGGCCTCAAGTTTCAAGTGAGGTAGGAGAAGCGTGGCGGGACAAAAGATCCGCATCAGGCTGAAGGCCTACGACCATGAGGCTATTGACGCCTCGGCGCGGAAGATCGTTGAAACCGTCGTCCGCACGGGTGCCAGCGTCGTAGGTCCGGTGCCGCTGCCGACCGAGAAGAACGTGTATTGCGTCATCCGCTCTCCGCACAAATATAAGGACTCGCGGGAGCACTTCGAGATGCGTACCCACAAGCGGTTGATCGACATCCTTGATCCGACGCCGAAGACCGTTGACGCGCTCATGCGCATCGATCTTCCGGCCAGTGTCGACGTCAACATCCAGTAGGAGCTCGGCGAACAATGGCAAGAAAAGGCATTCTGGGCACCAAGCTGGGCATGACGCAGGTGTTCGACGAGAACAACAGGGTTGTGCCGGTGACTGTGGTCAAAGCGGGACCCAACGTGGTGACGCGCATCCGCACCCCGGAGCGAGACGGGTATAGCGCGGTGCAGCTGGCCTATGGGGAGATCAGTCCCCGTAAGGTCAACAAGCCGCTCACCGGCCAATACACTGCCGCGGGCGTCAACCCCCGCCGGCACCTGGCGGAACTGCGTCTGGACGACCCGAATGCGGCGACCGAATATGAGGTCGGCCAGGAGCTGACTGCGGAGTTGTTCTCCGACGGCAGCTACGTCGACGTCACCGGTACTTCCAAGGGCAAGGGCTACGCCGGCACCATGAAGCGGCATGGCTTCCGCGGGCAGGGGGCCAGCCACGGTGCCCAGGCGGTGCACCGCCGCCCCGGTTCTATCGGCGGCTGTGCCACCCCCGCGCGGGTGTTCAAGGGCACCCGGATGTCGGGCCGCATGGGCAATGATCGGGTGACCGTTCAGAACCTGTTGGTGCACAAGGTTGATGCCGAGAACGGCGTGCTGTTGATCAAGGGTGCGGTGCCCGGTCGCACCGGTGGACTCGTGATGGTCCGCAGCGCGGTCAAACGAGGTGAGAAGTAATGGCTGCCCAAAATCAAAGCAACCAGAAGAATCTGGAAATTCAGGTCAAGACGCCGGACGGCAAGGTCGAGGGCTCCATCGAGCTGCCGGCCGAATTGTTCGACGTTCCGGCGAACATCGCGCTGATGCACCAGGTGGTGACTGCGCAGCGAGCTGCGGCCCGCCAGGGTACGCACTCGACGAAGACCCGCGGTGAAGTCAGTGGTGGTGGCCGTAAGCCCTACCGGCAGAAGGGAACCGGTCGCGCCCGACAGGGTTCGACCCGGGCCCCGCAGTTCACCGGTGGTGGCGTGGTGCACGGCCCCAAGCCACGTGATTACAGTCAGCGCACACCCAAAAAGATGATCGCTGCCGCGTTGCGCGGAGCGTTGTCCGACCGGGCGCGCAACGGTCGTATCCACGCCGTCACCGAGTTGGTCGCCGGCCAGACCCCGTCCACGAAGAGCGCCAAGACATTCCTGGCCACGCTTACCGACCGCAAGCAGGTCCTGGTGGTCATCGGGCGTGATGACGAGACGGGCGCCAAGAGTGTCCGCAACCTGCCTGGTGTGCACATCTTGTCGGCCGACCAGCTCAATACCTATGACGTGCTGCGAGCCGACGACGTTGTGTTCAGCGTTGAGGCGCTCAACGCCTACATAGCCGCTAGCACGTCCGAGGAGGTTTCGGCCTGATGGCGACCATCGCTGATCCCCGCGACATCATCCTTGCGCCGGTTATCTCGGAGAAGTCCTATGGGCTGCTCGACGACAACGTCTACACGTTCCTGGTGCACCCCGATTCGAACAAGACGCAGATCAAGATCGCCATCGAGAAGATCTTCGCCGTCAAGGTCGCATCGGTGAACACGGCCAACCGGCAGGGCAAGCGCAAGCGCACCCGCACCGGGTACGGCAAACGCAAGAGCACCAAGCGCGCCATCGTTACCCTGGCGCCGGGCAGCAAGCCGATCGACCTATTCGGAGCACCGGCCTAGCCGAGCGCGAGAAAAGGACCCTGATTAGACATGGCAATTCGCAAGTACAAGCCGACAACCCCGGGTCGTCGCGGCGCCAGCGTTTCCGATTTCGCCGAGATCACCCGGTCGACGCCGGAGAAGTCGCTGGTACGCCCGCTGCATGGGCATGGCGGGCGTAACGCGCACGGCCGGATCACCACGCGTCACAAGGGCGGTGGCCACAAGCGCGCCTACCGGCTGATCGATTTCCGTCGTAACGACAAAGACGGTGTCAACGCCAAGGTTGCGCACATCGAGTACGACCCCAACCGCACGGCACGCATCGCACTGCTCCATTTTCTCGACGGCGAGAAGCGGTACATCATTGCGCCGAACGGGCTTTCGCAAGGTGATGTGGTGGAATCGGGCCCCAACGCCGACATCAAGCCGGGCAACAACCTGCCGTTGCGCAACATCCCGGCCGGTACCCTGGTGCACGCTGTGGAACTGCGGCCCGGGGGCGGTGCCAAACTTGCGCGGTCGGCTGGCTCGAGCATCCAGTTGCTCGGCAAGGAAGCCAGCTACGCCTCGCTGCGTATGCCCAGCGGTGAGATCCGCAGGGTCGACGTCCGCTGCCGCGCGACGGTCGGCGAGGTCGGCAATGCCGAGCAGGCAAACATCAACTGGGGCAAGGCGGGCCGGATGCGGTGGAAGGGCAAGCGCCCGTCCGTTCGTGGTGTGGTGATGAACCCGGTGGACCACCCGCATGGTGGTGGTGAGGGTAAGACCTCTGGTGGCCGTCACCCGGTGAGCCCATGGGGCAAGCCCGAAGGTCGTACCCGCAATCCGAACAAGGCCAGCAACAAGATGATCGTCCGACGCCGGCGCACCGGCAAGAAGCACTCGCGTTAGCCCGGGCAATCAGACTTAGGAGTAGCCAACTATGCCACGCAGCCTGAAGAAGGGTCCGTTCGTCGACGACCATCTGCTCAAAAAGGTCGACGTGCAGAACGAAAAGAACACTAAGCAGGTCATCAAGACCTGGTCGCGGCGTTCGACGATCATCCCGGACTTCATCGGTCACACCTTCGCCGTGCATGACGGGCGCAAGCATGTCCCGGTGTTCGTCACGGAGTCGATGGTGGGCCACAAACTCGGAGAGTTCGCACCAACCCGCACCTTTAAGGGACACATCAAGGACGACCGAAAGAGCAAACGGCGATGAGCACCACTACTGAATTCCCGTCGGCGACCGCCAAGGCGCGGTTCGTGCGGGTGTCGCCGCGCAAGGCGCGCCGGGTCATCGACCTGGTGCGGGGAAGGTCGGTGTCAGACGCGCTCGACATCCTGCGCTGGGCGCCGCAGGCCGCGAGTGAACCGGTGGCCAAGGTGATCGCGAGCGCGGCCGCCAACGCGCAGAACAACAACGGGTTAGACCCGACGACCCTGGTGGTGGCCACGGTGTACGCCGACGAGGGTCCGACGGCCAAGCGCATCCGCCCGCGCGCCCAGGGCCGCGCATTCCGGATTCGCCGGCGGACCAGCCACATCACGGTGATCGTGGAAAGCCGGCCGACCAAAGACCAGCGATCGTCGAAGTCGTCCAGGGCGCGCCGCGCCGAAGGCAGCAAGGCCGCCGCCAAGGCGCCAGCCAAGAAAGCTGCTACGAAGGCGCCCGCCAAGAAGGCGCCAGCCGCCAAGAAAGCACCCGCGAAGAAAGCACCCGCCAAGACTTCTGAGACTTCTGAAGCGAAGGGAGGCTCAGACTAGTGGGCCAGAAGATTAATCCGCACGGTTTCCGGCTGGGTATCACCACCGACTGGAAGTCGCGTTGGTACGCCGACAAGCAGTACGCCGACTACGTCAAGGAAGACGTCGCCATCCGTCGGCTGCTGTCCAGCGGACTGGAGCGCGCCGGGATCGCCGACGTGGAGATCGAGCGGACTCGTGACCGGGTCCGAGTCGACATCCACACGGCTCGGCCGGGAATCGTCATCGGTCGCCGAGGCACCGAGGCTGACCGAATCCGCGCGGATCTGGAAAAGCTGACCGGCAAGCAGGTCCAGCTCAACATTCTCGAGGTGAAAAACCCTGAGTCGCAAGCACAGCTGGTGGCCCAGGGGGTAGCCGAGCAGTTGAGCAACCGGGTGGCGTTCCGTCGCGCGATGCGCAAGGCCATCCAGTCGGCCATGCGTCAACCCAACGTTAAGGGGATCCGAGTGCAGTGCTCGGGTCGCCTCGGTGGAGCCGAGATGAGCCGTTCGGAGTTCTACCGTGAAGGCCGTGTCCCGCTGCACACCTTGCGTGCAGACATCGACTACGGCCTCTACGAGGCCAAGACGACGTTCGGTCGGATCGGCGTGAAGGTGTGGATCTACAAGGGTGACATCGTCGGGGGTAAGCGCGAATTGGCCGCCGCCGTCCCCGCGGGAGCCGATCGTCCGCGCCGCGAGCGGCCGGCCGGCAGCCGCCCGCGACGCAGCGGGGCATCCGGCACGACGGCCACCGGCACCGACGCTGGACGGGCCGCGGGTAGCGAAGAGCCCGCTGCCGCGGATGCTGCCCCGGCTGTTGAAGCGCAGAGTACGGAGGGCTGAATTATGTTGATTCCGCGGAAGGTTAAGCACCGCAAGCAGCACCACCCACGCCAGCGCGGCATTGCCAGCGGCGGGACGGCGGTGAACTTCGGTGACTATGGGATCCAGGCCCTCGAGCATGCCTACGTGACCAACCGGCAGATCGAGTCCGCTCGTATCGCCATCAACCGCCACATCAAGCGTGGCGGCAAGGTGTGGATCAACATCTTCCCGGACCGTCCCTTGACCAAGAAGCCCGCCGAGACCCGGATGGGTTCGGGTAAGGGGTCTCCGGAGTGGTGGGTGGCCAACGTCAAGCCGGGCCGGGTGCTGTTCGAGCTGAGCTACCCCAATGAAGCGATCGCACGTGCGGCGCTGACCCGCGCGATCCACAAGCTGCCGATCAAGGCACGCATCATCACCCGAGAGGAGCAGTTCTGATGGCAGTGGGAATTTCCCCTGGCGAACTGCGCGAGCTCACCGACGAAGAGCTGACCGAGCGGCTGCGCGAGTCCAAGGAAGAGCTGTTCAACCTGCGCTTCCAGATGGCGACCGGGCAGCTCAGCAACAACCGCCGGCTCCGCACGGTGCGTCAGGAAATCGCGCGCGTCTACACGGTGCTGCGCGAACGAGAACTGGGTCTGTCTTCTGGACCCGGTGATCCCGATGGTAAGGAATCGTGATGGCAGAGGCTAAGACTGGCGCCAAGGCGGCCAAGTCGACCGCAAAAGCGGCCCCCAAGGAGGCTGCATCCAAGGGTGCCGCGCAGAAAGAAAAGGGTCCCAAGCACACACCCAGCACACCCAAGCCCCGCGGGCGCCGTAAGACCCGAATTGGCTACGTGGTGAGTGACAAGATGCAAAAGACCATTGTGGTCGAGTTGGAAGACCGTGTCCGGCACCCGCTGTACGGCAAGATCATTCGCACCACCAAGAAGGTCAAGGCGCACGACGAGAACAGCATCGCTGGCATCGGTGACCGCGTCTCGTTGATGGAGACGCGTCCGCTGTCGGCGACCAAGCGCTGGCGGCTCGTCGAGATCCTGGAGAAAGCCAAGTAAAGGCTAAGTAATAGCCAAGCAAAGGCAACGAAAAGCCAAGCAAGGACTCATTAGCCCAGCAGAATTGCCCGAGACCCTCTGAGGTCTCGGGCAATTCTGCTGTCGGCTGGCTACGCTGGCAACGGGTGCACGATGCACACCACGTTCGGCAAGTAGTCCACTACGGGAGTGAGGCTGGCAGTGACGACGGGGTCGACCGGGTTTCAGGGCAGGATTGAGTTGGACATCCGTGATTCGGAGCCGGACTGGGGGCCGTTTGCAGCGCCGAGGGCGCCGGAGGACTCGCCGAACATCTTGTATCTGGTGTGGGACGATGTCGGCATCGCGACGTGGGACTGCTTCGGTGGTCTGGTGGAGATGCCGGCGATGACGCGCATCGCCGAGCACGGTGTGCGATTGTCGCAGTTTCATACGACCGCGTTGTGCTCACCGACTCGGGCGTCGTTGTTGACTGGGCGCAATGCGACCACGGTCGGGATGGCCACCATCGAGGAATTCACCGACGGGTTTCCGAACTGCAGCGGTCGTATTCCCGCCGATACCGCGCTGATCTCCGAGGTGCTCGCCGAACGTGGGTACAACACCTACAGCGTCGGCAAGTGGCACCTCACACCGCTGGAGGAGGCCAGTATGGCGTCGACGAGACGCCATTGGCCGACCTCGCGCGGGTTCGAACGGTTCTATGGATTCATGGGTGGGGAGACCGATCAGTGGTATCCCGATTTGGTGTATGACAACCATCCGGTGAACCCGCCCGGTACCCCTGAAGATGGCTACCACCTGTCGAAGGACATCGCGGACAAGACGATCCAGTTTATTCGCGATGCCAAGGTGATTGCGCCCGAGAAGCCCTGGTTTAGCTACGTGTGCCCGGGCGCCGGGCACGCACCTCATCATGTTTTCAAAGAATGGGCCGACAAATATGTCGGCGCGTTCGACATGGGTTATGAGCGCTATCGCGAGATCGTGTTGGAAAAGCAGAAGGCGATGGGGATCGTGCCGGCCGACACCGAGTTGTCGCCGATCAACCCCTATCTCGATGTGAAAGGTGCGTCCGGGCAGTCGTGGCCGCTGCAGGACACGGTGCGGCCGTGGGATTCGCTCAATGATGAAGAGCGGAAGCTGTTTTGCCGGATGGCCGAGGTCTTCGCCGGTTTCCTCAGCTACACCGATGCGCAGATCGGGCGGATCCTGGACTATCTTGAGGAGTCCGGCCAGCTGGACAACACCATTATCGTGGTGATCTCCGACAATGGCGCCAGCGGTGAGGGCGGGCCCAACGGCTCGGTCAACGAGGGGAAGTTCTTCAACGGCTACATCGACACCGTGGAAGAGAGCATGAAGCTTTTCGACCATCTCGGTGGTCCACAGACCTACAACCATTATCCGATCGGGTGGGCGATGGCCTTCAATACCCCGTATAAGTTGTTCAAGCGTTACGCGTCTCATGAAGGCGGTATCGCTGATACCGCGATGATCTCCTGGCCCAACGGGATTGCGGCCAGGGGCGAGGTCCGCGATCACTACGTCAATGTTTGCGACATCACTCCCACCGTTTATGACCTGTTGGGCATGACGCCACCGGACACGGTCAAGGGCATTGGGCAAAGGCCGCTCGACGGTGTGAGTTTCAAGGCGGCTCTTGTTGATCCGGCTGCTGACACCGGTAAGCAAACCCAGTTCTACACCATGCTGGGTACTCGTGGCATCTGGCATCGGGGCTGGTTTGCCAACACCATTCACGCGGCGGCGCCGGCGGGCTGGTCGGGCTTTGAGGCCGATCGTTGGGAGTTGTTCCACATCGAGAAGGACCGCAGCCAGTGCCACGACCTGGCCGCCGAACATCCCGACAAGCTCGAGGAACTCAAGGCCCTGTGGTTCTCCGAAGCCGCCAAGTACAACGGGCTGCCGTTGGCCGATCTGAACCTGATGGAAACGCTGATGCGGTCGCGGCCGTATCTGGCTGGTGAACGATCCAGTTATGTCTACTATCCCGACTGCGCTGATGTGGGCATCGGTGCCGCGGCCGAGATCCGCGGCCGTTCCTTTGCCCTGTTGGCCGAGGTGACGGTCGACACCGCCGGGGCGGAGGGAGTGCTGTTCAAGCAAGGCGGGGCGCACGGCGGGCACGTGTTGTTCCTCCAGGACGGGCGCCTGCACTACGTCTACAACTTCCTCGGTGAGCGTCAGCAGCTGCTCTCGTCGTCCGGTCCGGTGCCGTTGGGCAGGCATCTGCTCGGTGTCCGCTATTCGCGGACCGGGACTGTGGCCAACAGTCATACGCCGCTGGGTGATCTGTCGATGTTCGTCGACCACAACGAGGTGGGTACGCTTGCCGATGTCAGCGCACATCCCGGAACGTTCGGGCTGGCGGGGGCCGGCATCACCGTCGGTCGCAACGGCGGTTCGGCAGTGTCGAGCCGCTACAAGGCGCCATTCATCTTTACTGGCGGCACTATCGCCCAAGTGACCCTCGATCTTTCCGGACGGCCGTATGAAGACGTGGAAAAAGAACTTGCACTTGCCTTTTCACGGGACTAGCCGTTCATCCGGTCTGCTGTGCGTGGCTTTCGGAACGGCGAGTTTGGTGTGCCTGTCCGGGGTCTTGGTCGGCTGTGGGGAGCGCGGCGGGGGCTCGCCGAAAGCCGATTTTCATCCTGACCCGGCCAGGCCGGTGCCGGGCATCGTGGCCACCGAGCCGGAACACATTCCGCCCGACACCGTCGCGTGCGTGCCATCGCTCACCGGTGAGGGACGGGCGCACCCGGCAAACGTGTCCGACCCGGCCGCGCCGAGGATCACCCTCAACGTGCCGGACGGCTGGACATCGGTGGCCGGAAGTGGCGATACGGCATCGATCCTGACCGGCCCCGATGGCATGACTGCGAAGGTCACCATCACCCCTACCGACCTGCCGCCGGACCGCGCGTTCCTGGGTTACACCTCCGCGTTGCGGGGTTCGGCGCCGGGCTTCAACTTTTCGATTGCGGGCGATCCGTTCTGCGGTTACAGCAGCGAGTTGCTGACCGGCACCCTGCGCGGATCCTCGGGTGCGATTCAGTTCGCCGACCGCATCACCCACATTTGGACGAACACCAAGCAGTACCTGGTGGCGATCCATTTGGAGGGACCGACGGGTGTGGCGGGCTTTTCGGTCGCCAAATCCGCTTTGATGCAGAATTTCGCCATCGTCATACCCTGAAGCAGTGCTGACCGAACTGGTTGACCTGCCGGGCGGCTCGTTCCGGATGGGGTCGACGAGCTTCTACCCAGAAGAGGCGCCGATCCATACGGTGACGGTGCGCCCCTTTGCGGTGGAGCGCCACCCCGTGACCAACGCGCAGTTCGCCGAGTTCGTTGCGGCGACGGGCTATGTGACGCTCGCAGAACAACCTCTTGACCCGGCGCTGTATCCCGGGGTCAATCCGGATGAGCTGGCCGCGGGCGCGATGGTGTTTCGTCCGACGCCGGGTCCGGTCGACCTGCGCGACTGGCGGCGGTGGTGGGACTGGGCGCCGGGTGCCAGTTGGTGTCATCCATTCGGACCAGACAGCGACATCGCCGATCGCGCCGATCATCCCGTGGTTCAAGTGGCCTATCCCGACGCGGCGGCCTATGCACGGTGGGCGGGCCGGCGGCTGCCGACCGAGGCGGAATGGGAGTACGCCGCCCGCGGCCGGACCACGACCACGTATTCGTGGGGTGAGGAGGAGAAGCCGGGGGGACAACTGATGGCCAATACCTGGCAGGGCAGGTTCCCCTACCGCAACGACGGCGCGCTCGGTTGGGTAGGTACCTCGCCGGTGGGCAGGTTCCCCGCCAACGGCTTCGGCCTGGTCGACATGG
Source organism: Mycobacterium basiliense (assembly GCF_900292015.1). NCBI lineage: Bacteria > Bacillati > Actinomycetota > Actinomycetes > Mycobacteriales > Mycobacteriaceae > Mycobacterium > Mycobacterium basiliense. Next base: position 1,000,995 of record NZ_LR130759.1, read on the forward strand.
TCGGAAACGTCTGGGAGTGGACCACAACCCGGTTTTCCCCGCATCACCGCATCGGTCAGGCCCCGTCGCCGTGTTGCGCACCAACCGGGCCGGCCGATCCGGGCATCAGTCAGACCCTCAAGGGTGGTTCGCACCTATGCGCGCCGGAGTACTGCCACCGCTACCGACCGGCGGCACGTTCGCCGCAATCGCAGGACACCGCCACCAACCACATCGGATTCCGCTGCGTGGCGGATCCGGCGGATAGTTGAGGAATTCGCTAACTTATCGCTCGGCGCGTTGCGTCGGATTTTCTGTGAATTTCATTAGCATTCGCCTCGTGCGATCGCCTACCAGTCCAGTTCTTACGGCATGACCACCCAGGCGCCCGCCGCGCCGCCGCCGACACCGCCACAGCCCAAATCGCGCGGACTGCGCCTCGCGATTGGCACGGCCGTCGTCCTGAGCATCATCATCGTCTACGTGTTCTCGCTGATCGGTGTGCACTTGTTGGCCACCTCGGCGCCGCCGCTGGCGGAACCGGATCTGGGTACGACAGACGACACCGTGGTGCAAGTCCGTGTTGAGAAACTGGAGACAGTTGCCAACCGCCTGACGGTGAATGTGCTTGTCATTCCGGAAGATTCGAAGTTCGACAAGCGCCTCGACGTGTTGACCCAAGATCTTGCGGTGCGGCTGTATCCCGAGAACGACCTGGGCGACTTGCAATACCCGGTCGGAAAAACGCCCGCGCAAGTGAGCACTCAGATCGAGGCCGAGGGCGATCCCGCCAACTGGCCGTTCGATTCCTACACCACGGGTGTCATCTCCGCCGACGTGATCGTCGGGACTGGCGAGAGTCGGGTAAAGGAACCCGCCCGAGTCGAGGTAATCGGATCCGTGGACGGGTGGGACGTCAGCGTCCAGCGGGTCGGCGAGTCCAGCCAAACCACGGATCGTCCGGACAACGTGATCATCACCTTGACCCGGTCCAAGGGCTCGCTGATCTTCGACCTGGGAATCATTCTGGTTCTCATCAGCCTGCCCACCTTGGCGCTGTGGGTATCTGTTCCGATGGTGTTGGGTCAGAAGAAGTTCTTGCCGCCCTTCGTGTCCTGGTTCGCCGCGATGTTGTTCGCTGTGGTGCCGCTGCGCAATATCCTTCCGGGCAGTCCGCCTCCAGGTTCATGGATCGACCAAGCCGTCACATTGTGGGTCTTGATCGCATTGATCGTGGCGATGAGCCTGTTCATCCTCGCTTATCGCCGCCAATCGGACTGATTTGAAACGCCAACCGGCTTACCAGCCGGTTGGTAGCATCTGTCTCCGTGTCGCGAGACGGGACCGCACTGTCGGTATATCTGGCGGTGACCGCACATGGCCGATGACGGGGCCCCGCATGCGGTTGCGGCGGACGCGGGAACCGCACCCGAGCCCAAGCACATGTCGCGACGCAAGCACCTGGTGCTCGATACCACCATCATTGTCGGTGTTGCCATCGTTTATGTGTTCTCGCTGCTGGGCTACCACTGGTTAGCCAGCTCGCCGGGTCCGCTGCCCAAGCCCGACGTGGGTACCACCGACGACACGGTCGTTTTGGTGCGCTTCGATGAACTGCACACCATCGCAAATCGCCTCGATGTGAAAGTGCTGGTGATGCCCGACGATTCGATGATTGATCATCGTTTGGACGTGTTGACTATCGACACCTCAGTGCGGTTTTACCCGGAGAACGAACTGGGCGATCTGCAGTACCCGGTAGGCAAGTCGCCCGCGCAAGTCGCGACCACCGTTGAGGCGCACGGCGACCCCGGCAACTGGCCGTTCGACACCTACACCACCGATACCATCCAGGCCGATGTGCTGGTTGGGGCCGGCGAAAATCGCCAATACAAGCCAGCCCGGGTTGAAGTCACCGGATCCTTGGAAGGCTGGGACATCACCGTCCAACGCGTCGGTGACTCGAGCCAAACCTCGGATCGTCCCGACAACGTCATCATCACCTTCAAGAGGGCCAAGGGCCCGCTGGTCTTCGACCTGGGCATCATTCTTGTCCTCATCACGTTGCCGACGTTGGCGCTGTTCGTGGCCATACAAATGCTCACCCGGCGCAGAAAATTCCAGCCGCCGTTCGGTACCTGGTATGCCGCCATGCTGTTTGCTGTGGTGCCGTTGCGCAACATCCTGCCCGGCTCGCCGCCGGCGGGTGCGTGGATCGACCAAGCCATTGTGATCTGGGTGCTGATTGCGCTGGCGACAGCGATGGTCGTGTACATCGTCGCGTGGTACCGAATATCGGACTGAAGATCGGACTTGAATGTCGGACTGGGGTGTCCGAGGCCCTGTCTTGGGTCCCCTGACACCGCCTACGAACCATCACCATTCTGAGATGCGGGCCGAAACCAGCGGCGGCGCACATCAGAGGTCTGGCACCTCGGGAATTTGGTGCTGAGCTGGCCGTCCCCTAGACTCTAGGGGTTGCCTTGGGCAGACCTCGGCTGGTACGTGCAAGCGGTGCCGGCCCCGCGTGCCCTTCGGTGACGAAAGACCGCGCACGTCAGGGTGTGGTGGGCCTTGCTCGTCAGGGGGTTCACCGGGCTCATTGGGCTTTCTCCTGCCGTGCACACGTGAACCAGGTCAGGAGATCTAGTGATTCAGCAGGAATCGCGGCTGAAGGTCGCCGACAACACCGGCGCCAAGGAGATCTTGTGCATCCGCGTGCTCGGCGGATCGTCGCGACGCTATGCCGGGATCGGTGATGTCATCGTTGCCACGGTCAAAGACGCTATTCCCGGCGGCAACGTCAAGCGCGGGGATGTCGTCAAGGCTGTCGTGGTGCGCACCGTCAAGGAACGGCGTCGGCCCGACGGCAGCTACATCAAGTTTGACGAGAACGCCGCGGTGATCATCAAGCCCGACAATGACCCCCGTGGGACCCGCATCTTCGGGCCGGTCGGCCGCGAACTGCGGGAAAAGCGTTTCATGAAGATCATCTCGCTCGCGCCGGAGGTGTTGTAGATGAAGGTCCACAAGGGCGACACCGTGCTGGTGGTCTCGGGTAAAGACAAGGGCGCCAAGGGCAAGGTGCTGCAGGCCTACCCGGACCGTAACCGGGTGCTGGTCGAGGGCGTCAACCGGATCAAGAAGCACACCGCGGTCTCGACTACCCAGCGCGGTGCGCGGTCGGGCGGGATCGTCACCCAGGAAGCACCGATCCACGTCTCCAACGTGATGGTTGTGGACTCCGACGGCAAGCCCACCCGGATCGGCTATCGGGTCGACGAGGAATCCGGCAAGCGGGTCCGTATTTCCAAGCGCAATGGCAAGGATATTTAACGGCATGACCACCGTAGAAAGCTCAGCAAGCCCGGCGAAGATTCAGCCGCGCCTCAAGCAGCGCTATCGCAGCGAGATTCGTGACGCGTTGCAGCAGCAGTTCGGCTACGCCAACGTGATGCAGATCCCGACCGTGACCAAGGTCGTGGTCAACATGGGCGTCGGCGAGGCCGCTCGAGACGCCAAGCTGATCAACGGCGCGGTTAACGACCTGATGCTGATCACCGGCCAAAAGCCGGAGATCCGCAAGGCACGGAAATCTATCGCGCAGTTCAAATTGCGTGAGGGCATGCCGATCGGCGTGCGCGCCACGCTGCGCGGTGACCGGATGTGGGAGTTCCTCGACCGGCTCACGTCGATCGCGTTGCCGCGTATTCGCGACTTTCGTGGTTTGTCGCCCAAACAGTTCGACGGTGTGGGCAATTACACCTTCGGGCTGGCTGAGCAGTCGGTGTTCCACGAGATCGACGTGGACAAGATCGACCGGGTCCGCGGCATGGACATCAACGTTGTCACTTCGGCGACGACCGACGACGAAGGACGAGCGCTGTTGCGGGCCCTCGGCTTTCCCTTCAAGGAGAACTGAGTAGATGGCAAAGAAAGCACTGGTCAACAAGGCGCAACGCAAGCCCAAGTTCGCGGTGCGGGGATATACCCGCTGCAGCAAGTGCGGTCGCCCGCGCGCAGTGTTTCGCAAGTTCGGATTGTGCAGGATCTGCCTGCGCGAAATGGCGCACGCGGGTGAGCTACCCGGCGTGCAGAAGAGCAGCTGGTAATAGGACCAATCTTTAGGATTTAGGTGCGCGGCAGGCCCCAGACCGGGAACCGCCGCGAGGAAGGGTACAGACGCTGTCATGACTGCGATGACGACGATGCCGAGCGCAGCGATGAAGAGGAGTAGCGCTCAATGACTATGACGGACCCGATCGCAGACTTCTTGACGCGTCTGCGCAACGCCAACTCGGCGTACCACGACGAAGTGAGTTTGCCGCACTCCAAGCTCAAGGCCAACATCGCTCAGATCCTCAAGAACGAGGGCTACATCAGCGACTTCCGTACCGAGGATGCGCGGGTCGGCAAATCGCTGATCGTCCAGCTCAAGTACGGCCCCAGTCGGGAGCGCAGCATCGCCGGTTTGCGGCGGGTGTCCAAGCCCGGGCTGCGGGTCTACGCGAAATCCACCAACCTGCCACGGGTGCTCGGTGGCCTGGGTGTGGCGATTATTTCGACCTCATCGGGTTTGCTCACCGACCGTCAGGCAGCCAGGCAAGGCGTGGGCGGCGAAGTCCTCGCTTATGTGTGGTGAGAGGAACTAACCATGTCGCGTATTGGTAAGCAGCCGGTTCCGGTTCCCTCCGGAGTCGATGTCACGATCGAGGGGCAGAACGTCTCGGTGAAGGGTCCCAAGGGCACCTTGTCGCTGACAGTCGCCGATCCGATCACGGTGTCGCGCAACGATGCCGGGGCCATCGTGGTTTCACGTCCTGACGACGAGCGGCACAACCGGTCGCTGCACGGGCTGTCGCGCACCCTGGTGGCAAACCTGGTCACGGGTGTGACCGAGGGCTACACCACCAAGATGGAGATCTACGGTGTCGGTTACCGTGTGCAGCTCAAGGGCACCAACCTGGAGTTTGCGCTGGGATACAGCCACCCCGTGGTGATCGAGGCGCCCGAAGGCATCACGTTTGCCGTCCAGGCGCCGACGAAATTCACGATCTCCGGGATCGACAAGCAGAAGGTCGGCCAGATCTCGGCAAATATCCGCCGTCTGCGTCGTCCCGACCCCTACAAGGGCAAGGGCGTGCGGTACGAAGGTGAGCAGATCCGCCGCAAGGTCGGAAAGACAGGTAAGTAGTCATGGCGCAATCACAGGCTGAAACCGCAACACGAAAGCCGGTGGGGCAGAACATATCCGCTACCCGGCGGATATCCCGCCTGCGTCGGCACGCGCGGCTGCGCAAGAAGGTTGCTGGCACCGCGCAGCGGCCTCGGTTGGTGGTGCATCGGTCTGCACGACACATTCACGTGCAGCTGGTGAACGACCTCAACGGCACCACCCTGGCCGCCGCGTCGTCGATCGAAGCCGATGTCCGCGGCTTGGCCGGGGACAAGAAAGCCCACAGCGTCCGCGTGGGCCAGTTGATCGCCGAGCGGGCCAAGGCCGCCGGTATCGACACCGTGGTGTTCGACCGCGGCGGGTACACCTACGGTGGGCGGATCGCGGCGCTAGCCGATGCCGCCCGCGAGAACGGACTGCAATTCTGATGACGAGGATCTTGAACAACACTGGAAGGACCGCATAATGGCGGAGCAGTCGGCTGGAGGGCAGGGCTCCTCAGACAGCCGCGACAGCCGTGGCGAGGGCCGCGGCAGGCGCGACGGTGGCCGCGGTGGCCGCGACAGCGACAAGAGCAACTACCTGGAGCGCGTCGTCGCCATCAACCGTGTCTCCAAGGTGGTCAAGGGTGGTCGGCGATTCAGCTTCACCGCTTTGGTCATCGTGGGTGACGGCAACGGGATGGTTGGGGTCGGCTACGGCAAGGCCAAGGAAGTTCCGGCGGCCATCGCCAAGGGCGTCGAGGAGGCCCGCAAGGGCTTCTTCCGGGTGCCGTTGATCCGTGGCACGATCACCCATCCGGTGCAGGGTGAGGCGGCCGCGGGTGTGGTACTGCTGCGGCCGGCCAGCCCGGGTACCGGTGTGATCGCCGGTGGTGCGGCGCGCGCGGTGCTGGAATGCGCCGGCGTGCACGACATCCTGGCCAAATCGCTGGGCAGCGACAATGCGATCAACGTGGTGCATGCCACCGTCGCCGCGCTCAAGATGCTGCAGCGTCCCGAGGAGGTGGCCGCGCGTCGTGGTCTACCGATCGAAGACGTCGCTCCGGCTGGGATGTTGAAGGCGCGACGGGAAAGTGAAGCCCTTGCCGCCGCGGCGGTGCGAGAGGCGCAAACCTCGGGGGCGCAGCCATGAGCGACGCACAATCCACGCAGCTAAAGATCACCCAGGTGCGCAGCACCATCGGGGCGCGCTGGAAGCAGCGCGAGAGCCTGCGCACCCTGGGCTTGCGGCGGATTCGCCACTCGGTGATCCGCGACGACAACGCACAGACCCGTGGGCTGATCGCGGTGGTGAGTCACCTTGTCGAGGTAGAGCCTGCACAGGCAGGAGGTAGCGCGAAGTGACCATCAAGTTGCATGACTTGCGCCCGGCGCCAGGGTCGAAGACCCCGCGTACGCGAGTTGGTCGCGGTGAGGGCTCCAAGGGAAAGACTGCGGGACGCGGCACCAAGGGCACCAAGGCCCGTAAGCAGGTACCGGTGACGTTCGAGGGTGGGCAGATGCCCATTCACATGCGGCTACCCAAGCTCAAGGGGTTTCGCAACCGGTTCCGCACCGAATACGAGATCGTCAACGTCGGCGATATCAGCCGGCTGTTCCCGCAGGGTGGCGCCATCGGCGTCGACGACCTGGTGGCCAAGGGGGCCGTTCGGAAGAACTCCCTGGTCAAGGTGCTCGGCGACGGCAAGCTGACGGTCAAGGTCGACGTGACCGCGCACAAGTTCAGCGGCAGCGCCCGGGAAAAGATCACCGCCGCGGGCGGCTCGGCCACCCAGCTGTAGGAGTAGCGCGAGCAGACGCGGAATCGCACAACGCCAGGGCGATTCGTGCGATTCCGCGTCTGCTCGCGGTCGGCATCGGGCGGCTACCCCAGGCGCGGGATAACCTCTGCGGCAAGGCGCTCCATCTGTTCGCGATTCTGCATGACATCGGGTCCGACGGGGTTGAGTAGCAACATCTGAGCTCCGGCGTCGATCACCTCGGCCAGGCCCCGGGCGACATCGGTCGGTGTGCCGCAGACCGCAACCGAGCCGATATCGGGCCGCTGGCCGTAGATGCGCCGCAAACCGGCCAAGGCGCGCTCGCGGGCACGCGCAGCGTCGTTATCGACCATCAGGTAGACGCGTTTGGCGATGGTGAAATGCGTGGGATCTTTCCGCTGTTGCGACAGTTCACGATGCAGTGTGGTGACGACTCCGGCAAAGGATTCGGTGGTTGACGATCCAGCGCCAAGGAACGAATCGCCGTGGCGCACCGCCCTGGCCAGGGCCTTGGGAGCGCGGCCGCCGAACCAGAGCGGCGGGTGCGGTCGCTGTACCGGCTTCGGCTGGATTGGCAGATCCACCACCTCGCGGAACCTGCCGTGAAATCGCACCTTGGGTGCATCGGACCAGGCGGCCTTCATCAGCTCCAGGCCTTCGGTGAAATAGCTGATATAGGTGCTTTTTTCCACGCCGAAGGCGGCGAAGTCACGGGAACCGCCGCCGGGTGCGACGCCAAGATCGAGCCGTCCATGGCTGAGTCGGTCAACAGCGGTCGCCGCCGAAGCCAATTGCAGCGGATCATGAAGTGACGTCACCAGGACCGCAACCCCGAGGCGCAGTCGTGGGGTGCAGGCCGCGCAGTATGCCAGCAACTCCAGCGGGGCCAGCAGCGGCGCCTCGCCGACGATCTGCTCGAGCACCCAGCCGCCCTCGAACCCGAGCTCCTCGGCGCGCACGAGATAGGACCGCAGCCCGTCACCGTCGAGGTCGTCGGAGACGAGCTGCGGGATCGCGATGGAGAAGCGCACCTCACCACCGTACGCAGGTCGCCCGGCCGGCGATCGGTACGCTGCGAATATGTTCGGCTTTCTACCTAAGCTCCCCAGCTTCTCCAATTGGGGCGACGACGTGCGTGCGCTGGCCGATCGGGTCGATACCGCGCGCCATCACGGCGTCCCCAATGGCTGTGTGCTGGAGTTCAACCTGCGCACCATGCCGGTCGAGACGACCGGCTTCGATCCACTCGCGATCATTTCCGGCGGCGGCCGGCCGATGGCGCTGCGGGACGCTGTTTCCGCGATCCACCGTGCCGCTGAGGATTCCCGGGTCGCTGGGCTGATCGCCCGCGTGCAGCTTCCGCCCTCGCCGATCGGGGCTGTCCAGGAGCTTCGGGACGCCATCGCGGCGTTTAGCGCCGTCAAGCCATCGGTGGCGTGGGCTGAAACCTATCCGGGCACGCTGTCCTACTACCTAGCCTCGGCGTTCCGGGAAATCTGGATGCAGCCGTCGGGGGGTGTCGGCCTGATCGGCTTTTCCAGCAGCGCGATGTTTCTGCGCGATGCGCTGGACAAGGCCGGCATCGAGGCCCAATTCGTTGCTCGTGGTGAATACAAGTCGGCGGCAAACCTTTTCACCGAAGACGGCTATACCGACGCCCACCGCGAGGCCGTCACCGGGATGCTGGAGAGCCTGCAGGACCAGGTGTGGGGTGCGGTTGCCGAGGCCCGCAACATCGATGCCGCTGCGCTCAACGACTTCGCCGACCGGGCTCCGTTGCTGCGTGACGAGGCGCTGGATTCCGGCTTGATCGATCGGATCGGCTTTCGTGACGAGGCCTATACGCGCGTGGCGGAACTGGTTGGTGTAGCTGGTGTCTCACCGAAATCGGTCGACACCGACGATAAGCCACCGCGAATGCACCTGGCGCGGTATGCGGGCGCCGCTCGGCCGTGGCTGGCGCCGCCCGTGCCGCCGATTCCGGGCCGCCACTCCAAGCCCACAATCGGGGTGATCACCGTCGAGGGCATGATCGTCAACGGACGCGGCGGCCCGCAGGGCCTTCCGTTCGGTCCATCCAGCGCCGGCGGCGACACCATCGCGGCCGCGTTGCGGGAGCTGGCCGGCGACGATTCGGTGTCTGCGATCGTGCTGCGGGTAGATAGTCCGGGGGGCTCGGTCACCGCGTCGGAAACCATCTGGCGCGAGGTGAAACGTGCTCGCGAGCGCGGTAAGCCAGTGGTGGCTTCCATGGGTGCGGTCGCCGCCTCTGGCGGCTACTACGTCTCGATGGGCGCAGATGCGATCGTTGCGAACCCGGGCACGATCACGGGTTCAATCGGAGTCATCACCGGAAAACTGGTGGTTCGTGATCTGAAGGACCGACTGGGGGTCGGATCAGAAACATTGCGTACCAATGCGAATGCCGATGCCTGGTCGATAGACGAGCCTTTCACGCCGGAGCAGCAGGCCCGTCGTGAGGCTGAGGCGGATCTGTACTACCGCGATTTCGTGCAGCGCGTGGCACACGGCCGTAATCTGCGCGCCGAGGATGTCGATGTGGTTGCCCGCGGGCGGGTCTGGACCGGTGCCGACGCTCTGCAGCGTGGCCTGGTCGATGAGCTCGGTGGCCTTCGTACGGCGGTGCGGCGGGCGAAAATTCTGGCCGGTCTCGATGAGGACGCTGATGTTCGGCTGGCCAGCTATCCGGGCGGGTCGTTGTTGGACCTGTTGATGCCGCGAACGTCATCTCGACCGGCCGCGGCTTCGATACCGGATGCGTTGGGCGCGTTGTTGGTCCGCTCGGTGGCCGCTGTCGTCGAGCACGTGGAGCAGACGCTAAACGGCGCCAGCGTGTTGTGGCTGGGGCAGTCGCGCCTCTAGCGGGCCTCTAGCCGGGTAGGCCGCCGCTGATAAAGATGATCTCGCCCAGTGGGTCGTCGTCGGCGGGGTCGGGGACGGTCAGGCCATTGAGCTGGAACAGTTCGGTCCGCGTCACACCTTCGACAAGCCACCCGATGCCGTTCAAGTAGTCGACGACGTGGTTGCGCTCGCCGGAGTAGACCAACGACGACATGTCGATATCGAGGCCGTGGTCGCGCAGCGTGCCGGCCATTTCGCGCGCCTGTTCGGCGTCGAAGTCGACTATGCCGGGTACGAATTCCGTAGCGATCGTGCTGTCCGCAGCGCTGACGGCGGTGATGTTGTCGAACAACAGGTCCTGGGCCTCCGGCGGTAGGTAGATCAGCAGCCCTTCGGCCAACCAGGCTGTCGGCGCCATCGCATCCCAGCCGGCCGCTTGCAGGGCAGCTGGCCAGTCGCCACGCAGATCGATCGGAATGGTGCGCCGGACAGCCGTCGGCTCGGCACCGATTTTCGTCAACGTGGTTGTCTTGAAGTCGATCACCTGTGGTTGGTCGAGCTCGTAGACCACGGTACCGACCGGCCAGGGCAGCCGGTAGGCGCGGGCGTCCAGCCCGGAGGCCAGGATCACCGCCTGCCGGATCCCTCCGTTGGTGGCGTTGATGAAGTAGTCGTCGAAGTACTTGGTGCGCACCACCATTCCGTCGAGCATCGCTTGCATCCGCGCCGGCGACGAATTCTGGATCTCTGCCAGATCCAGCTCCCCGTTCATCATCTTGATGAAGAAGTCGACCCCAACCGCGCGCACTAGCGGATCGGCGAACGGATCGTTGATCAACCCACGGGGGTCCTTGGTCGCCATCGCGCGTCCAGCCGCGACCATGGTGGCGGTGGCCCCGACACTGGAAGCCAGATCCCAGTCATCATCGTGCGTGCGTGCCATGTGGTTCCTTTTCGAGGTGCAGGTGCGCCCTCACCCCGTCACCGGGGCGGCGGGCTTGTCCAGTATGCCGCTGATGTAGAGCATCTCAACAGCCACGTCGTTATCGGCTGCTGGTGGAAGTCCGTTGGCCGCACGCAGATCCGGCAGCGGGATGCTCGTCAGTTGCCAACCGCGCTCGGACAGATAGGGCGCAGCTTCATTGCGGTCGCCGAGGTAGACGAGCCCCACCATGTCGATGTCGAAGCCGTGCGCGCGCCAGCGGTCGGACACCGCCCGCATACGCTCCGTCATCTGGTGCTCCTGGTCCGGCTCGATTTTGCTCAAACTTTCGGCGGCCAATCGGCTGCCGGGCGCGCTAAGTACGGTCACGGTGTCGAGCAGGCTGTCCTGCGCGTCGGCCGGTAAGTAGCCCAGAAGGCCCTCTGCGCTCCACGCGGTGGGCTGAGTCGAGTCGAAGCCTGCCGCACGCAGGGCGGCCGGCCAATCGTCGCGTAGATCGACGGCCACCACGCGCCGGTCCGCAGTGGGCGTGGCCCCCAGTTCGGCCAGGGTAAACGATTTGAATTCGATCACCTGCGGCTGGTCGATCTCGTAGACCACGGTCGCCGGCGGCCATGGCAGCCGGTATGCGCGGGAATCCAGTCCGGAAGCCAGGATCACGACCTGCTTGATGCCCGCCCGGGTGGCATCGAGGAAGAACTCGTCGAAGAACTTGGTGCGAACGGCCATGTTGTCCGCGACGTCCGATATCGCCCCCATCGGGCGCTCCGGGTCGTTGTCGAGGTCGGCGACATCGATTTCCCCGCTGGCCAGTCGGGTCAGTAGGTCCACGCCGACGGCGCGGACCAATGGTTCGGCGAATGGGTCGTTGATCAGTGGGTTGTCGGCCCGGGTCGCCATAGCCCGGGCGGCCGCCACCATGGTTGCGGTCACGCCGACGCTGGATGCCAGGTCCCATGTGTCGCCGTCATACCTGTTGGAACCGATGGACGTCATGTACTGCCCCGTTCGGAAAGAGTGGTTCGCTACCGAATAATACTTAGTTAGTATAACAAGATGGAATCCCGCTTGCGCCCGGTGAGATTGCGGCGAGCGCCGGCGCGCCTCGGCGTCGATGCCAATCCCGGATGAACTCGCCGCCGTCGCGCGGCGGCCGTGCGTGCAGCGCCGATTGAGCCGAATAGTGGTTGACCGCAACGGCTTTGACTGGACGCAAAAGCCGTGTTGACACCCGGCAATGCGCGGTGCTGTCGATGCGGTCGGCCCCAGATTTTCGTCGCAAAACACACCCATTGTCGGGCGCCGCGGGGCAACCTTGAGGCATGTCGTACACGTTGGCTGGCAAGCGGGTATTGATCACGGGGGCTTCATCGGGGGTGGGGGCGGCCCTGGCCAGGCGGCTGGCGGCCCAAGATGCCGTGGTCGGACTGATCGCCCGGCGCCGGGAGCGGCTCGATGATGTCCTGGCCGATTGCCGAAGGACCTCGCCGCGGTCGGCGATGTGGGTCGCCGACCTGGCCGACACCTCGGCGGCCGGTAGGCTGGCCCTGCAGTCCTGGCATGCATTGGGCGGTATCGACGTCCTGGTGAACAATGCCGCAATCCCGAAGCGTAGGGCGGTGGCCGCGCTGAAGCCCAACGACGTGGAGACCGTCATGCGGGTCAACTTCTTTGCCCCGATGCGGATGACGTTAGCTCTGCTCCCGCGGATGTTGGCGCGCAAATCGGGCACCATCGTCAACGTGTCCAGTGTCGGTGGCCGACTCGGGATCATTCATGAATCCGCATATTGTGCAAGTAAATTCGCGCTGTGCGGTTGGAGTGAGGCGATGGCGGTCGACCTGGCGGGGACGGGCGTTTCGGTGAAGCTGATCCAGCCCGGCCCGGTTGACACCGAGATATGGGATCGGCCGGACAACGAGGAACCCCTCTACCGTGGCCCCAAGGTCGCGGCCGATCTGGTGGCCGACGAAATCATCGCCGCCCTCGGCAGCGACCGTTTCGAGCACTATCTGCCGGACATGATGTCCTTGAAAGACATTGTTGACGCCAAGAACGCCGACCTCGATGCGTTTATTGCCGGCGCCGCGGCTATGACCTGGCAATGAAGGCCTTGGTGTACGGGGTGCCGCCCGAGCCGTTCGAGATTCCCGATCAGGCTGGCCCGCTCGCGCACAATCTGGCTCACACCCCGACGGCACTGCGGGAACTCGACGATCCGCGTCCGCCACGACCGGACTGGGTGATTGCCCGGCCGCGGCTGACGGGTGTTTGTGGGTCGGACTCCAAGCAGATCCTGATGGACTTCGGCGAGGGCGACGCGGACAACGCCATGGCCGCGTTCTGTTCGTTTCCCCAAGTCATGGGTCACGAGGTGGTGGCCGATGTGGTCGAGCTGGGCCCCAAGGCACGCGGGTTGGCCGTCGGGCAACGGGTGGTGCTCAACCCGTGGCTCTCGTGTCAACCGCGTGGAGTCGAGCCGCCCTGCCCGGCCTGCGAAAGCGGCGATTACAGCCTGTGCTGGAGCTTTGCCGACGGCGACATCAAACCGGGCATCCATACCGGGGTGTCGGCCGATGTGACGGGCGGATACGCCGAATTGATGCCCGCTCACGACAGCATGTTGTTACCGGTCGCCGATGAGATACCCGACGAGGCGGCCGTATTCGCCGATCCGTTTTCGGTGTCCCTGCACGCGATCACCCGTCATCCGCCGCCCCGCTCCGGCCGCGCGTTGGTGTATGGCGCCGGATCGTTGGGATTGTGCGCGGTGGCGATCCTGCAAGCGCTGTACCCGGACGTGGCTGTGGGCGTCGTGGCACGTTTCCCCGCCCAGGCCGAGCTGGCCCGCCGGTTCGGGGCGGACCTAGTCCTGGCGCACGAGCCGCGCCTGGCCATCATCGAGGATCTTGTCGGCTGGGGCGGCGGTCGGCTGCGCCAGCCACTGTTGGGCCTGCCGATGGCGCACCCGGGCGCGGTGGAAGTCGTCTATGACACCGTGGGAAAGCCGGAGACTTTCGAAGTCGGGGTGCGAGTGCTGACCTCGCGCGGAACGTTGGTGAAGGCCGGTGTGCACGCCCCCGGGCGGTGGGAGTGGAGCCCGTTGTACTTCAAGGAGGTCAGCTGGGTCGGGTCAAACGCGTTCGGTGTCGAGGAAGTTGAGGGCAAGCGTCAGCATGCCATCGCCCATTACCTCGATCTGGTCGCTGCCGGCCGGCTGGATTTGCGGCCCATGCTCACCCATACCTTCCGGCTGGAACGGTGGCGCGACGCCTTGCTCGCGATCGCCAACCAGGCCGAGAGCGGCGCAGTCAAGGTGGCGTTCGACCAGCGTTAGGCGGATGCCGATGCCGGTGCCGGACGGATGGCGCGGTAGTAAACCAGCCGCCCGAGAACAACGTGCCGCTGGGCGGCGACTTCGGCAACGTCGAACCCCGCCGCGCGCAGCAGCCGCGGAATCGAGTCTCCTAGGTTGCCGGCGGCGTGGTGGCAGTGCATGATGAGGCGCGACGCGAGGCCGTCGCGTGCGGTCATGTCCCCGCCGATATCCACCAGGTGAAGGCTGCCGCTGGGCCGCAACACACGGAATATCTCTTGTGCCGCAATTGGTTTCTTTTCATTGTCGATGTGGTGCAGCATCATTGATGACAGCACGCGGTCGAACTCGGCGTCGCCGTATGGTAGTTGCTGAGCGTAGCCGCGATCGAACCGGATCCCGCTGACCAGGCGTGCTTTTCGTCGCGCCCGATGCAGTGCCAGCGGATCAGGGTCGGAACCTACGGCCTCGACCGAGGGGTGTGCGCGTTTGACTCGAAGTGTGAGATTCCCGGTACCGCAGCCGATCTCCAAGATTCGCTGACCCTCGACGACTTCGGCCTGCGCGATGAGTCGCCGATAGACCTTGTTCATGCCCAGCAAACCGGCCAACAGATCGTAGCCGGGCAGCAGTGCGTCATGACCGGCGGCCGGAAGATAGTCGCGGTGGTCGCTCTTGTTACCACCGTCAGGATATGGATTATTTTTGGTCATATGTCTCATTGTGGATGGTTGCTGCAGCGACTAGTTGGGTGATATTCGATGAAACTAGGACTATCTTTGGCGAGGTGACGCACGCTGCCCGGCTCATCCGCCACCGCAGTGGCATTCCCGTCTACCAATACCGCACCGATCCGGATATTCCCCCGGTATCCGTAGTCCGATCTGGCCGTGAAGAGCTCATCGAACGTCGTCGCCATATTCACGATTTCCCGGCGCTGTGGTACGTCCGCACGGCGGGCGTGGTCTACGTGGCGGCGGCCGGCGATGTGCTCGAGCCGGAAACAATCGATCCCATTTCAGACGGGGTTGCGGTGTTCTTCGATCCCGCGGTTCTAGGCGAGGATGCGCGATCGCCGTGGCCGTCGTGGCGAACGCATCCGCTGCTCTTCCCGTTCTTGCATGGACGCGCCGGTGGGATGCTGCGGCTCAACGTTCCTCGGTCTCGACGAGCGTTGTGGGATAACGTGATCCGGTCGATCGAGACTGAGCTGTCGGCACGGCAGGAGGGTTATCGGCAAGCGGCGTTGGCGCACTTGACGCTGCTGCTCATCGAGTTGGCGCGGCTGGCTGGCGACATCGTGGGGGATCTGCAGCGCAGCAGCGAACCGCTGCTGGCCCAAGTCTTTGCGGTGATCGACCGGCGCCGCGGTGAGCCATTGTCTTTGCGTGACGTGGCGCGTGAAGTGGGCCTGACGCCGGGACATCTGACCACGATGGTGCGCCGCCGCACCGGACGGACCGTGCAGGAGTGGATCATCGAACGCCGCATGGCCGAGGCTCGAGACCTGTTGGCCAAGACGGATCTTCCGATCCGCGCGGTGGCCAGCCGGGTTGGGATACCGGATCCGGGGTACTTCAGTAGGCTCTTCAGCCGGGCGCACGGCACCTCGCCGCGTCGGTGGCGTGGTCGGCCGGACCCGACCCCGGGCTAGCTACATCGGGTTGGCCCGCACGTAGGCATACACGCCGGCGAAGTTGCGGTTCACTTCTTCGGGTATAGGCACCGGTCCACCGAGAGCCCTAGCACCCCAGATGATTTGGGCAGTACGCTCAACCAAGGCGGTGACGTGCAGAACCTTATCGGGACGGGGCCCGACCGCCACCAGCCCGTGGTTGGCGATCAGCGCGGCGGCGCGGCCTTCGAGCGCTTTGACCGCGTTGCGGCCGACGTCGGGCGTGCCGGACGCGGCGTACTCGGTACAGCGAACGTCGCCGCCGCAATAGACCGCGAACTCGTCGATGCACGCCGGGATCGGTTGGTGCGCGATGGCGAACATCGTCGCCCACACCGGATGGCTGTGGATGACGCTGCCGATGTCGTCGAATGCCTGATAGCAGGCCAGGTGCAGCTTCATTTCTGTCGATGGTGCGCGCCCGCCCTGGGCGTGCAGCACCGTACCGTCGGGGTCGACCAGCACCAGATCGTTGAGTTCCATATCCGCGTAGTCGACCGACGAAGGCGTGATGACCAGGTTGCCGTCGGAGCGCCGAGCGGAGATGTTGCCCGCGGTTCCCTCAACCAGGCCCCGGCGCAGCATGTCCTTGGCCGCCGCCAACACCGCGGCCTCGGGGTTGGCGACGGATGTTGCGGATGTCATGAGCCGAGCACCTCCGGGTTGACGATGTGAGCGGGCCGGTCGCCGCGCAGTAGTGCCTCCAGGTCGTCGGCGACCATCTGCGCCTGCCGGGCTTCAGTGTTCCAGGTGGCCCCACCGATGTGGGGCGTCAGCACCACGTTGGGCGTGGTCGCCAGCGGGTGATCGGTCGGCAGCCATTCCCCGACGAAGTGGTCCAGGCCGGCGGCCGCCACCTTGCCCCTGCGCAAGGCCCCTACCAGTGCGTCGGTGTCGTGCAGTTGGGCCCGGGCGGTGTTGAGGAAGACGACGCCGTCGCGCATCGATGCGAACTGCTTGGCGCCGATCATCCCGATCGTGTCGTCGGTGACCGGCGCGTGCAGGGAGACGACGTCCGATTCAGCCAGCAGCTGGTCCAGGGTATGCTGCGCGTCCTCGCAGTACGGATCGCACGCGACGACCTGTAGGCCCAGCCCGGACAAGCGCCACCGGGTAGCTCGACCAACCGCTCCCAGACCCACCAGCCCGGCGGTCAGTCCCGCGATCTCCCACCCGCGGAATCGCTGATAAGGGATGGTCCCGTCGCGAAATATATTGCCGGATCGGGTATCTGAATCTGCGGCCAGCAGATGGCGGGTGGTGGCCAATAGCAGTGCCACCGTCATCTCGGCGACCGCATCGGCATTGCGGGCCGGGGTCTTCAGGACCGGAATCCCGGCCGCGGTGGCGCCGGCGATGTCGACGTTGTTGGGATCCCCGCGGGTGGCAGCGATGGCCCGCAAGCCCAGCTCGAATACCGGCCCACTGGCCGAGTCTGCTTCCACCACAACGATATCGGCTCGTTCGGTCACTATCCGAGCGGCCAACTGCTCGGCACCGTAGATGCGCAGTGGGGCCTGGTCGCGTTCGCCGATCCATGGGTCGTAGACCACATCGGCCAGTTGCCGGAGCTTCACCAGCCCCGGTCCACGAAGTGGGGCCGTCACCAGGGCTCGCGGTCGAGACGTCACGTATGTCAATGCTGGCGTACCGTGGCGCCCGTGTCACGCGAAGACGTCACAATCGGTATTGACGTGGGCACTACCGCGGTCAAAGCGGTGGTGGCCGACGGGGACGGCAAGGTGACGGCGCGGGTGCGGATTCCCCACGAGCTACGGGTACCCGCCCCGGACCGGTTCGAGCACGACGCCGACGAGGCGTGGCGGCGCGGTCCGATGGCGGCCCTGGACCAGCTGGTGGGCCCTAACGTCAAAGCGGTCGCCGTATCGGCCATGGTGCCCTCCGTGACCGCCGTCGATTCCACGGGCCGGCCCCGCACGCCCGGACTGTTATACGGCGACGGCAGGGGACGGGTGCCCGGTGCGGCCCAGCAGCCGCTGCCGGCGGTGGGCGAAGCCGCCGAGTTCCTGCGCTGGATGGCCGCGGAGGCTCCCGATGCGGCCGGCTATTGGCCGGCACCGGCGGTAGCCAACTATGCGCTGGGCGGCGAAGCGGTAATCGACTTTGCCACGGCCATCACCAGCCTTCCCCTGTTCGATGGGACGGGCTGGAATCCGCGCGCCTGTGCTGATTGCGGGGCCAGCGTTGATCAAATGCCGCGGGTGGAGACCTTCGGCTCGGCCATCGGACAGGTGCGCGGCAGCGATGCGGTCCTAGGCGCCGGCGCTATCGATGCGCTGTGCGAGCAGATCGTGTCGGGCGCTGACGGCAACGGTGACGTGCTGGTGCTGTGTGGGACCACCCTGATCGTGTGGATCACCAGCCCTCAAGCCCGGGAAGTGCCCGGCTTGTGGACCATTCCTCACACGGCGCCCGGTAAGAGTCAGATCGGCGGTGCCAGCAACGCCGGCGGACTGTTTCTCGGCTGGGTGGATCGGGTTCTCGGACCCGGTGATCCGGACACGGTCGATCCGCGTCGGGTACCGGTCTGGTTGCCTTACATACGCGGGGAGCGCACGCCGTTCCACAATCCGGATCGCCGTGCGATGCTTGACGGCCTGGATCTCACGCACGACGCCGCATCGCTGCGGCGGGCGGCCTTCGAGGCTTCGGGCTTCGTCGTACGGCACCTGCTCGAGCTGAGCGGCGCGCCCGTCGCGCGCATCGTCGCATCCGGTGGTGGCACCCGCGTCGAGCCCTGGATGCGGGCCATCGCCGAGGCGACCGGTCGGCCGGTGCAGGTGTCTCGGGTTCCCGAGGGAGCGGCGCTGGGAGCGGCTTTCCTCGCCCGCATGGCGGCCGGGCTGGAATCGTCGATCGCCGACGCCGACCGCTGGGCCTCGGTCGAGCGCGTCGTGCAACCGCGGCCGGAATGGGTGCGCCCGACCGCGGACCGGTACCGCCGGTTCCTCGAGCTCAGCGGATCGCGGCTGGCCTGAGCGGGGCCGGATCGGCTAAATCGTTGCACGGCAAGCAAGTTGATGGCCGAGCCCGGGCGCAACCTCGACCTTCTGGGCGGGACGAAACATCTTTCCCCAACCGGCACTGGCATGAGGGTGGCGCAATACCCGGGGTGGCGTTCTACGCTTATGCAATGACAGACCACGACCAAACCGCAGCCCGTCGCGAGATCGCAGATGCCCTGCTCGCCGCACTCGAACGTCGGCATGAGGTCGCCGACGCCATAGTCGAGGCCGAGAACAAGGCCGCCGCGGTCGAAGCAATCGTGACGTTGCTGGGCACCTCCCACTTGGCTGCCGAAGCGGTCATGAGTATGTCGTTCGACCAACTCACCCAGGACGCGCGCACCAGGATCATCGCCGAGCTCGACGACCTGAACAAGCAGCTGAGCTTCACGCTGAAAGAACGCCCGGCCAGCTCCGGTGAGAGCCTGGAGCTGCGGCCCTTCTCCGCCGAGGACGACCGGGACATCTTCGCCACGCGGACCGAGGAAATGGGTGCCGGGGACGGCTCCGGCGGTCCCGCAGGCAACCTCGACGACGAGATCAGGTCGGCACTGGCCCGCGTCAAAGACGAAGAGGCCGCATGGTTTGTCGCCATGGACGCCGGGGAGAAGGTCGGCATGGTGTTCGGCGAGCTGGTCCACGGAGAGGTAGACGTCCGAATTTGGATACACCCCGCGCACCGCAAGAAGGGCTACGGCACCGCAGCGCTGCGCAAGTCGCGGTCGGAGATGGCCTGGGCATTCCCCGCCGTTCCCATGGTGGCCCGGGCGCCCGCTGCCCATCCCGCGTAGTGGTGGGGCGGCGGAGCCGCGGCCTAGCCGCGGTTTTCGAACGTAGCGGTGACGGCGGTCATGTTCCGCAGCTGGGGCATCTCGTCGTCGGGGAACACGCGACCGTAATCGGCGAATAACTCCCGGCGTGGCCGCGTGGAAACCTGCCAGCGGTGAGCGGTCAGATAGTCGACCACGTTGCTGCGCTCGCCGTCGTAGAACAGGCCCGACAGGTCGATGTCACAACCCAGTCTGGCCCAACGATCGTTGAACTCCTGGGCGCGTTGGGTCAAGGTCCATTCGGAATCGGGATGGAATTCGGTGGCCAGCTGGCTTCCCGGTGCGCTTAGCGCGGTGATGTTGTCAAAGAGCCGATCCTGGGCGGCGGGCGGAAGGTACATCAGCAATCCTTCGGCGCTCCAGGCGGTCGGTTGTGTGTCGTCAAATCCGCTGTGTCGCAAGGCGGCAGGCCAGTCGTCGCGCAGATCGATGCTGACGGTTCGCCGCTGGGCCGCCGGGATGGCGCCCAAAGCCGCCATCGTGGTGTTTTTGAATTCGACAACCTCGGGCTGATCGACTTCATAGACCGTGCTGCCGCTGGGCCAGGGCAACCGGTAGGCCCGCGTGTCGAGTCCGGCGGCCAAAATGACCGACTGGCGAACACCGGCGCGGGTGGCGTCGAGGAAAAAATCGTCGAAGAAACGGGTCCGTACCGCGATTGAATCGGTCATGAGCTGCAAGTTGCGTTCGTGGTCCGCACCGCGGTCGGGCGCCTGCGAGAGTGGCCTTTTGCCATCGACCAGGCGGGTGAAAAAGTCGAGACCGACCGCCCGCACCAGCGCCGCGGCGAAGGTGTCGTCGATGATCGGGTTGGCCTCCTCGGTGGCCACTGCGCGGGCTGCGGCGACCATGGTGGCGGTGGCGCCGACGCTGGACGCCAGATCCCAGCTGTCTTGATCAGTGCGTGTCATCGCCGGCCTTTTCTGCGGTGAGATAGACGACCTCGCCGAACGGTGCATCGTCGCCGTCGAGCGGCTGCAGGCCGTGGTGGGCGAACAGTTCTGCGTTGCTGACGCTGGCGATCTGCCAGCCACGGGCACCCAGATAGGTTCCCGCGTCGGTGCGGTCGTCGAAATAGATGAGGGCCGCCATGTCGAGATTGAAGCCATGCCGATTCCATCGCTCGTTCTGACGTTGCATGCGGCGCCGTAGTTCTGCTTCGTTAATGTCGTTGACGTCGAGTAGGCCCTCGGTGGCGAACCGACTACCTGGCGCGCTTTGTGTGGTGATCTGATCGAGCAGCCGGTCCTGGGCGTCGGCCGGCAGGTAACCCAGCAGCCCCTCGGCGATCCAGGCGGTCGGTGCCGAGGGGTCGAAGCCAGCCTTGTGCAGCGCCGCCGGCCAGTCATCGCGCAAATCGACCGCCACTGTGCGCCGATCTGCGGTGGGTTGGGCGCCTAGCCGCGACAACGTCGCGGTCTTGAACGCGATCACCTGGGGTTGATCGACTTCGAACAGCGTGGTGCCCGGTGGCCAGGACAGCCGGTATGCGCGGGAGTCCAGCCCGGAAGCCAAGATGACTGCTTGCCGGATGCCGGACTTTGTCGCGCCGAGGAAGAAATCATCGAAGAATCGGGTACGGATGGCCATCGCGGCGCCGAAATGGCGCGTGCCGTTGGCGGTTTCTTCATCGAGATCAGCGGCATCCAGCTCGCCGGTGGCCATCCGGGTGAAGAAGTCGACACCCACCGCACGCACCAGCGGCTCGGCGAAAGGGTCGGTGGCCACGGCGCCGGCTCCTTCGGGGTCGCGCGCGGCGACTGCGCGTGCCGCCGCGACCATGGTGGCCGTCAAGCCGACGCTGGACGCCAGATCCCAACTGTCACCGTCGAAGCGCGCGCTGCCCATCTGCGTCATTACGACACCCCCAGCTTGATATTTAGTCGAAATAAAGATCTATCGAAACTGTACGCCTAAACGATGCGTCGCCGCGCCACCATGGCGACCCGCAAAGGACCTGCCCAGGCCAGCTGTTAGTCTCGTACACGGTTTGACGCGCTGTAATGAGTCGGACCGTACGTCCTGGCCTGCGGGTGTTGGGCGCGTGAACGCAGTACTAGCAGATGCCGGACAGACCAAGCCCGGTTGGCATGACGCGGACCAGAGTTCGGCTGCGCAGGAGGAAGAGTGCTTTCGGCTTTCATCTCATCGCTGCGTACAGTCGACCTGAGGCGGAAGATCTTCTTTACGCTGGGCATTGTCGTGCTCTACCGATTGGGTGCCGCACTGCCATCGCCCGGCGTCGACTTCCCCAACGTCCAGCAGTGCATCAAAGAAGCTAGCAGCGGTGAAGCCGGACAGATCTACTCGTTGATCAACCTGTTCTCCGGTGGCGCGCTGTTGAAGCTCACCGTGTTCGCGGTGGGCGTGATGCCCTATATCACCGCGAGCATCATCGTGCAGCTGTTGACCGTGGTCATTCCGCGGTTCGAAGAACTGCGCAAAGAGGGGCAAGCCGGCCAGGCGAAGATGACGCAGTACACGCGTTACCTGGCGATCGCTCTGGCCGTTCTGCAGGCCACCAGCATCGTGGCGTTGGCGGCCAATGGGGGGTTGCTGCAGGGCTGCTCGCTGGACATCATCGCCGACCAGAGCATCTTCACCCTGGTGGTCATCGTGTTGGTGATGACGGCCGGCGCCGCGCTGGTGATGTGGATGGGCGAACTGATCACCGAACGCGGTATCGGCAACGGCATGTCGCTGCTGATCTTCGTCGGTATCGCCGCCCGCATCCCGGCCGAAGGACATCAGATCCTGGAAAGCCGCGGCGGCGCCATCTTTGCGGCGGTCTGTTTGGCGACCCTGATCATCATTGTCGGCGTGGTGTTCGTCGAGCAGGGCCAGCGCCGGATCCCGGTGCAATACGCCAAACGTATGGTGGGCCGGCGCATGTATGGCGGAACCTCGACCTACTTGCCGCTCAAGGTCAACCAGGCCGGTGTTATCCCGGTGATCTTCGCGTCTTCGCTGATCTATATTCCGCATCTGATCACCCAGCTGGTCCGCAGTGGTAGTGGCGGTGTCGGACACAGCTGGTGGGACAAGTTTGTCGGCACTTACCTGTCCGACCCGAGCAATCTCGGCTATATCGCTATCTACTTCGGGCTGATCATCTTCTTCACCTATTTCTATGTGTCGATCACGTTCAACCCCGACGAACGTGCCGACGAGATGAAGAAGTTCGGCGGCTTCATTCCCGGAATCCGCCCTGGCCGGCCGACTGCCGACTATCTGCGCTATGTGCTGAGCCGGATTACCCTGCCGGGTTCGATCTACCTTGGCGTGATCGCGGTGTTGCCCAATCTGTTCCTCCAGATCGGCAACAGCGGAGGGGTCCAGAACCTACCCTTCGGGGGTACGGCGGTCCTGATCATGATCGGGGTCGGTTTGGATACGGTCAAACAGATCGAGAGTCAGCTCATGCAGCGCAACTACGAAGGATTCCTCAAGTGAGAGTCGTTTTGCTAGGACCGCCAGGGGCGGGCAAGGGGACGCAAGCCCAGAAGCTGGCCGAAAAGCTGGGGATCCCGCAGATCTCCACTGGGGAACTGTTTCGGCGAAACATCGAGGAAGGCACCCCGCTCGGGGTCCAAGCCAAGCGCTACCTGGACGCCGGTGACTTGGTGCCGTCCGATCTGACCAACCAACTCGTCGACGATCGGCTGAATCAGGCGGACACGGCCGCCGGTTTCATCCTGGATGGGTATCCGCGCTCGGTCGAACAGGCCAAGGCGCTGCACAAGATGCTGCAACACCGGGGGACCGACATCGACGCGGTTCTGGAGTTCCGGGTATCGCAGGAGGAGTTGTTGCAGCGGCTCAAGGGCCGGGGTCGCGCCGATGACACCGACGAGGTCATCCTCAACCGGATGAAGGTCTACCGCGATGAGACCGCGCCGCTGCTCGAGTACTACAGCAGTGAGCTGAAGACCGTCGACGCCATCGGCACCCTGGACGAGGTTTTCGCGCGCGCGTTGCAGGCGCTGGGGAAGTAACGATGCGCGCCTTGGCGCGGCTGCGCACCCGTCGAGTCGTGCCCCAACGCACCCCCGGCGAGCTCGATGCGATGGCCGCTGCGGGGGCGGTCGTGGCGGCCGCGCTCAAGGCGGTCCGCTCGGCCGCGGTTGCCGGGGTGTCCAGCCTGAGTCTGGATGAGATCGCCGAGTCGGTGATCCGTGACGCCGGCGCTACCCCGTCGTTCCTGGGCTACCACGGTTACCCGGCATCGATCTGCGCTTCGGTCAACGACCGGGTGGTTCACGGGATCCCGTCCGCCGCTGAGATCCTGGCGCCGGCTGACCTGGTCTCCATCGACTGTGGCGCGATTCTGGACGGTTGGCACGGCGACGCGGCGATAACCTTCGGGGTCGCAGCCCTGACCCCAGCTGACGAGGCGCTGTCGGGAGCGACCAAGGCGTCGCTGGAGGCGGGCATTGCCGCCATGGTGGTTGGCAATCGGTTGACCGACGTCGCGCATGCCATCGAAACGGGTACCCGTGCCGCAGAGATCCGTTACCAACGCTCATTCGGGATCGTGGAAGGGTACGGAGGCCACGGGATCGGCCGCCAGATGCACATGGATCCGTTCCTGCCCAACGAGGGCGCTCCGGGACACGGGCCGGCGTTGGCCGTCGGTTCGGTGCTGGCCATCGAACCGATGCTGACGCTGGGGACCAGCAAGACGACGGTTCTGGGCGACAAGTGGACGGTCATCACCGCCGACGGATCGCGTGCGGCACACTGGGAACATACCGTGGCGGTAACCGAGAACGGACCGCGAATCCTAACCCTCGGTTAACCGGCTGAACCAAACGCCTACTCGACTCGTGTTCAGGAGCGGGAGGTGATGCAGTGGCTGCTATCGCCGGCGGCGGGGCTGCTGAAGCCGCATTGATGCAGGCGCTCTACGACGAGCATGCCGCCATACTGTGGCGCTATGCCCTGCGTCTAACCGGCGACGCGAGTTATGCCGACGACATCGTCCAGGAGACGCTGCTGCGTGCCTGGCAGCATCCGGAGGTCGTTGGCGATAGCGGGCGATCAGCACGCGCGTGGCTGTTCACCGTCGCTCGCAACATGATCATCGACGACCGGCGCAGCGCGCGGTACCGCTATGTCGTCGGCTCGACCGATGCCGAAGGAGCGCCGGAGCAATCCGCGCCGGACGATGTGAACGCCGCGCTGGACCGGCTGTTGATCACCGAAGCGATGGCCCAATTATCCGCCGAGCATCGTAGCGTGATCGAGCGTTCCTATTACCGCGGCTGGTCCACCGCACAGATAGCTCAGGATTTGGACATCGCCGAAGGAACAGTGAAGTCGCGCTTACACTATGCGGTGCGGGCATTGCGGCTCACTCTGCAGGAACTTGGAGTCACACGATGACGGCGGTGCTCATTCGGCGGAGCTTTTCTGCAGAACCATCCGCGCTACTAGCGGCTACGAATACTTGAGGACGACGGGAGATGAATGACATGAGGACACCGCTTGGGGGACTCGGTCCGCCCGGTGACTTCGAGGTACCTCACTTGTCTACGGGTGACCACCACTATTCCACGTGGGATGCCGCCTACGTGCTCGGTTCACTGTCGGCGGCCGACCGCCATGAATTCGAGGCGCACATGGCCGACTGCTCGCAGTGCCGCGCCGCCGTCGCCGAACTCTCGGGTGTGCCCGCCCTGCTTTCCCAGCTCAATCTCCAAGACGTTGCCGCGATTGGTCAGTCTGGCCCGGGAGCGGGCACAGCGTCGACGGCACAGCAGATGTCGCCGCAATTACTGCCGTCGTTGCTGGCGACCGTGCGGTGGCGCCGTCGCCGTGCCCGCGTGGCAACCTGGGTGGCCTCGTCTGCGGCCGCATTGATTCTGGGAATCGGTGTGCTGGTTGGGGTGCAGAGTCATTCCTCAGCTCCGTCGCCGGCTACCGCGTCCGCGCAGCCGATGGCGCAGGTCGGGACGCACCTGTTGGCATCGACGGTGTCGGTCAGCGGGATGCATTGGGGGACTTTCATCAATCTGCAGTGTGTCTGCCTGGCTCCGCCGGATGCCCACCATGACACGCTGGCGATGGTGGTAGTGGGTCGCGATGGCAGTCAGACCCGGCTCGCGACGTGGGTGGCCGAGCCCGGTCACACCGCAACACCTGCCGGTAGCATTTCTACACCGGTTGACCAGATCGCCTCCGTGCAGGTGGTTTCGGCCGACACCGGGCAGGTTCTGCTGGAGCGTTCTTTCTGAAGTCGCCACCCGCGGTGAACGGAAGTTCGCCGCGGGTCGTGTTACTGGCATGCCCAGGAAACACCGGGTGGTACGACGACATTGTCGACTACCTCGCGGCAGTTGGAGTCGACCACATCTTTGGTGTGGACGGCGCCAACATCGAAGATCTCTACGACGCCGCGCACTTTCAGCCGTCGATCACCGCGGTGCTGGCCAAACACGGGTTCTCCGCCACCACGATGGCTGACGGCTATAGCCGCAGCGGGGCCGGGGCAGGCTTGGGGCTAGGAGTGGTGGCGGCGACCTCCGGGGGCGGCGCACTGAACATCGTCGCGGGCCTCGGCGAGGCGCTGGCAAGGCCGCGTTCCGGTGTTGGCCCTGGTCGGTCAACCCGCCACGACAATGAACGGCCTGGGCAGCTTTCAGGACACCAGCGGCCGCAACTCGGCATTGGATGCCGAAGCGGTGTTTTCGGCGGTGTCGCTGAGCTGCGAGCGGGTGCTCACGCCGGCGAGCATCGTCACCGCGCTGCCGCGCGCCATCGCCGCCGCGCACGCCGGTGGTCCCGCGGTGTTGTTGCTGCCCAAAGACATTCAGCAAGGACTTGTGGATATTCCAGGTCGTCGGTCAGCAACGCCGAACCTGCGACCCATCGGCGATCCGCACCCCATCGCGCGGGCGCTGCGCCACGCTTGTGGTCCGGTCACCATCGTTGCCGACTCGCACGCAAACTTTCTATACCTGCCGTCGAGGGGTCGGCAGTGGCGCGACGAGTTGGCCGATACGGTTATGCAGGTCCGCCTCTATGAGGACGTCGGCGCGCGCATCACCGTGGGTCGCCGCGCGTCGACCCAGGCGGTGCTGTCCACCGTGGGAAAGTCGGTGGTCGTATCCGAATGCTGACGTTTGTGCGGTAAGAAAGAGTGTGACCCCGGACAAGAAGCGCGACCCCATCGCTGCGGCGCGGGCCAACTGGGAACGCGGCGGTTGGGGTGAGGTCGCGCCGGGCATGGTCGCGGTGACATCGGTGATGCGCGCCCATCAGATTCTGCTGGCCCGCGTCGAGGCGGCGCTACGTCCTTACGACCTGAGTTTCTCCCGCTTCGAACTGCTTCGGTTGCTGGCCTTCAGCCGTACCGGAGGGTTGCCCATCACCAAAGCCTCCGACCGACTACAGGTGCACGTCACCAGCGTCACCCACGCGATCCGCCGGCTAGAAGCCGACGGGCTGGTGCGGCGAGTTCCGCACCCCACCGACGGCCGGACCACCCTGGTGCAGATCACCGAATTGGGTCGCTCCACGGTGGAGGACGCTACCGTCACGCTCAACGAACAGGTGTTTGCCGACATCGGGATGTCGGCGGACGAATCCGAAGCGTTGGTGTCGTCGATCGAAACGTTACGGCGCACCGCCGGCGATTTCTGACAAGCACGGAGAGGCAGGATCATGGACCCACTTGTTGCGCACCAGCGTGCCCAGGATGCGTTCGCCGGCGTGCTCGCTCACGTGAGCTCCGATCAGCTCGGCGGCCCAACGCCCTGCTCGCAATGGACGATCGGCGATCTGATCGAGCACGTTATCGGCGGCAACGAGCACGTCGGGATATGGGCTGGCGGGACCGATAGCCCTACGGCTCGGCCCGGCGACCTGGTTGCGGCACACCGGGCCTCGGCCGCAGCCGCCCAGCAGGTCTTCGCCGCGCCGGATGGCATGTCGACGCCGTTCAAACTGCCGTTCGGGGAGGTGCCCGGGCAGGTCTTCATCGGGATGCGCACCAGCGACGTGTTGACCCACGCGTGGGATCTCGCGGTTGCCAGCGGTCAGTCGCGCGACCTTGATCCCGAGTTGGCGACCGAGCAGCTCGCCGCGGTCCGCGGCTTTGTGGTGCCCCAGTTTCGTGGGCCAGGCAAACCGTTTGGGGACGAGCAGCCGTGCTCGGCGCAGCGCTCACCGGCCGATCAGCTGGCGGCATTTCTGGGCCGAAAGGTGGAAGAGAACTAGCCGCGCAGCATCTCGATCACGGCGCTGAAGTCCTTATCGGCGTGGGCGGCGGCAAATTTCGCATAGATCTCGGCGGCATGGCTGCCCAGCGGTGCCGATGAACCGGTCGAGGCCACCGCGTCCATCGCCAGATCCAGGTCCTTGTTCATCAGCGCGGTGGCGAACCCCGGCTTGAAGTCGTTGTTGGCCGGCGATGTCGGCACCGGTCCGGGCACTGGGCAATTGGTGTGTACCGCCCAGCAATTGCCGGTCGCACCGGTGATGACGTCGAAAAGCGACTGTGCCGCGAGCCCGAGCTTCTCGGCCAGTACGAACGCCTCGCCGATCGCGATCTGTTGCACCGCCAACACCATGTTGTTGCACACCTTGGCGGCCTGGCCCGCGCCGGCCGCGCCGCAGTGAATGACCTTGCCCGCCATGGGCTCTAACACTGGCCGAGCCCGTTGCAGGGCAGCCTCATCGCCGCCGACCATGAACGCCAGCGTGCCAGCCGCCGCACCCTTGACCCCGCCGGAGACCGGTGCGTCCAGTTGCGCCATGCCGTGTGATTCGGCCAAGGCGTGTACCTCGCGAGCGTCGGTAACCGAGATCGTCGAGCTGTCGATGAACAGCGCACCCGGTTGTGCGGTTGGCAGCACCTCGGCGTAACAGCGCTTGACCAGCTCACCGTTGGGCAGCATGGTGAGGACCACGTCGGCGCCGGTCACCGCCGCGGCGGCGCTGTCGTGCACCGATGCGCCGCCCGCAGCCGCGGCCGCCGCCGCGGCGGGCACCGGGTCGAACCCGCGCACGGTATGGCCGGCGCCAACCAGATTCGCCGACATCGGCGCGCCCATGTTGCCGAGCCCTAAGAACGCGATTTGGCAGGACTTGGACATTAGGTCCCTTTCCTAAGCGTTGGCGCGAAACCGTGCGGCCTCGGCACGACCGATGACTACCCGCATGATCTCGTTGGTCCCTTCCAGGATTCGATGGACCCGCAGGTCGCGGATGATCTTCTCGAGACCATACTCGCGCAGGTAGCCGTAGCCGCCGTGGAGCTGCAGCGCCTTGTCGGCGACGTCGAAGCAGGTGTCCGTGACGTAGCGTTTGGCCATCGCGCACAGCTCGACCTTGTCGGCATCGTCCTCGTCCAGTGCGTTTGCCGCCCGCCACAACAACATTCGCGATGTCTGCAATGCGGTGGCCATATCGGCCAAGGTGAACCGGACGGTCGGCTCGTCGAGGAGGCTGGTGCCGAACGCCTGCCGATCACGCACATAGGCGCCGGCCTTGTCAAAGGCCGCCTGGGCGCCGCCGAGCGAGCAGGCCGCGATGTTGAGCCGGCCACCGTTGAGTCCGCTCATCGCGATTCCAAAGCCGGCGCCTTCGCCGTCGATGCCGCCGAGCATCGCGTCGGCGGGTACCCGAACCCCATCCAGCACCACCTGCGCAGTGGGTTGTGCGTGCCAGCCCATCTTCTCTTCGAGAGCGCCGAAACTCATTCCCGGAGTGCCATTTTCGACGATGAAAGCGGAGATGCCACGTGGACCCTCACCGCCGGTCCGTGCCATCACCACGTACACATCAGATGTGCCTGCACCGGAGATGAACTGCTTGACGCCGTCGAGCACATAGTCTGAACCCTGCTGGACCGCGCGGGTGCTCAACGCGCTGGCGTCCGACCCGGCGCCGGGCTCGGTGAGACAGTAGCTGGCGATGACATCCATTGTGGCCAGCCGCGGGATCCAATCCTTACGCTGTTCGTCGGTGCCGAAGCAGTCGATCATCCACGCACACATGTTGTGGATGGACAGGAAGGCGGCGGTGACCGGGTCGGCGATCGCCAACTGCTCGAAGATGCGCACCCCATCGAGCCGGCGCAGACCGCTGCCGCCCACGTCGTCACGGCAGTAAATGGCCGCCATCCCCAGTTCGGCGGCTTCGCGTAGCACGTCGACCGGAAAATGCTTGCTGGCATCCCATTCCAGCGCGTACGGGGCCAGTCGTTTGGCCGCGAATGCGGCCGCGGTCTCGGTGATCACCCGTTCGTCGTCGTTGAGCGTAAACATTGCGCTTATTTCATTGTTGGGATCACGAATTCGGCCCCGTCTTTGATGCCGGACGGCCACCGAGAGGTGACGGTCTTGACCTTGGTATA
Source organism: Mycobacterium basiliense (assembly GCF_900292015.1). Taxonomy (NCBI): domain Bacteria; kingdom Bacillati; phylum Actinomycetota; class Actinomycetes; order Mycobacteriales; family Mycobacteriaceae; genus Mycobacterium; species Mycobacterium basiliense. Next base: position 1,030,924 of record NZ_LR130759.1, read on the forward strand.
GAACTGGATCGATGTCGGGCCGTGTTGGTTGAGGTCGCCGAAGCCCGAGCGCTTCCAGCCGCCGAAGGTGTGATACGCGACCGGGACAGGGATCGGGACGTTGACGCCGACCATGCCCACCTGTACCCGGGACACGAAGTCGCGAGCGGTGTCGCCGTCGCGGGTGAAGACCGCGACACCGTTGCCGTACTCGTGCTCCGAGGGCAGCCGCAACGCCTCTTCGTAGTCGTGGGCGCGGACCATGCACAACACCGGACCGAAGATCTCATCGGTGTAGATGGACATATCGGGAGTGACGTGGTCGAACAGGGTCGGGCCGATGAAGTAGCCCGCTTCCAGGTTCGCGTCACCGAATGCCAGATCGTCACTGGCCCGCTCTCGGCCGTCTATCACCAGTTCGGCGCCGGTTGCGACGCCCTGACCGATGTAGTCGCGTACCCGGGTGAGTGCGGCCTCGGTGACCAACGGGCCGTAATCGGCCTTGGGGTCCAGACTGTGCCCGACCCGCAGGTTGTTGATACGTTCAACAAGTTTGGCGCGCAGCCGATCCGCTGTTTGTTCACCAACCGGCACCGCGACGCTGATTGCCATGCAGCGTTCGCCCGCACTGCCGTATCCGGCGCCGATCAGTGCGTCGACAGCCTGGTCGAGGTCGGCGTCCGGCATCACGATCATGTGGTTCTTGGCGCCGCCGAAGCATTGCGAACGCTTGCCGGTGGCCGCGGCACCGGAGTAGATGTATTGGGCGATGTCGGAGCTGCCAACAAAGCCGACCGCTTTGATGTCGGGGTGATTCAGGATGGCGTCGACGGCTTCCTTGTCACCGTGCACGACTTGGAAGACGCCGGGGGGCAGGCCCGCCTCAACGAAGAGCTCGGCCAATCGCAGCGGAACCGACGGGTCACGCTCACTGGGTTTGAGGACGAAGGCATTTCCACATGCCAGTGCGGGTCCGGCTTTCCACAGCGGGATCATCGCCGGGAAGTTGAACGGGGTGATGCCCGCGACCACGCCGAGCGGCTGCCGCAGCGAGTACACGTCGATGCCCGGACCGGCGCCCTCGGTGTATTCGCCCTTGAGCAGGTGGGGGATGCCGATGCAGAACTCGATCACCTCGATGCCGCGCTGGATGTCACCGCGAGCGTCCGGCAGCGTCTTGCCGTGCTCACGGGACAGCAGCTCGGCGAGCTCGTCCGTGTTGTCGTTGACCAACTCGATGAATCGCATCAGCACCCGCGCGCGACGCTGTGGATTCCAAGCCGCCCAACCTATTTGGGCTTTTGCGGCGCCTGCGACCGCGGCGTCGATGTCGGCCTGTGCCGCCATGGCCACCTTCGCCTGGACCTGGCCGGTGTTGGGGTCGAGGACGTCGGCGGTGCGGGCCGACTGGCCCGGGGTGCGGTGTCCATCAATGAAATGCGGAATTTGTGTGGTCATGGCTTTCCCGTGGAGGTCGTCAATTCTGGGAGAATACTTGCATATCCTAGTAACTGTGGTCGCGGATGCGCAAGGGCGTTCTCCCGCACCGACAGGGTCGGCGGCAGGTTGAAGAATTGAAATACGAATCCCACGTGACGATGCCGAAACTCGGACTGTTGGTCTTCGCTGAGGCGGTCGATGCCCGCACCGTCGAAAACGATGGACCCAGAATCGGGGGAGTCCAACGCGCCGAGCAGGCGTAGCAACGTGCTCTTGCCCGCCCCCGAGGGCCCGACGATCGACACGAATTGGCCACCCGCCAACTGCAGACTGATTTGTCAATCGCCCGCACGGTTTGCTCGCCGAGCCGATCTCGCGCACCACTTCCCGCTGCTCGACCGTTGGTGCCCTTCCACCGGCCGAAAGACCCTGCGTGTGTTGTCCGCGGGCCATATCGGGATAACAAGCCCGGCCCGGGCTCGGTTTGACGCCGCAGAGGTGCGCCCGCGCGACGGCGCCCGGTTACCCGATCCGCTGATCTCCCGGCGGCCTAGGGGCAGGTGGCGTCGACTTCGAAGGCCTTGCTGACCTGCTGCCCCGCGTTATCAACGCCGGTCGCGGTGCCCTTGATCTGGTAGCTACTGCCATTCTTGGTCGCCGTGGCGGTGTTGCCGGGGGCGCCCTCGGTGAAGCTCATGACCACACCGTCGACCGTGCCGAGCCCAGCGGTATGGACCACCGATGCATCCTGTTCCAGGCCGACGATCACGCCGGTGACCATGTCGCCGACCGCGATGGAAAACCGTCCCTCGTTGGTCGCGCACACCACCGGGCCGCTGACGTTTTGCGGTTGGCCGCCGATGATGACCCGCGTTTCACCGGCCGCGGCGGGGGTGGTGCTCGACGCGGACGGGTCAGCGGAACTACTCGATGTGCTCGACGAGGGCTCGGACGACTTGGTCTCGTTGGAGCACCCGGCAGCGCCGCCAACCAGGGCTGCCGCGCCCAACGCGATGAGCAATTCACGCGTCACGACATTCTCCTTCGGGTAGGTCTGTTGAAGCAGTATGAACGCTCGATTCGCGGCCGTACAGATGTCTGCTAGCTATCGCGCAGGGCGTCAATAAACTGGCGGGTCTCTTCCCAGGTTGGCAAGATGCCGGACGCGCGCACTTCGTCGAAGCTGGGGGCTGCGGCATCACGGTCGGAGAGCCTGGGCGCCGCGCCGTTGACCAGCGGCCAGTCGATCGCCAGCGCCGGATCCGTGGCGCAAATGGCGTGTTCTCGCTCCGGGTCATATTCCGCCGAGCACAGATACATCACAGTCGAATTGTCTTCCAGTGCAAGGAAACCATGTGCGAGGCCCTCGGAGATATAAACCGAACGTCGATCCCGGGCATCTAGCATAACTGCGTCCCAGCGGCCGAATGTTGGTGAGCCCAAACGAATATCGACGACAACATCAAATATTGAGCCAGTCACGCAGGTCACATACTTGGCCTGGCTCGGCGGCAGTTGAGCGAAATGTAGGCCGCGAACCACGCCTAACGATGACACCGAGCAGTTGGCTTGTCGCACGTCGAATCGGTGGCCCGTGAATCCGATAAACCCGCGCTGAGTGAGCCATTCGAAAAACATTCCTCGAGAATCCTTGAGGATCGTTGGGGTGATCTCCCAGGTGCCGGGAACGCTGAGCTCGCGTACTTTCATCTCACTGGCCGCGCTCTTCGTAGCGTGCCTCCGCGGCATCTTTCAATGGACGCCACCAGGATTCGTTGTCCCGGTACCACTCGATGGTGGCGCGCAATCCCTCGTCGAAGTCGGTGTGCTTTGGTGCCCAGCCTAATTCGTCGTAGAGCAAGGATGGGTCGATCGCGTAACGCAGGTCATGCCCGACGCGGTCCACGACGTGGTCGAAATCGTCGGGATCGCGACCCATTATTCGCAGCAGCGTGCGGAGCACGGTCAGATTGTCGCGCTCGCCTTCGGAACTGATCAGGTAGGTTCGCCCGAGCTGGCCTTTCTCCAAGATGCGCCGGACCGCGCTGTTGTGGTCGTCGACGTGGATCCAGTCACGGACGTTGGCTCCGCTGCCGTAGAGCTTGGGGCGCCGGCCAGTGAGCACGTTGGTGATCTGGCGCGGAATGAACTTCTCGATGTGCTGATACGGACCGTAGTTGTTCGAGCAGTTCGAGATGGTTGCGCGCACGCCGTAGGACCTCACCCAGGCTCGGACCAGCATGTCTGCGCCGGCCTTGGTCGCTGAGTAGGGACTCGACGGGTTATAGGGCGTCGACTCGGTGAACCGCTGGCGGTGGTCGAGTTCCAACTCGCCGTAGACCTCGTCGGTGGAGATGTGGTGGAGCCGCACGTCGTGGCGCCGTACCGCCTCCAGGATGGTGAAGGTCCCAATCACGTTGGTGCGCACGAACGGATTCGGGTCATCCAGTGCGTTGTCGACGTGAGACTCGGCCGCGAAGTGAACCACCGCATCGGATTCGGCAACCAACGTCGAAACCAGCTCGGCGTCGGTGATGTCCCCCTCCACCAGCCGGATGGCACCCTCGACATCGGCCAGCGACTCGCGCCGGCCCGCGTAGGTCATGGCGTCCAGCACCGTCACTGCGTCGGCGGGATATTCACGCAGGGTGCTGTGCACGAAGTTGGCGCCGATGAAGCCGGCTCCACCGGTGACTAGCAGCCGCATGGGTCAAACCCTAACGGGTGAGTTCAAGTGCTCCTGCCAGGTCGGTCAGTGCGGGCACCAGCTTTTCGTCGCGGGAGCCTCGGAGCACCTGGATAGCCACGTGGTCGGCGCCGGCTTCCAGGTGCTCGTTGAGGCGTCGCACGATGGCTTCGGGGGTGCCATAGGCCACCAGCGCGTCGATCAGTCTGTCGCTGCCCGGCTTGCGGACGTCGTCCTCGGTGAACCCCAGCTTTAGCCAGTTGTTCACGTAGTTGCTCAGCCCTAGGTAGAAGTCGATGAACTTGCGCCCGACCGCACGGGCTTCGGCGGCGTCCTCGGTGAGGACGACCTTGTGCTCCGGCGCCAGGAACACCGTATTGCCCACCAGTTGGCGCGCCTTACCCGTGTGTTCGGGTGGGGTCAGATACGGGTGGGCGCCGGCGCTGCGTTGCGCCGCCAGGCGCAGCATCTTGGGGCCCAATGCCGCGAGCACCCGGCGGCTGTCCGGCACCATCGCCTGGTCGATGTCATCCAGGTAGGCCACCAGCGCGTCGTAGGGCTTCCGGTATTCCTGGCTGTGCTCGGGGTGGCCTACCCCGATGCCCAGCACAAACCGTCCCGGATGGGCACTTTCGATGCGTTGATAGGACGCTGCGACCTCGCGGGCCGGTGCTGACCACACGTTGACGATCCCGGTGGCTATTTGCAGCGACGTGGTCTTATTCAGGGCGGGTTCGACCCACGCCAGGTCCGCATCGGGTGATGCACCGATCCATGCGGCGCCGTAGCCCAACGATTCGATCTGCCCCGCCAACTCGGGGCTGAGAGATCGGGTGCCCAGCCAGACGCCGAACCGGCCCAGGTCGGGTTTCAGTGATGCTGACTCAGTCATTGGGTCTGGATACCCCGTTTCCAGTTCAGGTGCGGGCCAACCCTAGTGGCCCGGCCAGTTCGGCGAGTGACTGGACCAGGTTCTCACTTCTGGTGAGAACCTGGACGGGGACGTGGTCGGCGCCGGCGTCGAGGTGTTCGCGCAGTCGTGCCGCGATGGCATCGGTGGTGCCGTAGGCGACCACGGAATCGACCAGGCGGTCGCTGCCGGGACGCGCGACATCGTCGTCACGGAAACCCATCCGCTTCCAGCTATTGAGGTAGTTGGCAAGGTTGAGATAGATGTCGAGGGCCTTACGGCCCACGGCCCGCGCTTTTTCCGGATCGGTGGTCAGTACGACCTTGTGTTCGGGTGCTAGCAACGCCGACGGGCCGATGAGCTCGCGGGCCCGGGCGGTGTGTTCGGGCGTGGTCAGGTAGGGGTGTGCGCCGGCGCTGCGCCGCGCCGCAAGCCCCAGCACGTGCGGCCCCAGCGCCGCCACGACCCGGCGATTGGCCGGAACACCGTAATCGTCCAGTCGGTCGAGGTAGTCCACCAGGGCGTCGTAGGGCTTGCGGTACTCGGTGGTCGCCTCGGGATGGCCAACGCCGACACCGAGCAAGAAACGCCCGGGATAGGCCGCCTCGATCCGGTGAAACGACTCCGCCACCGGTTTGGCGGGCGCCGACCAGATGTTGACGATGCCCGTGGCCACCTGCAAGGTGGTCGTCGCCTCGAGGATGGGCTCGACCCAGGCCAGCTCGGCGGGAGGCGAGCCGCCCACCCAGACCGCCCCGTAGCCCAGGGCTTCGATTTGCTTGGCCTGCGCTGGGGTGACGCCCCGCCCGAACGATCCGAACCGGCCTAGATCGGGCTTGCTGACGGTTGACGCGGTCATGGTTGGACCAACTCGGTGGGGGCCTCGCTCTATTCCGTGTCTATTCGGTGCCCTAGCCGTGTGCTAGGCCGATGCTGATGGTTTTGCGTGAGGAAGGGCGATGCGGGTAAGGTGGACCAACGGTGCGGCGTCCGTGCCGGCTTCTGGCGTGCCCAGTCCTGGAATTTCCACCACCGGTTCACGTTTAGTAGTCGTAGTGCGTGCTGCGCCGAACCGGGTGCACCGACGAGACAGAGAAGGATCGCCACAAGGTAATGGCCAAGAAGGACGGTGCCATAGAGGTCGAGGGTCGCGTGGTCGAGCCCCTGCCCAATGCGATGTTCCGCATTGAGCTGGAAAATGGCCACAAGGTGCTCGCCCACATCAGTGGCAAGATGCGGCAGCACTACATCCGCATCTTGCCGGAGGACCGTGTGGTCGTGGAGTTGTCACCGTACGACCTGTCCCGCGGCCGCATCGTGTACCGCTACAAGTAGCGGCGACGACACCTAAAGAGAAGCCCAGAGAAGAACAGGACCGAGACTGCCGTGAAGGTGAACCCGAGCGTCAAGCCGATCTGTGACAAGTGCAGGGTGATCCGTCGGCACGGGCGGGTCATGGTGATCTGCTCCGATCCGCGCCACAAGCAACGACAGGGTTAGTCCGTTCGGACCGCCCGACCACCCAATACAACTGAATGCAGACCTCCCAGCACCAATGAGCGGCTGGCATCAAATGAGATGGGTCAGCTCATCTACGCCCGGACGGAGGCCGGGCCCCGTGTCCAAGTGGATTTTTTGGGCAGGGAACGGACTGGGAAAAGACCTCCGCTGAGATCAAGAGGAAACGCCACCTATGGCTCGACTAGTAGGCGTCGATCTGCCGCGTGATAAGCGGATGGAGATCGCGCTGACCTACATCTTCGGCATCGGCCGTACCCGCTCGAATGAGATTTTGGCCGCCACCGGCATCGATAAGGACCTGCGTACCAAGGACCTCACCGATGATCAGCTGACCCATCTGCGCGACTACATCGAAGCGAACTTGAAGGTCGAGGGTGACCTGCGCCGCGAGGTGCAGGCCGACATCCGCCGCAAGATCGAGATCGGCTGCTACCAGGGTCTGCGGCACCGCCGCGGCCTGCCGGTGCGCGGCCAGCGCACCAAGACCAACGCGCGGACCCGCAAAGGCCCCAAGCGCACCATCGCAGGCAAGAAGAAGGCCAGGTAAACCCCGATGCCACCAGCAAAAAAAGGGCAGGCAACGTCCGCTAAGAAGGGGCAGAAGACTCGCCGCCGGGAAAAGAAGAATGTGCCGCACGGTGCCGCGCACATCAAGAGCACGTTCAACAACACGATCGTGACGATCACCGACCCGCAGGGCAACGTCATCGCCTGGGCGTCGTCGGGTCACGTCGGCTTCAAGGGATCCCGCAAGTCAACACCGTTCGCCGCGCAGCTGGCCGCGGAGAATGCCGCGCGCAAGGCCCAGGAGCATGGGGTGCGCAAGGTGGACGTGTTCGTCAAGGGGCCGGGTTCGGGCCGCGAGACCGCGATCCGGTCGTTGCAGGCAGCTGGCCTGGAGGTCGGCGCGATCTCCGATGTCACCCCGCAGCCGCACAACGGTGTCCGCCCGCCCAAGCGTCGGCGCGTCTAGGTCTAGGAGGACATACCAATGGCTCGTTACACCGGACCCGTCACTCGCAAGTCGCGCCGGTTGCGCACCGACCTCGTCGGCGGCGACCAGGCCTTCGAGAAGCGTCCCTACCCGCCCGGCCAGCATGGCCGTGCACGCATCAAGGAAAGCGAATATCTGCTGCAGCTGCAGGAGAAGCAGAAAGCCCGCTTCACCTATGGCGTGATGGAAAAGCAGTTCCGCCGCTACTACGAGGAGGCCGTGCGCCAACCGGGCAAGACCGGTGAGGAACTGCTGCGGATTCTGGAGAGTCGGCTGGACAACGTCGTGTACCGCGCCGGGTTGGCACGTACCCGCCGGATGGCCCGCCAGCTGGTCAGCCACGGGCACTTCAGCGTCAACGGCGTGCACGTCAATGTCCCCAGCTACCGGGTCTCGCAGTACGACATCATCGACGTGCGGGACAAGTCGCTGAACACGGTGCCGTTCCAGATCGCGCGGGAGACCGCCGGGGACCGCCCCATCCCGTCCTGGATACAGGTCGTCGGCGAGCGCCAGCAGATCTTGATCCACCAATTGCCCGAGCGTGCCCAGATCGATGTGCCGCTCACCGAGCAGCTGATAGTCGAGTACTACTCGAAGTAACGCACAGTCTTCCGCTGCGGCGGCCGCCGCAGCGGAGCACCTAACGGCATCAAATAGCGGGTGCCGAGAAGGAGAAGAAGAAACACCATGCTGATCTCACAGCGCCCCACACTGTCCGAGGACGTCCTCACCGACAGCAGGTCGCAGTTCGTGATCGAACCGCTGGAGCCGGGATTCGGCTACACGCTGGGTAATTCGCTGCGCCGCACGTTGCTGTCCTCGATCCCCGGGGCGGCAGTCACCAGCATCCGCATCGACGGTGTATTGCACGAGTTCACTACGGTGCCCGGAGTCAAGGAAGACGTCACGGACATCATCTTGAACCTCAAGAGCCTGGTGGTGTCCTCCGAGGAGGACGAGCCGGTGACGATGTACCTGCGCAAGCAGGGGCCCGGTGAGGTCACCGCTGGCGATATCGTGCCGCCCGCCGGTGTCACCGTGCACAACCCTGGCATGCGCATCGCGACGCTCAATGACAAGGGCAAGCTCGAGGTCGAGCTCGTGGTCGAGCGTGGCCGCGGCTATGTTCCGGCGGTGCAGAATCGGGCTTCGGGCGCCGAAATCGGCCGTATCCCAGTCGATTCGATCTACTCGCCGGTGCTCAAGGTCACCTACAAGGTGGATGCCACCCGTGTCGAGCAGCGCACCGACTTCGACAAGTTGATCCTCGACGTGGAAACCAAAAATTCGATCACTCCTCGTGACGCGTTGGCGTCGGCGGGCAAGACGCTGGTCGAATTGTTCGGGCTGGCACGTGAACTCAACGTCGAGGCCGAAGGCATCGAGATCGGGCCGTCGCCGGCCGAGGCCGACCACATTGCCTCGTTCGCATTGCCGATCGACGATCTGGATCTGACCGTGCGGTCCTACAACTGCCTCAAGCGCGAGGGCGTGCACACCGTGGGCGAACTGGTGAGCCGCACCGAGTCCGATCTGCTTGATATCCGCAACTTTGGTCAGAAGTCGATCGACGAGGTGAAGGTCAAGCTGCACCAGTTGGGCCTGTCGCTCAAGGACAGCCCGCCGAGCTTCGACCCGTCGGAGGTGGCCGGCTATGACGTCGCCACGGGCACCTGGTCCACCGAGGGTGCTTACGACGAGCAGGACTACGCCGAAACCGAACAGCTCTAAAAGCTTCCGATCTAGACAGGAGCGTCTGCAATGCCCAAGCCCACCAAGGGCCCTCGCCTCGGCGGGTCGTCTTCGCATCAGAAGGCGCTGTTGGCCAACCTGGCCACGTCCCTGTTCGAGCACGGCCGGATCAAGACCACCGAGCCGAAGGCCCGGGCATTGCGACCGTATGCGGAGAAACTGATCACGCACGCCAAGAAGGGCACGCTGCACAACCGGCGTGAGGTGCTCAAGAAGATCCGTGACAAGGACGTGGTACACACCCTGTTCGCCGAGATCGGGCCGTTCTTTGCCGACCGTGAGGGCGGCTACACGCGCATCATCAAGGTTGAGGCGCGCAAGGGCGACAACGCTCCGATGGCCGTGATCGAGCTGGTGCGGGAGAAGACCGTGACCTCGGAGGCTGATCGGGCGCGGCGAGTGAAAGCCTCCAAGGCCGCTGCGGCCACGCCGGAGGTTACCGTCGAGCCGCAGGAGGCCGAGTCCACCGAGGCGGAGTCCACCGAGGCCGAGCCTACCGAGGCGGAGTCCACCGAGGCCGAGCCTACCGAGGTGGAGTCCACCGAGGCCGAGGCCGAGGCCACCGACGCGAGCACCGAAGAGGCCCCGGAGAATTAGCGGGGCAGTTCGTCTGCGGCTCGATATCGCCTACGACGGAACCGATTTCGCAGGCTGGGCAACCCAGTCGGGACAGCGGACGGTCGCCGGCGTACTAGATGAGGCGTTGACGACCGTGTTCCGGGTGCCGGTGCGGCTGCGTGCCGCCGGACGCACCGACGCTGGGGTGCATGCCACCGGTCAGGTGGCCCACGCGGACATACCTGTCGACGCGGTGCCGAACGCCTATTCGCGTTCCGCCCGCCCCGGTGATCCGGAATTCCTGCCCCTGGTGCGTCGGCTGGGCCGCTACCTGCCCGCTGACGTCCGGGTGCTCGGCATCGCTCGGGCACCAAACGATTTTGATGCCCGATTCTCTGCATTGCGTCGGCACTATAGCTATCGGCTATCGACTGCGCCCTACGGTGTGGAGCCGCAGCAGGCCCGCTACGTCACCGCGTGGCCTCGGGACCTGGACGTTGATGCGATGGCCTTGGCGTCTCGAGACCTGTTGGGTCTGCACAATTTTGCCGCATTCTGCCGTCGCCGTGACGGGGCGACCACCATCCGCGACCTGCAGCGGCTGGATTGGATCCGCGACGGGGAACTGATCACGGCGCATGTCACCGCAGACGCGTTCTGCTGGTCGATGGTGCGCTCGGTGGTTGGCGCACTGCTGGCGGTCGGGGAGCACCGTCGCGAACCCGGTTGGTGCGCCACGCTATTGGAGTCGACGAGCCGGTCGAGCGACTTCGCAGCGGCGCCGCCACAGGGGTTGACGCTCGTTGGCGTCGACTATCCATCTGACGACGAACTCGAGGCCCGTACCAAGGTCACCCGTGGTCTACGGGTGCTGGATTAGGCAAGCCGCGAGGAAGTCGACCGCCGGATTCGCCATGCCCGCGTCGATCTGGGTCAACCACGTCGGTTGCCGTTTCGGTCAGGGGCCTTGCCGGCTGGCCCATCGGCACGCCTTCGGGCAGCGTAACGTCGGCCGCCTCCTCGCTTCGGTCACCCTGGCGTGCCACCGCCAGGCCCGCCAGCACGATGGCTCCGCCGATGGCCTGAGCCGGCGTCATCGCCTCGCCCACAAGCGCCCACGCGGCCAGGACAGCGAACAACACCTCGGACAGCCCGACCAGTGACGCGAACCGGGGGCGCAGCCGGGCGATACCCATGATGCCGAGCGTGTACGCAATCGCAGTGGCGACCACGCCGAGCGCGACCACTGGCACCACCCACGACGTCGTCGACCCCGCTAGCACGGTGTCACTGGTGGTGAAGGTCAGCGGCACGATGCCCCCGACACCCAGCAGGGTGACCGCGGCGGCCCCGACTGCCAGACCGGCTGCGGCCAGTGTGACGGGGTGGATGCCCTCGTCATCGGCGGAACTATTGCTGACGTTCGCCGACATCACGAAGTAGCACGCGGCACACACTGCGGCCGCCAGCCCCCAGCCGACGCCAACCAGGTTGAAATGGACGTCACTGAACACGTTGAGCACAAGCATGATTCCGACCACCGCCAAGCCGACGCCCGCCAGTGTCATGTGGGTCGGCCGGCGCCGAGTGGTTGTCCAAACCCAAACGACGACGAGAACCGGTGAGGTGTACTCCAGCAGCAGGGCAACGCCGACGGACAGGTGCGCGACCGCGTTGTAATAGGAGAGCTGCGCTCCGGCGATCGGGACCACCCCGTACAGCGCGACGGTTCTCGCGTGGCCGACTGATTCGCGAATCCAACCGGGCCGCACGATCGTCGCGAAGGCGGCCATTGCCAACGCGCCGCCGGCGAGACGGGCGACGACGGCTGCAGTCGGGCTCCAGCCAGCCCCCATCAGTGCCTTGGCGAACGGTCCCGACGAGCCGAAGGCCAACGCCGAGCCGACGGCGAACAGCAGGCCAAGCCGGAAATGGTCGACGGACGCGTGTTCGTCGAGTTGATTCGTGGTCACGGTGCACCTTGATGTGTAATGAGTAAAATCAACTTTGGTCATGACGCTATCGGGAGAGGGGGTCACGAGTCAAATGCCTTTCAGTCATGACACCGATCTCACGCTGCGCGCGGCGTGTGTGCTGGTCAACAGCGACCGAGTGGATGGCGAGCAGCTTGCCGACCTGCCCGCGCTCGACGCATACCTGGCCGGGTTCGGCTGGACCGGTAGGCGAGATCACGACGACGCCGAACTCCTTTCGGTGCATCGCCTGCGGAAGCGGCTCGCCGAGATCTGGTCGGTCGCCGATGACGAGGAGCAAGCGGTGGGTCAGGTGAACGCTCTGCTGAGCGACACCCATGCCGCGCCGTGGTTGACCCGCCATCCGGAAATGCCGGAGTGGCACCTCCACCTAGCGTCCGTGCACGATCCGCTCTGGCAGCGGATGGGCGCCGAGATGGCCATGGCACTAGCCGACCTAATCCGCATCGGCGAGCTGCGTCGCCTCAAGGTCTGCGCCGCGTCGGATTGCGACGCGGTGTTGGTGGATCTCTCGCGCAATCGCTCAGGGAAATTCTGTGACACCGGCAATTGCGGAAACCGTCAACACGTCGCGGCCTATCGGGAACGCCGCGCCAAAGAGCATTGAGCGGTTTCCGAGACGCGGCGCCCGGTGAGGGCGTTTGCGGCGAACTGATCACCCAGTCACCGGGACCTGCGTTGCCGCGTGACTAGACTTCTTCTGGGAGCGGATCTAGCGGCTGCGTGCCGTTCATTTCGGCCTGGAACCGGTGGTACTGCTCGACATGGCCGGGGCGGCTCCGGACGATCAGCCAACCCGCCCCGAGGAGCACGAACCACAGGGGGAACCACGCCAGGGCGATCGCGGTTTCGGTCTCGGTGGTAAGGGTCCAGATCACAAAGGCGAAGAAGCCGAAGATGGCCCAGCACATCACCACGCCACCGGGCATCTTGTACCGCGACTGGGCGTGACGCTGTGGGTGTCGGCGGCGGTAGACCAGGTAGCTCACAATGATCATCGTCCAGACGAACATGAACAGCAGCGACGAGATCGTCGTGATGAGGGTGAAGGCACCGATCACCGAACCGCCCGCGTACAGCAGGGGGATGGAGGTGAGCAGCAGCACCGCGGTGAGCAGCAGTGCGGGCGCCGGCACCCCGCTGCGGTTCAGTCGTCCGAAGAGCGCCGGCGCGTTGCCCTCGTCGGCCAGACCATAAAGCATGCGACCGGTGGAGAACACGCCAGAGTTCGCCGAAGAGGCGGCCGAGGTGATCACGACGAAGTTGACGACGGACGCCGCCGCGGCCAGCCCGGCCAGGGAAAACATCGTCACGAACGGGGACTCACCGCTGGCGAACCGGCGCCAGGGAACCACGGCGAGGATGGCCAGCAGGGCACCGATGTAGAAGATGGCCACCCGCAGGGGAACCGCATTGATCGCGCGAGGCAAGCTACTGCTCGGGTCGGCCGCCTCAGCCGCGGTAGCACCGACCAGTTCCACCCCTATGTAGGCGAAAAACGCGATCTGGAACCCGCTCACCAAACCCATGAACCCGGTGGCAAAGAACCCGCCGTCGTTCCAGAGATTCTGGACCGCTGCGTGATCACCATGGGGAGAGGTGAAGTGAGTGGCCACCAAAATCGCCCCAACGACTATCAGGCCAACGATCGCGGCGACCTTGATCAGGGCGAACCAGAATTCGGTTTCGCCGAAGTTGCTGACACCAAAGAGGTTGATCGTCAGCATGAGTGCGACAGTCAGTAGGGCCGGTAGCCAAAGTGGCACATCAGACCACCAGAATTTCGCGTAGCCGGTAATCGCCACCAGGTCTGCCAGCGCAGCGACAATCCACGCAAACCAGTACGACCACCCCATGAAATATCCCGCCGCCGGACCCAGCAGGTCGGCGGCGCAATCGACGAAAGACTTGTAGTTCATGTTCGACAGCAGCAACTCGCCCATCGCGCGCAGCACGAAGAATACGAAGAAGCCGATGATCGCGTAGACGACCACCACCGCCGGGCCGGCGTGGGCGATCGTCCGACCGGAACCCATAAAAAGGCCGGTGCCGATCGCGCCGCCGATCGCGATCAACTGAATATGTCGGTTGGAAAGACCTCGATGCAGATGCGGGGCGGTGTCAGCGGCGTCTTGCGTGGCCACATCGTTGAGCATATTTCGATTTCCTCATCGGATCGGGGCAAAGGCGTGCGTCTGCTTGCCGGGGTCGACGCTCGCAACGTCGAGGGGGGTCGAGCTAGTTCGAGATTGGGAGACGGGCCGCGACTGTGGGCCGGAGTTCGTAACGACGAGAGCGAATCTGGATATGAATGGTTGTCGTTGGATTCATTGTCGACTTATGCGTCGCTTCGGTGGGGTGTTGGATGTGCGCTTAGGAGGTGATCGGCCCGCTTGTCGGTGGACAGGCACAACGAGCACACGTGTGCGCCGTGCGTTTCGCAGGCCGCCATGTCGGGCCGTTCGAAGTTGTGCCGGCAAACATGGCACTTCAACTGGTCAGCCGCGGGGTTGCCGTGCTCGTCGAACATGGGCAGGTCGATGCCGTCGTGCGTGCGCCGAAGGTAATACTTGCCGCTGGTGGCGATTGCCAAGATTGGCGGCATCACCAGCGCGATGAGGATCGCCACCAACGGTGAATAGGGTCGTAGCGTATCGCCCAGGCCGCCGAAGAAGGCGATGATCGACAGCCCCGCCGCCAGCAGCATTGACCCGAAGCCGACCGGGTTGATGGCATACAGCATGCCGCGGCGGAATTCGGGTTTCTTCGGCGACAATCCGAGTAGGTACTTGTTGAACACGATGTCGGACGCCACCGTCACCACCCACGCCATGCCACAGTTGGCGTAGAAGCCCAGGATCGTGTTGAGGAAGTCGAACATGTTGGCTTCCATCAGGACCAACGCGATGGCCAGGTTTACTCCGAGAAACACGACGCGGCCGGGGTAGTGCTTGGTGACGCGGGTGAACGAATTGGTCCACGCCAGGGAGCCTGAATATGCATTCGTCACATTGATTTTAATCTGGCTGAGTACCACCAAAATCACCGCGAGGGTCAATGCCAGCCACGGCGGCATGAAGTTTCGGTAGATCTGCGTGAATTGGTGAACCGGCAGGTTTGCGATCGTGAGGGAACCGGCGACGTTGGAAATCAGATAGACGGCCAAGAACAATCCGATGATCTGTTTGATGGCGCCAAAGACTACCCAACCCGGCCCGGCCAGCAGCATCCATGCCCACCAGCGCCGCGAATTTTCTGGGGTGCGCGGGGGCATGAAACGTAGGTAATCGATCTGTTCGGCAATCTGCGCGATCAACGCCAGGCACACGCCGGCCGCCAACAACACCGAGCCGAGACTCACACCGCCGCGGCCGTCTTTGCCGGCATAGGCGAAAAACTGTCCGATCGAGTCGGGGTGGCTGATCACGAGGTAGCCGAACGGGGCCACCATCAGGATCAGCCACAGCGGGGTGGTCCAAAGTTGCAGCTGCGACAAAACTTTCATGCCGTACGTCACCAGCGGAAAAACCAACAGCGTGGACAGTGCGTAGCCCAGCCACAGTGGGATGTGCAGGCCCAGGTTGAGACCCTGCGCCATGATCGAGCCCTCAAGCGCGAAAAAGATGAACGTGAAGGTGGCGAAGATAACGTTGGTCACCACCGACCCGTAGTAGCCAAAACCGCTACCGCGAGTGATCAGGTCCAAGTCGATGTTGTAGCGGGCGGCGTAGTAAGCCAGTGGCAGTCCGGTCAGGAAGATTACCGCGGCGAAGATCCCTATTCCCCACAGCGCGTTGGCGGTACCCCAGGTGATGCCGACATTGGCGCCGATGGCGAAGTCTGCCAGATAGGCGATCCCGCCGAGAGCCGAGATTCCCACCACTGCGGGAGACCACCTTCGGTAACTGCGTGGCGCGAAGCGCAGCGTGTAGTCTTCCAGTGTCTCCCTGGTGGCCGCTGTCTGCTCCAAAGCGGTTGGGACCGAGCGCATTGAGTCGACATCGGTACCCAGCATCGAACCTCCTGAGTGCGCTCACCGGCTAACAGCAACCAGAATTTCCACGGCGTGCCGTGCACTTACCTTGATGGAAAGCGTGCCTTCGTCGAAAACGTGCCCTCGTGGAAAACATGAAAGTGGCTTAACGTCAACCCGTTCGCGCAACGACGTTAAGATCCAGCGAGATCCTAACCCGGTACTGGGCCGCGTGCCACTTGAAGCCGCCGACTACAGGGATATGGCAGAAGTTGCCCAGCAGCCTCACAACATGGGTCGTGGGGGCTGCCTTGAGGACCGTGCGGCTAGATCCGGCCCGCAACGAAACTGGCCGCTTCGTTGGTCATTGCCGGCACGTAGCCGGTGTGTGCCTTCCACTGGTTGCCGTCCGAGCAGATCGGGTCGCCCGGGTTGCACAGGTTGAGGATCTTGCCGCCGAAGTGTGGACTCAAAGCGGTCATCAACCCGCCCGCCCGGCCGGATGGGTTGCCGAAAAGGGTGACCGCGGCGACATGCGCTGCGGCTTCGGCCGGCAGTGGCTGGGTGAAGCCCAGGCCCGGCAACGGCGCGGCCGTAACGATGTCGATCACCGCCGCGCCCTGGGAGTATCCGCCGAGCACAATTTTGCTGTCGGGACAGTCGTTCGCGATTTGCTGGATCTGATCGCTGGCGTCGTTGGCGCCGTCTGCGGCGGCCAGGAAGTCCTTGTTGGCCGGATAATTCACCCCATACGCGCCGACGCTCCTCCCGGTCTGCTGGCGTATCGAAGCGACCAGCGCGTTACCCACCCGGCCCAGCCCTGGCGGCTCGCCGGTTCCTCGGGCGAACACCACCTCGACGTCCGGGCAGGACGCCGCCGCGTCGGGCACTGCGGGGGAGGCGAGCAACAACGCGGCCGCCGTGGTTGCGGCGGCCATCAGGAGCGCGCAGCGCTGGGCGAGTTTTTTCCGCAGTCTTCGCCGGTGATCCGAACGCGTTCGCGCCCGTGCGTCAAAGGGGATTAGCCGCATGACGCGATTTTACGGGCTTGTTGACAGTGGTTCAGTAAACCTAGGCGACGGCGGCCGTTTCCCGCACCAGCGTTCCGGGCATCCCGGGTGCTCCGGGTGCCTGGCTGGCCGGACCTGGCGCCTGCGGGGCCGGGCCGGGCGCCTGCGGGACGGGGCCGGGTAGCTGAAGCACTGGTGACATCGAGGAGGCCAACAGCCTGGCCGCGACAAAGCTCGCCGCCTGGGTGGTGTAGGTAGGCACGTAACCCTCGGTGTGTCCGCTCCACTCGTTACCGGGGCCCGCGTGACAGATCGGGTCGCTGGGATTGCACAGGTCGATGGCCTTGGCACCCAACAACGCGCTTTGCGTGGTCAGCGATCCACCGGAGCGGTTCGCCACGTTGCCGAAAACGGCAACCGCCGCGATGTTGTCGGCGTATTGAGGCGGCAGGGGGCTTCCGAAGCTGATGCCGGCCAACGGCACCCCGGCCACAATGTCGATCACGTCGGCACCCTGGGAATAGCCGCCCAGGACCAGCTTGGTGTTGGGGCACGACGAGGCCATGGACTTGACGTGGGAAATGACGTCGTTGGCTCCGTCGCCGGTGTGCAGTTGCAGCCGGCTGGCGGCATAATTCACCGCGTACACGCCAATGTTCTTCCCGGTCTGCTGGCGCAACGAGTCGACGAAGGCCTCGCCGACACGGCCGATGCCGGGTGGCTCGCTGGTTCCGCGCGCAAACGTGACCTCAGCGTCGGGGCAATCCGTCGCCGACGCGGACGGAATGGCATTTCCCACCACGCCCGGCGCAATGACCAGGCCAGTCGCGGTGACCAGAGCGCCGGCCAGTAGGGCCAAGGGGTGCTTGTTCACGCCCGAATTTTACCCACTACCGGCGGCGGTAAAACCTGCCAGCCTGTGCATGAATTGTGATGAATGTCCTGTTCACCGCCTAGCGTGTGGGGATGAATTCGGGGGATCTGGGGCTGCAGGTCAGCGCTCATCGCTTTGTCGTGCGGCGCCTGGAGGCCGCGTTGCTGCACCGTGATCCGCACCGGGGCGGCGGATTGTTGTGGGCGCCCAGGATGGCGTTGATGTTCGGCTGTGTGCTGACGACGATTGCGGTGGCGGGGTGCGCAATCGTTGCTGTGCTGCGGCCGCAGCCGCAGCTGAGCAACACCCAGATAGCGATGGCCCGCGAATCCGGAGCGCTCTATGTGCGCGTCGGCGATACCTGGCACCCCGTGCTCAACCTGGCCTCGGCGCGGCTGATCACGGCCACCAACGCCAGTCCTCGCCCGGTGCGCCAGGCAGATCTGCGGCACGCAAAACGTGGTCCTTTACTGGGGATTCCCGGGGCGCCACAACTTGTCGGCCAGTCGCTCGCCGTGGATGAGTCGAAGTGGACCATCTGCGATTCCGACCACGCAGCGTCCACCATCGTGGTAGTGGGACCTACCGCAGAGTCATCCGTTCGGCGTCTGGCGGCCGAGCAGTCGGTGCTGGTCGCGGCGGGACCCGGCGCGCCGACGTATCTGCTGGTTGGGGGGCACCGGGCGGTGGCGGATCTGACCGATCCCGCGGTGGTACGGGCGCTGAGGCTGGAGGGCGCGACACCACGCCGCGTTTCGAAGTCTTTGCTCGATGCGCTCCCGGAGGCACCGTCGCTGACGGTTCCACGGATCAAACATGCGGGCCGGCGGGGTGTGGCCGGGCTGGCTCGATTTACCGTCGGCAATGTGCTCAGAATCACACGTAGCGAAGGTGACGAGTTCTACGTGGTGCTCGAGGCCGGATTACAGCGGATCGGTCGGGTCACCGCTGATCTGCTGCGCTTCAGCGACTCGCACGGATCCCCCGACGTCATCACGGTGGCACCCGATGTGATCCGCGCCGCTCCCATCGTGACCACCCTGCCCGGCCCCGCGCTTCCCGACGCTGCGCCAACACCGTTGGATGACCACGATGCCACCCTGTGCGTGGGCTGGAACACAGGGAGATCCGGCCACCCCGATACCGCATTGCTGGCCGGCGACGGCCTGCCGGTGCCCGATGGGCAGGCAGCGGTGACGATGGCACAGGCAGACGGCCCCGGGCCCGCGCTGGACGGGATCTACCTGCCGCACGGGCGCAACGCGTACGTGATTTCGCACAGCCTTTCCGGGGACGGTGCCCGGGCGGGCTGGCGCTACCTCGTTACCGAAACCGGTGTGCGGTTCCCGATTCACGACGACGACGCGGCCCACGACCTCGGGCTGGCCGATGCGGTCCCGGCTCCGTGGCCGATGTTGGCGACGCTGCCGTCTGGACCCGAGCTGAGTAGGACTACGGCGTCAGTGGCCCACGACGCCGTCTGGGCCGGGCCGGCCCCGGCGCCGTGACCGGCGCGCGCTGCCCCGCGCAGCCCACGAGCCTGCCGCCGCCACCAAGACAACCAAGCAGACGACCGATCCGTGCACCGCGGCGTCGCGGGCGCGGCGATCGGCGGATGGGGACCTGGCCGGTGCCGTGATGGGCACCGGTCCGGTTTCCCGGCCGGTGGTGGCGGTGACTGTCGGTGGCGCCGACTCGGTGCTGATGGCGGCCAGGGCATCGACGATTCCGTTGCCCACGATCGGGTTCCACCCACCGGGTGGATGGTGGGCCGTCGACTTGATGCGCGCCATCACCTGCCGTGCGGTCAAGGCCGGAAACCGGGCCCGAATCAGGCCGGCCAGTCCGCTGACGACGGGTGCGGCATAGCCGGTGCCGGCGAGTGGCGTTGCACCGTGGTGACTGTCGAGGCTGTTCGCGATTCCGTCGCCGATCGGGTTCAGCGAGGTCACGTTCTCGCCGGTGGCGGCGACGTCGACCCAGGGGCCGGCAACGGTGAAGGCCGAGGGCGCGCCGTCGGCGTCCACCGAACCGACGGTCAACACGTAGTCGTCGTACCACGCCGGACTTACCGCCAGCTCAGCGGTGTCCGAGGATGCGTCCAGACGCTGCGGTGCACACTGCTCGGTACTCCCGGCCGCGGACACAATCACCGCATTCTTGACATCGACCGCATAGGCCAGGGCCGCGCCCAAGGCGCGGTCGTCGAGTGCGGCGCTGGCCGGAACGCACGCGACCGGCGAGATGTTGATCACCGACGCGCCCAGGTCGGCCGCCGTTCGTACCGCCTGCGCCATGGTGGCAACGTCGCCGACCCCGCCGCTGGAGCGTTCGTCGACGGGTGCGAACTTCACGCTGGACTGGCGGATGCTGATCACGGTGGCCTCAGGCGCCACCCCGCTGAACTTGTCCTGATCGGAATCTTCTGCAGCAGCGATGATTCCGGCGACGATCGTCCCGTGTGCATCGCAATCCTGGGTACCGTCCCCGGTGAAGACGTAGTCACCGCCCGCCACCAGACGTGGGAGTCGGCGGTGCCGTGAGACACCGGTGTCGATGACGGCAATCCGTTGGCCCGCGCCGCGGGTGAGCCGCCAGATCCGGGGCAGATCAAGGTCTGCCAGCTGGGCGGGGAGGTCGGCCCGCCGAGCCTCGGCGGTGGCGACCGCGCATATCTCTCGCTGCACGGTGGGTCTCGGCGGGGCGGGCGGTGCCGCTGCGGGCAAACGGGTTTCGTCGACCGGCGGCGGCGTGACGCCATGCGCGCAGGGTATCCCGCAGACCGCAAGCGTGCCGACGGTAGCCGAGATCAGCAGCCGGCCGACGTGCGAAACGCCGATCCTCATAGCAGGTCGAGGTTCCCAACGGCGCGGAACACACCACATGTCCAGCAGGCCAGCGGAGTCATGGCAACCAGGGCCGCCAATTCCAGCGCATCGATACCCCGCCGCGCAAGGGGCGAAATCGGCACGGCGGGAGCGACGAATGCCAGGTACATTGCCGCGGCAACCGATGTGGCAACCAGCGTCGCGATCCACGGCTCGGGCACCTGCAGGCGAACCGAAGCGGCGGCGAATGTGGCTGCGATGGTGACGCTTCCACTGACTACATACACCAGCTTTCCTCTTCCGTCGGCGGTAGAACGTGCGCTCAACAGCAGAACAGCACCAGCGACGACGGCAACAGCGATGCCGCGACGGCTGGTCAGGGTGGCCAACAGGGCGCCGATCGTGGCTGATGACGAGAACGCGGCTTGCATACCGGTAAGCCAGTCGCGGGAGCGGATCGCCTTGGCGGCCAACGAATCCGTCGTCGGCGCCGCATCGACTTCATCCGAGTCCAGCGCCGGCAGCCTGGGCGACAAGCCCGCCAACACGATCGCGATCCGGGTGGACAGCTGCAGCAGACCCAACGACGCCAGTGCCGCCGACGAGCCAACGACATAGGCTGGCGCCGAGCCGATCACGCCGGCCAGGGTGGCGATGGCGACAACCAAGGCACAGCATGCCACAGCGGTGAATGGCACAACGCCGCAGCCGGATACGCGGATCGCCAGCACCGCGGTGGCGGCCGTCGCCATCGCGGCAAGCAGAAGATTCGGGAGGCCGGCCGCGCCGGGCAGCACGAGCAGGCCGGCGAGCGCGGCGAAGGTTATGGCGATGGCACTCAATGTGAGTGCGGCCATCGGATCGCGATATATGCGTTGTGCAACGGCAGCAAGCAGCAGAGCGACACCGCCCGCCGCCGCGACGCACACCGTGCCGTCGGAGTGGGGGGCCTCGTCGTGGACTGTGGTGGTAAACACGACCAGTGCTCCGGCGGCGGCGAGGCCGCACGCGACCAACGCTCCGGTGAGTCGCGGGTGGCAACGGTGTTGTGGCGGCATCGGTTCATTCAGTGCCTCCGACACCGCCTCCGCTTCGTCGTGGCGCAGGTAGCGGGGTGCGGTGTCGGGAGCGCAGCGGCTTAGCGCCAAGACTGCGCCGTCCCGGATATCGCTGTCGGACAGTGTCGTTGACGCTGGCAGGGCGCCCACAGCCGGGCAGGACAACTGGTATCGCTGCGCCGTCGGCCCCGGACTGACATCGCCTGCATTGCCCAGGATGTCGACGATAGCCGGGATCAGGCTGCTGACCGGCACCGCTGCGGGTAGAGATAGGTCGACGACAGTGGTGCCGGCATGAACGGTGACGCGACGCAATCCCGGATCGGCGAACAATTGGGTGGCCCCCTCACACTCGGATGAACGGCACGCTAGCGGGATTTCACCGGCGTCGCATTCGGCTGTGCACAGCCGACTTGCGGCCGGTCGCACCGCTACCTACCGTCCTGCACTGTGTTCGCCGACGTCGTGGTTGCGGCTCCGCCGGAGCTGCCGAGACCCGGCGCGCCGGGCCGGCTGGCGCGGGTGCTTCCGCTCGTCATGTCGATGGCCACGCTGAGCGCCGTGGCGGTGGCCTTCCTCACGGGGACGCCCGGCGCGCGCAACCCGACATTGATCGCGTTTCCGGTGATGATGCTGGTTTCGCTCGCGGTAACGGCCGCAACCGGACGCGGTCGACGCGGCGCAGCCGGGCTCGAGCGGGACCGGATGGACTATCTGAGGTACCTCAGCGGCCTGCATAGGTCGGTGTCCGAAACCGCGGCGGCCCAGCGCCTGTCGTTGACTCGGGCGCACCCGGAGCCCGATACGCTGTGGACGCTGATCGGGGGACCGGGGATGTGGCAGTGCCGTCCGGCCGGGAGCGATTCCTGCCGCATCCGTGTCGGCATTGGAGCGGTCCCGCTGGCAAGCCGGCTGGTGGCCCCGCAGCTCCCGCCGCCCGCACGATCGGATCCGGTCACCGTTATCGCGGTGCGTCGCTTTCTCGGGGCGTATTCAATGCTCACCGATGCGCCCATCGCAATCCCGTTGCGCGCGAGTCAGACCATCAGGATTGACGGCGAGGAAAGCCGGATCCGTGCACTGTTGCGCGCGATGGTTTGCCAACTGGCGGTGCGGTACGCTCCCGACGACCTACTGGTTGTCGGCGTGATCGGTGATCGCAACAGAGGTCACTGGGATTGGCTGAAATGGCTTCCACACAACCAACATCCGGGTGCTCGTGATGCGTTGGGACCGGCGCGGATGGTGTACCGCACGATGGCACAGGCGTGCGAGGCGTTAAGCGGTGTGGTGTCGCCCAGCGCGGTGATCGTCGACGCCGACGAAGCCGCCGGCACGACGATACCCGGTGCGATCGTGCTGGAGGTGGGTGCCGGCCGCGACGGTGCGCCCTTGGTGGTCGGTCACCTGGGCGACGCGCAGATCCTTACCCGACCTGACCAATTGGCGCATGCCGACGCTTTGGTATGCGCCCGCCGGCTGGCCGGGTACCGGGTCGGAGACGACTCCGGGCGCCGTGCTGGAGGCTCGGACTGGCTGGGCATGCTCGGCACGGCCGACATCGGCGTCTTCGACCCGGCTAGCCTGTGGTGCGGCCAGCGCCGCCGAGACCGGCTCTGCGCACCGATTGGCATCACCCTGGATGGCAAAGCCGTGGAACTGGATATCAAGGAATCGGCCGAGCACGGGATGGGACCGCATGGTCTCTGCATCGGGGCCACCGGGTCAGGCAAATCGGAACTATTGCGCACTGTCGCGCTGGGCATGATGGCTCGGAACTCACCTGAAGTGCTCAATCTGCTTCTGATCGACTTCAAAGGTGGTGCCACATTTTTGGACTTCGCGGGGGCGCCGCACGTGGCCGCGGTCATCACCAACCTGGCCGAAGAAGCACCGCTGGTCGCCCGGATGCGCGAGGCGCTCACCGGCGAGATAAACCGTCGCCAACAGGTATTGCGGGCGGCCGGAAACCTCGTCAGCGCCGCGGCTTATGAGGATGAGCGTCGCCGCGGCGCCGCATTGACGCCGCTTGCGTCGCTCTTCATCGTCGTCGACGAGTTCTCCGAGCTACTCAGTCAACACCCCGATTTCGCCGATGTGTTCGTCGCGATTGGCCGGCTGGGCCGATCGCTGGGGATGCACCTATTGCTGGCCAGTCAACGGCTCGATGAGAGCAGGCTGCGAGGACTGGAAGCCCACCTGTCCTACCGCCTGTGCCTGAAGACTTTGTCCGCCAATGAGTCACGGACCGTGTTGGGGACGCTGGACGCCTACGAGCTGCCGAACGAGCCCGGCGTGGGTTTTCTCCGGCAGGCAACCGGAGAGCTGGTCCGATTTCAGAGCTCGATGGTGTCCGGACCGCTCCGGACGGCCAATGTCTGCGGCGATGCTTCCCCCGAGGTGCGCTTGTTCAGCTCCGAAGCGATGGGGCCGGTCACCGCTATCGGCGCGGATGCGAATCCTGCGCCGAGCCTGCTGCGGAGCGTCCTGGCCAGGCTGTGTGAAACCGGTCCGCCCGCACATCAGGTCTGGCTGCCGCCGCTGGGGGCGGCACCGTCGTTAGCCGCCCTGCTAAGCGACGTCGCACCGGCACCGTCCGGGCTGCTGGTGCCGATCGGGGTCGTTGATCGACCCTATGAGCAACGCCGAACCCCGCTGCTGGTCGATCTATCCGCGGCCGCAGGAAATGTTGCGGTTGTGGGTGCGCCACAGTCGGGGAAGTCAACCGCGTTGTGCTCCTTGATCGCTGCGCTGGCGGCCACGCACGATCCCGATGAGGTGCAGTTCTATTGTCTGGACTTCGGCGGCGGAGTGTTGACGACGGTACGTGACGTGGCGCACGTGGGTGCGGTCGCTGGACGGTCCGAGCCGGACTTGATCAGACGCATGATCGCCGAACTTGCCTATGCGCTGCGATCGCGCGCGTCGGCGTTTCGCGATCACGGCATCAACTCGATCGCCGAATACCGTCAGCGACCAAACGCGGTGGACGGCAGCCGGTTTGCTGACGTATTTCTGGTTATCGACGGTTGGGCCGCGCTGCGCCAGGAATTCGAAGGACTTGAGGAGTCGATCACTGCCCTTGCAAGTCAAGGGCTTTCGTTCGGCATGCACGTCATGGTGTCCGCTTCGCGATGGGCCGAGATCCGGCCGTCGCTCAAGGATCAAATCGGGACCCGCATCGAGTTGCGGTTGGGCGACCCCGCGGAGTCGGAACTGGACCGCAGGCAGGCGCGGCAGGTACCTCCCGATCGGCCCGGCCGCGGTCTGTCTCGCGACGGTATGCATATGATGATTGCCCTGCCCAGTCTGGACACGGCGGCCTTGGCCCGTCGCCACGGTGAGTCGGCGGCCCCACCGATACCGCTCCTGCCCGAGCGGGTGGACTACCAAAGCGTGGTGGACCGCGCGGATGGTGAACTGCGTTCACACATCCTTATCGGGCTCAATGAGGCCCGATTGTTGCCGGCCACACTTGACCTGCAGCGCCATCCCCACCTGCTGGTACTCGGCGACAACGAGTGCGGCAAGTCCGCTCTGCTGCGCACCCTGTGCCGCGAAATCGTCCGCACTTGTAGCGCGGCACAGGCCCAACTCTTCCTCGTCGACTTTCGGCGCGCCCTGCTCGGTGTGGTCGAATCGGGACATCTTGGCGGCTACGCCAACTCGGCGCGAGCATTGGGCGCGGTGTTGCCGGGTCTAATTGAGCAGCTGCGATCGCGGATGCCGCCCCCGGACGTGACCCAGACGCAGTTGCGCACCAAGTCCTGGCGGCGAGGGCCGGATATCCCGGATGTGCCCGACATATACGTGATGGTCGACGACTACGATCTGGTCTGCACGTCGGCCGGTAACCCGCTGCTGGTCTTGCTCGAATACCTCCCGCACGCAACCGATCTCGGGCTACACTTGATCGTGGCGCGGCGCAGTGCGGGTGCCGCGCGCGCCATGTTCGAACCGCTACTCGGCGGCTTGTGTGATTTTGGCTGCATGGCATTGGTGATGAGCGGGCGTCGTGACGACGGGCCAGTGTTCGGAACCGTTCGTCCCGGACCGTTGCCGCCGGGCCGTGGGGTGCTGGTCACCCGCGCCGGAGACGAGCAGACAGTTCAGGTTGCGTGGACTCCGCCTCCGTGAATGCACACCGTGCCGTGATCGAGGCGGGGCCGGGCGCTATCCGCCTATTATGTTGTGACACAGGTGGTGTCGTCGACTCCGAAGTGTGTGCGGCCGCGCTGGAAGCCGTCGACGACGAGGTGGTTCTGGTGGATGAGCGGCCGGTGGCGGTCGGTTCGCTGTGGTCGGCATCGTTGCGCTCGCTTGCGAGTGGTCATCGAGACGGTATGACCATCGTGCATCCCACGTGGTGGTCGCCGTCGCGTATCGCGGTGGTCAATCGGGCCGCCCGGGCGGTGACCCGGGATGCCGGCGATGTCGAGGTGCGCCCGCGATCTTGGCTACTGCGCCGGGCCGCGACGCCGGCGGCGGTGGTTGTGGAGATTGCGGATCGGTTGCTTGCGGTCGTGTACCTGGGAGTCGGCGAGCGCGCAGGCGAGCATATTGTCGCCGTGCCGCGCCGTTCGGAACCCCAGGTTGCCGAGGCGGTCGTGGGTGTCGTCGCGGGGATGATGGGCAACTCGGCGGGGGCGCTGGTCGTCGATGCGCCGAGCGCGGTGGCCGAAGCCTCCGCGCTCTCCGGCCTGGTGCGGGGCAGTTGTGGCGACCGAAACGTTGTCGAAGTCAGCGACGGCCGACTGGCGCAGCTGGCGCGACTGGGAAGGGGAGTGTCGCTGCCGTCGGCGCCAGCGCCAACCGAGACGGTGCGGCCTGGCCGTCGCGTCGGACGGCTGGCGCGACTCGCCGTGGTGATCGTCGCCGTCACCACCGTGGCTGTCGTGGCACCCGATCGACACGGTCCGCCGGCCGCCCGGCCGCCTTCGGCGGCGGTTCTCGTGGAGGGGCGGGTGGCGTTGACGGTTCCTGCGGGCTGGACCACGCGGCGGGTGGTCGGGGGGCCCGGTTCCGCGCGGGTACAAATTACCTCGCCGACTGACCCCGAGATGGCATTGCACCTCACTCAGTCGCCGGTGCCGGGCGGAACGCTTGCCGGCACCGCGGAGCGTCTGAAACGCGCCATCGATGCCGAGCCGGGCGGCGATTTCGTCGACTTCAATCCTTCGGGCGTCAGCGCCGGCCGACCCGCCGTCACCTATCGAGAGGTACGCGCCGGACATGACGTGTGGTGGACGGTGCTCCTCGACGGCGGTGTTCAGATCAGCGTCGGCTGCCAAAGCAGGCCGGCCGCTCAGGAAGCCATGCGTGACGTCTGTGAATGTGCGGTGCGTTCGGCGCACGCGATCGCCTGAACGCGAGGAATCGGCTGGAACCGAATCGTGCCGAACACGGTCCTATTTGTTGTCAGCAGTCTGGATCCGTAGGGGGAAACAGGTGAGCACACCGTCCGGCGCGAACATGCTCAATACCGACCTTGGCCTGATGCGCACTGTCGCGGCCACTACCGACAGCCGCAATGAGGAGATCCGGGCGATGCTGCAGGCATTCGTCGGCCGGATGAGCGGCGTGCCGGCGTCGACGTGGGGAGGAATGGCGGCCACACGATTCAAGGAGGTGATCGATCGCTGGAACGCCGAGTCGACACGGCTCTATCACGTCCTGCACACAATCGCCGAAACCATTAGGAACAACGAGGCGGTGCTGCGGGAGGCCGCGCACAGTCATGCCCACCATGTGGCCGCCGCCGGCAGCGACTTGTGATTGGAGGAGAGCGGCGGTGGAACCGATCTTGTCGTACAACTTTGATGCCATCGAACACTCGGTTCGGCAGGAGATCCACGGCACGTCGATGCGGCTGAATGCCGCGCTCGAGGAGCTGAAGTCTCACATCGCGCCGTTGCTGCAGCTGTGGACTCGAGAAGCGGCGGACGCATACCACGCGGAGCAGCTCAGATGGCACCAGGCTGCCACCGCGCTCAACGAGATCCTGGTCGAGCTGGGAAATGCCGTCCGCGACGGTGCCGACGAAGTGGCCAATGCCGACCGCCGGGCCGCCGGCAGCTGGGGGTTCTAGCCCCACCGAAACGGAGGCGCGGCCGTAGCTGCGCCAACCAGGCTCTGTGTGGTCCCAGCGGAGGAGAGCCGCTGGGACCACACAGTCATTTTGACCTGCGGGGATACCCGTCGGTAAGCTGCTCGGTTGGCGTGCGGGAAGCCAGGGGCCTCGGGTCAATGTCGGTCGCCGAGACCAGCCCCAACCGTGAACGCCTGACCGGCACCCGGGCCTGGACCCGGGATCCACCCGAGAGAAGAGAAGGTAAGCGCCGTGCCTACATACGCGCCCAAGGCGGGTGACACCACGAGGTCGTGGTACGTCATCGACGCCACGGACGTGGTGCTTGGCCGCCTTGCCGTCGCAGCGGCCAACCTGCTGCGCGGCAAGCACAAGCCGACGTTCGCGCCCAATGTCGATGGCGGTGATTTCGTCATCGTCGTCAACGCCGACAAGGTCGCCATCAGCAGCGAGAAGCTGCGTAACAAGATGGCCTACAGCCACTCGGGGTATCCCGGAGGCCTGCGCAAACGCACCATCGGTGAGTTGATGGAAAAGCATCCCGACCGCGTGGTGGAGAAGGCGATCATCGGCATGCTTCCCAAGAACAAGCTCAGCCGTCAGATCCAGAGCAAGCTACGCGTCTATGCCGGTCCGGAGCATCCGCACACCGCTCAGCAACCGGTTCCGTACGAGATCAAGCAGGTGGCGCAATGACCGAAACCACCCCAGTCACCACGGTTGTGGAAACCGCGGTAGAGATTGCTGAGGCAGCCCCCGCGGAAGCGTTTGTGTTCGACCGGCCGATCCAGACCGTCGGGCGCCGCAAGGAGGCGGTGGTCAGGGTGCGGCTGGTACCCGGCAGCGGCAAGTTCGACCTCAACGGCCGCAGCCTGGAGGAGTACTTCCCGAACAAGGTGCACCAGCAGCTCATCAAGGCCCCGCTGGTCACTGTCGATCGGACGGAGAGCTACGACATCTTCGCCCTATTGCACGGCGGTGGCCCGTCGGGCCAGGCCGGAGCGTTGCGCCTGGGTATCGCGCGCGCATTGATCCTGGCCAATCCGGAGGACCGGCCGGCGCTGAAGAAGGCCGGGTTCCTCACCCGTGACCCGCGTGCCACCGAACGCAAGAAGTACGGCCTGAAGAAGGCCCGCAAGGCGCCTCAGTACAGCAAGCGCTGATCAACGATCACTTTCTGGCCGCGACCGTGCATCTTCCTGGGAATTTGTCGCGTGGATATCGGCGTGTCGGCGCGTAAACGCGCACGGTTGCGGTCAGAAAGAGAAATGCACGTAATGTGAAAGACCGTCAACTGTGAGAGGTTTGTCCGCATGGGTCGACTATTCGGCACCGACGGTGTCCGCGGGGTCGCCAATCGCGAGTTGACCGCCGAGTTGGCCCTGGCACTGGGCGCGGCCGCGGCGCGCCATCTGGTGAATTCGGGTGTCCCCGGCCGGCGGGTCGCGGTGATCGGCCGCGATCCGCGCGCCAGCGGAGAAATGCTGGAGGCGGCCGTGATCGCCGGCTTGACCAGCGAAGGTGTCGACGCGTTGCGGGTGGGGGTGCTGCCAACCCCCGCCGTGGCGTATCTGACCGGCGCTTACGATGCCGATTTCGGGGTGATGATCTCGGCCTCGCACAACCCGATGCCCGACAACGGCATCAAGATCTTCGGTCCCGGCGGCCACAAACTCGATGACGAAACCGAGGATCAGATCGAGAACTTGGTCGCGGCGGGTCCGGGGTTGCGTCCGGCCGGGGCGGCGATCGGCCGTGTCGTCGACGCCGAGGACGCGGCGGAACGCTATCTGTGCCAGCTGAGCAAGGCCTGCACCAACCGGCTGGACGGTCTGACCGTCGTTGTCGATTGCGCGCACGGGGCGGCTTGGGAGGTGGGGCCCCGCGCGTACCGGGCGGCTGGCGCTCATGTCATCGCGATCAACGCCGACCCGAACGGACTGAATATCAATGACGGCTGCGGATCGACGCACCTGGATTCGCTGCGCGCGGCGGTCATCGCCCATGGCGCGGACTTGGGCTTGGCGCACGACGGCGATGCCGACCGCTGCCTGGCCATTGATGCCAACGGCAAGATCGTCGACGGCGACGCCATCATGGTGGTGCTCGCACTTGCCATGCAGGAAGCCGGCGAGCTGGCCGCCAACACCTTGGTGACCACGGTGATGAGCAATCTCGGTCTGCATCTGGCAATGCGGGCGGCCGGTGTCACCGTGCGCACGACCGGCGTGGGTGACCGCTACGTGCTCGAAGAGTTGCGCACCGGTCAATACAGCCTCGGGGGAGAACAGTCCGGCCATATCGTGATGCCGGGGCTGGGCTGGACCGGCGACGGCATCGTCACCGGATTGCGCTTGATGACACGCATGGTGCAGACCGGCCTGTCCCTGTCCACCCTGGCATCGGCGATGCAAACGCTGCCGCAGGTGCTCATCAATGTCGAAGTTGCCGACAAGGCCACCGCGGCGGCCGCACCATCAGTGCGGAGCGCAGTTGACCAGGCCGTCGCCGAGTTGGGTGACACGGGACGAATCCTGTTGCGTCCCTCGGGAACTGAGCCGATGATTCGGGTAATGGTGGAAGCTGCTGACCAAGATATTGCGCAGCGGCTGGCCACTAACGTTGCCGATGCGGTAAGCGCCGCCCGCTGACAGCGGCTTTGGGCGGAACCCTTAGACCGTACCCGGCGTCGAAAAGGGTATGCCAATCGATGAGGGAAATTGCTTTGCGCCTCCGGCGTTCAATACCGCGATAGCCGGCAGCGGTGTCGACGTGGCAGCGCTGCGTGTGATCGCCGATCGCACCAGCTCCGCAGCCGAAATCCTAGACAATGCGGCAGCAAACCACCTGGCGCACTTGACTTTCGGTGGTGTTCGCGCCGGCCGGGCCTACGAACAGCAAGGTGACGCGCTGAGCGCCGGGTTAGAGCGGATAGCCGTCCAGCTATCGGGATGGTCCCGGGCGGCCACCGAAATCGCCGACGCACTGCGCCGTATCGCCAACCGGTACGTTGATGCCGATCATTACGCCGCGACCCGGATCGCGTGATTGTGGCCGACCGGTTAGACGTCGCCCAACGCCTCGCGGAAGGCCGCCCCGCTGTCGAACATACGCAGAGTTACGTGTGGGCCTGCCAGCAAATTGGCTACCAACATCCCGAACTGACCGCCCGTCCTACTCAGATACACGACTGGTACGCCAGCGAGGACGGACTCGACCTAGCCGCACTCGACGGTGACTGCGCCCGGCTGCGCGCGGCGGAAGCGGCGGCTACCGAAGCGCTGCGGAGGCAACGTGTCCAGGTTGTGGAATTGGCCGCGGCGTGGCACGGGCCGGGGGCCGACGCCGCGGTCGGCTACCTACAGCGGCATTGTGCGGCCGCAAGCACCCTGGTCGCCGAAATCCGTGCCGCCGCCCAGCGCTGTGAATCGCTGCGGGACACCCTGTGGCAGTTGGTCGACGCCAAGGTTGCGACGGCCTTGGCCATCGACGATCGTACGCTCGCGCAGCGCCCTACGTGGTTGGCCGCCGCCGGTACGGTCATGGGCGGAGTGGGTGATCGGTCTTCGGCCGAGGAAGTGCTTCGCCACCAGGTAAAGCCCTATGTGGACAACGATATTCGCAATGATTGGGCGACGGCTATGAGGTCGACCGTGGCCGGCGTGCGAGCTGCATATGACGCGGTGATCGAGCGGTTTTGCTCCGCGGCGTACGCGCACTTTGAGCTCCCCGACGATCGTGGCCCCGGTTGGAACGCGGTGGGCTCCGAGTCGCCGATCGTTTCGGAACCACCGGCCGCCCTCGCTACCGCTGCAGGTCCGCCGAGGGTCCTCCCGCCGAGTCAAGCGCCGCTCCGGTCCGCGGTGGCCCCGGCAAGCTCGACCTACGCACCCCCGGCGCCGACGCCGCCAGAGGCTGGAGTCGTGGGGGGCGATGGCTTCGCCAACCCGTCAGCGTCGGGCAGTTCGGCCGGCCGGGGCGGGCTCGGTGGGTTGGGCGAACTGGCTGACCGAATCGTGGCGGCGATGGGGGGCCTGGTGGGGACGGCGGTTGGCGAGCTCGGTGGGCTGTTGCGCTCCGATGATCCCGCCGTCGATGTCGCCGATGTCGCCGATGTCGCCGATGCCGCCGATGCCGCCGCCGTAGACGACGAGCACCACGGGGAGCATGACAAGGCCGAAAAATTGGTCGCCGAGAAAGAAGCCGAGAAAGTAGAAGCCGTCCGCGAGG
Organism: Mycobacterium basiliense; assembly: GCF_900292015.1. Classification (NCBI taxonomy): domain Bacteria; kingdom Bacillati; phylum Actinomycetota; class Actinomycetes; order Mycobacteriales; family Mycobacteriaceae; genus Mycobacterium; species Mycobacterium basiliense. The sequence goes on from NZ_LR130759.1 coordinate 1,062,822, forward strand.
CAGGCCGCGTCGCGGAAGAGCGGCCCGACGGGCCGGCCGGTCCTGTTGCGCGGCCGGCCGCCCCGCCGGTGGCCGACCCGCCGCCGGTGGTTGCACCGCCGCCGCACGGCGATGTCCTGGCGAACGGGCCGGACCACACACCCGCCGCGGAGCCGACGCCGTGTGAGATCGCCGCCGATGAGCTACCGAAGGCCGGGCAGTGATCGAGTCACGAAGGCCGCAGCTGCAGCAGCACTTCGACATAGCGCACCGCCTCACCCGAATCTGCGGTCAGCGGCCTGGCCAATAGCGTGGTTACCCCGGCGTCGGCGTAGGCGGCAAGTCGTTCGGCGATGAAACCTCAAGGACCAACCAGTGAGATCGCGCGCCAACTCTTCGGGAACCGCGTCGATCGCCGCCTGTTTGCGGCCCGCCAAGTAGAGCTCCTGAATCCGGTTTGCGGCGTCGCCATATCCGTGTCGGGAAGCAAGGTTGTGGTAGAAGTTTTGGCCTCTGGCACCCATTCCGCCGATGTATAGCGCCAGTTGCGGTTTCGCCCAGCTCAGCCGGTCATCGACGTTTTCGCCAATGGTCAGCGAGGTACCTACCATCACATCCAGCGGACCCATTGCGGGATCCCGTTTGGCTGCGCCTGCCGCCAGCGCCTCGCCCCAGATCGATCCGGCTTTCTCCGGATAGAAAAAAGCCGGTTGCCAGCCATCGGCGATCTCGGCGGTAAGCTCGACGTTCTTTGGCCCCAAAGCCGCGATCGATATCGGAATACGTTCGCGCACAGGGTGATTGATGATTTCAACGCTTTGCCCAATCCCGTTCCGCGACCGGTGGGCAGCGGGATGTGGTAGTGATTTCCGCGGTAGTGCAGCCTTTCCCGGCGCCACACCTGTCGGCAGATTTGCACGACTTCCCGGGCGCGGCCGATCGGGGCGTCGAATTCGACACCATCAAATCCCTCGATCACCTGCGGCCCGGAGGTACCGACTCCGAGGTTGAACCGGCCATTCGACACGAAATCTAGCCCCGCAGCGCTCATCGCCAGCAGCGACGGCGTGCGCACGTAGATCGGCACCACCCCGGAAGCCAACTGGACGCGCGTTGTCTTGGCAGCCAGTACCCGAGCCTGCTGATGGCGTCGAAGGCATACGCCTCGGCCACCATGGCGAGTTCGACACCGGACTTCTCGAGTTCGACGATGCGTTCCACGGCTTCGTGAAAACCGCCCGAGTAGTCCAGGGCAATGCCAACCCGCATCCTCGACATCTACCACCCGCTACTTCAACAGCGCGACGATCTTTTCCTCGGGGGTAACCGGTGGGGCTTGTGGGTCCACCGCGTTGGTCTTGGGCAAATGCACGTCGGGATCGGCGAACTCGCGATAGGTCTTGTCGCCACCGAGGGTGTACAGCAGGTACCCGGTCAACAACGCGCGAACGTTGCGTTGGGTCTTGCGGTCCGCCCCGGCCAGCCCCACCGCCTTTGTCAGTCGCCTGCCCTCGACCAGGCCGCCGGGCTTGGCTTTGCTGACGATACGCAGCGTGGCCGTATCCCAGGCCCGAGACAACTCGAGGGCGGTCGAGGTCAACGTCGTGGTATCTCCGGGCGCGCTCACGATCAGGCCGGGAACCCGCAGGCCCGCGGCGGGCTGCATCGGCGGGGGAGCGGTCACCGTCGGGAACATCGCGACCACAGCGGCCGGCTTGTTGGGCATGCCGGCCGCCGCAAATACCGCGGCCGATCCGCCGAAACCATGTCCCACCAGCCCCAGCTTGGCGGGGTGCACACTGATATCGCCCGGCCCCAGACGCACGCCCGCCACGATGTCGAGGGCGGTGCCCAGATCGAACGCCAGGTTCAGCACGGAAGGCGCCAGCCCCCGTTGGGTATCGGGGGCTCCGGACACGATGCCCCACGAGGCCAGATGCTCGAGCAGGCCCGAATAGCGTGCGACGCCGGTCAGCCAATCGTGACCGAAGGCGACGCCGGGCAGGTTCAGACCGGCCTCAGGGGCATACACGACTCCGGTTAACCCGGCAAAGGCCAGGTCACCACGCAAAACGCGATGAGGACCACGGCGGCGCAGGGCGGCGAACAGCTTGCGGGTGCGGGCCACCCGTCGACGTTAGCGGTGACTCGGGGGATGGGTCCAGTGCGTCCACGCGACGCCGTCCCAATAGCGTTGTCCGGACCCGGCCGGGTCGCGGTACCAGCCCGCCGGAGTAGACGCCATCGGCGGCTGGGCGGGGGTGGGAGCCGGCCGGGCGAGCTGGCGAGCCGCGGGAACCTCAGCGGCGGTACGTAGTCGCCGAATAGCATTGAAGTTGGAAATCAGGGCAACCCAATTGAACGCCAGGAGCGAGGTCAGGCTCCACCATCCGCCGAGCAGGTTGTGCCGTTGTGCACTGCGATACGCCGCCTCACAGTCCTGCAGCGTTCCGGTGACCGTATAGGTCTGCTGCTGCCACAACAGCACTATCCCGGTATGCCTGATCAATTTGAGGTAGAACCGGTCCCCGGAGTTCTGCAACAGAGTGGGCCTTTCGCGCAGTTAAACAGGTCAACGATAGCGCCGGTCCGGGTGCCCGGCCGCCGGCTGCACTACCCTGGTCTGCTATGTGCGGAATTGTCGGCTACGTGGGGCAGCGTCTTGCCTGCGAAGTCGTGCTGGGCGCGCTGCGCAGGATGGAATACCGCGGCTACGACTCTTCGGGGATCGCCTTGGTCGACGGTGATGGCAAGCTCACCGTGCGTCGCCGGGCCGGTCGGCTGAGCAACCTGGAGTCGGCGGTGGCCGAAATGTCGCCGGAGTCCCTGTCCGGCACCACCGGCCTGGGGCATACGCGCTGGGCCACTCATGGCCGTCCCACCGATCGCAACGCACACCCGCATCGTGACGCCGCCGGCAAGATCGCCGTGGTGCACAACGGCATCATCGAAAATTTCGCCAGCCTGCGCCAGGAGCTGGAGTTGGCCGGCGTGGAGTTTGCCAGCGACACCGATACCGAGGTCGCGGTGCACCTGGCGGCGCAGGCATATCGCCATGGCGACACGGCCGGGGATTTCGTTGCTTCGGTGCTATCCGTACTGCGCCGGTTGGAAGGTCACTTCACCCTCGTGTTCGCCAGTGCTGATGATCCCGGCACCATCGTGGCGGCGCGCCGCTCGACGCCATTGGTGCTCGGTATTGGCGAGGGGGAGATGTTCATCGGCTCCGATGTGGCCGCGTTCATTCCGCACACTCGACACGCCGTCGAACTCGGCCAGGATCAAGCGGTGGTCATCACGGCGGACGGCTACCGGATCTTCGGCTTCGACGGCAAGGACGACTTGCAGCCCGGACACGATTACCGGGAGTTTCACATCGACTGGGACCTCGCCGCCGCCGAAAAGGGGGGCTACGAGTACTTCATGCTCAAGGAGATCGCCGAACAGCCGGTCGCGGTCGCCGACACGCTGCTGGGGCATTTCGTGGGCAACCGGATAGTGCTCGACGAACAACGGTTGTCGGATCAGGAACTGCGCGAGATCGACAAGGTGTTCGTGGTCGCCTGCGGTACCGCGTACCACTCGGGTCTGCTCGCCAAGTACGCGATCGAGCATTGGACCCGATTGCCGGTCGAGGTGGAGCTCGCCAGCGAATTCCGGTACCGCGACCCCGTCCTGGACCGCAGCACCCTGGTGGTGGCCATCTCGCAATCCGGTGAGACCGCCGACACCTTGGAGGCGGTCCGCCACGCCAAGGAGCAGAAGGCCAAGGTGCTGGCCATCTGCAACACCAACGGATCTCAGATTCCGCGTGAGTGCGATGCGGTGCTGTATACGCGCGCCGGGCCGGAAATCGGCGTGGCCTCCACAAAAACCTTCCTGGCGCAGGTAGCGGCCAATTACCTGCTGGGCCTGGCCCTGGCGCAGGCCCGCGGCACCAAGTACCCCGATGAGGTGGAGCGCGAGTACCGCGAGTTGGAGGCGATGCCGGATCTGGTGGCCCGAGTCATTTCTGCGATCAAGCCCGTGGCCGACCTGGCCTACCGGTTCGCGCAGTCGTCAACCGTGCTCTTCTTGGGACGTCATGTCGGCTACCCGGTTGCGCTTGAGGGCGCGCTCAAACTCAAAGAGTTGGCCTACATGCACGCCGAGGGATTCGCGGCCGGTGAACTCAAGCACGGGCCGATCGCTCTGATCGAAGACGAACTGCCGGTCATCGTCATCATGCCCTCGCCCAAGGGCTCGGCCACCTTGCACGCAAAGCTGCTGTCCAACATCCGCGAGATCCAGACCCGTGGCGCGGTCACGATTGTCATCGCCGAGGAGGGCGATGACACCGTGCGCCCCTACGCGGATCACCTGATAGAAATCCCCGCGGTATCAACACTTTTGCAGCCGCTGCTGTCAACCATCCCGCTTCAGGTGTTCGCCGCCGCGGTCGCTCAGGCTCGCGGCTACGACGTCGACAAGCCGCGCAACCTGGCTAAGTCCGTCACCGTCGAATAGGCCGGCCGATTGGGGTGTATGGCCCGCCTCATCCGTTGATTTCAGCTACATTGCCCGGTAGTGGCTGGGGGCAGCCGTGTTTCCGATGGTTGGGGGGCAAGCATGCCGAAGCCGGTGGTGAAAGTCGGCATTGCGGTTTTCATCGTATTTTTCGCGGTGGCATACGTCGCTTCGGTTGTGCTGTATGCGCACAGCGGTGCCGCCCACTCGCAGAGTGAAGGCCCGACTGAGGGCGACACGACGACGGTCACGATGAACGTCGAAGAAATTCAGACGAACTACACCGTGCTCGTCGCCAACCTGACCGTCATACCCGCAACGGCGTTGCTGGATCCGCGAGACCATCACCTCAACGAAGACGTGACTCTCCGCGTCAGATCTGTAGCGACCCCAATCCGCCGGACGTGGACCAAGGGGATGCTTCCGGGTACCTTCCCGGTACCGCTGACCCTGGCAGGTCAGATCAATCGTTGGCCCTTTGATCATTACCGTTCGGGGCCGATTGAGGTGGAACTGTTCCACGGCGCAGAAACCGCACCCGAACGTGTGCCGGTGACGTTCGTCAACCATCTGTCTGGTTGGGATGTCGACGTCAGCGGGTCCAACGGGCACGGTGGATACCGAGTGAAATTGGAGCGGTCGTCAAGCTCGGCGGCCTTCGGGATTGTCATCCTCGGCGTACTGGTCGCCATTGCCGCCCTGGGCGTTTTCGTTGCGGTCCAGACGGTGCGTGATCGACGAAAGTTTCAGCCGCCGATGACGACGTGGTACGCGGCGATGCTCTTTGCGGTGGTACCTCTGCGGAACGCACTTCCCGGCGCGCCGCCCTTCGGTGGCTGGATCGATATCACCATCGTCGTCTGGGTGATCGTGGTGTTGGTGATCTCGATGATGCTCTACATCTCCTGCTGGTGGCGGCATCTCTCACCTGAGGGGTGAGGCAGCGCTCGGGGCGAGCGTGGTTGGTGTTGCGGTACACGGCTTTTGCTCGCATATTGTGCCTCCGACGGGTTCTTTCGACCGTACAATCACGGTGGGCTGAAATCGTGCCCGGGCAACCAGGGAGGAATTCTGAAATTCGGTATCGCTGGCCTGGCGCTGTTCATCGCGGTCTATGCCGGCTCGACCGTGGTGTATGGCAGCGCCGGTAGGGGCCCGCATAACGTGACTGAGGGCCGGCCAACGGCGGACGGCACAACGGTGGCCATCAATCTAGAAGACGTGCAACAGAGCAACACCGTGCTGCTCACCAATCTCGCCTTGTCGCCTGGGCCGCAGCTGGTGGACCCGGCCACCCATGGTCTGACCGAAGACCTCAGTGTGGTGGTCACTTCGGCGGTGACGCCCACCAAGCGCACCTGGTCGAAAGGCATGCTGCCGGGTACGTTTCCCGTGCCACTGATGCTGGCCGGCAATGTCGCTGACTGGCCACTCGACCACTACCGTTCGGGGCCGATCACCGTCGAAATCTTCCGCGGCGATGCTCGAATACCCGAACGCGCGACGGTGACCTTTGCCGACCATCTTCCCGGCTGGCAGGTCGATATTCCGGTTGCCAGCGGCGCCGAGGGCGTGGCGCCCTACCACGTGCAGTTGCGGCGCTCGCCAGGCACCGCGGCGTTCGCCCTTGTCATCGTCGGCGTTTTGGTCGCCCTTGCCGGAATGGGGCTCTTCGTTGCGGTTGAGACAGCCCGGGACCGTCGAAAGTTTCAGCCGCCGATGACGACGTGGTACGCGGCGATGCTCTTTGCGGTGGTACCGCTGCGAAACGCGCTGCCTAACGCGCCACCATTCGGTGCCTGGATCGATATCAGGGTCGTGCTTTGGGTGATCGTGGTGTTGGTGATCTCAATGATGCTCTACGTCTCTTGCTGGTGGCGGCACACGAGACCCGACCCGGACGAAGCGACCTGAGAGGCACACCGAACCTGTACGGCACCCGTCTCGCGTGCAAAGGTTGACGTCGTGGCGGATGCATCGGCATTGACGCGACTGCGAAGCATGGGCCTCGCGGTGTGGCATTTCGTTACCAGCGCGCCGCTGACATACACCTGGCTGCTTGCATTGACTATCACGACCATCATTCAGAACAGCCTCACCGGTCGCCAACTGCACATGGTGCTGCTGCACCGGTCCACCAATATCATGCATCTGGGTCGGGATCCGCTGGAAGTACTGTTTTCCAGCCTGCTGTGGATCGACGGCCGGAACCTGGAACCGTACCTGTTGCTGTTTACCCTGTTTCTTGCGCCGGCCGAGCGGTGGCTTGGCCAGTTGCGTTGGCTCACTGTGGGATTGACAGCGCACATCGGTGCCACCTACCTCAGTGAGGGCATGCTCTACTTCGCTATTCAAACGCGCGATGCGGCCGAAAGAATGGTCCAGTCCCGCGACATCGGGGTTAGCTATTTCCTGGTCGGCGTGATGGGTGTGCTGACCTACCACATCGCCAAGCCGTGGCGGTGGGGCTATCTGGGCGCGCTACTGGTTATCTTTGGATTCCCGCTGATCACCATGGACAAGACCGAGCTCGACTTCACCGCGATCGGTCATTTCACGGCGATCCTCATTGGCCTTGCCTTCTATCGGATGGCCAAGGAACGCGCGCGCCCGGTCTGGAATCCGGCCAAGGTCAAGGAGATTTTCCGCAAGCGGCGATCCCGGGAGGCACCGGCCTGAACCGGCGGTGAACATGGAATGCTGACAACTGATGCGGCATTACTACTCTGCAGACGAGATCCGCGACGCCGAAGCGCCGCTGTTGTCGAGTCTGCCTGACGGTGCACTGATGAGGCGGGCGGCGTTCGGGCTGGCCACCGCAATCATCGGGGAGTTGCAGGCACGCACCGGTGCAGTGGCCGGACGCCGGGTGTGCGCGGTCGTCGGATCGGGCGACAACGGTGGTGACGCGCTGTGGGCGGCGACCTTTCTGCGTCGCCGCGGCGTGGCCGCGGACGCGGTGCTGCTCAACCCCGAGCGAACCCACCCTAAGGCGCTCGCGGCGTTCGTCAGTGCCGGTGGACGTGTCATCGAGAGCGTGTCACCCACAACCGATTTCGTCATCGACGGGGTGGTGGGTATCTCCGGCTCGGGGCCGCTGCGACCGGCCGCCGCCGAGGTGTTCGACGCCGTGAATGCCGCCGGGATACCGGTGGTCGCGGTGGATATCCCCAGCGGCGTCGACGTGGCGACCGGGGCGATCACCGGCCCCGCGGTGCACGCCGCGGTGACGGTCACCTTCGGCGGGCTCAAACCCGTACACGGGTTGGCTGACTGCGGGCGGGTCGTGCTGGTTGACATCGGTCTCGACCTGCCCGATACAGACACGCTGGGCATCGACGCGGCCGATGCCGCGGCGCGCTGGCCGATGCCTGGACCCGACGACGACAAGTACACCCAGGGCGTCACCGGCGTGCTGGCTGGGTCGTCAATCTATCCCGGTGCGGCAGTGCTTTGCACGGGTGCCGCGGTCGCGGCGACGTCCGGCATGGTCCGCTATGCGGGCAGCGCGCACGCCGAAGTGCTGTCGAGCTGGCCCGAGGTGATCGCGTCGCCCACCGCGGCGGCGGCCGGCCGGGTACAGGCCTGGGTGGTTGGGCCGGGACTGGGCACCGACGACACGGGAGCCGCCGCCTTGTGGTTTGCGCTGGAAACCGATCTTCCGGTACTCGTCGACGCCGATGGGTTGACGATGCTGGCGGCGCACCCCGAGCTGGTGGTCAATCGCGACGCGCCGACGGTGTTGACACCGCACGCGGGTGAATTCGCCCGGCTGGGGGGTTCTGGCCCGGGGGACGACCGCGTCGGTGCCTGCCGAAAGCTCGCCGATGCGTTCGGCGCCACCGTGCTGCTCAAGGGCCATGTCACCGTGATCGCCGACCCGGAAGGCAAGGTCTATCTGAGCCCGGCCGGGCAGTCATGGGCGGCGACCGCCGGATCCGGCGACGTGCTGTCCGGGATGATCGGGGCGCTGCTGGCGGCCGGGCTTCCGGCCGCCGAGGCGGCCGCGGTCGCCGCGTTTGTCCATGCTCGAGCGGCCGCAATGGCGGCCGCCGATCCTGGCCCTGGCGGCGTGCCGACGTCCGCGTCACGAATCCTGCACCACATCCGGGCCGCCATAGCTGCTCTATAGAACACAGCGCAGCCGAAATCCTGTCAGCCAACGAAAGGATCCGCAGTGTCCCGCAGCCACCCGTCCGTGCCCGCGCACTCGATCGCTCCGGCTTACACCGGCCGAATGTTCACCGCTCCGATACCGGCGCTGCGGCTGCCCGAGGAGTCGATGGATCCCGAGGCCGCTTACCGCTTCATCCACGACGAGCTGATGCTCGACGGTAGTTCCCGGCTGAATCTGGCGACCTTCGTCACCACCTGGATGGATCCCCAGGCCGGCAGGTTGATGGCCGAAACGTTCGACAAGAACATGATTGACAAGGACGAGTACCCCGCGACCGCGGCCATCGAGAACCGTTGTGTGGCCATGGTCGCCGACCTGTTCCACGCCGAGGGGCTGCGGGACGACGATCCATCCAGTGCTACCGGGGTGTCCACGATCGGCTCCAGCGAGGCGGTCATGCTGGGCGGCCTGGCCCTGAAGTGGCGTTGGCGGCAGCAGGTTGGAAAAGACTGGCAAGGTCGCACACCGAACCTGGTGATGGGGTCCAACGTCCAGGTCGTCTGGGAGAAGTTCTGCCGCTATTTCGACGTCGAACCCCGCTACCTGCCGATGGAGAAGGGCCGCTACGTCATCACACCCGAACAGGTTGTCGACGCCGTCGATGAGAACACCATCGGAGTGGTGGCGATCCTGGGCACCACCTACACCGGTGAATTGGAACCGGTCGCCGAGATCTGTGCGGCGTTGGACAAATTGGCGGCAACAGGCGGTGTTGACATTCCCGTGCACGTCGATGCCGCCAGCGGAGGCTTTGTGGTGCCCTTCCTGCACCCGGATCTCAAATGGGATTTCCGGTTGCCGCGGGTGGTGTCGATCAACGTCAGCGGCCACAAATACGGGTTGACCTATCCCGGCGTCGGGTTCGTTGTGTGGCGCGGCCCCGAATATTTGCCCGAGGACCTGGTCTTCCGGGTCAACTACCTGGGCGGCGACATGCCGACGTTCACGTTGAACTTCTCTCGCCCGGGCAACCAGGTGGTCGGCCAGTACTATAACTTCCTGCGGCTGGGCCGGGAAGGGTATATCAAGGTCATGCAGGCGCTATCGGAGACCGCACGGTGGTTGGGTGAGCAGCTACGCAAAGTCGACCATTGCGAACTGATCTCGGATGGTTCGGCGATTCCGGTGATCGCCTTCCAACTGGCCGGCGACCGTGGCTATACCGAGTTCGACGTCTCCCACGAGCTGAGAACCTTCGGTTGGCAGGTGCCGGCCTACACCATGCCGGATAGCGCCACCGACGTTTCGGTCCTGCGCATTGTGGTCCGCGAAGGACTGTCCGCCGACCTGGCCAGGGCGCTGCACGACGATGTCGTCACCACCTTGGCCACGCTGGATAAGCTCAAGCCCGGTGGGCACTACGGCGGACAGCACTTCGCGCACTAGCCTCACCGGTGTTGTCTTGTCGCTTCCGTCACATCAGCCACTGCCGGCGGGGGTGATCGTTGTGCCCGCCTCTGCGCGACAGATCACCAAACGCGGTCGGGTCCGCACCGGAAATTTCGGGCGGCACTAGCGATTTGTCGCTCGAAGGCGGGCAAATTGTCACTGCCCTCCGTCCGAGACTGTTGTGACTGATGGGATCTGATTGGATCAATGCAGCGCCGCCCGGGGACGGTCCGTGAACCGATAAGCAGCGTTGCCTAACCCTTCTGGACCCTTCTGGGAGAATGGCTACGGCTTACTGGCACACACACGAGCAGGAGCGCTACTTCGTTGGCTGTTACGCCCATAACCTCGATATCCCGGGCGCCGGGCGTGGTGGCCGAGGCTGTGGTTGACCTGGGCGCGATCGAGCACAACGTCCAGCTGCTGCGCGAGCGGGCGGGAAATGCACAGGTAATGGCTGTGGTCAAGGCGGACGGCTACGGTCACGGCGCGACCATGGTCGCCCGCACGGCGTTGGCTGCGGGTGCGGTCGAACTCGGCGTCGCCACCGTCGATGAGGCCCTGGCGTTGCGCGCCGACGGCATCACCGCGCCGGTGCTGGCCTGGCTGCATGGGCCGCGGGTCGATTTCGGGCCAGCGCTGGAAGCCGACGTGCAAATCGCGCTGTCGTCGTTGCGTCAGCTCGACGAATTGCTCGACGCGGTGCGCCGGACCGGCCGAACCGCGACGGTGACCATCAAGGTCGACACCGGATTGCACCGCAACGGAGTTGCGCCCGAGTCGTACCCGGAGATGTTGTCGCGGCTGCGCCAGGCTCTGGCCGAAGATGCGATCCGGCTGCGGGGGCTGATGTCGCACATGGTGCACGCGGACGCGCCGGACCAGCCGATCAATGACGTCCAGGCTCACAAGTTCACAGACATGCTGGCCTATGCACGTGACCAGGGAGTGCGGTTCGAGGTGGCGCATCTGTCGAACTCGTCGGCAACCATGGCCCGTCCCGATCTGACCCTGGACCTGGTCCGGCCGGGCATCGCCATGTACGGACTGAGTCCAGTACCCAAGCTGGGTGACATGGGCTTGGTGCCGGCAATGACAGTGAAATCTGCTGTTGCGCTGGTGAAGTCGGTTCGCGCCGGGGAGGGTGTGTCATATGGGCACGTCTGGATCGCACCCCGCGACACGAATGTGGCGTTGCTGCCGATCGGCTACGCCGACGGGGTGTTCCGGTCGCTGGGCGGGCGGCTGGATGTGCTGATCAACGGCCGGCGCCGCCCAGGAGTGGGACGGATCTGCATGGACCAATTCGTCGTCGACCTAGGCCCCGGACCGATCGATGTCGCCGAGGGTGACGAGGCGATCTTGTTCGGACCCGGTACCCGTGGGGAGCCCACCGCCCAGGACTGGGCCGACCTGATCGGCACCATCCACTACGAGGTGGTCACCAGCCCGCGCGGGCGGATCATCAGGACCTATCGCGAGGCGAAAACCGTTGATTCCTAATGACATCCGCAACAGCAGGGGCAAGGCCTGGCTTGCGGGAGGCGCCGGGCTGACCGCGGTCGCCACCATCGTCGGCGCCTCCGCCCGCCGGTCGATCGTCGAACGCGGCACCGTCTTCGAAGATCCCTACGCGGGCGAGGATTTCGAACGGTTGGACAGCGATCGCAGCCTAGTGATCACCACCCCCGACGGCGTGCCGCTGGCGGTGCGAGAAGCCGGCCCGGTGGACGCGCCGGTGACTATCGTTTTCGCCCATGGCTTTTGCTTGCACATGGGCGCCTTTCACTTTCAACGAATGCGGCTAGGCGAACAGTGGGGGGCCCAGGTGCGGATGGTCTTCTACGACCAGCGCGGACACGGCCAGTCCGGTGAAGCATCGCCCGAGACGTACACCCTGACCCAACTCGGCCAGGATTTGGAAACGGTGCTGGAGGCGACCGCGCCGCGCGGTCCGGTCCTGCTGGTTGGTCATTCGATGGGCGGAATGACCGTGCTGTCGCATGCCAGGCAGTTCCCTCAGCGCTACGGACGCCGGATCGTGGGCGCCGCGCTGATCTCCTCGGCCGCCGAAGGCGTGACGCGCTCGCCGCTGGGTGAGTTCCTGAAAAACCCAGCACTGCAAGCCGTCCGATTCACCGCCCGGTCCGCGCCCAAGCTGATGCACCGCGGTCGCAACGTGTCACGGTCGGTGGTCGGACCGATACTGCGCGCGGCTTCCTACAGCGATCTGCAGGTCAGCCGCAGCCTGGACGCCTTCTCCCAGCAGATGATGAACGGAACCCCGATCGCCACCCTGGTGGGCTTCCTGCATGCCCTCGAGGTGCACGACGAAACCGCCGGGCTGTGGACATTGCTGAGGATCCCGACGTTGGTCGCCTGTGGCGACCATGACTTGCTCACCCCCGATGAATACTCGCGAAAGATGGCGAACTCGCTACCCCTGTCGGAACTGGTCATCGTCGCCGGGGCCAGTCATCTGGCGTTGCTGGATAAGCCCGACCCCATCAACGAGGGGCTGGTCCGGCTGGTCAACCGTGCCCTTCCGGGCAAGATGACGCTGCGCTACCGCAGGGTCGGCGAGCGGCTCCGGGAACGGCTACGTCGCCATGGTTGAGCAGCACGGTTCGGGTACGGCAACGCTGGAACGCGTCGAGGACACCGTCGCGCTGGGATCCCGGTTGGGTAAGCAGCTGCGCGCCGGCGACGTGGTGGTGCTCACCGGCCCGCTGGGCGCCGGAAAGACCGTGTTGGCCAAGGGCATTGCAGCGGCCATGGATGTCGATGGCCCGGTCACATCACCCACCTACGTGTTGGCGCGGGTGCATCCACCACGTCGGCGGGATGCTCCGGCAATGGTTCACGTTGACTTTTATCGGCTATTGGACCGGGGCGCCGCCGATCTCCTCGGTGAGCTCGATTCTTTAGACCTCGATACCGAGCTTGATGACTCGGTGGTGGTGGTGGAGTGGGGTGCGGGCCTGGCCGAGCGGCTTTCGCGGCGGCATCTCGACATCCGGCTGGAGCGAGTGAGCCACTCCGACGTTCGGATCGCGACGTGGGAGTGGGCCGATACCGGGGATCTCTCATGAGCCTCGTTCTTGCCATCGACACCGCCACCCCAGCGGTGACGGCGGGGGTGGTGAGGCTGGACGGTGCGCGCCGTGTCTGCCTGGCCGAGCGGGTCACAATCGACGCCCGAGCCCATGCCGAACGGTTGACGCCCAACGTGCTGGCCGCCCTGGGTGATGCGGGGTTGACGTTGACCGACCTGGATGCCGTTGTGGTGGGCTGTGGCCCGGGCCCCTTCACCGGCTTGCGGGCCGGGATGGCGACCGCCGCCGCATACGGCCATGCCCTGGGCCTCCCGGTGCACGGTGTGTGCAGCCTGGACGCCATCGGAGGCCAGACCAGCGGCGAAACACTGGTGGTCACCGACGCCCGACGGCGTGAGGTCTACTGGGCGCGCTACCGCGACGGGATCCGTATCCACGGGCCGGCGGTGAATGCCCCAGTCGACGTCGAGCCGGCGACCGCGCGGGCGGTCGCGGGCTCGCCGGACCACGCGGCGCTGTTTGACTTGCCGCGGTGCGAGCCGGTCTACCCCTCACCGGTCGGCTTGGCGGACGCGGTGAACTGGGCCCAGGACCCGGTGCCGCTGGTGGCGCTCTACCTGCGCAGGCCGGACGCCACACCGTTGGCGGCTCGCGCGTGACGGCCCACACCGAGCCGGTCACCATTGGTGCACTGACCCGCGCGGACGCGCAGCGGTGCGCCGATCTGGAGGCCCAACTTTTCGACGGCGACGACCCGTGGCCGGTGGTCGCGTTCGAGCGGGAGCTGGCCAGCGCGCGCAACCACTACGTGGGTGCCCGCACCGCTGCCTTGCTGGTGGGTTACGCGGGCATTTCGCGGTTGGGGCGTAGCGCGCCGTACGAGTACGAGGTGCACACCATCGGCGTGGACCCGGCCTACCAGGGACGGGGCATCGGCCGTCGGCTGCTTGGTGAGCTGCTGGAGTTCGCCGACGGCGGGGTGGTTTTTCTGGAGGTCCGTACCGACAACGAACCCGCGATCGCCCTCTATCGCAGCGCCGGGTTCGAGCAGGTCGGCTTGCGCCGGCGGTATTACCGCATCAGCGGCGCCGACGCCTACACGATGCGCAGGGATCCAGGGGGTGCACGCTAGATGTCGGGGCAAACCATCTTGGCCATAGAAACCTCGTGTGATGAAACCGGCGTCGGCATTGCGCGTCTTGATGGCACCGGTGTCGGGGCCACCGTGACCTTGTTGGCGGACGAGGTGGCCTCCAGCGTCGACGAGCACGTGCGGTTCGGCGGAGTGGTGCCCGAAATCGCCTCCCGGGCGCACCTGGAAGCGCTTGGTCCGACGATGCGGCGGGCGCTACAGGCCGCCGGGGTGCAACGACCCGATGTCGTCGCAGCCACCATCGGACCGGGCCTAGCGGGCGCGCTGCTGGTGGGAGTGGCCGCAGCCAAGGCGTATTCGGCCGCCTGGTCGGTGCCGTTCTATGCGGTCAACCACCTGGGCGGGCACCTGGCCGCAGATGTCTACGAACATGGGCCACTGCCGGAATGCGTGGCGCTGCTGGTGTCCGGTGGGCACACCCACCTGTTGCACGTGCGGTCGCTCGGTGAACCGATCATCGAGCTGGGCAGCACCGTCGACGACGCCGCCGGTGAGGCTTACGACAAGGTTGCGCGGCTGTTGGGGTTGGGCTATCCGGGCGGCAGGGTACTTGACGAGCTGGCCCGTACCGGGGATCCGGAGGCCGTCGCGTTTCCGCGTGGCATGACCGGACCGAGTGACGACCCGTACGCGTTCAGTTTCTCGGGCCTCAAGACCGCCGTGGCGAGGTTTGTGGAGGCCAACCCGGATGCGCTGACCGCTGATGTTGCCGCCGGATTCCAGGAAGCCGTCGCCGACGTATTGACGATGAAGGCGGTCCGCGCGGCCAGCACGCTCGGCATCTCGACCCTGCTGATCGCCGGCGGGGTGGCCGCGAATTCGAGGCTGCGCGAGCTGGCTGCCCAACGCTGCGCTGCGGCGGGGCTGACGCTGCGGGTCCCCAGGCCCCGGTTGTGTACCGACAATGGCGCGATGATCGCCGCGTTCGCCGCCCACCTGGTGGCTGGCGGTGCGCCGCCGTCGCCGCTGGATGCGGCCACCGATCCGGGCCTCCCCGTGCTAACCGGGCAGGTAAAGGGCTAGGTTGGCGGAGTTTCGCCCACGGCGGACACGCCAACAACCAGGAAGCACCGGGGCGCCCTTGAGTGCTAGCACTCGCATGTATAGAGTGCTAGGTGGCAATCGGACGGCCCCTGTGTCGGCACCCGCGACGACGGCGCGAGGGCACCGAAGAATGCCGAATCACCTGGTAATTCGGACGGTTCGGGGTATGCCCCGGACCGGCCGCCAACTCCGGTCCGGGCGACGAGTCCCGGATCCGATCAAATTATTGGAGGGCTCCAATCGTGGCGAAGGTGAACATCAAGCCACTCGAGGACAAGATTCTCGTGCAGGCCAACGAGGCCGAGACCACGACCGCGTCCGGTCTGGTCATTCCTGACACCGCCAAGGAGAAGCCCCAGGAGGGCACCGTCGTCGCAGTCGGCCCCGGCCGGTGGGACGAAGACGGCGAGAAGCGGATCCCGCTGGACGTGGCAGAGGGTGACACCGTCATCTACAGCAAGTACGGCGGCACCGAGATCAAGTACGGCGGCGAGGAATACCTGATCCTGTCGGCACGCGACGTGCTGGCTGTCGTTTCCAAGTAACCCGTGTTCCGCCCCGGCGATCCCCGTGTACAACCGCGGGTGATTTCCGGGGCGGCATGCGTTAGCGGACTAGCTGGCGGTAGTGAAATTTCCCGGCTCCACCGCAGGTCGTTGCTGGCCTGCATCGTCGCCGGGCGGAAAGGAGCCTGATGAGCAAGCTGATTGAGTACGACGAAATCGCGCGTCGCGCCATGGAAGCGGGCATGGACAAGCTCGCCGACACGGTACGGGTAACGCTGGGGCCGCGCGGTCGACACGTGGTCTTGGCCAAGTCCTTCGGCGGGCCCACCATCACCAACGACGGTGTCACGGTGGCGCGCGAGATTGACCTGGAAGACCCGTTTGAGAACCTGGGCGCCCAGCTGGTGAAGTCGGTGGCCACCAAGACCAACGACGTCGCCGGTGACGGCACCACGACCGCGACCGTGCTGGCTCAGGCGCTCGTCAAAGCCGGCCTGCGGCTGGTCGCCGCCGGGGTCAACCCGATCGCGCTCGGCTCGGGGATCGGCAAGGCGGCCGACGCGGTGTCCGAGGCGTTGCTGGCCTCGGCCACACCGGTGTCCGGCAAGGAAGCCATCGCGCAGGTAGCGACGGTCTCGTCACGTGACGCGCAGATCGGCGAACTGGTGGGCGAGGCGATGAGCAAGGTCGGCCACGACGGCGTGGTCAGCGTGGAAGAGTCCTCGACGCTGGGCACCGAGCTGGAGTTCACCGAGGGGGTGGGTTTTGACAAGGGATTCCTGTCGGCCTACTTCGTGACCGATTTCGACTCCCAGCAGGCCGTGCTAGAAGACCCGCTGATCCTGTTGCAGCAGGACAAGATCAGCTCGCTGCCCGACCTGCTGCCCCTGCTGGAGAAGGTTGCCGAATCGGGCAAACCGTTGATGATCATCGCCGAGGATGTCGAGGGCGAAGCGTTGGCCACCTTGGTCGTCAACTCGATTCGTAAGACACTGAAGGCAGTCGCGGTCAAATCGCCGTACTTCGGCGACCGGCGCAAGGCATTCCTGCAAGACTTGGCCGCGGTGACGGGTGCCGAGGTGGTTAATCCCGACGCCGGCCTGGTGCTACGTGAGGTGGGCATCGAGGTGATGGGCTCGGCCCGTCGCGTCGTGGTCAGCAAGGACGACACCATCATCGTCGACGGCGGTGGCGCCGCCGACGCCGTGGCGGCACGGGTCAACCTGCTGCGTTCCGAGATCGACAGAAGCGACTCGGAATGGGACCGCGAGAAACTGGGTGAGCGGTTGGCCAAGCTGGCCGGCGGGGTGGCCGTCATCAAGGTCGGCGCCGCCACCGAGACCGAGCTCAAGGAACGCAAGGAAAGCGTCGAGGACGCGGTCGCGGCCGCCAAGGCCGCCGTCGAGGAGGGCATCGTCGCCGGTGGCGGATCCGCCCTGATCCAGGCCCGCAAGGCGCTGCAGGACCTGCGTGCGTCGGTGTCCGGTGATGAGGCGATTGGCGTGGACGTGTTCTCCGAGGCGCTCACTGCGCCGTTGTACTGGATCGCCAGCAACGCCGGGCTGGATGGATCGGTCGTGGTGAGCAAGGTTAGCGAGCTGCCCGCCGGACACGGGCTGAACGCGGCCACCCTGTCCTATGGCGACTTGGCCGCCGAGGGCATCGTTGATCCCGTCAAGGTGACCCGGTCGGCGGTGCTCAACGCGTCATCGGTGGCGCGGATGGTGCTCACCACCGAGACGGCGGTGGTGGACAAACCCGCCGAGGCTGAGGACGACGGCCACGGTCATCACGGCCACGCGCACTGAGTTCGCCACGTAAGAAGACACCCCCGGGCCTGCGTCCGGGGGTGTCTTCTTAGCTGAGGGTGGTTGGCCGTTGTCGTGGTGTACATGTCGTGGGTGGTGGCGATCGAAACCGCCGAGTGCGGCCGGGTGCTCAGTCGCGCGTCACAGTCCGGCGATGACGATACCGACGCCGACGACGATTGCCAGCGAAAGAGATAACAACAGAAAGCTGACAATGCGCTCCCGTGTTGCGGTGGCGCTGTGGTTGCCCGCCGCGATCGGCGCGAGTTTGCGGCCCGCGCCCCATGCCGCCGCAAGCAAGGTCGCCAGCCAGTTCGCGTAGGCGCCGTACACGATGAGCACCACCGCGGTCGCCCCAAGCGCATTGGGCAAATGAATGTGCGGCCAGAGCAGTCCGAGCAGCACCAGGAACATCCCGTTGAGCACCGCCTCGAGATGACTCGCTAGCGCCATACGTGGGTTCTTGAGTGCCGGAATGGCGAACCCGGTCAGTAAGCCCAGCAGGAACAGCATCAACCCAAGTGTGTACAAGACCGTCTGCATGTCAGCACAGTATCGGCGCCCTGCCGTAGGCTCGCTCCTCGAGACATAGACAACGCACGTTCGGCACGGCGTGTCGCGTGCCTGGTTTCCGTGTCGCGGTGGCTGGTTGGCGACGAGTGGACCTCGCGTCCGGCGGTGGCGTCGATCGCAGGCCCGCCGGGTGTGCTCATCAGGAGTTAAAACCGTCTAATGGGAGTGGTCGATGGTGCAAAAGTGTGCACCACGCTTTACCGTGGGTGGGTGATGTGGGAAAGCCCGTCGCCGCGGGTGTGTGAACTGATCAGTCAGGGCGCCAAGATCATCCTCGACGAACCGTGCAACTGGCTTGAGGAATACGACCGAGCGACCATGGCGGCCAACCCGTCCATTGCCGACGATCCCGTCCTGGCGGAGGCCACTCGGCGTAGCACCCGCTCGAGCCTGATGCACTGGGCGGCGGCCAACGTGAGTAGGCCGGGGGCCCCGGTGCCGGCCAACCTTGGCCCCGAACCGCTCAGCATCGCCCGCGACATGGTGCGCCGCGGTCTGGAGCCGTTCACCTTTCTCATCGCGCAGACAGTGAGCTGGCGGTTGTGGATGGAGGTTGCGTTCGGACTCACCTCCGACCCCGACGAGCTGCGCGAGC
The DNA here is from genome assembly GCF_900292015.1 of Mycobacterium basiliense. Taxonomy (NCBI): domain Bacteria; kingdom Bacillati; phylum Actinomycetota; class Actinomycetes; order Mycobacteriales; family Mycobacteriaceae; genus Mycobacterium; species Mycobacterium basiliense. The sequence continues at coordinate 1,081,608 of NZ_LR130759.1, forward strand.
TGCTCGCGGTGACCTACCGGTCAATCAGCGAGTTCATCGACGCCACGGCTGGCGGTATCGCCGCCCGAATGCAGCGCGAGCGTGACGAGTTGGCCCGCGGCACCCACGCCGAACGCCGCGAAGTGACCGCGCTGATTCTCGACGGTGCCCCGATTAGCCGCCAGCGCGCCGAAATGCGATTGGGCTACGCCCTCAACCGCGCGCACACCGGCGCCGTCATCTGGAGCGACGAACCCGACGGTGACCTAAACGAGCTGGACCGAGTCGCCGACGCCTTCGGCCACGCCGCCGGATTTGCCCGGCCACTGACCGTGATCGCCAGCGCGGCCACCCGTTGGGTCTGGGTGGCCGACGCCGCCGTCGATGTCGAGCAGGTGCACCGGGCGGTCCAAGACATTCCCGGAGTACGAATCGCGATCGGTACCGCCGGAAAAGGAATCGAGGGTTTCCGGCGCAGTCACCTGGAGGCGCTCACCACACAGCGCATGGTGGCCGGGCTGCATTCTCGCCAGCGGGTCGCGCTATTCGCGGATGTCCAGCTGATCACCCTGATCGCCCAAAATCCAGAAGCCGTAGACGATTTCATCACCAACACACTCGGGGATTTCGAGTCGGCCAGCCCCGAGCTGCAACGCACGGTGCTCACGTTCGTCAACGAACAATGCAGCATCGGGCGCACCACAAAAGTCCTCTACACGCATCGCAACACCTTGCTGCGCCGACTTGACCGCGCCCAGCAGCTGCTGCCTCGACCGTTGGACCACAGCAGCGTGCGTGTGGCCGTCGCGCTCGAAGCCCTGCAGTGGCGCGGCAAGCCGGCCGGCTAGCCGACTTCTAGCGGTGCCCCATGGCGCCGTGTCCGGCGGTGGGACTGGGTCCGGACATTGTGCCGGGCCACCCTGGTGTTCCCGGCGCTCCTACTTGCGGCCCGTAGGGGCCATAGGGTTCGCCGGGCGCCGGAGGTCCGCCCGGTCCGCCCGGGCCGCCCCAGCCGCCGGGGCCATACACACCGCCCGGTGTGCCGGGTGCCGGGGGGCCCGCGGACGGCAGGGTCGACGGGCCCGGATTCAGTGCGCATCGCTGTAAGGTGTCGTTCCACCACCAGCCGGGAGGGCATTGGTTGATGTCGGCCCGACCAATCGCTGGTGTGCCCAGTCCGATCACCGGCAATGATGCCAGTGCAAAACCGAGCGCGCCGATCGCGGCGCAACGGCGGAGCGAAGTGCTCATGGCAGACCTTGTTCGGTCTTTGTCGGCGGTGGTGTTCATTCAGGTGGGTCCTCTCTGCTTGCCGAAGTTATCTCCATGATCGAGGCCCAGTGGTCACCGAGGCTAGGGTCAAAAGCGCCCATTCTGCAGGAATAGTGGTGCAAAAGCGTGCGGTGCCAGCGACGCCTGGATGGGTAGGCTGATCGACGATTCGCCGGGTCCCAGCCAGGGAATTCGGCCGGGTAATCCCTTGCGCCACAACATGGCCCGCTGCGACGCAGCAGGCGGTGCCGTTCGAATAGGAGCACAGTATGACTGGCGATGCCGACACCATCTATGTCAACGGTGACATCATCACAATGGACGTCACGGTCGACGAGGAACGGCCGACGGCCGAAGCGGTCGCCATCAAGGATGGCCGCATCGTCGCCGTCGGGACTCGGCAGAACGTGGCCCACCACCATCGGGGGCCCCGAACGCGCGTGGTTGATCTACATGGCCGCACACTGCTGCCGGGTTTCATCGATCCGCACAGCCACTACATCAATGCGCTCACGGTAGCCAACCAGGTCAACCTGTTCGCGCCACCGGCCGGCCCGTGCGCCGATGTCGACGCCATCGTCGCGCAGCTGAAGAGCTTCCGCGATGCCCACGACATCCCCGCGGGGGAACTCATTATCGGCTACGGCTACGACGAGACGATCATGGCCGGTGGCCGCACGCTGCATCGTGAAGACCTCGACAAGGACTTTCCGTGCAACCCGGTGCTGGTCCGTCATGTTTCGCTGCACGGCGCGGTGCTCAATTCGGCCGCGCTGGACAAGTTCGGTATTTCGGCAAGCACCGTGACGCCGCCGGGCGGCGTGATTGTGCGCAAGGAAGGTTCGGATGAACCCGACGGGCTGATCATGGAAACCGCGTTCCTGGAGATTTTCGCGTCGCTGCCCAAGCCCACGCGGGAACAAGAGGTGCAGTGGAGCATCGCCGGCCAACAGCTCTACGCGGCCGCCGGCATCACCACCGCTCACGAAGGATTGACCCACGCGGATGACATCGCCGTTTTGCAGCGGGCGGCCGCCGGTGGCGCCAACCTCATTGACATCATCGCCTACCCGTTCATCCTTGAGCTGGACGAAGTTCTGCAGGACAACCCGCCCGACACATTCGGGACCTACCGCAACGGCGTCAAACTCGGCGGCGTAAAGATCACCCTGGACGGTTCGCCGCAGGGCCGTACCGCGTTCTTCACCACCCCATACCTGGTCGACGGACCCGACGGGCAGCATCAGTGGACCGGAGAACTGCCCTTTCCGCAGGACACCGTCAACTCGTGGTTCAAACGTGTCTATGACCTCGGCGTGCCGCTAAACGTCCACGCCAACGGTGACGCCGCTATCGATGTCCTGCTCGCGGCACACGAGTACGCCGCGGCGGACGACCTCGCAAAAGACCGCCACACCACGGTGATTCATTCCCAGTTCGTGCGCCGCGATCAGCTCGCCAAGTACGCCGACTACAAGCTGATTCCCTCGCTATTCACCGAGCACGCCTTCTACTTCGGCGACACCCACGTGCGGTTACGCGGTAAGAAGCAGGCGCATTTCCTCAGCCCGATGCGGGCTGCCATCGACCTGGGGCTACGTCCCACCAACCACACAGATTTCAACGTCTCACCCCTGGACCAGATGTTCGTGGTGTGGACGGCGGTCAATCGCGTGTCCCGCAGTGGTGAGGTCATCGGCGCCGATCAGCGCGTCACCGCTCTGGAGGCGCTGCAGGCGATCACCATCAACGCCGCACATCAGTACCGCGAGGAACAGTCCAAGGGCTCCATCACGGAGGGCAAACTGGCCGATCTGGTGATCCTGGACGGCAATCCGCTCACCGTCGATCCCATGCGGATCAAAGACATCAGGGTCATCGAGACGATCAAAGCGGGGCGCACCATCTACCGGCGGCCCGCCCCGCCCAGCTGGCCATGACATGGCTCACTCAAGGCCTAGCAAGGCCCAAGCGCGAGCGCCGGGAAACTCAGGCGGAACGGCGGATACCCCGGCTGCGCCCAATGCCGCCCTTGAGCAGCATGTCGCGCTCGGATTCGGACAAGCCGCCCCAGACGCCGTAGGGCTCGCCGACGTCCAGCGCGTGCGACCGGCACTCCTCGATCACTGGACAACGGCGGCACATCTCCTTGGCGCGCTGCTCACGTTGCATGCGGGCGCGACCACGCTCGCCGTCGGGGTGGAAGAACATCGATGAGTCGACGCCGCGGCACAGGCCCTGCAACTGCCAGTTCCAGATGTCGGCGTTGGGCCCCGGTAGCTGCTCCGGCTGTGGCATTGCTGATTCCCTCTCTGCACGGCACACCCAAGTGGAGGTTGGGTTCGCGAACGCGCGAGTTGTGCAACTGATAATCAGAGGCGTCAACGATGACTACCCGAACAACGGTAAACGCTAGGGGCGTTGCCGAATTTCCGTCAATAGCCTCATAAACCTACAAAATGCCTGGACGTTGGATGAGAATTAACTCTGCGTTCATCTGTCGCGCATTATCGGGAGGTCAAACGTGCTGCCGAAACCGGTTCGGTACCAGGAATTCCCAGTTCAGTGGGCTACTGTGAACAACCTGTAATTCACTTACGGATGCCTGTGAGTAATACTTCCGTAACACGGAAAGCACAAACATTTTACTGCTAAGGCGCGACTATCAAGGTGATTGAAACGTGTCACACTTCGGCGGGTGAGTCGGCGGGTGAGTCGGCGGGTGAGCCCCCGGCGGAGGGGCTGCTGATCGAGGCCGCCTTCGGTGGCCGCCCGAGCACCTGGCCGCTGCCGACGGCGAGCACACCGGGCCAGCTGTGGCTGCGCGCGGTGGCTGCCGGTGGGCAAGGGCGCTACGGCTCCGCGTACGGGGATCTGGCGGCGTTGCGGCGGCGCGTGGCGGCGGGTCCGTTGGCATCGCTGGCGCACAGCGCCCAGGCCTCATTTCTGCGTCAGCTCGGGTGGCACACGCTGGCGCGAGGTTGGGACGGTCGGGCGCTTGCGGTGGCCGGCACCGATGCTGAGGCCCGGACCGATGCGCTGGTCGGGTTGGCGGCCGACGCGCTGGGCATCGGTCGCTTCGCCGCATCGGCGGCCTTGTTGACGCGTGCGGACGCGGTTGTCGCGGAGGCCGAATTGCCGGCCCGCGTCGTGGACCGGCTGGCGGTGCGGCGGGGGTGGGTGGCCGCGGAACTGGCGATGGTCTCCGGCGACGGGGCTGCCGCTGTGCACCGCGCGGAGGAGGCAGTCGAGCTGGCGCAGAACATGATTGGCGCATCGGCGAGACATCGGGTCAAAAGTGATGTGGTGCTGGCCGCGGCCCTGTGCAGCGCCGGCGCTACCGAGCGAGCCCGCAGCGTCGGTGAAGCGGCCCTGGATGCCACCGGACGGCTGGGGTTGATACCGCTGCGCTGGGCGTTGGCTTGCTTGCTGATCGATACCGAAAGCGTCACGTTTACGGCACGCGAGTTGCGCGAGATTCGTGATATCTGCGCAGATCAGGTGTGGCGCGCCGGTGGAACGTGGCGTCCCGCTTGAATCGCCGTTCGACCGTTATTGTCAATCCGTTAGTTAGCCCGGGATGTGTCCGGTTCGTAACGTTGGAGATATCGCCGTCGATGACAATTGAAGGGGAACGTCTCGACGCTGTGGTTGCGGAGGCCGTGGCAGGAGACCGGAACGCGCTTCGGGAGGTGCTGGAGACCATTCGCCCGATCGTTGTGCGATATTGCCGAGCGCGAGTCGGCACAGTCGAGCGGAGCGGCCTCTCAGCAGATGATGTGGCACAGGAGGTCTGCTTGGCCACCATTACGGCGCTGCCGCGCTATCGGGATCGAGGACGTCCGTTCCTGGCCTTCTTGTACGGCATCGCGGCCCACAAGGTCGCCGACGCTCATCGCGCGGCGGGGCGCGACCTTGCCTATCCGGCCGAATCGGTGCCCGAGCGCCGATCCGCCGACGCCGACCCAGAACAGCTGGCCATCGAGGCCGATTCGGTGTCCCGGATGAATGAGTTGCTCGAAATCCTGCCGGCCAAGCAGCGCGAGATTCTGATTCTGCGTGTTGTGGTCGGCCTCTCCGCCGAGGAGACCGCTGCCGCCGTCGGCAGCACCACCGGAGCGGTCCGGGTGGCCCAGCACCGCGCACTCCAGCGGCTCAAAGACGAAATCGTGGCGGCAGGTGACTATGCCTAATTCTGGATTTGCACTGGGTGATCAGCCAAGCCTGGGCCCCCGCTTGGATGAGGTGGCCCGCACCGATCTGCTCCTGGACGCGCTCGCCGGCCGTGAGGAGGTCAATCTCGAGGATCCCGACGACGACGCGCTGGCCGCACTGCTGGGCGAGTGGCGCGATGATCTGAGGTGGCCACCGGCGAGCGCGCTGGTTTCCCAAGACGAAGCCGTCGAAGCACTGATTGTCGGCATGGTGGAGCGTCGACGCTCGCGTCGCAGCTTGGCGGCGATCGGGTCGGTGGCCGCGACGCTGTTGCTGCTGAGCGGGTTCGGCGCCGTGGTGGCCGAAGCGCGCCCCGGTGACCTGCTCTACGGCCTGCACGCGATGATCTTCAACGAGCCGCGGATCAGCGACGATCAGATCATGTTGTCCGCCAAGGCAGATCTGGCCAAGGCCGAACAGCTGATCGCGCTGGGCGAGTGGGACCAGGCCCAGACGCAACTGGCCGAAGTCAGCAGCACCTTGCAGGCCGTCAATGATGGCAGCCGCCGGCAGAACTTGATGAACGAATTGAATCAGCTCAACACCAAGGTCGAAAAGCGCGATCCGAACGCGACGTTGTCTCCCAGTTCGCCGCCCCAGTCCGAGCTTGTCGGACCGGGGGACTCCCCGCGGCACGCCAAGACCCCGCTGGCTCCCGAAACTGCGGCACCCACCCCGCCGTCGGCGCCGGTGTCCGCACCGCCAGCGGCATCGGGTGTACCGGAGTCAACGCCACCGAACAGTCCGGTGGTCTCGGCTTCCTCGGCACCCAGCTCGTCGCCGCTCGCCGCGGGATCCGACGCGTCGGCGCCGTCGCCGAGCAACGCCAGCACAACGATGCCCACTGCGGTGCCGAGTCCATCCTCGTTAGCGCCGGGTGAGGCGCCCACCACCGGGTCGAGCACGCCAGGCGCGGGCGCCACGGCGCCGGGCCCTCCACCAACGGAAGAGCCCGCCGACGCATCGACGGGCTAGCGCTGCGCAGCGGCGCGTCTAGTGACGGCGGTGGAAACCGTCCGCGTCCGACGTCGCTTCGTTGAGCGACGCATCGGCATAGCCGCGGCAATAGTCCCAGGTGACGTAGGCGTCCGGCTCGGGGTCATAGGCCGGCTCATGCGGGCGGACGGTGCCGTCAATCAGCAGTTGCAGCAGGTTGGCGCGCAGCATGTCCCAGTCGTGGTAGTGGTCCTGCTGGCATTCATCGCAGCACACAACCAGCCCGCGAATTCCCCTGTGCGCCAACAGCGCTTCGTATACCGCAAGGTCGGCCAAGTCGGCCTCTACCGCCAGCCGCTCCTGCTGATCAAGGGGCTGACCGGGTTCGACGGCCTCCAATGCCGCCGACGGGTCACAGGGGTCGTCGGCGAAGGGATCGGGCGGCAAACCCGGCGGGAGGTGGTCGCGCACGCCTCTACACTACGCAGCCAGGTAGCCATCGCGCTAGAAATTGCGCAGGCGCGCCGTGCGGGACGAGTTCCGCCCGCGCCACGCCAGCAGCTGCGGCTCGGGCGGCGTTGGTGAGCCGATAGGATGGGTTTCTCACTCCGCATTCGTATGGAGGCCTCACCGATGTCTCGTGGCATGTCCCACCTGGAAGACAGCTCTGACCTGGTCGACAGCCCGTACGTGCGAGTGGGTGGCCTGGCGGATGATCCGGTCCCGACCGGTGGTGACGACCCCCACAAGGTGGCGATGCTGGGTCTGACCTTCGATGACGTGCTGTTGTTGCCGGCCGCTTCGGATGTGGTGCCGGCCAGCGCGGACACCTCCAGTCAGCTCACCAAGAGGATCCGGCTCAAGGTCCCGCTGGTGAGTTCGGCGATGGACACCGTCACCGAGTCGCGGATGGCGATCGCCATGGCGCGCGCCGGCGGCATGGGGGTTTTGCACCGCAACTTGCCCGTCGCCGAGCAAGCAGGTCAGGTCGAGACGGTGAAGCGGTCCGAGGCCGGCATGGTCACCGATCCGGTCACCTGCCGACCGGACAACACCCTGGCCCAGGTCGACGCGTTGTGCGCCCGGTTCCGTATCTCCGGCCTGCCGGTGGTCGACGACTCGGGCGCGCTGGTGGGCATCATCACCAACCGGGACATGCGCTTCGAGGTCGACCAGTCCAAGCAGGTCGCCGAGGTGATGACCAAGGCGCCGTTGATTACCGCGCAGGAGGGGGTCAGTGCGTCGGCCGCGCTGGGCCTGCTGCGGCGACACAAGATCGAGAAGCTGCCCGTTGTCGACGGCCGCGGCCGGTTGACCGGGCTGATCACGGTCAAAGACTTCGTCAAGACCGAGCAACACCCGCTGGCCACCAAGGACAGCGACGGCCGGCTGCTGGTTGGTGCGGCCGTCGGTGTCGGCGGCGATGCCTGGGTTCGCGCCATGATGCTCGTCGACGCCGGGGTTGACGTGTTGATCGTCGATACCGCCCACGCCCACAATCGGCTGGTGCTCGACATGGTCAACAAACTCAAACTCGAGGTTGGTGACCGAGTTGACGTGGTCGGCGGCAACGTCGCCACCAGATCCGCGGCCGCGGCCCTGGTCGACGCCGGCGCCGACGCGGTGAAGGTCGGGGTAGGGCCGGGGTCGATCTGCACCACCCGGGTGGTGGCCGGAGTGGGCGCGCCGCAGATCACCGCGATCTTGGAAGCTGTGGCGGCCTGTCGTCCATCCGGGGTGCCGGTGATCGCCGACGGCGGATTGCAGTACTCCGGCGATATCGCCAAGGCGCTGGCCGCCGGCGCGTCGACGACCATGCTGGGTTCGCTGCTGGCCGGCACCGCCGAGGCTCCCGGGGACCTGATCTTCGTCAATGGCAAGCAGTTCAAGAGCTACCGCGGCATGGGATCGCTGGGTGCCATGCAAGGACGTGGCGGGGCTAAGTCGTACTCCAAAGACCGCTACTTCGCCGACGATGCACTGAGCGAAGACAAGTTGGTACCCGAGGGGATCGAGGGTCGAGTGCCGTTCCGGGGCCCGCTCGGGTCGGTGATTCACCAGCTGACCGGCGGTCTGCGTGCGGCGATGGGCTACACCGGATCACCCAGCATCGAAGTGCTGCAGCAGGCGCAGTTCGTCCGGATCACGCCGGCGGGCCTCAAGGAGAGCCATCCGCACGACGTTGCCATGACCGTTGAAGCGCCCAACTACTACGCACGCTGACGATGACCATGGTCGAGATCGGCATGGGCCGCACCGCCCGACGCACCTATGAACTCAGCGAGATCAGCATCGTTCCGTCCCGGCGTACTCGTTCGTCGAAAGACGTCTCCACGGCCTGGCAGCTCGACGCGTACCGTTTCGAAATCCCGGTTCTGGCGCACCCGACCGACGCCTTGGTGTCGCCGGAGTTCGCCATCGAGCTCGGTCGGCTCGGCGGGCTGGCGGTGCTCAACGGCGAGGGCCTGATCGGCCGGCATTCCGATGTGCAAGCCAAGATCGCCCAGCTCGTCGAGGCCGCCAGTAAGGAGCCGGAACCCTCGGCGGCCATTCGGCTGCTGCAGGAGCTGCACGCCGCGCCGCTGGACCCCGATTTGCTGGGCGCGGCGGTGGCACGCATTCGCGAAGCGGGGGTAACCACCGCCGTGCGGATCAGCCCGCAAAATGCTCAGGCGCTCACTCCGGTGCTGCTACAGGCCGGTATCGACCTGCTCGTCATCCAGGGCACGATCGTCTCCGCGGAGCGCGTGGCCAGCGATGGTGAGCCCCTCAATTTGAAGACCTTCATCGCCGAGCTGGACATTCCGGTGGTTGCCGGCGGTGTGCTGGACCACCGCACCGCGTTACATCTGATGCGCACTGGCGCGGCCGGCGTCATCGTCGGCTATGGCTCCACCGAAGGGGTGACCACCACCGGTGAGGTGTTGGGCATCAGTGTGCCCATGGCGACCGCGATCGCCGACGCCGCCGCCGCGCGTCGTGAATATCTCGACGAGACCGGCGGTCGCTACGTTCACGTGCTGGCGGATGGCGATATCCACACCTCCGGCGAGCTGGCAAAGGCCATCGCCTGTGGCGCCGACGCGGTGGTGTTGGGCACGCCGTTGGCTGAAAGCGCCGAGGCGCTCGGCGAAGGATGGTTCTGGCCGGCCGCGGCGGCGCACCCGTCGTTGCCGCGAGGGGCGTTGCTGCAGATTGCTATCGGTGAACGACCGCCGCTGGAGCGGGTGCTCAACGGACCCTCCGATGATCCGTTCGGCGCCCTCAATCTGGTTGGTGGTCTGCGTCGATCGATGGCCAAGGCCGGCTATTGCGATCTCAAAGAGTTCCAGAAAGTCGGGCTGACCGTCGGCGGCTGACGCCGACTCGCGCCGGTTGGCGGCACGTGTCGCCGCCGTGATGCGTTGACCGTTTTCCCGCATCATGGATGGTTCTACGCAAATCGCCAACATCGCGCCAGGATCCGAGTATGGTCCGCGAGTAACGGAAACAGTTGTGGCTAGCAAACAAGTGGCTGGCTGCTTGCCGGGCATGGGGTGGTGTCCCACGATGAGTTGCTTGACGGCGCTAGCGTCAAGAAAGGGGCTGTTGTCATGAATTTCTCGATGTTGCCTCCCGAGATCAATTCGGCGCGGATGTTTGCTGGGGCGGGCTCGGCGCCCATGCTGACAGCGGCGACCGCCTGGGAGGAGCTGGCGGCCGAATTGGGCTCGGCCGCGGAATCGTTCAACTCGGTGACCGCAGGGTTGGCGGGCGCATCCTGGCAAGGGCCGGCAGCGGCGGCGATGTCGGCCGCGGCCGCGCCGTATGTGAGCTGGCTCAGCGCGGCGGCGGCGCGGGCCGCCGGGGCGTCGGTTCAGGCCAAAGGGGTAGTTGGTGCGTTTGAGGCCGCGCGGGCGGCCATGGTCCATCCACTGGCGGTGGTTGCCAATCGAAATTCGCTGGTGCAGCTGGTGATGACGAACTTGTTTGGTCAGAACGCACCGGCGATCGCCGCCGCCGAGGGCATCTATGAGGAGATGTGGGCCGCCGACGTCGCCGCGATGGTGGGCTATCACGGCGGGGCGTCCGCGGCAGCATCGGGGTTGGCGTCGTGGCAGCAGGGGTTGCAGGCGCTGGCCGGCCCGGCCGCATCGGTCATCCCCGGTTTGGCCATTGGTAACACCGGCGTGGGCAACCTGAGCATCGGCAACATCGGCGACTTCAACCTGGGCAGCGGAAACACCGGCAACCTCAACCTGGGTGGCGGAAACACCGGCAATGCCAATGCGGGTGGCGGAAACACCGGCTTCTTCAACCTGGGCAGCGGCAACAACGGCAATACCAACTTCGGCAACGGCAACATCGGCAATCTCAACGTGGGTAGCGGAAACCGTGGCAGCGGAAACTTCGGCCTCGGCAACAACGGCATCGGGAACTTCGGCATCGGAAACCGCTTCGGCAACGGAAACCTAGGCAGCGGGAACTTCGGCGACAGCAACTTCGGCGATGGCAACTTCGGCACCTACAACCTCGGTCTGGGCAACAACGGCTTGGGCAATGTGGGCTTCGGCAACCTCGGTGACAACAATTTGGGCTTTGGGAACAACGGCAACAACAACATCGGTTTCGGGCTCACCGGCAATGACCAAGTGGGCATTAACTTGGCCGGGCTCAACGGCGGCGTCGGCAACATTGGCTTCGGCAACTCCGGTGACAACAACGTCGGGTTCTTCAACTCCGGCAGCAACAACGTGGGCTTCTTCAACTCAGGGGATGGCAACTTCGGTTTCTCGAACTCGGGCACCACTAATACCGGCGCGTGGAACGGTGGTTCGCTTAACACCGGCTTCGGGAATGCGAGCAACCTCAACTTCGGTGTCGGAAATTCGGGCCCGGGCAACGTGGGCATGGGCAATGCCGGCGCAGGCAACATCGGCTTCGGAAACTCGGGCACCGAGAACACCGGCAGCTTCAACTCGGGCGGCGACAACACGGTCAACGGCGGAAACACCGGCAGCTTCAATTCCGGGGACGTGAACACCGGCTTCTTCAACTCGGGCTCCACCAACACGGGTCTGTTCAACGCGGGCAGTGTGAACACCGGCATTGGCAGCCCGGACACCCAACCTGGTTCGGTGTCGGGCTTCGGCAACACCGGCACCGGTGTCTCGGGCTTCAATAACTCCGGCGACGCGACCTCCGGCTTCATGAACACCGCGCCGGGTGCCGGCTTTACCTCGGGCTTCAACAACTCGGGCGACTACCACGTGGGCTTCTCCAACACCGGCGAAGGCAATGGAGGCTTCTTCAACTCGGGCTACGCCGGCATCGGCATCCTCAACACGGGCACGTTCACTTCCGGCATCGCCAACTCGGGTACCAACAACTCCGGCGGCTTCAACACCGGTGATGACCAGTCCGGCTTCTTCAACTAACGGTGGAGCGAACGGGTGCGAGAGCGGCCGCACCAAAGTTACCGGTGGCCCACTGACGGGCCGGATGTAAAGAAGGTCATACTGCAGCGATGAAGCCGGATTACGACGTCTTGATTATCGGTTCGGGTTTCGGGGGCAGTGTCAGCGCGCTGCGCCTGACCGAAAAGGGCTACCGGGTGGGCGTGCTGGAGGCTGGGCGCCGGTTCACGGACGCCGAATTCGCCAAGACATCCTGGGACCTGCGCAAGTTCTTGTGGGCGCCCAAGCTGGGTTGCTATGGAATCCAGCGCATCCACCCGTTGCGCAACGTGATGATCCTGGCCGGTGCGGGCGTGGGCGGGGGCTCGCTGAACTACGCCAACACGCTGTACGTGCCGCCGGAGCCGTTCTTCGCCGACCAACAGTGGCGGCATATCACCGACTGGCGCGCCGAGCTGATGCCGCATTACGAACAGGCGCAGCGAATGCTGGGCGTGGTAAAGAACCCGACCTTCACCGACGCCGACCGCATCGTCAAGGAGGTCGCCGACGAGATGGGGTGTGGCGACACCTGGGTGCCCACTCCGGTCGGGGTGTTCTTTGGTCCCGACGGCACCAAGACGCCCGGCAAGACCGTGCCCGACCCGTACTTCGGCGGCGCTGGGCCGGCTCGCACTGGCTGTTTGGAATGCGGCTGCTGTATGACGGGCTGCCGCCATGGCGCCAAGAACACGCTGATGAAGAACTACCTCGGCCTGGCGGAATCGGCCGGCGCCGAAGTGATTCCGATGACCACGGTGAAAGGTTTCGAGCAGCGGCCGGACGGGCTGTGGGAGGTGCGGACCGTGCGCACCGGCAGCTGGCTGCGCCGGGACCGGCGCACCTTCACCGCCACCCACCTGATCTTGGCCGCCGGTACCTGGGGCACCCAGCATCTGCTGTTCAAGATGCGCGACAAGGGCAAATTGCCGAGCATCTCCAAGCGCCTCGGGGTGCTGACCCGCACCAACTCCGAGTCCATCGTGGGCGCCGCCAGGCTGAAGGTCTCACCGGATCTGGACCTCACCCACGGCGTGGCGATCACGTCGTCAATTCACCCCACCTCGGACACCCACGTCGAGCCGGTCCGCTACGGCAAAGGCTCCAACGCGATGGGGCTGCTGCAGACGTTGATGACCGACGGCAGCGGCCCTGAGGGCACCGAGGTGCCGCGCTGGAAGCAGTTGCTGCAACAGGCGGGCGCCAATCCACGCATGATGATGCGGCTGATCAATCCGCGACAGTGGAGTGAGCGCACGGTGATCGCGCTGGTGATGCAGCATCTAGACAACTCGATCACCACCTTTACCAAGCGCGGGAAACTCGGAACGCGCTGGTACTCCAGCAAACAGGGACACGGCGAGCCGAATCCGACCTGGATTCCCATCGGCAACGAAGTCACCCGCCGTATCGCCGCCAAGATCGACGGCGTGGCTGGTGGCACCTGGGGCGAGCTGTTCAACATCCCGCTGACCGCGCACTTCCTGGGCGGCGCGGTGATCGGCGACAGCCCCGACAATGGGGTCATCGACCCCTATCACCGGGTCTACGGCTATCCGACACTGTTCGTGGTCGACGGGGCGGCGATCTCGGCCAACCTCGGCGTCAACCCGTCGCTGTCGATCGCTGCGCAAGCGGAGCGCGCCGCCTCGCTGTGGCCCAACAAGGGGGAGAACGATCAGCGGCCGCTGCAGGGTGACGGGTACCGCCGGCTGGCCCCCATCGAGCCGGAGCATCCGGTGGTACCGGCCGACGCGCCGGGGGCGCTGCGCTGGCTGCCGATCGACCCGGTGAGCAACGCGGGCTAGGACGCTAGCCGGCAAGCGCCAGTGGCGCCCCGCTGATCACCCGGCTGCGCCGCCCATGGACGTTGACGGGCACATCGCCCATCAGGGTGACCCGGTGCAGGAGCCGGCGCTGGTCGTCGTAGTCGTCGATGGCCCGGTGCTGAGTGGCCCGGTTATCCCAGATGGCCACGTCGCCCGGTTCCCAACTCCAGCGGATGGTGTTTTCCGGCAAGGTGATACGACGCTGCAGCAACTCAAAGAGCACGCTTGACTCTTGGCTGTCCAGGCCGACGAAGCCGCGCACGAAGTCGCCCAGTAGCAGGGTACGTTCACCCGTCTCGGGGTGTACCCGCACCACGGGGTGCTCGGTCTGAAAATCGGGCTTCTGGAAGGCCTGCTGGAACGCCCGTTGGGTGTCGGTGAGTCCGTCGACCGACTCGGCCGTCACGTAGTCGTGGCGGTTGGTGTGCAGGGCCCACAGGTTCTCGACGAGGTACTTGAGTGGTTCGGGCAGCGTGCTGTAGGCGGTCGCGGTATTTGCCCACAGCGTCGACCCGCCATAGCTGGGCACGGTCACCGCGCGCAGGATCGAGGCAGCGGGGTAGTTGGCGGCGAAGGTGACGTCGGTGTGCCAGCGGTTGGCCTTGCCCCACTCGGAGTTGATCGGGGTGATGATCGGCGCGTCCGGCGCTGCCAACAATGTGGCCGGGTGGCCGATGGGGGTGCCCAGCAGGCCGGCGAACTCGAGCTGCCGTTGGTCATCGAGGTGATCCTGGCCGCGGAAGAAGATCACCTTGTGCGTCATCAGCGCGCGGCGGATTTCATCGACGGCGGCCGGGTCAAGATCCCCGCCCAGGCGCACCCCATCGACACGGGCGCCGATGCGGCTAGCGAGCTTCGTTACGGCTATCCGGTCAGTCATTGCTGTGGTCCTTTGCAGAATCGGGTGTAGTCAACTGACTACATAGGCTAGCGTAGTCGAATGACTACACGCACGGCAACCGGCCGCCGGAAGACGCCCACCGGCCGGGAGGAGGTGGCGGCCGCTGTCTTGGAGGCCGCTGCCGATCTCTTCGCCGAGCGGGGCCCGGCGGCGACGTCGATCCGCGACATCGCCGCCCGATCAAAGGTCAACCACGGGTTGGTGTTTCGCCACTTCGGTACGAAGGAACAGCTGGTCGGTGCCGTGCTCGATCACCTGGGGAGCAGTCTGACCGAGCTACTGCACTCCGCGGTGCCTGCCGACGTCGTAGAACGGGCGCTCGATCGGCAGATGCGGGTGTGGGCCCGCACCCTGCTCGACGGGTATCCGGCCGAGCAGTTGCAGACCCGTTTTCCCAACGCTGCCGAACTGCTCAACTACGTGCGGACCCGTTACGATGACGAGTCCAGCGCGCGGCTGGCGGTCGCCAATGCCATTGCGCTGCAACTTGGTTGGCGCCTCTTCGAACCCATGCTGCGGTCGGCGACCGGTTTGGAAGAGTTGACCGAGACCGAATTACGGCAGGCGGTGATGGCCGAGGCCAGCCGGATCATCGAGCCGCACTAGCCGGCCAAAGCCTCAGGTCGCGGTTGCGGCGGCCCACACTTTGGCGGCCATCGTGCGCCGGTGCACCGGCTCGCGGCCCGGCGGTTGCGGCGGTGGCGGCAGGAGTGGCTTGCGCTTGCGCACGGCGATGGTCGACGGCTTGGCCGTGCTCAGCACCACGTCTTCACCGGCGTGACGGATGGTCAGATCGCCGCCGGGCCCGTCGCGCAGGGTCAAGGTGACGTCGGAGTGATTGGCGTCGACGGTCAACCGGAAATCTCGCCAACGCAGCCGGAACCGCAACCGCGAGATACCGTCGGGTAGCTGGGGATCGATGGACAAGATGCCCTCGTCGTCTCGCAGGCCGCCGAAGCCGCCGACCAGGGCGGTCCAGGCCCCGGCCAGCGAGGCCATGTGCAAGCCGTCGCGGGTGTTGCGGTGTAGGTCGCGCAGGTCGATCAGTGCCGCCTCGTAGGCGTAGTCATGGGCCAACTCCAGATGCCCGACCTCGGCACACATCACCGCCTGGGTACACGCCGACAGTGAGGAGTCGCGAACCATGCGCCGTTCGTAGTAGTCGACGTTGCGCGCCTTTTGTTCCGGCGTGAATGCGTGGCTCTGCCACTGCATGGCCAACACCAGGTCGGCCTGCTTGATCACCTGCGTGGGGTACAGGCGGACATAGGCCTCGTGCAGCAGCAGCGGGTAGGTCGTATTGGTTTCGAAGTCCCACTCGGCCAGGGTGGTGAACCCCTCACACTGCTGGTGGACGCCCAGCTCCTCGTCATAGGGGATGTTGACCGCATCGGCCGCATCCCGCCACGCCGCCATCTCTTCGGTGGTGACACCCATTTCCTGGGCGGCCTCGGGGTGGCGCAGACAAGCGTCGGCCGCGGTGATCAGATTGTGCGCCGCCATCAGATTCGTGAACACGTTGTCCCGAACGATCGCCGTGTACTCGTCGGGTCCGGTCACCCCGTCCAGATGCCAGACGCCGTGGCGGTCATGGTGTCCGAGCGAGAGCCACAGCCGGGCGGTCTCGATCAACACCGCGAGGCCACAGTCTTTCTCCAACGAGTGATCGCCGGTGACGGTCCGGTAGCGCTCGAATGCCATGGCGATGTCGGCGTTGATATGCCAGGCGGCCGTGCCGGCCGGCCAGTAGGCCGAGCATTCCTCCCCGCGGATGGTCCGCCAGGGAAAGCTCGCACCATCCAGGCCAAGCTCGGCGGCGCGCTCTTTGGCCAGGTCCAATGTCGAAGCGCGCCAGCGCAACGCGTCGGCCACCGCATGCGGCACGGTGTAGGTCAGCACCGGCAGCACAAAGCCCTCGGAATCCCAGAAAGCGTGCCCGTCGTAGCCGGTCCCGGTGAGTCCCTTGCTGGGAATCGCTCGACGCTCGGCCCGCGCGCTGGCCTGCAGCAGGTGGAACAGGCCGAATCGCACCGCTTGCTGACACTCCGGGTCGCCCTCCACCTCGACGTCCGCACTGTCCCAGAACTCGTCGAGGTAGGCCCGCTGCGTGTCGAGCAGACCCTGCCAACCGCTGTAGCGGGCACCGTGTAACGCCCCGGCGACCTGGTCACGCAGCGCGGGGCGGGAGCGCAAACTCGACCAGCCATACGCCAGGTATTTGACGATGCGCAGCTTTTGCCCGGGGCGTAGCCCGCAGATCACGGTGGTCCGGGCCAAGTCCGGGCGGGCGTCGGTGGTGATCTCGACCCGCCCGGGGACCTCGACCTCGTGGTCCATCGCGGCGGCCATCATCAGGGCACTGCTGCGGGTGCGGTGCATGAGAAGTGCTCCGCATTCGGTGTTCTCGTGGTCAACCGCCTCCAGCGGGTGCTCCAAGATGGCCGACACCCGCGGATCGTCCGAGGTCTCCGGCTGGTCTTCGTTGGTGACCAGTTCGGACTGCACGGTGACCCGGGCGAACTCGTCGACGGCCTCCACGACATACTCGACGGCCGCGACGCTGCGATGCGACAGCGACACTAGGCGGGTGGACACCACCTTGACTTGCTTGTCCGCGGGCGAGCGCCAGTGGGTCCGGCGGGTCAGAGTTCCGGCGCGCAGGTCGAGAACGCGCTCATGGGAGAGCAATTCGCCATACCGCACGTCGAACGGCTCGTCGTCGACCAGCAGGCGCAGGATCTTGCCGTTGGTGACGTCGACAACGGTTTGGCCCGCCTCCGGGTAGCCGTACCCGGCTTCGGCGTACGGCAGCGGCCGGATTTCGAAGAACGAGTTCAGGTAGGTCCCGGGCAAACCGTACGGTTCACCCTCGTCGAGGTTGCCGCGCAATCCGATATGCCCGTTGGACAGGGCGAAGATCGACTCCGACTGCGCAAGCAGGTTCAGATCCAGCCGCGTCTCGCGAACCTGCCACGGTTCAACGGGGAAGGCTTCTTCGCTGATCATGACGGCAGCAGTTCGGCCAGATCGGTAATCACCACGTCGGCGCCATTGCGCCGCAGATCTTCCGCCTGGCCCACTCGGTCGACACCCACCACATAGCCGAAGTTACCGGCCCGACCCGCCTGCACGCCGGAAATTGCGTCCTCGAACACGGCCGCCAAGGCCGGGGCGGTGTCGAGCAGCTGTGCTCCCCGCAGGTAGGAGTCGGGAGCGGGCTTGCCGGCGATGTGCTCGTCGCGCAACCGCACGCCGTCCACCCGCTGTTGGATAAACCGGTCCAGACCAGTGATCTCGAGCACGTCGCGGGTATTGGCGCTCGACGAGACCACCGCGATGCTCAGGCCCGCCGCCGAGACCGCCTCCAGATAGCGCCGTGACCCCTCAAACACATCGACGCCCTCGGTTTTCAGTACCCGCTGGAACATCTCGTTCTTGCGGTTGCCCAGGCCGTAGATCGTTTCACGGTCACCGGCATCATCGGGACTTCCGTCGGGCAACTGGATTCCCCGGCTACTCAGGAAGGACCGGACCCCGTCTTCCCGCTTCTTGCCGTCCACATACTGCCGGTAGTCGGCGGCCGGGTCGAAGGGGACGAACTGCGCTCCGGTGCGCTCGGCACGCGCGCGCAGGTATGCGTCGAACATGGCCTTCCAAGCCTTGGTATGGACACTGGCGGTGTCGGTGAGCACACCATCCAGGTCGAAAAGACAGGCGTGGACCTTCTCAGGGAGACCCAGCACGGGGGACCTCGCTTCCGGTAGTTCGGGCGCTACCAGTTCACCATGCCGCTTAGGTATCCCGCAGAACCCGCGCTGGGGAAATCCGCGCCGATGCGGCGTGGTGCGCCCGCGCGGTACAACCCGGCGAGCTAGGTCTCGGCGAGCGCCGGCGCGGTCGGCGATGGCGCGACGTTCCCGGCTCGGGGCGGCAGCACCCAGGCGACCACGAGTGCGGCCGCCAGCGCGATGCCGGCACAGACCAGCGTGCCGATCTGCAGGCCGTCGAGGAACGCATGATTGACAGCGTCGCGGACTGCGGCGGCTCGTCCGGCCGGCAACTGGTCGATCACCGTGTGCGCCAACGCCATTGAGCCTTCCATCGCCGAACGCACGTCGGCGGGTAGACCGGCCAGCGCCGCCGCCGAACCGAGATGACCGGCGTAGACGGATGCGAAGACGCTACCCACGATGGCAACGCCCAGGGTGCCACCTAGCTCGCGCGTGGTGTCGTTGACAGCCGAGCCGACCCCCGCCTTGTCGGCTGGCAACGATCCCATGATCGCCTCGGTGGCCGGCGCGGTGGTGAGCCCGAGGCCGCCGCCGAGCAACAGCATCTGCAGGGCGATGTGGGTGTACGGGGTTGCCGCCACGGCCGTGGAAGCCCAGGCCAACCCGGCCGCGAACACCACCAGGCCGGCGGCGACCACGGCGGTGGTGCCGACCCGTTCGACCAGTCGGGGTCCCAGGATGCTGGCGAGCGCAATCGAGAACGCGACCGGTAGCAACCGGACCCCGGTCTGGAATGCGGTGTAGTCCTTGATGAATTGGAAGTACTGGGTGATGACGAAGATGAATCCGAACAACGTCAGGAAGCCCGCGGTCACCGCCAGACTGCCGCCGGAGAACCGGCGGTTGACGAAGACCGATACGTCCAGCATCGGGTGGTCGCTGCGCCGCTCCCACAGCGCGAATCCCGCGAGAACGGTTGCGGCCGCGGCGAACCCGACGCCGGCTCGGATGCTGGTCCATCCCCAGGTGGGCGCTTCGATGATGGTGTAGACCAACGCGGTGATCCCGACTGCGGAGAGGGTCAATCCGGGAAGGTCGACGCGGGGTGCCGCCGGATCGCGCGAGGTCGGCACGAACAGGATCCCGCCGACCAGGGCGACGGCTGTGATCGGAATGTTCACCATGAAAATCGAGCCCCAGGCGAAGTGTTCGAGCAGCCAGCCCCCGGTGATCGGTCCGACGGCCACGCCGACGCCCACCATGGCCGCCCACAGTCCGATCGCCTTCGCACGGGGAATCGGATCGGTGAAGATGTTGGTGATCAATCCCAGAGTGGTCGGAAAGATGACCGCCGCTCCGACCCCCATGGCGGCTCGCGCCGCGATCAGTGTATCCGCCGAATTCGCCTGCGCGGCAACGGCAGAGGTGAGCGCGAAGCAGGCGAGGCCGGCGCTGAGCCAGCTGCGCCTGCCGTAGCGGTCGCTCAGGCTGCCGGCCGATAGCAGCAGGCCCGACATGGCCAGGGTGTAGGCGTCGACGATCCATTGCAGCTGCGCGGTGTTGGCCCCGAGCTCGCGCGACACGGTGGGCAGGGCGACGTTGACGATCGTGGCGTCGACGCTGATGACGAAGACGGATAGGCAGATGACGGCAAGCGCGGGGATCGAGTGGTCACGAAAGACGGGCTGAGTACGCATGACAAAAAGGTAAAGCTAATAGACAAATAAATCAAGTAATAACTTGAAAAATAAGTCTATGGTGGTAGGGTGAAGGGGTGTCCGCCCGCAACTACAACCAAAACTGCCCCATCGCACGCGGGCTCGACATCCTCGGGGAGCGATGGACACTGCTGATCCTGCGCGAGTTGGTCGGCGGGGCCCGCCGTTACGGTGATCTGCGCGCCGAGTTGTCCGGCATCGCCACCAACCTGCTGGCGCAGCGACTCGCCGAGCTGCAGGACTTCGGGCTCGTGGAGCGCACCGAATTGCCGCCGCCGATCGGACGTACCGTTTACACCCTCAGCGACGTCGGCTGGCGGCGGGTGTTGCCCATCTTGCAGGCCATCGCGTGGTTCGGCCTGGACCGACTTGATCCGATCGACGCCGATAGCGTGGTGTCGCCGTTGAACGGTTTCCTCGCCGGAATCCTCTTGGGTTTCGACCCGGCGCGCGCGTCCGGGTTGGCAGCGACATACCGTGTCGAGATCGACGGCCGCCGTTTCGAATTCGCGGTGGATCACGGTCGTCTCGGGCCCGCCCACGCCGCGCCGGCGGCGACTGTCACCGCCGGCGCGGCGGACCTTGTCACCGCCCGGTTGGGGCCAAGCGAAGCGACGCGCAAAGCGGCGCTGGAACGGATCGACTTCGATGGCGACCATTGCGCGATCGACGCGCTACGCACCGCGTTTTCGTTGTGCGAAAGTTCGCAACTCGATGGGAGTGCCGGCGGTTCGCCCTAGCGGACGCTACCCGACGCTACCTCAGAACGGCGCTGACATAGCGCCGGTCGGCGAACCGCGTTGCCTCGTCTTCGTCGAAGGGCGGCAGTCCTTGGGTCGCAAAGAGTTCCGTGATGGTGCTGGCGGTGACCTGCCAGCCGTTGCCGGCAAGATAACCGGCGGCGTGGTTGCGTTCGTCGAAGTAGATCAGCTGCGTCAGGTCCAGCGCGAAACCGCGTTGCTCCCACGCCTGGTTAGCGCCTTGGATGCGCCGCTTCTTCTTGTCGCTATCGGGGTGGGTCCAGCCCGAGTGCGCTGTGTATGGCCACATAGCTCTTGTTGGGCAAGAGAATTCGGCAGGCGTCCGTGACTGGATCACGCCGGCGCGGTGCGCGATGGTCAACCGCTTGGTTTCCTCCATTCGACTTGTTGGGTCCGATCACCACGGTTGATGTGATGAAGGACGCAGTGCTGTGCCCGGACGACGATGGAATCGCCATCGTGGCAATCACCGATATCGGTGATGCCTACCGGATTGCCGAGGGGATCACGCGCAGGAAAGTGAAGAACCTCTACTACGGCATCCGGGGCATCCGGGGCATCCGGGGCATCCGGGGCATCCGGCTGTTGCCATGCGCAAAGGGCTTGGCATTGTCCGCGGTCTACGCGCTGCCAGCCTGATTTCGCACCTTGACTGCCGCAGCGCCGCGTGCTGTGTGGCCATGGCCAGCATCAACCGTCGTCAACTGACTTGATACGGGCATCGCCGGCGACCATCTATGAGCGGCGGATCTCCTTGTCAGGCCTGAACAAGGCCCGGTTGGCGGCCTCGGCACTGGCGGTGGCGGTTGCGGGTTGACGCGCTCGGTGGCCCGGATTGCCATGCGGGACCGCAGAATGGTCGGCGCTGCTGGGCCTCTAGACTGACTACCCGTGTCAGAACCCGTTGACCTCGCTGCGGCTGGTCGCACCGGCAGGCCGGTCTTGGTAGTTGACTTCGGTGCCCAATATGCGCAATTGATCGCCCGTCGTGTTCGCGAGGCCCGGGTATTCTCCGAGGTGATCCCGCACACCGCCTCGATCGAGGAGATCAAGGCCCGTGATCCGCTGGCGCTCATCCTGTCCGGAGGACCGGCCAGTGTGTATGCCGAGGGCGCGCCGCAACTGGATCCGGCGCTGTTTGACTTGGGTTTGCCGGTGTTCGGCATCTGCTACGGGTTTCAGGCGATGGCGCAGGTACTCGGCGGCACGGTCGCCCACACCGGCACCAGCGAGTACGGTCGTACCGATCTGAAAGTCCTTGGTGGCGAACTTCATTCGGATTTGCCCGGGGTCCAGCCGGTGTGGATGAGCCACGGCGACGCGGTCACCGCGGCCCCAGGCGGATTTGTGGTAGTGGCCAGCAGCGCGGGTGCCGCGGTGGCGGCTTTCGAGAATCGGGACCGGCGGCTGGCCGGAGTGCAATATCACCCGGAGGTAATGCACACTCCGCACGGCCAACAGGTGCTCAGCAGGTTTCTGCATGACTTCGCCGGAATCGGTGCGCAGTGGACACCCGCCAATATCGCCAACGCGCTGATCGCGCAGGTGCGTGCCCAGATCGGCGATGGCCAGGCAATCTGCGGCCTGTCCGGTGGGGTGGATTCTGCGGTGGCCGCGGCGCTGGTGCAGCGTGCCATCGGTGACCGATTGACCTGTGTCTTCGTCGACCACGGGTTGTTGCGGGCCGGCGAGCGCGCGCAGGTGGAGCGCGACTTCGTGGCCGCCACCAAGGCGCATCTGGTTACCGTCGATGCGGCGGATACTTTCCTGGCGGCGCTATCGGGTGTGACCAACCCGGAGGGCAAGCGCAAGATCATCGGCCGGCAGTTCATCCGGGCGTTTGAGGGCGCGGTGCGCGATGTGCTGGACGGTCGCGATATCGAATTTCTGGTGCAGGGCACGCTGTATCCGGACGTGGTGGAGTCCGGAGGAGGCAGTGGCACCGCGAACATCAAGAGCCACCACAATGTCGGTGGTTTGCCGGACGATCTGAAGTTCACCTTGGTGGAGCCGCTGCGGCTGCTGTTCAAAGACGAGGTACGCGCGGTTGGGCGGGAGCTGGGTCTGCCGGAGGAGATCGTTGCGCGCCAACCCTTTCCGGGGCCGGGGCTGGGTATCCGGATTGTTGGTGAGGTCACCGCGCAGCGGCTGGACACGCTGCGTCGTGCCGACTCGATCGCGCGCGAGGAGCTGACCGCGGCGGGCCTGGACAATCAGATATGGCAGTGTCCGGTGGTGCTGCTGGCCGATATCCGTTCGGTCGGAGTGCAGGGCGACAACCGCACCTATGGACACCCCATCGTGTTGCGGCCGGTGTCCAGTGAGGACGCCATGACCGCCGACTGGACTCGGGTGCCCTACGAGGTGCTGGAACGCATCTCGACCCGCATCACCAACGAGGTGCCTGAGGTCAACCGGGTGGTGCTGGATATCACCAGCAAGCCGCCGGGCACCATCGAGTGGGAATGATCCCGGATCGGTTTTAGGGTCGGCTACGTCTGGACGAACTCACGTTTGCCGTAGGCGATGGTGGCCGCACTCCAACACCCGCCGGCCGCGCCGACGAGCCGGCGCGCGACGTCGAGATCCTCGGTGCCGGCGACCAGGATCAAGGCGTGATCGGTGATGGTGACGGATCCGCCCAGCAGTCGATGGTGTGCGACCGAATCGGCGGCGAAGGCGTCGCGGAAGCGTGCAAAGTCGATGTCGGGCACGGTGATGGTGACCGCATTGGCCGGCCCATGCTGGGGCGCATCCGGCGGCAGGTATTCGAACGTCAGCACCGCTTGCTGGTTGAACTGGCTGCGCACCGCCTCGGCGACGGTGTGCAAGGTAGGCCCGTCGGCGCTGCATAGGTGGAACTCTCGGGCGCGCTCATTGATGGTCTGCTGTAGCTCGTCTGACCAAAACACGCCGTCAAGCAGGGTCGAGCCGGTCACCGTCGCGCCGTTGTGGCTGATCGTCAGGTCGGCCTGTGCCTCGAACAGCCCATCGGCGACGTTGTCGGTGGCGAACAACTCCGCCGGGCGGCAGGTCCCCGGGTCGGTCGGGGTGTCCGCGGTGGCGGTGCTGGTTGGCCCGGCGCAGCCGTTGCACAGCAGTAGCCACACCAGCACCGGGGTGGCTCTGCGCGATCGCACAAGGCAGCGTCTCACGCCGCTTGCTGGGGCGCTTGACGGGGTTGGCGGGTGGGTGTTTACTCAAATTAATCGAACATATTTTCGAATGAGTTGGCCTCAAGGGTGGCCGCGAATCGCTCAGGAGGCTGGTCATGACCGCGGCTTTCGCCTCCGCTCAGCGTCGGGAAAACCGCGCTGAACAGGTGAAACTACTGCGCCAAAGGATGGCGGAGATGTCTGGGGGGCGCGTCCGCCCAGGCGATCCGCACACGGAGTCGGCCCTGCCGGTGGGGGAGCCGGAATCGTTGCCCCGGGGAACGGTGGCAGTGCTTTCGGGAGCTCGGTCGCTGTTGCTGCGCATGGTGGCCGCGGTGACGGCGGGTGGGGGGCATGCGGCCATCGTCGGCCAGCCGGGTATTGGGTTGCTGGCCGCGGTCGAAATGGGGGCGGATCTGAGCCGGATCGCGGTGATACCGGACCCCGGGACCGATCCGGTGGAGGTGGCCGCGGTGCTCATCGACGGCATGGACCTGGTGGTGCTCGGTCTGGGGGGGCGCCGGGTGACGCGGACGCGGGCTCGTGCGGTGGTGGCCCGTGCCCGCCATAAGGGATGCACTCTGCTGGTCACCGACGGTGACTGGCAAGGAGCGCCGACGCGGCTGGAGGCCCGGGTGTGTGGCTATGAAATTACGCCAACTCTCAGGGGCGTGCCCGCCCCAGGGTTCGGGCGGATCAGCGGGGTGCGACTACAGATCAACGGGGTGTGCGCGGGAGGGCGAACGATCGGACGAGCTCGTACCGGGTGAGTCTGGTGGTCACTTCCCGAGTGTTGGCGATCTGGTGCATGGACTGGCCCGCGGTCGCGGCCGCGGCGGCCACGGGCCAGTCTGCGACGGACCCAGTCGCGGTTACCTTGGCAAACCGGGTGATTGCCTGCTCGGCGACGGCGCGTGCGGCCGGAGTGCGTCGCGGGCTGCGCCGCCGGGAGGCGGCCGCACGGTGTCCGCAGCTGCACATTGCCACCGCCGATGCAGACCGCGACGCACGCTTCTTTGAAGGCGTGATCGCGGCGGTGGACGATCTGGTGCCCCACGTCGAGGTGCTGCGGCCTGGGCTCTTGGTGATGCCGGTGCGCGGTCCGGCACGGTTTTTTGGGTCCGAGCAGCGGGCGGCCGAGCAGCTGATTGACGCCGTGGCCGCAGCCGGAGCCGAGTGCCAGGTCGGGATCGCTGACCACCTGTCCACCGCGGTTTTCGCCGCGCGTGCGGGCCACGTCGTGGAACCGGGCCGCGATGCACGGTTCCTTTCGGTGCTGTCGATTCGTCAGCTTGCCACCGAGCCGAGCCTGTCCGGTGCGGGGCGTGAGGAGCTGACGGATCTGTTGTGGCGGATGGGAATTCGCACCATCGGGCAGTTCGCCGCGCTACCGCGCACCGACGTGGCTTCCCGGTTCGGCGCTGACGCGGTGTCTGCGCATAGGTTCGCTCGCGGTGAGTCGGAACGCCCCCCGTCCGGGCGCGAACTACCACCGGAACTCGACGTCGAGCTGCGCTGTGATCCACCGCTGGACCGGGTCGACGCCGCGGCATTCGCCGGGCGTTCGCTGGCTGGCGCGCTGCATCAGGCGCTGATGGGCGCCGGGGTGGGGTGCACCCGGCTGGCCATTCACGCCGCGACCGCCAACGGCGAGGAGCGCAGTCGGGTATGGCGGTGTGCTGAGCCGCTGACGGAGAACGCCACCGCTGACCGGGTGCGCTGGCAACTGGACGGGTGGCTGAGTAATCGGACCGCTTCCGACCGGCCTACGGCACCGGTGACTCTGTTGCGGCTGCAGGCGATAGAGGTGGTGTCCGCCGGCGCGCTGCAGTTGCCGTTGTGGGGTGGTCTCGGTACGGAAGACAGGCTCCGGGCGCGCCGGGTGCTGGTGCGAGTCCAGGGCCTGCTTGGTCCGGAGGCGGTGCAGGTGCCGGTGTTGTCCGGCGGTCGCGGGCCGGGCGAACGCATCACCTTGACCCCACTTGGCCTAGTAGACCCCGAACCGGTATCGCAGGCAGACCCGGGGCAGCCGTGGCCGGGCCAACTGCCCGAACCATCGCCGGCGGTGCTGCTCGACGATCCGGTGGAATTACTTGACGCCCAAGGGAATTTGATACGAGTCACCAGTCGGGGGATGTTCTCCGCGGACCCGGCCCGGCTGATTATCCGCGGCCGGGACAACCGGCTGCGCTGGTGGGCCGGTCCGTGGCCGGTCGACGAGCGATGGTGGGACGACCGGCCTGGGACCGGTCAGGGAAGTGGCCGCACCGCGCGCGCTCAAATACTGTTGGAGAGCGAGCGCGCGTTGCTGCTGTGCTACCGCCAGCGGCGGTGGTACCTCGAAGGAAGTTACGAGTGATGCGCATAATGTGCGCTAGCGATATTCGTTGCTCTGCAGTGCGCGGGCGAAAGACCCGACCCTGTCCACGAATTGGTCGAAGAACCCCGCGGGGTCGACATCGATTCCAATGAGCGCATTCGGCTCTGAGGAACCCGACCAGTCGGTCAGCGTCGCGCCGCGGTTCGGTGTCTCGTTCAGTTCGATCCGCACCGTAGCGGGACGGATAGTGACAAGTGCTGGGTTCAGCGCGACGGCGGCGGCCAGTGGGTCATGTAGATACGCCAGATACTTGTGGTCTCTGTCGTAGTAGGCCTCGAAGTAGAAACGCATCGCGTCCTCGATCATCCGAATCAACGGATTGGAGGCCACCGATCGGGTGCCGCGTTCGTCGTCCGCGCTCATCATCGCTGTCGCCGAGGCTGCGACGGCCGCCAGTCCGGCCAGGATATCCGGCGTCAATTCGACGCGGCGGGTCAGATTCAAGCCGCACAGAATCGGCAGCCCTTGCGGTTCAACGGCCGCAGTGGTTTTCCTCGACCAACCCGCGAGCACTTCGGCGGCCGCCTCGGGATCCACGCTGATGTTCCATTCCGTCATCGGCGTGCTGTCTTCGTAGTGTCCGCCCATGATCACCAGCCGACGCAACAGCTTGGGCAGCATGGGTTCGGCCCGCAGTGCCCGGGCCAGATTGGTCAATGGGCCCGTTGCAATGCCGATCAGGTCACCGGGAAAGGCGTGTGCTGCGCGTATCCAGGCCGTCGCGGAGTCGTAACTGGTGAGCCGGCGATCGGTGAGTGGCAGTTCGGCATAACCCAACCCGTTGGGGCCGTGGTTTCTGGAGGTCACCCGAAGCGGGCCGGTCAGAGTTCCCTCCGGTCCCTTGGACACCGGAACATCGGCGACTCGGCACAGCTCGAGCAGGCCCAGGTTGTTCGCGCAAACCTGTTGTACCGCAACGTTTCCACCCGTCGAGGCGATGCCTACGACGTCTGCATCCGGACTGGCGAACAGGTATACCAACGCCAGCGCATCATCGACGCCGGTGTCGACATCGACGAAAACGGGGTGCACCGCGGCCACAATACCGCGGCACCGCTACTCGACGAGGCTTACCAGTGCACCCCCGGCACCAAGCGCACCAGCCGTTTGACCTCCCGGGGCGCCCGGATACCGCGGGCGACCGCAGAAACCGTGCGTTTCGGCTTGGCTTTGCGCCGCTGCGCGGTACGCGTATCGGAAGGCAGGCCGAGCGCCGCTCGGGAGTCGGGGTAGCCCAGATATAGCTGATGCAACAACCGCCGCGACAGCCTGGGCGTGAAGTAGTTGCCGGCCTCGGCCAGCGTGCCCAGCGGCGTATCGATACGTGCCGGCTTCTCGATCAGCCCGCGGATCACCATGGCGGCCGCACGCTCGGCGCTGATTGCCGGCACCGGGTTGAGGCGTCGGGACGGTGCGATCATGGGCGTGGCCACCAGGGGCATGTGGATGTTGGTGAAGGTGATGTGGTCGGACAGGGTCTCGGAGGCGACCACGTCGGCAAACGCGTCCAGCGCCGCTTTGGTGGGCAAATACGAGCTGTACTTGGGATTGCGGGCCTGAACACCGGCGCTGGATACGTTGACCACGTGGCCAAACCGACGTTCGCGCCAGTGCGGCAGCAGGGTCAGCACCATCCGGACGGCGCCGAAGTAGTTGACCGCCATCACCCGTTCGTAGTCGTGTAAGCGGTCGGTGGAGTTGACCACCGAGCGGCGGATGGACCGGCCCGCGTTGTTCACCAGGTAGTCGACATGACCGAAGCGTCCCAGGATGTCCTTCACGGTGTGCTCGACCGAGGTCGAGTCGGTGACATCACAGCTGAACGCATATGCCTGGCCACCGTTGGCCCGGATTTCGTCGACCAGTTGGTCCAGGGCGTCGCCGTTACGGGCCAACGCGAACACCGTCGCCCCCCGCTCGGCGACGGCGACGGCAGCGGCCCGACCGATGCCGCTGGATGCGCCGGTGATGATCACGTGCCGGCCCGCCAGCGGTCCCCGTGGATCGTCGCGTCGGGCACGATCGGCATCGAGATGCTCGGCCCAGTACTGCCACAGTTTGGGCGCGTAGGCAGAAAACTCGGGAACCTCAATACCGGTGCCGCGCAGCGCCTTCTGGGTTTCGACGTTGACGAAGGTGGGTTTGAGGTCGACGACGTCGAAGACTTCGGCGGGAATTCCCAGCTGGGTGGCCACCATGTTGCGCAGCAACCGGGCGCGCCCCCGCGCCCGCAGCACCGGTGCGGCCACCGAGCGCGGTAGTGATCCCCGCACCGCGGGCAGCCCGGCCGACTTGGCGATTCCACGGTAGATGCCGCGCAATCCAATGGATTTCGGCGCGGTGAGGTGGAACGTTTGCCCGTCACGGGATGGCGGGGTCGCGGCGTGCATCAGGGCGACCAGCGCATCCACCACATAGTCGACCGGCACAATGTTGGTGCGCCCAGTGTCGGGCAGCAGGATCGGCGTCAGGGACGGCAAAGCGGCCAGTTTGGACAGGACACCAAAGAAGTAGTACGGCCCGTCCACCTTGTCGGTTTCTCCGGTGCGCGAGTCACCCACCACCACCGCCAGGCGGTAGATCCGGTAACGCAGCCCGGCTGCGCTGCGTACCAGCGCTTCGGCCTCGAACTTCGTTCGGTGATACGGACTGGGTAGCTGCTGGTCGACGTCGAAGTCCGCTTCGGTGTATTCCCCAGCGAAGTCGCCGGCCACGGCAATCGAAGACACGTGGTGCAGCGTGGCATCGAGCCGTCGCGCCAACTCGATGACGGCGCGGGTGCCCTCGACGTTGACCGCCCACTGCAGCGGCTCGGGTGCGGTGATGTCATAGATCGCTGCGCAGTGCACCAGATGGTCAACGCGTCCCAGTTCGGCGAGCGTCCGCTCGGTCACAGCGAGCTGTGGCAATTCGCCGACTAGGGGTTTTACCCGTTCGCCCCAGTCGAGGGTTAGGCGCTCGAAGTGGCTCAGCGACTGGCGACGGACCAGAACCCAGACCCGCGCTTCGGGGCGGGCTGCCAGCAGGCGAGTGACGACGCGCCGCCCGATAAACCCGGTACCGCCGGTAACGACATACCGCATGCAGCCATCGTGGCGGCTGGTGGCCGCACGCGTCAACCGATCAGCTGAAGTTGCGGATGCCGTCCCAATCCACCAACCGCCAGCCGGTCAGTGGGTTTCCGGTGATTACCACGCGTCCGATGTTGGGCAGTGGATGACTGTTGAGCAGGTTGGTTTTCGGGTTCTTGACGTTCATCAGCGTCCACACCATGATTGCGACCCCTTGGGAGAACGCCACCGGTTTGTTGTGGCCGCTGTTGTAGATCTTCCATACCGCGGCGCTGAATCGGCTGTTGAAGTCACGGCCGGAAGCCGAGCCCGGGATGGCGCTGTGCATGTCGCCATTGAGCCAATCGGCGGGCGCCACCATGTAGGTCCGATCGGACATCGAGTCGGGTTTACCGTTGTACCACCCGGCGTTGAGGGACTCCAGCTCCTCGACGATCTCGGCCTGCTTGCTGAGTTCTTTGGCTAGCGGCCCGGCGGTCTGCTGGGCCGCCGCCATTGGCGATGTGTAGATGCTGTCGTAGTCGCTATGGGTGACCCGGTTGGCAAGCTGCTCGGCCTGCGCCTTGCCCTCGGCGCTCAGTCCGGTGCCGGGGATGTCGGTGTCGATGACACCGTCGGCGTTGGCCTGGGATTGTGCATTCCGAACGAAGGTCAAGGTGATGGTGCGAGCCTGCGGGCCACCGCCGCCGCAGGCGCTGAGCATCGTTGCCGCGGCGAACACAGCTAGGACCTTGAAGGTCTTCGGCATCTTCGGCATCTTCGTGTGCTTGGCCATGGCGATAGCCTGCCCTGCCGACCGTATCGGTGGGAAGGGTTTGCGATGGTTGAGTGCAGAAATGGCTTGAATTCTTCAATCGAGAGGAGACTCGCATGGCGATCGACCCGGGTGCCATCGGAGCGATGACCGAACCGGTGTTGTTCGAGTGGACCGACCGGGACACGTTGCTCTACGCGCTGGGGGTCGGCGCCGGGACCGCGGACTTGTCGTTCACCACCGAAAATAGCCACGACGTCACCCAGCAAGTGTTGCCGACCTATGCGGTGATCTGCTGCCCCGCGTTCGGGGCGGCCGGCAAGGTCGGAAAGTTCAACTGGGCCATGCTGTTGCACGGATCCCAGACCATCCGCCTGCACGCGCCTCTGCCGCCGGCCGGCAAGCTGTCGGTGGTTTCCGAGGTGACCGACATCCAGGACAAGGGGGAGGGCAAAAACGCGGTCCTCATGCTGCGCGGCCGCGGCACCGACCCGGATACCGGAACGCTGATCGCCGAGACGCTGACCACGCTGGTCATCCGCGGCGAGGGCGGCTTCGGGGGAGAACCCGGTCAGCGGCCCGCGGCGCCGGAGTTCCCGGACCGCGAGCCCGATACCCGGATCGACCTGCCCACCCGCGAGGACCAGGCGTTGATCTACCGGTTGTCCGGTGACCGCAACCCGCTGCACAGCGACCCCTGGTTTGCCACCCAGCTCGCCGGGTTTCCCCGGCCGATCCTGCACGGCCTGTGCACCTACGGGGTTTCCGGGCGGGCGCTGGTGGCCGAGCTCGGCGGCGGTGTTGCCGCCAACATCACCTCGATTGCGGCGCGGTTCACCAAGCCGGTGTTTCCCGGGGAGACGTTGAGCACGTTGATCTGGCGCACCGAGCCAGGCAAGGCGGTTTTTCGCACCGAGGTCACCGGATCCGACGGCGGCGAAACGCGGGTGGTGCTGGACGACGGCGCGGTGGAATACGTACCGAGTTAGCCGTCTAGCGCTCGATGCCGATGGTTCCTTCGCTACTCAAGGTTCTGTAGTAGTGGAGGTAGGCAATTGCCGGTACCGCGACGAATGTGAGCGCGGTCAACGCGATCGAGAAATGATTCGGACTGCCCTGCTGGGTGAGAAATATGGTGCGGTAATCGAATGACACGACCAGCATGACCGAAATGGAGACCGCGACTACCGGTAACACCTTGTCGGTGAATGGATTGCGCTTGATCGCCGAGCGCTCCCCGGTCCGGTCGGCCGCCAATGCGATCAATGCAATCGGCACGATGATGAACTGAATAAATCGCGCGATCACGGCAAGTCCGGTCAGGTTCACATTGTCGAAGTGGAGGGCCAGTGGAAACGCCAATGCCAATGACGCGGTCACACTGAAAGCGATCATCGGTACCCCGAACCGGTTCTTGCTCGACAGACGCATCGGCAATGTTCCCTGATCTGCCAGCGCCGTCCACAGCCGCGGAGCGCCGAACGATGCGGCCACGTTGATGCCGAACATCGAGACCAAGGCACCCGCGATGACGATCGTCCGGAAAGCGTCGTTTCCGATGGCCGCCGCCAGTCGTACCGTGCCGCTGGACGAGACAACCTTGTCCGATCCCAGCAACATTGCGACCACGACGGCGAGGATGTAGACCGCCCCGACTGCGAGGATTGCCAGCGGTATGGCTCGGGGCAGGTTGCGGTCCGGTTCGTGCATTTCCTCGGCAGCGTTAGCGATCGATTCGAAGCCCATGAATGCATACAACGCGACAATGGTGGCCAGTATCAGACTCGAGCCGGTGCTCTGCCCCATCCCTACAATCCCGAGAAGTGAAAATGTGGCGCGCTGGTACACGCCTGGTGAGGCCGAGGAGCCGTAATTGTTCACATGCTGCGTGACGATAATCCAAATTCCGCCGGCGATGAACATCGACAGGGCAAATATCTTCCCCGATGTCGACGTGCCGTTGGCCCATTTAATTATCCGGTTGCCGAACAAGTTTATTACTAACAGTACCGCGATAAAGATGAGAAACGTCAGTGTCTTGACGCTGAAAAGTTCGGTGTCTTCGGCCCAGTTTTTGCCGGGAAAGAGGACCCGCAGCAGCGTCGCGACAAAGAGGGAGGCCAGCACACCCCAGGCGATCGAGGCGGTGATCGCGTGGGTGACACCGACGTAGATGCCGATGCGCTGACCGAATGCGGCGGTCGTGTAGGCATAGGACGCGCCGTTTGTCCGGACATACCTGGCCGCCGTGGCGAACACCATGGCCATGAGGCCGGCGAAAAGGCCGGCGAGAACGTAGGCGATTGGGGCAAGCGGTCCGGCGAGCTTGATCACCGCACCGGGCGTCAGGAAAATGCCGGCACCGATTATGGAATTGATTCCGAGCATGACAATGCTCCAGAAACCGAGCTTGCTGATCGCGCACCGTCCTGTCTGTAGGTTGCTGACCTCACCAAGGATGTAACACCGAAGCGTCAAAGGTGACACATGGTACGCCACGTCGGTTGCCGGTGCGATCTTTCTCACTCTGAGCGCGGGTACCGACACCGAGCTGGTGCTCGACGATGCGGCGGTGGAGTGCGTCTCTTAGCGCCGCTATGCTCCGTTGCTTCCGTGGGAACCTGTTGGTCCCACCAGCGCCGAGTATTGCCCGTCTCTCGCCCGCCGGTTTCATACGCGGGCAGACATTATCCCGATTCCGGTGGTGCGTTGCCATACTGTGCACGCTGTCGTGCGCAGTCGCCGGAGCGTGGTGGGCTAGTTGACCCGGTCCTTACCGAGTTGGCGGGCCAGCCGCTCGGTGAACTCGGCAACGCGCGCGGGGCTGTCCAAGGCGTACCGCGCGGCGGTAGCACGATCGCCGTCATCGTCGTGTCGCACCACAATGGGAATTCCGTCGGATCGCACGGCGTCGAACGCGTCCTCGTCGGTGATGTCGTCGCCGAGGTAGAACGGCACCAGCGGCCGTGCGTCCGCATCATGCAGGTGATCGATCACCCAGCGCAGCGTCCTTCCTTTGTCCCAGTCGAGATCCGGGCGGAGTTCGATCACTTCGCGGCCGGTGGTCACCCGGAGCGAAGCGCGCTGGCCCGCCGTGCGCACCGCTGCGGCAACCTGGCCGACCCAATCGCGGGCGGCATTGCGGTAGTGAACTGCGACTCCAAACCGTTTGTGCTCCACGACAACACCGGGCATTGCTGCGAGCTGCGCGCGCAACTGGTCAGCCGCCTGCGCGAGCACCGGTATCGCCGCCGCGGCCGTGTCGTTTTGATGATGTGTGCCATCGGGTGCGGTCAGTTCGAAACCATGGCTGCCGGCATACCAGATCCCGGGCATGCCAAGTCGCTTCGTCACATCGGCCAGGTCGCGGCCGCTGAGCACCGCGACCGGGCAGCGTGTGGCCAAATCGCGCAAGGCCTCGAGCGCGCCGGCGACGGGTCTGGCCGAATCGGGGTCATCGACGATCTCCGAGAGGGTGCCGTCGAAGTCGAAGAACACCGCGGGCCTGCCGGCGCCAAGGATCTCGCCCTGAGCGAGGGCCCCCAGCGCATCGGGAAGCTCGGACATTCGCCGGTCTCCGGTGCGCACCCGGACCCGGCTCAATTCCGAGACCACGGTGTCCGCGCCGCGGCGACGCAATGCGTCGCCGTCTCCGGTCCGGTCCACACCGATCACGAGCGCGAATCCGCTGGCGCGCGCGCCTGCGACGCCCGCCGCGTCGGCGGCGATCACGACGCACCTGCCCGGTCGCACCCCCAGCCGGTCGGCCGCGCCGATCAGTGCGTCCTGCTGGTCGCCGCCACCGGGCGAATAGACACCGGCGTACACGCGTGCCTCCCGTAGCCGCTGGACCAGGGCGTCAGTGAATGGCAGCGCGGCGTCCAGCAGGACGGCATCGTGGTGGCGCGGGTCGACGGTGACCGACATCGTCCCACCTTCTCATGGTGGCCAATGCGGCCCAGGTTGGGTTCAGCGTCGCGCTCGTACCGGGAAAGCGGACGGTCGGCGCCGGTGTCCGGTGCCGGCAACGGGACGGGATGAACGCTTGCGAGCATCCTGGCGGAACAACAGGACCGAATCCTGGCTGAGCGCGACCAGGCGCGCCATTCCGCGTTCGATGCCGGCGGCCAGCTGCACCATCTCGGGTGCGGCGTCGTAGGCGCCGGTGATGCCGAAGACCAGCTCATCGCCGTAGCTCAGCACCGCGACTCCGGTGCTGAGCTGTGGCGCGGTCGGCGGGATGGGGAGCACCTGGTCCATCCGTTGACCCATGAGTCGCAATCGGTGGCGCGGACCCGGTGCATCGGTGGCCAGCGTCACGACGCCGCGCTGGGGCAGCCGCGCCAGTGCTTGAAGTGCCCTGGCGCACAACGTAAAAGGCAGGTATTCCGATAGGCCCGCGGATCTTGACTGGTGGCCGGGCGGGGCCGGGTTCAATTGGCGGTGCACCGTCCGCAGCCGCCCGATTGGGTCGTCGTGTTCGACGGGCAGATACGGCAGCGCGGCCGAGAGTCGACTGTCGGCCGGTTCCAGGGTGGGCAAGGAGTCCGCGCGGGGTTGTTCGCCGCGCTGCAGCAGAACCGTCCGAAAGCCTTCGCTGATGGCCGCCAGCGCAACATCGTTGGCCGACACGCCGAACTTGCGGCAGGCGCGGTCGACGTCGGCGATCGAAACGTGCACCGTGGTGTAACGCCGCATGGTGATCCGCGGGCCGCTCGACGACGGCCACGCTGCGGGCCAGGTAACGGCGCGGGCGGCGGCCTTGACGACGTTTGTGGTGACAGCGGCCGCGGCGCCGAGGGCGGCGGGAGCCTGCCACATGGCGTCGGTCCAACTGGGTCGCTCGGGTTGTGACGCCGAGACCTGCTTAACCGCAACGTGATTCGCGAACGACGTGTGGTCGGCGTCGTCGCAGAGCCGGGTGAGAATGTGAGCCGCCGAGATGCCGTCCGCCATGCAGTGATGAAGCTTCAGCAAGATCGCCCACCGGTTGCTCTTCAGGCCCTCGATGATCCAGCACTCCCACAGCGGGCGGTCCAGGTCGAGCGGGCGCTCGAGCGCGTTGGCAATCGCCTGGAACAGTTCCGCCTCATCGCCGGGCCTGGGGAGTGCCACCCGCTGTATGTGCTGGGCGAGATCGAACTCCGGATGATCTCTCCAATCCGTCCGCAGCACCTGGGCGTGCCGGGGTATTGATTGCAGCCGTTCGGCCAGCAGTGCTTTGAGCTGGTCGGAATTCGGGGCGGTGCCGTTGACGACGGCAACCGCGCCGAACGCCAGGCCCGCGTGCCATTCGGGAACCGGAGCCTTGAGGAAGCCAGTGTCCAGTGTCATCAATTGTGGCATCACAAGTCCCCGCCCATCTTTTGTGAATTAGTACCAGTGTCCGTCCGGAATCCTCGCCGCGATAGGGCTGCCAGGTTAAGAATGTGTTTTCCTGTTAAAGATGTGTTTAACAGCAGCGATACGCCACCGGGTTGTGCTGTTCGCAAACTCTTTCCGGGGGGTTCACGCGCCGTCTGCGTAGTGGTTCCCAAACCCCTCGCTATTCGAACACAAGTTCGATAACCTGTCGATATGGGCTGGGGCAACGGGCCGCCGAGCTGGGCGGAAATGGAGCGGGTGCTAGACGGCAAGCCGCGCCATGCCGGTACGCCGGATGGAGCCGGCTCGGCAGTCGAAACTGAGTGGGATGGCCCGTTGTCACGCAAGCGTGGGACCTATGCGCCCCAGCCGGGTGACAGCCGGGCCACCTCATCGGTTGCGTCGTCCGTGGCATATGCCGAGCTGCACGCGCATTCGGCCTACAGCTTTCTCGATGGCGCCAGCACGCCCGAGGAGTTGGTCGAGGAAGCCGCCCGGCTGGATTTGCGTGCCCTGGCGCTAACCGACCATAACGGCCTGTATGGGGCGGTACGGTTCGCCGAAGCGGCCCGCGAGCTCGGCGTCGATACCGTATTCGGCGCCGAGCTGTCCCTGGGAATTGCGGCCCGCACCGAGCAACCCGATCCACCCGGCCCCCATCTGTTGGTGCTGGCCCGTGGCCCGGAAGGGTACCGGCGGCTATCCCGGCAACTGGCCGCCGCTCATCTGGCCGGAGGCGAGAAGGGCAAGCTGAGCTATAACCTCGATGCGCTGACCGAGGCGGCGGGCGGGCACTGGCACATACTGACGGGATGCCGGAAAGGGCATGTGCGCCAAGCGCTTTCTCAAGGCGGACCGGATGCGGCGCAGCGTGCACTGGCCGACTTGGTGGACCGATTCACCGCCGGCCGGGTCAGCATCGAGGTGACCCATCACGGTCACCCGGTCGACGACGAACACAACGCGGTGCTAGCCGGTCTGGCGCCGCGCTTTGGTGTCGGCGTCGTCGCCACTACCGGGGCCCATTTCGCCCACCCCGCCCGCAGTCGGTTGGCCATGGCGATGGGGGCGATCCGGGCCCGGCAATCCCTGGACTCGGCCGCCGGATGGCTGGCCCCGCTAGGTGGTTGCCATCTGCGATCCGGCGAGGAGATGGCCCGGCTGTTCGCGCAGCGGCCCGAGGTGGTAACCGCCGCTGCCGAGCTTGGTGAACAGTGCGCATTCGGGTTGGCGCTCATCGCGCCGCAGTTGCCGCCGTTCGATGTACCCGATGGGCATAGCGAGGACAGCTGGCTGCGCTCGTTGGTGATGGCGGGCGCCCGTGACCGCTACGGACCTGCCGAACGGTCGCCGAGGGCCTATCTCCAGATCGAACATGAGCTGAAAGTTATTGCACAACTGAGATTTCCAGGATATTTCCTGGTGGTGCACGACATCACCCAGTTTTGCCGACGCAACGACATCTTGTGCCAGGGTAGGGGATCGGCGGCCAACTCCGCCGTGTGTTATGCCCTCGGTGTCACCGCCGTTGACCCGATAGCCAACGAGTTACTGTTCGAGCGCTTTTTGTCGCCCGCCCGCGATGGGCCACCCGACATCGACATCGACATCGAGTCGGATCAGCGCGAAAAGGTCATCCAGTATGTCTACGACAAATACGGCCGCGACTATGCCGCTCAAGTCGCCAACGTCATCACTTACCGCGGGCGCAGCGCGGTGCGCGACATGGCTCGCGCCCTGGGCTTCTCCCAGGGCCAGCAGGACGCATGGGGTAAGCAGATAAGTCACTGGAATGGTCAGGCCGCCGATGTTGAGGGCATCCCTGAGCAGGTGATCGACCTGGCGAACCAGATCCGCAACCTGCCACGGCATATGGGTATTCATTCCGGCGGCATGGTGATCTGCGACCGTCCGATTGCCGACGTGTGTCCGGTGGAATGGGCGCGCATGGAGAATCGCAGCGTCTTGCAGTGGGACAAAGATGACTGTGCGGCAATCGGTTTGGTGAAGTTCGATCTGCTCGGGCTGGGCATGCTTTCGGCGCTGCATTACGCCATAGACCTGGTGGCCGAGCACAAGGGCATCGAGGTAGACCTGGCCCGGCTAGACCTCGCCGAACCGGCGGTGTACGAAATGCTGGCGCGCGCCGACTCCGTCGGCGTGTTCCAGGTGGAGTCCCGCGCGCAGATGGCCACCCTGCCCAGGCTGCGGCCTCGGGTGTTCTACGACTTGGTGGTGGAGGTCGCGCTGATCCGGCCCGGGCCCATCCAGGGCGGGTCGGTGCACCCCTACATCCGGCGGCGCAACGGCATCGACCCGGTCGTCTACGAACATCCCTCCATGGAGTCGGCATTACACAAGACCTTGGGAGTTCCGCTTTTCCAGGAGCAGTTGATGCAGCTCGCGGTCGACTGCGCCGGTTTTTCCGCCGCCGAGGCCGACCAGCTGCGGCGCGCCATGGGATCCAAACGCTCCACCGAACGTATGCGACGGCTGCGCGGCCGGTTCTACGACGGCATGCGCGCGTTGCACGGTGCCGACGACGAGGTGATCGACCGGATCTACGAAAAGCTGGAAGCCTTCGCCAATTTCGGCTTCCCCGAAAGCCATGCCCTGTCCTTTGCGTCGCTGGTGTTCTACTCGTCGTGGTTCAAGCTGCACCATCCCGCCGCGTTTTGCGCGGCGCTGCTGCGAGCCCAGCCGATGGGTTTCTATTCGCCCCAGTCGTTGGTGGCCGATGCGCGTCGGCACGGTGTGGTGGTGCGAGGACCCGATGTCAATGCCAGCCTGGCGCACGCCACGTTGGAAGATTCTGGGAATGCCGTTCGTTTGGGTCTAGGTGCTGTCCGCCATATCGGTGACGACCTCGCCGAGAAGCTGGTCAAAGAACGAAACACCAACGGAGCGTTCAGCTCCCTGCTGGAGCTGACCTCCCGAGTGCAGCTTTCGGTGCCGCAGACCGAAGCGCTGGCGACGGCCGGAGCGCTGAGCTGCTTTGAGATATCGCGGAGAGAGGCGCTGTGGGCGGCCGGGGCCGCGGCCACCCAGCGACCGGACCGGTTACCCGGGGTGGGTTCGTCCTCGAACATCCCGTCGCTGCCGGGAATGAGCGAGCTAGAGCTGGCCGCGGCAGACGTGTGGGCCACCGGAATCTCCCCGGACAGCTACCCGACGCAGTTTCTGCGAGCGGATCTGGACGCTATGGGGGTAGTGCCCGCGGACGCGCTACTCGGTGTGCCCGACGGCGCCCGGGTGCTGATTGCCGGTGCGGTGACTCACCGGCAGCGGCCCGCGACGGCACAAGGGGTGACATTCATCAACCTCGAGGACGAGACCGGGATGGTCAATGTGCTCTGTACCCCGGGGGTGTGGGCGCGACACCGCAAGCTGGCGCATACCGCCCCGGCGCTGCTGATTCGCGGCCAGGTGCAAAACGCCAGCGGCGCAGTCACCGTCGTGGCCGAGCGGATGGGGCGCATCAACCTCACGGTGGGTTCCCGTTCGCGCGACTTCCGCTGAGGAGGAAGACTGAGAGCCTTGAGTTGTCCGAGGAGGGTGAGGAGCAACGATGTCGGAAAAAGTCTGGTTTCTTACCGGCGCATCGCGTGGGTTCGGGCTCGAGATCGCCCGCGCGATCCTGAGTCGGGGGGATCGGGTGGTCGCCACCGCGCGGCGCGCGGACCAGCTCCGCACCCACCTTCCCGACGCGGATGGCAGCATGCTTGCCGTCGACCTCGACGTCACCAACGCCGAACAGGTAACAAGGGCAGTCCAGGCGGCGGTCGACGCTTTCGGCCGGATCGATGTGGTGGTCAACAACGCCGGGCGCGGGCTGCTCGGGGCCGTTGAGGAGGCATCCGACGCTGCGATTCGAGCGGTGTACGAAGTCAACGTGTTTGGCACCTTGACCGTGCTCCGGGGCGTGCTGCCCATAATGCGTGGCCAACGCGCCGGCCATGTCATCAACATCAGTTCGGTGGGGGGATTGCTCGGCTCGGCCGGCTGGGGGATCTACAACTCCACCAAATTCGCCATGGAAGGGTTCAGCGAAGCGCTGGCCAAGGAGCTCGCGCCGTTGGGCATCTGGGTGACGATTGTTGAGCCGGGCTACTTCCGAACCGACTTCCTCGATGTGTCCAGCTTGGGCACCGAAGAAACCGTGATCGCGGACTACGAGCCCACCGCCGGCGCGATGCGCGCCCATGCCCTCGACGTCAACCACGCTCAGCCCGGCGATCCGGTCAAGGCCGCCGCGGCCATCGTTGACATCGCGTCGGCCACCGAGCCGCCGGTGCATCTGCTGCTGGGCACCGATTGCGTTGCGGCGGTGGAGGAAAAGATTCAGCAACTGACTTCCGACATCAACTCCTGGCGGGACGTGTCCGTTTCGACCGATCACGACTAACGATGGCCACCGCGGCAGCCGGGTCACCGGCATCTCTTGAGCCCGTTCGACGCTCAGGGACCTGAATCCAGGCCGGGTAGCCTCCACTCATGGCCCTCAACCTGTCCGTCGACGAAGTCCTGACCACCACCCGCTCGGTCCGCAAACGACTCGATTTCGACCAGCCGGTGCCGCGCGAAGTCCTCATGCAATGCCTCGATCTGGCATTGCAGGCGCCCACCGGCTCCAACTCGCAGGGCTGGCAGTGGGTGTTTGTCGAGGACGCGGACAAGAAGAAAGCGATCGCCGAGGTCTACCTGGCGAATGCGCGCGGCTACCTCAGCTCACCGGCACCCGAGTACCCCGATGGCGACACCCGCGGTGAGCGGATGGGCAAGATCAGAGATTCCGCGAGCTATCTTGCCGAGCACATGCACGAGGTGCCAGTGCTGATGGTGCCCTGCATCCAGGGCCGGGAAGACAAGTCGCCACTGGGCGGGGTGTCCTTCTGGGCCTCGCTGTTTCCAGCGGTGTGGAGCTTTTGTCTGGCGCTGCGCTCGCGCGGATTGGGCTCGTGCTGGACAACCCTGCATCTGCTCGACGATGGCGAACAACAGGTGGCCGAGATACTCGGGATTCCCTACGAGGAGTACAGCCAGGGCGGGCTGTTCCCGATTGCCTACACCAAAGGCACCGATTTCCGGCCGGCCAAACGGCTGCCCGCCGAAAGCGTGACGCACTGGAACAGCTGGTAGGCGACGCCTCGTCAGCCCGCGCTGCCGTCGTTGCCGCGGGTACCGTCGAAGGCGGCGCCACCGAGGCCGTCGGCGCCGCGGTTGCCGTCGGCCCCCTGACCACCACCGGTGCCGGGGTCACCTCCGGTGCCCAAGGAGCCGTGCAGGCCCCCGCCACCACCGGTGCCACCGGCGCCACCATTGCCGGTTGCGCCCGGCAGACCGCCGAGCATTCCGCCGCGTCCCCCGCCACCGCCCTGACCCCCGTTGCCGCCGTCGCCGCCCCCGCCGCCATGACCGGCGTCGCCACCCACACCGCCGTCACCGCCGAAGGCCGCTATCGAACTTGTAGCGTTGCCGCCATGGGCGCCGGCGACGCCGGAGCCGCCTGAACCACCGGCGCCGCCCATGCCTCCGATACCGCCCTGACCACCGGCTCCGCCGTTGCCGATCAGCCACCCCC
The DNA here is from genome assembly GCF_900292015.1 of Mycobacterium basiliense. Lineage (NCBI taxonomy): Bacteria > Bacillati > Actinomycetota > Actinomycetes > Mycobacteriales > Mycobacteriaceae > Mycobacterium > Mycobacterium basiliense. The sequence goes on from NZ_LR130759.1 coordinate 1,122,690, forward strand.
CATCACCCCCGCTGCCGCCGTCGCCGGCATTGCCACCAGCGCCGCCATGGCCACCGTTGCCACCGGCGCCACCGTTGCCGCCGTTGCCGCCGTACGCCCCGTACAAGGTGGAGGCGGCGCTGTCGTTGTTGGAGCCGGTAAAGCCGGCGGCGCCACCGGTACCGCCGATGTCGCCGCTGCCGCCGGCGCCGCCGTCACCGCCGGCGCCACCGGCGCCGCCGTCGCCGACAAGCCATCCGCCGCGACCGCCCGCGCCGCCGGCGCCGCCCGCGCTGCCGGCCTGGCCGTCCGTGCCGGCGCCACCGGCGCCGCCGTTGCCCCCGTTGCCGCCGATGGCGACGCCGTTGTAGGACGCGGCGACGCCGGCGACCCCGCCCGTACCACCGTCGGCCCCACCCTGCCCGCCCTGCGCGCCGTTGCCGCCGTCGGCACCGGTCGCGGTCGTGTTGGTGACCGGGCTGGTGGCGTGGCCGCCGGCACCGCCATTGCCGCCGGTGACACCGGCGCCGCCGGGCGTTCCATCGGCGCCGGTGGTGGCGGAGACAGTGTTGTTGGCGGCGTCGTAGATGTTGCTGTCGCCGTCGGCGCCGTTGAGCGCCGTGTCATGGCTGGGTGTCGGGTTGACACCGTTGGCCCCGGCCACGCCGCTGCCGCCGTGTCCGCCCGCGCCGCCGGCACCCCACAGCCCGGCCGCGCCGCCAACGCCCCCGTTGCCCCCGGTGCCACCGGCCACGACCGCGTTGCCGCCGGCGCCGCCCGCGCCGCCGCTGCCGTATAACCAGCCCCCGGTGCCGCCGGTACCACCGGCGCCACCGGCGCCCCCGGTCCCGCCCACGCCACCGTTGCCGATCAATCCCGCGTTACCGCCATTGCCTCCAGCGGCCCCGGCGGTGGCACTGTTGTCGAAGCCGGCACCACCGTTGCCGTACAACAGCCCGCCATCGCTGCCGTTGGGGCTGGCCGCGGTCCCGGCGGCGCCATCGCCGATCAGCGGGCGCCCAAGCAGCGTCTCGGTGGGCGCATTAACAGCCCGCAAAATGCCTTGTTCCACGGTCTGCAGTGGCGCGGCGTTGGCCCCTTCCGCGGCGGTATAAGCGCCCGCACTCGCGTTTAGGGCCCGCACGAATTCGTTATGGAACGCCGTCACCCGGGCGGCAACGTGCTGATAGGTCAGGGCGTAGCCGGAAAACATGGAGGCCACCGACACCGATACTTCGTCGCTGCCCGCGGGGAGTAGTCGGGTGGTCGCGATCGCCGCGGCGGAGTTCGCCGTGTCGACGGTCGCGCCGATGCTCGCCAGATGCGCCGCGGCGGCCGTTACCGCCCCGGGGGCCGCCACCACGTACGACATCGTCGTCCTTTCGGCCGCTGAGCCAAAATCCCTGTCCTAGACCGTATTGCGGTTCGGGCCAGCCGGTCTCGTGTTGGGGTGACATCACAGCTACTTCACAGGGTTCCTAGAGGGCCCCCCGGTAGCCCTGCTGTCGCCACGCTTCGTAGACGGCCACCGCCGCGGCGTTGGACAGGTTCAGCGAGCGCCGCCCGGCCAGCATGGGAATCCGCACCTGCTGGGTGATATGCGCGTCGGCGAGGGTTTCCGCGTCCAGCCCGGAGGGCTCCGGCCCGAACATCAGCACGTCGCCCGCGCGATAGCTGACGTCGGCGAACGCAACAGCGGCTTGCGTGGTAAATGCAAACACCCGCGCCGGCGATAGCACCTTCCATGCCGCGGTCAGCGACTCGTGGACGGTGACCGATGCCAGGTCGTGATAGTCCAGGCCGGCGCGTCGCAGCTTGGGTTCGGACAGGTCGAAGCCCAGTGGCTCCACCAGATGCAGTTCGCAGCCGGTCGCGGCCGCGGTGCGGATGGCATTGCCGGTATTGGGGGCGATGCGCGGTGAGTAGAACATCACCTTGAACACAACAGCCCCTCCTCCCGCTACCCGGAGTCATGAACGTGTTGGCTCGGCGCTCGTGCGCCAATCGCGGACTCAGCCGAGTTCATCGAGCTCGACCACGGGCGCGGCCGTGCCGGTCTTGCGGTTGCGATAATGCTCGCATGGTCGAGCAGAGCATCTGGATGCAGAAGGTCGCTGCCGATCCCGGACATTCGCAGTGGTATATCGAGCGCTTCCGCGCCATGGCGCAGGCCGGCAAGGATTTGGCTGGCGAGGCGCGCCTGGTCGACGCCGTTTCGCCCCGCGGCGCCCGCATCCTCGATGCCGGCTGCGGCCCAGGTCGGTTGGGTGGGTATCTGGTCGCGGCAGGTCACCACGTGGTCGGCGTCGATGTCGACCCGCAGCTCATCGAGGCGGCCAAGCAGGATCATCCCGGCCCGCACTGGCTGGTCGGCGACCTCGCCGAACTCGATTTGTGCACGCGCGGCATCACCGAGCCGTTCGACGTGATCGTGTCCGCAGGCAACGTCATGACTTTTCTTGCCCCCAGCACCCGAGTCCAGGTGCTGGGCCGATTACGGGCCCACCTCCGCGACGACGGTCGGGCGGTGATCGGCTTCGGCGCCGGTCGCGAGTACGAATTCACCCAGTTTCTCGACGACGCGGCAGATGCGCGATTTGTACCCGATCTGCTGCTGTCCACCTGGGATCTGCGACCGTTCACCGATGACTCCCAGTTCCTGGTCGCCCTGCTCAGGCCGGCGTAGGCCGGCCGCGCGCCGCGCGCCGCATGCCCCGCCGGAGCCAGGCAAAATCGTTGCAGCACAGCATAATCCGGCAAGCCAAAACAAAGTCGCCTCGCCTGATTAGAAGTCTGCGGGCCGGTGGTTGTCGCATTGTGGGGCCGCGCACACCAGCCGGGGATTTGCCCATTTGGTCCACAGCCCGTTGCGGGACCGGCTATCTGCTCGGTAACAATTATGGAGACCTCGGCTTTGGGCTGTCATACTCGTCGGATTGCCAGGCGTTTGCGTGGTGCCCAGCTGCCGGGCGGGTGAAATTGAGTGGAAAGTTTGCATGAGTCTCTGGTTTCTGCGAGCACGACACATTGAGGCTGCGGCCGGTCGTACGGCCGCAATCACATGACCATGTTCACCCGCCCGACCACTCCGGTCGGGGCGGTTCCACCCGGCGAGCCCACTGCCCCCGGTGCGCACCCCGCGGCACCGAAACGTCCGCCGGCCTGGTCCCCGAGCAACTGGCCGGTGGTCTGGAAAGTCGTTGCGATAGCGCTAGTTCCGCTGCTGTTGGCGGCGGTTCTCGGTGGGCTGCGAGTCCGTGGTGAGCTGGTCAACTCGAGCAGTCTGCGGCTGGCCGATGCCCGCGCCGACGTCATCGCGGCGGTCACCAAATACATGTCGGCCCTGGATGTCGCACTACTGGCAAGCTCCACCGGACGTGACGTCGAGGGGGCAAAGAAGAACTTCGCGGCCCGCAAATACGAGCTGCAAACCCGACTGGCGAATACCGACGTGATCCCCGACGTGCGCACCGGGGTGAACACCCTATTGAACGGCGGCCAGTCGCTGCTGGATGCCGTGCTGGCCAACAGCATTGGATTGCGTGATCGGCTCACTACCTACGCACCGCTGCTGTTGACAGCCGAGGATGCGATCAATGCGTCGGTACGCGTCGACAGCGAGCAGATCCGGGCACAGGTTAAGGGCCTGAGCCGCGCAGTCGGCTCCCGCGGACAGATGACCATGCAAGAAATTCTGGTGACCCGAGGAGCCGATCTTCCCGAGCCGCAACTGCGTACGGCGATGATTACGCTGGCCGGAACCGAGCCCTCCACGCTGTTCGGGATGACAGAACTGCTCGGTGTCGGCTCTCCGGATGCGAAGAATCTGCAGCAACAAATGGTGACCCGGATGGCCATCATGTCGGATCCGGCCAGCGCGCTGGTCAACAACCCTGAGCTGCTGCGATCGATCCAGACCACCCGCGATATCGCCGAACAGATCATTACCAGCGCCACCGGGGCGGTGACCAAGTCGGTGCAGGCCCAGGCCGCCAGTCGACGCGACGCCGCCATCCGTGACGCGGTGCTGGTGTTGGGCGCCATCGTCGTCGTGGTGGTCATCGTGTTTTTGGTGGCACGCACACTGGTCAGACCGCTGCGCATGCTGCGCGACGGCGCCTTGAAAGTCGCCCACACCGACCTCGAGGAAGAGCTCGCCCGAGTCCGTGCTGGCGCCGAACCGATCCCCGAGCCGCTACCCGTTTACACCACCGAGGAGATGGGGCAGGTCGCCCATGCGGTCGATGAACTGCACGCCCAGACCCTCCTACTGGCGGGCGACGAAGCGCGGCTGAGATTGCTGGTCAACGATATGTTCGAGACCATGTCGCGGCGTAGCCGTTCACTGGTCGATCAGCAGTTGTCGCTCATCGACGGGCTGGAGCGCAACGAGGAAGATCCCGACCGCCTCGACCGCTTGTTCCGCCTCGATCACCTCACCGCCCGGCTGCGCCGCAACAGCGCTAACCTGCTGGTGCTGGCGGGTGCGCAGATTTCACGAGACCAGCGCGATCCGGTGCCGCTGTCGACGGTGATCAGCGCCGCCGCGTCGGAAGTCGAGGACTACCGGCGGGTCGAAACAGGTGGGGTCGCCGACTGCACGGTGATCGGCGCGGCGGCGGGCAGTGTCATCCATCTTCTTGCCGAGTTGATCGACAACGCGCTGAGCTATTCGCCGCCCACCACGAAGGTTCGGGTGTCGGCGGTGCGGGGCAGTGAGGGCGGGGCTCTGCTGCGCATCGCGGACTCCGGCCTGGGCATGACCGACTCCGATCGACGCATGGCCAACATGCGGCTTCATTCCGGCGGTGACGTGACTCCAGACAACGCCCGACATATGGGTCTTTTTGTGGTGGGCAAGCTGGCCGCCCGGCACGGTCTCCGGGTGGGGTTGCGCGGCCCGGCCGCCGGCGAAGCGGGCAACGGCACCACCGCCGAGGTCTATCTGCCGCGCACGGTGCTGGTCGAGGGTCAGCGACCGGGCGATGCGGGGGCGTCCGGCGATACCCGGGCGCGCCCGCCCCGCGCATTTGTGGTCACGCCGCCGAGCGCCCCACCAGCCCATGCCGCCGAACCTGTCGCCGCGGTCGCCTCGCACCAGAGCGGCGCCGGCCAGCCGGTGCCGCCGGTCGCCTTGTTGCCGCGACGCAGCCCGGGGTCCAGCGGCATCACCGATGTCCCGGGCGAGCCGGTCGAGCAGCAACAACGGCCACCCCGGCGTCAACTGAAAACACCCTGGTGGGAAACCGGCGTCCAGCGGGAACCCGGACAGGCCGCGGAGCCGGCCCCGCGATCGGGCCAGCCGACATCGGCATCGGACACCTCGGCCTTTTTTGCCCGGCGCCCGCCTGCCGCCAGCCCGCCGCCCGTCACACCCACATCGCCGGTCCGGACCGCGGCGCCGGCGGCATCCGAATCGTCCGAGCCGACCGTGTCGGCGAGACCCGACGATGACGATGTGATCTATCGGCGGATGCTGTCGGAAATGATGAGTGACCCGCACGAGCTGGCGCACAGTCCCGACCTGAATTGGCGGTCGGTATGGGACCGCGGCTGGTCGGCGGCCGCCGAGGCCCAGGACGCGCCCATCGAGGCTCGGACCGACCACGGGTTGCCGGTGCGCACTCCCGGCGCCCGATTGGTGCCAGGAGCGGCCCATGCCGAGCCGGATGCGCACGATCAGCCGGTGCCACGGGGCGGGGGATTTGATTCCGGTCAGCAGCCGCAACGCGGCACCTCGGCGCGTGATCCGGACGCGGTTCGCTCGTCCATAAGCAGCCATTTCGGCGGAGTGCACACGGGCCGGGCGCATGCCCGCAGCACCAGGCAGGAACCCGATCAGCGATGAACACTCGTACGTCGGAAAGCCCGCTGGACTGGCTGGTGTCCAAGTTTGCCCGCGAGATACCCGGGGTGGCACACGCCCTGTTGGTGTCGGTCGATGGTCTGCCCGTGGCCGCCAGCGAGTATCTGCCCCGGGAACGTGCGGATCAGTTGGCCGCGGTGGCGTCCGGGCTGGCCAGCCTGGCCGGCGGCGCCGCGCAGCTATTCGAGGGCGGCCAGGTACTGCAATCGGTGGTCGAAATGCAGAATGGTTTCCTGCTGCTGATGCGGGTCGGTGACGGCTCGCATCTGGCGACGTTGGCGGTGACCGGCTGCGACATCGGGCAGATCGGTTACGAGATGGCCATCCTGGCCGAACGGGTCGGCAGCGTTGTGCAGTCGGCCCGCCGCTCCAATCCAGAGCCGCAATGGACAGACGCGAGCCGCCGCTAGCCTCGCCGGCGGCGCTGCGGAAGGCCAACCTGGTCCGCCCGTACACGCTGACGGCCGGACGCACTGGTACCGATGTCGAGCTCCCGCTGGAAGCGCCCGTGCACGCACTGCAGGCAGGTGTGGTCCGTCGGTGGCCGCCCAACGATGTGCGAGGCAAGATCATCCGGTTGTGCGCCGACGGCCACTCGAGTCCTTCGGTGGCAGAGATCTCGGCTCATCTGGATTTGCCGGTGGGCGTCGCGCGCGTCCTGGTGGGTGATCTGGTGACGTCCGATTACCTTCAGGTGCACAGGACCTTGACCGACCGTTCGACTTGCGATGAGCGCTACGAACTCATAGGGAGGACCCTGCGTGGCCTTAAAGCACTCTGAGGCGCACTCTGAACCGCACCGCACCGCATCGACGAAGATCGTCATTGCGGGCGGATTCGGTGCCGGCAAGACCACCTTCGTCGGCGCGGTTTCGGAGATCATGCCTTTGCGTACCGAAGCGATGGTTACCGATGCGTCGTTCGGCGTCGACATGCTTGCGGCCACACCGGACAAGCGGACCACCACGGTCGCGATGGACTTCGGTCGCATCACCTTGGCCGAGGACCTGGTGCTCTACCTGTTTGGCACGCCCGGCCAGCGCCGGTTCTGGTTCATGTGGGATGACCTGGTACGCGGTGCGATCGGTGCCATCGTTCTGGTGGACTGCCGTCGGTTGGAGGACAGTTTCGCCGCGGTCGATTTCTTCGAGCACCGCAGCTTGCCATTTCTGGTCGCGGTCAATGAATTCCACGGTGCACCGAGGTATTCGATGGCTGAGGTGCGTGACGCGCTGACGTTGCCCCCGCACATTCCGGTGATCGCGGTGGATGCCCGCGATCGCAAATCGGCGACCGACGCGCTGATCGAGGTCAGTGAATACGCGCTGGCCAGGCTGTCGCCGACGTTTTCGGCGGGCCGCTAATGACCGCGCAACCGGACCTGCCGCAGTGGTTCGACTGCGAATTCACCGGCCGGGATTTTCGTGACGAGGATCTCAGCCGGTTGCGGACCGAACGGGCCGTGTTCTCCGAGTGCGACTTCAGCGGTGTCAACCTGACCGAATCTGAGCACCGAGGATCGGCCTTTCGCAACTGCACCTTCGAACGAACGATGATGTGGCACAGCACATTTGCGCAGTGCAGCATGCTGGGCTCGGTGTTCGTGCAATGCCGGCTGCGGCCGTTGACATTCGACGAGGTCGATTTCACGCTCGCGGTGCTCGCCGGCAACGACCTGCGTGGTGTCGACCTGAGTGGCTGCCGGCTGCGGGAGGCCAGCTTGGTCGAGGCGGACTTGCGTAAGTGCGTGCTGCGCGGGGCCGACCTGCGCGGAGCACGTACCACCGGCGCCAAGTTGGACGCCGCCGATCTGCGGGGCGCGACAGCGGACCCGTCGCTGTGGAGGACCGCGTCGCTGGCCGGGACGCGGGTCGACGTCCCGCAGGCCTTGGCGTTTTCCCTGGCACATGGCCTTTGCTTGGACGGGGGGCTGGACGAGTGATCGGTCAGTGGCGCTTGAGCCGGATCCGCCATCGCACAATGCCGCAGTACACGACCGACAGCACGGCCAGCATCGCCATGTCGAACAGCCACACGGTGCGGCTGTGGGTCCAATGGCTGTCCTCCGGGCTGAGCGAACCGGGCACCAGTTCGCGCAGGTTAACCGTGGCCGCCGAGGCGGCGTAGCCCCAGCGGGCCGGCGTCAGCCACGACAGCTGGTCAAGGAAGATCCGATTGGTCACGGGTACCACGCCTCCCGCGAGCACCAGCTGCAGCATGAGCGAGACCACCAGCAGCGGCATGATCTGCTCGTTGGACCGCGCGATCGAGGACAACACCAATCCGAGAATCGCCGATGCCATACAGGTCGCCGCGACGGTGGTGTACAGCTCGACACTCGGGTTGCCGAGCAGCACCGCGTGCTGTGTCGGCGCGCCCTTACCCAGCAGCACAATGCCGGTCGCGATCGCCGCTTGGATGCCGGCGAACGCGCAGAACACCGACACCTTGGCGCTGAGGTAGGCCCAGGTCGACAAACCGACGGCCTGTTCGCGACGGAAAATGGCGCGCTCACCGATCAGATCACGAATGGTCAGCGCGGTACCCATGAAGACCGCGGCAACGCTGAGCAGATTCAGAATTTGTGCGGCTTCGTCGGGGGTCTGACTGGTCGGTTGGGCAATACCGAACCCGGTGTCTCCCGGCACCGTCAGTGACAGCGCACCCAGAATGAACGGCAGGACTGCCAGGAACGTGAAGTAGGCGCGGTCGGCGATGACCAGGCGCACTTGTCGACGCGTGATCGTGGAGAACTGGCGCAACACGCTGGTGTGCGCCGGGGCACCCAAATCGGCGGGCTTTTTCGTCTGCGCCGCCGGTGCGGGCCGGTGCTGGGCCAGGAAGCGGCGGTTGGCCTCATCGGGGTCGGCGCCCACCTTCGCAAAGATCTGGGCCCAATTGGTGGTGCCCATCGCGCGCCCGATTTGGTCGGGGGGGCCGAGGTAGGCGGTCTTACCCCCGGGAGCCATCAGCAACACCTGATCGCAGACATCCAGGTAGGTCAGCGAATGGGTAACCACCAGCACCACTCGGCCGGCGTCGGCCAGTTGTCGCAGCATCGTCATGACCTGCAGGTCCAGCGCCGGGTCCAGGCCCGAGGTGGGCTCATCGAGGATCAGCAGCGACGGTCCGGTGAGTAGTTCCAGTGCCACCGATGCGCGTTTGCGTTGGCCGCCGGACAGCTTGGAGACCCGGGTATCGGCCTGCTCGGTGAGCCCCAGCTCCTCGAGCACCCCGGCGACCACCTGCTCGCGATCCTGTTTACTCGTGTCGGGCGGCAACCGCAGCTCAGCGGCGTAGCCGAGGGCCTGGTTGATGGTGAGCTGCCGGTGCACAACGTCGTCCTGGGGGACCATCCCGATCCTGCTGCGCAAGGATGCGTAGTCGGCGTGGATGTTGTGGCCCTCGAAGGTCACCGTGCCCGAGGTGGGGCTGGTGTAGCCGGCGACCAGCCGCGCCAGCGTGGTCTTGCCTACGCCGGATCCACCGATGACGGCGGTTAGTGAGCCCGGCGGCGCGGTCAGCGAAACATTCTCGAGCAGGGTGTCCCCGCCGACGCCGAAGCCGACCGCGCTGACCTCGAGTCCACCGGCGCGGGTGGCCGCTTCGGTGCGGCGCACCAAGGTGTCGCCGGTGAATGCCAGGTCGACGTTGCCGATGGTGACCACGTCACCTTCGCGCAGAATCGCCGACCCCACCCGGATCCCGTTGACGAAGGTTCCGTTGATGCTGTGCGCGTCGCGGATTTCGATACCCAGGTGTGTCGGGGTCAGGAATGCGTGGTGCCGCGAAGCCAGCACATCGGAAACCACGATGTCGTTGTCGGCCGCGCGCCCGATCGATGCGGCGGCCGCGACCGGCGGCGCCAGCTCGGAATCCGCGCCCAGGACATAGACCGTCCTGGTCGGCCAAGGAGTCGCCGGAGCGGGGCTCATGTGCGGGGCGGGCGGGGGGATCGGAAGGGCCGTCGAGGCCGACGTGGGCCGGACGCCGGCGACGGGGCCCGGCGGCAGATCTGGGGGCGGCATGGGTCGTAACGGCGGTCGCGGCGGGGATGGTGGTGACGGCTCGGCGCCGGGCCGCGGATGGCTGGATGGGTCGGCCACCGTGTGGTTCTCGGTCGGCGGAAGCAGCCCGATCAGGCCTCGGTGGTGTCCGACTTCGAAGGTGATTTGCGGCCCGTCGCGCCTACCGAGGTTGATGGCCAGGCCGTCTTGGATGTCGACCAGTGGGACCCGACGGCCATTGACGAATATCCCGTGCTGCGAATTGTTGTCGATCGCGATCCAGCTCCCCTGCTCGAAGCGCACCAGGAGGTGCGCGCGGTCGATCAGCGGGTGCGCGACGCGCAAGTCGGCGCGCAGGTCGCTGCCGACGATCACGTCCGGGCCGGCGGCGAAGCTACGTTGCGACCGGTCAGACCGAACCGTCAGCACCGGACGCTGAGCTCCAGTCACCACATCAGATTAGTTGCGCGTGTCGGAGATTAGTTGTGCGCATCAGCGGCGCTTGAGCCGAATTCTCCACCACACCGCCGCGGTATAGGCGATGGACAACACCGCAAGCATGGCCATGTCGAACAGCCACGCGCTGGCCTTGTGGTCCCAGTGTTGGTCTTTGGGGTCCGTCGGCCCCGGCACCAGGCGGTGGGTGTCGATCGTCGACGCCGATGCCGCGAATCCCCAGCGGGCGGGGGTGAACCAGGACAACTGATCGAGCAGGAATCGGTCGGTCACCCAGATCATCCCGCCGGAGAACACCAGCTGCGACATGATCGATACCACCAGCATCGGCATGATCTGATCCTGCGACTGGGCCAGTGATGACAGCGCCATGCCGAGGAGCGCCGAAGCCACGCAGGTCGCGGCAACGGTGACGAACAGCTCGAATCTGACGTCGCCCAACAGCACGGCGTCCGACAGCGGCTTGCCCCAGCCGATCACCGAGATCAGAGTGGCGATCCCGGCCTGAACGATGGCAAACGCGCAGAACACCACGATTTTGGCGCCCAGGTAGGCCGCCGTCGACAAGCCCACTGCCTGTTCACGGCGGAAGATGGGACGCTCACCGATCAGGTCACGGATCGTTAACGCGGTACCCATGAACACGGCGCCGACGTTGAGCATCACCAGAATCTGGTCGGGCTGGGCCGGGTTGTTGCCGAGCGGATCCGACATGCCGTATCCGGTCTTGCCGCGAACGGTGAGGGTAAGGAATCCGATCAGAAAGGGCAGCAGGGCCAGAAACACCGTGTAGCCGCGGTCGGACACGACCAGGCGAACCTGCCGGCGGGCCACCGTGGAGAACTGGTGCAGCACGTCGGTGTGCACCGGTTCGCCCAGGTCGACCGCGGGACTGGCTTCCGACGGCACAGCCGGCTGGGCCTCTTTCTGGGCCAGGAAACGGCGATTGGCTTCGTCGGGGTCGGCGCCCACCTTGGTGAAGATGTCGGCCCAGTTGGTGGTGCCCATGGCCTGGCCGATCTCGCTGGGCGCACCCAGGAAGGCCGTCTTGCCACCGGGAGCTACCAGCAGCAGCTGATCGCATACGTCGAGGTAGGCCACCGAATGTGTGACGATGAGCACCACGCGACCGGCGTCGGCCAGTTGACGCAGCATCAGCATCACTTGCCGATCCAGCGCCGGGTCCAGGCCAGTGGTCGGTTCGTCGAGGATCAGCAAAGACGGCCCGGTGAGTAGCTCGAGGGCGACCGACGCGCGTTTGCGCTGTCCACCCGACAGCTTGTCGACGCGGGTGTCGGCATGTTTGGTCAGCTCGAGTTCCTCGAGCACCTGGGCGACCACCTGCGCGCGGTCGGCTTTGCTGGTGTCGGGCGGTAGCCGCAGTTCGGCGGCGTAACCGAGCGCTTGATTGACGGTCAGTTGGCGGTGCACCACGTCGTCCTGCGGCACCATCCCGATCCTGCTGCGCATGGACGCGTATTCGGCGTGGATGTTGTGGCCCTCAAAGGTCACTGTTCCCGAGCTGGGGCTGGTGTATCCGGCGATCAGCCGGGACAGCGTGGTCTTGCCGGCGCCGGACCCGCCGATGATCGCGGTCAGTGAACCGGGACGGGCGGTCAGCGAGATGTGATCGAGAAGTTGCTTGCCGTCGATCGAGAAGCACACCGACTTGACCTCTAAGCCGCCGGTGCGGGCCGCCGCTTCGGTTCTCCGGATCAGAGTGCCCCCGGTGAACGTCAGGTCCACGTTGCCGATGGTGACCACGTCGCCTTCCGTCAGCACCGCCGAGCCCACCCGGACGCCGTTGACGAAGGTGCCATTGACGCTGTGTGCGTCGCGGATCTCGGTGCCCAGCGGCGTCAACGTGAGGAATGCGTGGTGACGGGACGCCAAGACGTCCGGGATGACGATGTCGTTGTCGGTGGCGCGGCCGATGGTGACGGAGCCGGCCGGTGTCTCGGGTGTCCCGCCCCGGGGCCGCAGGGCATGGAACATCTTCGTAGCAAGATTTGCCACTTCGGTTGGCTTGGCGGTGCTGGACCCGGGTGGCGGTGGCGGTGGCGGGTGCAGCCCGGTACGGGGTGGCGCGGGTGCGAAGTGGGTCGACGACGGCGGTGGTGCGGTGCTCGGATACCCGGCTGGTGGCCACGGAGCGGAGCTGCTGGGGTACATGGGTTGCCCCGCGATTTCCGTCGGGGGCGGCGGCGGGCCGGGACGTAGCCGGCTGGTTGGCGGCGAGGGCCAATCGGCTTGATGTGTAGTCGATGGCGGAGCCAGCTGGGTGGGGTAGTGACCCGACGACCGGGCTGCGGGCGCGACGATGCGCATGGACTCGGTCCGGGGCGGGCGCCCGGCCATCCCCGCGTGGCGCCCGACCTCGAAGGTCAGCAGCGGCCCGTCGGGATTTCCGATGTTGAGGGTCTGGCCGTCATAAATCTCGACCAGCGGCACCCGGCGACCGTTGACATACGTACCGTTCAGCGAATTGTTGTCGATCGCCAGCCAGCGGCCCTGCTCGAAGCGGAGTAGGAGATGCGCACGCGAGATCAGCGGATGGGTGATTCGCATATCGGCACGCAAGTCGCGTCCGACTACCACGTCATGGCCCGCCGCGAAGGTGCGTTGTGACCCGTCACAGCGAACGGTCAGCGCTGGTGAGGCAGGTTGGGGCATCGAAATCAACTGTATCTAAGCTTTTTGTTTCCCTTGATCCGCCGCGCATACCCGCCCAACTCATCGCGCAGGCCCGTGCACTGCGACCCCGTCTACCTACCCCGGTCCCGCACCAGCGAACGGACGGCCAGCGCGGGAATCAGGGCGCGTCGGTCGCGTGCGGCGCCCCGGTGACCACACAGCGTGTCCGGCTGTAGATGGTCGGCATGCACTGATTGCAGTGCGTGCAGGCGGACTGCACACGGCTGCCGTCGGCGGCGATCCGCTTGATTAGGTCGGGTTCGGCCAGTAGCGCCCGCGCCATGGCCACGAACTCGAATCCCTCGGCCATCGCCAGGTCCATGGTCTCGCGGTTGGAGATGCCACCCAGCAAGATCAGCGGCATCGTCAGCTCGGCGCGAAACAGGCGAGCATCGCGCAGCAGATAGGCCTCGCGATAGGGGTATTCGCGCAGGAACTTCTTGCCCATCATCCGCACTCCCCAGCGCATCGGGGGTTTGAAGGCGGCTGCGAACTCCTTGACCGGCGCGTCGCCGCGGAACAAGTACATCGGGTTGACCAGGGAACTGCCCGCGGTGAGTTCGATCGCGTCCAATCCGCCGTCTTCCTGCAGCCACGTGGCGGTGGTCAGCGACTCCTCGGTGCTGATGCCGCCGCGAACGCCGTCGGCCATGTTGAGCTTGGCGGTCACCGCCATCTGCCGCATTCCCTCGTTGTCCAGCGCCCGGCGAACCGCCAGCACCAATCCGCGCGCAACCTTTGCCCGGTTCTGCAGCGATCCGCCGAACTCGTCGGTTCGGCGGTTGATCAGTGGAGATAGAAAAGCGCTCGCCAAATAGTTATGGCCTAAATGGATCTCGACCGCGTCGAAGCCCGCCTCGGCCGCTAAACGTGCGGCGCCGGCATGCGCGGCCAGCACGTCGTCGATGTCATCCCGGCTGGCCTTCTTGGCAAACCGCATCGCGATCGGATTGAAGAACCGAACCGGCGCCAGGGCGGTCGCCTTGTTGGAGCGGGCATCGGCCACCGGCCCTGCGTGGCCGATCTGCGCGCTGACCGCCGCACCTTCGGCGTGGATCGCCTCGGTGAGTCGGCGCAGCCCCGGCACCGCCTCCGGGCGCATCCAGATCTGTTCGCCACCGGTGCGCCCGCCGGGGGAGACCGCGCAATAGGCAACGGTGGTCATGCCGACCCCGCCGGCGGCGGGCTGCCGGTGGTATTCGATCAGGTCGTCGGTCACCAGCGCATCGGGCGTACGCGCTTCGAAGGTTGCCGCCTTGATGACTCGGTTGCGCAGGGTAAGGGGGCCCAGCTTGGCGGGGCTAAGTACGTCCGGGGCAGGGGACATAGCAGGAGCCTACGCGCGCGGGCCGCCGTCATTGGCTCCGCGGCGGCCGTGCCAGACTGTCTGGCGTGGGCGCAATCACGCTGGACGGCAAGGCCACCCGAGACGACATCTTCGTCGACCTGAAGCAGCGGGTTGCGGCGCTAGCTGCATCCGGCCGCACTCCCGGACTGGGCACCATCCTGATCGGTGACGATCCGGGCTCGCAGACCTACGTGCGCGGTAAGCACGCCGATTGCGCGAAGGTCGGCATCACCTCGATCCGCCGCGACCTGCCCGCCGACATCTCCACGGCCACGCTCAACGACACCATCGACGAATTGAACGCCAACCCCGATTGCACGGGATATATCGTGCAGCTGCCGCTGCCGAAGCAGCTCGATGAGAACGCGGCTCTGGAGCGCGTCGACCCCAACAAGGACGCCGACGGGCTGCACCCCACCAACCTGGGCCGGCTGGTTCTCAATACCCCGGCGTCGCTGCCTTGTACTCCGCGCGGCATCGTGCACCTGCTGCGGCGTTACCAGCTCCCCATCGCCGGGGCGCACGTGGTGGTGATCGGCCGTGGTGTGACGGTGGGCCGCCCGTTAGGGCTGTTGCTGACCCGTCGCGCGGAGAACGCGACGGTGACGTTGTGCCACACTGGAACCCGCGATTTGCCCGCACTGACCAGACAGGCCGACATCATCGTCGCGGCCGTCGGTGTGCCGCATATGCTCACTGCCGACATGGTGCGTCCCGGCGCCGCGGTCGTCGACGTCGGCGTTAGCCGCACCGACGACGGCCTGGTTGGCGACGTCCATCCCGATGTATGGGAGGTCGCCGGCCATATATCGCCGAATCCCGGTGGCGTCGGCCCGCTAACTCGTGCATTCCTGCTGACCAACGTTGTCGAGTTGGCCGAGCGGCAATGACCGCCAGGGCCTATTTCGGGCGCGCGCTGCGCGCCCAGTGGCCCATCCTGCTCGTCGGGCTGATCTTCACGGTGGCGTTCGTGCTGGCCGGGGCCAATTTCTGGCGCCGAGGTTCGTTGTTGATCGGTATCGGCGTGGGTGTGGCAGCGGCGCTGCGGCTGGTGCTGTCCGACGATCGCGCCGGGCTGCTGGTGGTGCGCAGCAAGGGCACCGACTTTGTCACCATGACGCTGGTCGGCGCGGCGATGGTCTACATCGCCTCAACGATCGACCCGTTGGGTACGGGCTGACCCTCAAAACGCCGGCACACCCGGTATCTGCTGCAGGGCGGATAGGTCGCCGTTGGCCGCACCCGACAGCACCTGCGGACAGTACGTCGAAATCGCAATACTGGTGAAGGCCGCCGCCATCGGCTTGGACATGCCGCTGGTGCGCGCGACCACGGTAGATACCGCCGCGTTGAACGATCCACCGGGCTGGGCGAGCATCGGACATACGGCCTGACCCAACGCCACCGCGTTTCCTGGGTCGCCGTAGTTGACGCCGGCGTCGTTGAGTGCGGTGATGAACTTGTCATCGATGGCATCGGCATCGGCCGGCGCGGCGAATGCTGCCGCTGCGGTGAGCACGCCCGCGGACACCGCTAGCAGACGAATGGTCAGTGGCTGATGGCGCCAGGCGTTGAGCACGGTTCCCCCGTCCGTATCGACCACGCACCAAAGCCTTCCGGCGCGCTTCACAGCACTCTTAAGAATCAAGCACTCACAGGAACCTTCGCGCATGGCCGTCACATTGCGGACACGATGCTGTCAAGGTTTGCGCTCCATGTGCCGCTTGTCTCGCCGTGTGGTGTGGCCGACCCATGATCGCGTTGCTCACTTCCGGCCGTGGCTACCAGGCGTGCCTGGAAACGACACGATCGCGTCACGCTGTTTCGCGACACGTTGTACGACAGTCTGTTTGGCCACCGCGATGGGCGACAATGCGGTCCATGATCTCTCGCCAGACGTTTCTTCGCGGCACCGTCGGAGCGGTGGCGACCTCGGCGCTGTTCGGTTCGGTGCGGGCCCGCGCGGACACGGTCGGCGACTGGTCCGGGCTGGCCTCCGCCATCGAGGGCCGCGTCCTGCTCCCGTCGAGCGGAGCCTCCTTCACTTCCGGTAAGCAGGTGTTCAATACGCGCTACAACGGCTCAAACCCGGCCGCGGTGATCGCGGTTGCTTCGCAGGCAGACGTCGAGAAGGCGGTTGCGTTCGCTGCCGCCAACAAACTCAAGATCGCCCCGCGCAGTGGCGGCCATTCCTACATCGGCGCGTCGACCGCAGGCGGCGCCATGGTTATCGACCTGCGCGGGTTGCCTGGCGGAGTGAATTTCGACGGTGCCACCGGTAACGTCACGATGCCGGCCGCGACCGGTCTATACGAGGTGCACAAGGCGTTGGCCCCCGCCGGGCGGACGATCCCCACCGGCAGCTGCCCGACAGTCGGCACCGCTGGCCTGACCCTTGGCGGCGGACTCGGTGCCGATTCCCGCCGCGCCGGCCTAACCTGTGATGCGCTTAAGTCAGCGACCGTCGTGTTGCCCACCGGTCAAACCGTCACCGCATCCGCTGACGAGCACCCCGATCTGTTCTGGGCCCTGCGTGGCGGCGGTGGTGGCAACTTTGGCGTCACCACGTCGATGACCTTCACAACGTTCCCAACGGCCGACGCTGACGTGGTCCGCGTCGACTTCACCCCGTCGTCGGCGGCCCAGGTGCTTTCCGGCTGGCAGACCTGGCTGGCATCGGCCGACCGCGATACGTGGGCGCTGATGGACATGTCGGTCGGCTCATCCAAGGCCAATTGCCACGTGCTGGCCGTGTGTCCGGCCGGTTCGGGTCGAGCAGTGGCCGATGCGCTCAAATCCGCGGCCGGTGTGCAACCTACCGGGGTCGAGATCAAGACACTGGGCTATATGGACCTGGTGACCTATCTGGCCGGGGGCAGCCCGACCAGTGCGCCGCGCGGCTTCGTGGCCGGATCCGATGTCATCGGTAACCTCAATCCGGCTGCAGCACAGGCGATTGTCACCGCGATTGGAAAGTGGCCGCCGGCGTCCGGACAGGCGGCGGCGATCATCGATCCGCTTTCCGGCGCAGTCGGTGACGTCGACCCCAGCGCTACCGCTTTCCCATGGCGTCGCCAGGCCGCGGTAGTGTCCTGGTACGTCGAGACACCCGGCAGCAGCCAAGCAGCCGCTGCCAACAAATGGATCAGCACCGCGCACCAAACGGTGCAACAGTTCTCGGTTGGCGGCTATGTCAACTATTTGGAAGCCAACACCGCGCCGTCGCGATACTTCGGTTCAAATCTGTCTCGGCTTACCGAGATCCGGCAGAAGTATGACCCCGATCGGTTGATGTACTCGGGTCTCAACTTCTGACGGCGATCCCCTGGGGTGCGGGACCTTCGCGGCCCGCCAATCCGACATCAGGGAGAAGACCGCGACGGGATAAACGGTGCGAAAAGATATCGGCGCCCACCGTGGACAAGATGTGCATTTTGCCCGCCCCCCCTGGCATTCGTTGGGAAATTTGCCCTTTAGCCAGCGTGATGGGAAGTGCGATCGTAGCGACAGTAGTGGAGTAGAGGGCAGTAGAGGGCACACGTCGGCGCAATGGATGCGCAGGATGACTCCTGCGCATGGGTGATCGCCACTGACGGGTCACGTTGTTGACGACGGCGGGCACAGATCCGGTGTTTGCCCGTACGAGGATCAGCACACAAGGGGTGACCCGGGCTTTGACCAGTCGCCGGCAACGACCGACATCGCAGAAATGCCGACGCTCACCGCGTTGTGGTGGGACGATTCTACGCGTACACCTGCTGAGAGGTCGGGGCCGGTGAACTTTCAGGTGCTGCCTCCGGAGATCAATTCCGTGCTGCTGCACAGCGGTGCGGGGTCGGGTCCTTTGCTGACGGCCGCGGCGGCGTGGGACGGGTTGGCCGCCGAGCTGGGGTCGGCGGCCACTTCTTTCGGGTCGGTGACCGCCGGTTTGGCCGCTGGGTCATGGCAGGGCGCGGCGGCGGCGGAGATGGCGGCCGCGGCCGCCCCGTATGCGGGCTGGTTGAACGCGGCAGCGGCCGCGGCGGAGGCCACGGCCGGGCAGGCCAGGGCGCTGGTGGGTGTGTTTGAGGCGGCGTTGGCCGCAACGGTGGACCCAATGGTGGTGGCGGCCAATCGGGCGGTGTTGACGTCGTTGGCGTTGACAAATGTGTTCGGTCAAAACACGGCCGCGATTGGCGCGGCTGAGGCCGAGTACGAGCTGATGTGGGCCCAGGATGTGGCCGCAATGGCCGGCTATCACGGCGGCGCCTCGGCGGCAGTGTCCGCGTTGCAGGCGTTTGGCCCGACGGCGCAGGCGGTCGCCGGCTCGCCGGGTGGTCTGCTGGGTGAATTCTTCAATGCTTTGCTCACCGCTCCGAAGACACTCAGTTTTAATGCCGGATTGGCCAATGTTGGCAATGGCAATATCGGCTCGGCCAATATCGGCGACTTTAACTTCGGTGCGGCCAACGTCGGCGGGCGGAATTTGGGGCTGGGCAACATCGGCGGCGGCAACGTCGGTTTCGGGA
Organism: Mycobacterium basiliense; assembly: GCF_900292015.1. NCBI lineage: Bacteria > Bacillati > Actinomycetota > Actinomycetes > Mycobacteriales > Mycobacteriaceae > Mycobacterium > Mycobacterium basiliense. The sequence goes on from NZ_LR130759.1 coordinate 1,141,548, forward strand.
ATTTCGGTAGCACCAATATCGGGTTCGGCAATTCTGGGCTGGCCGCGGGCCTACCGGGCCTTGGCAATATCGGCCTGAGCAATGCCGGCAGCGGAAACTTTGGATTCGGTAACCTCGGCGTGGGCAATGTCGGGTTGGCCAACAACGGGACCGGCAACATCGGGATCGGGTTGGTCGGGGATAACCTGACCGGGATCGGGCCGTTGAACTCCGGGGCCAGCAATATCGGTCTGTTCAACTCGGGGACCGGCAACGTCGGCTTCTTTAACTCTGGGACCGGGAATTTCGGGTTGTTCAACTCGGGCAGTTACAACACCGGTATCGGCAATTCCGGGATGGCCAGTACCGGGATGTTCAACTCGGGTGATTTCAACACCGGTGTGGCGAACGCCGGCAATTTGAACACGGGCAGCTTCAACCCGGGCAGCTTCAACACCGGCGACTTCAACCCGGGTAATACCAACACCGGCTGGCTGAACACCGGCAACATCAATACCGGCTTCGCGAACTCGGGCGATGTCAACACCGGCGCCCTGATCAGAGGCAACTACAGCAACGGCGTGCTGTGGGTAGGCGACTACCAGGGCCTGTTCGGGCTGTCCGCCGGAACCAGCATTCCGGCAATCCCGATTGGGCTCGACCTAAACACCGGGATCGGGCCCATCACCCTCGAGCCCATCCAGATCCTTCCCACCATCCCGCTGAACATCCACCACACCTTCGAATTCGGACCACTCGTGGTACCGGACATCACCGTCCCCCCAATCGGCGGGGGCTTCGGGATTCCTATTGGAGTTGGCCCCCTCACCATCTCCTATGCGGTGCTCTTCGGCACCCAGATATTCAACACCACATTCCCGATCGGCCCACTAGCGGGCTTAGGGGTAATCAATATTCCCAACATTACCATAACTAATGATGCTGACAGCTCTATTATTCTTTCAGCCGGTCCGACCACTATCGACACTAGAATTGATCAGTTCCCTCTGGTTCTCGACTGGCACACCCCCACTATCACCCTGTTCCCGAACTACCTGACAATCCCCAGAATTGACCTGCTTGCTAACACGTTCGTGGGCACTCCCGGTTTCACCATTCCGGGATTCACCATTCCGACCAGCGCAATCCCGCTGACGATCGATATCGATGGTCAAATCGACGCTTTCAGCACCCCTGCGATCACGATTGATCGCATTCCGCTGAATGTCGGAGCCGGCGTCACTATCGGTCCGGTTCCGATCCAGGGGATTAATGTTCCGGCGGTTCCGGGGTTTGGGAATACGACGGTGGCGCCGTCGTCGGGGTTCTTTAATTCTGGTGCCGGTGGGGTGTCGGGGTTCGGGAATTTCGGTTCGGGGATGTCGGGTTGGTTCAACCAGGCCCACGACATGGTGGCGGGTGCGGGTTCGGGTTTGTTGAATGCTGGGTCGCTGTCGTCGGGTGTGTTGAACTTCGGTTCGGGGGTTTCGGGGTTGTACAACACCAGCGTGCTGGGTGTGGGGACCCCGGCGGTGGTGTCGGGGTTTGGCAATGTGGGTCAGCAGTTGTCGGGGTTGTTGGCGGCCGGGACCGTGTTGCAGCAGAGTCCGATTGTCGATTTCGGGTTGGCCGATGTGGGTTCGTTCAATGTCGGTGGCGGCAATGTGGGGGGCTTCAACTTCGGTGTGGCCAATGTTGGCGACGGGAATTTGGGGTGGGGCAACGTCGGCGACGGCAATATCGGGTTGGGCAATCTCGGCGATGGCAATTTCGGGTTGGGCAATGCGGGGTTGGCGGGCTTGATGGGCCACAATTTGGGGTGGGGTAATGCTGGTGGTGGCAATGTTGGTTTTGCCAATGTGGGGCAGGGCAATATCGGGTTGGCCAATAGTGGTTCCGGTAATATTGGGATTGGGCTTAGTGGGAACAACCTGACCGGGATCGGTGGGTTGAATTCGGGCAGCGGTAATATCGGGTTGTTTAACACCGGTACGAATAATGTTGGGTTCTTTAATTCCGGGAGTGGTAACTGGGGTCTGTTCAACTCGGGGAGTTATAACACCGGGGTTGGTAACTCGGGTGTGGGTAGTACCGGGTTGTTCAATGTTGGTGATTTCAACACCGGTGTGGCCAATCCGGGGAGTTACAACACGGGCAACTTCAATGTGGGGGATACCAATACCGGTGATCTCAACCCGGGCAGTGTCAATACCGGTTGGTTGAACACTGGCGATTCCAACACGGGTTTTGCCAACTCGGGCAACGTCGGCACCGGTGCGTTCATGACCGGCAACTACAGCAACGGCCTGCTGTGGCGCGGCAACTACGAAGGCCTATTCGGTGCCTACTTCGGGCCCACCATTTCCCAATTCCCGATCACCGTACATGCAACCGGCGGTGCGGGCCCGCTGCACGTCGCGCCCATTCCGGTCCCCGCTCTCCACTTCGACATCACTAATGCATCCGTCGGCCTGGGCCCGTTCACCGTTCCGCCCATCACCGTCCCCGCCATCCCGATCGACGCCGCGGGATCCGTCGACCTCAGCCAAGTCACCGTCGCGCCGACTGTGCTCTTTCACGAACTGACCGGACACATCAACGCCGATATCGGACCCATCATCTTCAAGCAGCCGCTTGTACGCCTAGCAAGTTTCCACACCCAAGTTCTGGATCTGAATCTTGGGGATGGCATCGTCATTAATCTCTACGGGATCACCGGAGGCTACGGTCCATTATCGGTGGCCTTCAACCTGGACAGCACCCCCTTGATCCTTTTCCCGAATGGCTTCACCATTCCTGCCCAAACTCCGGTCACCGTGGGCTTGTCTGGCGGGAATGACGCTTTCACCTTCTTCTCTCCGACAGGACTCGAATTCCCGAAAGCGTCGGCAGGCGTCACCAATCTCTCCGGAGGGCTGGACGCGTTCACGTTGCTGCCCAGCGGGTTCACTATCGACACCGTTCCGGCGACCTTCAAAGGCGTCGCTGAGATCGGCCCGATCCCGATTCCGATTATTAATGTTCCGGCGGTTCCGGGGTTTGGGAATACGACGGTGGCGCCGTCGTCGGGGTTCTTTAATTCTGGTGCCGGTGGGGTGTCGGGGTTCGGGAATTTCGGTTCGGGGATGTCGGGTTGGTTCAACCAGGCCCACGACATGGTGGCGGGTGCGGGTTCGGGTTTGTTGAATGCTGGGTCGCTGTCGTCGGGTGTGTTGAACTTCGGTTCGGGGGTTTCGGGGTTGTACAACACCAGCGTGCTGGGTGTGGGGACCCCGGCGGTGGTGTCGGGGTTTGGCAATGTGGGTCAGCAGTTGTCGGGGTTGTTGGCGGCCGGGACCGTGTTGCAGCAGAGTCCGATTGTCGATTTCGGGTTGGCCGATGTGGGTTCGTTCAATGTCGGTGGCGGCAATGTGGGGGGCTTCAACTTCGGTGTGGCCAATGTTGGCGACGGGAATTTGGGGTGGGGCAACGTCGGCGACGGCAATATCGGGTTGGGCAATCTCGGCGATGGCAATTTCGGGTTGGGCAATGCGGGGTTGGCGGGCTTGATGGGCCACAATTTGGGGTGGGGTAATGCTGGTGGTGGCAATGTTGGTTTTGCCAATGTGGGGCAGGGCAATATCGGGTTGGCCAATAGTGGTTCCGGTAATATTGGGATTGGGCTTAGTGGGAACAACCTGACCGGGATCGGTGGGTTGAATTCGGGCAGCGGTAATATCGGGTTGTTTAACACCGGTACGAATAATGTTGGGTTCTTTAATTCCGGGAGTGGTAACTGGGGTCTGTTCAACTCGGGGAGTTATAACACCGGGGTTGGTAACTCGGGTGTGGGTAGTACCGGGTTGTTCAATGTTGGTGATTTCAACACCGGTGTGGCCAATCCGGGGAGTTACAACACGGGCAACTTCAATGTGGGGGATACCAATACCGGTGATCTCAACCCGGGCAGTGTCAATACCGGTTGGTTGAACACTGGCGATTCCAACACGGGTTTTGCCAACTCGGGCAACGTCGGCACCGGTGCGTTCATGACCGGCAACTACAGCAACGGCCTGCTGTGGCGCGGCAACTACGAAGGCCTGGCAGGCCTGTACTACGGAATCACGATTCCCGAGTTCCCGATCCACTTCACTTCGACCGGGAGCGTGGGCTCGATCGCCATCCCGGACACCACCATCCTTCCCCCGCTGCATTTGGGTGTTACCGGGGACGCAAACTATCAATTCATCGTGCCGGACATCCCCATTCCGGCAATTCATATCGGCATCGACGGCGTCGCCAATGTCGGTTTCACCGCGCCAGCTGCCACCCTGCTTTCCGCACTGAGCCTGGGAACGATCGCGACAGGCCCGGTCGTGGTCGGACCGCTCTTCATTCCCGAAATCACCAACGTGACATTTACCTTGCCAATTGTTGGTTTCCAATCGGGTAGTATTTTCCCCTTCCCCCTCGGAGACATTGTCTCGCTTCCTCCGATGACCATACCGATCGACCTAATAACAGAGCCGATCGCACTCGACGCTATATCATTCAGCAACTCCATTCCCATCAACATTCCCCCTATCGATATCGCGGCGACGCTTATCCAAGGAATATCGATGTCCGAGGTCCTGCCGATCAATTTGTCGGTGGACATCCCGGCGGTAGCGATCTCGGGTATCAGCACCGAGCCTATTCCGCTGGATTTCGACCTGCTCACCAGTGTCGGGCCCATCGACATCCCGATCATCAACGTTCCGGCGGTGCCCGGCTTTGGGAACTCGACAACCCTGCCGTCGTCGGGCTTCTTCAACTCCGGTATGGGCGGCGGCTCCGGCTTTGGGAACACGGGCTCGATCATGTCAGGCTGGTTCAACCAGGCGTCGAGTTCGATGGTGGGAGCGATTTCGGGGCTGGGCAATGCAGGCAGCTTCACGTCGGGTTTGGTCAACTCCGGCACCGACATTTCGGGCTTGCTCAACGTGAGTTCGTTGGATGTGGGGCTGCCGGGGGTGATTTCGGGGTTCGGCAACCTCGGCCACAACGTTTCAGGTTTGTCCTACGAGGGCTTGCTGACGTTGCTCAGCGGCGGTGGCGGGTCGGGTTCGGGCTCAGGTGGATCGGGCAGCATCATCGACTCGTTGATCGCCGAGCTGCGGTATATCAACCCGCTCAATGTATTTGATCTCGCCAACGTCGGCGATTACAACGTGGGCTTTGCCAATGTCGGGGATTTCAACCTGGGTGCGGGCAACGTCGGGGACGTCAACTTCGGCTGGGGCAACCTGGGAGGCAACAACGTCGGCTTGGGCAACCTTGGTGACAGCAACTTCGGCGCGGGCAATATCGGCAACGGCAATGTAGGGCTGGGGAACTCGGCATTCGCGGGCCTGACCGGTCGCAACCTGGGTTGGGGCAACGCCGGTACCGACAATGTTGGTTTCGCCAATGTGGGGCAGGGCAACCTCGGGCTGGCCAACAGCGGTTCCGGCAATATCGGGATCGGGCTCAGTGGCAGCAACCTGACGGGGATCGGCGGGTTGAATTCCGGCGCAGACAATTTGGGCTTGTTCAACTCCGGGACCGGCAATGTCGGGTTCTTCAACACCGGCACCGGTAACTGGGGTTTGTTCAACTCCGGGAGCTACAACACCGGGATCGCGAACGCGGGCATAGCCAGCACCGGATTATTCAACGCGGGTGACTTCAACACCGGTGTGGCCAACGCGGGTAGCTACAATACGGGCAGCTTCAATGCGGGCAGCTTCAACACCGGCGATGTCAATCCGGGCTACGTCAACACCGGCTGGTTCAACACCGGTGACACCAACACCGGTTGGTTCAACACCGGCAATGTCAACACCGGTGCGTTCAATTCGGGCAGTTTCAACAACGGGGCCCTGTGGACCGGTGACTACCACGGGCTCATCGGCTTCTCGTTTGGCATCGACATCACCGGCAGCACCCTGGTGGACCTCAATGAAACCCTCAACTTCGGTCCCATCAACATCGATCAGATCGATATACCCGGAATGTCGCTGTTCGATATTCACGAGGTCTTTTCCGTCGGACCCTTCACCATCGATCCCATCAATATCCCCGCTATACCGTTGGACATCCACCAAGCGATGGAGATTCCGCCCATCGTGATCTTGCCGGCCACCACCATCGCGGCCCAAGACATCGTAATTCCCCTCAACAGCCCGCCAAGCCCCGCCCCGCCGCCGTTTACGCTGCCGGTCCTCACGGTGTTTCTAGACAACCTATTCTCCGGTGTCGACACCTGGAAGGTCGGTTCGACGAGTTCAACGGGATTTGTCGACGGGTACGTCACGGCGCCCACCCAGGGCATCTCAATCTATTTTGCCGGTAGTAGCGGATCGACCGGTAGCGCAGTTATCAGTATTCCGACCATCAATATCCCGGAAATCGGGACCTCGAGTATTCCGTTGAATATTGATGTCACGGGTAACATCCTGCCCGCATTCACCCTGTTCCCGGGTGGTCTATCGATTCCGGAGAGCGCCATTCCATTTGCGATCGATGCGTCAGGTGCGCTGGATCCGATCACGATTTTCCCGGGCGGCCTTACAATCGATCCACTTCCATTGAACCTGGCGCTGAACATCAGCGTGCCCGACAGCCACATCCCGATTATTAATGTTCCGGCGGTTCCGGGGTTTGGGAATACGACGGTGGCGCCGTCGTCGGGGTTCTTTAATTCTGGTGCCGGTGGGGTGTCGGGGTTCGGGAATTTCGGTTCGGGGATGTCGGGTTGGTTCAACCAGGCCCACGACATGGTGGCGGGTGCGGGTTCGGGTTTGTTGAATGCTGGGTCGCTGTCGTCGGGTGTGTTGAACTTCGGTTCGGGGGTTTCGGGGTTGTACAACACCAGCGTGCTGGGTGTGGGGACCCCGGCGGTGGTGTCGGGGTTTGGCAATGTGGGTCAGCAGTTGTCGGGGTTGTTGGCGGCCGGGACCGTGTTGCAGCAGAGTCCGATTGTCGATTTCGGGTTGGCCGATGTGGGTTCGTTCAATGTCGGTGGCGGCAATGTGGGGGGCTTCAACTTCGGTGTGGCCAATGTTGGCGACGGGAATTTGGGGTGGGGCAACGTCGGCGACGGCAATATCGGGTTGGGCAATCTCGGCGATGGCAATTTCGGGTTGGGCAATGCGGGGTTGGCGGGCTTGATGGGCCACAATTTGGGGTGGGGTAATGCTGGTGGTGGCAATGTTGGTTTTGCCAATGTGGGGCAGGGCAATATCGGGTTGGCCAATAGTGGTTCCGGTAATATTGGGATTGGGCTTAGTGGGAACAACCTGACCGGGATCGGTGGGTTGAATTCGGGCAGCGGTAATATCGGGTTGTTTAACACCGGTACGAATAATGTTGGGTTCTTTAATTCCGGGAGTGGTAACTGGGGTCTGTTCAACTCGGGGAGTTATAACACCGGGGTTGGTAACTCGGGTGTGGGTAGTACCGGGTTGTTCAATGTTGGTGATTTCAACACCGGTGTGGCCAATCCGGGGAGTTACAACACGGGCAACTTCAATGTGGGGGATACCAATACCGGTGATCTCAACCCGGGCAGTGTCAATACCGGTTGGTTGAACACTGGCGATTCCAACACGGGTTTTGCCAACTCGGGCAACGTCGGCACCGGTGCGTTCATGACCGGCAACTACAGCAACGGCCTGCTGTGGCGCGGCAACTACGAAGGCCTGTTTAGCCTGCACTACGACCTCGTGGTTCCCAAGGTCCCCATTTTGGATGCGCATTTCACCGGCGGATTCGGCCCCGTGGTCATTCCGCCCATCCCAGTCCCGTCGGTCAATATGCACCTGAGCGGAAACGCCGCGATGGGCTCCTTCACTATCCCTCAAATAGACATTCCCGAGATCCATCCCAACATCGTGGGAAGTGTCAACCTGGGCCCGATCACGCTCGCGCCCGGCAGCATTCCTGGTGTTGACCCCGTCACGGCGACCATCGATATCGGTCCGTCGACGACGATAGGGCAGATGAGGCTATCGCCGTTCATCATATGGAGTTCGGCTCCGAATCCTCCGACATGGTACGCATTTGGCCGGACCTATTCAGCGCTTGATCTATTCCCGACCGGGGACATCGTCCTAGGCGATGGCGGCACGACCGGTCCGATTCATGCCGTCATTACCGGTGCCACCCAGGCCTTCGGACTTCCGACAATCTCCGTTGGCCAAATCCCCATCGGCTTCACCGTGCCAGGCGGTGTCGACGCCATCACGATCTTCCCGGGTGGTTTGACATTCGACGGCGCATCATTGCTAAACCTGAATGTGACCGGAGGTACTCCGGGTGCCACTATCCCCGCGATCAACTGGCCGGAGATCCCGGCGAGTGCAGACGGGTCGCTTTATGTCATCCCGAGCAACATCCCGCTCATCGACATTCCCGCGACACCGGGTTTCGGCAACACCACCACGCTGCCGTCGTCAGGCTTCTTCAACACTGGCGCCGGCGGCGGATCGGGGTTTGTCAACTTCGGCGCGGGCATGTCGGGTTGGTGGAACCAGGCGCACAGCGCGCTGGCCGGGGCGGGCTCGGGCATTGCCAATGTCGGGGCGCTGAACTCGGGTGTGCTGAACTGGGGGTCGGCGGTGTCGGGGGTGTACAACACCAGCGGGTTGAGCGTGGCGACACCGGCTTTTGTGTCCGGCTTCGGCAATGTGGGCCAACAGCTGTCCGGTCTGCTATCGGGTGGGTCCGCGGTCAATCCGACCAACATTGTCAATTTCGGGTTAGCCAATGTCGGCAGTGCCAATATCGGACTCGGCAACATCGGCGACTTCAACTTCGGGAACGCCAACCTGGGCGGACACAACCTGGGCTGGGGCAACATCGGGGACAACAACCTCGGTTTCGCCAATATCGGTGCGGGCAACCTGGGGTGGGCCAACTCGGGTCTGGCCGCGGGGTTGCCGGGTATCGGCAACGTCGGGTTGGGCAATGCGGGTAGTGACAACATGGGCCTGGCAAACGCGGGCGCGGGCAATGTCGGGCTGGCCAACTCCGGTACCGGCAATATCGGGATCGGTCTGGTCGGAAACAACCTGACCGGGATCGGTGGCCTGAATTCCGGTGTGGGCAACGTTGGGTTGTTCAACTCGGGCACTGGCAACATCGGGCTCTTCAACACCGGTACCGGCAACTTTGGGTTGTTCAACTCCGGTAGCTACAACACCGGGATCGGCAACTCGGGTGTGGCCAGCACGGGATTGTTCAACGCCGGTGATTTCAGCACCGGTCTGGCCAATGCCGGTTCCTACAACACCGGCAGCTTCAACGTCGGTGACATCAACACCGGTGACTTCAACCCGGGCAGCATCAACACCGGCTGGTTCAATAGCGGAGACTCCAACACCGGAATCCTCAACGCCGGCAACGTCAATACCGGCGCCCTCATCACCGGCAACAACAGCAACGGCATCCTGTGGCGGGGTGACCACGAGGGCCTGGTCGGCCTCTCGCTGGGTTACACGATTCCGCTCTTCCCCGCCGTGGGCGCGGATGTGACCGGCGGAGTGGGCCCCATTACCGTGCTGCCGTCCATCCACATCCCGTCAATTCCGTTGTTCCTCGACACACTCGGCGACATCGGACCTGTCACCATTCCCGATATCCCCATCCCCACCATCCGCCTAGGCCTCGGCCCGACCGTGAATCTGGGGCCCTTCACCGTGGACCCCATCACCCTGGCCTTCCCGGGTGTTTCGATCGGAGGTCAGCTCTCGAATATCCACATGACCTCCCCCGCGACGCCCAGTTGGGTCTTCAGGCCCAGCTTCAGTTTCGTCGCGTTCACGATCGACGGCGCCAACGCGAGCTCGAGCACACTGAATGGATTCACCGTTGCACCCTTCGGGTTCGACAACACCACACTGACGATCCCGGGATTCACGATGCCCCTCTCGGGCCCGCTCCAAGTGACCCTGCCCCTAGAGGTGACAATTCCGGGCTTCACCATCCCAGGCGGCACCCTAATTCCGCAGGTCCCGCTGGACTTCGGACTGTCCGCTGGCACTCCGGCGTTCGACCTGCCGCCGGTCGTCATCGGCAGGATCCCACTGGAGCTGCACGCCGGTTCCACCATCGGCCCCATCGACATCTCCATCCTCAACATCCCGGCGACCCCAGGCTTCGGAAACTCGACCACTGTGCCGTCGTCGGGCTTCTTCAACACCGGCGGCGGCGGCGGATCGGGCTACGGGAACTTCGGGTCGGCCATGTCGGGCTGGTTCAACGCGATCTCGGATTCCGCGCTCGGCTCGGCCTCAGGCTTCGCCAACTTCGGCACGCAGCTGTCCGGCCTGCTCAACCGCGGCGCCGGGATCTCGGGCGTGTACAACCGGAGCACCCTCGACCTCATCACCTCGGCGTTCATCTCGGGCTTCGACAACGTCGGCGAGCAGCTCTCGGGCTTGCTTTTCACCGGCACCGGACCGTAGCCAGGCGTCAAGTCGGCCCGCATCCGCGTGACCAGCGGGGTGCGCAGGCGCAGATTTCAGCCGGTCCCCTGAAATTCAACGATTTGCCAACGCTTACCGAACGTGGCCCCAGTGCGGTGGGTGAAAAGCCGATCGGCGGGGTGGCCTTTCTCCGGGTTGGGCGTGCCCGTGCACCTTCAGGACCGGTGGGCAGGGTTGGACGGACGCTCAGCGTAGCTACTTTGCCAGCGTGGCCCGTACACATACCGTGACATACGGCAGCGCCAGGCCGTTGGCGTTCGCCAGCGCGGGATGAGTGGCCAACAATTCGCGTACCTGATCTAGTGTCTTGGTGCGCACTTCGGTCGGCGATGTGATGCAATAGCTACGCGATGCCACCAGGTCGATCAATGCTTGCGGCGTAAGGTAATTCGTCCACTCGACCTGATGGCGTGCCACGTCGGTGAACGGGTCGGGCAGGGTCACCTTGTCGCGTACCGGGTCGCCGTCCCGGCCAATGATCCGACCCAGCTCGCGCACCCAGCCGAGCCGTTCGTCGCGAGTGTTCCACACCAGACCAAGCCGCCCGCCTGGGCGCAACACGCGGACCACCTCGGGAATCGCTCGCTCGGAATCGAACCAGTGCCACGCTTGAGCCACCAGGACGGCGTCAACACTGTTGTCCGCCAACGGAATCTCTTCCGCAGTGCCAAGTAGCGCCAAAGTTTTCGGCAGTGAGGCCTGCAACAACTCGAGCATCTCGGCGATCGGGTCGACAGCCACCACGTCGAGACCGCGCTCCACCAGGCGGGTGGTCAGCTTGCCGGTACCCGCGCCGAGATCCAGCACGTCACGAGCACCGTTGGGGAGCAGCCAGTCGATCGCTTCGGGTGGATAAGAGGGACGTCCCCGCTCGTAAGCCGCAGCGGCCGAACCGAACGACAGCGATGGGTCCTGGCTGGACCGGGTCACCATGAACGCGCACTTTGGTAGTCGGCCAATTGCAGTGTCTTGCGGATCAATTCACCGACCGCGTCGGATTCGACGAGGAACCCGTCGTGGCCGCAGATGGACTCGACAACCTCCAACCCGGCACATCCGGGTAACTGCTCGGCCAACTCCTGCTGCAGGCGCAGCGGGTAGAGCCGGTCGGAGGTGATACCACCTACGACCACGGGTACCGGGCACCCCTGTAGCGCCGCGTGCACACCACCGCGGCCACGGCCGACGTCGTGGCTGTTGAGCGCCTCGGTCAGGATCACGTAGCTGCCGGCGTCAAAACGCGCCAACAACTTGTCTCCCTGATGTTCGAGGTAGCTTTGGACCGCGTAGCGTCCCCCGGTGGCCGGATCTTCGCTGCCCTGATTGTCGTTGGCGAATCGGCTGTCCAGTTCGATCTCGCCGCGGTAGGTCAGATGTGCAAAGCGGCGGGCGATCGTCAGCCCGGCCTCAGGCCGGCTGCCCGTCTCGTAATAGTCGCCGCCGTGCCAGTTCGGGTCGGCCTTGATGGCGGCGATCTGTGTTGTCTGAGTGCCGATCTGGTCCGCGGTCGCGCGGGCGCCGACGGCCAGCAGCAGGCCCGATCGCACCCGATTAGGGTGGCCGATCATCCATTCCAACGCGCGTGCGCCGCCCATGGATCCACCGACCACCGCGGCGACCTGCGCGATGCCCAGCGCGGCCAGCGCAGCGATGTCCGCCTCGACCTGGTCGCGCACGGTGATCAGCGGAAATCGTGAACCCCAGGGTTTGCCGTCCCGGGCCAGTGAGCTGGGCCCGGTGGAGCCGCGACAACCACCCAACACATTGGTGGCCACCGCGCACCAGCGGTTGGTGTCGATCGGGGCCCCCGGCCCGATGACCCCGTCCCACCAGCCGGGCGTGGGATGCCCCGGCCCGGCCGAGCCGGTTACGTGCGAATCGCCGGTGAGCGCATGCAGCACCACCACCACGTTGTCGCGGGTCGGCGACAGTGCGCCCCAGCGCTGGACGGCAATACAGACATCGTCGATCGTGGTGCCGTTCTCCAGGCGCAACGCGCCGATGTCGACGATGCCGACCTCGCCTTCGGCGGGCAGAGTTTGGGTGGGCACATCCGAGATCGTCACGTCAATGCTCCTCAGTACGCCGCGACGGCCTGTGGATCGCCGCCGCTGGTTGCGGCCGCGTATGCCCCGGCCGCGGCGAAACCAAGCTCCAAGTCGGCCAGGATGTCGTCGATCCCCTCGATGCCCACGGCCAACCGCACCAGGCCGGGGCTGACGCCGGTAGATAGCTGCTCTGCGGGGCTGAGCTGGGCGTGGGTGGTCGATGCCGGGTGGATCACCAGCGAGCGCACGTCGCCGATGTTGGCCACGTGACTGTGCAGTTTCAGCGCGTTCACGAACGCCTTGCCGGCCTCGATGCCACCGGCCAGCTCAAATGAGAGGACGGCCCCGGTGCCCTTGGGCGCCAGCTTCTTTGCCCGCTCATGCCACCGCGAACTGGGCAGCCCCGCGTAGTTGACCGACAGTACGTCGTCGTGGGCCTCCAGGAACTCCGCGACTCGCTGCGCGTTGGCGACGTGTCGTTCGATTCGTAAGCTCAGCGTCTCCAGCCCCTGAGCCACCAGGAATGCGTTGAACGGTGAAGCGGCCGACCCGTAGTCGCGCAGCAGCTGCACGCGGGCCTTGAGCGCGAACGCCGGTGGCCCCAACTCGGCGAATACCACGCCGTGATAGCTGGGATCGGGTGTGGTGAATTCGGGGAAGCGCCCCTGGGTCCAGTCGAAGGTGCCGCCGTCGACGATCACACCCGCGATGGCCGCGCCATGCCCGCCCAGATACTTGGTGGCTGAGTGCACCACAATGTCGGCGCCCTGAGTAAAGGGCTGGATCAGATACGGCGTGGCGACGGTGTTGTCGACGATCAGCGGGATTCCGTTGCTGTGGGCAACTTCGGCGACCCCGGGGGTGTCCAGGATGTCGATTTGCGGATTGGAGATGGTTTCGCCGAAAAAGGCCTTGGTGTTCGGTCGTACCGCCGCCCGCCACGAGTCCAGATCGTCGGGGTCGTCGACGAAGCTGACCTCGACGCCCAGCTTTGCCAGCGAATAGTGGAACAGGTTATAGGTGCCGCCGTAGAGGCGCGGGCTGGACACGATGTGATCGCCCGCGCCGGCCAGGTTCAATATGGCGAAGGTCTCGGCCGCCTGCCCGGAGGACAAGAACAGCGCGGCCACCCCACCTTCGAGCGCGGCAATGCGCTGCTCGACCACATCGGTAGTGGGGTTGCCGATCCGCGTGTAGATGTTGCCCGGAACCTCCAGACCGAACAAAGCCGCAGCGTGGGCCGTGTTTTGAAAGGTGTACGAGGTGGTCTGATAGATCGGCAGGGCCCGGGCATTGGTAGCGGGGTCCGGCTGCTGTCCGGCATGAACCTGCTTGGTTTCGAACGACCAATGCGCCGTTGGATCGGCTTCGGCGTTGTTGTTTTCGGCGCTCATGAGGTGCATTCCCTGTCTGCTCAGGGGCCCGTCATGGCGGACCCGCGCTTGCCGTGTAGCTCGCTGTGGCTACTCAACCTGGTCATCACCCGGGGCACCCCACCGCGGTTGGAGGGTTGCCGGCCAGCAAGCCGGGGCTTGACGCTGGCGCTCATGACCGACATGCAGCCTACCGTATGGCGGTTGGGTGATGCCAACTCCCCTGTGCGAGCAGCGCCTTCGCGGGCCGGCGGGAGGCGGCGAATGCTCCTAGTAATCTGGCCTGACGAGCAACCGCTCGCCCTTAGCTGACTGCGCTGGAGGAATCGGGCTCAGATGTCCAGTGAAACCAAGATCAAAGTCAAAGGCCCGCTGGTAGAGCTCGACGGCGACGAGATGACCCGGGTCATCTGGCGGCTCATCAAGGACAAGCTGATTCTTCCGCACCTGGATGTCAACCTGGACTACTACGACCTGGGTATCGAGCATCGCGACCGCACCGACGACCAGGTGACGATCGACGCGGCCTATGCCATCAAGAAGCACGGGGTGGGTGTCAAGTGCGCGACGATCACCCCGGACGAGGCTCGAGTGCAGGAATTCAACCTGAAAAAGATGTGGCTGTCACCCAACGGGACGATTCGAAACATCCTGGGAGGCACGATTTTCCGTGAGCCGATCGTGATCTCCAACGTTCCGCGGCTGGTGCCGGGCTGGACCAAGCCGATCGTCATCGGACGGCACGCATTCGGTGACCAGTACCGGGCGACCAACTTCAAGGTCGACCGGCCGGGCACCGTCACATTGACCTTCACGCCCGCGGACGGCAGCGAGCCCATCGTGCACGAGATGGTCTCGGTGCCCGAGGACGGTGGCGTGGTGATGGGGATGTACAACTTCCGACGATCCATCCAGGACTTCGCGCGCGCCTCGTTTTCCTACGGTCTCAACGCCAACTGGCCGGTGTATCTGTCTACCAAGAACACCATCCTCAAGGCCTACGACGGCATGTTCAAAGACGAATTCCAGCGCATCTATGAAGAGGAGTTCAAGGAACAGTTCGAGGCCGCCGGGCTGACCTACGAGCATCGACTGATCGATGACATGGTCGCTGCGTGCCTCAAATGGGAGGGCGGCTACGTCTGGGCGTGCAAGAACTACGACGGCGACGTCCAGTCCGACACCGTGGCACAGGGCTACGGATCATTGGGGCTGATGACGTCGGTGCTGATGACGGCCGACGGCAAGACCGTCGAGGCCGAGGCCGCCCACGGCACCGTTACCCGCCACTACCGCCAGTACCAGGCCGGTCAGCCGACCTCCACCAACCCGATCGCCTCGATCTTCGCCTGGACCCGTGGACTGGCGCACCGCGGCAAGCTGGACACGACCCCCGAGGTCATTGAGTTCGCTCAGCTGCTGGAAGACGTCGTCGTCAAGACGGTGGAGAGCGGCAAGATGACCAAGGACCTTGCCATTCTGATCGGTCCCGGGCAGCCCTGGCTCAACAGCGAGAACTTCCTGGATGCGATCGCCGAGAATTTGGAGAAGAGGCTGGTCAGCTAGCCGGCGGTGCGACGGCCCGGACATGCGGGCAGCAGTCTTCGATGAAGCTGGTGATCACCTCGGTGATGCGGTCCGGTGCCTCGTACATCGGGACGTGTCCCACGTTTTCGAGCACGGTAACCCGATGGTCGTCGGGTAGGTGTTTGGTGAAGTGCCGGGTGTATCTGGGTGCCGGGATGATCCGGTCCTTACCGCAGATCACCAGATGTGCCGGGACGGCGTTCTCGGCGAGCTCCTGCAGGCCGTGCAGCAGCGATGCCTTGACCAGCAGCTGGAAGTAGGCGGGGCAATGCGCGACATCGTCAATGATGCCGCGCAGGTCGGCGTCGTGGACCCCGTCTGGCGACGCGCTGATCGCGTAGGTGGCCAGGCGGCGGCTAAACGGCAACCGCAGCACCCGCTGCCGAAACGCCCAAGCAAGCACCAGCATCGGAACTCCGAGGATGAACTTGGCGATGACCTCGAACTTGGCCGGGCTCCAGCGGTGCCAGCCGCCGGCCGGGGCGATGCCGGTGACGGTGCGGGCCCGCCCCCGCCGCTCCAGTTCGAATGCCACCCACCCGCCCAGTGAATTGCCAACGATGTGCGCGGTATCCCAGCCCAGTTCGTCCATTTGGCGCTCGACGTGGTCGGCCAGGACCGCGGAGGACAGGAACCAGGTGCCCGCCGAGGGGCCGCCGTTGTGGCTGGCCATGGTCGGGGCGAACACCTCGTAGCGGCCGGTGTCGGCCAACTGCCGAGCCACGGTCTGCCATACCGCCTGGGACAGCAAGAAAGGATGCAGCAGCAGTATCGGCTCGCCAGAACCCAGGTGGATCGGTGCGCGGGTCGGCACTGAAGGCGAGGAGCCCAGCAGACGTCTCATATTTCCGACAGTACTAGGTGATACCGCCGGTATCGCAAGCGTCTGCAATCGGCCGGGTGCCGGCGTGAAAAGATCGGGGGCATCATGAGCACCCCTACCGGATCCCGCCGGATTTTCTCCGGCGTGCAGCCAACGTCTGACTCGCTTCATCTCGGCAATGCGCTGGGCGCCGTCGTCCAGTGGGTGGCGCTGCAGGACGACCACCCGGGCGAGTACGACGCCTTCTTCTGCGTGGTCGACCTGCACGCGATCACCATTCCGCAAGACCCCGAGGCCCTGCGTCGCCGCACCTTGATTACCGCGGCGCAGTACCTGGCCCTGGGTATCGACCCCAGCCGGTCCACCATCTTTGTGCAAAGTCAGGTGCCCGCGCATAGCCAGCTGGCGTGGGTGTTGGGGTGCTTCACCGGTTACGGGCAAGCGGCGCGGATGACCCAGTTCAAGGACAAGTCGACGCGTCAAGGGACCGAATCCACCACCGTCGGGCTGTTCACCTACCCGGTATTGCAGGCCGCCGACGTCCTGGCCTACGACGCGGAGCTGGTGCCGGTGGGGGAGGACCAGCGCCAGCACCTCGAGCTCGCCCGCGACGTGGCGCAGCGGTTCAACAGCCGTTTTCCAGACACCCTGGTCATTCCAGATGTGCTCATTCCCAAGGTCACTGCCAAAATCTACGATCTGCAGGACCCGACCTCGAAGATGAGCAAGTCGGCAGCCACCGATTCCGGTCTAATAAACCTGCTCGACGATCCGGCGTTGTCCGCCAAGAAGATACGCTCCGCTGTGACCGATAGCGAACGCGAAATTCGCTATGACCCGGAGACAAAGCCGGGAGTGTCGAATCTGCTGAATATCCAGTCAGCGGTGACCCGTGTCGGGATCGACACCCTGGTCGACGGCTATGCCGGACGGGGCTACGGCGACCTGAAAAAAGACACCGCGGATGCTGTCGTCGCGTACATCAGCCCGATCAAGGCTCGCGTCGATGACCTGATTGCAGATACCGCAGAGCTGGAGGGTGTGTTGAAGGCGGGCGCAGAGCGCGCCCACGAGGTCGCCAGCAGGACCGTGCAACGGGTCTACGATCGGTTAGGGTTTCTTCCGCAACGGGGGTAGGCGTTTGACCACGACTGAGCCGGACAAACCCGGAATCCTCGACAGGTTACGGTCCCGGTACGGGTGGTTCGACCATGCGATGCGCGCTTATCAGCGTTTCAGCGAACAGCGCGGCGCGTTCTTCGCTGGGGGCTTGACCTATTACACGATCTTCGCGTTATTCCCTTTACTCATGGTCGGCTTCGCCGTGGTCGGATTCGTGTTGGCGCGGCGCCCGGAGCTGCTCAAGATGATCGACGGCAGGATCCGCGCCACGTTAACGGGCGGGCTGAGCCAGCAGGTGGTCGACTTGATGAATTCGGCCATCGACGCGCGAACGTCCGTCGGCGTCATCGGCCTGGCCGCCGCGTCCTGGGCGGGCTTGAATTGGATGTCGCACCTGCGGGTGGCGTTGAGCGAGATGTGGGCACATCCGGCCGAGCGGCTGGGCTTTCTGCGGACCAAACTTTCCGACTTGACGGCGATGGTCGGCACCTTCCTGGTGATGATGGTTACGATCGGGATCACCGCGGTGGGGCACCTGAGGCCGATGGCCAAAGCATTGAGCTGGCTTGGCGTACCTGAGCATTCAATCTTCGATGTGCTTTTCCGGATTATTTCGATACTGCTGTCGGTGTTGGTGTCGTGGCTGCTATTCACCTGGATGATCGCCCGGCTGCCCCGCCAGCCGGGCGGCTTCGCCATCTCGATGCGGGCCGGCCTGATCGCGGCGGTCGGGTTCGAGCTGTTCAAGCAGGTGGCGTCGATCTACCTGCGGATGGTGCTGCGTAGCCCGGCCGGGGCCGCATTCGGGCCGGTGCTGGGCTTGATGGTGTTCGCCAATGTCACCGCCTACCTCATCTTGTTCGCTACCGCGTGGGCGGCCACCGCTGACCCACGTTCCCGGCACGTCGCACCTCCGGGCCCCGCTGTCATCAGCCCGCGAATACAGGTCGACGAAGGCTTGAGTGCGCGTCAGACGCTGGCCGCGATGACCGCCGGAGCCGTGGGTGCACTGACCCTATCCCGGCTGCTTCGCGGCCGGCGCTAATCTTCCGACTGGTGCCACTCGCCGTTGGCCATCACCGCGCAGACTTGCAGATCGCGTTCCAGCACAACAAGATTGGCGTCCAGACCGGGGCGAAGTCCGCCGACCTGCGCCAGCCCGAGAGCCGCCGCGGGCGTTGCGGAGGTCATCTGCACGGCGGCGGCCAATGCGTCGGCGTCGCAGCCCGACTCCGCTACGGTCCGGAAGAGCTGATCCATGGTGGCCGTGCTGCCGGCGATCGTCGCCTTGCCCTGCACCCGCGCCACACCGGATGACACCTCGATCGGAACTGTGCCCAGCCGATATGTTCCGGCGCCGCATCCGGTTGCGGCGATCGCGTCGGTGACCAGGGCGACCCGGCTGGGGCCGGCGGTCCCGATCACCGCCTGCAGCACCGCGGGGTGCACGTGTACCCGGTCGGCGATCAATTCGAGCGTCACCGTCGGGTCTTGCGACAAGGCCAATGCGGGTCCGGGCTCGCGGTGGTCCACGGGTGGCATCGCGTTGAACAGGTGGGTGGCCACCGTCGCGCCCAGGGCAATGGCCCCCCGGGTCTGCTCATAGGTCGCGTCGGTATGTCCCACGGCCACAACCACACCCGCGTCGGCAAAGCGGCGGATCGCGTCATCGCTTCCGGGTAGCTCAGGGGCCAGGGTGACCATCCGGATGGTGCCATCGGCGGCGGCGAGCAACGTGTCGATTTCGGCCGGGTCCGGTGCCCGCATCTGCGCGGGGTCGTGCGCGCCGCACCGGGCCGGGCTCAGCCAGGGGCCCTCCAGATGGATGCCGGCGATGGTGGTTGGCCGGCCCACCCGAATGGCCTCGGACAGGGTGGCCACCGCCGAAAGCAGCTCTGCCGGTGCAGCGGTGACCAAACTGGCCAACATTGTGGTGGTGCCGTGCCGCAGGTGAAACGTTGCGGCCCGGGCAATCTCGTCTACTGTTCCGTCGATGAACGAGGTACCGCCGCCGCCGTGACAGTGCATGTCCACGAAACCGGGCACCACGATGGCGTCGGGGAAATCGAAGTCCGCCGCGGGCGGCGCGCCGGCGCCGCAGCCCCGAATCGTGCGGCCGGCCGTTTGCACCCATCCTGGCCGGTACAGCTGCCCGTTGACAGCCACTGCGCTGGCACGGATGAGGCTCATGGTGTTTCCGTCAGCTCTTCCGGCCACTGCCCGTCGTTTTCCCAGAAGTACCTGATGTCCTCGAGTTGGCGGCCTTTGGTTTCGGGCGCGAATCTGTACACCACGGTGAAGGCGACGACGGTGAGGACTGCGAATACCGCGAAAATTCCTGAGCCACCGAGCCAGTGCAGCATCGTGAGGAAGAAGCCGGCAACGATCGCGTTGGCCGTCAGGGTGGAGGTGAGCATCGCGCTGGAACCCATCGAGCGCAGCCGGGAGGGGAAGCTTTCCCCGGCGTAAACCCAGACCAGCGAGCCGAATCCGAAGTTGAAGCCGACGATGAACAGCAGTATGCCGCCGAAGCCGAAGATCAGGCCGGCGGTGTCGCTATTGGCGAAGGTGGTGATCAGCATGGCGTCAGCGCCGACCATCATTGCGATGCCGGACAACAGGATCGGGCGCCGGCCCCACCGGTCGACCGACATCAGCGAGACAAACACCGCCGACAAGCCGGCCAACTGCACCAGGGCGGGCAGCCCCAGGAGCGCGAAATTTCCGTGGAAGCCCATGGCGGAAAAGATTCGCGGGCTGTAGTAGATGATGGCGTTGATGCCGGTGATCTGGATGAGAAAGCCGAGCGTGACGACGAACAGCGTGGCGCGCAGGTACGGGCGCCGCCACATCTCGGAAATCTTGCCGCTGCCTTCGTTGAGGGCGTCGGCGATTTCATCGAGTTGAGCGTCGACGGCGGCCTCCGGCTCTATCCGCAGCAGCGCCTGACGCGCATCATCGGGGCGGCCCTTGAGCATGTACCACCGAGCGGTATCGGGCATGCGCAGCAACAGCGGTAACAGCAGCATGGCGGGCACGGCCGCAAGTCCCAGCATCGCGCGCCAGCCGTGCGACTCGGCCAGTGAGTAGCCCACCAGATAGCCGACCATGATCCCGGTGATGGTCGCCACCTGATAAGTGGTCAGCAACGAACCACGCACCGCCGTCGGCGCCGATTCGGCAACGTAGACCGGGATCACCACCACCGACACTCCGATGGTCACTCCCAGCAGCAATCGGGCCACCAACAGCATCGGCAGTGCGACCGCCGAAGCGCCCAGCACGGCGAATACCGCGTAGCCAACGGTGAGTAGCACCGTCGACCGCTTGCGCCCGATCGTGTTGGCGAGCACACCAGCTCCCAGCGCTCCGAGGATCTGCCCGATCACCGCCGTGGTGGTCAGCAGCTCCTGCTGGTGGGTGGTCAGGCCGAAGTCCTCGGTGACGAACAGCAGCGCGCCCGCGATGATGGAGAGGTCGTACCCGTAGAGAAGACCAACGCTGGCCGCGGTGAGCCCGACCAGTATTCCCCGCCGCACGGTCCGCTCAGCTTGTCCGGGCGATATTTGTCGACCTGGCAACGGGAGCAAAGGCGAGATAGGGCCCAGTCATCCCGCAGAGTCTAGTGTTGCGGCCGTCCGTTCAACGAGCGTGCTACCAGGATCAAACCCAACACGATGACGGCTCCGATGACGGCCACCCCAACCCGTACCGGCAAAGCGTCGGCCGATGATACGAGTCCGGCGGCCTGGGCGCTGTCGGGCCGACGGTCGGCCGGGTTGGTGAGGTGGGGCAGCAGCGTGGGATCGGGCTCGATCAGCGAACCGACCTGGGTGCCCTGGGGTGTGCTGAAGCCGTAGTCCAGTAGGTGAGCGGCTTGTTCCCACGGTGGGATCGGTTGGCGGGTGCCATGGAGTAGCACCGCAACCAGGCGCCGTCCGTCGTGGTTGGCCGCGCCCACGAAGGTCTGGCCGGCGTCGTCGGTGTAACCGGTCTTGCCGCCCAGCGCGCCCGGGTAGTGGTAGAGCAGCTGGTTGTCGTTTTCCAGCTCGTAGCCGGGATGGTCGGCGTGGCCCGGGAAGGGGAAGCTGCGGGTGGCAACGATGTCGGCGAAGGTGGGGTTCTGCCACGCATAGCGGTAGAACAGGCCCATGTCGTAGGCCGAGGTGCTCATGCCCGGCCCGTCGAGTCCGGACGGAGTGGCCGCCCGGGTGTCGCGACCCCCCAGCTTGGCGGCCAGCACGTTGATCTTTTCTAACGCCGTCTGCATGCCCCCGAGCTGCATGGCCAACGCGTACGCGGCGTCGTTGCCCGAATGCATCAACAAACCATGCAGCAACTGCGCGATGGTGTAAGTGCCGCCGGCGTTGACGCCGACCTTGGTGCCTTCGGCCGCGGCGTCGTCGTTGGTTCCGGCGACCGACTTGTTGAGGTTCAACTCGTTGATGGCAGCCATCGCCACCAGCACCTTGATGATGCTGGCCGGGCGGTGCCGGCCGTGCGGGTCGCGGGCGGCGAGCACCGCACCGCTGTCCAGATCGGCCACCAACCAGGCCTCGGCGGAGATATCGCCGGGCACCGGCGGGGTGTCCGGTGCGGTGATGATGTCGCAGCCACCCAACGCATTGCCGCCGACCGGCGTCGAGGGCACCGCCAGGGGCAGCGGTGGTTCACCGGCCTGTGGCACCTCGGACGAGTCCACGGCGGGCGGGGTGGACACCTTGTATGGGCAGTTTTCCGTCCCGGCACCGGCCGCGGGGCCGGGCTCGGCCCTGCCGATCGGTAGCGCGCCGGGCGCGCCCACCAGCGCTGGCGCGGCGGCCATGAAAGCGGCTGCGGCCAGGCACGATGCGGCACGTATGAAGTACATCGCTGAGCAGACTAGGTGATCGACGGCGGCTTCGCAGGGTGCCGCGCTGTGACTAATGAGACGGAAGTTACAAAAACTTATTTGACAGTGTCAATAAGGCGTATAACACTGTCAGTACCATGCAGTCTCTTCTCACGCTGTCCGAATTCGCCGCGGTGGCCGCCAGCGCGGTGCAGGCCTCTGGTGCCGTGCCGGATAACCGCCAGGCCAAACCGATTCCGGCGGAACGGATGATCCGCTACTACACCGCGCGCGGCCTGCTGCCCCGCCCGGGAACGCGGGGGCGCGCGCTCGTATACGGGCGCACGCACCTGTTACACCTGGTCGCGATCAAGCGCCTGCAGGGTCAGGGGCTGTCTCTGGAGGAGATTGCCCAGCGTCTGGGGTCGATATCGGCTCAGGAACTGGAGTCGCTGGCGGCAATCCCGGCCACCGCCATACCTGCCGACCTGGATGACCCGGAGCCGGTCCCACAGACCGCGCGGGCGGCGGGCAGATTCTGGCGGGCCGTGCCGCAAACCGTTGACCTGTCAGCGGCCGCCGGCGCGCAGGCAGTCACCAACCTTGCCGCCGTCCGGCTTTCCGACACTGTCACATTGCTCATCGACGGGCCGCTTCCAGAACTCGACTGTCTGCACCGCGCCGCCGCGCCGCTGCTGGACCTTCTCGCCGCCGCTCGAAAGGATTCCCAATGAACGCTGAGTCGCTGCCACTGATCGCTATCGAACCCGACCAGCCCGAGGGCAAGCCGACGTGCGGGGAGCTGAACTCGGCCGACGGCCGTCGGCTCCCACTCAAAGCGCTCACCATCGACACCGTCATCGTCGGTTTGACCGCTACCTCCACCGTCCGCCAGCGCTTCGTCAACATCGGCGATACGACGATCGAGGCCAGCTATGTGTTCCCGTTGCCGGCCCGCGCGGGGGTCACCGAGTTCGCCGCCTCGCTTGCCGGCCGGCGGGTGCTCGGCGTACTCAAGGAACGGGGTCAGGCGCGCGACGACTACGAGCAGGCGCTGTCCGCCGGGCAGCGCGCCGCGATCGTGGAGGAGGACCGCTCCGACGTGTTCTCGGTCCGGGTGGGCAATCTCGGGCCGGGGGAGGAAGCCACCATCGAGATGCGCCTGACCGGTCCGCTGGAGTACGAGGACGGTGAGGCCAGTTTCCGTTTCCCGCTGGTTGTGGCGCCCCGCTACACCGCCGGTAGCCCGCTGCCCGGCGACCGGACCGGCGCCGGGATGGCGCCCGACACCGACGCGGTGCCCGACGCGTCGCGGGTGACGCCGCCGCGCCTAACCGACCACGACGTACGCCCCGAGGTGCGGGTCACGATTTCGCTGGACAGCGGCGGACTATCGGTGTCAGAACTGCGGTCTTCGCTGCCAACCACGGTGCAGCGGCCGTCGGCCGATGGGGTGACCCGCTTACGGGTCGCGCCGGGTGCCCGGGCCGATCGCGACCTTGTGCTGCGCTTCCGCGTCGATCGCGACCAGCTCTCGTCGTCGGCACTGCTGGTCCCCGACGCCGAGCGCACCGCGGCTTCCCCGGCGGCGGAAGGCACCTGGTCACTCACCCTGGTGCCGCCGGCCGAACCATCCAGCGCGGCCCGCGACGTCGTGGTGGTGCTGGATCGCTCCGGATCGATGGCCGGCTGGAAGATGGTCGCCGCCCGGCGTACCGCCGGGCGCATTGTGGACATGCTCGACGCCGGTGACCGGTTCTGTGTGCTGGCCTTCGATGACCGGATCGATACATCCCCGGCCATGCCGGACGGGCTGGTGGAGGCGTGCGACCGCAACCGGTTCGCGGCGGCCTCGTGGCTGGGTTCGTTGCGCAGCCGCGGCGGCACCGTCATGGCGCAACCCCTGAGCAAAGCCGTCGAATTGCTCGCCGAATCCAGCGCAGAGCGGCAGGCCAGCGTGGTCTTGGTGACCGATGGCCAGATTAGCGGGGAGGACCACCTGCTGCGATCGCTGGCACCTGGGGTCGGACGAACCCGGATCTACTGCGTGGGCGTCGACCGTGCCGTCAATGCCGGGTTCCTCGAGCGGCTGGCGGGTTTGGGTAGCGGTCGAGCCGAGTTGGTCGAGTCGGAAGATCGCCTGGACGAGGTGATGGCCCGACTGGCTCGCACCATCGGGCGCCCAGCGCTGACCTCAGTCAGGGTGCGCGCCGAAGGTTTCGAAATCATCGAGGACACCATCACCCCCGACCGGGTTCCGGACGCCTTCGCCGGCGTGCCGTGCGTGATCTCCGGACGATATCGCGGCGCCGCCGCCAACGCGAAGCTGTACGTGGATGCCGACGGTGCGACCGGTCGCTTCACCGCGACGGTACCCACCCGGCTGGTGCCGGATGCCCTTGCGGTGCAGACGATCTGGGCCCGCTCGGTGGTCCGCGACCTGGAGGATGCCTACGCATCCGGGCGTGGGGCCGACGAGTTGGCGCAGCGCCTGGTCGCACACTCCATCCGCTATGGCGTGCTGTCGCGGTTCACCGCGTTTGTGGCCATCGACCCAGAACATACGGAGGCTGGGCCGATCACCGAGGTCGTGCAGCCCGTCGAGCCACCGTCCGGGTGGGCGCCGCTCGCAGGCGGTTTCGTCGGGGCGGCCGCGGGAGCAGCCCTGGCGCGCGGCGGGGTCGCCGGCCGGCCGATGGCGTTCCCGGCCGCCGCTCCGGTGCCCCCGCTGCGGGACTTGCTGCGCCGGGTGGCGATGGGTATTGGCGGTGACGGCGCCGAACTCGATCCGGAGCTCGACGAGGTCTGGTCCGCGCTGAGCGTCCATCGCGACCGGGCACCCGATTCGGTATTGGCCTCGGCGCTCGCGGTACTGTGCGAGGCGCTCAATCGCTACCTGTGCACCGCCACCAAGCAGAATGCCGATCGGGTGCGCGCGGCCCTCGACGAGGTCAAGCGCATCGTCGATGCGCAGCATCCCAAGCATCGGGTGCGACTGGTCAACAAGCTGCGGTTCTGGGAGTAGTTCCTGGGGCGTCTGCCCGCCGACGTAACGTCGGGGCGCGTTTCGCCGCCGGGAGTGTTCCTGGCGTTACCCTCGGTTTATGACCTCCACGCAGGTCGCCGAATTCGAAGCCCTGCGTCCGCATCTCCTGTCCGTCGCCTACCGGGTGACCGGGACGGTAGCCGACGCCGAAGACATCGTGCAGGAGGCCTGGCTGCGCTGGGCGGACCAGGACACCGCCATTGGCGACCTGCGGGCCTGGCTGACCACCGTGGTGAGCCGGCTCGGCCTGGACAAGTTGCGCTCCGCGGCGCATCGGCGGGAGACCTACACCGGTCACTGGTTGCCCGAGCCGGTGGTCACCCGCCTCGATGAGGCCGATCCCCTGTCCGCCGTGGTCGCCCACGAGGATGCGCGGTTCGCCGCGATGGTGGTGCTGGATCGCCTCAACCCCGATCAGCGAGTTGCGTTCGTGTTGCACGACGGGTTCGCCCTACCGTTTGCCGAAGTCGCCGAGGTGTTGGGAACCACCCAGGCCGCCGCTCGGCAGCTGGCGTCGCGAGCCCGCAAGGCCGTGGCCGGCACAGCCGACGGGCCGGCGCTGGTATCGGAGCGGCCCGATCCCACCCATGACGAGGTGGTGGGCCGGCTGATGGCGGCAATGGCCGCGGGCGACGTGGACGCCGTGGTGTCGTTGCTGCATCCCGACGTGACCTTCATCGGTGATGCAAATGGCCGGGCGCCCACCGCTTCTCGGGTCATCCGCGGTGCGGACAAGGTGGCTCGGTTCATGTTTGGTCTGGCCCGGCGTTACGGCCCGGCGTTCTACTCGGCACATCAGCTGGCGTTGGTCAACGGTGAGCTGGGCGCCTACACGTCTGGAACCGAGGGCAAGGACGGGCATTGGGCGATGCTGCCGCGCATCACCGCGATGACGGTGCGCGACGGAAAGGTATGCGCCCTATGGGATATCGCCAACCCCGACAAGTTCACCGGCTCACCACTGCGTGAGCTCACCCGCCAGCGGCCGGGCTGACACCATACGTTGGAAACGGCAAATGTCGGTCTGAGTCTCGATGCGCTGACCTTTCGTGGGTTTCCGAGCATGACGGCGCGCAGGGCACCGATACGCCGGTCCAACCGGCCACGGCGGCCGCGGAGGGGACGGACGGACCGGCGGCCGGCGAAGCTGCCGGGCAGCGCGGCGGCGGCCGCGGCGCACCAGGCCTGACGGTTAGGACCGGTTGGCCCCGAACTCCGATTGGGGGACCGCCCACGGAACCCGGCACGCGTCGCCGGAGTTGAAGCCCTGTTCGGTGATACCCAGTGCCGAATACATCCGCGCCCGCATGTTTTCCACGCCGATCTGGTAGGTCAGCTCGATCACACCGTCATCACCGAAGCGGACCCGCAGCTGGTCGACCTGCTCGTCGGTCACCGAATGCGGGTCGGTGGTCATTGCATGGGCGTAGTCGATGGCGGCCCGCTCATCGTCGCTGAACAGCGGAGACGTTGCGTAGTTGTCGATGTCTTTGAGCCGCTTGACGTCGAGGCCATCGAGGCGCTGCAGCATGGACCCGAAATCCACACACCATGAGCAGCCGATGGTGCGAGCGGTCCAAAACACCGCGAGCTCGCGAACGCTGACCGGCAGTATGCGCGACGCCCGCTGAATCATCGTTTCGTGCACGGCGTTGGCGATCAGCAGCCTAGGGTGGTGCGCGGAAACCGTGAAGGGCTCCGGGACTTCGCCGAAGCGCCGCCTGGCGACTCGGTACATCGCGCGGGTCAGTAGGCCGGCGCGCTTGGGGGACAGAGGCTCGATGCGGGTTTTCTGCGTCATACATGTCAGACGAGACAGGCCGTGCGAGTGTGACCAGCCCGGCGCGACCGATTCCAAGAATCTCCCAAGAATTAGCCGAGGATCACGGCCGAGCATGTGGCCATGTCTTCCTACTCGTATTTTGCCGACCTGCCGCAGGTTGAGGACGACGAGATCGCGGCGCACACCGAGGTGCTGGTTGCCGACTCCCGGGTAGACCAACGCCTCATTCGTGCGGCTGTGGACGAAGTCTTCACCGCCAACCCCGCCTTGGGCACCGTCTTCGAACCCTTCTGTGACTGCTGGGCGGCTCGCCCGGGCGGCGGTTGGGGCTGGGCGGTGGAGCCCCCGGGCGACACGGTGGCCGATGTGGTCGCCAGGCAGCGCGCGGCCTTCGACATGCGTACCGGAAGGCTATTCGCGGTGTCCTTGATCCCGGGCGCTCCCGACCGTCTAGTGCTTAGCGCCAGCCACCTTTGCATCGACGGCCCATCGTGGCAGCTGGTGATCGGTGAATTGGTGCGAGCCTATGACGGAAGTGTCTGGCGCCGTCTGTCCCCGAACGCCCCGAGCAGGTTCGCACAGCACCGTAGGTCGTGACTGTGAATGTCTGCACCGGTAGCGAATTAGTGATTTTGGACGCGCAATCCGTCGATTACAACGTCTACCGCAAGCCTGGCCAGCGTCGTTTCGGACGGACCCTGCCGCAGCGCGTTGCGGATCTGCTCCGGAGCGCTGGCCAGGCCCCCAATTCCCCAGGTGGTGAGGAAGAAGTACACGGTTTCCACCGCACCTTCCCTGACCACGCCCAAATCCTGCAGCGCCTCGAGCACTCGTGCGGAGTTTTCCCGGGTGGGCCCGACGTAGCGAGAAAACATATATTCGAACCGCGGACCGGGCCGTGCGGCCTCCTGCTGGATGATCCTGGTCAGGGCGGGATTTTTCATGGTGGCCTGGGCGTACTGCAGCATCACCGCGCGCAGCCGCTCGAGCGGGTCGGCATCGACAAGGTCGCTGGGCACCTCCAACTCGGTCGCCAACTGTTGAAAGCCGTGGTCGACAGCCGCCTTCCAGGCGGCCTCCTTCGACTCGTAGCGTCGGTGGATCAGGTTGTGACTGATTCCCAGGTGCCGACACAACTCGCGCAGGCTGATGCCGTGATAACCGAGGTCGGCGAAAGCCTGGAGTAACTGGTCCAAAAGGACTGCCTCCGCGATCACCTTCGGGCGTGCCACAGCAACAGCGTAGGGGTTCAGCGATTCGGATGAGGCCAGGTGGTGCAGAATCGGACCACTCGGCGCGCCGGATGCCCCTGGCATTCTTGGGGAAGCCGCAGCCCCAACAGCGGAAAGCACACCGATAGTCCTGGGTGCGTTGGGGTCCCCGGTCCGGTGTCAATGTGCGGACTGCTGCATCCCGGACCAGCCGGACAGGGCTGGTTGCCCATCGAAAGTGCCGCCGTCGTGTACTAATTTGCTGCGCGGACGATGACTCATGCGCGTGCACCGACGGGAATTCGCTCCCCCCGCCTGCAATGGCGCTGTGTTGCGTTCGTATTCGAGACGAAAGACCGAGGGAGCGTGAATTACTTTCTCGCTGAAAGGCTATGCGATGGCTAGACAAAGGTCATCCTGGGTGTTGTGGTCGAGACCGCGTGTTTTCGCCGCGGTCTCACATTGCTTAGCCTGCGCTTGGGCGAGGGTCGGACGCGTGTTCGCCGGACGGCCTCGCCAGGTTAGGGGGAGTGGCGGTTTGAGTGTCTGCTAACCCCTAGCGATCAGCTGCCCGATGAGTGGTCAAACCGACTGGTGCGCATGGCATTAGACAACCGGCCCGACAAACGGATAGTACGGATACTAATGCAAACCTTGGAGAGAAAATGGACGCGCAGCTCGCCAAAGTGACCGAGGCCCTTCGCAAAGCGGCAACCCAGTTGGATTGGCTCAAGCGCCAAAACAGCGCCCTGAAATTGCGTGCTAGCGAGCCGGTGGCGGTGGTGGGTATGGGTTGTCGCTTTCCGGGCGGGGTGGATTCGCCAGCTGGGTTATGGGATTTGGTGGTCGGTGGCGGGGACGCGGTCTCCAGTTTCCCTGAGGATAGGGGCTGGGATGTGGAGGCGTTGTTTGATCCTGACCCAGACGCGGCGGGGAAGTCATACACCCGTTGGGGCGGGTTTCTCGCCGACGCCGCGGATTTCGATGCTGGCTTTTTTGGAATTCCGCCCGGTGAGGCGCTGGTGATGGATCCCCAGCAGCGGCTGCTGTTGGAGTGTTCCTGGGAGGCAGTGGAACACGCGGGGATTGACCCGGTGTCGTTGCGGGGCTCGGCCACTGGGGTGTTCGTCGGCATGATGAACCCCGATTATGGGCTGGGACAGCGGTTGGAGGAGTTACAGGGGTACGGGCTGACCGCTGCGGAGGCAAGTGTCGCCTCGGGGCGGATCGCCTACGCGCTGGGTTTGGAGGGGCCTGCGGTGTCGGTGGACACGGCGTGCTCGTCGGCCTTGGTGGCGTTGCATCTGGCATGTCAATCGTTGCGCTCGGGGGAGTGCGATGTGGCGCTGGCGGGCGGAGTCACGGTCATGGCCACGCCCGGCGTATTCGTGGGATTTTCCCGGCAGCGCGGATTGGCCGCTGACGGACGGTGCAAGGCGTTTGCGCAATCCGCCGATGGCGTCGGTTGGGGCGAAGGCGCTGGGGTGGTGGTCCTTCAGCGATTGTCCGAGGCGCTGCGACGCGGTCATCGGGTGCTCGCGGTGCTGCGTGGTAGCGCGGTCAACCAGGATGGCGCCTCCAATGGTTTGACGGCGCCCAACGGACCATCCCAGGAGCGGGTGATCCAGGCGGCGCTGGCGAACGCCGGGCTGTCGGCGGCCGACATCGACGTGGTGGACGCCCACGGAACGGGTACCACGCTGGGTGATCCCATTGAGGCTCGTGCGCTGTTGGCGACCTACGGTCAGGATCGCCCTGCGGGCCAACCCTTGTGGGTGGGCTCGATCAAATCGAACTTGGGTCACACTCAAGCTGCGGCGGGCATGGCCGCGCTCATCAAGATGATTCAGGCGATGCGCCACCAGACGATGCCGGCGACGTTGCACGTCGATGCGCCCACGCCGCATGTGGATTGGTCCGATGGGGCGGTGGAGTTGTTGACCCGCTCCCGTAGCTGGTCGACCGAGGATGGCCGCCCCCGTCGGGCCGGGATCTCCGCCTTTGGGATTAGTGGGACCAACGCGCACCTGATTGTGGAACAGGCTCCGGCCCAGCCGGCCATCGACGCGGCTACTGAGTCACCTGCTGGGGGGCCCTCGACGCTACCGTGGGTGATCTCGGCCAAGTCGCCGGCGGCGTTGGCGGCTCAGGCGACTCGACTGTTGGCCGCGGTGGATGCCGACGAGCAATTCGATCCGGTGGATGTGGGGTATTCGCTGGCACGGCGAACGGTGTTTGAGCATCGCGCGGTGGTCGTGGGCAGGAATCGGGCGGAACTACTGGCGCGGTTGGCCACGCTGGCGGCCGGTGAGCCCGGTGCGGGCGTGGCTGCGGGCCGGGCCCACGCGGCCGGCAAGACGGTGCTGGTCTTTCCCGGCCAGGGCTCCCAGTGGGTCGGCATGGGTCGTGAGTTGCTTGACGTATCACCTGTGTTCGCAGACCAAATGCGTTCGTGTGCAGAGGCGTTGGCGGAATTCGTGAACTGGTCGTTGCTCGATGTGGTCGCGGGGGTGGCTGGAGCACCGGGGCTCGATCGGGTGGACGTGGTGCAGCCGGCGTTGTGGGCGGTGATGGTGTCGCTGGCCCGGATGTGGGAGTCGGTAGGGGTGCTGCCCGATGCGGTAATTGGACACTCGCAAGGTGAGGTCGCTGCAGCCTATGTGGCGGGAGCATTGTCGCTGCGCGATGCCGCGGCGGTGGTGGCATTGCGTAGCCGGATGTTGGTGAGGTTGGCGGGAAGCGGCGGGATGGTCTCGTTGGCGTGCGATGCGACATCGGCGAACATCTTGCTGTCCCCCTTCGGGGATCGGCTTGGCATCGCGGCGATCAACGGTATTGGGTCGGTGGTGGTTTCCGGCGAGCTGGATGCGATTGAGGAACTGTTGGGTCGGTGCGAGGCTCAGCAGGTTCGGGCTCGTCGTATCGAGGTGAATTATGCGGCACACTCCGCGCAACTGGACGCGATAGGTACGGATCTGGTTGTGGCGCTGGCCGACATCCAGCCAAAGCCGTCAGCAATCGCGTTCGTGTCTACGGTGACTGGCGATGTGGTTGATGGTGCCGGACTGGATGCCGAGTATTGGTTTCGCAACATTCGCCAGACGGTGCAGTTCGAACGGGCGGTGCGGTACTGCCGTCAGGAGGGCTATCGGACTTTCATTGAGGCCAGTCCACATCCGGCTCTGTTGGCAGGTATCGAGGATACCCTCGCCGACGCTGACGGGCATTCCGAATCGGGCGAAGCGGTGGCGATTCCGACGCTGGGACGCAATGACGGTGGGTTGTCCCGGTTTTGGCTCTCGGTGGGCCAGGCGTTTACCGCCGGTGCGCGGGTGGATTGGCCGGCGGCGTTCGCCGACGGAGGCGGACGACTGGTCGATCTACCAACGTATGCCTTTCAGCGGCAGAGATATTGGCTGGCGGCAACCGCGGGGCGGGCCGACACCGCCGGTCTGGGTGTGGGAGAGACGCACCATGGTCTGTTAGGCGCGGTGGTGCAGTTGCCCGATACCGGTGGGTTGGTCCTGACCGGGCGGTGGTCGCTTGCGGCGCAACCATGGCTAGCGCAGCACGCGGTCAACGGGGTGGTGGTGTTTTCCGGTGCCGGGTTTGCGGAGCTGGCCCTCTATGCGGGCGACCAGGTGGGCTGCCCGGTAGTGCAGGAGCTGACCACATTTGCCCCGTTGGTGTTCGGTGACCGGTCCGAGGTGGCGGTGCGGGTGATAGTCGGGGCCGTCCAGGAATCCGAACAGCGCTCCATCACGGTGTATAGCAACGACAATCGACCCGACTCGCCATGGACTCTGCACGCCCAGGGCATCCTGGTGCCCGACGCCCCGGCGCGGCCGATAGCGGATCTGGCCGTGTGGCCGCCAGCGGGCGCGGCGGCGGTGGACATCTCCGACGCCTATCAGCAGATGGCGTTACGGGGTTATGAGTACGGTCCCGTGTTTCAAGGCTTGCGCGCCATGTGGCGGAGAGGCCAGGAAATCTTCGCCGAAGTCGCCCGGGTTGATGATTTCGGATCGGGGGTCGGTGACTATGCGATCCATCCCGCCCTGTTGGATGCGGCCCTGCATCCCTGGGTGCACGCGGGCGGACTGGACAGTGGCGGCGAGGCGGAACAGATACGGTTGCCGTTTTGCTGGCAGCAGGTGTCGCTACATGCGGTGGGTGCCGAGCGGGTGCGGGTTCGGGTTGCTCCGGCCGGGCACGACGCGGTCTCGCTCGAGATTGCCGACGATACGGGCTCGCCAGTGTTGTCGGTCGACTCGTTGGTCACCCGGCCGGTTTCTGCAGAACAGTTGCGTGCCGCGGTTGGTGGGGCCGGTAATCCCTTACTAGAGCTGGAGTGGACAGAGCTGCCGGAGCAACCCAACGCTGTTGACAGTGAGCGCTGCGCATCGGTGTTGTTCTGGCAGGATTTTCTTGCCGCCGGTACCCCTCAAGACGGTGACGGCGACGCGGTGGTGGTGTGGGACTGCGTGTCTGCCGATCAGAACGTGGTGAATTCGGTGTACGACCACACACACGCTGTGTTGTCGGTTTTGCAGACTTGGTTGGCGACCGGTCACCCG
This sequence comes from Mycobacterium basiliense, assembly GCF_900292015.1. NCBI lineage: Bacteria > Bacillati > Actinomycetota > Actinomycetes > Mycobacteriales > Mycobacteriaceae > Mycobacterium > Mycobacterium basiliense. The sequence goes on from NZ_LR130759.1 coordinate 1,174,415, forward strand.
GGCACGTTGGTGATTTGTACCCACGGCGCGGTCGCGCTACCCGGTGAGCGGGTTACCGACCTGGCCGCCGCGGCGGTGTGGGGATTGGTGAGGTCCGCGCAAAGTGAATATCCGGGCCGAATAGTGCTGATTGACAACGATGTTCCAGGAGACCATCTTGTCGAAATGCACGGCTGGGTCGGCTTGGGGGAGCCCCAACTTGTGGTGCGCGCCGGCACGGTGTTTGCGGCTCGGTTAGCTCCCCTCCCACCCGCACTGCAGCCGCCGGAGGGTTCTGCGGGATGGCGGCTGACCGTGGGAGGTGCAGGTACGGCCGACGACGTCGTGTTGCAACCCTGTCCGCAGGCACCGTTGGGCGCCGGGCAGGTTCGGGTAGCGGTCGAGGCTGTTGGCGTCAACTTCCGAGATGTGTTGGCAACACTGGGGATGTATCCGGGCCCTACCCCGGTGCTCGGCGCAGAAGGTGCGGGAGTGGTGGTCGAAGTCGGCACCGGAGTCAGCGGGTTGGCCGTCGGCGATGCCGTGATGGGCTTGATCGACGGAGGCTCGCGGCCGGTGGCGGATCAACGGTTGCTGGTTCACATCCCCAAAGGCTGGACTCTGGCCCAGGCGGCCGGCGTCCCGGTGGTATTTCTCACCGCGATTTTCGGGTTGGCCGATCTAGCTCGGGTACAGCCGGGCGAGTCGGTGTTGATCCACGCCGGTACGGGCGGGGTGGGGATGGCCGCAGTGCAGTTGGCGCGGCACTGGGGGCTGGAGGTTTTCGTCACCGCTAGCCGAATCAAGTGGGATACCCTGCGCGAGATGGGTTTTGACGACGACCACATCGGTGATTCGCGCACATTGGAGTTCGAGGAGAAGTTCAAAGCGGTTGCCGGGAACCGTGGCATTGATGTGGTGCTCAACTGCCTTGCCGGTGAGTTCATCGATGCCTCGCTGCGGTTGTTGGCCGATGGCGGCCGGTTCATTGAGATGGGCAAGACCGACATCCGCGATGCCAACACCATCGCCGCCCAGTACCCGGGCACGCAATATCGGGCGTTTGACGTAGTCGACGCCGGACCCGCGCGCCTGTCGCAGATGCTATGCGAGCTACGGGAATTGATTGAGGCCGGCGAGCTGCATCCGTTGCCCGTAAGGACTTGGGATATCCGCCGCGCCCCGGAGGCGTACCGCCTGGTGAGCCAGGCTCGTCATATCGGCAAGGTTGTCCTCACCATGCCACAGGTGCTCGTCAACGAGATCGCTGCGGGCACGGTGGTGATCACCGGGGGAACCGGCATGGCTGGTGCGGCGCTGGCCCGTCACGTGGTGACCCGCTACCGGGTCGGTCATGTCGTGTTGGTAAGCCGACGAGGTGAACACGCCCCCGGGGTGGCCGACGTGGTTGCCGAGCTGACGTCCGCTGGCGCACAAGTGCTGGTGGTGGCTTGTGACGTTGCCGATCGGGCGGCTGTGGGGCAGCTGATGGCCAGGCTGGAACGGGAGTGTCCGCCACTGACCGGCGTTATCCACGCCGCGGGAGCACTCGATGATGCGCTGATCAGTTCGCTGACCCCGGAGCGGGTGGATACGGCGTTGCGAGCCAAAGTTGATGGTGCCTGGAATCTCCACGAGGTGACGGTCGATCTGCGGTTGCCAATGTTTGTGTTGTGTTCTTCGCTCGCTGGCGTGATGGGAACGCCTGGGCAGGGCAACTACGCGGCAGCCAACGCATTCTTGGATGCGTTGGCTGCCTATCGGCATGGCCTCGGGCTGGCCGCCACCTCGCTGGGTTGGGGGCTGTGGGAACAATCCAGCACCATGACCGCCCACCTCAGCGATCTCGACAAGGCGAGGATGCGGCGTACCGGCCTGGCGGAGATCAGCACCAGTCAAGCCCTCGAGTTCTTCGATGCCGCGCTGATCGCCGACCAACCCGCCGTGGCGGCCACCGGTATCGATCACCATGCGTTGGCCAGCCGAGCGATGGATGCGGAGCTACCGGTCGTGTTGCACGGGCTGGTCAAGCGCATTCCCATACGCAGGACCGCCAACGGTGGTACCAACACGGCCCTATCGGCATTGCTGACCCGACTGCACCGATTGGACCGTGATCAACGACACGAGCTGCTGGCCGAGCTTGTCTGCGAGCAGGCCGCGCTGGTGCTCGGTCAATCAACATCCGATGATATCCGTCCGGAAAACACGTTCAAGGAACTCGGTTTCGACTCACTGACCGCCGTCGAGCTCCGAAACCGACTGAAAGCCACTACCGGACTCGCTCTTTCGCCCACGTTGATCTTCGAACATCCCACCCCTGCCGAGATGGCCCGAGAGCTTGGTGGCCTCCTGGACGCCAAGCACCGCCCCCAATCCGAGAGCAACCACACTGAAGCCTTCGGCTCCGATGACGAAAGGCTGCTATCCATCGTCAACAGCATTCCGATCAGCGACCTTCGAGCTGCGGGCCTCCTAGATCCGCTGTTGCGGCTGGCCGAACATCGAGAGAAGCCAGCACCAGAACGAAAAGAAAACGGCAGCGAGCAAATTGAACAGATCATCGACGGCTCAACGCCCGAAGAGCTGCTCGCCATTGCTCTCGGCGTACCCACCCTCGGCGAGACCGACCGCGCCGGCTTGTAACCACGACGATACCGGTGTGGCCGCCGGTGTGTGCCGGGACAGTTGAGTAGTGATTGCTGGTAAGGCAATGCACTAGACCGGAATTCGTGCCACATTGGCGTTGCCGATCGGGCGCCTGGTGGTTGGCACATGTCGGCGCGATAGCCGGCCCGTTTCGTCGCCCGTCGCGACCCGTGTGTGTTCAATGTGCAGTTTGACCTGCATGCGAGCCGAAGTCTGGGCACTGTCGCGGTGCCGTTGGCACGTGGGTTGCTGGTACACATTTTTGAGTAGCACCTATTCGCACGGCGGGACTGAAGGAGACTCGCATGGACGAGATCCAGCGGATCGCCCCGGTGGCGAAGGCCGTGGCAGTAGGCGCGGGGTGCGTGCCGGGTGACGATTCCTTGGGCAGTGCTAGTCCTCGTCACGGCCAGGCCGGGCGGCGTCGGAGCAGTCCGCGGAGCGCTCGCCAGATTGACGTTGCCGGCTTCTCGGTCTTTTGGGACCGCTGTGTAAGCCTGGCGTGCAGACCGCCCGCACGCGGGCCGAAGCGCATGCGGTCGAGCAATGATCGCGGTGCCGCAGGTGGCGCCGCCGACCGCTCGTTCGCTGTGGAAATACCGATGGGTTGAACATGATTTTCAGGATGCTGATGCGTTGTTGGATTCCGCTGGTCGTTCTCGTGGTTGTCGTCGCCGCCGGATTCACCGTGTCACGGATCCATGGTTTCTTCGGCTCGCAGAAGCGGCCGGTATACGTAGACGGCAAGAGCGACGACACCACCAAGTTCAATGCTAAACAGCTCACGTACGAAATCTTCGGACCGGTGGGGACAGTCGCAGACATCAGCTATTTCGATATCAATGCCGAACCCAGGCGAGTCGATGGGGCGCATTTGCCGTGGGTCTTGAACATTTCAACAACTTCGCCGGCGGTGATGGGAAATATTGTGGCACAGGGTAATGCGGACAACATCGGATGCCGCATCACCGTCGACGGCGTGATCAAGGCAGAGCGCGTATCCAATGAAGTGAACGCCTACACCTTTTGTGTGGTGAAGTCCGCGTGAGCAGCAGGCACGTCGGCGCAAGCCGTCCGATTATCGCCCGCATCATCCGAAAGCTTTCGGTACCGATTATCCTGGCGTGGCTGGCGATTGTCGTATTCCTTAACGTGGCGGTGCCGCCGCTGGAAGTCGTTGGACAGGAGCATTCGGTAGCGCCGAGCCCCAGCGATGCGTCCTCCTTCGTAGCCGCGAAGCATATCGGCAAGGTATTCAAGGAATCCGACTCCGACAACGTGGCGATCATCGTCCTGGAGGGCGACCAACCGCTCGGCGACGCCGCTCACCGCTACTACGACCGCATGGTTCGCGAACTCCGGGCCGACACCAAGCATGTCCAGCATATTCAAGACTTTTGGGGCGATCCCCTCACCGCGGAGGGGGCGCAAAGCCCCGATGGTAAGTCCACCTACGTTCAAATAAATCTTGCCGGCGGTCAGGGTGAGGCGCTGGGTAACGAATCCATCCAAGCGGTGCGGCAGATCGTGGCAGGCACGCCAACACCGCCGGGCGTCAAGGTATTTGTGACCGGCCCGTCTGCGCTCGTCGCGGACATGAGTAAATCTGGTGACCAATCCCTGGCTAGGATTCTCCTGCTGACCGTGGTCGTCATTCTCGCGATGCTCTTGCTGGTCTATCGCTCGATCATCACCGTGGTGCTGCTGCTTCTCAGCGTCGGTATTGAAATGCAGGCGGCGCGCGGAGTTGTGGCACTTCTTGGCGACCATCAACTTTTTGAACTTTCGACCTTCGCCGTCACATTGCTGACGACGATCTCGATCGCGGCGGGTACCGACTATGCGATATTCCTGGTGGGGCGGTATCAAGAGGCTCGTCAAGCGGGCCAAGATCCGGAAGCGGCGTACTACACCACCTACCGTGGCGTCGCGCACGTAATCTTGGGCTCCGGTCTGACGGTGGCCGGCGCCTTGGGGTGCCTTAGCTTCACCCGGTTGCCCTACTTCCAGACCATGGGTCTCCCGACCGCTGTGGGCATGCTCGTCGCGGTCGCTGTCGCGCTCACCCTGGGCCCCGCGATGCTCGCCGTCGGAGGCCGCTTCGGTCTGTTTGATCCCAAGCGGAAGCTGCGTACCCGCGGATGGCGCCGGGTGGGCACCGCGGTCGTTCGCTGGCCCGGGCCCATTCTTGCCGCGGCATGTGCCGTCGCGCTTGTTGGTCTGCTCGCCCTGCCCGGATACAAGACCAGCTACGACGACCGCGCCTATATGCCTACCTCCATACCGGCTAATGCCGGGTTTGCTGCCGCGGAACGCCATTTCTCGCCCGCGAGGATGAAGCCGGACATTTTGATGATCGAGACCGATCATGATATGCGCAACTCGGCGGATTTTCTCATCTTGGACAAACTTGCCAAAGCGATATTCCATGTTACTGGAATTTCCCGTGTTCAGGCGATGACCCGGCCCAATGGAAAGCCGATCGAACATTCGTCGATACCATTTCAGATAAGCATGCAAAATGCTGGCCAGCTGCAGAACATGAAATATCAACGGGACCGCATGGACGACATGCTGGTCCAGGCGGACGAGATGTCCAAATCGATCGCGCTCTTGAGTCGAACCCACGAACTGATGCAACAAATGGCTCAGGTAACCCACAAGATGGTTAGCGACACGGCGGAGATCAATCAAATCACCGCGGAATTGCGCGATCATATCGCTGACTTCGAAGATACATGGCGGCCGATTCGTAGCTATTTTTACTGGGAAAAGCACTGCTACGATATCCCGATCTGCTGGTCTTTTAGGTCGATCTTCGACGCAATCGATGGTGTCGACGAGATGAGCGACAAGCTGACCGACATGCTGGCAGACCTCCGGACCATGGATCGGCTCATGCCGGAAATTGTCGCGCAGCTCCCGCCCATGATTCAGACCATGGAAAGTATGCGGACCATGATGCTGACCATGCACAGCACCATGTCTGGGATCTATGATCAAATGGACGAAATGAGTCAGAATGCGACGGCGATGGGGAAGGCCTTCGACGACGCTCGCAACGACGACTCGTTTTATCTGCCGCCGGAGATCTTCAACAATTCCGACTTCAAGCGTGGCATGAAAGTCTTCTTGTCTGACGACGGTAAGGCGGCGCGCTTTATCATTTCGCACCGGGGGGACCCTGCGGCGCCCGAAGGTCTGGCGAGCATCGCGGCGGTAAGGGTTGCGGCCGAGGAAGCGCTCAAGGGTACGCCGCTGGAGGACGCGAAAATCTACATCGCCGGCAACGCGGCCACCTATAAGGATATCTCCGATACCGACAAATACGATCTCTTGATCGCCGGAATTTCTTCGTTGTGCCTTATCTTCATCATCGTGTTGCTCATTACCCGTGGACTGATTTCGGCCCTGGTCGTGGTCGGGACCGTAGCGATCTCGTTGGGGGCCTCCTTTGGTCTTTCTGTGCTGATCTGGCAGAACATTATGCGCGTCGAATTGCACTGGCTGGTTCTTCCGATGTCGGTTATTGTTCTGCTGGCGGTGGGGTCCGACTACAACCTGCTGCTGGTCTCCAGATTGAAAGACGAAATCTCCGCGGGCCTTAACACTGGAATTATTCGCGCGATGGGTGGCACCGGCAAAGTCGTGACCTCGGCTGGCCTGGTATTCGCCGCCACAATGGCGAGCATGGGTGTCAGCGACCTGCGCATGATCGGTCAGGTGGGCACTACGATCGCCCTGGGTCTGTTATTCGACACGTTCGTTGTCCGCGCGTTTATGACGCCGTCGATCGCCGCTCTCTTAGGGCGGTGGTTCTGGTGGCCCATGCAGGTCCGGACTCGACGGTCCAGCGCCGTCGCACGCCATAAGGCGCTTCCTGAGAGCGCTCCTTTGCCAGTCCTCAACGGTCACCGCCAGGAAGCAGGCGTGGTGTCCTGACCCCCAGCCGGGCTTTCCCTGCTGAAGAGGCTGGCGTGCCGACAGCTGGTAGGCATGGTGGCCGTGCATCGGACCATTCATGAATAGAGACAGTCACGAAAGTACTGCCTGGACCAACACCTAGTGCGGGGCCGGCTTGGCAATCCTGGCCATGCTGGCCTACGCCCCCAATGGCCACCCGCACCGTCGGGATTGATCGCGTTGACCGTCAACGAGTTTCGCTGCCGCTTCGAGGCAGCACGGCCGTACTCGTCACGGCGCTCGCACCGAGTGCGCCGCAGCCATCAGCGAGCTTGCCAAGAGCAATGAACACGATCTACCGCTGTCGCACCGGGTGCCCAACGTTCGATCCGACGTCGCGGGGCCGGGGCCGTGCGCGAAATAACGTGTAATCAGCCACTTACCGGTACGCACCGCCGAGTACGGCGGGAGCGATGCGGCCAGTTCGGGACGGCCACGAGCGACAGCGGACGGAGCCGCCAACCGCTACCGCGCGGCGTCCCCTATCGGGAGGCGACGCCGCGCTAGACGGCAGCTGATGGCGTAGCGGTTACTCGATGCGGCACCTGGTCAGTGCCGCGATGAGCCCGGGCGAATGGATCCTCGAGACTTGCTGCCTCGTTGAGCTGGGGTGACCCAGTGCATGCCGTCGCTCGACGACACAAGCCCACCCGGGAAGAGCGGGGCTTCGGGCTTGGCGTGATCGCCGAGCAGGGCCTGCATCTGTACCTCGGCGCCACTTTGAACCAACTGCTGCATCACTTTTCGGACGATTGAGGACTTGAACATCGGCATCATTCCAGTGCCCGGGCTCTCGCTGAGGTTTTCCACCGCACCGGCGAACTCCGCGCACTGAGCCTCGAAATGCTTTGCGAGCGATTCGGCATCGGTCAACGCGGACTCCCCAGAGGAAATGCCGCCAACAAGCTCGATGAACGCCTCCAAGTCCGGCTTGGCGTTCTTGGTAATCTTTTTGGCCTGCCAGAAATACGAAGACTCGTCTTGATGCGTTTCGTAGAACGAGAGCAGGAACTCATAGAACACGCTGTATTCGCGACGATATCTGGCTTCGAACTCTTTCATCGCCGCGTCCTCGTCCACTAGCCCGGCCAGGGCGCTGTTGATGCTCCGTGCTGCCAGTAGGGCACTGTAGGTTGCGAGATGGACGCCGGAGGAAAACACCGGGTCGACGAAACATGCTGCATCGCCGACCAACACCAGGCCCGGGCGCCAGAACTTTGTCTGGTGATAGGAGTAGTCCTTGCGGACTCGGATTTTTCCGTACTGGCCCTCTCTCACCCGCTCGGCAGGCGAAAGGAAATCCGAGATCATCGGGCATTCCTCAATGAGCGACTTTAGCGCCGTCTCGGGGTCTCCCTGGACCTTCTCGGCCATCTCGCGGTCAACCACCGCACCAACGCTGGTCAACGTCGAGCTCAGCGGGATGTACCAGAACCATCCGCTTTCGAACGCCACACAGAGAATGTTGTTCTTATTCGGCTCGGGCAAACGCTTGCCGCCTTCGAAGTACCCGAATAGAGCCAGGCTGCGGAAAAACTCTGAATACTTCCGCGTGCCACCCACTTCACGGTGTAGGCGACTCATGTTTCCCGACGCGTCCACCACGTACTTCGCATGCGCTTCGCGCGGATTGCCGTCGGCGTCGGTGTAGCGCACGCCGCGTACTCGCTCGTCGTCGCCAATCAGGTCAGTGACCGCACAGCCCTCGCGCACATCGGCGCCCACCCGACGAGCGTTGTTGAGCAGGATTTCGTCGAATTTCGAGCGCTCAACCTGGTAGGCGTAGGACGTCGGACCCGCCATTTGCGATGAGGCCGAGAAGGAGAAGGCCCATGGTTCCGGGCTGGCTCCCCACTTGAAGGTACCGCCAAGCTTTCGGGGAAAGTTCTGCTTGGCCAGCTCATCTGCGGCTCCGGACAGCCGGCAGACACCGTGGATAGTGGACGGCAGCAGGGATTCACCGATCTGGTAGCGAGGAAAGAACTCCTTTTCCAACACCAAGACGCGGTGGTCCTGCATGGCTGTCAAAGCGGCCAACGTTGAGCCGGCGGGGCCGCCCCCGACCACGATCACATCGAACTCTTCAGAAACTGTGTGAGGCATCATTTTCTCCCTGCGGCAGGTTGCGACGACAGTTGGATGCCCGCCCCGGCATCCGGACAGCCATTGATTCGGTTATTCGGCCGGCGCGATGTCGGGTTGGAGGTCCGGCCCGGCAGTAGTTCGACCGTCCATCGACGGCCCTCACATTGAATATCACCGGCGTGTGCATTCACGGAATGTGCAGATTGACTTGCGTCGCAGCAAGATTCTGGGCACTGTCGTGCTGCATTGACTCGCGTGCTCCTGGTACACCTCATACGGGCGGCGCAAACATTGTCCGCAACATTGCCTGATGGGATCGTAAGGAGAAATCGCATGGGGCAGATCCAGCCGATGATCCCGATGGCAATTCGCATCGGCGGTAGCGGCGGCTACTCGAGGCAGCTCCATCGGCATCCCGACTATCGCCCTCTGGGCGTCGACCCGCGATTCCGGAGATCATTTTCTGTTCGCCTCCGCGCTCGGGCGGGAGCCTAAGACTATGGCGGCCGTACGTGGCGTGGACGACCCGCAAGCGACGAAACCGCGGCCGGCCCCGGAGATGGCGCCGCCCGCCAGCTCCCTGGGTCCGTCGCATCCGGCCGGACATGAATATCCCGACAAGCTCGACGCTGCATTGCTCCGGATCGCCGGCGTATGTGTTCTGGCGTCGTTGACCGTAAGTCTGGACACCACGGTCGTCTTTGTTGCCCAAAGCACTTTTGCCGCCGCGTTCGATTCGACCGAAGCCGCAGTCGCCTGGACGATGATCGGTTACGTGCTCGGCCTGGCCACGGTTACCCCCTCGGCTGGTTGGGCAACAGATCGGTTCGGCGCCAAGCGACTCTTCATCGGTTCGATGATGACCTTTACATTGGGTTCGGTGTTGTGTGCCATCGCGCCAAATATCACCTGGCTGATCGTATTTCGCGTACTGCAGGGCCTCGGCGGTGGTATTTTGCTTCCGTTGGTCTTTACGGTGGTGGCCCGTGAGGCCGGCCCGAATAGGGTCGGCCGCCTAATAGCGGTGGTAGGCATCCCTATGCTCCTCGGCCCGATTTGTGGGCCGATGCTGGGCGGCTGGCTGATTTACCACTTTGGCTGGGAATGGATCTTTTTGATCAACCTGCCGATCGGATTGGCCACATCGGTCCTGGCGGCGATCATCCTCGCAAAGGATCAGCCTGAACCCGCCGAACATCTAGACTGTATGGGCCTGATGCTACTTTCGCCTGGCTTGGCGACCTTCTTGTACGGGGTGTCGTCATTGCCCGACCGCGGCACAGTGTCCAATCCGCACGTGTGGATACCGGCCGCGATCGGCCTGGTGTTGATTATCGCCTTCGTGCTCCATGCTCTGTACGGGACAGAGCATCCGTTGATCGACATGCGTTTGTTCACCAACCGCATGGTCACCCTCGCGAATGCAGTGATGTTTTTGTTCTCGGTGGCGTTTGCCGGCTCAGGGATCTTGTATCCCAGTTACTTTCAGCAGTTGCTGCACCATACGCCGTTGCAGGCCGGGCTAGCCACCATTCCGGTGGGAATCGGCGCGGTACTAAGTGTCCCGCTGGCTGGCAAGATGGTGGACAAGAGTGGGCCAGGAAAGGTTGTATTAGCCGGGGCCATCCTGGTCACCGTGGGTACCGGAATCTTCGCGTTCGGCGTCATCAACCATCCTAGTTATCTGCCGATCCTGGTGGCGGGGATGATCATTCTGGGTTTTGGCGTAAGTAGCACGCAGCTGCCGTCCAGCGCGGCCGCCGTACAGACCCTGGCCCCGCATCAGATAGCGCGGGCCACCACCCTGGTCAGTGTCAACCATCAGATAGCTGGTTCGGTGGCCTATGCGCTGATGTCTGTGATCTTGACCAATCAACTGAAGCGCAGCGAAAATATCTCTGCCGCAAAGGAGATGGAAAGCCTGCAAAGGGATGCTGCCAGAATTGGCGCGCCGCTCGATCCTGGGTCACTGCCACATCGAGCTCTTAGTCCCGACTTCGCGACCAGCGTCATGCACGACCTGTCTCATGCCTATGCCGTCGTGTTCGTGGTCGCTTTCGTAGTCACGACGTTGGCGCTGATTCCTGCGGCGCTGCTGCCAACGAAGTCCGATTCCTAGATATCAACGCCACCTTGCGCTTCGGTAAGGCGCACCCATGCGGCTTTCGTCGGGGCTCGACACGCGGCGCCACATTGAACCCGGTGTCACGGGAGGGGAAATCGAGATTCTGCTGAGCACTGCGTAGCTGAGGCGTCGGCCGGGCGCGATCGGTGAGGCTCCGGTTATGCGTTCCGGTGTCAATCTTTCGCGCAAGCTCTTGGGCCGTATGCCGGTGCAGTGTTCGTCGATGACGTCGAGGGATGCGGAGCGCGCTGCCTCGCGAGCACTCCCCGCCATCCCGCTGGATATCGGCATAGACGGGCCATAGGCAGTGTTGGACTTCGTCGCTGACTCGGACGTAGAAGATGCCGTGCTGGCGTCAAACCGATTGACAATCAAGGGCTTCCAGCCGTCCGGTAGGCTTGCCGTGATCTTGCTCCAACGTCAATTCGTAGATACAACAGTAGGATTAGCGGCGAGATGGTGTCGTGACCCATGGGCATCGTTGCCAGATCGAGGTCATATTAGCCGGCAACGCGCACAGCCAGGCAAAGCCGTCCGGCGACGGCAAATCAAGCAGATCCGGGCGAAGGTACGGCGGCTCGCCAGCAGCTGCGGACATCGCCTGCGGTATGTGCTGTGTGCTGTCTCGTCGAGACTCCCGCAGGGCTGCTTGTCCATGGCGAAGCTTTGTGTCCTGCATTAGCTTCCTTTTCGCGCGACTTGTGAAGGCGAGCAGCGTTTGTGGATCGAAGGAGCTGTGGATGGGTAACGAAGTTAGGTTTCGTAGGCCCCGCGGTCACTATGGTCTGTTGATCACGCCTGATCCTGAATGGTAGGCATTGCTCGACTTTCGGGTGCGGGATAGCGGAACCTTTCGATAGCGGAGCCGCTTTTCATGTACGGCGCTCGTTAGCTCTTCCTCAGGGTTACATGCGCATTGGAGATTTCTTACGCGAAGCACGGTCATGCTCATGGAAGGCTGTTGATGGCAACTCATGAAGAACTTCATTCTTACCTCAAACAGGCCGTCTTGGCGTTGGGGAAGGCACGTCAGCGGGAGCGCGGTTTGGCGGCTTTATCGCCGACGCCAGCATGTTTGATGCTGACTTCTGTGGGATTGGCGCGTGTGAGGCGGCGGTGATGGGTCCGGTGATGGGTCCAATGATGCGCGCGGCGAGGCGATGAGTATGTCAGGTTTGTCCGCCGAGCAATTGGCCGCGCTGCCTGGTGTGCTGGCAAAGATCGATGCGGCGGTGCTGCTATGACCCAGACCAGCGCGGATGTTTCCGGCATCCAGGATGTGATGACGCTGAGCCCGCTTCAGCAGGGGCTGTTCGCGCTGGCGATGGCCAGCGAGGCACCGTCGGATGATCCGTACACGATGGCGATAGGCATCGATGTTACTGGGCCGTTGGACAGCGAGTTGTTGCGTGACTGCGTGGTGTTGATGCTCAAGCGTCACCCGAATGTGCGCGCGCGCTTCGTGGGGCGGGTGCTGCCGCATCCGGTCCAGGTCGTGCCTGTTGCTGTGGACTTGGCTTTCGAGCACGTCACCGCGACCGGGGAGTCGGCGGTAACGCTCGAAAGCGAGGAGCGGGCAAAGGGATTCGATCTGGAAAAGGGTCCGCCGATCCGGTTCTTGCTCATCGAGTTGTCCGATGTGGCGTGGCGGTTCCATATCGCCGTGCATCACATCGTGATCGATGGGTGGTCGATGGTGTTGTTCATCGACGAACTGCTGAGGTTGTATCAATCGGGCGGCAACCTTGATGCGCTCCCGTCGCCCCCGCGGCCTTATCGTGACTACCTGAGCTGGTTGGCCCGTCGTGACGTGGCGCAGTCAGAAGAGCTGTGGCGGCAATACCTCGCGGGTCTGCCTGGGCCGACGCTGCTGGCGGCGGAGTCACCCGGGGGTAACAGCGTGCAACCGGGCGGTGAAGCGACCTACACGGTGGTGCGCCTCGATGCGGCGGCCACGAGTGGCCTTGTTCATGGTGCGCGTACCCGCGGTGTCACGGTGAGTACGCTTACCCAGCTTGCGTGGGCGTTGTTGTTGTCGGCGCATACCGGCAGTCAAGACGTGGTGTTTGGTGTCACTGTATCTACTCGACCGGCCGAGCTAACCGGTGTTGAATCCATGGTCGGGCTGTTGATCAACACAGTGCCGATGCGTGTGAGTCTTGAGCCAACGACTTTGGTGGGTAGCAAATGTGCGCTTATGCAGCGCGACGGTGCCCGGTTGCGCGAGCACGCTTACCTTGGGCATGCGCAGATCCGGTCGTTGGCTGGTTTGGGTGAGTTGTTCGACACCGTGTTGGCCTTCGAGAATTTTCCCCTGACCGATTCGATCAGCGGCGGGGGTTGGCCGCCGGCTCGGTAACTTTCCGGTCGCCCACGTTGCGAAGTCGGGCGCATTTTCCGGTCGGCATCCAGGCCGAAATCGCCGAGGGCGAATTGATGCTGACCATAGCGACCAGCGAGATGTCTCCAGGCGATATCAACTCGGAGGAGCTGGGGCGTCGGCTCCTGGCCATGATGGCGCGGCTGCTCGATATGTGGGACCACCCCTTGCGCGAGGTGAGCATGCTGTTCGACACCGCGCCGGGCGGTGCGGGCGAACCCTCAGAACAGGCATACCTCGATCGGGTTGGTAACTGGGGCGCATTGACCGCGGCGGGGGCGGGGGCGTTTGCGTCGGTGCCGGAGTTGTTTGCCGCGCAGGTGCGGCGCACGCCGTTGGCGCCGGCGTTGGTGTTTGCGGGTCAGACGTTGAGTTACCGCGAGTTGGATGTGGCGTCTACTCGGTTGGCGCAGTTGTTGGTGGGCTGTGGGGTCGGTGCTGGCGAGGTGGTGGGGCTGGCGTTGGAGCGCTCGGCTCGGGCGGTGGTGGCCATTGTCGGGGTGTTAAAGACCGGGGCGGCGTATTTGCCGATTGATCCGGCGTTGCCGGCGGCGCGGGTGGATTTCATGATCGGTGATGCCGCGCCGCGGGTGGTGATCACCACCGCGGGGTTGCTGGATCGCTTCGCCGGTCATGAGGTGGTGGTCCTCGATATCGATGATCCGGTGATCGAGACCCAGCCCGATACCGCGTTGCCGGTCCCGACCGCCGACAATATCGCCCACATCATCTACACCTCGGGCACCACCGGGGTCCCCAAAGGCGTCGCCGTCACCCACCACAACCTCACCCGGCTCTTCGCCACGCCGCCAGCCGGCCTGGTACCCGCGCCTGGCCAGGTGTGGAGCCAATGCCACTCATATGCCTTTGATTACTCGTCGTGGGAAATGTGGGGGGCGTTGCTGCATGGGGGCCGGTTGGTGGTGGTGCCCGAGGCGGTGACTCGCGCTCCGGACCAGTTGCATGAGTTGTTGGTGGCCGAGCAGGTCAGCGTGCTTAGCCAAACCCCCAGCGCGGCGGGGGCGTTGTCGAGGCAGGGGTTGGAGTCGACCACCCTGGTGGTGGCCGGTGAGGCATGCCCGCCCGAGGTGGTCGAGCGGTGGGCACCGGGGCGGGTCATGCTCAACGGCTACGGTCCCACCGAGACCACGATTTATGCGTCGATGAGTGCGCCGTTGGTGGCCGGTGCGGATGTGGTGCCGATCGGGTCGCCGGTGTCGGGGGCGGCGTTGTTTGTGCTGGATGGGTGGTTGCGTCCGGTGCCGGTGGGGGTGGCTGGGGAGTTGTATGTGGCTGGTGCCGGGGTCGGTGTGGGGTATTGGCGGCGGGCGTCGTTGACCGGGTCGCGGTTTGTGGCGTGTCCGTTTGCTGGGGTGGGTGCGCCGGGAGCGCGGATGTATCGCACCGGGGATGTGGTGCGGTGGGGTGTTGATGGCCAGTTGGAGTATCTGGGGCGTGCTGATGAGCAGGTCAAGATCCGTGGGTATCGCATCGAGTTGGGTGAGGTTCAGGCCGCGCTGGCCGCGGTGGAGGGTGTGGATCAGGCGGTGGTGATCGCTCGCCAGGATGGTGAGGGTCCCAAGCGGTTGGTGGGCTATGTCACCGGTGATGTCGAGGTCGATGCGGTTCGGGCGGTGTTGGCCCAGCGGTTGCCCGCTTATATGGTGCCCGCGGCGGTGGTGGGGTTGGCGCAGTTGCCGTTGACGTTGAACGGCAAGCTTGATGTGCGGGCGTTGCCCGCTCCCGAGTACGGCCACAGCGAGCATTACCGGGCCCCGGCGAGCCCGGTCGAAGAGATCCTGGCCGGTATTTATGCCCAAGTGCTCGGCGTGGATCGGGTCGGGGTTGATGACTCTTTCTTTGATTTGGGTGGGGATTCGCTGTCGGCGATGCGGGTGATCGCGGCGATCAACACCACACTGGACGTCGACCTAGCCGTGTTTGCCCTGTTTGAGGCGCCGACGGTGGCGGGGTTGGCGGTTTGTGTGGGTGGTGGGGTTTCTGGTGGGCGGGCGCCGTTGGTGGCGGTGCAGCGTCCGGCGGTGATTCCGTTGTCGTTTGCTCAGCAGCGGTTGTGGTTTTTGGATCAGCTGGAGGGTCCCTCACCGATCTACAACATGGTGAGGTCGTTGCGGTTGCGTGGGCGTGTTGATGATGCGGCGTTGGGGGCGGCGTTAGTTGATGTGGTGGGCCGGCATGAAAGCTTGCGGACGGTGTTTGTGACCGTCGATGGGGTGGCCCAGCAGGTGATTGTTCCGGTGGAGCGCGTCGAGGTGGGGTGGCAGGTTGTTGATGCTGGTGGCTGGTCGCAGTCGCAGTTGCAGCAGGCCATGGAGCAGCAGGCGCGGCATAGTTTTGATTTGGCGGTAGAAATTCCGTTGCGGGCGCGGCTGTTTCGGGTGAGCGCTGTCGAGCATGTGTTGGTGGTGGTGATCCACCATATCGCCGCTGATGGGTGGTCGTTGGCGCCGTTGACCGCTGATCTGGGGGTGGCTTATGCCAGCCGGTGTGCGGGTCGGGCTCCGGATTGGGCGCCGTTGGCGGTGCAGTATGTCGATTACACGTTGTGGCAGCGCGCTCATTTGGGGGAGCTTGCCGATAGTGGTAGTGCGGCTAGTGCGCAGTTGGCGTATTGGGTCGATGAGTTGGCCGGGATGGGTGAGCGGTTGGCGTTGCCGACCGATCGGGCGTATCCGGCGGTGGCGGATCATCGTGGTGGCAGTGTGGAGGTGGACTGGCCGGCGGCGTTGCAGGCGCGGGTGGCGCGGGTGGCCGCTGAGCATAATGCGACCAGTTTCATGGTGGTCCAGACCGCGCTTAGTGCCCTGTTGTCGATGTTGGCGGCCAGCAGTGATGTGGCGGTGGGGTTTGCGGTGGCCGGTCGTAGCGATCCGGCCCTCGATGAGCTGATCGGGTTCTTTGTCAATACGTTGGTGTTGCGGGTCCAGCTCGACGGGGATGTGAGTTTTGCTGAGTTGCTGGCCCAGGTGCGTGCGCGCAGCCTGGCCGCTTTCGAGCATCAAGACGTGCCGTTTGAGGCGGTGGTCGAGCGGCTTAACCCGACCCGCAGCTTGACCCATCACCCCCTGATCCAAGTCATGTTGGCCTGGCAGAACTTCGCCGGCCCACACGACAATCTCGGTGCCCCAGTAGCGCTCGGCGGGCTGGAGGCCACCCCCATCTCCCTGCACACCGGTGCCGCGCGGATGGATTTGGTGTTTTCGTTGGCTGAGCGTTTTACCGCTGCGGGTGCTCCTGCCGGTATTGCGGGGATGGTGGAATACCGCACCGATGTGTTTGATGCGGCCACGATTGGCCGGTTGATTGAGCGGTTGCGGTTGGTGTTGGAGGCGATGACCGCTGATCCCGATCGACGGTTGTCCTCGATTGATTTGCTTGATGAGGCTGAGCATGCCCGTTTGGATCGGATTGGCAACCGGACCGCATTGACCGCGGCGGGGGCGGGGGCGTTTGCGTCGGTGCCGGAGTTGTTTGCCGCGCAGGTGCGGCGCACGCCGTTGGCGCCGGCGTTGGTGTTTGCGGGTCAGACGTTGAGTTACCGCGAGTTGGATGTGGCGTCTACTCGGTTGGCGCAGTTGTTGGTGGGCTGTGGGGTCGGTGCTGGCGAGGTGGTGGGGCTGGCGTTGGAGCGCTCGGCTCGGGCGGTGGTGGCCATTGTCGGGGTGTTAAAGACCGGGGCGGCGTATTTGCCGATTGATCCGGCGTTGCCGGCGGCGCGGGTGGATTTCATGATCGGTGATGCCGCGCCGCGGGTGGTGATCACCACCGCGGGGTTGCTGGATCGCTTCGCCGGTCATGAGGTGGTGGTCGTCGATATCGATGATCCGGTGATCGAGACCCAGCCCGATACCGCGTTGCCGGTCCCGACCGCCGACAATATCGCCTACATCATCTACACCTCGGGCACCACCGGGGTCCCCAAAGGCGTCGCCGTCACCCACCACAACCTCACCCAATTGCTCGGCCGGCCGGAGGGAGACATCCGGCCGGGGCCTGACCAGGTGTGGAGCCAATGCCATTCGTATGGGTTCGACGTTTCGGGGTTCGAGATGTGGGGGGCGTTGCTGCATGGGGGCCGGTTGGTGGTGGTGCCCGAGGCGGTGACTCGCGCTCCGGACCAGTTGCATGAGTTGTTGGTGGCCGAGCAGGTCAGCGTGCTCACTCAGACTCCGACCGCGCTGCGGATGTTGTCGAGGCAGGGGTTGGAGTCGACCACCCTGGTGATGGTCGGTGAGGCATGCCCGCCCGAGGTGGTCGAGCGGTGGGCACCGGGCCGGACGATGCTAAATCAGTACGGTCCCACCGAGACCACGATTTATGCGTCGATGAGTGCGCCGTTGGTGGCCGGTGCGGATGTGGTGCCGATCGGGTCGCCGGTGTCGGGGGCGGCGTTGTTTGTGCTGGATGGGTGGTTGCGTCCGGTGCCGGTGGGGGTGGTCGGGGAGTTGTATGTGGCCGGTGCCGGGGTCGGTGTGGGGTATTGGCGGCGGGCGTCGTTGACCGGGTCGCGGTTTGTGGCGTGTCCGTTTGCTGGGGTGGGTGCGCCGGGAGCGCGGATGTATCGCACCGGGGATGTGGTGCGGTGGGGTGTTGATGGCCAGTTGGAGTATCTGGGGCGTGCTGATGAGCAGGTCAAGATCCGTGGGTATCGCATCGAGTTGGGTGAGGTTCAGGCCGCGCTGGCCGCGGTGGAGGGTGTGGATCAGGCGGTGGTGATCGCTCGCCAGGATGGTGAGGGTCCCAAGCGGTTGGTGGGCTATGTCACCGGTGATGTCGAGGTCGATGCGGTTCGGGCGGTGTTGGCCCAGCGGTTGCCCGCTTATATGGTGCCCGCGGCGGTGGTGGGGTTGGCGCAGTTGCCGTTGACGTTGAACGGCAAGCTTGATGTGCGGGCGTTGCCCGCT
Organism: Mycobacterium basiliense; assembly: GCF_900292015.1. Classification (NCBI taxonomy): domain Bacteria; kingdom Bacillati; phylum Actinomycetota; class Actinomycetes; order Mycobacteriales; family Mycobacteriaceae; genus Mycobacterium; species Mycobacterium basiliense. The sequence goes on from NZ_LR130759.1 coordinate 1,192,521, forward strand.
CCCGAGTACGGCCACAGCGAGCATTACCGGGCCCCGGCGAGCCCGGTCGAAGAGATCCTGGCCGGTATTTATGCCCAAGTGCTTGGCGTGGATCGGGTCGGGGTTGATGACTCCTTCTTTGATTTGGGTGGGGATTCGCTGTCGGCGATGCGGGTGATCGCGGCGATCAATTCCGCGTTGGATGTTGTGGTCTCGGTGCGGGTGTTGTTTGAGGCGCCGACGGTGGCGGGGTTGGCGGCTTGTGTGGGTGGTGGGGTTTTTGGTGGGCGGGCGCCGTTGGTGGCGGTGCAGCGTCCGGCGGTGATTCCGTTGTCGTTTGCTCAGCAGCGGTTGTGGTTTTTGGATCAGCTGGAGGGTCCCTCACCGATCTACAACATGGTGGGGTCGTTGCGGTTGCGTGGGCGTGTTGATGATGCGGCGTTGGGGGCGGCGTTAGTTGATGTGGTGGGCCGGCATGAAAGCTTGCGGACGGTGTTTGTGACCGTCGATGGGGTGGCCCAGCAGGTGATTGTTCCGGTGGAGCGCGTCGAGGTGGGGTGGCAGGTTGTTGATGCTGGTGGCTGGTCGCAGTCGCAGTTGCAGCAGGCCATGGAGCAGCAGGCGCGGCATAGTTTTGATTTGGCGGTAGAAATTCCGTTGCGGGCGCGGCTGTTTCGGGTGAGCGCTGTCGAGCATGTGTTGGTGGTGGTGATCCACCATATCGCCGCTGATGGGTGGTCGTTGGCGCCGTTGACCGCTGATCTGGGGGTGGCTTATGCCAGCCGGTGTGCGGGTCGGGCTCCGGATTGGGCGCCGTTGGCGGTGCAGTATGTCGATTACACGTTGTGGCAGCGCGCTCATTTGGGGGAGCTTGCCGATAGTGGTAGTGCGGCTAGTGCGCAGTTGGCGTATTGGGTCGATGAGTTGGCCGGGATGGGTGAGCGGTTGGCGTTGCCGACCGATCGGGCGTATCCGGCGGTGGCGGATCATCGTGGTGGCAGTGTGGAGGTGGACTGGCCGGCGGCGTTGCAGGCGCGGGTGGCGCGGGTGGCCGCTGAGCATAATGCGACCAGTTTCATGGTGGTCCAGACCGCGCTTAGTGCCCTGTTGTCGATGTTGGCGGCCAGCAGTGATGTGGCGGTGGGGTTTGCGGTGGCCGGTCGTAGCGATCCGGCCCTCGATGAGCTGATCGGGTCTTTTGTCAATACGTTGGTGTTGCGGGTCCAGCTCGACGGGGATGTGAGTTTTGCTGAGTTGCTGGCCCAGGTGCGTGCGCGCAGCCTGGCCGCTTTCGAGCATCAAGACGTGCCGTTTGAGGTGGTGGTCGAGCGGCTTAACCCGACCCGCAGCTTGACCCATCACCCCCTGATCCAAGTCATGCTGGCCTGGCAAAACAACCTGCCCGCCGACCTGGCATTAGGTGATCTGGAGGCCACCCCCATCTCCCTGCACACCGGTGCCGCGCGGATGGATTTGGTGTTTTCGTTGGCTGAGCGTTTTACCGCTGCGGGTGCTCCTGCCGGTATTGCGGGGATGGTGGAATACCGCACCGATGTGTTTGATGCGGCCACGATTGGCCGGTTGATTGAGCGGTTGCGGTTGGTGTTGGAGGCGATGACCGCTGATCCCGATCGACGGTTGTCCTCGATTGATTTGCTTGATGAGGCTGAGCATGCCCGTTTGGATCGGATTGGCAACCGGACCGCATTGACCGCGGCGGGGGCGGGGGCGTTTGCGTCGGTGCCGGAGTTGTTTGCCGCGCAGGTGCGGCGCACGCCGTTGGCGCCGGCGTTGGTGTTTGCGGGTCAGACGTTGAGTTACCGCGAGTTGGATGTGGCGTCTACTCGGTTGGCGCAGTTGTTGGTGGGCTGTGGGGTCGGTGCTGGCGAGGTGGTGGGGCTGGCGTTGGAGCGCTCGGCTCGGGCGGTGGTGGCCATTGTCGGGGTGTTAAAGACCGGGGCGGCGTATTTGCCGATTGATCCGGCGTTGCCGGCGGCGCGGGTGGATTTCATGATCGGTGATGCCGCGCCGCGGGTGGTGATCACCACCGCGGGGTTGCTGGATCGCTTCGCCGGTCATGAGGTGGTGGTCGTCGATATCGATGATCCGGTGATCGAGACCCAGCCCGATACCGCGTTGCCGGTCCCGACCGCCGACAATATCGCCTACATCATCTACACCTCGGGCACCACCGGGGTCCCCAAAGGCGTCGCCGTCACCCACACCGGAATTGCCGGTCTGGTGACCACCCAGCTGGAACGCGATGCCATTACGCCTGAGAGCCGGATTCTGCAGTTTGCCCCATTGACCTTCGACCCATCTGTCGCGAATCTGTGGACTGCGCTGTTGACCGGCGCGGCCGCGGTCATCCCCAATCAGGACCAAGCGTTGCCGGGGAAGCAATTGGTCGATCTGATCATTGAGCAGAAGGTCTCGCACGGCAATTTCACCCCCACAGCCTTGGCGGCGCTGCCGGCGAGCCAACTGCGAAGCGTCCGGTTGAAGGTGGGCGGCGAGGCGTGCACGAGAGAGCTTGTCGACCGCTTTGGTGCCTTCACCACGCTGATGAACTCGTACGGTCCGACCGAAACGACCGTGGAAGCTGCGATCGCCGGCCCCCTGCACGCGGGTGCGGATGTGGTGCCGATTGGGTCGCCGGTGTCGGGGGTGGCGTTGTTTGTGCTGGATGGGTGGTTGCGTCCGGTGCCGGTGGGGGTGGTCGGGGAGTTGTATGTGGCTGGTGCCGGGGTCGGTGTGGGGTATTGGCGGCGGGCGTCGTTGACCGGGTCGCGGTTTGTGGCGTGTCCGTTTGCTGGGGTGGGTGCGCCGGGAGCGCGGATGTATCGCACCGGGGATGTGGTGCGGTGGGGTGTTGATGGCCAGTTGGAGTATCTGGGGCGTGCTGATGAGCAGGTCAAGATCCGTGGGTATCGCATCGAGTTGGGTGAGGTTCAGGCCGCGCTGGCCGCGGTGGAGGGTGTGGATCAGGCGGTGGTGATCGCTCGCCAGGATGGTGAGGGTCCCAAGCGGTTGGTGGGCTATGTCACCGGTGATGTCGAGGTCGGCGCGGTTCGGGCGGTGTTGGCCCAATGGTTGCCCGCTTATATGGTGCCCGCGGCGGTGGTGGGGTTGGCGCAGTTGCCGTTGACGTTGAACGGCAAGCTTGATGTGCGGGCGTTGCCGGCTCCGGAGTATGTGCACGCCGACCGGTATCGGGCTCCGGCGGGCCCGGTCGAGGAGATCCTGGCCGGTATTTATGCCCAAGTGCTGGGGTTGGATCGGGTCGGGGTTGATGACTCTTTCTTTGATTTGGGTGGGGATTCGCTGTCGGCGATGCGGGTGATCGCGGCGATCAATTCCGCGTTGGATGTTGTGGTCTCGGTGCGGGTGTTGTTTGAGGCGCCGACGGTGGCGGGGTTGGCGGCTTGTGTGGGTGGTGGGGTTTTTGGTGGGCGGGCGCCGTTGGTGGCGGTGCAGCGTCCGGCGGTGATTCCGTTGTCGTTTGCTCAGCAGCGGTTGTGGTTTTTGGATCAGCTGGAGGGTCCCTCACCGATCTACAACATGGTGGGGTCGTTGCGGTTGCGTGGGCGTGTTGATGATGCGGCGTTGGGGGCGGCGTTAGTTGATGTGGTGGGCCGGCATGAAAGCTTGCGGACGGTGTTTGTGACCGTCGATGGGGTGGCCCAGCAGGTGATTGTTCCGGTGGAGCGCGTCGAGGTGGGGTGGCAGGTTGTTGATGCTGGTGGCTGGTCGCAGTCGCAGTTGCAGCAGGCCATGGAGCAGCAGGCGCGGCATAGTTTTGATTTGGCGGTAGAAATTCCGTTGCGGGCGCGGCTGTTTCGGGTGAGCGCTGTCGAGCATGTGTTGGTGGTGGTGATCCACCATATCGCCGCTGATGGGTGGTCGTTGGCGCCGTTGACCGCTGATCTGGGGGTGGCTTATGCCAGCCGGTGTGCGGGTCGGGCTCCGGATTGGGCGCCGTTGGCGGTGCAGTATGTCGATTACACGTTGTGGCAGCGCGCTCATTTGGGGGAGCTTGCCGATAGTGGTAGTGCGGCTAGTGCGCAGTTGGCGTATTGGGTCGATGAGTTGGCCGGGATGGGTGAGCGGTTGGCGTTGCCGACCGATCGGGCGTATCCGGCGGTGGCGGATCATCGTGGTGGCAGTGTGGAGGTGGACTGGCCGGCGGCGTTGCAGGCGCGGGTGGCGCGGGTGGCCGCTGAGCATAATGCGACCAGTTTCATGGTGGTCCAGACCGCGCTTAGTGCCCTGTTGTCGATGTTGGCGGCCAGCAGTGATGTGGCGGTGGGGTTTGCGGTGGCCGGTCGTAGCGATCCGGCCCTCGATGAGCTGATCGGGTTCTTTGTCAATACGTTGGTGTTGCGGGTCCAGCTCGACGGGGATGTGAGTTTTGCTGAGTTGCTGGCCCAGGTGCGTGCGCGCAGCCTGGCCGCTTTCGAGCATCAAGACGTGCCGTTTGAGGTGGTGGTCGAGCGGCTTAACCCGACCCGCAGCTTGACCCATCACCCCCTGATCCAAGTCATGTTGGCCTGGCAGAACTTCGCCGGCCCACACGACAATCTCGGTGCCCCAGTAGCGCTCGGCGGGCTGGAGGCCACCCCCATCTCCCTGCACACCGGTGCCGCGCGGATGGATTTGGTGTTTTCGTTGGCTGAGCGTTTTACCGCTGCGGGTGCTCCTGCCGGTATTGCGGGGATGGTGGAATACCGCACCGATGTGTTTGATGCGGCCACGATTGGCCGGTTGATTGAGCGGTTGCGGTTGGTGTTGGAGGCGATGACCGCTGATCCCGATCGACGGTTGTCCTCGATTGATTTGCTTGATGAGGCTGAGCATGCCCGTTTGGATCGGATTGGCAACCGGACCGCATTGACCGCGGCGGGGGCGGGGGCGTTTGCGTCGGTGCCGGAGTTGTTTGCCGCGCAGGTGCGGCGCACGCCGTTGGCGCCGGCGTTGGTGTTTGCGGGTCAGACGTTGAGTTACCGTGAGTTGGATGTGGCGTCTACTCGGTTGGCGCAGTTGTTGGTGGGCTGTGGGGTCGGTGCTGGCGAGGTGGTGGGGCTGGCGTTGGAGCGCTCGGCTCGGGCGGTGGTGGCCATTGTCGGGGTGTTAAAGACCGGGGCGGCGTATTTGCCGATTGATCCGGCGTTGCCGGCGGCGCGGGTGGATTTCATGATCGGTGATGCCGCGCCGCGGGTGGTGATCACCACCGCGGGGTTGCTGGATCGCTTCGCCGGTCATGAGGTGGTGGTCGTCGATATCGATGATCCGGTGATCGAGACCCAGCCCGATACCGCGTTGCCGGTCCCGACCGCCGACAATATCGCCTACATCATCTACACCTCGGGCACCACCGGGGTCCCCAAAGGCGTCGCCGTCACCCACCACAACATCACCCAACTCGTGGATCGGCTGGACGCCGAGATGATCCCGCTGGGGCCGGGGCAGGTGTGGAGCCAATGCCATTCGTATGGGTTCGACGTTTCGGTGTTCGAGATGTGGGGGGCGTTGCTGCATGGGGGCCGGTTGGTGGTGGTGCCCGAGGCGGTGACTCGCGCTCCGGACCAGTTGCATGAGTTGTTGGTGGCCGAGCAGGTCAGCGTGCTCAATCAGACTCCGACCGCGGCGGGGATGTTGTCGAGGCAGGGGTTGGAGTCGACCACCCTGGTGGTGGCCGGTGAGGCATGCCCGCCCGAGGTGGTCGAGCGGTGGGCACCGGGGCGGGTCATGCTCAACGGCTACGGCCCCACCGAGACTTGGTATGCGTCGATGAGTGCGCCGTTGGTGGCCGGTGCGGATGTGGTGCCGATCGGGTCGCCGGTGTCGGGGGCGGCGTTGTTTGTGCTGGATGGGTGGTTGCGTCCGGTGCCGGTGGGGGTGGTCGGGGAGTTGTATGTGGCCGGTGCCGGGGTCGGTGTGGGGTATTGGCGGCGGGCGTCGTTGACCGGGTCGCGGTTTGTGGCGTGTCCGTTTGCTGGGGTGGGTGCGCCGGGAGCGCGGATGTATCGCACCGGGGATGTGGTGCGGTGGGGTGTTGATGGCCAGTTGGAGTATCTGGGGCGTGCTGATGAGCAGGTCAAGATCCGTGGGTATCGCATCGAGTTGGGTGAGGTTCAGGCCGCGCTGGCCGCGGTGGAGGGTGTGGATCAGGCGGTGGTAATCGCTCGCCAGGATGGTGAGGGTCCCAAGCGGTTGGTGGGCTATGTCACCGGTGATGTCGAAGTCGATGCGGTTCGGGCGGTGTTGGCCCAGCGGTTGCCCGCTTATATGGTGCCCGCGGCGGTGGTGGGGTTGGCGCAGTTGCCGTTGACGTTGAACGGCAAGCTTGATGTGCGGGCGTTGCCCGCTCCTGAGTACGGCCACAGCGAGCATTACCGGGCCCCGGCGAGCCCGGTCGAAGAGATCCTGGCCGGTATTTATGCCCAAGTGCTGGGGTTGGATCGGGTCGGGGTTGATGACTCCTTCTTCGACCTCGGCGGAGACAGCATCCTGGCGATGAAGGTGATCGCGGCGATCAACACCACACTGGATGCCGACCTGCCTGTGCGGGTGCTGTTCGACGCCCCGACAGTGGCGGGCCTTCGCCAGCAGCTTGAATCGGCGGAAATTTCACTCGAAGTTGTTCCCGTCGAGGTGTTCAACCAATGCGACGGAATTCCACTGTTTTGTTTGCCCCCAGGAGGCGGGCTGGCCTGGCAGTACCGAAACCTGGAATCGTATGTGGACTGCCCCATCGTCGGCTTCCAACAGCCAATTGGTGAATCTTGGCTGGGATCAATCCGAGAAATCGCTGCCCACTATGCCGATAAGGCCCAAGAATTCTATCCCGAGGGTCCCTACAACCTCATTGGCTGGTCGTTTGGCGGCCTCGTCGCGCATCAACTTGCCATTGAGCTACAGCGGCGTGGGTGCAAGGTTCGATCCCTGATCGTCCTCGACCCTCGCCTGGACATAGACGGTACCGCGGAACCAGCCCAAATATCCGAAAGCTACATCATAAATATGTTCCTCCAAATGAACGGGATTGATATTGAGGAACAAGCGCAGCCGCTTACCTATCGACAGGCAGAGGCATTGTTCCGGCGTCGCGAAGCCGTGGAGTCTCCGCTCCCAACGAAGCGGATCGTGGAAACCATGGTTGAGAATTTGAACCTCAGTCTCCGACTCCAATCCGGACACGTACCCGACGTATTCGATGGCGACATGATCATCTTTTCGGGACGAGCTGGCGATGCCCCGCCTCTATTGCCGGAGTGGCGGCCATTCGTTGCGGGCAACATCACCGAGCACCCTGTCGACTGTGCACATGGCGAGATGCTAAATCCGGAATCACTGGAATCATTTGGTGCGCGGCTTGCGGCCTACCTGCTTTAACGTCATCGGGTCGTGAGGGCGCCTCCCCGGCGCTCGAAGACAAGGAAGCGTGGCAATGACAACTGCTAGTGAGTCCATCGGGTCAAGTCCAAGGACGTGGTGTACGACGTTGTCGCGTGATTGTTCGTCGTGATGGTTCAGGCGGTCAGTGCACCGACTTGGCTCAGTTAGTGCGCACTGTCTGCGCGGATCTTGACGAGTGCGTCGCGAAGGTCATCGGGTAGTGGGTCAGCGGCGGTGAGGATCTGGTTGCCGGCTTTGACTTTCACACTGCGGTAGCGGCCGGTGGTGCGGACGAATTTCTTGATCGTCCGGCCAGTTTGGGCCTCGATGTAGTGGCTATTGGCCAGCGCGGCGACCACGATGCTCAGGTGCGCTTCGACGGATTCGCGCAGGCGGTGATAGATCGGGCGGTCGACTACGCGGCCCGCCTGATGGCCTGACCTGTCTCATGCCTATTCGTGGTGTTTGTCGTTGTCTTCGCACTCACGGTGTTTGCGATGATTCCCGCGGCGTTCTTGCCGAAGAAGCGCACCGGCAACACTGGCCAACGTCGCGATCGGTCTGGTGGGATGTAGGAGGCCGGTGGCAGGTGGGCCGGGCACGATCGATTACGCGCCGGTTGTGCGTTCCTGCGTCAATCTTTCGCGTAGGCTCTTGGGCCGTATGTCGGTCCAGTGTTCGTCGATGAAGTCGAGGCATGCGGAGCGCGCTGCCTCGCCGAATACTACCCGCCATCCGGCTGGGATATCGGCATAGACGGGCCATAGGCTGTGTTGGTCTTCGTCGTTGACCAAGACGTAGAAGATGCCGTTGTCGTCGTCAAACGGATTGACAGTCAAGGGTTCCCAACTTTCCACTCGCCTGGATTTGAATTGAATCTGATGTCGATTCGCGAATGTTGAGCACGAGATTAACGACTCCGGACCACTACTGGCCATAGGCATGGTTGTCAGAACGAGATCCCGGTAGGCGGCAATGTGCACAGCCAGGCGCGACTGGTTGCGTGAGGACTTGGAGCGCGCTTGTCGCGGTGCAGCCGGCCGGACAAAGGGCCGGCGATGTTCTGTATGCCCGCGCATCGGTGCGGCTGCGTCAGGGTAGCGGCGGAGACCGCCTACCTCCGGAGGTTGCTCAGCTCGATGTGCTGTGTGCTGCTTCGATGCGCTTTGTGCAGGGCTACTTGTCCATGGCGAAGCTTTGTGTCCTGCATTAGCTTCCTTTTCGCGCGACTTGTGAAGGCGAGCAGCGTTTGTGGATCGAAGGAGCTGTGGATGGGTAACGAAGTTAGGTTTCGTAGGCCCCGCGGTCACTATGGTCTGTTGATCACGCCTGATCCTGAATGGTAGGCAATGCTCGACTTTCGGGTGCGGGATAGCGGAACCTTTCGATAGCGGAGCCGCTTTTCATGTACGGCGCTCGTTAGCTCTTCCTCAGGGTTACATGCGCATTGGAGATTTCTTACGCGAAGCACGGTCATGCTCATGGAAGGCTGTTGATGGCAACTCATGAAGAACTTCATTCTTACCTCAAACAGGCCGTCTTGGAGTTGGAGAAGACACGTCAGCGTTTGCGGGAGATCGAAGCCAGAGGCCGTGAGCCGATTGCGATCGTTGGTATGGCTTGCCGCTATCCCGGTGGGTTGAATTCACCGGCGGAGTTGTGGCGGGCGGTGTGTGAAAAGCGTGATCTGGTTTCGGGTTTGCCGAGTGACCGCGGGTGGGAGATTGACGAGGTCAACGAACTCGACTCCGCGTCGGGAGCGCGGTTTGGCGGCTTTATCGCCGACGTCAGCATGTTTGATGCTGACTTCTTTGGGATTGGCGCGTGTGAGGCGGCGGTGATGGATCCCCATCAGCGGGTGGTTCTGGAGTCCGCCTGGGAGGCATTTGAGCGCGCTGGCATCGATCCAGCCACGGTTCGGGGCACCGACACGGGGGTCTTCCTCGGCATGACATCCAATATGAGCACAACGCAAAACGTCTGCGTGGCAACAGAAGACATGACGAGCTGGGCAGCGAGCATGGTCGCTGGCCGGGTTTCTTATTTCTTTGGTTTCGATGGCCCGGCGATCACGCTTGATACTGCATGTTCGTCATCGTTGGTCGCGATCCATCGGGCGATCCGATCGCTGCGGTCGGGGGAGTGTCCACTGGCGATCGCCGGTGGTGTGACGGTGATGACGCAGCAAGGCTTTGTGGGGTTGGTGGGTAAAAAGCCGGCTGCGGCCGGTCGATGCAAGTCTTTTGCGGCGTCTGCGGATCGTCCCGGATGGGGTGAAGGTGTGGGCGTGCTGCTGTTGGAGCGGTTATCCGATGCGGTGGAAAACCAGCATCCGGTATTGGCGGTAATTCGTGGTTCGGCGGTCAACCATGATGGGCCGACCAACGGGCCGGAGGCCCCCAATCGGCTTGCGCAACAACGAGTGATTCAGCGCGCGCTGCAGGACGCTGATCTGTCGGCAGCTCAAGTGGATGTGGTTGAGGCACACGGCACCGGGATTCCGGTGGGTGATGCCACCGAAGTCGAAGCGTTGATAGAGACCTACGGCCGGAACCGGCCCGATGGCCGGCCATTGTGGCTGGGGTCGCTCAAGTCGAATATGGGCCATACGCTCGCGGCGGCTGGCGTTGGCGGCGTGATCAAGATGGTAGAGGCGCTGCGCCATCGGGTCATACCGGCGACACTGCACGCCGAGGAACCGACACCGTTTGTGGATTGGTCGTCGGGGGGTGTCCAGCTGGCCGCCGACGCGCACCCGTGGTTGCCGGGTGAAGGTGCGCGCCGGGCTGGTGTGTCTGGGTTCGGTCTTAGCGGAGTCAACGCGCATCTGATCCTCGAGGAGGCTGGCGCGGAACGCTCGGCGCGAGCGGAGGCGACTGGCCCATCGACTACCACTGGCGCCGGTGCGCTCGCGTGGGTAATCACCGCGAAATCTGCCGAGGCACTGCCGATGCAGGGCGCCCGGTTACTAGAGCATCTAGAACAGGATCCGGACTTTCGTCCGATCGACATTGCGTACTCGTTGGCAACTTCCCGGACAACCTTCAACCATCGGGCGGTTGTGGTCGGAAGCGAGCGTGACGAACTGCTTGGCGGGCTCCGGTCATTGGCCGCGGACGCGACGTCGTCGGCGGTGGTGCGTAGTGCGGCGCCCGATGCCACTAAAACAGCGGTGTTGTTTTCGGGTGAGAGCGCGCAGCTGGTGGGTGTGGGCCAGCAGCTCTACGCCCGTTCGCCGATATACGCCGCCGCATTCGATGAGGTGTGTTCGCATTTCGACGAGCAGATCGGCACGCCGCTGCGTGACGCGATTTCCGGAGCTGCCGGCCCGGGAGCGCCGAGATTGCTGGATCAACCCGGCTATGCGCAGCCAGCCCTGTTCGCGGTCCAGGTTGCGCTGTTTCGGCTCGCTCAGTCGTGGGGTCTTCGCCCGGACTACGTGATTGGCCATTCGTTGGGTGAGATATCAGCCGCCTACGTGGCGGGCTTGTGGTCGTTGGAGGACGCCTGCCATCTTGTGGCGGAACGTGCTCGGCTTGTTCAGATGTTGCCGGCCGAAGGCGCCATGCTTTGTGTGGAGGCGTCTCAGGGTGATGTTTCGCCCTATTTGCGTGAGTTCGCCGGCTGTGCGCTGGCTGCCATCAATGGCCCGCTGGCAGTGACGATTTCTGGTGAAGAGCGCTCCTTGAATACACTTTCGGAAAAGCTCGAGGCCAACGGAATGCGAACAAATTGGAGCCGGGTCGGCCGCGCGCTGCATTCGTCGCACATGAATCCGCTGATTCCGGAGCTCATGCAAGCTGTGCGCAAACTCAGTTATCGTGTCCCGACTATCCAAGTTATCTCAGGGTTCACCGGTCGTATTGCCGATGCCGATGTGCTGACTACGCCCGAGTATTGGGTAGATCAGTTAACTAAGCCCGTCCGGTTTATGGAAGCCCTGCGCTGGGCTCGGGTGCAGGGCGAGGTCAGTAATTTCCTGGAAATTGGTCCCGGTGCCGAACTCGTGGCCTACGCCGAGGCCAATTTTGCTGCCGACGAAATGGCTGGCGAACCGGTATGCGCCGCCACATTGCTCAAGCCGGGTATTGAGGAAAACGAATCGTTCATCAGGGGGTTGGCAACGGCGTTTGTCCGTGGCGCATCGATCGATTGGGCCGCCGGATCCTTAGCTTCGGATGCGCGGCGGGTGGAGCTGCCCACCTATGCCTTTCAACGCAAACGGCACTGGCCGACAACCGGTTCGGCTGGTTATGGTGGCGTTTCGATATCGCCACGCGGTGTTAGCCAGTCAACCGAGCCGCCGCGCACCGAGACCGAGCGGCTGCTGGCCGAGGCGATTGAGCATCTTCTTGACATCCCCCGCGTCGGGCGTGCGGACCGCTTTGTGGCTCTCGGCGGTGACAGCGTCACCGCGATGCAGCTGGCGGCCCGTGTGCGTGCGGCGGGTATGCCGCTGACTCCGCAGCTGATTTTCGATCATCCGACCGTGCAGCAGTTGGCGGAGGCGCTGGACCGCGTCATGGCCGCCGGTGAGGACGAGGGCGACGCTGTTTGTGATGGGTCCAATGATGCGCGCGGCGAGGCGATGAGTATGTCAGGTTTGTCCGCCGAGCAATTGGCCGCGCTGCCTGGTGTGCTGGCAAAGATCGATGCGGCGGTGCTGCTATGACCCAGACCAGCGCGGATGTTTCCGGCATCCAGGATGTGATGACGCTGAGCCCGCTTCAGCAGGGGCTGTTCGCGCTGGCGATGGCCAGCGAGGCACCGTCGGATGATCCGTACACGATGGCGATAGGCATCGATGTTACTGGGCCGTTGGACAGCGAGTTGTTGCGTGACTGCGTGGTGTTGATGCTCAAGCGTCACCCGAATGTGCGCGCGCGCTTCGTGGGGCGGGTGCTGCCGCATCCGGTCCAGGTCGTGCCTGTTGCTGTGGACTTGGCTTTCGAGCACGTCACCGCGACCGGGGAGTCGGCGGTAACGCTCGAAAGCGAGGAGCGGGCAAAGGGATTCGATCTGGAAAAGGGTCCGCCGATCCGGTTCTTGCTCATCGAGTTGTCCGATGTGGCGTGGCGGTTCCATATCGCCGTGCATCACATCGTGATCGATGGGTGGTCGATGGTGTTGTTCATCGACGAACTGCTGAGGTTGTATCAATCGGGCGGCAACCTTGATGCGCTCCCGTCGCCCCCGCGGCCTTATCGTGACTACCTGAGCTGGTTGGCCCGTCGTGACGTGGCGCAGTCAGAAGAGCTGTGGCGGCAATACCTCGCGGGTCTGCCTGGGCCGACGCTGCTGGCGGCGGAGTCACCCGGGGGTAACAGCGTGCAACCGGGCGGTGAAGCGACCTACACGGTGGTGCGCCTCGATGCGGCGGCCACGAGTGGCCTTGTTCATGGTGCGCGTACCCGCGGTGTCACGGTGAGTACGCTTACCCAGCTTGCGTGGGCGTTGTTGTTGTCGGCGCATACCGGCAGTCAAGACGTGGTGTTTGGTGTCACTGTATCTACTCGACCGGCCGAGCTAACCGGTGTTGAATCCATGGTCGGGCTGTTGATCAACACAGTGCCGATGCGTGTGAGTCTTGAGCCAACGACTTTGGTGGGTAGCAAATGTGCGCTTATGCAGCGCGACGGTGCCCGGTTGCGCGAGCACGCTTACCTTGGGCATGCGCAGATCCGGTCGTTGGCTGGTTTGGGTGAGTTGTTCGACACCGTGTTGGCCTTCGAGAATTTTCCCCTGACCGATTCGATCAGCGGCGGGGGGTTGGCCGCCGGCTCGGTAACTTTCCGGTCGCCCACGTTGCGAAGTCGGGCGCATTTTCCGGTCGGCATCCAGGCCGAAATCGCCGAGGGCGAATTGATGCTGACCATAGCGACCAGCGAGATGTCTCCAGGCGATATCAACTCGGAGGAGCTGGGGCGTCGGCTCCTGGCCATGATGGCGCGGCTGCTCGATATGTGGGACCACCCCTTGCGCGAGGTGAGCATGCTGTTCGACACCGCGCCGGGCGGTGCGGGCGAACCCTCAGAACAGGCATACCTCGATCGGGTTGGTAACTGGGGCGCATTGACCGCGGCGGGGGCGGGGGCGTTTGCGTCGGTGCCGGAGTTGTTTGCCGCGCAGGTGCGGCGCACGCCGTTGGCGCCGGCGTTGGTGTTTGCGGGTCAGACGTTGAGTTACCGCGAGTTGGATGTGGCGTCTACTCGGTTGGCGCAGTTGTTGGTGGGCTGTGGGGTCGGTGCTGGCGAGGTGGTGGGGCTGGCGTTGGAGCGCTCGGCTCGGGCGGTGGTGGCCATTGTCGGGGTGTTAAAGACCGGGGCGGCGTATTTGCCGATTGATCCGGCGTTGCCGGCGGCGCGGGTGGATTTCATGATCGGTGATGCCGCGCCGCGGGTGGTGATCACCACCGCGGGGTTGCTGGATCGCTTCGCCGGTCATGAGGTGGTGGTCGTCGATATCGATGATCCGGTGATCGAGACCCAGCCCGATACCGCGTTGCCGGTCCCGACCGCCGACAATATCGCCCACATCATCTACACCTCGGGCACCACCGGGGTCCCCAAAGGCGTCGCCGTCACCCACCACAACATCACCCAACTCGTGGATCGGCTGGACGCCGAGATGATCCCGCTGGGGCCGGGGCAGGTGTGGAGCCAATGCCACTCATACGGTTTTGACTTGTCGGTGTTCGAGATGTGGGGGGCGTTGCTGCATGGGGGCCGGTTGGTGGTGGTGCCCGAGGAGTTGACCCGTTCCCCCGCGGAGCTACACGAGTTGTTGGTGGCCGAGCAGGTCAGCGTGCTTAGCCAAACCCCCAGCGCGGCGGGGGCGTTGTCGAGGCAGGGGTTGGAGTCGACCACCCTGGTGGTGGGCGGTGAGGCGTGCCCGCCCGAGGTGGTCGAGCGGTGGGCACCGGGGCGGGTCATGGTCAATCAGTACGGTCCCACCGAGACCACCATGTATGCGTCGATGAGTGCGCCGTTGGTGGCCGGTGCGGATGTGGTGCCGATCGGGTCGCCGGTGTCGGGGGCGGCGTTGTTTGTGCTGGATGGGTGGTTGCGTCCGGTGCCGGTGGGGGTGGCTGGGGAGTTGTATGTGGCCGGTGCCGGGGTCGGTGTGGGGTATTGGCGGCGGGCGTCGTTGACCGGGTCGCGGTTTGTGGCGTGTCCGTTTGCTGGGGTGGGTGCGCCGGGAGCGCGGATGTATCGCACCGGGGATGTGGTGCGGTGGGGTGTTGATGGCCAGTTGGAGTATCTGGGGCGTGCTGATGAGCAGGTCAAGATCCGTGGGTATCGCATCGAGTTGGGTGAGGTTCAGGCCGCGCTGGCCGCGGTGGAGGGTGTGGATCAGGCGGTGGTGATCGCTCGCCAGGATGGTGAGGGTCCCAAGCGGTTGGTGGGCTATGTCACCGGTGATGTCGAGGTCGGCGCGGTTCGGGCGGTGTTGGCCCAGCGGTTGCCCGCTTATATGGTGCCCGCGGCGGTGGTGGGGTTGGCGCAGTTGCCGTTGACGTTGAACGGCAAGCTTGATGTGCGGGCGTTGCCCGCTCCTGAGTACGGCCACAGCGAGCATTACCGGGCCCCGGCGAGCCCGGTCGAAGAGATCCTGGCCGGTATTTATGCCCAAGTGCTCGGCGTGGATCGGGTCGGGGTTGATGACTCTTTCTTTGATTTGGGTGGGGATTCGCTGTCGGCGATGCGGGTGATCGCGGCGATCAACACCACACTGGACGTCGACCTAGCCGTGTTTGCCCTGTTTGAGGCGCCGACGGTGGCGGGGTTGGCGGTTTGTGTGGGTGGTGGGGTTTCTGGTGGGCGGGCGCCGTTGGTGGCGGTGCAGCGTCCGGCGGTGATTCCGTTGTCGTTTGCTCAGCAGCGGTTGTGGTTTTTGGATCAGCTGGAGGGTCCCTCACCGATCTACAACATGGTGAGGTCGTTGCGGTTGCGTGGGCGTGTTGATGATGCGGCGTTGGGGGCGGCGTTAGTTGATGTGGTGGGCCGGCATGAAAGCTTGCGGACGGTGTTTGTGACCGTCGATGGGGTGGCCCAGCAGGTGATTGTTCCGGTGGAGCGCGTCGAGGTGGGGTGGCAGGTTGTTGATGCTGGTGGCTGGTCGCAGTCGCAGTTGCAGCAGGCCATGGAGCAGCAGGCGCGGCATAGTTTTGATTTGGCGGTAGAAATTCCGTTGCGGGCGCGGCTGTTTCGGGTGAGCGCTGTCGAGCATGTGTTGGTGGTGGTGATCCACCATATCGCCGCTGATGGGTGGTCGTTGGCGCCGTTGACCGCTGATCTGGGGGTGGCTTATGCCAGCCGGTGTGCGGGTCGGGCTCCGGATTGGGCGCCGTTGGCGGTGCAGTATGTCGATTACACGTTGTGGCAGCGCGCTCATTTGGGGGAGCTTGCCGATAGTGGTAGTGCGGCTAGTGCGCAGTTGGCGTATTGGGTCGATGAGTTGGCCGGGATGGGTGAGCGGTTGGCGTTGCCGACCGATCGGGCGTATCCGGCGGTGGCGGATCATCGTGGTGGCAGTGTGGAGGTGGACTGGCCGGCGGCGTTGCAGGCGCGGGTGGCGCGGGTGGCCGCTGAGCATAATGCGACCAGTTTCATGGTGGTCCAGACCGCGCTTAGTGCCCTGTTGTCGATGTTGGCGGCCAGCAGTGATGTGGCGGTGGGGTTTGCGGTGGCCGGTCGTAGCGATCCGGCCCTCGATGAGCTGATCGGGTCTTTTGTCAATACGTTGGTGTTGCGGGTCCAGCTCGACGGGGATGTGAGTTTTGCTGAGTTGCTGGCCCAGGTGCGTGCGCGCAGCCTGGCCGCTTTCGAGCATCAAGACGTGCCGTTTGAGGTGGTGGTCGAGCGGCTTAACCCGACCCGCAGCTTGACCCATCACCCCCTGATCCAAGTCATGTTGGCCTGGCAAAACAACCTGCCCGCCAACCTGGCATTGGGTGATCTGGATGTCGCCCGGGTGCCGGTGCACACCGGCACTGCGCGGATGGATTTGGCGTTTATCTTGGCTGAGCGTTTTACCGCTGCGGGTGCTCCTGCCGGTATTGCGGGGATGGTGGAATACCGCACCGATGTGTTTGATGCGGCCACGATTGGCCGGTTGATTGAGCGGTTGCGGTTGGTGTTGGAGGCGATGACCGCTGATCCCGATCGACGGTTGTCCTCGATTGATTTGCTTGATGAGGCTGAGCATGCCCGTTTGGATCGGATTGGCAACCGGACCGCATTGACCGCGGCGGGGGCGGGGGCGTTTGCGTCGGTGCCGGAGTTGTTTGCCGCGCAGGTGCGGCGCACGCCGTTGGCGCCGGCGTTGGTGTTTGCGGGTCAGACGTTGAGTTACCGCGAGTTGGATGTGGCGTCTACTCGGTTGGCGCAGTTGTTGGTGGGCTGTGGGGTCGGTGCTGGCGAGGTGGTGGGGCTGGCGTTGGAGCGCTCGGCTCGGGCGGTGGTGGCCATTGTCGGGGTGTTAAAGACCGGGGCGGCGTATTTGCCGATTGATCCGGCGTTGCCGGCGGCGCGGGTGGATTTCATGATCGGTGATGCCGCGCCGCGGGTGGTGATCACCACCGCGGGGTTGCTGGATCGCTTCGCCGGTCATGAGGTGGTGGTCGTCGATATCGATGATCCGGTGATCGAGACCCAGCCCGATACCGCTTTGCCGGTCCCGACCGCCGACAATATCGCCTACATCATCTACACCTCGGGCACCACCGGGGTCCCCAAAGGCGTCGCCGTCACCCACCACAACATCACCCAACTCGTGGATCGGCTGGACGCCGAGATGATCCCGCTGGGGCCGGGGCAGGTGTGGAGCCAATGGCATTCGTATGGGTTCGACGTTTCGGTGTTCGAGATGTGGGGGGCGTTGCTGCATGGGGGCCGGTTGGTGGTGGTGCCCGAGGCGGTGACTCGCGCTCCGGACCAGTTGCATGAGTTGTTGGTGGCCGAGCAGGTCAGCGTGCTTAGCCAAACCCCCAGCGCGGCGGGGGCGTTGTCGAGGCAGGGGTTGGAGTCGACCACCCTGGTGGTGGCCGGTGAGGCATGCCCGCCCGAGGTGGTCGAGCGGTGGGCACCGGGGCGGGTCATGCTCAACGGCTACGGTCCCACCGAGACCACGATTTATGCGTCGATGAGTGCGCCGTTGGTGGCCGGTGCGGATGTGGTGCCGATCGGGTCGCCGGTGTCGGGGGCGGCGTTGTTTGTGCTGGATGGGTGGTTGCGTCCGGTGCCGGTGGGGGTGGTCGGGGAGTTGTATGTGGCTGGTGCCGGGGTCGGTGTGGGGTATTGGCGGCGGGCGTCGTTGACCGGGTCGCGGTTTGTGGCGTGTCCGTTTGCTGGGGTGGGTGCGCCGGGAGCGCGGATGTATCGCACCGGGGATGTGGTGCGGTGGGGTGTTGATGGCCAGTTGGAGTATCTGGGGCGTGCTGATGAGCAGGTCAAGATCCGTGGGTATCGCATCGAGTTGGGTGAGGTTCAGGCCGCGCTGGCCGCGGTGGAGGGTGTGGATCAGGCGGTGGTGATCGCTCGCCAGGATGGTGAGGGTCCCAAGCGGTTGGTGGGCTATGTCACCGGTGATGTCGAGGTCGATGCGGTTCGGGCGGTGTTGGCCCAGCGGTTGCCCGCTTATATGGTGCCCGCGGCGGTGGTGGGGTTGGCGCAGTTGCCGTTGACGTTGAACGGCAAGCTTGATGTGCGGGCGTTGCCCGCTCCCGAGTACGGCCACAGCGAGCATTACCGGGCCCCGGCGAGCCCGGTCGAAGAGATCCTGGCCGGTATTTATGCCCAAGTGCTGGGGTTGGATCGGGTCGGGGTTGATGACTCTTTCTTTGATTTGGGTGGGGATTCGCTGTCGGCGATGCGGGTGATCGCGGCGATCAATTCCGCGTTGGATGTTGTGGTCTCGGTGCGGGTGTTGTTTGAGGCGCCGACGGTGGCGGGGTTGGCGGCTTGTGTGGGTGGTGGGGTTTTTGGTGGGCGGGCGCCGTTGGTGGCGGTGCAGCGTCCGGCGGTGATTCCGTTGTCGTTTGCTCAGCAGCGGTTGTGGTTTTTGGATCAGCTGGAGGGTCCCTCACCGATCTACAACATGGTGGGGTCGTTGCGGTTGCGTGGGCGTGTTGATGATGCGGCGTTGGGGGCGGCGTTAGTTGATGTGGTGGGCCGGCATGAAAGCTTGCGGACGGTGTTTGTGACCGTCGATGGGGTGGCCCAGCAGGTGATTGTTCCGGTGGAGCGCGTCGAGGTGGGGTGGCAGGTTGTTGATGCTGGTGGCTGGTCGCAGTCGCAGTTGCAGCAGGCCATGGAGCAGCAGGCGCGGCATAGTTTTGATTTGGCGGTAGAAATTCCGTTGCGGGCGCGGCTGTTTCGGGTGAGCGCTGTCGAGCATGTGTTGGTGGTGGTGATCCACCATATCGCCGCTGATGGGTGGTCGTTGGCGCCGTTGACCGCTGATCTGGGGGTGGCTTATGCCAGCCGGTGTGCGGGTCGGGCTCCGGATTGGGCGCCGTTGGCGGTGCAGTATGTCGATTACACGTTGTGGCAGCGCGCTCATTTGGGGGAGCTTGCCGATAGTGGTAGTGCGGCTAGTGCGCAGTTGGCGTATTGGGTCGATGAGTTGGCCGGGATGGGTGAGCGGTTGGCGTTGCCGACCGATCGGGCGTATCCGGCGGTGGCGGATCATCGTGGTGGCAGTGTGGAGGTGGACTGGCCGGCGGCGTTGCAGGCGCGGGTGGCGCGGGTGGCCGCTGAGCATAATGCGACCAGTTTCATGGTGGTCCAGACCGCGCTTAGTGCCCTGTTGTCGATGTTGGCGGCCAGCAGTGATGTGGCGGTGGGGTTTGCGGTGGCCGGTCGTAGCGATCCGGCCCTCGATGAGCTGATCGGGTCTTTTGTCAATACGTTGGTGTTGCGGGTCCAGCTCGACGGGGATGTGAGTTTTGCTGAGTTGCTGGCCCAGGTGCGTGCGCGCAGCCTGGCCGCTTTCGAGCATCAAGACGTGCCGTTTGAGGTGGTGGTCGAGCGGCTTAACCCGACCCGCAGCTTGACCCATCACCCCCTGATCCAAGTCATGTTGGCCTGGCAAAACAACCTGCCCGCCGACCTGGCATTAGGTGATCTGGAGGCCACCCCCATCTCCCTGCACACCGGTGCCGCGCGGATGGATTTGGTGTTTTCGTTGGCTGAGCGTTTTACCGCTGCGGGTGCTCCTGCCGGTATTGCGGGGATGGTGGAATACCGCACCGATGTGTTTGATGCGGCCACGATTGGCCGGTTGATTGAGCGGTTGCGGTTGGTGTTGGAGGCGATGACCGCTGATCCCGATCGACGGTTGTCCTCGATTGATTTGCTTGATGAGGCTGAGCATGCCCGTTTGGATCGGATTGGCAACCGGACCGCATTGACCGCGGCGGGGGCGGGGGCGTTTGCGTCGGTGCCGGAGTTGTTTGCCGCGCAGGTGCGGCGCACGCCGTTGGCGCCGGCGTTGGTGTTTGAGGGTCAGACGTTGAGTTACCGCGAGTTGGATGTGGCGTCTACTCGGTTGGCGCAGTTGTTGGTGGGCTGTGGGGTCGGTGCTGGCGAGGTGGTGGGGCTGGCGTTGGAGCGCTCGGCTCGGGCGGTGGTGGCCATTGTCGGGGTGTTAAAGACCGGGGCGGCGTATTTGCCGATTGATCCGGCGTTGCCGGCGGCGCGGGTGGATTTCATGATCGGTGATGCCGCGCCGCGGGTGGTGATC
The DNA here is from genome assembly GCF_900292015.1 of Mycobacterium basiliense. Lineage (NCBI taxonomy): Bacteria > Bacillati > Actinomycetota > Actinomycetes > Mycobacteriales > Mycobacteriaceae > Mycobacterium > Mycobacterium basiliense. The sequence continues at coordinate 1,212,642 of NZ_LR130759.1, forward strand.
ACCACCGCGGGGTTGCTGGATCGCTTCGCCGGTCATGAGGTGGTGGTCGTCGATATCGATGATCCGGTGATCGAGACCCAGCCCGATACCGCGTTGCCGGTCCCGACCGCCGACAATATCGCCCACATCATCTACACCTCGGGCACCACCGGGGTCCCCAAAGGCGTCGCCGTCACCCACCACAACCTCACCCGGCTCTTCGCCACGCCGCCAGCCGGCCTGGTACCCGCGCCTGGCCAGGTGTGGAGCCAATGCCACTCATATGCCTTTGATTACTCGTCGTGGGAAATGTGGGGGGCGTTGCTGCATGGGGGCCGGTTGGTGGTGGTGCCCGAGGCGGTGACTCGCGCTCCGGACCAGTTGCATGAGTTGTTGGTGGCCGAGCAGGTCAGCGTGCTTAGCCAAACCCCCAGCGCGGCGGGGGCGTTGTCGAGGCAGGGGTTGGAGTCGACCACCCTGGTGGTGGCCGGTGAGGCATGCCCGCCCGAGGTGGTCGAGCGGTGGGCACCGGGGCGGGTCATGCTCAACGGCTACGGTCCCACCGAGACCACGATTTATGCGTCGATGAGTGCGCCGTTGGTGGCCGGTGCGGATGTGGTGCCGATTGGGTCGCCGGTGTCGGGGGCGGCGTTGTTTGTGCTGGATGGGTGGTTGCGTCCGGTGCCGGTGGGGGTGGCTGGGGAGTTGTATGTGGCTGGTGCCGGGGTCGGTGTGGGGTATTGGCGGCGGGCGTCGTTGACCGGGTCGCGGTTTGTGGCGTGTCCGTTTGCTGGGGTGGGTGCGCCGGGAGCGCGGATGTATCGCACCGGGGATGTGGTGCGGTGGGGTGTTGATGGCCAGTTGGAGTATCTGGGGCGTGCTGATGAGCAGGTCAAGATCCGTGGGTATCGCATCGAGTTGGGTGAGGTTCAGGCCGCGCTGGCCGCGGTGGAGGGTGTGGATCAGGCGGTGGTGATCGCTCGCCAGGATGGTGAGGGTCCCAAGCGGTTGGTGGGCTATGTCACCGGTGATGTCGAGGTCGATGCGGTTCGGGCGGTGTTGGCCCAGCGGTTGCCCGCTTATATGGTGCCCGCGGCGGTGGTGGGGTTGGCGCAGTTGCCGTTGACGTTGAACGGCAAGCTTGATGTGCGGGCGTTGCCCGCTCCCGAGTACGGCCACAGCGAGCATTACCGGGCCCCGGCGAGCCCGGTCGAGGAGATCCTGGCCGGTATTTATGCCCAAGTGCTCGGCGTGGATCGGGTCGGGGTTGATGACTCCTTCTTCGACCTCGGCGGAGACAGCATCCTGGCGATCCAGGTTGTCGCGCGCGCCCGCGATGAAGGTGTGCTGTGCCGAGCGCGCGATCTTTTCACCGAACAAACGGTGGCCGGCGTGGGCCGGGCGGCCGGTCGTGCCACCAGCGAGGGGCTCGACGAGGGCCACCACCACGTGGGTGAGGTGCTAGCCACACCGATCATGATGTGGCTACTGAATACCCCCGGCCCGGTGGAGCATTTCAACCAGGCGCTGTTGTTACAGGCACCGGCCGGGGTGGGCGAGCACGACGTGGTGGCCCTACTGCAAGCGTTGGTGGATCGCCACGCCATGCTGCGGCTACAAGTTGCACCCGCGGACAGCAACGGAGATTGGTCGTTGTGGGTGCGCGAACCCGGGTCCATCGATGCCGCCAAGTGTGTGCGGCCGGTGCCGGCGTTGTCCGACGAAGCGCTGGTGGCGGCCCGCTCGCTGTTGGATCCCGCTTCCGGGGTGATGCTCAGTGCGCTGTGGGCGGCGGCTACTGGCCAGCTGTTGCTGATTGTGCATCATCTCGCTGTCGATGCGGTGTCGTGGCGGATCTTGCTGGACGATCTCAACAGCGGCTGGGATCAGCACCGCCGGGGCCAACACGTGCATTTGGCGGCCCGAGGGACATCGTTTCAGCGCTGGGCGTCGGTGCTGGCCGAAGGCGCACGCCGTGAAGCGGTCATTGAGCAGGTCGGTGCTTGGCAGCACGTGGTGTCGATACCCGCCGCGTTACCTGCACCGGAACCGGATGTGGATACCTTCGCTACCGCCGGTCACCTGTCGGCATCCCTCGATGCCGAGACCACTCGAATGCTTCTTGCCGAAGTGCCCGCCGCCTTCGGGGCTGGGGTGCAGGACATCCTATTGATCGCCTTTGGGTTGGCGTGGGCGCAGTTCTTGGGCACGGGGGACGCCCCGATCGGCATCGATGTCGAAGGCCACGGGCGTCACGAGGAACTCGCTGCCGGGATTGACCTATCGCACACCGTGGGATGGTTCACCTCCAAATACCCGGTAGCGTTGTGTGTCGGCGGGTTGGACTGGTCTCACGTCACCGCCGGTCATACGGGGCTGGGTGCCGTCATCAAGAACGCGAAGGAGCAACTTCGCGCCCTCCCGGACGGCTGGACCTACGGGCTGCTGCGCTACCTCAACGATGAGGTCGATCTCACCGGTTGCGATCCGGCCATTGGCTTCAACTACCTAGGGCGATTGGGTGCTCCATCGGCCGGCCCGCGCGCTGACGACGCCTGGCGGATCGGCTCGTGGAGTTCGACCTCGAGCAACAGCAATGCTGGTCTGGCGATGCCGTTGCTGCACACGGTGGAACTCAACGCGGCCACCGTCGAAACCGAGGCCGGCGCACAACTACAGGCCGGTTGGACCTGGGCGTCCGGCAAACTCGATCGCAACCAGATCGACCGCGTGAGCCAATTGTGGTTTGACGCACTGCGCGGCATGTGCGCACATGTCAGCCGCGGTGGGGGCGGGCTGACCCCCAGCGATATCCTCCCGGCCCGGCTCAGCCAGCGGCAAATCGAAGACCTCGAGCGTCAATACCGCGTCGCCGACATCTTGCCGTTGACCCCGCTGCAGCAGGGGTTGCTTTTCCACGCCGCCAGCAGCATGTACGACGACCTAGGCGACCCCTACGCGGTGCAGTTCGATTTCACCTTGACTGGGCACCTGGACCAGCACCGACTACACCGTGCCATGCATACGGTGCTTACCCGCCATCCGAACCTGGCGGCCCGATTCATCTGGCCCAAAGACAACGACCCGGTGCAGATCATCGCCACCGATCCGATGCTGCCCTGGCACTATGAGGACCTAGCCGCCAGCGGCGTTGACGTCGAACAGCGGATCCAGCAACTGTGCACCACCGAACGCGACGCCGTCTGCGATATCACCCAGCAACCGCCATTTCGAGCGGCGCTGATCCGCACCGGGCACGATCAGCACCGACTACTGCTCACCCACCACCACATCGTGCTCGACGGCTGGTCGATTCCGATCCTGATGGGTGAGATATTCGCTGCCTACAACGGACAGTCGATGCCCGCACCCCTGTCGTATCGCAAGTTCTTGACCTGGCTTGCCAGCCGCGACGTGCAGAGCGCCCATCGGGCCTGGGGGTCGGTGCTCGACGGCTTTGAAACCCCGACGCTGGTCGGCCCGGCACATTCGTTGGGGCTGGGCCCGCGCGGCACCCAACGGTTCCACCTGTCCGCCAACACCACCGAGGGGTTGACCAGGCTGGCGCGTCAATCTCACGCCACCCTCAACACCGTGTTGCAGGCGGCCTGGGCGCAAATAGTGGCCTGGTTGACCGGCCACCACGACGTCGCATTCGGCACCACCGTTTCGGGTCGGCCCGCGGAGCTGGCCGGCGCCGAATCAATGGTCGGCCTGTTGATTAACACGCTGCCGGTCCGAGCGCGTATCACTCCCACCACCACCGTCGTTGACCTAATTGGCCAGCTTCAGTGTTTCCACAACGACACGGTGGAGCATCAGTTCTTGGCGCTGAATGAGATCCACCAAATCACCGGCCGAGAGCAGCTTTTCGACACCCTAATGGTGTACGAAAACTACCCCATGGATTCCGGGAAGCCCCTCGGTGCTGGCGACCTAGCCATCGCCGATATCGCTAGCCACGAATCCACGCACTACCCCCTGGGGATGCAGGTGCTACCGGGCCGCGAACTAGGCTTCCGCATCGAGTTTCGCACCGATGTGTTTGATGCGGCCACGATTGGCCGGTTGATTGAGCGGTTGCGGTTGGTGTTGGAGGCGATGACCGCTGATCCCGATCGACGGTTGTCCTCGATTGATTTGCTTGATGAGGCTGAGCATGCCCGTTTGGATCGGATTGGCAACCGGACCGCATTGACCGCGGCGGGGGCGGGGGCGTTTGCGTCGGTGCCGGAGTTGTTTGCCGCGCAGGTGCGGCGCACGCCGTTGGCGCCGGCGTTGGTGTTTGAGGGTCAGACGTTGAGTTACCGCGGGTTGGATGTGGCGTCTACTCGGTTGGCGCAGTTGTTGGTGGGCTGTGGGGTCGGTGCTGGCGAGGTGGTGGGGCTGGCGTTGGAGCGCTCGGCTCGGGCGGTGGTGGCCATTGTCGGGGTGTTAAAGACCGGGGCGGCGTATTTGCCGATTGATCCGGCGTTGCCGGCGGCGCGGGTGGATTTCATGATCGGTGATGCCGCGCCGCGGGTGGTGATCACCACCGCGGGGTTGCTGGATCGCTTCGCCGGTCATGAGGTGGTGGTCGTCGATATCGATGATCCGGTGATCGAGACCCAGCCCGATACCGCGTTGCCGGTCCCGACCGCCGACAATATCGCCTACATCATCTACACCTCGGGCACCACCGGGGTCCCCAAAGGCGTCGCCGTCACCCACACCGGAATTGCCGGTCTGGTGACCACCCACCTGGAACGCAATGTCATTACGCCTGAGAGCCGGATTCTGCAGTTTGCCCCATTAACCTTCGATGCGTCTGTGTCGAACATGTGGACCGCACTGTTGACGGGCGCGGCCGCGGTGATACCCAACGCGGACCAGGCGTTGCCGGGCGAGCAATTGCTTGAACTCATGCGCCAACAAGACGTGTCCCACGCGGTATTTACCCCCACAGCCTTGGCGGCGCTGCCGGCGAGCCAACTGCGAAGCGTCCGGTTGACGGTGGGCGGCGAGGCGTGCACGAGAGAACTCGCGGACCGATACGCCGCCGCGGCCACCACGCTGATGAACGTTTACGGTCCGACCGAAACGACCGTGGAAGTTGCGATCGCCGGCCCCCTGCACGCGGGTGCGGATGTGGTGCCGATTGGGTCGCCGGTGTCGGGGGTGGCGTTGTTTGTGCTGGATGGGTGGTTGCGTCCGGTGCCGGTGGGGGTGGCTGGGGAGTTGTATGTGGCTGGTGCCGGGGTCGGTGTGGGGTATTGGCGGCGGGCGTCGTTGACCGGGTCGCGGTTTGTGGCGTGTCCGTTTGCTGGGGTGGGTGCGCCGGGAGCGCGGATGTATCGCACCGGGGATGTGGTGCGGTGGGGTGTTGATGGCCAGTTGGAGTATCTGGGGCGTGCTGATGAGCAGGTCAAGATCCGTGGGTATCGCATCGAGTTGGGTGAGGTTCAGGCCGCGCTGGCCGCGGTGGAGGGTGTGGATCAGGCGGTGGTGATCGCTCGCCAGGATGGTGAGGGTCCCAAGCGGTTGGTGGGCTATGTCACCGGTGATGTCGAGGTCGGCGCGGTTCGGGCGGTGTTGGCCCAATGGTTGCCCGCTTATATGGTGCCCGCGGCGGTGGTGGGGTTGGCGCAGTTGCCGTTGACGTTGAACGGCAAGCTTGATGTGCGGGCGTTGCCGGCTCCGGAGTATGTGCACGCCGACCGGTATCGGGCTCCGGCGGGCCCGGTCGAGGAGATCCTGGCCGGTATTTATGCCCAAGTGCTGGGGTTGGATCGGGTCGGGGTTGATGACTCTTTCTTTGATTTGGGTGGGGATTCGCTGTCGGCGATGCGGGTGATCGCGGCGATCAATTCCGCGTTGGATGTTGTGGTCTCGGTGCGGGTGTTGTTTGAGGCGCCGACGGTGGCGGGGTTGGCGGCTTGTGTGGGTGGTGGGGTTTTTGGTGGGCGGGCGCCGTTGGTGGCGGTGCAGCGTCCGGCGGTGATTCCGTTGTCGTTTGCTCAGCAGCGGTTGTGGTTTTTGGATCAGCTGGAGGGTCCCTCACCGATCTACAACATGGTGGGGTCGTTGCGGTTGCGTGGGCGTGTTGATGATGCGGCGTTGGGGGCGGCGTTAGTTGATGTGGTGGGCCGGCATGAAAGCTTGCGGACGGTGTTTGTGACCGTCGATGGGGTGGCCCAGCAGGTGATTGTTCCGGTGGAGCGCGTCGAGGTGGGGTGGCAGGTTGTTGATGCTGGTGGCTGGTCGCAGTCGCAGTTGCAGCAGGCCATGGAGCAGCAGGCGCGGCATAGTTTTGATTTGGCGGTAGAAATTCCGTTGCGGGCGCGGCTGTTTCGGGTGAGCGCTGTCGAGCATGTGTTGGTGGTGGTGATCCACCATATCGCCGCTGATGGGTGGTCGTTGGCGCCGTTGACCGCTGATCTGGGGGTGGCTTATGCCAGCCGGTGTGCGGGTCGGGCTCCGGATTGGGCGCCGTTGGCGGTGCAGTATGTCGATTACACGTTGTGGCAGCGCGCTCATTTGGGGGAGCTTGCCGATAGTGGTAGTGCGGCTAGTGCGCAGTTGGCGTATTGGGTCGATGAGTTGGCCGGGATGGGTGAGCGGTTGGCGTTGCCGACCGATCGGGCGTATCCGGCGGTGGCGGATCATCGTGGTGGCAGTGTGGAGGTGGACTGGCCGGCGGCGTTGCAGGCGCGGGTGGCGCGGGTGGCCGCTGAGCATAATGCGACCAGTTTCATGGTGGTCCAGACCGCGCTTAGTGCCCTGTTGTCGATGTTGGCGGCCAGCAGTGATGTGGCGGTGGGGTTTGCGGTGGCCGGTCGTAGCGATCCGGCCCTCGATGAGCTGATCGGGTTCTTTGTCAATACGTTGGTGTTGCGGGTCCAGCTCGACGGGGATGTGAGTTTTGCTGAGTTGCTGGCCCAGGTGCGTGCGCGCAGCCTGGCCGCTTTCGAGCATCAAGACGTGCCGTTTGAGGTGGTGGTCGAGCGGCTTAACCCGACCCGCAGCTTGACCCATCACCCCCTGATCCAAGTCATGTTGGCCTGGCAGAACTTCGCCGGCCCACACGACAATCTCGGTGCCCCAGTAGCGCTCGGCGGGCTGGAGGCCACCCCCATCTCCCTGCACACCGGTGCCGCGCGGATGGATTTGGTGTTTTCGTTGGCTGAGCGTTTTACCGCTGCGGGTGCTCCTGCCGGTATTGCGGGGATGGTGGAATACCGCACCGATGTGTTTGATGCGGCCACGATTGGCCGGTTGATTGAGCGGTTGCGGTTGGTGTTGGAGGCGATGACCGCTGATCCCGATCGACGGTTGTCCTCGATTGATTTGCTTGATGAGGCTGAGCATGCCCGTTTGGATCGGATTGGCAACCGGACCGCATTGACCGCGGCGGGGGCGGGGGCGTTTGCGTCGGTGCCGGAGTTGTTTGCCGCGCAGGTGCGGCGCACGCCGTTGGCGCCGGCGTTGGTGTTTGCGGGTCAGACGTTGAGTTACCGTGAGTTGGATGTGGCGTCTACTCGGTTGGCGCAGTTGTTGGTGGGCTGTGGGGTCGGTGCTGGCGAGGTGGTGGGGCTGGCGTTGGAGCGCTCGGCTCGGGCGGTGGTGGCCATTGTCGGGGTGTTAAAGACCGGGGCGGCGTATTTGCCGATTGATCCGGCGTTGCCGGCGGCGCGGGTGGATTTCATGATCGGTGATGCCGCGCCGCGGGTGGTGATCACCACCGCGGGGTTGCTGGATCGCTTCGCCGGTCATGAGGTGGTGGTCGTCGATATCGATGATCCGGTGATCGAGACCCAGCCCGATACCGCGTTGCCGGTCCCGACCGCCGACAATATCGCCTACATCATCTACACCTCGGGCACCACCGGGGTCCCCAAAGGCGTCGCCGTCACCCACCACAACATCGTCCGGCTATATGACTCGAGACAAACCGCCCTGGTACCCGCGCCTGACCAGGTGTGGAGCCAATGCCATTCGTATGGGTTCGACGTTTCGGTGTTCGAGATGTGGGGGGCGTTGCTGCATGGGGGCCGGTTGGTGGTGGTGCCCGAGGAGTTGACCCGTTCCCCCGCGGAGCTACACGAGTTGTTGGTGGCCGAGCAGGTCAGCGTGCTTAGCCAAACCCCCAGCGCGGCGGGGATGTTGTCGACGCAGGGGTTGGAGTCGACCACCCTGGTGGTGGCCGGTGAGGCATGCCCGCCCGAGGTGGTCGAGCGGTGGGCACCGGGGCGGGTCATGCTCAACGCCTACGGCCCCACCGAGACTTGGTACTCATCGATGAGTGCGCCGTTGGTGGCCGGTGCGGATGTGGTGCCGATTGGGTCGCCGGTGTCGGGGGCGGCGTTGTTTGTGCTGGATGGGTGGTTGCGTCCGGTGCCGGTGGGGGTGGCTGGGGAGTTGTATGTGGCCGGTGCCGGGGTCGGTGTGGGGTATTGGCGGCGGGCGTCGTTGACCGGGTCGCGGTTTGTGGCGTGTCCGTTTGCTGGGGTGGGTGCGCCGGGAGCGCGGATGTATCGCACCGGGGATGTGGTGCGGTGGGGTGTTGATGGCCAGTTGGAGTATCTGGGGCGTGCTGATGAGCAGGTCAAGATCCGTGGGTATCGCATCGAGTTGGGTGAGGTTCAGGCCGCGCTGGCCGCGGTGGAGGGTGTGGATCAGGCGGTGGTGATCGCTCGCCAGGATGGTGAGGGTCCCAAGCGGTTGGTGGGCTATGTCACCGGTGATGTCGAGGTCGATGCGGTTCGGGCGGTGTTGGCCCAGCGGTTGCCCGCTTATATGGTGCCCGCGGCGGTGGTGGGGTTGGCGCAGTTGCCGTTGACGTTGAACGGCAAGCTTGATGTGCGGGCGTTGCCCGCTCCTGAGTACGGCCACAGCGAGCATTACCGGGCCCCGGCGAGCCCGGTCGAAGAGATCCTGGCCGGTATTTATGCCCAAGTGCTGGGGTTGGATCGGGTCGGGGTTGATGACTCCTTCTTCGACCTCGGCGGAGACAGCATCCTGGCGATGAAGGTGATCGCGGCGATCAACACCACACTGGATGCCGACCTGCCTGTGCGGGTGCTGTTCGAGGCCCCGACAGTGGCGGGCCTTCGCCAGCAGCTTGAATCGGCGGAAATTTCACTCGAAGTTGTTCCCGTCGAGGTGTTCAAACAATGCGACGGAATTCCACTGTTTTGTTTGCCCCCAGGAGGCGGGCTGGCCTGGCAGTACCGAAACCTGGAATCGTATGTGGACTGCCCCATCGTCGGCTTCCAACAGCCAATTGGTGAATCTTGGCTGGGATCAATCCGAGAAATCGCATGCAACTACGCGGATAAGGCCCAAGAATTCTATCCCGAGGGTCCCTACAACCTCATTGGCTGGTCGTTTGGCGGCCTCGTCGCGCATCAACTTGCCATTGAGCTACAGCGGCGTGGGTGCAAGGTTCGATCCCTGATCGTCCTCGACCCTCGCCTGGACCTGGACGGAAGTGAAAAACAAGACCCGATACCCGAAAGCTATATCGTAGGGAGATTCCTACAGATGAATGGCATCGAGATCGAGGAACAATCGCAGCCGCTTACTTACCGGCAGGTGGAGGCGCTGTTTCGGCATCGCGAAGCGGTTGAGTTTCCGCTCCCTCCCAAGCGGATTTTGGAAACCATGGTCGAGAACTTGAACATCAGTCTCCGACTCCAATCCGGACACGTACCCGACGTATTCGATGGCGACATGATCATCTTTTCGGGACGGGCGGGCGACGCACCACCGCTGGCGCCAATATGGCAACCATTCGTTGCGGGCAATATCGCCGAACACCCTGTCGACTGCGCCCACGATGAGATGCTCAATCCGGAATCACTGAAATATTTTGGTGAACAGCTCGGGGCATATCTGCTCTAGGGCAGGCCGAAAATGTTCTTGGAAACGCGAGCATGTCGGACAGGTTTGTAAAGGATGTTAAACCCGCCAAATAACCGTGTCACTGATCAATTCTTCGGTGCCGATGAGCTGATCGTATTGGCGCCCTTGGGGCGCCCCGAGCCAAGAAAGCGTGGCTATGCCGATGACTAATGCGCCCACCGCCATCTCAACGTTACCGTTAGTCCCAAGAAATCCGTTGCCACTGCGGCAACAGATGCTGGCCATGAAAAAGTTCTACACCGGCATCGAAATCCTGCGAGATGCGGGCGGAGATGTTACTCGACTGAAAATGGGCCCAAAGTGGTTGGTGCCAGAACTGGTCCTGGCCACCTCTTCGCAGGCGGCCCACGACATCCTTGGCGCCACCGGAACCTCTACCGATGTGACGCGATTTCACGACGAATTGCGCCATCTGCTCGGCCCGTCAATGCTGGTGCTCCACCATGAACGTTGGCTACCGCGACGACGGATCCTGCAGCCGACTTTTACCAAACAGCGAGTTCGCGCCTTTGCCGGCCACATGGCCCTCGCTGCCGAAACGGTCGCCGCTGGTTGGCGGGATTCGGAGGTTATCGATCTGGGTGCCGATTGTCGGCATTTAACGATGCGGGCGCTCAGCTCGTCGGTACTCGGTATTGATCTGGACAAAAGGACCGATGAGGTTGAGGCGGCAATGCGGGTGGCGCTTGGATATGTCAATCGGCGGGCGGTGCGGCCCCTCCGGGCGCCCCGGTGGCTGCCCACCTGGGCACGCCGCCGTGCCCGCGCCGCCGGTGCCACCTTGCACGCCCTCGCGAATACGATTCTGCAGGACTGTCGGTCAGACCCGGACCGGGATGCGCCGCTCGTGCGCGCGTTGATGGAGGCCACCGATCCCGCCACCGGTCGGAAGTTGTCCGACGACGACATCTGCAACGAACTCGTCATCTTCATGTTTGCCGGCAACGACACCACGGCGCTGACCATGAGCTATGCGTTGTGGGCCCTGGGGCGCCACAGCGATGTGCAGGAGCGCGTCCGCGCCGAAATTGCCGAAATCGGTGATCGGCAGCTGACATCCGACGATGTGCCGAGGCTGCAGTACACCGTTCAGGTCATTCAAGAGGCGTTGCGACTTAGTTCGCCCACGGCAGCCATGTCGCGGGTGGTCACCAGGGACATGGAGGTGGCTGGCTATCGGGTTAAGGCGGGCACCATCTGCAGCGTGGCCGTCTACCTTCTGAATCGCGACCCCGCGGTGTGGGTCCGGCCATTGGATTTCGACCCCGAGCGCTTCAACCCAGAGAACAGCGCCGTTAGCGACCGCTGGCAGTACATACCGTTTGGGGCCGGGCCGCGGTCGTGCATCGGCAACCACTTTTCGATGCTGGAAGCCACCCTCGCGCTCGCCACAATCATCCGCAGCACCGAAATACGTTCCCTCGACGATGAGTTTCCGCTTCCAGAGCCGTGGAGCACCGCCGCCACCCTACCGATTCGGGCGCAAGCGAGAACACGCGCCACCGTCACCGGCTGAATCGCCGGGGCGCTGTCGGCAGCCCTGGCGGTGCAATCAATCTCACGAATGATGCGGCTACGACGCATTCTCCGATTGCGCTCCTCTGCAAAAGAATTGTCCAACCGTGTGATTCGGGGCGCAGCAGGTCGAGTTGATTCGACGAAGTCGTGCCCAGTGCGCTAGAATTCGCGGGAATCGCCGTCGTGAAGTCATCGGCGCCACGGCTTTCTCGTCTGCTGAAATGCTGTCTTAGCCAGTTGCGTCAACACCAGCGGTCATCGCGAAATGTGTTACCGCCCAAGGCTGGTCGACCGTCGCCGCGCAAGACCTCGTTCTCGTCGGAGGCGCCGCGCGGGCGTCGCGTGGCGCTGTTGAGGGATGTGCACATTGTAGCGTTGTCCGGGTTGCATCTAGCCATCGTGCCCATTGGTCGCAGCACTCGGCGTGGCTAATCTCATAGCCACACTTGCCATCTGACCAAAGGCTGTGGTCGTTGCGGAGAATTCAAATTTCCGATCTATCAGCGTATGAGGCCTTCCGCATGACAGACAAACAATCCCACCGCCCTACAAAGGAGAACACGCGATGACCGCACATCCCCTCTCGCTTCGTACAAACGACCTGCGGACGAAGCTGATCGATCACAACTTCTTTTCCGACCGCACGCTCTACGGCCTTTCCAGGGACGAGGTCGCCACGGTAGTTGGCCAGTGGTGGCACCCACTTTCCAACTTCCCGCGATTCTTGTCACAGTTGATCGCCGTGGTACCCAGTTTCGAGGTGCAGACCGCAGTCTCTCGCATCCTGTTCGAGGAACTCGGTGAAGGAGATCCCCAACGGGCGCATCCCATCATCTACATCGACTCAATGACCGCGGCCGGGTTCACGAAGGAAGAAGTCATTGGTGCGCCAAGGCTTCCGGCCACGGCGGCATTGATCGACGGGTACGAGACTTCCACAGTGGAGGCCCTATCGGGCCTGGGGTACTTGTACGGTACCGAGACAGCTGACCTGGCAATGGTTTCGGGTATCGGCAAGGCGGTATACAACGTCAGCCAGTGCGACCGCTTGCCATGGGTTGACATCCACGTGCAGCAGGAACCCGGTCACGTTAACGCGGCCGATGAGGCGATCGCCCCGCGCTTTAGTCAGGATGAGGAAGCTGCTATCACGCGGGCCGCCGAGCAGATGTGGTCATTGTGGATCGACTTTTTTGCACAATTCGACCTCGCGGTCTCCCGATCTGCCTAGTGCCACGGGTTGTTTGCCGATGTGGCGTATCCGCTGCGGGTCGCCGCCCCGCAGCGGATACGCTGACGGCTGAGGACCGTCGGCGTGAAACGCATCAGCCGCTCGGGTTTCTCGGTTAGGCGACCGCTGACTCAGCGCGCGTGGAAGTGGGGCAGTATTTTTAGGGTGGTCAGCCCCAGACAGATTGGTCATCGCGGCTGTAATCCGCGCAGTGATCGGATTCCTTGGCCGCAACGCCCTTGTTGTTGAAGAAGATCTTCATATGATTTGGCCACGCTAGCGAAAGCTGGTCGGCACCGCCTGCGTACATGTTCTCTGCGTACGCCCTGCGATCTGCCGCGCTGAGCGAAAAGAACCAGTGGGCCTTGTCCTTGGTCGCTTGCTGGATGTCAGCCGCCTTGTTGTGCATGTCGATGATGTACCGCTGATAGTAGACCGGCGCATAGTCTCGGGCGGCGGCCAAGACTTGCTCGGCCGTGCAGGTTGTCTCGATGATCTTGTGCGGTATGGGGTAGTCGTTGGTGCTATCGGCCGCCGCTGTCGCGGATACCGATGTCGCGGCGATGGCGGCGGTGAGTGCGGTGCCGCCGACGTGCAGACACCAGCGGGTGTGCTGACGCCGTGATCGGTTCATTTGGGTATCTCCTTTGCGGTTCCCAAGAATTGGTAGTGATCGGTAAGCCGGCTGCGGGCTCAGTGGGAGCTACGACGTCTCCTTCTGCGGTATTGGCTGGCGCGGCCGCCGCGCGTGCCTGGCGGACATCACCAGCCTTTCTTTAGCCGCGTGGGTTGCGTTGCGCGCGGCCATCTCATGCCCCGCGTCCGGCGCTTGCGGTCAGGATGTGCGCTTGCTCAGGACAGTAGGTGGTGATGGCGGTGGCTACGAACTCCCAGCTCTGCCTAGTGGTTGTCCCGTTCGGAAGGTTGAGCAGGGCGAAGTGAGCGGAATTGGCGGCTGTGTTATCGATGCGATCATTGAGGCGTCCGCACGCGATCTTTGCCAGCCAAGCGTTGTAGTCGCGGGGACCGTAGATGCCGTACCCGTGGAGCTGATTGTTGAAGTCCTCATCTGGGTCGGCGAGCGCCGGGGCCGCCAAGATCATCATTGCCGACGTGGCTATTGCTGGCGCAAGGAACTTGACAAATTTCATTGTGGTTCTTGCCGACTCGTCGTGCGCTGACCGGCCAGGAATCCGACTCGGACGCGTGGACTTTGAATGGCACCTCGTGACCACGCGCGTCGTTTCGAAAACTTGGTCACGGCGATGTCCCTTCGGGAGGCGTTTGGAGATCTAGGGGCCATTTCGATGCGATGGTCGATTCGGTTTTCCCGATATCGCGCTGTTGGCAGCAAGATTAGCGAGGTAACGAGCAGAAGGGGACGGACATTATCACCGGATTGTTCTTCGGCAGCCCGACAAAGTGCCTATATTTTCCCACATCCGCCATTAGTCGCGACCATCGGCTGCCTACCGATCCCGGATCTAACTCGGACCGTCGGCATCGAGTGAAATATATTGCGTGGCAGTGGCATCAGGCGGTGATGAGCGCAGGTCGCCCCTCGGACGTGTCCCACCAGGCATCCAACAGCAACATGGTTACACCCGCGAGCGCCGGGCTGCACTCGGTGGCCACGCGGAAGATGCCCGCCGGTCGCACCTGACGGCCGTCGTGACATGCCTTTTCGCGAAGGTAACTGCGCAGACTTCGGGCCGAAACCTCGTCATTCCTCACCCATTACGAGGTCGACGAGGCCTTCGACATCCAAGTCTTGAATAGCAACCTGCCTATCGTCGGGACCCGTCTGGGGAACTTGTCCAACCATTCCCAAGAGGAGGTCGAGGACCCCCTCCGCCCTGAGTCGGCTGACGGGGATGGAGGCGATGAGTTGTTGGATCTCCGCGTCCTCTGGGTCACCGGTTGGGGTGGTGGTGTTGTTGTGGTGGGTGAGCAGGGTGGTCAGGTGGTGGGCGAGGGTGGTGGGGGTGGGGTGGTCGAAGATCAGGGTGGGGGGCAGGGTTTGGCCGGTGTGTTGGGCCAGGGTGTTGCGTAGTTCGAGGGCGGTTAGTGAGTCGATGCCGAGGTCTTTGAAGGGGCGGTCGGGGTCGAGGGTGGTGGGGTCGGGGTGGGCGAGCACGGTGGCGGTGGTGGTGGTGACCAGGGTGGTCAGGGTGTGGCGTTGTTGGTCGGGGGTTTGGGTGGCTAGTTGGGTGCTCAGGGTGGTGGGGCTGGTGGTGGTGGCGGCGTGGGGGCGGGTGGTGGTCAGTGCGCTCAGGATGGGGGGTAGGGCGTTGCGGTGGGCGAGGCGGTTGAGGGTGCGGGGGTTGAGGGGGGCGGGGATGAGGGTGGGTTGGTGGTGGGTCAGGGCGGCGTCGAAGAGGGCTAGGCCGTGTTGGGTGGTGAGGGGGGTGATGGCGTTGCGGGCTGCGCGGGTTTGGTCGATGTGGTTGAGGTGGGCGGTCATCGCTGAGGGGGTTTCCCAGTAGCCCCAGGCCAGGCTGGTGGCGTTGGGGTGGTGGTGGGCGATGGCGTCGAGGGCGGCGTTGGCGGCGGCGTAGTTGGCTTGTCCGGGGGAGCCGAGGGTGGCCGCGATGGAGGAGAACATGATGAACGCGGCGAGGTTGTGGTTGGTGGTGAGTTGGTGTAGGTGCCAGGCGGTGTCGGCTTTGGCGGCGAGCACGCTGTGGAGTTGGGTGTCGGTTAGTTCGGTGAGGACGGCGTCGTCGAGGATGCCGGCGGTGTGGATGATCGCGGTCAGGGGGTGTTCGGTGGGGATGGTGTCGAGCAGGGTGGCGAGGTGGTGGGGGTTGGTGGTGTCGCAGGCGGTGATGGTGACGTGGGCGCCGAGGTTGGTGAGGTGTTGGTGGAGTTCGGTGGCGCCGGGGGCGGTGGGGCCGCGGCGGGAGACCAGTAGTAGGTGGCGGGTGCCGTAGTGGGTGATGAGGTGTTCGGCGAATAGTGCGCCGAGCATTCCGGTGCCACCGGTGATTAATACCGTGCCCTGCGGGTCCCAGGTGGGGGTGGTTTCGGGGGCGGGGGTGGTTTGGGGGGTGGGGGTGAGTCGGGGGGTGTGGGTGGTGCCGTGGCGGAGGGCGAGTTGGGGTTCGGTGGTGTGTTTGAGGGTGGTGAGCAGGGTGGGGAGGGTGGTGTTGGTGGTGGGGGTGTGGTCGGTGTCGATGAGGGTGATGCGGTGGGGGTGTTCGTTTTGGGTGGTGTGGATGAGGGCCCAGGTTGCGGCGTGGGCGAGGTTGGGGTGGGGGTCGTGGGGGCTGGTGGTGATGGCGTGGTGGGTGAGGATGGCTAGGTGGGTGTGGGTGGTGTCGGGTCGGGTGAGCCAGTGTTGGAGTTGGTCAGGGTGTGTTGGGTCAGGGTGTGGAGGTGTTGGAGGTCGGTGGTGTTGGGGTGGGGTTGGGGGAGGGGCCAGATGAGGAGGTCGTGGTGGGTGAGGTCGGGGTGGGTGAGGTCGGGGTGGGTGGGTAGGTGGTTGAGGGTGGGGGTAGGTGGGGGTTGTTGGTGGTGTCGGGGGTGATGAGGGCCCAGTTGGTGTTGGGGGTTTCTGGGGTGTTGGGGGTGGTGGGGGGTAGGGCGGGCCAGTCGAGGTGGAACAGGCTGTGGTGTGGGGTGGGGGTGGGTTGTTGGGGGGTGTGGGGTAGGTCGCGCAGGGTGAGGGTGGTGATGGTGATGACGGGTGCGCCGGTGGGGTCGGTGGCGTGCAGGGTGTAGGTGTTGGTGTTGGTGCGGGTGAGTTGGGTGTGTAGTTGGGTGGCGGTGGTGGCGTGCAGGGTGATGCCGGTTAGGGCGAAGGGGAGTGGGGTGGTGTCGGGGTCGGTGTCGGGGTGGGTGTGGGTGAGTGTGGTCAGGGGGTGTAGGGCGGCGTCGAGTAGGGCGGGGTGGATGCCGTAGCCGGTGGTGGTGGTGTCGGGGGGTAGGGCGATGTGGGCGTAGATGGTGTCGGGGTTGGTGGGGGGGTGGTGGAGGGCGTGGACGTTTTGGAAGGGGGGTTGGTAGTGCAGGCCGTGGGTGGCTAGTTGGTGGTAGAAGTCGTCGGGGTTGATGGGTTGGAGGGGGGGTGGGGTGTGGTTGGTGGGGGTGGGGGGTTGGTGGGTGCTCAGGGTGGCGGTGGCGTGGAGGTGCCAGGGGTTGTGGTGGTCGTTGGTGGTGGTGCGGGTGTGCACGGTTAGGGGGCGTCGGTTGGTGTCGTCGGGGGGGTGGATGGTGATTTGGAGGTCGGTGGGGGTGTGTTCGGGCAGGGTGAGGGGGCTGTGCAGGATCAGTTCGTCGATGGTGGGGTAGTGGGTGTGTTGGCCGGCGTGGAGGAGTAGTTCGATGAGGCCGGCGGCGGGGAAGATGATGGTGTCGTGGACGCGGTGGCTGGCTAGCCAGGGTTGGGTGTGGGTGGAAAGTCGTGCGCTGAGGATGATTTGGTCTTGGTCGGCGAGGTCGGTGATGGCGCCGAGGAGGGGGTGGTCGGGGTGGTCGAGTCCGGCGGCGGTGATGTCGGTGGTGGTGGTGGGGGTGAGCCAGTAGTGGTGGTGTTGGAAGGGGTAGGTGGGTAGTTCCAGGGTGTGGGCGTGGGGGTAGAGGGTGGGCCAGTGGGGGCTGTGGCCGTGGGTGTGGAGTTGGGCCAGTGCGGTGGTCAGGGTGTCGAGGTGGGGGCGGTCGCGGTGGGTGGTGGTGATGACGGTGGATGCGGTGTTGGTGTGGTGGGTGAGGGTGTCGGTGATGGCGGGGGCCAGGACGGGGTGGGGGGATAGTTCGAGGAAGGTGTGTGGGCCTTGGGCCAGCAGGGTGGTGAGGTTGTCGGCGAAGCGGACGGGTTGGCGTAGGTGTTGGGTCCAGTAGTGCGCTGAGGTGAGTTGGTCGGGGGTGGCTAGTTGGCCGGTGAGGTTGGACAGGATGGGCACGGTGGGTGGGTGCCAGGTCAAGGTGGTGGCGATGGCGTGGAATTCGGGTAGGGCGGGGTCCATCGTGGGGGAGTGGAAGGCGTGGCTGACGGGCAGTTGGGTGGTTTGGTAGTGCTCGGTGGTGCACCACTGGTGGAGGGCGTTGATGTCGTCGTGGGGGCCGGCGATCACGATTGAGGTGGGGCTGTTGATCGCGGCGATGGTGGTGTGGGGGTAGTGGTGGAGTTGGTCGGTGAGGTGTTCGGGGTTGGTGTGGATGGCCAGCATGGCGCCGGGGGTGCAGGTTTGCATGAGTCGGCCGCGGGCGGCGACGAGGGTGGCGGCTTGGGGTAGGGAGAGGACTTCGGCGAGGTAGGCGGCGGTGAGTTCGCCTAGGGAGTGCCCTAGTAGGTAGTCGGGGGTGATGCCGGCGTGGGTGAGTACGGCGTGCATGGCGGCCCCGTAGGCGAACAGGGCGGGTTGGGCGTAGGCGGTTTGGCCGAGTAGTTGGGCGGGGTGGGTGTCGGCGGGGGCGGTTAAGACGTCGTGCAGGGGGGTGTCGAGGTGGGGGTCGAAGGCGGCGCAGATGTGGTCGAGGGTTTCGGCGAAGATGCGGTGGTGTTCGTAGAGTTGGGCGGCCATGGCGGGGTATTGGGCGCCTTGGCCGGGTAGGACGAACACGATTTTTTTGGTGTGGGTTAGGTGGTGGCTGGCCAGGCCGGGGTGGGGGTGGTTGGTGGTGAGGGCGTGTAGTGCTTCGAGGAGGTCTTCGCGGGGGTTGTTGCTGGTGGTGGGGGTGGTGAGGGCGGCTCGGTAGGGGTGGTGGGTGCGGGTGGTGGCCAGGCTGTGGGCGAGGTCGGTGAGGTCGAGGTTGGGGTGGTCGAGTAGGTGGTGGTGTAGGCGGGCGGCTTGGGCGTGAAGTGCGGTGGGGGTGCGTGCTGATAGCGGCCAGATCCGCGGTGGGGGGTCGCAGGCTGGGGTGGTGGTGGGGGTGGGTGTGGTTGGTGCTGGGGTGGTGGGGGTTTGCAGGATGACGTGGGCGTTGGTGCCGCTGATGCCGAAGGAGGACACGGCTGCGGTGCGGGGGTGGTCGGTGTCGGGCCAGGGGGTGGGTTGGGTGAGTAGTTGTACGGTGCCTGCTGACCAGTCCACGTGGGGGCTGGGGTGGTCGACGTGCAGGGTGGGGGGCAGGGTGTCGTGGTTGAGCGCGCAGATCATTTTGATCAGTCCCGCGGCTCCGGCGGCGGCTTGGGTGTGGCCGAGGTTGGATTTGATTGATCCCAGCCATAGTGGGTGGGTGCGGTGGGGGGCGCTGCCGTAGGTGGCGATGAGCGCGGTGGCTTCGATGGGGTCGCCCAGGGTGGTGCCGGTGCCGTGGGCTTCGACGACGTCGACGTGGTCGAGGTCGATGGCGGCGTTGGCGGCGGCTTGGGTGATGACGCGTTGTTGGGCGAGTCCGTTGGGGGCGGTTAGGCCGTTGGAGGCGCCGTCTTGGTTGATTGCTGATCCGGCGATGACGGCCAGCACGCGGTGGTGGTGGCGGTGGGCGTCGCTGAGGCGTTCGAGGACTAAGACGGCGGCGCCTTCGCCCCATCCGGTGCCGTCGGCGGCGGCGGCGAAGGCTTTGCAGCGGCCGTCGGGGGCTAGGGCTCGTTGGCGGGCGAATTCGGTGAACGGGCCGGGGGTGGTCATGATGGTCACGCCTCCGGCTAGCGCCAAACTGGATTCGGCGTTGCGCAGTGATTGGCAGGCGAGATGCGTGGCGACCAGGGAGGATGAGCAGGCGGTGTCGACGGTGATGGCCGGGCCTTGTAATCCCAAGAGGTAGGCCACTCGTCCGGAGGCCACGCTGGTGGCGCTGCCGGTCATGGCGTATCCCTCGGCGCTGTGGGAGTTGCCGTCGCCGTAGGACTGTGCCCAGGTGCCGGCGAAGACTCCGGTCTGGGAGCCGGCCAGGGTGGCCGGGTCGATCCCGGCGGTTTCGAGGGCTTCCCAACATACTTCTAATAGCAATCGTTGCTGGGGGTCGATGGCTTGGGCTTCGCGGGCGGAGATCCCGAAGAACTCGGCATCGAAGTGTCCGGCCTGGGCTAGAAATCCGCCGTAACGGGCGTAGGTTTTACCGACCGCGTCGGGATCGGAGTCAAACAACTGCGTTAAATCCCAGCCCCGATCATTGGGGAAGGGGCCCATCACATCGGTGCCGCTGCTGACCAGCTCCCATAACGCCGCCGCGGAATCCACCCCACCAGGGAACCGACACGCCATCCCCACCACCGCGATCGGCTCGTCGGTGTTGGTGGTGGCGGTGGGTCGGTGGGGTCCGGTTGGGGTGGTGGTGTTGTTGTGGTGGGTGAGCAGGGTGGTCAGGTGGTGGGCGAGGGTGGTGGGGGTGGGGTGGTCGAAGATCAGGGTGGGGGGCAGGGTTTGGCCGGTGTGTTGGGCCAGGGTGTTGCGTAGTTCGAGGGCGGTTAGTGAGTCGATGCCGAGGTCTTTGAAGGGGCGGTCGGGGTCGAGGGTGGTGGGGTCGGGGTGGGCGAGCACGGTGGCGGTGGTGGTGGTGACCAGGGTGGTCAGGGTGTGGCGTTGTTGGTCGGGGGTTTGGGTGGCTAGTTGGGTGCTCAGGGTGGTGGGGCTGGTGGTGGTGGCGGCGTGGGGGCGGGTGGTGGTCAGTGCGCTCAGGATGGGGGGTAGGGCGTTGCGGTGGGCGAGGCGGTTGAGGGTGCGGGGGTTGAGGGGGGCGGGGATGAGGGTGGGTTGGTGGTGGGTCAGGGCGGCGTCGAAGAGGGCTAGGCCGTGTTGGGTGGTGAGGGGGGTGATGGCGTTGCGGGCTGCGCGGGTTTGGTCGATGTGGTTGAGGTGGGCGGTCATCGCTGAGGGGGTTTCCCAGTAGCCCCAGGCCAGGCTGGTGGCGTTGGGGTGGTGGTGGGCGATGGCGTCGAGGGCGGCGTTGGCGGCGGCGTAGTTGGCTTGTCCGGGGGAGCCGAGGGTGGCCGCGATGGAGGAGAACATGATGAACGCGGCGAGGTTGTGGTTGGTGGTGAGTTGGTGTAGGTGCCAGGCGGTGTCGGCTTTGGCGGCGAGCACGCTGTGGAGTTGGGTGTCGGTTAGTTCGGTGAGGACGGCGTCGTCGAGGATGCCGGCGGTGTGGATGATCGCGGTCAGGGGGTGTTCGGTGGGGATGGTGTCGAGCAGGGTGGCGAGGTGGTGGGGGTTGGTGGTGTCGCAGGCGGTGATGGTGACGTGGGCGCCGAGGTTGGTGAGGTGTTGGTGGAGTTCGGTGGCGCCGGGGGCGGTGGGGCCGCGGCGGGAGACCAGTAGTAGGTGGCGGGTGCCGTAGTGGGTGATGAGGTGTTCGGCGAATAGTGCGCCGAGCATTCCGGTGCCACCGGTGATTAATACCGTGCCCTGCGGGTCCCAGGTGGGGGTGGTTTCGGGGGCGGGGGTGGTTTGGGGGGTGGGGGTGAGTCGGGGGGTGTGGGTGGTGCCGTGGCGGAGGGCGAGTTGGGGTTCGGTGGTGTGTTTGAGGGTGGTGAGCAGGGTGGGGAGGGTGGTGTTGGTGGTGGGGGTGTGGTCGGTGTCGATGAGGGTGATGCGGTGGGGGTGTTCGTTTTGGGTGGTGTGGATGAGGGCCCAGGTTGCGGCGTGGGCGAGGTTGGGGTGGGGGTCGTGGGGGCTGGTGGTGATGGCGTGGTGGGTGAGGATGGCTAGGTGGGTGTGGGTGGTGTCGGGTCGGGTGAGCCAGTGTTGGAGTTGGGTCAGGGTGTGTTGGGTCAGGGTGTGGAGGTGTTGGAGGTCGGTGGTGTTGGGGTGGGGTTGGGGGAGGGGCCAGATGAGGAGGTCGTGGTGGGTGAGGTCGGGGTGGGTGAGGTCGGGGTGGGTGGGTAGGTGGTTGAGGGTGGGGGGTAGGTGGGGGTTGTTGGTGGTGTCGGGGGTGATGAGGGCCCAGTTGGTGTTGGGGGTTTCTGGGGTGTTGGGGGTGGTGGGGGGTAGGGCGGGCCAGTCGAGGTGGAACAGGCTGTGGTGTGGGGTGGGGGTGGGTTGTTGGGGGGTGTGGGGTAGGTCGCGCAGGGTGAGGGTGGTGATGGTGATGACGGGTGCGCCGGTGGGGTCGGTGGCGTGCAGGGTGTAGGTGTTGGTGTTGGTGCGGGTGAGTTGGGTGTGTAGTTGGGTGGCGGTGGTGGCGTGCAGGGTGATGCCGGTTAGGGCGAAGGGGAGTGGGGTGGTGTCGGGGTCGGTGTCGGGGTGGGTGTGGGTGAGTGTGGTCAGGGGGTGTAGGGCGGCGTCGAGTAGGGCGGGGTGGATGCCGTAGCCGGTGGTGGTGGTGTCGGGGGGTAGGGCGATGTGGGCGTAGATGGTGTCGGGGTTGGTGGGGGGGTGGTGGAGGGCGTGGACGTTTTGGAAGGGGGGTTGGTAGTGCAGGCCGTGGGTGGCTAGTTGGTGGTAGAAGTCGTCGGGGTTGATGGGTTGGAGGGGGGGTGGGGTGTGGTTGGTGGGGGTGGGGGGTTGGTGGGTGCTCAGGGTGGCGGTGGCGTGGAGGTGCCAGGGGTTGTGGTGGTCGTTGGTGGTGGTGCGGGTGTGCACGGTTAGGGGGCGTCGGTTGGTGTCGTCGGGGGGGTGGATGGTGATTTGGAGGTCGGTGGGGGTGTGTTCGGGCAGGGTGAGGGGGCTGTGCAGGATCAGTTCGTCGATGGTGGGGTAGTGGGTGTGTTGGCCGGCGTGGAGGAGTAGTTCGATGAGGCCGGCGGCGGGGAAGATGATGGTGTCGTGGACGCGGTGGCTGGCTAGCCAGGGTTGGGTGTGGGTGGAAAGTCGTGCGCTGAGGATGATTTGGTCTTGGTCGGCGAGGTCGGTGATGGCGCCGAGGAGGGGGTGGTCGGGGTGGTCGAGTCCGGCGGCGGTGATGTCGGTGGTGGTGGTGGGGGTGAGCCAGTAGTGGTGGTGTTGGAAGGGGTAGGTGGGTAGTTCCAGGGTGTGGGCGTGGGGGTAGAGGGTGGGCCAGTGGGGGCTGTGGCCGTGGGTGTGGAGTTGGGCCAGTGCGGTGGTCAGGGTGTCGAGGTGGGGGCGGTCGCGGTGCAGGGTGGTGATGACGGTGGATTGGGTTTGGTCGGTGGTGGTGATGGTGTCGGTGAGGGCGGGGGCCAGGACGGGGTGGGGGGATAGTTCGATGAAGGTGTGTGGGCCTTGGGCCAGCAGGGTGGTGATGGTGTTGTGGAATTCGACTGGTTCACGCAGGTTGCGGTACCAGTAGTCGGCGTTCATGGTGGTGGTGTCGAGGGGGTCGTCGGTTTGTGCGCTTTGCACGGTGGTGTAAAGGGGGATTTGGGCAGGTTGGGGGGTGAGTTCGCCGAGTTGGTGGAGGAGGTGTTGGTGGAGCTGTTCCACCTGGGGTGAGTGTGAGGCGTAGTCGACCGCGATGGGTCGGATGTGGATGCCGTGGTGTTGGCAGGTGGCGGTGAATTGTTCGAGGGCGGTGGGGTCACCGCTGATGATGGTGTGGGTGGGGCCGTTGGCTGCGGCGATGGTGAGGGTGTTGTTCCAGGGTTGTAGGTGCGGGTGTAGTTCGTGGGGGGATAGGCGTACGGAGGCCATGGCGCCGTGACCGGATAGGGCGGTGAGGGCTTGGCTGCGTAGGGCGACGATCTTGGCGGCTTGGTCTAGGGGGAGTGCGCCGGCGATGTGGGCGGCGGCGATTTCTCCTTGGGAGTGGCCGATTACAGCGTCGGGGATGATGCCGTAGGTGCGGAGTAGTTCGGCGAGCGAGATCATGATGGCGAACAGGACGGGTTGGATCACGTCGACGCGGTGTAGCGGTGGGGCGCTGGGGTGTTGGGTGAGGACGTCGCGTACTGACCAGCCGGTCCAGGGGTGCAGGGCGTGGTCGCACTCGTTGAGGGTTTCGGCGAAGATGCGGTGGTGTTCGTAGAGTTGGGCGGCCATGGCGGGGTATTGGGCGCCTTGGCCGGGTAGGACGAACACGATTTTTTTGGTGTGGGTTAGGTGGTGGCTGGCCAGGCCGGGGTGGGGGTGGTTGGTGGTGAGGGCGTGTAGTGCTTCGAGGAGGTCTTCGCGGGGGTTGTTGCTGGTGGTGGGGGTGGTGAGGGCGGCTCGGTAGGGGTGGTGGGTGCGGGTGGTGGCCAGGCTGTGGGCGAGGTCGGTGAGGTCGAGGTTGGGGTGGTCGAGTAGGTGGTGGTGTAGGCGGGCGGCTTGGGCGTGAAGTGCGGTGGGGGTGCGTGCTGATAGCGGCCAGATCCGCGGTGGGGGGTCGCAGGCTGGGGTGGTGGTGGGGGTGGGTGTGGTTGGTGCTGGGGTGGTGGGGGTTTGCAGGATGACGTGGGCGTTGGTGCCGCTGATGCCGAAGGAGGACACGGCTGCGGTGCGGGGGTGGTCGGTGTCGGGCCAGGGGGTGGGTTGGGTGAGTAGTTGTACGGTGCCTGCTGACCAGTCCACGTGGGGGCTGGGGTGGTCGACGTGCAGGGTGGGGGGCAGGGTGTCGTGGTTGAGCGCGCAGATCATTTTGATCAGTCCCGCGGCTCCGGCGGCGGCTTGGGTGTGGCCGAGGTTGGATTTGATTGATCCCAGCCATAGTGGGTGGGTGCGGTGGGGGGCGCTGCCGTAGGTGGCGATGAGCGCGGTGGCTTCGATGGGGTCGCCCAGGGTGGTGCCGGTGCCGTGGGCTTCGACGACGTCGACGTGGTCGAGGTCGATGGCGGCGTTGGCGGCGGCTTGGGTGATGACGCGTTGTTGGGCGAGTCCGTTGGGGGCGGTTAGGCCGTTGGAGGCGCCGTCTTGGTTGATTGCTGATCCGGCGATGACGGCCAGCACGCGGTGGTGGTGGCGGTGGGCGTCGCTGAGGCGTTCGAGGACTAAGACGGCGGCGCCTTCGCCCCATCCGGTGCCGTCGGCGGCGGCGGCGAAGGCTTTGCAGCGGCCGTCGGGGGCTAGGGCTCGTTGGCGGGCGAATTCGGTGAACGGGCCGGGGGTGGTCATGATGGTCACGCCTCCGGCTAGCGCCAAACTGGATTCGGCGTTGCGCAGTGATTGGCAGGCGAGATGCGTGGCGACCAGGGAGGATGAGCAGGCGGTGTCGACGGTGATGGCCGGGCCTTGTAATCCCAAGAGGTAGGCCACTCGTCCGGAGGCCACGCTGGTGGCGCTGCCGGTCATGGCGTATCCCTCGGCGCTGTGGGAGTTGCCGTCGCCGTAGGACTGTGCCCAGGTGCCGGCGAAGACTCCGGTCTGGGAGCCGGCCAGGGTGGCCGGGTCGATCCCGGCGGTTTCGAGGGCTTCCCAACATACTTCTAATAGCAATCGTTGCTGGGGGTCGATGGCTTGGGCTTCGCGGGCGGAGATCCCGAAGAACTCGGCATCGAAGTGTCCGGCCTGGGCTAGAAATCCGCCGTAACGGGCGTAGGTTTTACCGACCGCGTCGGGATCGGAGTCAAACAACTGCGTTAAATCCCAGCCCCGATCATTGGGGAAGGGGCCCATCACATCGGTGCCGCTGCTGACCAGCTCCCATAACGCCGCCGCGGAATCCACCCCACCAGGGAACCGACACGCCATCCCCACCACCGCGATCGGCTCGTCGGTGTTGGTGGTGGCGGTGGGTCGGTGGGGTCCGGTTGGGGTGGTGGTGTTGTTGTGGTGGGTGAGCAGGGTGGTCAGGTGGTGGGCGAGGGTGGTGGGGGTGGGGTGGTCGAAGATCAGGGTGGGGGGCAGGGTTTGGCCGGTGTGTTGGGCCAGGGTGTTGCGTAGTTCGAGGGCGGTTAGTGAGTCGATGCCGAGGTCTTTGAAGGGGCGGTCGGGGTCGAGGGTGGTGGGGTCGGGGTGGGCGAGCACGGTGGCGGTGGTGGTGGTGACCAGGGTGGTCAGGGTGTGGCGTTGTTGGTCGGGGGTTTGGGTGGCTAGTTGGGTGCTCAGGGTGGTGGGGCTGGTGGTGGTGGCGGCGTGGGGGCGGGTGGTGGTCAGTGCGCTCAGGATGGGGGGTAGGGCGTTGCGGTGGGCGAGGCGGTTGAGGGTGCGGGGGTTGAGGGGGGCGGGGATGAGGGTGGGTTGGTGGTGGGTCAGGGCGGCGTCGAAGAGGGCTAGGCCGTGTTGGGTGGTGAGGGGGGTGATGGCGTTGCGGGCTGCGCGGGTTTGGTCGATGTGGTTGAGGTGGGCGGTCATCGCTGAGGGGGTTTCCCAGTAGCCCCAGGCCAGGCTGGTGGCGTTGGGGTGGTGGTGGGCGATGGCGTCGAGGGCGGCGTTGGCGGCGGCGTAGTTGGCTTGTCCGGGGGAGCCGAGGGTGGCCGCGATGGAGGAGAACATGATGAACGCGGCGAGGTTGTGGTTGGTGGTGAGTTGGTGTAGGTGCCAGGCGGTGTCGGCTTTGGCGGCGAGCACGCTGTGGAGTTGGGTGTCGGTTAGTTCGGTGAGGACGGCGTCGTCGAGGATGCCGGCGGTGTGGATGATCGCGGTCAGGGGGTGTTCGGTGGGGATGGTGTCGAGCAGGGTGGCGAGGTGGTGGGGTTGGTGGTGTCGCAGGCGGTGATGGTGACGTGGGCGCCGAGGTTGGTGAGGTGTTGGTGGAGTTCGGTGGCGCCGGGGGCGGTGGGGCCGCGGCGGGAGACCAGTAGTAGGTGGCGGGTGCCGTAGTGGGTGATGAGGTGTTCGGCGAATAGTGCGCCGAGCATTCCGGTGCCACCGGTGATTAATACCGTGCCCTGCGGGTCCCAGGCGGCGGGTGGAGTGAGCACGATTTTTCCGACATGTCGAGCCTGGCTCATGGCGCGGAACGCTTGAGGGGCTTGTAGTAGGCCGTAGCTGGTCGTGGGCAGCGGTTCAAGGACGCCCGCAGTGAACATCTCGGTGAGCCTGGTCCAGGCTCCCCTGAGATCGTCGGGTCCGGCCGTGTGCAGGTCGTAGGCCTGGTAGACGACACCGGGATGAGTGGCGGCGACTTTGTCGGACGCTCGGATGTCGGTCTTGCCGATTTCGATGAACGAGCCGCCACGGGGCAGCAGTTGTAGCGACCTGTCGACGAATTCGCCGGCAAGGCTGTTCAGGACCACGTCCACACCGTCGTGCTCGGTGGCCTCGGTGAAGGTGTCGACAAATTCCAGTGTCCGAGATGAGGCGATGTGTCCACTGGGCACTCCCAGGGCCGTGAGCACATGCTGTTTTGAGGGGTGCGAGGTGGCGAACACGTCGGCGCCGAGCTGAGCGGCGATTTGGATTGCAGCTTGACCGACACCGCCGGCGCCAGCGTGAATCAATACCCGTTGGCCAGCACGCAGCCCGGCGATCTCGACCAACGTGATGTATGCGGTCAAAAATGCCACCGGAACCGACGCGGCCTGGGCAAAGGTCCATCCGGTTGGGATGGGGACGACCATGCGGTGGTCCACGACAGCGGACGGGGCAAATGCGTTGTTGGGGAACAACCCCATTACCGCGTCACCGCGGCGAAACGCGGTCACGTCGGGCGCGGTGTCGACCACCACACCGGCGGCTTCGGCGCCGAGGCCTTCATCGGGAATCGCCCCTACCGCAACGACCACATCGTGGAAGTTGAGCCCGGCGGCCCGGATCTCCACGCGTATTTGACCGGCGCTCAATTCGGTCTCCGGCTCTGCCGGTAGCAGGGCCAGGTTGCTCAGGTCCCCTTTTCCGGTGGTGCCGAGCTGCCAGCTGGGGGTCGGGGGTGGGGTCAGGGCGGTGGCGGGGGTGAGTCGGGGGGTGTGGGTGGTGCCGTGGCGGAGGGCGAGTTGGGGTTCGGTGGTGTGTTTGAGGGTGGTGAGCAGGGTGGGGAGGGTGGTGTTGGTGGTGGGGGTGTGGTCGGTGTCGATGAGGGTGATGCGGTGGGGGTGTTCGTTTTGGGTGGTGTGGATGAGGGCCCAGGTTGCGGCGTGGGCGAGGTTGGGGTGGGGGTCGTGGGGGCTGGTGGTGATGGCGTGGTGGGTGAGGATGGCTAGGTGGGTGTGGGTGGTGTCGGGTCGGGTGAGCCAGTGTTGGAGTTGGGTCAGGGTGTGTTGGGTCAGGGTGTGGAGGTGTTGGAGGTCGGTGGTGTTGGGGTGGGGTTGGGGGAGGGGCCAGATGAGGAGGTCGTGGTGGGTGAGGTCGGGGTGGGTGAGGTCGGGGTGGGTGGGTAGGTGGTTGAGGGTGGGGGGTAGGTGGGGGTTGTTGGTGGTGTCGGGGGTGATGAGGGCCCAGTTGGTGTTGGGGGTTTCTGGGGTGTTGGGGGTGGTGGGGGGTAGGGCGGGCCAGTCGAGGTGGAACAGGCTGTGGTGTGGGGTGGGGGTGGGTTGTTGGGGGGTGTGGGGTAGGTCGCGCAGGGTGAGGGTGGTGATGGTGATGACGGGTGCGCCGGTGGGGTCGGTGGCGTGCAGGGTGTAGGTGTTGGTGTTGGTGCGGGTGAGTTGGGTGTGTAGTTGGGTGGCGGTGGTGGCGTGCAGGGTGATGCCGGTTAGGGCGAAGGGGAGTGGGGTGGTGTCGGGGTCGGTGTCGGGGTGGGTGTGGGTGAGTGTGGTCAGGGGGTGTAGGGCGGCGTCGAGTAGGGCGGGGTGGATGCCGTAGCCGGTGGTGGTGGTGTCGGGGGGTAGGGCGATGTGGGCGTAGATGGTGTCGGGGTTGGTGGGGGGGTGGTGGAGGGCGTGGACGTTTTGGAAGGGGGGTTGGTAGTGCAGGCCGTGGGTGGCTAGTTGGTGGTAGAAGTCGTCGGGGTTGATGGGTTGGAGGGGGGGTGGGGTGTGGTTGGTGGGGGTGGGGGGTTGGTGGGTGCTCAGGGTGGCGGTGGCGTGGAGGTGCCAGGGGTTGTGGTGGTCGTTGGTGGTGGTGCGGGTGTGCACGGTTAGGGGGCGTCGGTTGGTGTCGTCGGGGGGGTGGATGGTGATTTGGAGGTCGGTGGGGGTGTGTTCGGGCAGGGTGAGGGGGCTGTGCAGGATCAGTTCGTCGATGGTGGGGTAGTGGGTGTGTTGGCCGGCGTGGAGGAGTAGTTCGATGAGGCCGGCGGCGGGGAAGATGATGGTGTCGTGGACGCGGTGGCTGGCTAGCCAGGGTTGGGTGTGGGTGGAAAGTCGTGCGCTGAGGATGATTTGGTCTTGGTCGGCGAGGTCGGTGATGGCGCCGAGGAGGGGGTGGTCGGGGTGGTCGAGTCCGGCGGCGGTGATGTCGGTGGTGGTGGTGGGGGTGAGCCAGTAGTGGTGGTGTTGGAAGGGGTAGGTGGGTAGTTCCAGGGTGTGGGCGTGGGGGTAGAGGGTGGGCCAGTGGGGGCTGTGGCCGTGGGTGTGGAGTTGGGCCAGTGCGGTGGTCAGGGTGTCGAGGTGGGGGCGGTCGCGGTGGGTGGTGGTGATGACGGTGGATGCGGTGTTGGTGTGGTGGGTGAGGGTGTCGGTGATGGCGGGGGCCAGGACGGGGTGGGGGGATAGTTCGAGGAAGGTGTGTGGGCCTTGGGCCAGCAGGGTGGTGAGGTTGTCGGCGAAGCGGACGGGTTGGCGTAGGTGTTGGGTCCAGTAGTGCGCTGAGGTGAGTTGGTCGGGGGTGGCTAGTTGGCCGGTGAGGTTGGACAGGATGGGCACGGTGGGTGGGTGCCAGGTCAAGGTGGTGGCGATGGCGTGGAATTCGGGTAGGGCGGGGTCCATCGTGGGGGAGTGGAAGGCGTGGCTGACGGGCAGTTGGGTGGTTTGGTAGTGCTCGGTGGTGCACCACTGGTGGAGGGCGTTGATGTCGTCGTGGGGGCCGGCGATCACGATTGAGGTGGGGCTGTTGATCGCGGCGATGGTGGTGTGGGGGTAGTGGTGGAGTTGGTCGGTGAGGTGTTCGGGGTTGGTGTGGATGGCCAGCATGGCGCCGGGGGTGCAGGTTTGCATGAGTCGGCCGCGGGCGGCGACGAGGGTGGCGGCTTGGGGTAGGGAGAGGACTTCGGCGAGGTAGGCGGCGGTGAGTTCGCCTAGGGAGTGCCCTAGTAGGTAGTCGGGGGTGATGCCGGCGTGGGTGAGTACGGCGTGCATGGCGGCCCCGTAGGCGAACAGGGCGGGTTGGGCGTAGGCGGTTTGGCCGAGTAGTTGGGCGGGGTGGGTGTCGGCGGGGGCGGTTAAGACGTCGTGCAGGGGGGTGTCGAGGTGGGGGTCGAAGGCGGCGCAGATGTGGTCGAGGGTTTCGGCGAAGATGCGGTGGTGTTCGTAGAGTTGGGCGGCCATGGCGGGGTATTGGGCGCCTTGGCCGGGTAGGACGAACACGATTTTTTTGGTGTGGGTTAGGTGGTGGCTGGCCAGGCCGGGGTGGGGGTGGTTGGTGGTGAGGGCGTGTAGTGCTTCGAGGAGGTCTTCGCGGGGGTTGTTGCTGGTGGTGGGGGTGGTGAGGGCGGCTCGGTAGGGGTGGTGGGTGCGGGTGGTGGCCAGGCTGTGGGCGAGGTCGGTGAGGTCGAGGTTGGGGTGGTCGAGTAGGTGGTGGTGTAGGCGGGCGGCTTGGGCGTGAAGTGCGGTGGGGGTGCGTGCTGATAGCGGCCAGATCCGCGGTGGGGGGTCGCAGGCTGGGGTGGTGGTGGGGGTGGGTGTGGTTGGTGCTGGGGTGGTGGGGGTTTGCAGGATGACGTGGGCGTTGGTGCCGCTGATGCCGAAGGAGGACACGGCTGCGGTGCGGGGGTGGTCGGTGTCGGGCCAGGGGGTGGGTTGGGTGAGTAGTTGTACGGTGCCTGCTGACCAGTCCACGTGGGGGCTGGGGTGGTCGACGTGCAGGGTGGGGGGCAGGGTGTCGTGGTTGAGCGCGCAGATCATTTTGATCAGTCCCGCGGCTCCGGCGGCGGCTTGGGTGTGGCCGAGGTTGGATTTGATTGATCCCAGCCATAGTGGGTGGGTGCGGTGGGGGGCGCTGCCGTAGGTGGCGATGAGCGCGGTGGCTTCGATGGGGTCGCCCAGGGTGGTGCCGGTGCCGTGGGCTTCGACGACGTCGACGTGGTCGAGGTCGATGGCGGCGTTGGCGGCGGCTTGGGTGATGACGCGTTGTTGGGCGAGTCCGTTGGGGGCGGTTAGGCCGTTGGAGGCGCCGTCTTGGTTGATTGCTGATCCGGCGATGACGGCCAGCACGCGGTGGTGGTGGCGGTGGGCGTCGCTGAGGCGTTCGAGGACTAAGACGGCGGCGCCTTCGCCCCATCCGGTGCCGTCGGCGGCGGCGGCGAAGGCTTTGCAGCGGCCGTCGGGGGCTAGGGCTCGTTGGCGGGCGAATTCGGTGAACGGGCCGGGGGTGGTCATGATGGTCACGCCTCCGGCTAGCGCCAAACTGGATTCGGCGTTGCGCAGTGATTGGCAGGCGAGATGCGTGGCGACCAGGGAGGATGAGCAGGCGGTGTCGACGGTGATGGCCGGGCCTTGTAATCCCAAGAGGTAGGCCACTCGTCCGGAGGCCACGCTGGTGGCGCTGCCGGTCATGGCGTATCCCTCGGCGCTGTGGGAGTTGCCGTCGCCGTAGGACTGTGCCCAGGTGCCGGCGAAGACTCCGGTCTGGGAGCCGGCCAGGGTGGCCGGGTCGATCCCGGCGGTTTCGAGGGCTTCCCAACATACTTCTAATAGCAATCGTTGCTGGGGGTCGATGGCTTGGGCTTCGCGGGCGGAGATCCCGAAGAACTCGGCATCGAAGTGTCCGGCCTGGGCTAGAAATCCGCCGTAACGGGCGTAGGTTTTACCGACCGCGTCGGGATCGGAGTCAAACAACTGCGTTAAATCCCAGCCCCGATCATTGGGGAAGGGGCCCATCACATCGGTGCCGCTGCTGACCAGCTCCCATAACGCCGCCGCGGAATCCACCCCACCAGGGAACCGACACGCCATCCCCACCACCGCGATCGGCTCGTCCAACTGCACGGAGGATGGGGTCTCGACGCGCTTATCCCACCTGGATAGTTCGCTCTCCAAATATTTTGCGAGCTCCGCGATCGAGCCGTAGTCCCAGCCGATCGTGTCCGGCAGTTGCAGCCCCGTTACTGCGGCCAATCGATTGCGAAGTTCGACTGTCATCTGCGAGTTGAAGCCCAGGTCCGCGAATGCGCGGCCAATGTCCAGCGACTGCCCGTCGGCCAGGCCCAGAATTGTCGCGGTCGCTGAAGTGACCGCACCCACCACCAAGCGGTAGCGTTCCTGCTGCAACGCGGTCAGCCGCTCATTGAGCGCGGTCTCAGCGGGTTCCACCGGGTGCTGTGCGCGGTGCCAAATCGGTTCCGTGGGACTGGCCGACCGAAGCAAACCCCGCAACGGTTTCCCGGTTGGCGTCCGCGGAAGTTGTTCAAGAACGGAAAATCGATGCGGTACCTTCATCGATGACAATTGAGTGAGCAACCGCTGATGAATATTGCTGATTGCCGACTCGTCGAGTGCAGTATCGCGCCGGGGGACCAGGAAAGCTTGTAGGACCGATGCGCCTGTTGCATCCTTCAACCCGACAACGACGGCCTCATCCACAGCGTCGTCTGAAGCGATGAGTTGTTCTATCTCATGCGGGTTGACATTAACGCCCCCGATGATCTCGATTCCGTCCGCGCGGCCGCGGTAGGTAATCCAGCCGTCACTGTCGACTGACACCCGGTCACGCGTGTCGAGCCAATCTCCGTCTTGTAAAGAAAGCTCTGCTGGCCGATTCCAATATTCCGCAGCGATCGACGGCCCGCGGACCCAAAGATCACCCTCGACACCCGGTTGGACCGCTGTACCGTCTGGTGACACGACGCGGATCTCGTACGGGTCGAGGACCTTTCCCAGTGTCCCAGGACGCCAATCGTCGATCGTATTCGATATGAATGTTTGCCCAACTTCAGTGGAACCCAGACCATCAAGAATGGGGATTCCGTCAAAGAATTCCGAGACACGCTTGGCGAGACCGATCTCGAGACTCTCACCGGCGGACACGACGCAGCGAAGGGAGCCGAATAATTCGGGTGAACACGCTTCGACAACTCTGCTGAGAAATGTCGGTACGGAATAGAGGACGGTCGGCGTTAATTCGTTGCACAGCTGTGCGGTCAGTTCCGGGGTGACCGGAGTGCGATTGATGATGGCGGAACTGCCCGTAGCAAGCGGAAACCAGACCGAATTACCCAGCCCGTACGCGAAATACATGCGTGCGCTGCTTAGCCCGATGTCTTGCTGCGTGAGATGCAAGGCACGATGGCACATGGCATCAACAAAGGTGACGGCATCACCATGCCGATGCAGGGCGGCCCGCGGCCGACCGGTGGTGCCAGACGTGTAGGTGGCGTAGGCGAGAGCGTCGCTGCCCACGGGTTCATAGGCCGCCGGCGCGGCATCAGCCGCCGCGGACCAGAGCTGAGCCGGACTGGTGACTTCTGAGTGCGTAAATCGACCGCCCAGCGCGTCGTCGGCGACGACGAGTGCCGGTGCTACGTCGTGCTCGTAGAATGCATGCTCTTCGGCGTGAAGTTCTGGATTCGCGATAAACGCCGGGATGCCGCAGGCCAAGCATGCCAGCAACAGCTGAACCAAGTCCAGGGAATCGGGCAGGCAAAGGATGACGCGATCTGTGGTAGCCAAGTCGCGGTCCCGCAGAATCTGCGCAAGGCGGGCGGCGCAGTCATGGATTTGGCCATGCGTCACAACGTGCGGCGCATAGTAGGCGGGTTTGTCATACCATCCCGCGTCCACGGCTTGCTCGGCGAGCAGCCTCGCCAGATTTGTATTCTGCATTATCGGATGACCCCGCCCGGCTAATCGGCCTAGAAAAGATCGAGTGGGAAGTACTCGGAGACCACCACGGCCGGCTGGCCTTCGATGATCATCCGGTAGCGACGGCCAACGGTTTTCTGACGCAAGGCATGGTTCATTGCAGGCACCGCCCAACCGGGCGTATCGCCCATCCAGAATTCCGGCTTTTCCTTAAACAGTTCGAGGTGGCTGCTCGCCATGATCTCCCCAATTGGGCGCTTGGTTTGCTTCAGGTTTGCCTCGACGGAAGACGGTAAGAGGTCTATCGCGATCGATGAGTCCGCCGCGACGAACGGCCTTTCGGAAACCTTGCCTTCGAGGATTACCTTGCGTCGAAGTACTCGGCTATCGCCAAATGCCTCGAACTGCGGCAATTCGGGTGACCTGGTCTCGATTGTTTGCTCGAGTACCCGTACCGCGACTTCTTCATCAATTAGCACACTTAGGATCCTGGTGAGAGTGCCGTTGGTGGCCAGGAGAATTCGAAGGTCGCGACTGAAGGCTCTGATTTCTTGTTCAGACAAGAGGCATCGCTGCGAGGGTTCGCCGTGTGTGACGGGTCCCGGGGCGTCGTGATCGGCGCAGGCCGGCACCGCGACAGGGGCGTTAGAAGGCAGGAGTTGAGCGCTGTTGACGGTCATGGTGGTCCCCTTGCGATAATGGAAATCAACAATATGCCGGAAATGCTTTGGCTCAGCCGTGGTAACTGGAATCCGCTGGCGTGATGTCCTATCCCGGTAACCCGTCTGGTCGTGTGCTACGCGCCCGAGTGCGCGACCGATCGATATGAATTTCCAATGAATTCGACTCTCATTCATATTTCGATTTATCGTCGGTACGCCAGCAAGTTAGTGCACTACAAGTTCGTTTGCCATGGTCACCCAGCACTCCTCGAATGGTTCTCGCGCAGCAGACTGCACGTTGACACCCGGTTGCGCCGAGTGGTGGCCTACGGGACCGGGCTCGGGGGTCGGGGCGCAAACCCAAAGCGGCGATGCACTCGTGCTCCGGTACCACAGACCCGCGTGCTGCCTGGCCGTTGTCCGGTAAGCGTGCTCGCGCGTCGGATGTACTGTGGGCGAATGAAGTTCGGCCACACACGTGCCATCGCCGGTGCGAGAGCTCGGGGTGATCGGCGGAACTGCCGCGGCCAGCTGAAAAGTTGTCCGCAGGCAACCAGGTGTTCTGAAACGTGTTGTGCAAGCTGACCCACAGGGACGCGAAGGCTTGGCCATCGTGACCATTTCACTCTGGCCCGGATACGGGTAGAAATCACAATAAAGTTTCTCTCTTGCGGACAGCGAACGGGCCTTTGGAATTCCGTTCGACGGAATTGCTTTTTGCCGCAACGACCCAGGAGTGTCGATCATGACCGCACTAAGTCTAGTGTCCGAACCACCGGGGACAACTAGTGATGAAATAGAAATCGCCAGCACGTTTCGACGCTATGCCGACGGATTTGCGCTCAACAATAGAACTCCGGCGAAGTTCGTGGAGCGGGGACCCAGTATTGCCGGCCGATTGATGGCATTCGCATCTTTAATGACGATCAGGCCGATTGTGTCGGTGGGCAGCTATGCCCCGCATGTCGCATGGCCCTGGGGGGTGATCGAATTCGCGTGCCGGGCGCTGCCACAGGCCTCTGGCTCCACTCGCGTCAACATCAAGTTGCCGCACGCCACCGCCCAGTTGGTACATGCGCCCGGGGTAACACCTGCGAGCGGCAATCGCAGGGTGGTGCTCTACATGCACGGTGGTGCATTTCTGATGGGCGGAGCTAATTCACACAAACACCTGGTCAACACGCTCTCAAGACACGCCGACGCGCCCGTCCTGATAGTCAACTATCGACTACTCCCCAAACACTCGATCGCCATGGCGGTTGACGATTGTCACGATGCCTACCGGTGGTTACGGGCGCACGGGTTCAATCCGGACCAGATCGTTCTGGCCGGTGATTCTGCGGGTGGCTATCTGGCCCTCACTCTCGCGCAGCGACTGCAGCGGCAAAACGAGAGACCAGCGGCACTCGTGGCCATCTCGCCGTTGCTGCAGCTAGCCAGCAGGCCCAAACTGTGGCATCTCAACAACGGGGTGGACACGATGTTTTCGGCACGTGCGTTTGATGCTCTGCGCGAGGTCGCGGCCGGTGCCGCCGCCAACCACAGCGTCGACGGTGAGCCTGAAGAACTCTACGAGCCCTTGGCGCATATCGAAGCTGGTTTACCCCCCACCCTGATTCACGTCTCGGGCGCCGAAGCTCTGCTGCATGATGCTCGACTGGCCGCGCGCAAGCTGGCGCAGGTTGGCGTCCCCGTCGAGCTGCGGATCTGGCCCGGCCAGATTCATGATTTCCAGGTTGCCGCGCCGATGGTGCCCGAAGCCGCGCGTTCGTTGCGGCAGATCGCGGAATACATTCGACGGGCCACGCCGGGGCGCGGCACAGAAACGGTCGCGGCCGCAGAATCTTGTCGCTAGACCAATCGCGAGGCCGACCGAGCGTGCCGGCCGAGTCTGCTTTCGCGCCTCAGGTGTCCGCCCAAGCTGCCAACCCCACGACGGCAGCCAGCGCCTGGTCACTGCTGAGCATGAGCCTCAGCCAAAGGTTGCTTCCCGATTGGCGGTCGTTCGGGCGTTCGCCAGCATGCTGAGCCGGATCGCTAGCCAGAGGGTGAATTGGTTTTCTGGTTCGCGGATGTCGAGATCGATGGTGCGCGAGATGCGGTCGAGTTTGGCCAGCATCGTGTTGCGATGGACGCTGAGCGCACGGGCGGCCAGGCAGACATTGCCGCCGTGGGTGAGGTAGCTGGTCACGGTTTCCAGCAGATTGGGCCCGGTTCGCAACGGCTCGACGAACTGCTCGATTAGCTGTTGCCCGTGTTCAGTGTCGGTGAGTTCGGCCAGCACGGTGAAGCTGCGCAGGTCTCGGTAGGAGCTAACGCCACTACGCCCGAGCTGACGAGCCAGGCCCAGGGTGATGCGGGCTTGGCTGTAGCTGTTGCGAATTTCGCGGGCGCCGTGCGCTACTCGCCCGTAGGTGACGGCCACCGGGGCTCCGCATCGTTGCTCGAGTGCCTGGCACATGGCCTGCGCGAAGTCGTCCATCTCTGGTGACAGGTCCACGTCGTCGGCTTGGCTCAGAGTGCGCAGCACGACAATGACGTCGCCGATGACGGTCGCGTCGGCGCGCGATGACGGCTGTGCGCAGATGTTCGCGGCGTGGCGCGCCAGTCGTAGCATGCCGGTCGCCGGATTGTCTGTCGGCTCCGGCAATACGCCGTGGGCAACGAACACGCCAAACGACGAATTGATATCAATCTCGTGGTGGTCGGCGCGGGCCTGTAGGTCGTGGTCGCTGGAGAACCGGCCGTGCAACAGTGCCTCGATGAAGTCACCGCGTGCGCGTTCCTCGGCCTCGTCCACGCTTTGCAAGCGCAGCATCTCTGATCCGATGATTGCGGTGGCCTGCTCGGCGAGGACTCGGTGTGAGGCCAGGTCGCGCGCATCCAGGATGGAGAACGGGACCAGGATCGCCAACCAACCGTGGGAGGTCTTGCCCAGGTTGATCTGACTAGCAATGCATGTCCAGGTACTGCCGTCCGGACCGGCCACCCGATCCACCCTGGTGTGCTGCATGGCTGCCCGCTGTGAGGCGGGCACGCCGGCCGCCAACGCCTGGGGAACCGACTTTGACAGCGCCTCGAGGGTGCGGCCGCCCAGCCCGCAATGGGCAGCGACTTGTCCCCGGGCGTTTAGCGCCATCGCCGGATTGCGGGCGAGGTGGCAGACCTCGCGGGTGAGCATCTGCAACCCGGCACCCCGGTGGAACAGCTCCGCCAAGGAGGCTCGCACCCGCATCGCGTAGCGCATCATCTGCAGTTCGTGGTTCAGGGTGCGCTCCGCCAGCAGCCGATTGAGGGCTCCGAAGCCGACGCGCGAGGACATCTCGATAACTACCAGCTCGTCAGAGAATTGGTGGTGCATAAACTCTTCCGGTGCCGGGCCGTCCACCACCAGGGCGGTCGCTCCTCGAATGGTCAGCGTATCTAACGCGGCACCGTTGGCAAGTAAGGCTTCCGGACGTGCATATAGGGCAACGCCATCAAGCGAGTCTGCCCTGCTGGCCACCTCTGCCAGGGGCAGCAGCCAGGTCAATTCCAGGTCTAGCCGATCGGTGCCGGCTATTACGCGGGCGCCGCGCATCAGTGGTTCGTCAAGAAGGTCGCGAATCTTCAATCCCTGGATGTCGGTTGAAGACTCGGGATAGTGGGTGAGCGGGGCGGCCATGATCTATCCTCCTGGGTGCTACCGGCTGCGTTACTGGCGACTGGCAACCGGGTAAAGCCTGAATGCTGAGCAAAGACTCGATCTGTAAGCGTGATTGGCTCACGGACTTTGCCGGCGGGACACTCCGCAAGCGTTGAAAGGCCTTTACGCCGCCCCATGCTTTCCCCAGCGAGATGAGTGATCGTCACTTCTTGACCCTCACCAGGAGGCCTCTCACTGCGGAGTGTGGAAATTCCTCTTATTTAGTTTTTCTATTATTGATCCAAGTGACCTCCAGATATTTTCCTCGGCCGTTCGAGCGCGATGGCTATTTAGGTGTCTTCAGAGAGACTTCTCGGCCGCTCTGTCGAGCACTGCCGATCTGTCTAGCTTCAAGAAGCCGAACTTCGCATCCGCTTCGGTCCGAACCTCTTCGTCTGTCCAGCGGAACCAATTTCCTTGGCGCCGCTAGGGTCTGGTGCGCCTCTGTGCGCCCCAAAGCTCTGGCCATCCCCGGCGTCGTAGCGATCCGACCATCTTCTGCTCCGAGCTGTGTCGTCGGCCAAGTTAATGCGTATCGGTCTCGTCAGCTGTCGAGGTAATGTCGGCACCTGAATTTGGTTACCATTTGCATTTATAGAATTACACTTGTCGACTGAGAAGACCGGCATGGAGACCCCGCGACCGGTGTTTACACAGCCCGCGCATTTTCCGCCAAAATAATTGTTAGAGGGACGCTACGAGTGACTACGTTGTGCTACAAGTATGCGACAGTTACTAAACTGCTGTGAGTCTGCTGGCAACTTGCTGGGACGCCTATTCGGCGGCCCGCTGCAAGTTCGAACGGCCTCGCTATCGGCGCCGGCCTTCGTGCGGTGGTCAACATATGTCCTGGTCCCAGGCCGATCACTGGTGATCACGACGCTCCTTCCGTAGTTGACGTTTGTCACTATAGAGCATTGGTGACAATTGTCAATATTCAAGGGTTGTGTGATATGGGATCGACCCGCGGTAGGTCTTGCCCAGCAGCGGCCCCCGGGATCGCCGGGGGTGCGGCGCGCGAACGGGATTGGTGATTGCTCACGCTCAGCGTGAGAACATCAGCGCCCGCTTGACCTCCTGGATCGCCTTGGTCACTTCGATGCCGCGCGGGCAGGATTCGGTGCAGTTGAAGGTGGTTCGGCAGCGCCACACACCGTCGACCTCGTTGAGGATGTCGAGCCGCTCGGCGGCGGCCTCGTCGCGGCTGTCGAAGATGAAGCGATGTGCGTTGACGATCGCCGCCGGGCCGAAGTAGCTGCCCTCGCTCCAGAACACCGGGCAGCTGGTGGTGCAGCACGCGCAGAGGATGCACTTGGTGGTGTCGTCGTAGCGGGCGCGGTCGGTGGGGCTTTGGATCCGCTCCCGAGTAGGCGGGTTACCGCTGGTGATCAGGTACGGCTTTACCGCGCGGTAGGCGTCGAAGAACGGCTCCATGTCGACCACCAGGTCTTTTTCCACGGGCAGCCCGCGGATCGGCTCGACGGTGATGGTCAGCTGCTTGTTCGGCTTTTTCGGCAGCAGGTCACGCATCAACACCTTGCAGGCCAGTCGGTTGACCCCATTGATCCGCATGGCGTCCGAGCCACACACTCCGTGGGCGCAGGAGCGCCGGAAGGTGAGTGTTCCGTCCAAATAGCCTTTGATGTAGATCAGCAGGTTCAGCAGCCGGTCGCTGGGCAGGCACGGTACCCGGAAGCTCTGCCAGCCACCGGTCGCGGCGAAAGCCTCCGGGTCGTCCGGGTTGAAGCGGGCGATCTTCACCGTCACCATCACCGCGCCTTCCGGCACCGGTGGCAACGGTGGCTCCAACGAGGTCTCCACCTGTGGTTCGACTGCCGACTTACCCATTAGTACTTCCGCTCCTTCGGCTCGTAGCGGGTCTGCACGACGGGCTTGAAGTCCAGCCTGATGTCGCTGAGCAGCTCGGCGCGTTCCTTGTCGGCCCCAATTTCCTTGTCGGCCCCAATTTCCTTGTCGGCCCCAATTTCCTTATAGGCCATCGTGTGCCGCATGTAGTTGACGTCGTCGCGGTTGGGATAGTCTTCACGGGCGTGACCGCCGCGCGACTCCTTGCGGTTCAAGGCGCCCACCACCGTGACTTCCGCCAGCTCCAGCAAAAAGCCCAGCTCAATCGCCTCCAGCAGGTCGCTGTTGAAACGTTTCCCTTTATCGTGCACCGTGATTCGCGAGTACCGCTCCTTGAGCGCATGGATGTCGGTGAGCGCCTGCTTGAGCGTCTCCTCGGTGCGGAACACCGCTGCATTGTTGTCCATGGTCTGCTGCAGGGCGGTGCGGATGTCGGCGACTCGCTCGTTGCCGTGCTCGGAAAGGATGTCGCCCACCCAGCTGACCACCATCGCGGCCGGGTCCGCTGGCAAATCCACGAAGTCATGACCCCGCGCGTAGCGGGCCGCCGCGATGCCGGCACGGCGGCCGAAGACATTGATGTCCAACAGCGAATTGGTGCCCAATCGATTGGCGCCGTGCACCGACACGCAGGCACACTCGCCGGCCGCGAACAGGCCGGGGACGGTGTGGGTATTGTCCCGCAGCACCTGACCGGTGACGGTCGTCGGAATGCCGCCCATCACGTAGTGGCAGGTCGGGTAGACCGGGACCAGCTCATGAACCGGGTCCACGCCGAGGTAGGTGCGCGCGAATTCGGTGATGTCGGGCAATTTGGCCTCCAGCACGTCCTCGCCCAGGTGGCGGACGTCGATGTAGACGTAGTCCTTGTGCGGGCCGGCACCGCGGCCCTCTAGCACTTCCAGCACCATCGAGCGGGCGACGATGTCGCGGGGGGCCAGGTCGACGATGGTCGGGGCGTAGCGTTCCATGAAGCGCTCGCCCTCTCCGTTGAGCAGCCGACCGCCCTCGCCGCGCACGGCCTCGGAGATCAGGATGCCCAGGCCAGCCAGGCCGGTCGGGTGAAACTGGTGGAACTCCATGTCTTCCAGGGGAAGTCCCTTTCGGAAGACAATACCGATGCCGTCTCCGGTCAGGGTGTGTGCGTTGGAGGTGGTCTTGTACATCCGCCCGGATCCGCCGGTGGCGATCACGATGGCCTTGGCGTGAAAGACATGAATATCGCCGGTCGCCAATTCGTAGGCGATGACCCCGGTGGCCACCGGGCCGGTGGGCGTTTGGGTGAGTGCCAAGTCGAGCGCGTAAAACTCGTTGAAGAACTCGACGTCGTGTTTGACGCAGTTCTGGTAGAGCGTCTGCAGGATCATATGGCCGGTGCGGTCGGCCGCGTAGCACGCGCGACGTACCGGGGCCTTGCCGTGGTCGCGGGTGTGCCCGCCGAAGCGGCGCTGGTCGATGCGGCCCTCGGGGGTGCGGTTGAATGGCATGCCCATCTTTTCCAGGTCGAGCACCGCGTCGATGGCTTCCTTGCACATGATCTCGACCGCGTCCTGGTCGGCCAGATAGTCGCCGCCTTTGACGGTGTCGAACGTGTGCCATTCCCAGTTGTCGTCCTCGACGTTGGCCAGCGCGGCGCACATGCCGCCCTGCGCGGCGCCGGTGTGGCTACGGGTGGGATACAGCTTGGTCAGCACTGCCGTCCGTACCTGCGGTCCCGCCTCTACCGCTGCCCGCATGCCGGCGCCGCCCGCGCCGACGATCACCACGTCGTATCGGTGTTGCTGAATCACCTGTCGCCCCTCAGGAGATGTTTGCGTCGAATGTCAATAGCACGTAGGTCCCCAAGATCAGCGTGAACACGATGGACACCACTAGTAGCGAGTTCAGCCAGAACCGGGTGGAGTCTTTGCGGCTGTAGTCGTCGATGATGACGCGCAGGCCGTTGCCGCCATGCAGTTGGGCGAGCCACAGCAGCAGCAGGTCCCAGGTCTGCCAGAACGGTGACGCCCAGCGCTGTGCGACGTAGTTGAAGTCGATGCGGTAGACCCCGTTCTCCCACATCAACCCAATGAACAAGTGTCCCAGTGCCAAAAACACCAACACGACGCCGGAAAAACGCATGAACAGCCACGCGAATTTCTCGAAGTTCGGCATGCCGGCACGGCGTCGCGGAGAACGCGGATTGTCCAGGCTGGCGGGTCGGTCGTGGCTGCGCTGGCGCACCGGGGCGAGCCGGCCCCGAGCCAGCTGGAGGTCGGGGGCACTCATAGGAAGTGCTCCGCCATGTGGATACCCAGCACCACCGCCGCCGGTACCAGGATCAACAGCCAGGCCACCGCGACGATCACCAACATCAGTCGCTGGTAACGCGGCCCCTGCGACCAGAAGTCGATCAAGATGATCCGGATGCCGTTGAGCGCGTGATAGGACACCGCCACCACGAGTCCGAATTCCATCAGGCCAACGATCGGCGTCTTGTACGTATCGATCACCGAGTTGTAGGCCTGCGGGCTCACCCGCACCAGGGCGGTGTCCAATACGTGGACGAACAGAAAGAAGAAGATCGTTGCGCCGGTGATGCGCTGCAGTACCCACGACCACATGCCGGGATCACCCCGGTATAGGGTCCGCGGAGGTCGCCGTTTGCGCAATGTTCCGGACGGTTTCTTGGGCCCGGTATTGGGCCCCGCCGGATCCGCGGTAGTTGCTGTTGTGCTCACCTTCTGCCGACCCCTTCCAGGCTCCTGCCGGGCAATCGAGCTTATCTTGACCAGGTTGCTGGCGGTACCGGACAGTCCGATCGAGATCAAGTGTTGTGCCAGGATTAAGGTGGCTTTCCTAAGTCAGCCGATTGCCGAGCGGGGTCGAGAATGCCTGATGTCGATTGGAAAGTGCTGCGGAACAAAGCAACTCAGGCTGCGGCTGGAGCCTACGCGCCTTATTCGCGGTTTCCGGTGGGTGCCGCGGCGCTAGCCGACGACGGCCGGGTGGTCACCGGCTGCAATGTGGAGAATGTCTCCTACGGTCTGGGCCTGTGTGCCGAATGCGGTGTGGTATGTGCTCTGTATGCCAGCGGCGGCGGCCGGTTGGTCGCATTGTCATGTGTCGACGATGCCGGCTCGTTGCTGATGCCCTGTGGGCGGTGTCGTCAGGTGCTGCTAGAACACGGCGGCACCGAGCTATTGGTCGATCATCCGGGGGGACCCCGTCGGCTTGGTGAGCTGCTGCCAGACGCCTTCCACGCCGACCTCACCAGGGAACCTTCATGACCGATCTCGACTTCGACCCACCGACGGTGATTGCCACCAAGCGCGACGGTGGCCGGTTATCCGACGCCGCCATCGACTGGGTCATTGAGGCCTACACCGACGGTCGGGTAGCTCCCGAGCAAATGTCGGCCCTGTTGATGGCGATCGTCTTGCGGGGCATGGACCGTGGCGAGCTCGCCAGGTGGACGTGGGCCATGTTGGCGTCGGGTCCGCGCATGGATTTCACG
Organism: Mycobacterium basiliense; assembly: GCF_900292015.1. Taxonomy (NCBI): domain Bacteria; kingdom Bacillati; phylum Actinomycetota; class Actinomycetes; order Mycobacteriales; family Mycobacteriaceae; genus Mycobacterium; species Mycobacterium basiliense. The sequence goes on from NZ_LR130759.1 coordinate 1,255,515, forward strand.
GACCTGCGCGCGAACGGGCAGCCCCTGGTGACTGTGGACAAGCACTCCACCGGCGGCGTAGGCGACAAAATCACCCTGCCGTTGGTGCCCGTCGTTGTCGCTTGCGGTGGTGCGGTGCCGCAGGCATCGGGCCATGGACTCGGCCATACCGGCGGCACCCTGGACAAGCTGGAGTCAATCACCGGGTTTACCGCCAACCTGGCCAACCAGACGGTACGAGAACAGCTTTGCGACGTCGGGGCGGCGATTTTCGCCGCCGGTGAGCTGGCACCGGCGGATGCCAAGCTGTATGCGTTGCGCGATGTCACCGCCACCGTGGAATCCCTGCCGTTGATCGCCAGCTCGATCATGAGCAAGAAGCTGGCCGAGGGTGCCGGCGCCCTGGTGCTGGACGTCAAGGTCGGCTCGGGTGCCTTCATGAAGACCGAAGCGCCGGCGCGTGAACTTGCCCACACTATGGTTGCGCTGGGTGCTGCCCACGGGGTGCCCACCAGCGCGTTGTTGACGAACATGAACTGTCCGCTAGGCGCCACCATCGGCAACGCGCTGGAGGTCGCGGAGGCGCTGGAAGTGCTCGCCGGCGGTGGACCCGCCGACGTGGTCCAGCTGACCTTGCGGCTCGCCGGCGAGATGCTCGAGCTGGCCGGGATCGACGGCCGTGACCCGGCGGACACCTTGCGTGACGGCACCGCGATGGACCGGTTCCGGCGGTTGATCGCCGCCCAGGGCGGCGATTTGGCGAAACCGTTGCCAATTGGTCGGTGTTCGGAAACCGTCACGGCTCATCGGGGCGGCACAATGGGCAACATCGACGCGATGGCAGTGGGGCTGGCGGCATGGCGGCTCGGCGCGGGCAGGACCCGACCGGGCGCGCGAGTGCAACACGGTGCGGGTGTTCGGATCCATCGCCGACCGGGTGACGCGGTTGTGTCCGGTGAGCCGGTATTCACGCTGTACACCGAAACGCCGGAGCGTTTCAGCGCGGCGTTGGCGGCACTGGACGATGGCTGGAGTGTCGGGGACAATTCGCCGCCGCCGCGGCCACTCATCTTCGATCGGATCGTCTGATGACCGCAACGCCGACCCTGGAGGCGATCAGGCAAGCGCCCAAGGCCCTGCTGCACGATCACCTCGACGGCGGGCTGCGCCCGGCCACCGTATTGGACATCGCCGAGCAGATCGGCTACGACCGGCTGCCCGCTACCGACGCCGATGGGTTGACCGAATGGTTTCGCACCCAGTCGCACAGTGGCTCGTTGGAGCGTTATCTGGAGCCGTTCTCGCACACCGTAGCCGTGATGCAGACCCCCGATGCTTTGCACCGGGTCGCGTTCGAATGTGTAGAAGATCTGGCCGCCGATGCGGTGGCCTATGCCGAGATACGGTTTGCTCCCGAGCTCCATATCGACCGGGGATTGTCCTTTGATGACATCGTCGATGCCGTGCTGTCGGGTTTTGCCGCCGGCGAAAAGGCTTGTGCGGCCGCCGGCAATCCCATCAAGGTGCGGCTGTTGGTCACCGCGATGCGCCACGCCGCGGTGTCTCGAGCGATCGCAGAGCTGGCGATCCGGTTCCGGGACAAAGGGGTGGTCGGCTTTGATATCGCCGGCGCAGAGGCCGGCCACCCGCCAACCCGGCATCTCGACGCTTTTGAGTACATGCGAGATAACAACGCGCGCTTCACGATTCATGCTGGCGAGGCGTTCGGACTGCCGTCCATCCACGAAGCTATCGCATTCTGCGGTGCCGACCGGCTGGGTCACGGTGTGCGCATTGTCGATGACATTGACGTTGACCCCGACGGGGGTTTCCGGCTAGGGAGTCAAGCGGCGATAGTGCGGGACAAGCGAATTCCGCTGGAGTTGTGCCCCAGTTCCAATGTGCAGACCGGCGCGGTCAGAAGCATCGCCGAGCATCCGTTCGACTTGTTGGCCCGCGCGCGTTTTCGGGTCACTGTCAACACCGACAACCGGCTGATGAGCGATACGTCGATGAGCAAGGAGATGCATCGGTTGGTGCGGGCCTTCGGCTACGGCTGGAGTGATCTTCAACGGTTCACCATCAATGCCATGAAGTCGGCGTTCATTCCGTTTGATGAGCGCTTGGAGATTATCGACGAGGTGATCAAGCCGCGGTTTGCGGTGCTCATCGGGTAGCGCGGGACACCTTCGCTGCGGCGGTCACCACCGCATCTGTGATGATGGGCGGGTGGCAGCAGCGATCGGAAAGCCCAAAGCGGGCAGCAGCACCGTTGCATCGCACCTGCTTACACCGATCGAGACGGTGCTGGAACGCGTCGACGAGGAGTTGGCGGCTCGATACCCGGGCGACGGTGTCGGGGTGCAACCCGTGCACACCGTGTACGTCAGCGCCGCCGAGGCAACACCCGAGACGCCGACGCAATGGAGTGCGGCGGCCATTGAGTTGCTCGACCAGCACCTCGGCATGCTGCGCGAACTCGGTGACCGTGCAGCGTTAGGTCTCGTTCGGCAACGTCTGGCCGCCGCACCTATCGCGGACCTGAGGTTGGACTTCGAAGACGGATATGGGCCGCGGGGCGAGGACCTGGAGGATGCCGACGCGGTGCGGGCGGGGCAGACATTGGCAGCGTTGGGCCTGGACAACTGCGGTGTGCGAATCAAAGGCTTGACCACCGCCGAATGGCGTCGCTCGCTACGCACCCTCGAGTTGGTGCTAGACGGCGCGGGAGGGGTTCCTGCCGGGTTCGTCTTCGTCCTGCCGAAACTTCGTGCCGTCGGCCAGGTTACGGCCGCGGTGCAATTGTGTGTGGCGCTGGAGCAGGCACACGGTCTGCCGGCCGGCGGCTTGAAATTCGAACTGCAGATCGAGAGTCCGCAGGCGATCATCGGCCCGGATGGCGTTGCCACCCTTGCGCAGGCGATCCATCTATCGCAGCGCCGGTGCACCGGATTGCATTACGGGACTTATGATTATAGCGCCGGGTGCGGGATCGCCCCGCAGCACCAAGCGCTCGATCATCCGGTAGCCGACCACGCCAAGGCGGTCATGCTGGCAGCCGCCGCGCAGACTGGTGTGTGGGTTGCCGACGGCTCCACCAACATCGTGCCTGTGGGGACGGAAGAGCAAGTAGCGCAGTCGATCCGGGACCACTACCGGCTGGTTATCCGATCGCTGGAGCGTGGCTATTACCAGGGTTGGGACCTGCATCCCGGCCACCTGGTCACCCGCTGGTTGGCGAGCTTCACGTTTTTCCGCGCGGCGTTGGTTGCCGCCGCGCCGCGGTTGCAGGGCTACCTTGAGCGCAGCGGTGGTCGCTTCGTCGACGAGCCGGCGACCGCCGAAGCGCTGGCGACGATCGTGCTGCGTGGACTCAATTGCGGGGCCTTTTCCGCCGACGAGGTGATTGCCGCCGCGCCCGATGCCACCGTGGCGGTGCTGCGGGCCCTCAAGCTGCGCATGCCCCAGGAACGCGATCCATCATGACCGATACCCCGGACTTCACCTGGCTGCCCGATCTCGCGTTGCGCCCGTTGGGCGGTGCCGTGATCTGGGCCAACGATGAGTCGTTCGCCGAGAAGGAGAACCTGATCAAGCCCGAGCCGGCCGGTTTCCAGCCGGCGTCGTTCGGTCACAAGGGGCAGGTGTACGACGGGTGGGAAACCCGTCGTCGTCGCGAGCCCGGTCATGATCAGGCGATCGTGCGGCTTGGTGTCCCCGGCGTGATCCGTGGCGTCGTGGTCGACACCGCCTGGTTCAAAGGTAATTACCCACCCGAGATCTCGGTCGAGGCGATGGAGGTCGCCGGTTACCCGGGTGCCAAGCGGCTGGCCGCCGATACCGGCTGGGAGACGATTGTCAAACGTGCCAACGTGGTCGGTGACACCCGCAACCCGTTTCCGGTGTCCTCCGAAAAGCGGTGGACCCATGTGCGACTCAACATCTACCCGGATGGCGGCGTGGCCCGGCTGAGGGTGCACGGACACGGACGCCCCGACGGTCGGCTACTCGGACTGGGCCCGCTGGATCTGGCTGCGGTGGAAAACGGCGGGTTGGTGCTCGACTGTTCCAACCGTTTCTACAGCTCGCCGCAAAACATCATCTCTCCAGGTGTCGCACGGGTCATGGGTGACGGTTGGGAGACCGCCCGGCGCCGGGACGACGGCAACGATTGGGTACGGATCAAGCTGGCCGGACCGGGCGTGGTGCGGCTTGCCGAAATCGACACGTCGTACTTCGTAGGCAACAGTCCCGCCTCGGCGCGGCTCACTGGGCGGCGCGCGGACGGCGCATGGGTCGAGCTGCTACCGCAAACTAATCTCCTGGCCGACACCCGGCACCGTTTTCTGACCGACGCGAAAGACGTTGTGGGTGAGGTGCAATTGGATATCTACCCCGACGGCGGACTGTCGCGGCTGCGGTTGTTCGGAGAGTTGGCATGAGCGCGTACCCGCGCGACATGACTGGGTATGGTCGCATGCCGCCCGATCCGCAGTGGCCCGGCGGGGCGTTGATTGCGGTGCAATTCGTCCTGAATTACGAAGAGGGGGGCGAGAACTGCATCCTTGATGGTGACCGGTCTTCGGAGACCTTTCTGTCCGAGATCGTGCCGGCAGAGGCTGTTCCGGACCGGGACATGAGCATGGAGTCACTGTTCGAATATGGATCACGTGCGGGGCTGTGGCGGGTGCTGAGGGTCTTCGAACGGCGCAATATTCCGTTGACGATCTTTGCCGTCGCCCGAGCTATGCAGCGAAATGCCGAGGCGGTGGCCGCGTTTCGTGAGCTCGGTCATGAGATCGCTTGCCATGGACTACGTTGGAAGTCCTACCAAACGATCGACCGCCACACCGAGCGAGTGCACCTTGCCGAGGCGGTGCAAATCCATCGTGAGCTAACCGGAGCCGCGCCACGTGGTTGGTATACCGGTCGCAACTCGCCGCACACCCGTGAGCTGGTGGTCGAACACGGCGGTTTCAGCTACGACTCTGACTCGTACGCCGACGACCTGCCGTACTGGGTCCGCGTGGGCGGCACCGATCATCTGGTCGTGCCCTACACCCTGGACACCAACGACATGCGGTTCGCCTCCCCGGCGGGGTTTTCCCACGGTGACGAGTTCTTCGCGCAGCTGCGCGACGCGTTCGACGTGCTCTATGCCGAGGGGGTGGACGGCAGCCCAAAAATGTTGTCCGTCGGGCTGCATTGTCGATTGATCGGCCGGCCGGCCAGAACGGCGGCGCTGCAGCGTTTCCTGGACTACGTGCTATCCCATGACGCGGTCTGGCTGGCCCGGCGCATCGAGATTGCCGAGCACTGGCGCGCGGTTCATCCGGCGCCCAGCGGCCGATAAGCGCCGCTGGGTCATGGGATCGGCGGGATGGCCAGTCGGCCGCGGGTGGCGAGCAGGTAGTAGAGGATCAGGGCCAGACCGCAGCCGACGAACCAGCTGTACTGCGCTGCCGTGTGCATGCCGTAGACGTTGTTCGCCAGCACCGGGACCATTGCGACCGCGGCCGCTACCACCGTTGCGATGATGGCTGCCGGGTTGTAACCCTTTCGGTACCAGTAGGTTCCGCTTTCCGAGAGGCTGAAGAGGTCATCGACCACCACACGCTGCTTGTGTACCAAGTAGTAGTCGGAGATCAGCACCCCGAACAGCGGTCCGATGAAAGCGCCAAGAGTCTCCAGCGTGTAATGGATCACGTCGGGATGGTTGTACAAATTCCACGGCGTGAGCAGCGCCGACCCGACCGCGGCGATCATGCCTCCGGTACGCCAGCTGATTCGTTGCGGGTCGACATTGGAAAAGTCGAATGCCGGGGAGATGAAGTTGGCGACGATGTTGATGCCGATCGTCGCGATGGTGAACGTCGAAGCGCCCAGCACGATCGCAAGAACCGAGTCGATGTGCGAGACCGTCTGCACCGGGTCGGTGATCAGCTCACCAAATACCGGAACCGTCAGCGACGCCGTGACGACCACCAATAACGAGAACAGCAGGAAGTTGACCGGCAGCCCCAGGAGGTTTCCTCTGCGGACTGCCGCGAACGAGCGGCCGTAACGCGAGAAGTCGCCGAAGTTGAGCATTGGTCCGGAGAAGTACGAGACCACCAGCGCGATCGCTCCCAGCATCACGGGCAGCGCATCCAGTCCCGCGTACCTGACGTCACCAAGGTTGAGATCGATTGCGGCCCAGCCGGCCTTGCCGATGAGGTAGCCGCATAGCACGAACATCACGACATAGACTGCGGGACCGCAGAAGTCGATGAACTTGCGGATCGACTCCATGCCACGCCAGAACACGCATGCCTGTAGAACCCACAGGATCAGATAGCTGGCCCAGCCCAGCGCCGGCAGCCCTAAGAACCCGTAGTCTTGCACGGCCGCATACCGGGCAAGTCCGGGGAACAGCTTAATCATCACGACGTCCAGTGCCGCCGACGCGAGATAGGTTTGGATTCCGTACCACGCGACGGCGATGAGACCGCGAATGATCGCCGGAATGTTCGCACCCAGAACGCCGAACATGCTGCGACAGATCACCGGGTAGGGCACACCGGTCGATTGACTGGGCCGGGCCACCAAGTTGCACAAGAAGTAGACGATCGTGATCGCAACGATGAGCGAGACGAGTACCTGCCAGCTCGCCAGGCCGAGTGCGAACAGGCTGCCCGCCGTGACATAGCCGCCGACGCTGTGCACATCGGACATCCAGAACGCGAAAATGTTGTAGGTATTCCAGGTCTGCACCCGCAGCGGCGCCAGATCCTGGTTCGTCAACCGTGGGTGGTATCCGGGCCTGATTTCTCCCGGCCCGGCCCCGTGATCCACCGACAGCGTTGGATCGTGAGGTGCGGTGATCTCGGCCATGCATCCTTCCCGCCGGTCCGTTGATGACACAGTGACACTATTTCCGTGGTGTTGCCGTGCCATTTCGTCCGGAATATGCGCCTATTAAATGCGAAATAAACACGTGCGCTATGTAATTCACGTCGTCAGGGGTTCGGGTTGCCGCCATTGTCTTCTGCGGACACCGGGGAGTGCCCAAGCCAATAGCTGCGCTGGCATGGGCGGGATACGGGACGGAAGGCAATGTCGTTTTTGCTAGCGGTGGATCCACGGATCGCGGTGGCCACGACGTCGGATTTGTTCGCTATCGAGTCAGCGCTTGATGCCGCCAATGCGCTGCTGCGCTGCCGGCGGGGTGTCGGCCCCTAGGACGGCCCCTAGGACGGCGTTATTCAACGCCGTTGCCCAGGTTTGTCATCAATTGGGTGCGCAGGCGGCGGCGTTTCATCACCGCGTCGTGCAGCCGCCAATGCCTCGCCGTTGCAGGCCGCTTTGGATGCGGTAACGCGCCCAGGCGATTGTGTGATTTCCCCTCATTGCCAACCGGGCAGACGGGGGCCCGGGGCCGGCCGGTGACTCTGGAGCGTCCGGGTCGTGGGGCGATCCGCTGGCCGTGATCAATGCGCCCACGGTCGCCGCAGCCGGGGGCAACGGTGGAAATGCACAGCTGATTGGCAACGGTGGCGCCGGCGGTGACGGCGACTCCGGGGGTCCTGCGGGCGTCGGCGGCATGGCGGCGAGATTGTGGGGCAGAAACGGGACCGATGGGCAGGCGTAGGCGTAGCCTTGAGCGGCCGGGCGTGCTCTCGGCCCGGCCCGTTCGGGATGCCAGCGCTGCCGGTGAGGGCGTCGCAAGCGGTCGCGTCAGCCTGATCTTGCGGCGCTGACACGTGCCTCGCTTCAAGCGGCGGGTGTGTCACCGCGCGGTCCGGCTCCTACGAAGGCGATCGGTTAATGCAGTTGCTGCCGAACCATATTCGCACCGCCGAGGCCGACATCGTGACGTTGCCCGACGGGCGTGCGCTCGCCTACCTGGAATGGGGTGACGCCGCCGGCTTCCCCACGTTCTACTTTCATGGCACACCAAGTTCGCGCCTCGAGGGCGCCTTCGCCGACCAGGCGGCCCAGCGCTCCGGATTCCGTTTGATCGCGGTTGACCGTCCAGGGTTCGGGCGTTCGACGTTTCAGGAGGGGCGCAGGTTTCGGGACTGGCCGGCGGACGTCTGTGCCTTGGCCGACGCGCTCGAGCTGGACAGGTTCGGGGTGGTGGGGCATTCGGGCGCGGGACCGCATCTGTTCGCGTGCGGTGCGTTGATCCCGCAGTCCCGGCTGGCGTTCGTCGGCGCGCTGGGACCGTGGGGGCCGCTGGCGACGCCGGATATCGTGCGCAGCCTCAACACCGCCGACCGTTTTTACGCGCGTCTAGCGCGGTTCGGGCGGGCGCGACTGTTTGGTGCGTTGTTCGCGCCGCTGGGTTGGTGCGCACGGTACACACCCGGCTTGTTTTCTTCGGTCATCACGGCCTCGGTGCCCGCCGCGGACAAGCACCACCTGCGCGACGAACTTTTCCTCCGGCATTTCCAAGCCATCCAGCTCGAAGCATTTCGGCAAGGAAGCCGCGGTGGTGCCTACGAGTCGTATCTGGAATACCGGCCGTGGGAATTCGACGTCGCCGAGGTGTCGGTGCCCACCCACATCTGGTTGGGGGATCGCGACTCCTTTGTACCCCGAGCGATGGGCGAGTACTTCGAGCGCGCCATTTCGCGGGTTGATCTGCACTGGGCCCAGGGCAAGGGGCATTTCAACATCGAAGACTGGGATGCGATCTTCGCCGCGTGCGCGCATGACGTGCCGGGCGGGTCGTGACTCCGGCGAATCTACTGCCGTGGGGGCAATCTCGGCGCTATTCGCGCCTTAGCCGTGACTCCACAAAGGCCTCCAATTTCTCCCACTCGCGCACCGCCTTGGCGTACGGGGCTGCGGGCTTGCTGACCGAGTCGGGATCCAGCACGTAGGACACCAGCTTGCCCAGCGGCTTGCTTGAATCCAGCGCCTTGTCGACGGTGCTGTCCTCGGAATAGTCGCCGATATCTCGAACCAGCTCGACCGCGAGGTCGAGCTGGTCATGATCCACGGCGTCTGGCCCCTCCGCGAAATCGTCGGCCAGCCCCGTCAGCACGTAGACGTTCTCATCGGTGACGTCGACCTCTAGTGAGCCGTCGGTGGCGGCGGTACGGATGTCGTCGTATGTGCTCAGATCCGACAAGTCATGGTCGTGCTCGTCGGCAAGATAGCGGGCCAGCGCGCGCTCGGAGCTGAAGACGCTGATCCGACCGTTACGACCCAAAAAAATTGGCCGATCGTCCAAGTAGCACCGCAGGGTATACAGGGTGCCCGCACCGGTCATGATCCGGATCGGGTCGATCCCCACCTTCAGCCAGAAGTCTTGGTCACCACCGAGGACGACCGTGTCACCGGGGGCCCGGGCTTCCTCGTCGGCGGCGCCGTCGTCGGTGTCGTCGGTCGCCTCGTCGGCGTCGTCTTCGGAGATCTCGTCGTCTTCGGAGATCTCGTCGTCTTCGGAGATCTCGTCGTCTTCGGAGGTCTCGTCGTCTTCGGAGGTCTCGTCGTCTTCGGTCTCCTCGGGTTCCTCGGCCAATTCCTCGGCGGCCTGCGCCGACAGGTCAGCATCGACTTCGGGGATGGTGACGATCGCGTCGATGGCCGTCAGCACGTCGTCCCAGCTGCGCCCAATAATCTCCGCGATCGCGTTCCAGCGTTTCTGGCCGGCCTTGCCGGTGAAGTAGTCGATGCCGCCTGACACGCTGCCTAACGTGGGGTTCCCGTTGAAAAATTTCGACACCGCCGCCAGCTCACACACCGATCCAACCGACGACACGATCGCCAGTGTGCCCGCCAACGCAGTCACCGACTCCTCGGTCGGCTTCTCGGCCAGCAGCTCTTCGACGATCACCAAATCGAATTTCTTGTCGTCGGCCGGATCGAACTCGTGTGCGTGGGCCTGGGTGAGGTCCTTCCACCCCGGATGGTCCACCAAGTCGTTCTCGGTGTCGGTGCGCACAAATGCGACCAGGTCGGCGACGCTGTCAAACGCGTACAGGTCGTCGTCCTTACCCAGGAACGCCTCCCATTCGTCACCGGAATCGCGCCAACGAGGTGCCCACAGCGTGTAACGGTCACCGTCGGACAGACTCAGGCAGATGGGCACGAGGTCAGCAGCCATGCGGCACAGAATAGCGACGGCCGGCTGACCGGCCCGGCCCGGTGGTAGTTACTCGCCCCAGATGTCCGCGATGACCGGCGCATTCGCTGCATAGCCGGTCATGTGCAAGCCGTACATTTGCTCCAACGTGGAAAGCACGTTGTAGTGGCTGATGGTCTGGTTGTAGGTCCCTGGGCGCACGTGGGCGCCGTAGAACACGGTGGGGATTTGGTTGCGGGGGCCGCCGTCGTCCTCGTCCCAGGTCACGATGAGCAGGCTGTTGTTGGCGCGGGCCCAATTGGCGTAGGCGGACAGTTGGTGGTTCAGCCAGGCGTCGCCCGCAGCGATCGTGCCGTCGTGCATGTCGTTGTCTCCGTCGGGAACCACGAACGCCACCGTCGGCAGGCTGGCGTAATTCTCCGGTGCTGGGAACGCCGAAAACGGCATCGAAAGCGTTGCGGGCACGTTGCTGAAATTCACCCATGGCGCGTGCTTGCGGGCGTACTTGCCGGCACTGCAGACCGTTGAGCCGACGGCGGGCAGACCCTCGGCAAAGCCGACAAAGGTGTGCCCGGCGGCGAGCAACTCAGAAGCCAGGTTGGGTGCCGCGCCCGCATTGACCGGGCACGTGTTCTGCTTCAAACCAAAAGTGGTGCCAGCGAACAACGCCAGGTAGTTCGGCTCGCTGGGGTGCGCTTCGGCGAATGATTGCGCCATCATTGCGCCGTTGGCCGCGAGCGCGTTGATGAAGGGTGCCGACGAGTTGCCGATGATGTTGGCCTGCGAGCGGTTTTCTTCCACCACAATCACCACGTGGGCGAACTTCGGCAGGGCCGCCGCGGTCAGCCTCACGTCGGGCGGAGCGTCGACAGTTTGGGCGGGAACCGAGACGGTCATCGCGACAACCATCGCCAAGGCTTGGTATGCCCTGGTCAGATGCCGTCGCAACCGCTGCACGCCCCGGAGTATAAGAGCGCACGGGGGTGCCCGCCGGGATGACAGCATGCGTGTCAGCGGCCTGAATCCGATCGTTATATAGGGTCACACTCCGTGGACGTTCGCCTCATCGACCACCCGCTGGTGGCAGCCAGGCTGACCGTGCTGCGCGACGAACGCACGGATAACGCCGCCTTCCGAGCCGCCTTGCGCGAGATCACGCTGGCATTGGTCTACGAGGCCACCCGCGACGTGAGGACCGAGCCGGTCGCGGTCCGGACACCACTAGCCGACACGACGGGGGTGCGGCTGGCCAAACCCCCGCTGCTGATTCCCGTGCTGCGAGCCGGTTTGGGCATGGTTAACGAGGCGCACCTGGCGTTGCCGGAGTCGAGTGTCGGTTTTGTCGGCGTTGCCCGCGACGAGGAGACGCACCGGCCGATCCCGTACCTGGAGGCGCTGCCCGACGATCTGACCGATGTGCCGGTGATGGTGTTGGACCCCATGCTGGCCACCGGCGGCTCGATGTCGCATGCCATCGACCTGCTATTGGCCCGTCGCGCGACCGATATCACCGTGTTGTGTGTGGTCGCGGCTCCGGAAGGCATTGCGGCGCTGGAGAAGGTGGCGCCGAACGTGCGGTTGTTCACCGCGGCCATCGATGCAGGGCTCAACGAAGCGGCTTACATCGTGCCGGGTCTGGGCGACGCGGGCGATCGCCAGTTCGGCCCCCGCTGAATACCCCGGAAAGCCCAGCGCTTACCAGCTTCGCACCATGCATACCAAGTCCTCACGCAGCGTCTGGGCCTGTCGGCGGGCGGCGGCCAGGTCGGTGGTGGCCGCGCAGCGAACCTCCAAGTAGTACTTCAATTTTGGTTCGGTGCCTGAGGGGCGCACCACCACCCGCACCGAGGTGCCATCGCCGCCGCCGGTAAAGATCAGCGCATCGGCGATATCGGTGGTGGAAGTGGTGAAACCGGCCAGCTGGCGCGGTGGCGACTCGCGCAGCCGTTGCATCAGCGCGGCGGCCTCGTCGGCGTCGGCGACACGACGCGGTACCGCGGCAACCTCGTGGACCCCATGGCGTAGTGCCAGCCGGTCCAGCGCGTCGGGCACCGAACTGCCCTGCTCGTTCAGCTTGGCCAGCAGGTCGCACACCAACACCGCGGCGCTGATGCCGTCCTTGTCGCGCACGGCGGCCGGGTCCACGCAATGCCCGATCGCTTCCTCGTAGGCGTAGACCAGGGTGCCGGTCCGGTCCACATCGGCGCGCGCCAGCCATTTGAACCCGGTGCGGGTCTCCACGTGCAGCGCGCCATGGTGGGCGGCGATCGCGGCCAGCATCCGCGACGACACCACGGTGCTCGCCACGATCGCCTTGTCCGGCTGTGGTTGTGACAGCAGGTAATCGCCTAGCAGCCAACCTGTTTCGTCGCCGGACAGCATCCGCCATCCCGAGTCGGTGGGTATCCCGACCGCGCACCGGTCGGCATCGGGATCCAGTGCAATCGCGACGTCGGCGTGTACCGCTGCGGCCAGCGCCAGCAGGGCGTCGGTGGCGCCGGGTTCCTCTGGGTTCGGAAACGCGACGGTGGGGAAGTCGGGGTCGGGAACGAACTGCGTCGCCACCGTGTGTACGTCGTCGAAGCCGGCCCGGCGCAACGTTTCCACCGCCACCACACCACCCACCCCGTGCATCGGTGTCAGGGCGATCCGGACCGAACCGGTCGAGCGTCGGACCCCGGCCGCGCGCCGCAGGTAGTGTTCGATGACGTCGGTGTGTGTGGGTTCGACAGGTGTCCGGCCGATCTGATCGGCGAAGGGGGCGTCGGCCATCGCGGCCTCTATCTTGCGGTCGGTGGGCGAGATGATCTGGATGCCGCCGTCGAGATACACCTTGTAACCGTTGTCGGTCGCCGGGTTGTGTGACGCGGTGATCTGGATCCCGGCCGCGGCGCCGCTGTGGCGTACCGCGAACGCTACCACCGGGGTGGGCACCGGATCGGGTAGCAACATCACCGAAAAGCCCTCGGCGGCAAACACTTCAGCTGTCGCGTTGGCGAAAGTCGCTGAGCCGTGCCGGGCGTCGTGTCCCACGACCACTGTCCTGGACCGCGGACCGGGCGGTTCGGCAAGCACCTGTGCCACCGCCCAGGTGGCGCGCAACACCACCGCCAGGTTCATCGCGTCCGGCCCGGCGCGCACCGGGCCGCGCAGTCCCGCGGTGCCGAAGGCCAATGGCCGGGCAAACCGGGTGGCGACGTCGTCGGGATCACATGCGGCCAGCTCGGCGGCGGTTGTGGGGTCGGGATCGTGTGCGATCCATTCCGCGGGCCGCACGGCTCAGATCCCGGCTATGACGTCGGCCAGCAGCGCGCCGATCCGGGTGGCCGACGCGGCGCCGGCGGCTAGCACCTCAGCGTGGCTCAGCGGTTCGCCGGTAATTCCGGCCGCCAAATTGGTCACCAGGGAAACACCGAGCACCTCCGCGCCGGCCGCGCGGGCCGCGATGGTCTCATGGACCGTCGACATCCCAACCAGGTCGGCGCCCAGCATCCGCAGCATCCGGATCTCCGCGGGCGTTTCGTAGTGCGGCCCGGGCATGCCGGCGTACACCCCGTCGGCCAACTCCGGGTCGCATCGGCGGGCCAACGTCCGCAACCGTGGTGAGTAGGCGTCGGTCAGGTCGACGAACTGCGCTCCGACCAGCGGCGAACGTGCGGTCAGGTTCAGATGATCGCTGATGAGAACCGGTTGGCCAATCCGCATATCGGGACGTAGTCCACCGGCCGCATTGGTGAGCACAACCGTGCGCGCCCCGGCGGCGCACGCCGTCCGCACCGGATGGACCACGCGGCTTAGGTCATGTCCCTCGTAGGCGTGGATGCGGCCCGCCAGCACCAGCACCCGATGATCACCAACCAACACGGACAACAGCTCACCGGCGTGCCCGGCCGCGTTGGGCGGTGCGAACCCGGGTACTTCCACTTGGGGCACTACGGCCGATGGCGTGCCGAGAGCGGCAATGGCCGCCGACCACCCCGACCCGAGAACGACCGCGATGTCGTGCCGGTCGGTTCCGGTGCGCTCGCCGATGACGTATGCCGCCTGTCGCGCGAGTTCGCCGGGATCAAGCTGCGGGCCGGTCACACTGGGGGAGCCTAGCGCCGAAATGGCGCGATACAAGCTCGTCTGAGCATCGCCGGCGTCGCGGGTGCTGGTCGATGAGATACTGCGAGGATGTCCGCACCCACTGCTTTGGATACCGTCGAGCAGTTGGTGCGACACCGGGGCGGTGATCTGGTCGAACTATCCCACTCGATTCACGCCGAGCCGGAGTTGGCGTTCGCCGAACACCGCAGTTGCGCCAAGGCGCAGACGCTGGTCAGCGAGCGCGGTTTCGACATCACACCCGCCGCGGCCGGCTTGGATACGGCGTTTCGCGCCGACTTCGGCACCGGACCGCTGATAGTCGGGATCTGTGCCGAATACGATGCGCTTCCTGAGATTGGGCACGCCTGCGGCCACAACATCATTGCGGCCTCGGCGGTGGGCGCCGCCTTGGCCTTGGCCGAAGTCGCCGACGACCTCGGTCTGACGGTGTCGCTGTTGGGCACGCCGGCCGAGGAATCCGGAGGCGGTAAGGCTCTCATGCTGCAAGCGGGTACCTTCGACGATGTCGCGCTGGCGGTCATGGTGCATCCCGGGCCGACCGATATCGCCGGGGCCCGATCGTTGGCGTTGTCTGAGGTCACCGTGGGTTATCGAGGTAAGGAATCGCACGCCGCGGTCGCGCCGCATCTGGGGGTGAACGCCGCAGATGCGGTAACCGTTGCGCAGGTGGCCATTGGGCTGCTGCGGCAGCAACTCGCGCCGGGGCAGATGGTGCATGGCATCGTTAGCGAAGGCGGGCAGGCGGTCAACGTCATCCCGGGGCACGCGACGCTGCAATATGCGATGCGGGCGATCGAATCGGAATCGCTGCGCGACTTGGAGGGCCGGATGTTTGCTTGCTTTGCCGCGGGAGCGCTGGCCGCCGGTTGCGAATACGACATCGATCCCGCCGCACCGGCGTATGCCGAATTGAAGCCCGACCAATGGCTCGTCGACACCTGTCGAGAGGAGATGCGTCAGCTCGGCCGGCAGCCGGTGTCGTCCGATCTCGAGGCAAGGCTTCCCCTGGGTAGCACCGATATGGGCAACGTGACGCAGGTGCTGCCGGGAATCCATCCGGTGATCGGTATCGATGCCGGTGGCGCCACCGTGCACCAGCGTGCCTTCGCCGCGGCCGCGGCCGGGCCCAGCGCGGACCGCGCTGTCGTTGATGGCGCAATCATGCTGGCGCGCACGGTTGTTCAGCTCGCTCAGACGCCCAACGAGCGGGACCGGGTGCTGGCCGCGCAGCAGCGCAGGGCGGCGGCCCGATGAGTCTGGTTGACAGCGCCGAATCGTGGCTGGCGGCAAACTATGACGAACTGGTCGCCTGGCGTCGGCACATTCATCGCTATCCGGAGCTGGGCCGGCAGGAGTTCGCCACCACGCAGTTCGTCGCCGAGCGGTTGGCCGACGCGGGACTAAACCCCAAGGTGATGCCCGGCGGGACCGGGTTGACGTGCGACTTCGGCCCTGAGCATCAGCCGCGGATCGCGCTGCGCGCCGATATGGATGCGCTGCCGATGGCCGAGCGCACCGGTGCCCCCTACACCTCGACGATGCCCAACGTGGCGCACGCGTGCGGGCACGATGCGCACACCGCGATCCTGCTGGGTACTGCGTTAGCGTTGGCGTCGGTGCCCGAGCTGCCGGCCGGAGTGCGGCTGATTTTCCAGGCGGCCGAAGAGGCGATGCCCGGTGGTGCCATCGACGCGATCGCGGCCGGGGCGTTAGCGGGCGTGTCGCGGATCTTCGCCTTGCACTGCGATCCGCGACTCGAAGTGGGCAAGGTCGCGGTCCGACAGGGCCCCATCACCTCAGCCGCGGACTCGATCGTGGTGACACTGTATTCGCCGGGCGGGCACACCTCGCGCCCACACTTGACCGCCGACCTGGTCTACGGGCTGGGCACCCTGATCACCGGGCTGCCCGGGGTGTTGTCCCGCCGTATCGACCCGCGCAACAGCACCGTCTTGGTCTGGGGGGCGGTCAATGCCGGCGTGGCCGCCAATGCCATTCCGCAGAACGGCGTGCTGTCCGGCACGGTTCGCACCGCCAGCCGACAGACGTGGGTCGACCTCGAACAGATCATCCGGCATGCCGTCGACGCACTGCTGGCGCCGCTCGCCATCGAGCACACCCTGCAATACCATCGCGGCGTGCCGCCAGTGGTAAACGAGGAAGTTTCCACCCACATCCTGACCCACGCCATCGAGGCCGTCGGTCCCGATGTGCTGGCCGACACCCGGCAGTCCGGCGGTGGCGAGGATTTTTCCTGGTATCTGGAAGAGGTTCCGGGTGCCATGGCGCGCTTGGGCGTGTGGTCCGGCGAGGGGCCCCAGCTGGACCTGCATCAACCGACGTTCGACCTCGATGAGCGGGCCCTGGGAATCGGTGTGCGGGTGATGGTCAACATCATCGAGCAGGCCGCAGCTTTCTAGCCGGCTAAGGCCTCCCATTCAGGCCGAACAGCACCCCACCCATGCCGCCGATCCCAACGCTGCCTAGGGCTGGGCTGCCGGTGCCGGCGGCGCCGCCGTCACCACCATTGCCGAACAGCACAGCGTCGCCGCCGTTGCCGCCGGTGCCGCCGGTGGTGGCGGCTGCGACGGACGCCCCGCCGGCCCCGCCGGCGCCGCCGTTGCCGAGCAGTCCCGCCTTACCGCCGTTGCCGCCGGTGCCGCCGAACAGCGGGCCGTTGGCCAGCCCGCCCGCCCCGCCGATGCCGCCGTCTCCGACCAGCAGCCCGCCGGCGCCGCCGGCGCCGCCGGTGCCCGCGCTCCCGCCCCCGCCGGTAAGGTGCGATCCGCCGGCGCCGCCAGCGCCGCCGACGCCTAGCAGTCCGGCGTTGCCGCCTACCCCGCCGCTTCCGCCGTCGACGAAGCCGCCGGAGGCGTCGCCGCCCGCCCCGCCCGAGCCGCCGTTGCCGAAGACGAGCCCACCGGCGCCGCCGGCCCCCCCGCCGAATGCGGAGGTCGCGGCAGCCTGAGCGGCTCCGCCGTTGCCGCCGTTGCCGAATAGACCCGCCTTGCCGCCGTCACCACCGGCACCGCCGACTCCGAGGCTATTGAGCGCGGTCCCGCCGTCACCGCCGGCGCCGCCGGAGCCCGAGAGCATCCCCCCGGCGCCGCCGGCCCCGCCGGCCCCGGCGACAGCGGCCGCAGCCACCGCTTTCCCGCCGACCCCGCCGGCTCCGCCGGAGCCGATCCACCCCGCGCCGCCGCCCGCGCCGCCGGCGCCGCCGGCACCACCCCCCGCCGCCGCGGCCCCGCCGACGCCGCCGGCGCCGCCGGAGCCGAGCAGTCCGCCCATACCGCCTGCTCCGCCTTGGCCGCCGGCTGTAGTGGTCAGTGAGATTCCTCCCGTGCCGCCGGCACCCCCATTGCCCGCGAGCAGCCCGCCGTGGCCGCCGGTCCCGCCCGCACCGCCGGGCATGCCCAGCACGCCCGCGCCGCCCGCCCCGCCTCGCCCGCCGTCGCCGAACAGGCCGGCGGCCCCACCGCTACCACCGGCCTGGTTGGTCCCGCCTGAGCCCCCGTTGCCACCGTTGCCATACAACAGTCCGCCGGATCCGCCGCTTGCCCCGGTTCCAGGAGCACCGTCGGCGCCGTTGCCGATCAGCGGGCGCTGCAGCAGCGCCTGGGTCGGCGCATTCACCAGGTCCAGCACCTGCTGCTGCACGAGTTGCCACGGCGACGCATTGGCCGCCTCGGCGTGGGCATACGCGCCCGCGCTCGCGGCCAGTGCGCGCACAAATTGGTCGTGAAACGCCGCGGCTTGGGCGCTCAGCGCCTGATACGACTGGGCATGCGCTCTAAACAACGCGGCGATGCCCGCCGACACCTCGTCGGCACGCCCGGCCAACACCCCCGTCGTCGAAGCCGCCGCGGCGGCGGAGGCCGAGGTAATGGCTGAACCAAGATGGGCTAAATCCGCGGCCGACGCCTGAATCATTTCCGGTGCCGCGATGACAAACGACATACCGCACCTCCCTAAGCGCGCAGCATCAATCGATCGTATTGCCGCCAGGGCTGGATATTCGCAGTTTGAGCCAACTAGATATTTCGGAATCGTTCGGGCGTGCCCGCCCCCATTGCCGCGAGCGGCCGTGTTTGTACAGAGACACGCCGCATGGCGCGGCATTTTGCGGACGCTCGCAAACCCGCTTTATGCGGCTCGACCCCTATCCAGCCGCGCTTCGAGCCGTCGGACAAGTTCGGCGGGCCGGCACCTGACATCCTCGGCGATGATCGGCACGACGACCCAAGCCAAGTCTTGCAGGGCCGCGGAGCGTCGGCGGTCCCGGCGAAATGCGTCCGGTCCGCTGTGCCAATCAACGCCGTCGTACTCCGCGGCGACGCGACATTCAGGCCAGGCGAAGTCGAGTCGCCAGGTACGCCCCAGCGTATCCACGAGTTGATATTGCAGGGCCGGCGGAGGCAAGCCGCCGTCGAGCATCACCAGGCGCGCTTCGCTCTCCATCGGCGATTCGGCCAATGGGGAAGCCAAGCCCAGCAATTCGCGGACTTTGACGATGCCGCGACGGCCGGCCTGCAGCTCGGCGGCGCGGTTCAGCTGGTAGCGGCGGCATGTGTTGCTGCGCAGCGCAGCGTCCAGCGTCGCCAGAGCCCGCGGCCGCCGCAGTCCGCGGGCGACCTCGATCGCCGTCCACGCGGGCGCCGTGGCCGGGCGTCCACCGACCCGGACGAGTGCCGCGCCCTCGCGACGGTGCACGATTAGGCCATCGGTCGATCGCAGCCGCCGACCGCTGGGGGCGAGGACGTGCAGATCCGCGGTTTGCTCGGTGTCGAAGCCGTACGCGGCCGCGGCGGTTCCCATGCAGGCCGCGACCATTGCGCCGGTTGCCAGGTCAAGCCCGCGCAGTCGCAATGCCGTGGTCACTTCGCCGCGACCATAAATGCCGTGCCAAATCTTATGGAGCGCACCGCAATTTACCTGTGCTTCCAAGCTGCGACGGGTAAGGAAGCTCAGCGCCTGGGCCGACGTGACAACGCCACCCTGCGCGGCGAATAACCGGTTCAGCCCTGGATGCACGCCTGCAATCGTCGGGGCAGGATCCTACGCAATCAATTCACGCCACGAGAGTCCGCAAAATGCCGGCCGCTGCGGCGTGTCGCTGCACAAACACGGTCGCTCGCGAACGAGAGCTAGGTGCTGGTCCCCGGGCCGATGTTACGGGCCGGGCGGGTACGCAGATTGTGGACGTAGTCGCTTGGCGCGCCAGCGATCTCGGCGGCGTCGGCCATCACTCCCAGATAGCGCGCCGACGGCAGCCCGCCCTCCCAGGCGTCCAGCACGTACAGCCACGCCAGGACGGGATCTGTTGTGGTGTCCGAGGATAAGCGCTGGACCCGGCATCGGATCTTCTTGTGGACGCCAAATTCGGAGCCCTCCCACCGATCAAGGTTCATCTCGTCGGCCGGCGTCATGTCGTAGAGCACCACGAACACCTTCGAATGCGGATCCTCGACGACGGTAGCCAGGGCTCCCTCCCAGCCGATGTCTTCGCCACCGAACGTCAACCGCCACCCGTGTAGCCAGCCGGTCCCGGCCATCGGCGAGTGGGGTGCGCGCTGCAGCATCTGTTCTGGATGCATGTTCGATCCGTACGCGGCATAGAGCGGCACGGGGAAAGCTTAGACGGCATGGGCCGCCTCGGTGCTTTTGCTGTGGTCGGGACCGCGAGTCAGGACACTATCGGTCTGCCGCGCTGCCAGTTTGGTGGCGCAGGGTGGCGCGCTCTGAAGTTTTCGGGCCGCCAGGCTAGGTTATGGGCTGTGGTGACCCGCATCGTGATCCTCGGTGGAGGCCCGGCCGGCTATGAGGCCGCACTGGTGGCCGCCACCTCACACCCCGAATCAGTCCAAGTCACCGTCATCGACTCTGATGGCATCGGCGGCGCCGCCGTCCTGGACGATTGTGTGCCGTCCAAGACCTTTATTGCTTCTACCGGCCTGCGCACCGAGCTGCGCAGGGCGCCCCGGCTGGGCTTCGACATCGAATTCGACGAAGCCAAGATCTCGTTGCCGAAGATCCATGACCGCGTCAAGACGCTGGCCGCCGAACAGTCGGCTGACATTACTGCGCAGCTGCTCAGCGTGGGAGTCCACGTGATCGCCGGTCGGGGCGAACTGATCGACCCCACGCCCGGCCTGGCCCGACACCGCGTCCAGGCGACCGCCCCCGACGGCTCCACCACTGAACACGAGGCCGACGTCGTGCTGATCGCCACCGGTGCCAGCCCCAGGGTCCTGTCCTCGGCCCCGCCGGACGGCGAACGCATCCTGACCTGGCGGCAGCTCTACCGTCTCGAGGAGCTGCCCCAGCACCTCATTGTGGTGGGCTCCGGGGTGACCGGCGCCGAGTTTGTGCACGCCTACACCGAATTGGGTGTGCAGGTGACGGTGGTAGCCAGTCAGGACCGGGTGCTGCCCTACGAGGACGCCGACGCCGCGCTGGTGCTCGAAGAGTCGTTCGCCGAACGCGGCGTCCGCTTGTTCAAGAACGCACGGGCCGAATCGGTCACCCGCACGCAAACCGGTGTGTTGGTGACCATGATCGATGGTCGCACCGTTGAGGGCAGCCATGCCTTGATGACCATCGGCTCGATCCCCAATACCAGCGGTTTGGGTCTGGAGCGGGTCGGCATCGAGCTGGGCCGAGGCAACTACCTGACCGTCGATCGCGTGTCCCGAACGTCGGTGCCGGGGATTTACGCGGCCGGTGACTGCACCGGCCTGCTGCCGTTGGCGTCAGTCGCCGCCATGCAGGGCCGCATCGCGATGTACCACGCGCTGGGTGAGGGCGTCAGCCCGATCCGGCTGCGCACCGTCGCGGCGACGGTGTTCACCAGACCCGAGATCGCCGCAGTCGGTGTGCCGCAATCGGCGATCGACGACGGATCGGTCACCGCCCGCACCATCATGTTGTCGTTGGGCACCAACGCGCGCGCGAAGATGTCGGGCCTGAGGCAGGGGTTCGTCAAGATCTTCTGCCGGCGCTCCACCGGCGTGGTGATCGGCGGGGTGGTGGTGGCGCCGATCGCCTCGGAGCTGATCCTGCCGATCGCGGTGGCCGTGCAAAACCGCATTACGGTCAACGAGCTGGCGCAGACCCTGGCCGTATACCCGTCGCTATCGGGTTCCATCACCGAGGCCGCTCGCCGGTTGATGGCGCGCGATGATCTGGACTGAAGTCCGACTCGCCGATGCCGCAGGAACTAGCCTTGGTGAGCAGCATCTACCGACCAGTAACCGACAGGAGTCCGTCGTCGTGAGCAAGCCGATCAACGCACCGCGTGGCGAGCAGGCCGCGCCGACTGGTTCGCTGGGGCCTGAGCAGCGCGCGTTGGCCTGGGAGCGACTCGGCGCCGAGCAATTCGACGTCGTGGTCATCGGTGGTGGCGTGGTGGGCTCCGGATGTGCCCTCGATGCCGCCACCCGTGGTCTCAAGGTGGCGTTGGTCGAGGCCCGCGACTTGGCTTCGGGCACCTCAAGCCGCTCGTCGAAAATGTTCCACGGCGGGTTGCGCTATCTCGAGCAACTGGAATTCGGGCTGGTGCGCGAGGCGCTCTTCGAGCGCGAGCTGTCGCTGACCACCTTGGCGCCGCATCTGGTCAAACCGTTGCCGTTCCTGTTTCCGTTGACCAAGCGCTGGTGGGAACGCCCTTACATCGCCGCGGGCATCTTCCTCTATGACCGCCTGGGTGGCGCGAAATCGGTTCCGGCGCAAAAGCATTTGACCCGAGCGGGTGCATTGCGGCTAAGCCCCGGTCTCAAACGGAGTTCGTTGGTTGGCGGCATCCGCTACTACGACACCGTCGTCGATGACGCTCGCCACACCATGACGGTCGCGCGCACCGCGGCACACTACGGCGCCGTCGTGCGGTGCTCCACCCAAGTGGTGGCGCTGCTGCGCGAAGGTGACCGGGTGGTGGGTGTCAGCGTGCGCGACTCCGAGGACGGGTCGGTTGCCGACGTCCGCGGCCACGTCGTGGTGAACGCCACTGGAGTCTGGACCGACGAGATTCAGGCGTTGTCCAAACAGCGCGGGCGATTTCAGGTGCGCGCGTCCAAGGGCGTGCACGTCGTGGTGCCTCGGGACCGGATCGTCAGCGACGTCGCGATGATCCTGCGCACCGAGAAGTCGGTGATGTTCATCATCCCGTGGGGCAGCCACTGGATTATCGGAACCACCGATACCGACTGGAATCTCGATCTGGCCCACCCGGCAGCCACCAAGGCCGATATCGATTACATCCTGGGAACCGTCAACGAGGTGCTGGCCACGCCGCTGACCCACGCCGATATCGACGGCGTATACGCGGGCCTGCGCCCACTGCTGGCCGGGGAAAGTGACGATACCTCCAAACTGTCGCGGGAACACGCCGTGGCGGTGCCTGCGGCGGGCCTGGTGGCCATCGCCGGTGGCAAGTACACCACCTACCGGGTGATGGCCGCGGACGCGATCGACGCTGCCGTGCAGTTCATCCCGGCTCGGGTGGCGCCGTCAATCACCGAGAAGGTGAACCTGTTAGGTGCCGACGGCTACTTCGCGCTGGTCAACCAGGTAGAACACGTCGGCGAGCAGGTAAACCTGCATCCCTACCGGGTGCGGCATCTGCTCGACCGCTACGGTTCGCTGATCAACGAGGTGTTGGCGTTGGCGATCGACGATCCCGCCCTGCTGAGCCCCATCACGGAAGCACCCGGTTATCTGAAGGTGGAAGCCCTCTATTCGGCCGCGGCCGAGGGCGCCCTGCATCTGGAAGACATCCTGGCCCGCCGGATGCGGATCTCCATCGAATATTCGCATCGCGGTGTCGACTGCGCTCGCGAGGTTGCCGAGGTGGTGGCACCGGTGCTCGGGTGGACCACCAAGGACATCGAGCGAGAAGTCGCGAACTACAAGGCGCGGGTGGAGGCCGAGGTGCTGTCGCAGGCCCAGCCCGACGATGTCTCGGCGGATATGTTGCGGGCCAGCGCGCCCGAAGCGCGTGCCGAAATCCTTGAGCCGGTGCCGCTGAATTGACCGTGGCGATTTCGCCGCGTAGCCGGCCGGCGTCTTAGCAGCGCTCGGCGCCGGGAGCCATCATGGGCGCGTCTCGCTGCGCCGTGGCGGCCGTGCTCAACTTCGCTGTCACGGCCCGCGCTACCGCGCGCACCGCGCCGCGGGAGCGTGTGGAGAGGAGTTCCATGGCTTGCAGGCTCTTGCGCTGTTCGTAGATGCTTTTCGGAAGCGACACCATCGGTTTCCTTTGATCGGAGGGTACGCCGCTGCTTTGCTAGCCTATCCGCCGGCGAAGTCGACCCTGAAATATGCGTGTCAACGTCAGATGAACAACTCCAGCTCAGTCGTAGCCGGGATGCGGGACGGCTGGCCGCCGATTTACCGCAACAGGTGGCCGTTGCGCGCCGGTACGGTCGCGCGGTTGACCAGCGCGGGTGAAGTCCGGGATCGCATCATGCGGTTGCGGACGATGTGCTCGACCAGGATGGGGACGAACGTCTGTACGGGTGCCTCGACGAACTGGGCGGCCGCCTCCGCACACCAGCGCCTGATTTGCGCGGTTCGCTGCTCGTCCTGCATGCCCTCGTGGCCGGCCAGCTTGTCCGCGACGTCCGCGACGGAGCGCTCCACCAGGGAACGGGAGCGGCCGGAGGATACGACATCGGTATCGGTGCGGCCGCCCGCCTGATCCAGTGCCTGACGGCCGGTCTGGTCGCTGGTGTCGGGTGGGATGACGCTCAGGCTCAGATGGTGGCCGTCTCGGCCGATGAGGATTACGCTGGCCGGCTCGCCGCTGCTGAACCCCAGCAATTCAACGGTGTCACCGTTGATCTCGATCAGCGGCGGGGTGTCGTCCCAGCCGCTGTGGTGGTAGCCCACCATGGCGACGGGCCCCAGCCGTTCGGCTACTGACGACACCAAACCCGGCAACTCGTCGGTCAGCCGCCGCGATCGCGGCCACCAGGCACCGTCGATGTGCTCGAGGGCAGGCCGAAATGGTTTGAGTTGCAACCGGATTTCGTTTTCCATCACACCACCTGTCGACTGACTGCACGCATGGTACGGTCGCGACTGCCACCCCGTGATTCGAGAACCCCACGCGCGAGTGGCGGTTTTCCGAACATTTGGTTACGGGCGCCAGGGCGCCGCGGCCCGCCGTGGGCTGACAAGATGACCTCGTGCAAGTTGCGCCGAGTATCCAGGGTCGCGTGTGGCGGGCTGGAAAGCTGCAGGCCGATTTCGAGTTCGACAAGATATCTGACTACCTGGCTGAGGACGACGCCCTGGTGTGGGCGGATCTGTGCGATCCGGACTACGACACCTTGTCCGACCTGGCGCACAAACTTCACCTCAACTCCTGGGCCGTGGAAGATGCGGTGGCGGCGGCGGAGCGCGTCAAGACCACCGCCTATCCGACGCACACTTTCCTCACCGTCTACGCCGTCGACATCGTCGCCCAGTCCGGCGATCCCCAGCCGATGTTGGCCATGCGGCGGATTTCGGCATTTGTGCTTGCCCAGGGGTTGATCACGGTGCGGTTGACTTCCGATTTCGACATCAGCGAAGTGACCCGGCGATGGCAGGCGATCGGCGGTCAACAGTACGGGGTCGCCGCACTGGTGCACGGATTGCTCGACGTCGTGGTGGACAGCCATTTCGCCGCCGTGGAAGCGCTCGACGACTGCATCGAAGCGATCGAAGACGATTTGTTCGACAACAACTCGCCGAGGGGAAGCTTCCAGCGTCGAACTTTTTCGCTCCGCCGAGATCTGGTCAATTTGCGCCGTATCGCGTTGCCTATGCGGGAGGTCGTCAATTCCCTTCAACACCACCGTCTTCACGCGGAGGCCGCGCGTGAACTCGACCCGCTCTACGCCGACCTGTACGACCATGTGCTGCGGGTATCGGAATGGACGGAATCGTTACGCGACATGATCGCAACCATTTTCGAGACCAACGTGTCCCTACAAGATGCGCGGCTCAACGCCGTGATGAAGAAGTTGACCGGTTGGGCGGCCATCATTGCGGTGCCAACCGCGATCACTGGCTTCTACGGTCAAAACGTCCCTTACCCGGGCTTCGGCAACATCGCGGGTTTCGTGACCAGTACCAGCGTGATTGCCATCTTGATGGCGGTGCTGTACGTGATGTTCCGGCGTCGCGACTGGCTTTGACGAGTCAACGCGGGCGGACCCCGGGCATACGATCGAACTTGTGTTCAAGCGATGGCCGTCCTGAATGTCGCGGCGTTGTCGAGGCTGATCTTCCCGATGGCACCGTGACCTGGACTTCACCTACTGGACGGCGCTACCGGACCGCACCGGCTGGGGCCGATCTCTTCGGCCGCGCATGCCGGCGTGCGCGACGCCGCCACCGGGCAAACGAAACAGGGCGCAGCGGCGATCCGCCCGTATTGCGCGGGCCCGAGAGCACGAAATTGACGCACGAAAATTCCGAAATCGTATGCGGGACATGCTGTTTTCTCTCAAGGCGCATCCAGCATCAGTCCGTTCGGCACCTGGGTCAACCAACCCCGAGAGCCCGAAGAGTTACCGCCGGACTGGACTCCTGCGCAATCTGGCATCCCACCATGGCCCGATGACCCGCGGTTGCAGGTGCCGAAACTTTGTCGTTAGCGCCCCTAAATCTCCGCCGGTCGGTAATCTCCACCCGGCGACGTCGCCATCCGGCTAGGAGGATCGCATTGAAGCCCGCACCGCTCGGCGTTCGCGACGTGCTCGGGCCCGCCCGGGTGCGACTGCACGGCGGGTCGGTACTGGACGAGCTGACTGCGAGGTTTGGTGAGGCGGCCCGGGCCAAGGTGCTCGCCGGAGAAGTGGTCGCTGACGACGGAGCCGTCGTCGATACCGACACCGTGTCGGCCCCGGGCTCCTTTATCTATCTGCATCGCGAGCTACCGGACGAGGTTCCGGTGCCGTTTGACCTTCCGGTGCTCCATCAAGACGACGACATTGTCGTCGTCGACAAGCCGCACTTCTTGGCGACCATGCCGCGCGGGCGCCACGTCGTGCAGACCGCGCTGGTGCGGTTGCGCTGCGGGCTGGGTTTGCCTGAGCTGAGCCCGGCGCACCGGCTGGACCGCTTGACCGCCGGGGTGCTGCTGTTCACCACCCGGCGTGAGTTGCGGGGCAGATACCAAACGCTGTTCGCCAACGGGAAGGTGGGCAAGTCCTATCTGGCGCGGGCCGCGGTCGACCCGACGTTGGTGTCGCCCCGCATTGTCCGCAGTCGGATTGTGAAGCGCCGGGGCCACCTGCAGGCGGTGTGCGAGCCCGGTGAGTACAACGCGGAAACCCTGGTGGAGCTGATCTCAGCGGACGGCTTGTATCGTCTGACCCCCCGCACCGGACGCACCCATCAACTGCGGGTGCACATGGCGTCATTGGGGCTACCGATCATAGGAGATCCGTTGTACCCCAAAGTCATACCTGAGAATGACCAAGACCGTAGCGACTTCAGCATGCCGCTGAAACTGCTGGCGCAACGCATTGAGTTCACCGATCCGATCACCGGTCTACATCGCGAGTTCGTCAGCCATCGGAAGATATGAGCGAACGGGGTGTCGTTGTGAGTGAAGAAAACACGCTGGTCATCGTTGCCGGGTATCAGGATCTCGATACGGCCCGGCACGACTTCGAGAATCTGACCGGCCGGGCCAACGCCAAGACGCTGCCGTTGCACGGTGCGGCGTTGGTCGGCAAAGACGACGAGGGCAATCCCGTCTTGCTTGACACCGGCAATCGTCTCGGCCGGCGGGGCGCGGCATGGGGCGCCGGGGCGGGTCTGGCCGTCGGCTTGTTCTCACCGGCGTTGCTGGCGTCGGCTGCGGTCGGCGCGGCGGCGGGAGCGCTGGCGGGCACCTTCGCCCAACATCGGATAACAAGTGGGCTGGGCGACAAGATCGGACAAGCGATGGCGGCCGGAAGCGCGGTGATCATCGCCGTGACACCGGCGCCGGGCCGGTTGCCGGTGGAGCAGACATTGTCCGGTTCACCGATGAAATCGGTTGCCGAGTTGAGCCGTTCGACATTGCGCAGCTTGGGTGCAGCGCTTCAGGAAGCGATGGGCAAGTTCAATCCGGATCGCACCAAACTGCCGATACCGCAGCGTGGCTTCGGCGGCACCGTCGGCCGCACGTTGGACGAGTCGGTTGGTGACTGGACGATCGTCGCCGGTGCCAGCGCGCCAGACAATGCGCCCAACGTGCTCATCGTACTCATCGATGACGCCGGGTTCGGCGGGCCGGATACCTTCGGCGGCGGCATCCGAACCCCAACGCTGTCCCGAGTGGCGCAGAATGGTCTGGCCTACAACCGCTTTCACCTCACCGCGATCTGCTCGCCGACCCGTGCGGCGCTGTTGACCGGCCGCAACCACCACCGGGTCGGGTTCGGATCGGTCTGCGAATTGCCGGGCCCCTTTCCGGGCTATTCGACGGTCAAACCCCGCAGTTGCGCCGCGCTGCCCCGAATCCTGCGTGACAACGGTTATGTGACTGGCGCTTTCGGCAAGTGGCATCTGACCCCGGACAACGTTCAAGGAGCGGCCGGACCGTTCGACAACTGGCCGGCGGGCTGGGGGTTCGACCATTTTTGGGGATTCCCCTCGGGTGCCGCGGGACAGTACGACCCGATCATCACCCAAGACAATTCCGTGATTGGCATACCGCAGGGACAAGACGGGAAGCCCTACTTCTTTCCCGACGACCTCACCGACAAGGCCATCGAGTGGCTGCACACCGTGCGGGCCCAGAATGCCAGCAAGCCGTGGCTGCTGTATTACTCGACCGGTGCCACGCACGCGCCACACCACGTGTTCAAAGAGTGGGCCGACAAGTACCAGGGTCAATTCGACGAGGGCTGGGATGTATACCGGCAGAAAACGTTCGAGCGACAGAAGCAGCTCGGTATCATTCCGTCCGACGCCGAGCTGACCGAGCGTCCCGACCTGTTCCCAGCCTGGGACAGCCTTTCAGAGACGCAGCAGAGGCTCTTTGCCCGGCAGATGGAGGTGTTCGCCGGGTTCTCGGAAAACGCGGACTGGAACGTGGGCCGGTTGCTGGACGCGATCGACGGTCTCGGTGAGTCGGACAACACCCTGGTCTTCTACATCTGGGGTGACAACGGTGCCAGCATGGAGGGCACCATCACCGGTTCGTTCAACGAGATGACATTTCTTAATGGGCTGGACCTTGACGCCGACCGGCAACTGGAGCTCATCGAGCAATACGGTGGCATCGAGGCGCTCGGCGACGAGTTCACGGCACCGCATTTCGCGAGCGCGTGGGCACATGCCAACAACACGCCGTTCCAGTGGGGCAAGCAGATGGCCAGCCACCTGGGCGGGACTCGGGACCCGATGGTGGTCTGCTGGCCGAGTCGGATCCCGCGGGAAGGCGGGGTTCGTAGCCAGTTCACCCACTGCATCGACATCACCCCAACGGTGTTGGCGGCCATCGGTCTACCGGAGCCGACCAGTGTCGACGGCGTCGAGCAGGAACCGATGGACGGGACGAGCTTCCTGCATACCTTCGACGACGCGGCGGCCGAGGAGCGTCATACGGTGCAGTACTTCGAAAACTTTGGCAGCCGCTCCATCTACCGGGACGGCTGGTGGGCGTGCGCCCGGCTGGACAAGGCGCCCTGGGATCTGTCTCCGCAGACCATGCAGCGCTTTGCGCCCGGGAACTACAACCCGGACAATGACACCTGGGAGCTCTATTACCTACCCGATGACTTCTCTCAGGCCAGAAACGTTGCGGCCGAGCATCCGGAGAAACTCGCCGAACTCATCGAGCTGTGGTGGCAGGAAGCCGAACGTAACCGGGTGCTGCCGCTATTGGGCGGGCTCGCGGTCATGTATGGCGACTTGCCGCCGTTGCCCACCACCACTCGGTTTGCCTTCCAGGGGGGCGTGCAGAACATCCAACGTGGCATGGTTCCACGCATTTTCGGACGCTCTTACGCGATCGAGGCGCGGTTGCACATCCCTGACGGTGGTGCGCAGGGTGTGATCGTGGCCAATGCGGACTTTATGGGCGGGTTCGCGCTCTGGATCGACGACCAGCAGCGGCTGCACCACACCTATTCCTTCCTCGGCATCGAGACGTATCGACAGGTATCCACCGAACCAATCCCTAGCGGCGACGTGACTGTGCGGATGCTGTTCGACTCCGCGGCGCCCGTCATCGGTTCCGGGGGTCGGGTGACGCTGTGGGTCGACGACCGGTTGATCGGCGAGGGTGAGCTGCCCCAAACCGTGAGTTTGGCGTTCACCTCGTACGCCGGGCTCGACGTCGGTCGCGACAACGGCCTCGTCGTGGACCGTGACTACGAAGACAAGGCGCCCTACGCGTTCACCGGCACCGTCAAGGAGGTCATCTTCGACCTCAAGCCGGTTGCGCCCGACGACGAGCAGGCGTTGCATGAGCACGCCTCGGTGCAAGCGGTCGGCCAGGGGGCCGCTGGCTAGCAGAATTAATTGGCAATTAACTGGAGCCCCTTCAGCGAGTAATTGACCATGTTATGTTCGGATTGTTGACAACACTACAAACTGTCTCGGACCGTCTCGGAGTTTTCTCGACTATGCGCAGCCCTTAGCACACGTTGCGCTAATCAGACAGAAGGATCCCGATGGGTACGCCCGATCACCCCACGCCGTCGACCGCAACGACCGATCCGCCGCCCGCCGTGTTGTGGAAGGCCGTCTCGGCGTCTGCCGTCGGCAACGCCACGGAGTGGTTCGACTACGGGATCTATGCGTTCGGCGTCACCTACATTTCGGCCGCCATCTTCCCCGGCGACACGCAGAGCGCCACCTTGTTGGCGTTGCTAACGTTCGCGCTGTCGTTTCTGGTCAGGCCGATTGGCGGCCTGGTGTGGGGCCCGCTCGGCGACCGGATCGGGCGTCGGCAGGTGCTGGCCTTCACTATCTTGCTGATGTCGGGCGCCACGCTGTGTGTCGCTCTGGTGCCGCCCTATGCCGCGATCGGATTCTGGGCACCGGTGCTGATGGTGCTGTTGCGGATGATTCAGGGCTTTTCGACCGGGGGAGAATACGGCGGGGCCGCCACTTTCATGGCGGAATACGCGCCGTGCCGCAGGCGGGGTTTCTTCGGTAGCTTCCTGGAGTTCGGCACACTGGCCGGCTTCTCGCTTGGCGGGCTCTTGATGCTTGGGTTCTCGTTGGTGCTCAGCGCCGACCAGATGAACACCTGGGGTTGGCGGCTGCCGTTCCTGGTGGCCGCGCCGCTCGGCTTGGTCGGCCTCTACCTGCGGTCGCGGCTGGAAGACACCCCGATATTTCGTGAGTTGGCCGAGTCCGGTGAAAGAGAGGATCGCACCAGCACGCAATTCAAGGATCTCCTGATGGGTTACTGGGCGCCCATTCTGCGCCTGGGCGGTATGGTCGTCGCGCTCAACGTGGTGAATTACACGTTGCTGAGCTATATGCCGACTTACCTCGAGCAGTCCATCGGTCTGCCGTCCAGCACGGCGCTGGTGGTACCGATCATCGGGATGCTCGCGATGATGGTATTCCTGCCGTTTGCCGGCGCCGCGTCGGATCGCTTTGGGCGCAAACCGATGTGGTGGATTTCCCTGGTCGGTCTATTCGTGGCCGGCGTGCCGATGTTCACGTTAATGGGCACCAACGTGCTTGGGGCGGTGGTCGGATTCGCCGTTCTCGGTCTGCTGTATGTGCCGCAGCTGGCGACCATCTCGGCGACGTTCCCGGCCATGTTTCCCACCCATGTGCGCTACGCGGGGTTCGCCATCGCCTACAACGTGTCGACGTCGATCTTCGGCGGCACCGCACCGGCGGTGAACGAGTGGCTCATCGAAAAAACCGGCGACAGTATCGTGCCCGCCTACTACATGATGGGCGCCTGCGTTGTCGGAGCGCTGGCCCTCGCGAATGTGCCCGAGACGACTCGGTGCCCGCTAAACGGCACCGAGACACCGGGTACTCCCGAGGCTCGCCCTGCGCTGGATTACGTAAAGCGGTCCGCGGCGTGAGGGCTTTCGGCGGCGCGGGCTAACCGAACTCAGTGGGCGACAACGGAGTTGACGGTATCGGCCCAGATGCCGGCGGCCTCCTCGATCTGGTCACCGCTTACCACGAGTGCCGGGATGAACCGCACGACCTGACCCCACGCGCCGCAGGTCAGCAGCAACAGCCCGCGGCGTGCCGCCTCCTGCTGCGCGGCGGCCGCGGTCACCGGATCGGGCTTGCCCTCGGCGTCGCGAAACTCGCAGCCGATCATCAGCCCGAGACCGCGCACATCGGTGATCGCGTCGTGCTTGTCCGCGACCAGCTGCAGCGCCGCGCGTAGCTGTGCCCCGCGCTGCGCGGCGTTGTCGACCAGTCCTTCGTCGCGGATCACGTCCAGCGTTGCCACCGCGGCCGAGCAGGCAACCGCGTTGGCGCCGTAGGTACCGCCCTGCGATCCCGGCCACGCCTTGGCCATCAGCTCCGCCGACGCGGCGATTCCCGACAGTGGGAATCCGGACGCCAGGCCCTTCGCGGTGATCAGGATGTCCGGATCGGCGTTGAAGTGCATGCCGCCCCAGAATTTTCCGGTTCGCCCGACGCCGGTCTGCACTTCGTCGATCACCAGCAAGATGCCGTATCGGTCGGCGCGCTCCCGCAATCCGGCGAAGAAGCGCTCGTTGCCAGGCACGTAGCCGCCCTCGCCCAACACCGGCTCGACGACGAACGCCGCGGTGTCGGCCGGCGTGGTCAGCGTCTGCAGGACGTAATCGAGCTGAGCGAGGGCGAAATCGGTGGCCTGCTCGACTGGCCAGCCGAAGTGAGTGGGGTCGGGGAAGGGTGCTACGTGTACGCCGGCCATCAGCGGCGAAAAGCCGGACCGGAACTTGGTACCGGAGGTTGTCAACGAAGCCGCGGCCACCGTGCGGCCGTGGAACCCGCCGTGGAAGACGATGACGTTCGGCCGACCGGTGGCCTGCCGCGACAGGCGCAGCGCGGCTTCCACCGCCTCGCTGCCGGAGTTGGCGAAGAACAGCCGATCCAAACCGGCCGGCAGCACCTCGCCCAACCGTTGCACCAGCGTGAGCAGCGGACGGTGCATCACGGTCGTGTACTGGGCGTGGATCAACGTGCCGACCTGACGCTGTGCGGCCTCGACCACACGCGGATGGCAGTGTCCAGTGCTCGTCACGCCGATTCCGGCCGTGAAATCCAGGTATCGACGGCCGTCCTCGTCGTACAACAGAACGCCCTCACCGCGAGTTGCCAGCACGCCGGTCGCTTGCTTGAGCGTCTGCGAGAGTTGTGCGGAGCCGGGCACGGCATCCCCCTTGCCAGTTGGTTTGAGTTGTTTGACCAGATTTGAGTAGAGTGGGCGGATTTGAGTAGATTGTTGACAATCATGGTATCGAACCCACCGAACGTCGATAAATAAGGGGGAGTTTGTGAGCGAACGCGACGAAGCGTGCGTGCTGCAGGCCGTCGAGAAAAGACTCTTCATCGACGGCAAATGGGTCGACGCCGCCGACGGGCGCACCTTCGATATCGCCGACCCGGCGACGGGTGAAACGCTCTGTTCGGTCGCCAACGCCACCGTGGTCGATGGCCAGGCGGCGCTGGACGCCGCCGTCGCCGCACAACCCGACTTCGCGGCGATGCCACCACGGCAGCGGGCCGACGTCCTCATGCAGTCGTTTCACCTACTGCACGAGCGCATCGACGACCTTGCCCTGCTGATGACGTTGGAGATGGGTAAGCCACTGGCCGAGGCCAGGGGAGAGATCGCCTATGCGGCGGAATTTTTCCGACACTTCGCCGAGGAGGCCGTGCGGATCGACGGCGGCTATCAGACAGCACCCCATGGCGGGGCCCGATTTTTGGTCACCCGCCAGCCCGTCGGTCCGTGCTTGCTGATCACCCCCTGGAACTTCCCGATGGCGATGGGAACGCGCAAGCTGGGACCCGCGATTGCCGCCGGCTGCACCAGCGTGATCAAGCCCGCGCCCCAAACGCCGTTGTCCATGCTGGCGCTGATGGGCATTCTGTCCGAGGCCGGGCTACCCGCCGGAGCGGTCAACTGCATCACGGTCACCGACGCGGGACCGGTGATGGAACCCCTGATCCGGTCCGGTTTGGCCCGCAAGCTGTCGTTCACCGGGTCGACTACGGTCGGCCGGCAACTTCTGAAGCAGTGCGCGGAGAAGATTTTGCGAACCTCACTCGAGCTGGGCGGGAACGCGCCGTTCATCGTGTTCTCCGATGCCGACCTGGACGAAGCGGTGGAGGGCGCCGTGGCCGCCAAGATGCGCAACATGGGCCAGGCCTGCACCGCGGCCAATCGCATCTACGTACAGTCGTCGGTTATCGACGAGTTCGGTCGCCGGCTGGCGGAGCGGATGGCGGCGCTGCCGGTCGGCCGTGGCACCCAGCCCGGTGTTGCCGTTGGGCCTCTCATCGACGCGGCCGCGTTGCGCAAGGTGCAGATGCTGGTCGCCGATGCGGTGGAGCGCGGTGCCGCAGTGCTGACCGGCGGTGAAGCAGTGGACGGTGGCGGTTACTTCTACCCGCCCACCGTCCTGACGAATGTGTCGCCCGACGCCGCCTTGTGTGAGCAGGAGATCTTCGGGCCGGTAGCTTCGCTCATCGCGTTCGAAACCGAGGCCGACGTGATCGCGGCCGCCAACGACACCGAATACGGTTTGGTGTCCTACGTGTTCACCAACGATCTGCGGCGTGCGCTACGGGTCGCCGAAGCGCTGGAGACCGGGATGGTCGGGCTCAACCAGGGCGTCGTGTCCAATCCCTCGGCCCCGTTCGGCGGCGTCAAGCAATCCGGCCTCGGCCGCGAAGGCGGCGCCGTCGGCATCGACGAATTCCTCGAGACCAAGTACATCGGGATCGCGATGCCCTGAGGGCCCCAAAGGCCCGAAAGTTTAGCTGTCGACGGGCTTCGGTTCCTCGGCCGCGGTCCCCTCGACGAGCCGGCGGATGGCGTCGTCCATATGGGCGGCCAGTAGCCGTTCGGCCAGTTCGCGGTCGCCTTTGCGAATCCCCTCCGCCAATGCTCGGTGCTCCTGACCGCGAACTTCGGAGTCCGCGTAGCTGTCGCTGAGCGCGTGAATGCACATTTGGGTCTCGGTGATGAGTGTTTGGTGCATCCGAGACAGCCGTGGGCTTTGGGCCAGCTGCAGCAGGCGCTCGTGGAAGGCGATGTCGCGTTCGCTGACCTCGGCCGGGCTGTCCGCGGCCGCCATCTGGTCGGCGATGAGCAGCAACTCATCACCGGCCGCGGCGTGGTCGCCCTCGAGGATCTTGGCCATCGCGGCTCGCTCGATCGCCTCGCGGGCCAGATACATGTCGCGCACATCGTCGGGCGTGATGTCGATGACGAACAGCCCGCGGTTGCGGATCGCAACCAGCAGACCCTCCTGAGTGAGGCGCTGCATCCCCTCGCGCAGCGGGCCACGGCTGACGCCAAGTCGGCGCGCCAGTTCGGCCTCACCGAGCTGGGTGCCCGGCTTGAGCTCGCCATGGGCGATGGCCTGGCGCAACTTGTCGGCGATGATACTGGGAGTTGACTCCCGGACGAGCGGGCCGATGAAGCTGTTCATATCCGGTCTCCGAACAACACGCCCAGCCCGGGCACCGGCGGCACCGGGCCGAGCAGCTCGAGCCCTTTCCATACGGTCACCTGGTTGGCGGTCAGTACCGGCTTGCCCACCGCGGCCTCCAACTTGTCGATTATCGCCAGCGTGTGCATCGCGGTGTCGGGGACGAGCACCGCCTCGGCGTCGGGGTGGTCAGCGGCGGTGACCATCTCCACCACCTGGTCGGGTGAAAGCGTGCCTACCTCGGCGGCGGTGTAGATGCTGTGGCTGGCCATCGCGGTCACCTCCGCGCCGCCCTCGCTAAGGAACTTCACGAAGTGCTGCGCCACGTCGTCGGGGTAGGACGCCGCGACCGCGACCCGGCGGATCCCGAGTTGTCTGCCCAGGTGTCGATGTGCATCGACAAACGCGATAGAGGTCGACGCGGCGGGCACTCCGGCGAAGGCCGCGACGGCCGCCACCTGTTCGTGTGCGCCCTGCGGCCCGAACACGAAGCTGCCCGAGGTGCACGCCCACATGATCGCCTCCGGTCGCTCGCCGGCCAGCTGCGCCGCCCCGGCGATGAGGCGTTGCTCGCGGCCGAGGTCGAGCAGGGCGTCGACGCGATGCGCATCCTCGCCGACCGAGGTGATCGCTATCGGTAGGCGAACGGCCCCGCCGACCCGCGCTTCGAACACTGAAAAGTCGTCTTCGGCGCTGTGGCCGGGATACAGCAGGCCCACCGTTGGCATGCGCATCTCCCTTGGATAATGGTGACCGCGATAGGTAGATTGTCGACAATGCTAACCCGTACAGGCTACGACGTCGGCAGGCTGGGCAGAGCGCTCCGATCCAATATCCGGGGCGCGGTATGCGACGACGCCACCAGCAGGGGGCTGTACGCGGTCGATGCGTCGAACTATCGGCTGCCTCCCGACCTCGTGGTGGTCCCGGCCGACACCGAGGACCTGGCCGCGGCGGTGGCGCTCACCGCCGGGGCCGGTGCGCCGGTGACGATGCGCGGCGGTGGGACGTCGATGGCCGGCAACGCCATCGGTGGCGTGGTCATCGACGTCTCGCGACACGTCAACGCCATCCGCGGCATCGACACAGCCGCGCGCACCGCTGTGGTCGAACCCGGCGTGGTGCTCACCGACCTGCTGACCGCGGCTCGCCCGCTTGGCCTCACCTTCGGCGCCGATCCGTCCTCCGCCAGCCGCGCGACGATCGGCGGCATGATCGCCAACAATGCCTGCGGGGCGCACTCCGTCGCATGGGGCACGACGGCCGACAACGTCCGGTCACTCGATGTGCTGCTCGCCGACGGCACCCGCTGCGTCGTCGAGTCGCGGGGCGTCAGGGAGCAGCTGGCGAGCGGGCCCGGACGCGAGGGCGAGCTGCATCGGTCCCTGCAGGCGTTCGTGGACACCCACGAGCTGGTGATCCGCCGCCGGTTCGGCCGCTTCGCCCGGCAGATCTCCGGGTACGCGCTGCACCGGCTGCTGCCCGAACATGGCTATAACGTCGCGGGGCTGCTGTGCGGCAGCGAAGGCAGCTTCGCAGCCACCCTGGGGGCGACGATCGCGTTGACGCCGCTCCCGGCGGCGAGGGTGCTCTGTGTCCTGGGCTTCCCCGATCCGATCGCGTCGGCCGAGTGTGTCTCGGTGCTGTTGGGCCACCGGCCGCTGACGATGGAGTCCATCAACGTCGATCTGGTCGACCGGCTGCCCGGCGAGGTGCGCCGGGCGGCGACCGACGCCGGGCTCCCCGCCGGACGCGCCTGGCTGCTGGTGGAAATAGGCGGCGCAGACCGCGGCGCCGCGGAGGCAGCGGCGGAGCAAATGCTTGCCGAACTGCGTGATTCGAGTCCGACGGCGACGGTCGCATTGGTCACTGATGTCCGCGCCCAGGCGGTGCTGTGGCGGTGTCGCACCGATGCCGCCGGTTTGGCGACGCGTCGTGTCGATGGGGGAGAGGCCTGGGGTGGTTGGGAGGACGCGGCGGTCCCGCCAGAACGCCTGGCCGATTACCTGCGCGGGCTAGACCACCTCATGAACCGATACGGCCTGCACGGGGCATCCTACGGACACTTCGGCGAGGGTTGCATGCACATGCGGATCGACTTCGATCTGTTCAGCACGGCTGGCGTCGCGTCATACCGGTCGTTCGTCGAGGAGGCCACGGCTCTGGTCGTCGCGCTGGGTGGATCGGTTTCCGGCGAACACGGCGACGGCCGGGCCCGCTCCGAACTGCTAGGTCTGATGTACGGGTCGGACGGGCTGGCGCTGCATGCCGAGATGAAAGCCATCTGGGATCCGGGCGCCGTGATGAACCCCGGCGTCATCGTCGACCCGCCGCCACTGGACGCGGCGATTCGACACCGCGGTTCGGCCAAGGACCGAAAGCTGTTGACGCTGTTCAGCTATCCCGACGACAACCACGACTTCGCGCAGGCCCAGCGGCGCTGCGTCGGCATCGGAAAGTGCCGGCAATCCAGCGGTGGCGTGATGTGTCCGAGCTACCAGGCCACCCACGAGGAGTTGCATTCAACCCGCGGCCGGGCTCATCTGCTTTGGGAGATGCTGCAAGGGGAGCTGGTGACCGATGGCTGGCGGTCCACCCAAGTCCGTGACGCGCTCGACCTCTGTCTGTCGTGCAAGGGATGCTTGGCCGATTGTCCGGTCAACGTCGACATGGCGACCTACAAGGCCGAATTCACTGCCCACCACTACGCTGGTCGGCCTTGGGCTAGACCGCTGTCGCACTGGTCGATGGGCTGGCTGCCGCAGTTGTCACGGTTCGCCTCGGTCGCACCGCGGTTGACCAATCGGATCACCGGTACGCAGCTGGCGAAACGCTTGGGCGGGATTGCGCCCCAGCGTGAAGTCCCCGGCTTCGCCGAGCAGACCTTCACGTCGTGGTTCTCCCGACGCTCCTCGGCGGCCCGGCCGGCTACCCGGGGACCGGTCGTGTTATGGCCCGATAGCTTCACCAATTACCTTGCGCCGCAAGTCGGTCAAGCCGCAACAGCAGTCTTGGAGGCGGCCGGATACCAGGTCGTGCTACCCGCTGGTCCGGTGTGCTGCGGGCTGACGTGGATTTCCACCGGCCAGCTGCGGGCGGCCAAGAGGCGGCTATCGCGCGCGTTGGGCGTGCTCGAGCCGCACCTGCGAGCGGGCACACCGGTCGTCGGGCTCGAGCCCAGTTGCACCGCGGTGCTGCGCCGTGATGCGGTCGAGCTGCTGGCTGAGGATACGCGGGCCGAGTTGCTCGCGACGTCGACCACTACCCTTGCCGAGTTCCTCGATCGCTCGGGTTGGCAGCCCCCGGACATCGCGACGGATGCGTTGGTGCAGACACACTGTCATCAGCACGCCGTGCTCGGCTTCGACGCCGATCGTGCGTTGATGGTCAAGGCCGGTATCCGGGCCGAGGTGCCAGACTCCGGATGTTGCGGCCTGGCGGGCAACTTTGGTTTCGAGCGCGTCCACTACGAGCTGTCGCGGGCGGTCGGGGAGCGGGTGCTGCTGCCTGCCGTCCGGTCCGTCGCGCCCTCGACGGTTATCCTCGCCGACGGTTTCAGTTGCCGTACGCAGATCGCGCACGGCACCGAGCGACGGGCGCTGCACCTGGCCGAGCTGCTGGCCACCGGCCTGCCCTGAGGCACTGTTTTGCCGGAGATCAAGCCAGCAAGCGCAGCGCAGTGAGCGCGTAAGCCCGTGCGGCAAGGATGATTTCGTCGATCGCCACCGACTCGTCCGGTCGGTGCGCCTGTGCGCTGACCGATCCCGGACCCAGCACCACAACGGGCACACCCAGATCGCGGGCGATAAATCCACCGTCGCACGCCGCCGCCCAGCCGCCCGGTGGCAGCGCCGGTCCCCCGGCGTCGACCACGGCGGCGCCGACGGTGCGGGCCAGCGTCGATTCCGCCGGTGTTAGGAACGCGGGCATGGCCATTGGCATCTCGATTTCGAAGGTCAAGCCGCGGTCC
Source organism: Mycobacterium basiliense (assembly GCF_900292015.1). Lineage (NCBI taxonomy): Bacteria > Bacillati > Actinomycetota > Actinomycetes > Mycobacteriales > Mycobacteriaceae > Mycobacterium > Mycobacterium basiliense. The sequence goes on from NZ_LR130759.1 coordinate 1,294,279, forward strand.
GCCAGACGCAAAGCCTCGATCCGCGCGTGCACGTCGTCGAGCACCGCGGTGGATGACTCGCCCGGTAGTAACCGCCGATCGGCCGTGACAACGCATTCCGCCGGGACCACGCTGGCGCCGGTACCGCCCTGAATCTGCCCGACACTCCAGGTCGCGGGACCCAATAGCGGATGTTTGTGATCCGCCAACTCGGCGTGCATGCGTTCGATCTCGGCCACCAATGCCGCCGCGCCGTAGATCGCGTTCGCGCCGTCGTCCGGGCGGCCGGCGTGACAGGCGGTGCCGCGAACGAGTACCCGGAGGTAGGAGGCGCCGCGCGCACCGATGACGGTCTGCAGCTCGGTCGGCTCCGCGGTGATGCAGCCGTGCGATCTGGGGGCAGTCGACGCGACATAGGCCCGGATGCCGATGCCGGCGTCCTCCTCGTCGACCAGGGCCGCCAACTCGATGGGTCCGCTCAACTCGGTGCCTCGCAGTGCGGCCATCGCCGAAAGGGCAGCCGCCAGGCAACCTTTCATATCCGACGCGCCGCGGCCGTAGATCCGGCCGTGTTCGATCACGCCGCCAAAGGGATCCCTGGTCCACCCATCGCCGACCGGCACCACATCGGTGTGCCCGAGCAACAACAATCCCGGACCGGCACCGCCGGTTTTGGTGATCAGCACATTATGTCGACCAGGCCGTACCCGTTGCTCGGTCACGTCGAGACCTAACTCGGCGGCCGCCCCGGATAGTGCCGCTACCGTCGCGGCCTCCTCTCCCGGCGGGTTTTGACCGGTGGCTCGCACCAACGACCGGGTCAGCTCGACTAGATGATTCTCATCGATCGTGTCGAGCACGGCCCGCTCGCGGTGGGTCAGCGGCACGCTTCAGTCCGGTGTGATCGAATCGACCGCCCGGCGCAAGCGGGCGATCCCTTCATGGATGCGATCGGGCGGGTTGGAGGCGAAGCACAGGCGTAAGGCGTTGTTGAACCGGCCGCTCGGAGAGAAGGCCGCACCCGGGATGAACGCGACGCCCTGGGCGAGGGCCGGCTCGAAAAGTGCTGTGGTGTCGACGTTGTCGAGGGTGACCCAACAGAAGAAACCGCCCTCCGGGTCGGTCCACCGCGCCCTGTCACCGAAGTGCTCGCGCAGCGCCGCCTGGATAGCCTCCTTGCGCCGCCGATATTCCGCACGTTGGGCGCTCAGGTGATCGGCCAGATGGCCGCCGGACAGAAAGCCGGTCAACAAGCGCTGCGCGGGCAGGTTGGTGCAGGTGTCCATCGCCTGCTTGGCGTTGATCAACAGCGGTTGCAGCTCGGGGACGGTGTCCACCCAGCCGACACGCAGGCCTGGCGCCACGATCTTGGAGAAGGTCCGGACCGTGAACACCAGCGGGTCACCGCCGCCGAGTTCGCGCAGCGTCGGCACCGGCGGGCCCGCAAACCGCAGCATGCCGTACGGGTCGTCGTCGATCACCATCGACCCCCACCGGCGGGCCAGCTCGAGCAGCCGCAGTCGGCGCTGCAACGACAGCGTCACGCCGGACGGGTTCTGGAACGTGGGGATGGTGTAGATCGCCTTCGGCGGCCGGCCCGCGTCATCGACCAGCCGCTCTAACCTATCGACGTCCATGCCGTCGTCGTCGACCGGAATCTCCTGCAGCATCGCGCCGTAGGACAGGGCGGTCGCGCTGCCGTTCGTATACGTGGGCGACTCGACGGTCACCAGATCGCCGGGATCGACGAAGACCTTGCAGAACAAGTCCAGCCCCTGCATACCGCCCGCGGTGATCGTCAGCCGGTCGGGTGTCGTCTCGTCGCTGGTGCCCCGCAGCATCTCCAGCAGTGCCTCGCGCAGCGACGGATCGCCCTCCGTCGCGGCGTAGTCGTAGGCATCGGGCGCGCTCAGTTCGATCGACGCGATCCCGGCAAGAATCTCTGTCGGCACCGCCTCGGCCGCGGGGCTGCCCATGGCGAACCGCACCACGTCGTGAGATTGCTTGTGTAACAGCGACGTACTGGAGTCGATGACCGACCCGACCAGACCGGCGGCGCGGGTGGCAAGTGGAAGTGTGGAAGCTGACACGCTTTACCTCGAGATCGTGAGTTCGTGCGGCAGGTCGGTCAGGCGCTCCACCCCGGTATCGGTGACCACTACCGGTTCGGACAGCTCGTAGCCCCAATCATCCATCCAGATGCCCAGGATGACATGAAACGCCATACCCGCCGCGAGTTCGGTCGTCTCACCGCGGCGCAGGCTCACCGTTCGTTCGCCCCAGTCCGGTGGGTATCCGATGCCGATCGAGTAGCCGATCCGCGAATCTTTCTTGATTCCATGGGGTTTGATCACCCGTTCGAAGGCTTGGTGGACAAGACCGGCGTCCACGCCGGGGCGGATGGCGGCCAGGGTGGCGTCCATCGCTTCGGCGACCACCTTCGCGGTGTCGGTGAGTTGGGGAGCTGGGTCGCCGAGCACGACGGTGCGCGCCAGCGGGGCGTGGTAGCGACCGAAAACGCCCGCCAGTTCGATGGTGGTGGCCTCGCCGCTATGGAACCGCTGGGCGGTCCAGGTCAGGTGTGGTGTCCCCGCGGCCCGGCCGGTGGGCAGCAGCGGCACGAGTGCCGGGTAGTCGCCGCCGTGCTGCGCGGTGCCGCACGCCTGGGCGGCCATGATCGCGGCGACCACATCGCACTGTCGGCGCCCTGGCCGCAGGTTGTCGTAGGCGGTGCGCATTGCGTGTTCGGCGATCCTGCCCGCGATGCGTAGCTGCTGTATTTCGTAGGGGGACTTGATCACCCGAATCCAGTTCACGAGTTCGGCAGAATCGACCAACCGGTTCGACGGCAACCCCCGCTGCAGGGCCCGATACCCGCGGGGGGAGAGGTAGGGCGAGTCGCACTCCACCGCGACGGGTTCACCGGGGTCGACCAGTTCGCCGATCAACGCGGAGATCCAGTCGAACGGATGCATGTCCGGCCGGTGCACCAATTCTTCGGGATAGCCGTGGATGTGGTCCTCATCGAGGTTGCAGGTGAGGCGGGCGCCGGCGGCGTCCATCGCCCTGGTGAACAGGTGCGGCGGCCCCTGAGGGCCAACCAGCAGACATTGCGGTGTGTAGAAGGACCACGCGTTGTAGCCGGTCAAGTAGAACAGATTCGCCGGATCGCACACCACGAGCGCACTGAACTCCTTGTGTGCCATGGTGTCTCGCAGGCGCCGCAGTCGGCTCGGGTATTCGGTTTCCAACCCCGCAGCCATCCTCAGCGCTCCAGCAGGTGCTGGCCCGGGCCAAATGCCTTGCGGCCGATGGCGTCGAGGGCCGACCACATGGTGACTTGATTGGCCGTGAGCACCGGTTTGCCGAGTTCGCGCTCCAAGGCGGCGATCAGATCGTAGGTGGGGAGGTTGGTGCAGCTGATGAATATGGCTTGGGCGTCGGCGGTGTCGTTGTCCCGGACGAGATCCGCGGTGATGTTGTAGGGCACCGTCCAGATGCCGGTGGTCAGGCCGAGCCCGGCAGCCCCGGTCACTTCGACCCCTGCTTCGGCAAGATAGTTGGCCAGCCCGGCGGTGAGGTCGGCAAGGTAGGGCGTCACCGCGACGATTCGGCTCAGGCCCAGGTAGCGCAGCGCGGCCAGCAGCGCGCCGCTGGTGGTGACGGCGATGGGGGCGCCGGCCGCGACCATCGCCGCCACCAGCGCGGCCTCACCCGCCAGGCCGCCGACGAAACTGCCGGAGGCGCATGCGTACGCGGTCACCAGCGGCGAGACCGCACCCAGGTTGGTTACCCCTTGGGCGACCAGAGCCGGGTCGGAGATGTGCACCGCGAGCTCGATCGTGGCGGGCAGCGGGGTGAAGGGCAAGCGGGTAACGTGCAGACTGACTTCGTCGGGCACCCAACGCCAGAGTTCACGGTCGAGGGCGAAGTCGGACGGCGCGACCACCCCGACCCCCAGTTGCTGCAGCGACGCTCGGCGCATAGTCCTCAAGTCTGGGTGCACCAGCGCCCCAGCGCAAGTCGATTGTTGACAATCGTACGGTGCGATTTCTACCATCGGACGGTGCCTCGAACCCGTCCGGTTGTCGCGGTTCTGAGCGAAAACCCAACCGACCGTCTGCCTGGCCTCGATGGCCTGGGTGTTGACCTTCGATATTGTGCCGCCGACGGACTCGCCGAAGCGCTGCGCGGTGCGCGGGCACTGCTGCTTTGGGACTTCTTCTCGAAGGCGGTCCGCGATGTGTGGACCGAGGCCAGCCACCTCGAGTGGATCCACATCGCCGCCGCGGGCGTCGATACGCTGCTGTTCGACGAGCTGCGAGAGTCCGACGTCGTGGTGACCAACGCCCGGGGCGTCTTCGACCGTCCGATGGCCGAATACGTCCTCGGCGCCGTAATCGCCCACGCCAAAGACAGTCTCAACAGCTTCGATCTGCAACGGCGGCACGAGTGGCGCCACCGCGAGACGCGCAGTATCGCGGGCGCGACGGCGCTGGTCGTCGGCACCGGTGGCATCGGGCGAGCGATCGGGAAGCTGCTGCGTGCTGCCGGGCTGGTGGTGCGCGGGGCGGGGCGCCGAGTTGTCGTCGACGATCCCGACTTCGGCGAGATCGTCGACAGCGCGAACTTGGCTGCCGAAGCCGCCTGGTGCGACCACCTCATCCTGGCCGCGCCGCTGACCGCGGCCACCCGCGGCCTGGTCGACGCCGCGGTGCTGGCCGCCATGAAACCCGACGGGCACCTGATCAACATCGCCCGCGGACCGCTGGTCGACGAGGCCGCACTGCTCGACGCGTTGGCACGGCGCAGCATCGGCGCGGCCACCCTCGACGTCTTCGACACCGAGCCGCTGCCACCCGACCATCCGTTGTGGGATGCGCCGAATGTGACCATCACCGCGCATATGTCCGGTGATGTCGCCGGTTGGCGGGAGACGCTGGCCGCCCAGTTCGCCACCAACGCCCGGCGATGGCTGACGTGCCAGCCGTTGTGCAACGTCGTGGACAAAACGCTGGGTTACGTTCCCACGGGCGCGACGGCGTGACACCGACGGCAACGGAGCTCGTTGCGGGCTACCGGAACAAGACCATCTCACCCGTCGAGGTCACCGAGGCAGCGCTGAACGCGATCGACACCCTCGACGGTGTTGTCAACGCGTTCGTGCTGGTTGCCGCGGAGGACGCGATCGCGGCGGCGCGGGCGTCCGAGGCCCGCTGGCAGGCCGGTGAACCGCTCGGCCCCGCCGATGGCGTGCCGACCTCCATCAAGGACGCCCTGTGGACCCGCGGGTGGCCTACCGTGCGCGGTAGTCACCTGATCGACGCCACCGGACCGGGTTGGGACGAGGACGCGCCCGCCGTCGCGCGACTGCGTGAATCCGGCGCCGTGCTGCTCGGCAAGACCACGACCCCGGAGTACTCGTGGAAGGGCGTCACCGACTCGCCGCGGTACGGGGTGACGGCCAATCCGTGGGACCCGACGAAGACGGCGGGCGGCTCCAGCGGCGGCAGCGCGGTGGCCGTGGCGCTGGGAATGGGAGCGTGGTCGATCGGCACCGACGGCGGGGGCTCGGTGCGCATCCCCGCAGCATTCACCGGAACCGTCGCGCTCAAGCCGACATATGGGCTGATCCCGCACTACCCGCCGAGCCCGTTCGGGACGCTGGCCCATGTCGGGCCGATGACCCGAACCGTGCGGGACACCGCGGCGCTGCTCGACGTGCTGACGGGTTTCGACGCCCGCGACTGGTCAGCCATGCCGACTCCGGCGGCGTCGTTTTTGGCGGGACTCGACGACGGGATTTCCGGGCTCCGCGTGGCCTTCTCGCCCAACCTCGGTTTCGTTCGAAACTGCGCCGAGGTGGACAGCGCCGTCCGCGCGGCCGTCGACGTGTTGGTGGACGCCGGTGCCCACGTGGACGAAGTCGATCCGGGCTTCGGCAATCCGGTCCAAGCCTTCCACGTCCTGTGGTTCGCCGGCGCGGCTAAGGTGCTGCAGGCCCACGGCAGCCTCGACGCATGGACCGGCCGCATCGACCCCGGACTGCACCGCGTCGCGACCCTCGGCGCTACCTATACCGTCGCGGACTACCTGGATGCGATGGCGGTGCGCACCGAACTCGGCCGGCTGATGGGCGAGTTCCACCAGACCTACGACGTCCTGGTCACCCCGACACTGCCGCTGGGAGCTTTTCCCGCAGGACAGGACGTGCCCGACGGCTCGGCGTCACCGGACTGGACGAGCTGGACTCCCTACACCTACCCGTTCAATCTGACCCAGCAGCCGGCGCTGAGCGTGCCCTGCGGGTTCACCGCGGCCGGATTGCCGATTGGGTTGCAGATCGTGGGCGCCAGGCACGCCGATCCGCTGGTGTTGCGGGTGGGCCAGGCCTACCAGTCCGGCACCGATTGGCACCTGCGCACTCCGAGACTATCGACCGATGAGGATGGGGAGCATTGACATGAGCAGGCTGATCACGGTGTCGCTGGACAAACGTGGCGTGACCGCGGTCGCGCGACTGCTCGACGACGCCGCACCGCGCACCTGCGCCGCGGTGTGGAATGCGCTGCCGCTCTCGGCGCCGGTGTTCCACGGCAAGTACGCGCGCAACGAGATCTATACGCTGTTACCGGCGTTCGCCGACAATCCGGGTAAGGAGAACACCACCGTCACGCCGATACCGGGCGACCTGTGCTGGTTCTCCTTCGATTCCGACGAGCTCGGCAATCCGGCCTATGGATACGAAAACACCACTGGCACGGGGACCACGGGAGCCATCGTTGACCTGGCGCTGTTCTACGGGCGGAACAACCTGCTGATCAACGGGGATCAGGGCTGGGTACCGGGCAACGTCTTCGGTGAGGTCGTCGAGGGTCTGGACGAACTGGCCGCCGCCTGCCAGGACCTGTGGATGGGCGGCGTGCGCGGCGAGACGCTGAGCTTCGCCCGCCGGTGATCGACGGATCAGGCTTGTGAGTGATGCCTGGGGCAGTACGCGGCTATGCTCACGCCGACAAAATACCCCGCGCGATAGCCGTCCAGGCTGCTGCTGGCCGCCACGTCACCGGCGACATCGGACTTCTGCCTCCCGGAATCAAGCGCATTGCAGACCTGATGACCGGCCATGATCGCGGCCTGAGGGGAGGCGAAGTTGATGCCGTGCGACTTCACGGCGTTCAAGAAAGCGTCATCGACCGAGTCGGCGTGCGCGGTGGGACTCGCCCACGCCCCGAAGCTGAACAGCGCGATCGCCAGCAGCGAACGCTCTCGGCTGGTTGCCATTCCTGGAGCCTCCCCGTTGCGCAGCGCTGATGGCAAGCCGGGGCTTCCCCGAACGGTTCTAGTTGGCCATTCCGGCCCGCCGATGTTGCGCAGATGTCGAGACCGTGTACCGGTCGGAAATTGTGGCTGAATTCGTGAAGTCCGGCCATGTCAAGCGATGTTGGGGCCCCGTTGCGAAACCGGAGATCTTGTACGATGCCTCATGCGGCGAGGACGACGGCAGTCTGCATTATTCAAGGAACCAGTTTGAAGCACAATCGATTTGGCGCCGCAATTGGTGTTCTGGTCGCCGGGATTTCGATGTTATCGGCATGCAGCGCGCACAACACCTCAACGGTGGGGGTGGCCTGTGGCGGCAAGCCAACGCTACAAGCCAGCGGTTCCACCGCACAGGAAAACGCGATGGCCCTATTTGCTGGTGCCTTCGAACAGGCTTGCCCCGGACAGTCATTGAGCTACACGGCCAACGGTTCCGGCGCCGGAATAAGCCAATTTATCAGCAGCAAAACCGATTTCGCTGGATCGGACTCGCCACTGAGCAAGGACGAGCACATTAAGGCGGAGCAGCGGTGCGGCTCGCCGGTGTGGAACCTGCCGATGGTATTCGGCCCCATCGCCATCGCTTACCGCGTCAACGGCCTGACTTCGTTGACGCTGGACGGTCCGACCGCGGCCCGGATCTTCAACGGGGGCGTCACAAACTGGCATGATCCTGCGATCGAGGCACTGAACCCGGGCGCCAGCTTGCCCAATGAGCCGATCCGTGTCGTTTTCCGCCGCGACGAGTCCGGAACTACGGACAACTTCCAGAGGTATCTCGATACCGCGTCCAAAGGTATGTGGGGCAAGGGTGCTGGGAAGAAATTCAACGGCGGAGTCGGCGAAGCCGCCGAGGGCAACGCCGGTGCCGCCGCCCTCGCCAAGCGCACCGAAGGCTCGATTACCTACGTGGAATGGTCGTTTGCGCAGGCGCAACTCCTGAACATGGCACAGATCGTCACGTCGGCCGGCCCCGAACCGGTAGCGATTAGCGCGGAGTCGGTGGGCAAGACGATTTCGGCCGCATGGTTCATCGGCGAGGACAACGACCTCGCCCTGGACACGATCTCGTTCTACCGGCCAAATCAGCCAGGCTCGTATCCGATCGTCCTGGTGACTTATGAGATTGTCTGCTCGAAATACCCGCAACCGCAGGTCGGCACGGCGGCGAAGGCATTCCTGCAAAGCACGATCGGCGTCGGACAGGCCGGGCTGGCGGATCATGGGTATGTTCCGGTCCCGGACGGATTCAAGTCACGGTTGTCGACCGCGGTTCATGCCCTCTCGTGATCTGGCACCATCGCGGCGCGCAATGTTTCAGCTATTTTCGCGCCGTGGTCAACGCAATGTCGCGCGGAATTTCCTCGCGTGGTCTTTGTGAGATGTCATGGACTTCATTGCATCGCCACCCGAGGTCACCTCGGCCCTGATCCACGCGGGACCCGGCGCGGACTCACTTGTCGAGGCCGCCCACGCGTGGCAGCGTCTGGGCACCGATTTGGAGGAAACCGTCCGGGCCTACGTTCCGGCGTTGGCTACTGCCGCCGACGCGTGGAACGGTCCGTCGTCGGCAGTGATGATCCAGGCCGTCGCGCCCTACCTCGACTGGTTGCGCGGCGCCGCGCAGCAGTGCCAGCAGCTCAGTGCGGCGGCGCAGCTCGCAGTGGCGGCATTCGGCTCCACCGTCTCGACGGTCGTTTACCCCGCGGAGGTTAGCGCCAACAGGCTCCAGCTGGCACAGTTGCTGGCCACCAATGGATTCGGCAGAAACCTGGCCGCCATCGCCGAGACCGAAGCGCAGTACCAGAACATGTGGGTGAGCAATTCGGCGGCCATGTACCGCTACGAGGCGGCCTCGGCTCAAGCCCTCGAGCTGCCCGAATTCTTCTCGCCGCCCTCGATTGTCAGTCCGACGGGGTCGGCCGCGCAGGCCAGTGTGGTGTCTGCCGCTGCGGTGGCACCGGCGGCCACCGTCTCTCCGTTGGATTCGGTACTGCAGGCGCTGGGCGCCACCTTCGACCCCAACGCCGGCTGGTTTGGCCTGACCAACACCTACCTCAACCAGTTCGTTTCGTCCGGATTCCCCATCAACCTGCTCAGCTATTTAGCGCAGAACACTTCGGCCCAGGCACTGACGTCGGTGGCCCCCGACATCGCCGAGGGTCTCTCGGAGGGGGAGTCGGCCCTGGGGGCATCGGCGGCCACCTTGTCCGGCGCGGCAAGGGCCGTCGGCGCCGCGGACGCGCCGACTGCTGCGGTGGGCGTTGGCGTTTCGATGGGCAACCTCAAGGCACCGCCAGCGGCGGTCGGCGTATTGACCGCCGCGCAGTCGCCGGTGCAACTCGCGTCGGCAGCGACGCCGCTTGCCCCCGATGAGGCCGTGCTCCCCATGCTCCCGCCGCTGATGCCGCCGCCGATCTCGGCGGGCAGTGGTTGGCGCAAGCGAAAACCGCAAAAGTACGAGGACCTTGAATACGGCCTGGAGCTCAAGGGGACGTTCATGCCTCGACCGCCGTCGGCGGGGTGATCCGATGGTGTCTTCGCGTGCCACTGGCGCGTCGCCAAATATCGGAGTTGGTCGACCGCTCCCGGTGGTCAGTCGGTAGTTTGGCCGTCATGCCAGGGGCGCGGTGGTTGGTGCTGTTCACAGTCATGGTGTGCCTTGTCGGGTGCGGCGAGCACCAAGTATCGGCGGCGCGTTCTCGAGATCAGCCGGGAACGCTTCAGTTCGGTGGTCTGAAGCGGACCTACATCGTGCATGTGCCACCCGGGGTGCCGGCTGGGTTGGTGCTCAGCCTGCACGGCGGCGGCAGCAGCGGCGCCGGGCAGCAAGGCTTGACCGGATTCGACACCGCTGCCGATGCCAACAACCTGCTAGTGGTCTATCCGGACGGCTTCGATAAGAGCTGGGCCGACGGCAGGGGCGCCTCGCCCGCGGACCGCCGCCATCTCGATGACGTTGGCTTCCTGGTCACCCTGGTGGCCAAGCTGCGCAACGAATTCGATATTCCTGCCGGGCATGTGTTCGCTACCGGGATGTCCAACGGGGGGTTTATGTCCAACCGCCTGGCATGCGACCGTGCGGATGTTTTCGCCGCCATTGCGCCGATTGCCGGCACGCTGGGGGTGGGGGTGGCCTGCAATCCGTCACAGCCGGTGTCGGTTCTGGAAGCGCATGGGACCGCCGATCGGGTGGTTCCGTTCAACGGTGGAGACGTGCGCGGTCGCGGCGGGCTCAGCCACGCCATCTCGGCGCTCAGCATGGTCGATCGCTGGCGAACCGTCGATGCCTGCCAAGGTGATCCGGTCGTCGAGCAACTTCCCGACCTACGCGACGGCACCCTGGTGCGCCGTTACGACTACTGGGCGTGTGCTGCGGGCACCGAAGTGGTCTTCTATCGGATCGAGAACGGCGGACACACCTGGCCCGGCGCTAAGCAATATCTACCCAAGCCGGTCATCGGCGCTACTACCCGCGCCCTTGCCGGTTCGGCGGTTATCGCGCAGTTCTTCGCAACGCACGGCCGAAACGGGTAGGTCGTCTCAGCGTTGGCACTCCGGGCACCAGAACCGTACCCGCTCGCCGGCGCCGTCATATTCGATGCGCGTTCCGCACCGGCGGCAGCCCTGGCCGGCTCGGCCATACACCCACAGCTGCCGACCGGCCCGGGTGTCGCCGGTGGTGCAGCGGTTCCAGCGGGAGCGGTTGGCCCACAGCATGTCCCGGGCGCGGGTGACCAGGCGGTGCGGGTCGCCGAGGGCGCGGACCGGAGTGCTGGGCAGATATCCGCTAACGAAACATAATTCGTTGCAGTAGACGTTGCCGACCCCAGCCAGCACCCGCTGATCGAGTAGTACCTCGGCGATCTTGCGGTTCGGATCGATGGTGAGGTTGGCGGTGGCGACCTGGGGGTCCCAATCCTCGCCCAGCAAATCCGGGCCCAAATGCGCGACGACGGCGTCGTCGGTGTCTCGGTCAAGAATCTCCAACACGCCCAGGTCCACGCCGACAGCCCGAATAGCACCGGCTTCCAGGATGATTCGAGCTCGGTGATCCACCCGCACGGCCCGCTGTGCGACCCGCCAGCTGCCATCCATCTTCAAATGGGAGTGAATGCTGACCGCGCCGATTCTGATAAACAGATGCTTGCCCCGGCTGAACACCTCATCCGTTACCTGCCCGGCGAGGTCTACGGTGGCAAACCTGGGCACACGGATATCGCAGCGAGTCAGCGTGCGGCCGGCAAGGTGTCGGTGCAGCACGGCCGCCGTGTGCCATACGGTGTCACCCTCGGGCATGGCTCACCGCAATCGCAAACCGCGTGGTGTGCGTGCGAAGCCGGCGTCGGCCAGCGCGTCTGTGACCGGGCCGGGCACGCCGGACTGCAGAACCGGAACACCGTCAACGCGTTCGACCAAGATTGACCCCACCCGTCGGTTGGCGACCAGATCGGCCAACGCGACGGCGGCCGCATGGCAGGCGGCCGGGTCGGCGGTGAAGGTCAGCAGGGTGCGTCCGCCGCGTTCTAGGAACCAGGCCAGGTCACCATCGACCAACACCACCAGTGCGCCGGCCTTGCGGCCCGGCCGGGCCCCGCCGTCGCTCCCAGCCGTGGGCCAAGGTAGCGCCGCCCCGTAGGGATTGGCCGGGTCGGCGGCGGCCAGTACGACTGCCCGGTACTGCGGCCGTTCCGGGTCGATGCCGTCGAGGTAGCGACGCAGCCGGTCGACGGTGGACGCGACGGCGAACTGGGCCCCTCCCAACGATTCGACGAAGTAGCCACGCTGGCAGCGGCCCGCGTCCTCGTAGGCGCTCAAGACCTTGTACAGGACGGCGAAACCGCCGGGCACGCCCTCGGCCGCGACCGCTCCTTTGGTCAACACTCCGTGGCGATTCAGCAGTAGCTCGGCCTGGTAGTGGGACCGAAGTGTGGAGTCCGGCTCGGGAGGCGGAAGCGCCGACCACCGGCCCGCCACCGTCGGGTCGACGGTGCGCGACTGCGCGTGCGCGACGGTGTATCGGCTCAGGCGTGGCGGGCGATGCGCCCGGTGAGCAGGAGCGGACCGCTTGCGGAACTTCGAGCCGCCGCCGAGCAACGCCCGCACCGGGGCGAAGGTGTCGCCGGTGACCCAGCCCGCCCAGATCAGTTCCCACAGGGCGGCTTTGAGCGTCGCGTCGTCGGACCCGTCTCCGGTAAGCTGACGAAAGAAATACGCACCGCCGCCGGCCAGGGTGTCCAGAATCGCCCGGTGGACGTCGGAGAACTCGATCTCCGCCGGCGTGACCAGCGTAAGTGGGGCGGTATCGGCGAGGTGGAGCGCGATCCAGCCGTCACTGCCCGATATCGACCCAGCCCCCGACCAGGCAACCTCGCCGCTCGCGAGCAGCTCGTCGAGCATGGCCGGCGCATAGTCACCGATGCGCGGCGCCAGCACCAGCGGCTCTAGCGCTGAGGCGGGAATCCGCACACCGGCGAGCTGGTCGACTACCGACGCCAGCCGGTCCACGCCGTCGTGGCCCGACGTAGCGCCGCCCACCTGGTGCCACTCCGGCAAGAACCGGCCGTAGGCGGTGGTGCTGACCGGCTCGACCTGTGCCCGCAGCGCGGCCAGCGAGCGGCGCCGCAGAATGCGCAACACCTCGGCATCGCACCACTGCTCGGATCTGGTGTCACCGGAGACCCCGGTGGCGATAAAATCGCCGCGCACCAGCCGTCCGTCACTGGCCAGCCGGCCCAACACGTCGGCGGTCACCCGCAGGCCCAAGCCGAATCTGCCGGCGGCCTCCGCGGTGGTAAACGGTGTGCGAGTGCGTGCGTATCGGCCCAACAGTTCACCCAGCGGGTCGAGCACTTCCCCGGTAAAGGCGGCGGGTAACCCGACCGGGACTGCAGCACCCACGCCGTCGCGCAGTCGGCCGATGTCCTCGACGGCCACCCACCAGCCACGGCCGGCGAACGACACCGTCAGCGCGCGGCGGGCGGCGCGCAATCCCTCCAACCAGCCCCCGATGTCGGTGCCGACGGGCGCGCTCGCCCGCGCGGCTACTTCATCCTCGGTAAGTGGGCCCAGGAGCCGCAGCAAATCCGCCACCCCTTCGGCATCACGCGCGGCTCGGTCGGCCGTTAGGTGCTGTAACTGTCGGCCGGTGGTGGCGATCACATCGGGGTCCAGCAGTTCGCGCAATTCGACGCGGCCCAACAGTTCGGCCAGCAGGGTGCTGTCCAGGGACAGTGCTGCGGCGCGGCGCTCAGCCAGCGGGACGTCACCCTCGTACATGAAAGCGCCGACATAACCGAACAGCAGCGACGCCGCAAACGGCGACGGTTTCGCGGTTTCCGCCTCGAGCACTCGAATCCGGCGTCCGGCGATGTCGGTCATGAGCGCGATCAGAGTTGGCACGTCGTAGACATCCTGCAGGCACTCGCGGACGGTCTCCAACACAATCGGAAAGTCGGGGTATTTGCGGGCCACATCGAGTAACTGGGCGGCGCGCTGGCGCTGATGCCACAACGGTGACCGGCGGCCTGGATGGCGACGCGGCAGCAACAGGGCGCGGGCCGCCGATTCCCGGAAGCGTGATGCGAACAGCGCCGAATCGCCGACTTCCGCGGTCACGATCGCCTCGATTTCGTCGGAGTCGAACACAAACAGTTCCGCGCCCGGCGGGGTGTCCGAGCCGGTGTCGGACACTGTGTCGGGCAACCGCACGACGATGCCGTCGTCGGCGGCGGTCGGCTTCTCATCGATGCCGTAGCGTTCCCGCAGCCGTCGGCCCACCGCGAGCGCCAGCGGCCCGTGCACCCGCAACCCGTACGGCGAATGCAAAATCACCCGCCAATCGCCCAGCTCGTCGCGGAAACGCTCCACCAACAAGGTGGTGTCGGTGGGGACCACCCGGGTGGCGGCCCGCTGATCATCGAGCAAGCCCCACAGGTTGTCGGTCGCGAACTCGTCGAAACCCAAATCCACACAACGGTTGTCGAACGTCTTACGGTCCAGACCGGCTAGCTCGCCGGTGATCGCCCCGAGTGCGGCGCCCAGCTCGGCTGGACGGCCGACATCGTCCCCGCGCCAGAATGGCAACCGGGCCGGCTGGCCGGGTGCGGGGACCACCAGTACCCGGTCGTGGGTGATCTCCACGATCCGCCAGCTGGTGGCGCCCAGCGAAATGACGTCACCGGGACGCGACTCGTAGACCATTTCTTCATCGAGTTCGCCTACCCGCGATGGCTTTTCGGAATCGCTAGCCAGATAGACGGTGAACAGGCCGCGATCGGGGATGGCGCCGCCGGAGGTGACGGCGAGCCGCTGCGCGCCCGGCCGTGCGGTCAGCGTTCCGGCATCGCGGTCGTAGACCAACCGCGGTCGCAGCTCAGCGAATTCGGTGGATGGGTATTTGCCCGACAGCAGATCCAGGGTTGCCTCGAAGACGCTGCGTGGCAGCGCAGCAAAGGGCGCGCTGCGGCGGACGGTGTCGAACCACAAGTCGGCGTTCAGGGGCTCCAGCGCGGCGGCGGCAACCGTGTGTTGCGCCAGGATGTCGAGCGGGTTGGCGGGCACCCGCATGGTCTCGATCTGACCGGCCAGCATGCGCTGCACGCTCACCGCGCATCCGATCAAATCCGTGCGGTGCTTGGGTAATAGCACGCCCCTAGAGATTTCGCCGACCTGATGTCCGGCCCTCCCGATGCGTTGCAGGCCGCTGGCGACCGAGGGCGGCGCCTCCACCTGGATCACCAGGTCGACGGCTCCCATGTCGATGCCGAGTTCAAGGCTGGACGTTGCCACCACCGCTTTGAGCCGGCCGCGTTTGAGGTCCTCCTCGACGAGGGCGCGCTGCTCCTTGCTCACCGAGCCGTGGTGGGCGCGGGCCAGCAGTGGGGGCGCCCCGTAGGTTTGGCCGCTTGCCATGATGTAGGCCGGGGCGCCGCCGGCAACCTGTGGGTTCGGCTCCGACGGGACCGCAGAGCCGGATCTCTCGGCATGAATTTCGTTGAGCCGAGCGGTGAGTCGTTCGGCTAACCGGCGCGAATTAGCAAACACGATCGTCGAATTGTGCGATGAGATCAGGTCGACGAGCCGTGCCTCGACATCGGGCCAGATGGTGTTGTTGGTTAGGTTCGCCATGTCGGGCACCGGCACCTGTACCGATAGCTCGAAGGCCTTGACCGACGGGGGCGCCACGATGGTGGTGGGGGAATGCCCGGACAAGAACCGGGCGAGTTCCTCGGGCGGACGTACAGTCGCCGACAGCCCGATGCGCTGCGCGCGGCGTCCCGGAGTCGAACGCGCGGCGCCCTGAGCCAAGTCGTCCAGGCGCTCCAGGGATAACGCCAGGTGGGCGCCACGCTTGGAGGCGGCGATGGCGTGAACCTCGTCGACGATGACGGTCTGCACCCCGGCCAGCGTCTCGCGCGCGACCGACGTCAGCATCAAAAACAATGATTCCGGGGTCGTGATCAACACATCGGGTGGCTTGGTGATGAGTTGCCGGCGCACGGTGGGCGGGGTGTCACCCGATCGGACCCCTACCCTGATATTCGGTACCGGCAGACCCCGACGCTGCGCGAGTCGGGTCAGCCCCGCCAGCGGGGTGCGGAGATTGCGCTCGACATCGACCGCCAGCGCCTTGAGCGGCGACACGTACAGCACCCGGGTGCCGGCAGGCCGATCACCAGCAGCGGAGAAGCTGGCCAGGGAATCCAACGCCCACAGAAAGGCCGCCAACGTCTTGCCGGAGCCTGTTGGGGCGATGACCAGCGTATTTTCACCTGCGGAGATGGCGGTCCAGGCGCTGGCCTGGGCGGCGGTGGGTGCGGCGAAGGTGTTGGTGAACCACTCGCGGGTGATCGCGCTGAACCGGTGTAGTGCATCGGGGGGCGCAGTGCTCACCCCGCTATGGTGCCAACGGGCACCGACAAAAACTATTGGAAACTAGGGCGGCCTATTGCGGCACGTGTCGTGCGGTCATCATCGCTTCGGCCAATTCGTCCGGGATCGCCGGCACCCGCGCAATCGCATCCAGCAGACCGTGCGCGCATGCGTCGCCGAGTCGTTCGGCATCGATGGCCGGATCCATGATCCGCTGGCGACATATTTCGAAGGTGAACGCCAACCATCCGTGGATGATCACCCGCAAGTCGCGCTTGACGTCGGCTTCGAGGGTTCTGTTCCCCGGCAGGCTGCCGAGCACCTCCCCGATCCGGGACATGATGTGTTCCATTTGGCGGTTCTTGGCTTCGTCGTCGATGCCGAGCAGAACCGGGTCCGAGCGGCCCAGGCCCACATACGCGGCCCACGCGGCCTCCGGGTTTTGTTGATGATAGGCCATGTATGCCAGCACGCCGGTGCGTACTTCTTCGAACATCGTCATGCCGACGGGAGGCGCGATGTTGGTGGCCTCGTATAGTCGATCCGCCTCGTCCTTGACGACCGCGGCAAAGAATGCCCGCTTGTCGGGGAAGTAGTGGTACATCAGTGCGCGCGACACCCCGGCCCGCTCCGCGATCTCGTCGATGCGGACCTCGTCATACGGTCGCTTCCCGAAAACTTCCGCCCCCAGGGCGAGCAGTTCGGCGCGTCGATCCTCAGGGGATAACCGCCTCCTGGCTGTCGCCATGGGGACGATACTACTCACGGACACCCGGCGCTCCGCTAGAGCGCGTGGTCAGCCGAACTGCACGCCCTGAGCAAGTGGCAGCTCGCTCGAGTAGTTGATGGTGTTGGTGGCCCGGCGCATGTAGGTCTTCCAGGCATCCGAACCCGACTCACGTCCGCCGCCGGTGTGCTTCTCTCCACCGAACGCACCGCCGATCTCCGCGCCCGAGGTGCCGATGTTGACATTGGCGATACCGCAGTCGGATCCGCTCAGGAAGCGTTCGGCCTCACGCAGGTCATTGGTGAATATTGCGGACGAAAGGCCTTGTGGCACCGCATTATTGAGCGCGATGGCGTCGTCCAGGTCATCGTAGGTGAGCACGTAGAGAACGGGTGCGAAGGTTTCGGTCGCCACGACGGCGGTCTGGGCCGGCATCCGCGCGACCGCCGGCGCGACGTAGTACGCGCCGTGCGGACCTTCCTGTCGTCGATCACCGCCGAAAACCTCACCACCGTCCAACCGCGCTTGTTCGAGCGCTCCCACCATGTCGCGGTAAGCGGTCTCGTGGATCAGCGGGCCCACCAGCGTGCCCGGGGCCAGCGGGTCGCCGATCGGCAGCTGGTCGAAGGCGGCCACGACACGGTCCACCAGGTCGTCGGCAATCGACCGGTGCACGATGAGCCGGCGCAGGCTGGTGCAGCGTTGGCCGGCGGTGCCGGCGGCGGCGAACACGATGCCACGCAGTGCCAGTTCGATGTCCGCCGACGGCGTCACTATGGCGGCGTTGTTGCCGCCCAGTTCCAACAGGACCCGGCCGAAGCGTCGGGCCACCCGCGGACCCACCTGCTGGCCCATCCGCACCGAACCGGTCGCCGAAACCAGGGCGACGCGCGGGTCGTCGACGAGTTGCTCGCCGAGGTCGGCCGCGCCCAACAGCAGGCCACCCACCGACGGCGGCGCACCCACATCGGCGGCCGCCCGGGTCAACAGCGCCTGGCACGCCAGTGCCGTCAGCGGCGTCAACTCTGAGGGCTTCCACACCACCGTGTCTCCGCACGCCAGCGCCACCGCGGTATTCCACGCCCAAACCGCCACCGGGAAGTTGAACGCGGTGATCACGCCCACCACGCCGAGCGGGTGCCAGGTCTCCATGAGCCGATGTTCCGGTCGCTCCGAGGCGATGGTGCGGCCGTAGAGCTGGCGCGACAGGCCGACCGCGAACTGGCAAATATCGATCATTTCCTGGACTTCACCCAGTGCCTCGGAGGTGATCTTGCCGACCTCGACCGTCACCAACGTCGCCAGATCGGCTTTGTGCTCAGTGAGCAGTTCGCCGAGACGGGCCACCAGCGCGCCGCGCACCGGGGCCGGGGTAGCTCGCCAGCGCGTGAAGGTCCGTGCTGCCTCGGCGATCGTGTGGTCAGCTTGCTCATGCGTGGTCTCGGTGAGGGTGAACAGGGTCTTGCCGGTGATCGGCGTACTAACGGGCATTCCGGCTCCGCCCGGCTCGCCAAGGGGGTCGCGTACGCCCATGGCCGCGATGGCCGTCAACACCTGATCGCGGAGCTGGTCGTCGGTCATCATGCGGGCGCCTCCTCGGCGAGTGCTTCGTACAGGGCATACGGATCGTGAATGTCGCGCCCGATAGCCCCCGCCAACCGCTGCAGGTCGTAGCGGGAGCCGTCGGCGCCAGCGACCGGGCGCGCATCACTGTCCAGGTTGGAGCGGAAGATACCGGCCGCCGAGGCCGGCAAGAAGTCTTCGTAGACGATAGGTGCCGCCGGGTTGCCGCCACGATAGTAGGCCAGGCCCTGTGCGGCCATCTCGGCATCGGTCGACGGGAAATAGCGGCCCCAGACCGAGGCCGCATCACCGGCGCCGACCAGCTGCGCCATCGCGGTGTCGTAGCGCTTACGCCCGCTTGGGGTCAGCGCGACACCGCGAGCCTCCACCTCGCCGAACCGCACCCGTAGGCTGCCGCTGGCCACCGTGCCGTCGTCGGCACGGAACAGCCGCGGTTCAGCCAACGCGCGAAATGAGGTCTGCCGCAACAGCACATCGGGTCCCTGGGTGCGGGGTGGACCCTGGATCTTGTCGATCATGGCGACGCCTCGCTCGGTCATCTTCGCGTAGAGATCGTCGATGTCGAGCACCCGTGGTGTCAGGTGGTTGATGTGGGTCGACCCGACCCCCGCGATGTCGGCGGCTACCGCCGACACCCGGGACAGCTCCTGGTACCAGGACGCGTCGATCGGTTCGCGGGATAAGGCGAACGCGGCAACGGCTCGGGCCACGAAAGCCGGCGCCTCCCCGGCGTCGCAACCGCCGTCGGCCGCGATGATGCGCGCCTGGGCCAGCAGACCGGGGTCGAACAGCTGGCGCTGGTCGAGAAACGCGTGCACGCGCGTGCGCAACCCGATATCGAAGAACCGGGTGTCGTCAGTGGTCAGCATCGAGGTAAACACCCGAAACGGGTTATACGCCAGTTCTTTTGCATCGATCGGTCGAAAGGCCGTAGACACCACGGGAATTGGTGATTCGGCTGTCCTGAGGTCGTAAAACCCGACCGGCAGCATGCCGAATGCGGCGAACAGGTCGGCGACCGCGGTCAGTTCGGCCGGGTTGCCGACCCGGATCGCGCCGTGTCGCTCAGCGGTGACGCGCTGCAGCGACCCCAACCGCTCGGCACCCGCATGACGTGTCACATAGTCGGCGTTGACCTGGGCGCTGACCGCTACCAGCGTGCTGTACAACGGCACTTCGCTGGCGTACATGGCCGACAATCCCGCCGCGAATCGGGCGCGCAGCTCCGAGGTGACCAGCCGCTTCGTCGAGCTCATGGTGGGCCTGCGCTGCGATAGTGTGCGCCCATGGGTGAGTCGCTCGACCACATCGACCGGATCCTGGTACGTGAGCTGGTCGCCGACGGGCGTGCAACGCTTTCCGAGCTGGCCGCCGTCGCCGGCCTCTCGGTCTCTGCGGTCCAGTCCCGGGTGCGCAGGCTGGAGTCGCGCGGGGTGGTGACGGGATACACCGCGCGGGTCGACCCCGAGGCGGTGGGGCACTTGCTGTCGGCGTTCGTGGCGATAACTCCTCTCGATCCCTCCCAACCTGATGATGCGCCCGCCCGTCTGGAGCACATCCAAGAAATCGTGTCGTGTCATTCGGTGGCCGGCGAAGAGAGCTATGTCCTGCTGGTGCGGGTGGTGTCTGCGCGGGCGCTCGAGGACCTGCTGCAGCGTATCCGAGCAACCGCGAACGTGCGCACGCGGAGCACCATCATATTAAGTACTTATTACAGTGATCGGCAGTTCATGCCATAATCTTTCCTGTCTACGTATCAGTGCTTCGTAAGATTACGGCTAGCATGGTGGTATGACTGCCGCCGTAGAATCCCTTGCAGCCGCTGCTGGCCGGCAACTGGCGCCCGACCACGTCCGGGAAGTGCTGGGCCGCAACATGCTGGTCGACGGCTTCGACCTGGTCCTCGACCTGTCCCGGTCGGCCGGCTCGTATCTGGTCGACGCCCGAACCGGGCGGCGCTACCTCGACATGTTCACCTTCGTTGCCTCGTCGGCGCTGGGTATGAACCATCCGGCGCTGGCCGACGACGAGCAGTTCCGCGCCGAACTCACCGAGGTTGCGCTGAACAAACCCAGCAATCCCGACGTGTATTCGGTAGCCATGGCCCGCTTCGTGCAGACGTTCGTGCGCGTTTTGGGCGATCCCAGGCTGCCGCACCTTTTCTTCGTCGAAGGCGGTGCCCTGGCGGTCGAGAACGCGCTCAAGGTCGCCTTCGACTGGAAGAGTCGGCACAACGAGGCGCACGGCATCGATCCGGCGTTGGGAACCAGGGTGCTGCACCTGCGGGGGGCGTTTCATGGCCGCAGCGGCTACACCCTGTCGCTGACCAACACCAAACCGATCAACGTCGCCCGCTTCCCGAAATTCGACTGGCCTCGCATCGATGCGCCCTACCTCCAGCCGGGAGTGGACATGGACGCGGTGGAGGCCGACTCGCTGCGCCAGGCCCGCGCCGCATTCGATGCGCACCCGCACGACATCGCGTGCTTTCTCGCCGAACCCATTCAGGGCGAGGGCGGCGACCGCCACTTCCGGCCGGAGTTCTTCGCGGCGATGCGCCGGCTGTGCGACGAATACGATGCCCTGCTGATCTTCGACGAGGTGCAGACCGGTTGCGGGCTGACCGGAACACCGTGGGCTTATCAGCAACTGGGTGTGCAACCAGACGTGCTGGCCTTCGGCAAAAAGACACAGGTGTGCGGGGTGATGGCGGGCGGCCGGGTCGACGAGATCGCCGACCATGTGTTCGCGATCAAGTCGCGGCTGAATTCCACCTGGGGTGGCAACCTCGTCGACATGGTTCGCGCTCGCCGCATCCTGGAGGTGATTGAGGCCGAGGAGCTGTTCGAGCGGGCGGCCGAGCGGGGCCGCTACCTGCGCTCCCAGCTCGACGAGCTGGCCGCAGACTTTCCGGGCGTCGTCCTTCATCCGCGCGGTCGCGGCCTCATGTGCGCGTTTAGCCTGCCGACCGCCGACTGCCGCGACGAATTGATCCGCCAGATGTGGCAGCGCTCGGTGATCGTGCTGCCGTCCGGCCAAGACGGCGTGCGATTTAGGCCCGCGTTGACGGTCAGTCGAGCCGACATCGACGAGGCGATAGCCGCCCTGCGGGGTGCGTTGACGGTTGTGACCTAAACCGCAGACCGTTTACCCAGCTCACGCCGGGGTATTCAATTTGCTATGTATCCGCCGAACGCAAGATTGGGGTTCAGGATGCAGAAAATATTTGAGCGATCAGGTGGTGATGATCGGCTGGGGGAGGACGACGCGGAGGTTCGCGCGGCCATCCGGTTTGCCGTCCTAGCCGCTGCCGGCGGCGTCGGCTTCCTCATCATGGCGGCGTTATGGGTCAGCACGTGCGGCGGAAGGGCCGGTATCGATACGGCCGCCTGCGGGCCGCCGCAGCGCACCCTGCTCGCCTTCGGCGCCCCGCTGATCCTCTTTGCCAGCGGGGTGTGGGCGTTCGTGCGCACCTATCGGGTGTGGCGTGGCGGAGGCACCTGGTGGGGCTGGCACGGTGCCGGTTGGTTTCTGCTGACGCTGATGGTGGTGGCGGTGTCTTTGGGAGTCCCTTCGATCGCCGGCCCGGCGCTGGCCTCGACGCTGGGCTCAGCGCTGCTGGAGTGAAAAATAGTTTGGCGATACCCCTCCACATCCGCATCCGCGAGTTCTACCGTTGGTTGTATTGCCTGGTAATGGGCATCAAATCGGGAGAAAGGATGAGTGAGCCATGGGGGACACTTATCGAGACCCCGTCGACCACTTGCGGACGACGCGGCCACTTGCTGGCGAGTCTCTGATCGATGTGCTGCATTGGCCCGGGTACCTCCTGGTGGTGGCGGGTGTTATCGGTGGCGTCGGAGCCCTTGCGGCCTTCGGTACCGGACATCACGCGGAAGGCATGGCCTCGGGTGTGGTGGCGGTCATCGTTGCTGTGGTGGGTCTGATGTGGCTGGCCTTCGAACACCGCCGAGTCCGCAGGATCGCCAATCGGTGGTACGCCGAACATCCCGAAGTCCGGCGGCAGCGGCTTGCCAGTTAGCCGCCCCGGGCCGGTCCTGTCAATTGCTAATCGCCTTGAATACCAGTGACTTCGGTATTCCGGGCGGCGGGGACGGGTCGGTTCGCGCCCGGCGGGGTGCGCGTGCGTCCGGGCGTGCTGCCGTGCAAGTTCGGCAGAAAATCACGGGAAATGCACCGGAAATGCCAAATCACGTTTTGCCGTCCGCGCCGACGGGGTATCACGAGTGCACCATGATGAGCACCGGCATTGTTGCGTTAACGCTATTACCCCATCATGGGGGACAGAATCGTGAAGGCACCGACATAGATACCTACTACGACCACGATAAATACGACCAACGTTATCCCGGCGATCACCGCGATGCGCCTCAGCCTGCGCATCGCGACTGTGTCGGTCATGTCACGCTCGTCCACAGCTGGTTGAATACCCGGTGGCGATCATGACAAACCGGCTAGAACCCAGGGCCCAAGGCGGGGACCGAGGTGGGTCCCAACGTGGGAGTAGTGTCGGTCGAAAATTGCCGGGAGGCCACATGACCGATGCGGATTCGCGCTCCAACGGGCGCCAACGCGGCCATCGTGCCGTGGAGTTAAACGTTGCTGCCCGTTTGGAGAACCTGGCGATGCTTCGAACCTTGGTCGGCGCCATCGGTACCTTCGAGGACCTGGATTTCGACGCCGTTGCGGACCTGCGGCTGGCGGTAGATGAAGTTTGCACCCGGTTGATTCGCTCGGCCACCCCAAACGCCACCCTGACGCTGGTGGTTGATCCACACGAGGACGAACTGGTCGTGGAGGCTTCTACGGCGTGCGACACCCACGACGTCGTCGCACCAGGCAGTTTCAGTTGGCATGTTCTGACGTCGCTGGCCGACGACGTTCAGACCTTTCACGACGGTCGCGAGCCCGATGCAGCCGGCAGCGTGTTCGGCATTACGTTGACGGCTCGACGGGCGGCCACTAGCAGGTGACCTCGCGCGCTGCCGGCGGTTCTGCTTCACGACCCAACGAATACGCCGATGTCCCGGAGATGTTTCGTGAGTTGGCCGGCTTCGGCGCCGACTCGCCTGACTTTCAGCGCCATCGGGACAAGATCGTGGAGCGATGCTTGCCGCTGGCCGACCACATCGCCCGGCGTTTCGAAGGTCGTGGCGAACCACGCGATGACCTAGTTCAGGTTGCGCGGGTCGGATTGGTCAACGCCGTAGTCCGCTTCGACGTGGAGACCGGGTCGGACTTCGTCTCTTTTGCGGTGCCAACCATCATGGGTGAGGTCCGACGGCACTTCCGGGACAACAGCTGGTCGGTCAAGGTTCCGCGACGGTTGAAGGAATTGCACCTGCGGTTGGGCGCCGCCACCGCGGAGTTGTCGCAGCGACTCGGCAGGGCCCCCACCGCGACGGAACTCGCGGCAGAGCTCGACATGGACCGTGCGGAGGTCGTTGAAGGCCTGGTGGCGGGCAGCTCTTATAACACCTTGTCGATCGACAGCGGTGGCGGCGGCGGTGGCGACGACGACGACGCCCGCGCCATCGCCGACACGTTGGGAGACATGGATGCCGGCCTTGATCGGATCGAAGATCGGGAGTCGCTTCGCCCGTTGCTGGAGGCGTTACCGGAGCGTGAACGAACCGTATTGGTACTCAGGTTTTTTGAGTCCATGACGCAAACACAGATCGCCGAGCGAGTGGGCATCTCACAGATGCACGTGTCCCGATTGTTGGCCAAGTCGCTAGCTCGGCTGCGGGACCAGTTGGAGTAGTCGCGGTTTCGCCGCGTTAGCGTCGTTGATCGTCCCCGTGTCGTTGATCGTCCCCGTGGTGGGCAGTGCGCCGTCGGGGTCGCAGACCATTAGTAACCGCAACACCGCACGGCTGGGCACCATCGCCCATTGCGTGTCGGCCGCCGAGCAGGCCACATTGATCCGGTGTAGCACGGAAAACCCGGCAGTACCAATGAATTCCAAGCCGGTGAGGTCAAGGACCAGCCATCGGCAGTACTTTAGGCAGTGCTGGACGTACTCGCCGAGTTGATCTGCGTTAGCGGCATCGAGTTCACCTTGCGCGGTGATCACGCCGGTGGATGGCCCGCAGCGAGCGGTGAAGGTAGCGGTTCGGCATTTCTTCCAGGATTGGATCACAGACATTGCGACTCCATCAGTCGACGAACGTTCGTAGCTGTGGATCACATCGAGCGTGCGAAGCGCCGCCGCGCAGGGAATTCACTCCTATTGCGGCCCGACACACTGACAGGACGTGATTCCGGGAGGCTGTGAACTCAACCTGTCTTCAACCGTACGCGGGGCGCGCGGGGGCGACAACAATCACTGGTCAGGCCGGTGAGCGGGGAACGGTTCGCCGCGCCGGCTACTTGATCTCGGCGAGCACGGTGCCTTGGGTGATGGCTGCTCCGGCCTCCACCGCAAGACCGGTGATGACGCCGTCCTTGTGGGCGGTGACGGGGTTCTCCATCTTCATCGCTTCGAGGACTACCACCAGCTCGCCGACCGCGACCTCTTGCCCTTCTTCCACCGCCACCTTCACCACGGTGCCTTGCATGGGCGCCGTCACGGCGTCGCCGGAAGCTGCCGCACCGGTGTGCGCACCACGCTTGCGCGGCTTGGGCTTGCGCCGAATCACCCCGGCCGGGTCGCAACCGCCACCGTTGGATAGCGCAAGATCGGCGGGCAGCGACACTTCGACCCGGCGGCCGTCGATTTCCACGACCACCTTCTGTCGTGGCCGGGCGTCCTCGTCGTCGAGGGCTTCGCCCCCGGTGAACGGTTCGATGGTGTTGTTCCACTCGGTCTCGATCCAGCGGGTGTGCACCGAGAAGCCGTTGTCGTCGCCGATGAATGCCGGGTCGGACACCACAGCACGGTGGAATGGGATCACGGTGGCCAGTCCCTCGATCTGGAACTCATCGAGTGCGCGACGGGCCCGCTCGAGCGCCTCGGTGCGGTTGGCCCCGTACACAATCAGTTTGGCCAGCATCGAGTCGAACTGGCCGCCGATCACCGAGCCGGTCTCCACGCCGGAGTCCAGCCGCACGCCGGGACCGCTGGGCGGGTGGAACTTGGTGACCGGACCGGGGGCGGGCAAAAAGCCCCGTCCGGCGTCCTCGCCGTTGATCCGGAATTCGATTGCGTGCCCCCGCGGGGTGGGGTCCTCGGCCAGATCCAGTTTCTCGCCGTTGGCGATGCGGAACTGTTCACGGACCAAGTCGATGCCCGCGGTTTCCTCGGTGACCGGGTGTTCGACCTGAAGGCGAGTGTTGACCTCCAGGAAAGAGATCAGGCCGTCCTGGCCGACCAGGTATTCGACGGTTCCTGCGCCGTAGTAGTGAGCCTCTTTGCAGATCCGCTTTGCCGATTCGTGGATTTCCTTGCGCTGGGCATCGCTCAGGAACGGCGCGGGCGCCTCTTCGACCAGCTTCTGGTAACGACGTTGCAGTGAGCAGTCTCGGGTGCCGGCGACTACCACATTGCCGTGCTGGTCGGCGATCACCTGGGCTTCCACGTGCCGTGGTTTATCCAAGTAGCGCTCGACAAAGCACTCGCCGCGGCCGAACGCCGCGGTGGCCTCCCGCACGGCCGATTCGAAGGACTCCGGAATCTCCTCCATGGTGCGGGCGACCTTCATGCCGCGGCCGCCACCGCCGAAGGCGGCCTTGATCGCGATCGGCAGGCCGTGCTCCTTGGCAAAGGCGACCACTTCGTCGGCGTTTTTGACCGGGTCCGGAGTGCCGGGCACCAGGGGCGCCTTGGCGCGTGCGGCGATATGGCGGGCGGTGACCTTGTCGCCGAGGTCGCGGATGGACTGCGGGCTGGGGCCGATCCAGATCAGCCCGGCGTCGATCACCGCCTGGGCGAAGTCGGCGTTCTCGGAGAGGAAACCGTAACCGGGGTGGACGGCGTTCGCGCCGGACTTGGCCGCCGCGTCGAGCAGCTTTTCAAAATCCAGGTACGACTCGGCGGAGGTCTGCCCGCCCAGTGCGAACGCCTCGTCGGCCAAGCCGACGTGCGGAGCCTCCGCGTCGGGTTCGGCATAGACCGCCACACTGGCCAGCCCGGCATCGCGGGCTGCCCGGATCACCCGGACGGCAATCTCACCGCGATTGGCGACGAGAACCTTGGAGATCCTGGAGCTGGCGTGACTGGCCACTGCGCCTCCTGTAGGGCTGAGCGTCTCTTGGTCTCTAAGAGAATTTCTTACAAGTCTTGTCCGGGGAAGTTTATGCGCCGCGCCGTAGCCGCGGTCACGCGGTTCCCCTATTCATGCCGCCTCGCGCAGCCGATGCTTGATCCGGGCGAGCATCGCCGACATGCCGCGCAGCCGCAACGGGCTGATCAGATCCGCTAAGCCCAGTTCTCGGTAGAAATCCTCGGGCACGGCCAGGATGTCTGCCGCGGGCTGCTCGTCGAGGCCGGCGGCCAGGATCGCGGCAAACCCGCGGGTGGTCGGCGCTTGCTCCGGCGCGCTGAAATGCAGCCGCACTCGCTCGGGATTGCTGAGGTCGACGTGCAGGAACAATGGGGACTGGCACTCGGGTACCGGCTCCATGGCCGCCTCGGCCAGGTGGGGCGGCAGAGCCGGAAGCTCGTTGGCGAATTCCAACAGCAGCTTCAGCTTGTCCTGACCCTGGACTTCGGCGAAGTCGGATACCACCTCCGCCAGGGCGGCGGGCAGACTCGCGGGCGTGGTCATCGGGCCGGCACTGATCCATCGACGGAGCCCGGGGCCTCGCCCGCAACGATCGGTACCCGCACGGTATTGCCCCACTCGGTCCACGATCCGTCGTAGTTGCGCACGCCGGGCTTGCCCAACAAATGAGTCAGCACAAACCACGTGTGGCTGGAGCGCTCTCCGATGCGGCAATAGACGATGGTCTTGTCGTCGGGATCAATGAAGTCATAGAGCCGTTCCAACTCTTCGCGCTCGCGGAATCGCCCGTTCTCGTCAACCGCCTTGCCCCACGGAATCGATCGTGCGGTCGGGATGTGGCCGCCGCGAAGGACCCCTTCTTCCGGGTATTCGGGCATGTGGGTGCGCTTGCCGGTGTACTCGTCGGGTGAGCGCACATCGATCAGGGGTTGAGCACCCAGCGTCGCCAGCACGTCGTCCTTGTACGCGCGAATCGGAGCATCATTGCGCTGCACGACGGGATAGCCGGTCGACGTCTTGGTCGGTACGGCGAGCGTCGTATCTCGGCGTTCGGCGAGCCACAGATCACGCCCACCATTGAGCAGGCGCACATCGGGGTGCCCGAACAAGGTGAATACCCAGAGCGCATAGGCCGCCCACCAGTTGCTCTTGTCGCCGTAGATCACCACGGTGTCGTCTCGGGCGATGCCCTTGCGATCCATCAACGCCGCGAACTGCGCGCCGTCGATGTAGTCACGGACCGTTGGGTCGTTGAGATCGGTGTGCCAATCGACCTTCACGGAGCCCGGAATATGGCCGATGTCGTAGAGCAACACGTCCTCGTCGGATTCCACAATCGCCAGCCCCGGTGCACCCAAATTGGCTGACAGCCAGTCGGCGGTTACCAGCCGTTCGGGGTGGGCATAAGCAGACAAGGTCGGGCTCGGATCTGCGGGAAGCGGCACATCATCGAGCCTACCGCTGGCCGGGAAACCGCTGTTGGCTCAGTGCTTGCGCACCACCCGTTCCGGTCCACCCCGATTCCACACCGTGATGTCCAGATGGCCGTCACGGACCTGGACCGCCGATGCTCCGGTGATGTCTGTGTCGTAGAGGGCGAAGATTTCCCCGCGAAGGTCAAATCCGGTGTCCTCGAACAGGGCGGCCGCAAACCGCTGGCGTAGCGCGTGGTCGGCCACGTCGTGGGCCAGGCCCCACAGCTTGGCGTCGCCGTCGGTCACTTTCGTGTCGACGGTCGCAGTGTGCAGGCAAAACCGTGGATTGCGGGTGAGATCCCGGAATTTCGTGGTGTCCGGCATCCCCGGGAGCCACAGCCGGTCTTCGAAGATCAGCGGCTCCATTGGGCTGATCCGTGGGAAACCGTCAGAACGAATAGTGCCGAGCAAACACAGGTTGCCGGCGGCGCGATGGCGACGGGTGAAGACGGTGCTGATCTGCGGAGCGGCGGCGGCGAATGTGGTCCATGCGGTCATGCCCTGACACTAGGACCGCCGTGCGTGCGCTAGTCGCCGGCGTTGCCTGCCCACAATGCCGCGACCGACAGCCCGACCCTTCGCAGAAGGGACCGCAAGGTTGGCAGGCTCAGCCCGATCACGTTGGACGGATCACCGTCGATCCGGTCGACGAACCAACCGCCCAGGCCGTCAAGGGTAAACGCTCCGGCTACCTGCAAAGACTCCCCGCTGGCCAGATACGCTTCCAGATCGGCCGCTGAGGGTTTTCCGAAATACACTGTGGTTATTGTTGTTTCGTCGGTACGGCGCACTGTTTCGGCATCCAACAGCCGGATGACGCAGTGCCCGGTGTACAGTTCGCCGCGCTGTCCGGCCATTGACTGCCACTGCCGGCGCGCCTCGGCGACGGACTGCGGTTTGCCCGATAACTGGCCATTGACGTAGAGCATGGAATCGCAGCCGACGACGACCGCATCCGCGGCGAACGGCGGATTCAGCGCAGCCGCGACCTGCTCGGCTTTAGCTCGGGCCAACGCACGCACCACGTCGCCGGGCGCAACAGGTGATCTCAGTTCGGCGACAACAGCGTCCTCATCGACCCCGGAGATCACCACCAGCGGCTCCACCCCGGCCTGGCGCAGGACATTAAGCCGTGCGGGTGAGGCGGACCCGAGCACCAGCCGGGTCATATGCGCATGTGTGTCATTTCCTGCAACGTGATCCGCTGCCAGCTGAAGACGGGATAGCGCAGCTTGTCGACCGGGAGCCCCCACCGGGTGGGTTCGGGCGCCGGGGGCGGGGCCGGGCCGCCGATGCTGCCCAGCACCGCAACCAACGCGGCCAACTCCTGATCGGTCGGCCGCCCCTTGAGCACTTCGATGTGCGGCTCGTGCCGGTGCGATGTAGGCGCGCCCAGCCCCGGTTCGTCATCCATGCCGCTCGGGGCCGAATTGTTCGGCTCGTTCCCGTCACTCACTGCGTTCGTTCCGCTCACTCGACCTCACAGGTGCCGAATTGTTCGGCTCGTTCCCGTCACTCACTGCGTTCGTTCCGCTCACTCGACCTCACAGGTGCCGAATTGTTCGGCTCGTTCCCGTCACTCACTGCGTTCGTTCCGCTCACTCGACCTCACAGGTGCCGAATTGTTCGGCTCGTTCCCGTCACTCACTGCGTTCGTTCCGCTCACTCGATCTCACAGGTGCCGAATTGTTCGGCTCGTTCCCGTCACTCACTGCGTTCGTTCCGCTCACTCGACCTCACAGGGGAATATTCCCGTGCTTCTTTGGCGGCTGCTGCGCGATCTTGCGTTCCAGCAGGCGCAGCGCAGTGCCGATGTAGCCGCGGGTGTGCGACGGGGGGATGACCGCGTCGACGTAGCCGCGTTCGGCAGCGATGTACGGGTTGACCAGGGTGTCCTCGTATTCCTGCTGCAGCTGCAGCCGTAGCGCATCGACATCCTGGCCGGCTTGGGCCGCTTCCTTCAGCTTCTGTCGATAGACGAATCCGACCGCGCCGGAGGCGCCCATCACCGCAATCTGCGCGGAGGGCCAGGCCAGGTTGACATCGCAACCCATATCCTTGGAGCCCATCACGCAGTAGGCGCCGCCGTAGGCTTTGCGGGTGATGACGGTGACCTTGGGCACGGTGGCCTCACCGTAGGCGTAGAGCAGCTTGGCGCCGCGCCGAATGATGCCGTTGTATTCCTGGCCGGTACCCGGCAGGAAGCCTGGAACGTCGACCAGCATCACGATTGGGATGTTGAAGCAGTCGCAAGTTCGCACAAATCGAGCGGCCTTCTCCGAGGCGTCGATATCCAGGCAACCCGCGAAGTGCGTCGGCTGGTTGGCGACAATGCCTACCGGTCGGCCCTCGATCCGCCCGAAACCGACCAGGATGTTTTGGGCATAACCGGCCTGGATCTCCAGGAACTCGTCGTCATCGAGGATGCGGGTGACCACCTCGTGCATGTCGTAGGGCTGGTTGGGTGAGTCCGGGATCAACGTGTCCAGCTCGAGGTCCTCGTCGGTGAGGTTGTCCTCAATGGGCCCCGCGGGAATAGGCGCGGGGTAGCGCGGCGCGTCGGTGTAGTTGTTGGGCGGCAGGTAGCCGAGCAGTTCGCGCACGTAGTCGAACGCGTCCTGCTCACCGGAGGCCACGTAGTGCGCGGTACCGGACTTGGCCATGTGGGTGTGGGCGCCACCGAGTTCTTCCATGGTGACGTCCTCGCCGGTGACAGTCTTGATGACGTCGG
Organism: Mycobacterium basiliense; assembly: GCF_900292015.1. Lineage (NCBI taxonomy): Bacteria > Bacillati > Actinomycetota > Actinomycetes > Mycobacteriales > Mycobacteriaceae > Mycobacterium > Mycobacterium basiliense. The sequence goes on from NZ_LR130759.1 coordinate 1,325,158, forward strand.
GCCCGGTGATGAACATCTGGCTGGTCTGGTCGACCATGATGACAAAATCGGTGAGCGCGGGAGAGTAAACGTGTCCACCCGCGGCCGCCCCCATGATCAACGAGATTTGCGGCACGACGCCGGAAGCCAAGATGTTGTTGCGGAAGATCCGGCTGTACAGGCCCAGCGAGACGACGCCTTCCTGAATACGTGCGCCGGCGCCATCGTTGATGCCGATGAGCGGACGTCCGGTTTTGACCGCCAGTTCTTGGACCTTGACGATCTTCTCCCCGTACACCTCGCCCAGGCTGCCGCCGAACACCGTGGCGTCCTGGCTGAAAATGCACACGTCGCGGCCATCGATGGTGCCGTAGCCGGTCACTACGCCATCGCCCAGCGGTCGGTTGCTTTCCAGGCCGAAGTTGGTGCTGCGGTGCCTTGCTAGCGCGTCCAGCTCGACGAACGAGTCCTCGTCCAGCAGCGCGTAGATCCGCTCCCGGGCCGTCAGCTTGCCCTTGGCGTGTACCTTCTCGATGGCGGCCTCACCGACCGGATGCAACGACTCTGCGCGGCGCTTGTGCAGCTCGGCGAGCTTGCCGGCCGTGGTGTGGATATCGATGGTGTGCTCGGCGGCAGGCTCTGCGGAATGAGCCGAGTGGTCGGTAACGCTGGTCATGGGTTTGATGGTATCGGCAGCGACATTTTTGATCGGTCCGGCGTCCCACACAACATCGGTCGGGCGTCCCGCACAACATTGCCGATAAATCGGAGCAAACGCTCCGGTTCCGCGTTACGCTGCCGCTTCTGGCAGGTGGGGTGCTCACCTCATGGCGAACCGCCCCGTGGCCGCCGCCGGCACCGGCGGGCACAAACGGGCGCTCGTCGGAACAGCGGGTTAGCGGGGCGCTTGCCCTCTAGGCTGACCGGGTGAGGCAACGCGACCCGCTGGATGTGCATGCGCTGCGCGACGAGGTGCTCGGCGCGGAATCGGCGTGGCGACAACTCGATGTCGTCGAGCAGACCGGTTCCACCAACGCCGATCTGCTGGCACGCGCGGCCGCAGGAGTCGACATCGGCGCGAGTGTGCTGATCGCCGAACACCAGACCGCCGGGCGGGGGCGTCTTGGTCGCAGCTGGTCGGCGGCGCCCCGGGCGCAGCTCACCATGTCGGTCGGCGTGGTTGTGCGCGACGTCCCGACGGTGCGGTGGGGCTGGCTGCCCCTGGCCACCGGATTGGCGGTGCTCGACGCCGTGGCCCCCTTGCTGGCGCCCACCGCCGTCGAAACGGGCCTGAAGTGGCCCAACGACGTCTTGGCCGGCTCGGCAGCCGCCAAGGCGAAGCTGGCGGGCATTCTGGTCGAGATCGCACAGCCGTTCGCCGTGATCGGTGTGGGCCTCAACGTCACACAGGCGCCGGAGGAGGTCGACGGTCCCGGGGCGACCTCTCTGTTCGACCTCGGTGTCTCCGCGCCCGATCGCGACCAACTTGCCTGCCGGCTCCTGCGCGAGCTGGCGGCGCGGATCGCCCAGTGGCGGCTAGCCGATCCGCAGCTGATCACCGCCTACCGGGCCGTCAGCCTGACGATTGGCTCGAGGGTGTGCGCTCAGCTGCCCGGTGGCCGTGAACTGGTCGGCACCGCGTTGGACATCGACGAACAGGGCCGGCTGTGTGTGCAAACCCGCGCCGGCGGGCCAGACGCATCGCAGGAGAGCGTCTTGGTTTCGGCCGGCGACGTGGTGCATTTGCGGTAGTAACTGCCCTCCCAGGGCCATCAACAAGCGAACGGCAGCCCGGGACGGCTAAGGTCGCCACCATGCGCTATCCGGACAATTCCATGGCTGCGGGTGAGCGGGTCGTCCTGCATCGTCACCCACACTGGAATCGGTTGATCTGGCCGGTCGTGGTGCTGATTCTGGTTACCGGGCTGGCCGCATTGGGGTCAGGGTTCGTCAACTCCACCCCGTGGCAGCAGCTGGCGAAGAACATCATTCACGGTGTCATTTGGGGCATCTGGCTGGTGATCGTTGGCTGGCTCACGCTCTGGCCGTTCCTGACTTGGCTGACCACACATTTCGTGGTGACCAATCGGCGGGTGATGTATCGGAGCGGAGTGCTCACCCGAAGTGGGATCGACATACCGTTGGCGCGGATCAACAGTGTGGAGTTCCGGGACCGGATTCTCGAACGGATGTTTCGCACCGGGACGCTGATTATCGAGTCAGCGTCACATGATCCGCTGGAGTTCTACAACATTCCGCGCCTGCGTGAAGTGCACGCGCTGCTGTATCACGAGGTCTTTGACACCCTGGGTTCAGAGGAAGCCCCCAGCTGAGCCGCCGACCGCAGATCCGCGCGGTTGGCCCGGCCGGCCCTATGACGCCAGGAGCGCAGCAGGGTGACGTTGCCGCCCTCGATCTCGTCCTCGAAGACCTCGGCGATGCCGCCCGCGGTGAGGGCCGATTCCAGCGCCTTGTCCGGGTTGCGCGCGAACTCGTCGGGGAACACCCAGCGCCGGAAAGCCCAGAAGCGGAACGCCATCTGCAACAGGTTGCCGATGATGTAGGCCGAGATGAAGTCCGCGATGTTTTCCAAGGTCAGTGACACCATGGGCACCCGCAGCTGCAAGACGTAGCTGGAGATCCATAGCGGCGCCATGCTCAACAGCACCCCGACGCCGCTGAAGGCGAAGAACAGCAGCGCCTCATGGTGGCGCTCGCGGCCGCCGCGGTCGCGGAAGCTCCATTCCCGGTTCAACACGTAGGAGGCGATGACCGCGACGATCCCGGCGATTACCTTTGCGGTGACCGGCTTGGGTTCCAGAATGGTCAGCTTCAGCGTGTAGAAGATCGCTGAGTCGATGATGAACGTGGTGCCGCCGACGATGGCAAATTTGATCAGTTCATGGTGACGCTGCGCGTAGGGCTGAACCACCCCCGGAAGACGCGCGATCGTGGCATCGGCAAAGGACACAACACGTCAGTGTACGGATCGACACGAAAACGACGCAAAATGATATATAACGATTCGGTGCCATAGCCGCCAAACACGCCGGTCATGGGCCATGACACCATGATGGCCGTGCCGAAACCCCGCACCCCCGTGGTCGCCATGATTGGCGGTGGCCAACTAGCCCGAATGACCCATCAGGCCGCGATCGCGCTGGGGCAGAACCTGCGCGTGCTGGCCGAGGGGGCCGACGATCCCGCAGCGCAGGTGACGCCCAACGTGGTGCTCGGATCGCACACCGATCTGGAAGACCTGCGCCGTGTCGCTGCCGGAGCCGACGTGCTGACATTCGATCACGAGCACGTGCCCGCCGAATTGCTGGACAAGCTGGTGGCCGAAGGTGTGTCGGTGGCACCACCCCCACACGCTTTGGTACATGCCCAGGACAAGCTCATCATGCGACACCGGCTGCAGGAGCTGGGTGTGCCGGTGCCGCGATATGTGGGCATCGACCGTCTCGATGGCCTGGCGGAACTCGACGCATTTGCCGGGCGGGTAGACGCACCGCTGGTGGTCAAGGCGGTACGGGGCGGCTACGACGGCCGTGGCGTGCGGATGGCCCGCGATCTGGCGGATGCCCGCGACATCGCCCGCGACTACCTGGCTGGCGGAGTCCCGGTGCTGGTTGAGGAGCGAGTGCAGCTGCGCCGGGAGTTGTCGGCGCTGGTGGCGCGCTCGCCATTCGGCCAAGGCGCGGCGTGGCCGGTGGTGGAGACGGTGCAGCGGAATGGCATCTGCGTGCTGGTTATCGCGCCCGCGCCGGCGTTGTCCGACGATTCGGCCGGCGCCGCGCAGCGGCTGGCCTTGCGGCTGGCCGCCGAGCTCGGAGTGGTCGGTGTGCTGGCCGTCGAGCTTTTCGAGACCACCGAGGGCACCTTGGTGGTCAACGAGCTCGCGATGCGCCCGCACAACTCCGGCCACTGGACCATGGACGGGTCGCGGACCAGCCAATTCGAGCAGCACTTGCGTGCGGTGCTGGACTACCCGCTCGGGGACACCGACGCCATCGTCCCGGTGACGGTGATGGCCAACGTGCTGGGTGCGGCCCAGCCGCCGGCGATGGCCCTGGATGAGCGGTTGCATCACCTGCTGGCACGCATGCCCGATGCCCGGGTGCACCTGTACGGCAAGATGGAACGCCCCGGGCGCAAGGTGGGGCACATCAACTTACTCGGCATGGACCCGGCAAGCGTCGCCGTGCTGGGTGAACGGGCGGAGCTAGCGGCACACTGGTTGTCACACGGACAGTGGACGGACGGATGGGATCCGCACGCGGTCGGTGACGATGGGGAGCGCGGCGAGGCGAAGGAGCGGCGGATATGACCCGACAGGCCCGGGTCGCGGTGATCATGGGCAGCGACAGCGACTGGTCGGTGATGGCCGATGCCGCCACGGCGCTGGCCGAATTCGACATCCCGATCGAGGTTCGGGTGGTTTCCGCGCATCGCACCCCGGATGTGATGTTCGACTACGCGCGCGGCGCCGCCGACCGCGGCATTGAGGTGATCATCGCCGGCGCCGGCGGTGCGGCCCACCTGCCCGGCATGGTCGCCTCCGCCACGCCGCTGCCGGTGATCGGGGTGCCGGTGCCGCTGGCGCGGCTCGACGGCCTGGACTCGCTGCTGTCGATCGTGCAAATGCCGGCCGGGGTGCCGGTGGCCACGGTGTCCATCGGCGGTGCCCGCAACGCCGGCCTGCTGGCCGTGCGGATACTGGGATCAACCGATCCGCGGTTGCGGGCACGGATCGTCGCATTTCAAGACCAGCTGGCACAGACCGTGCGGGCCAAGGATGCGGAACTGCAGAGGCTTGCGGGTAAGTTAACCCGCGACTAGAAGGAGGCCGTCATGGCTGGTTGGGCCGGAAACCCGACATTCGATTTGTTCCAGCTCCCTGAGGAGCACCAGGAGTTGCGGGCGGCGATTCGTGCACTGGCGGAAAAGGAAATCGCTCCGCACGCCGCGGACGTGGACGAGAATTCGCGGTTCCCGCAGGAGGCCTTGGAGGCGCTGAATGCATCGGGCTTCAACGCCGTGCACGTGCCCGAGGAGTACGGCGGCCAGGGTGCCGACTCGGTGGCTGCCTGCATTGTCATCGAAGAGGTCGCCCGGGTCGACACATCGGCGTCGCTCATCCCCGCGGTCAACAAGCTGGGCACCATGGGTCTGATCCTGCGCGGCTCAGACGACCTCAAAAAGCAGGTATTGCCATCGCTGGCCGATGGCAGCGCGATGGCCTCCTACGCCCTGAGTGAGCGCGAGGCAGGTTCGGATGCCGGGTCGATGCGCACCCGCGCCAAGGCGGACGGTGACGACTGGATCCTCAACGGCGCGAAGTGCTGGATCACCAACGGCGGTAAATCAACGTGGTACACCGTGATGGCGGTGACCGATCCGGACAAGGGTGCCAACGGTATTTCGGCGTTCATGGTGCACAAGGACGACGAAGGCTTTGCGGTCGGCCCCAAGGAACGCAAGCTGGGTATCAAGGGCTCGCCCACCACCGAGCTGTACTTCGAGAACTGCCGGGTTCCCGGTGACCGGATCATTGGTGAGCCGGGCACCGGTTTCAAGACCGCGTTGGCCACCCTGGATCACACTCGCCCGACCATCGGTGCCCAGGCGGTAGGTATCGCGCAGGGGGCTTTGGATGCCGCGATCGCCTACACCAAGGACCGCAAGCAGTTCGGGCAGGCGGTGAGTGATTTCCAGGCGGTGCAGTTCATGCTCGCCGACATGGCGATGAAGGTGGAGGCCGCCCGATTGATGGTTTACAGCGCTGCCGCCCGCGCCGAGCGCGGCGAATCGAACCTGGGGTTCATCTCAGCGGCGTCGAAGTGCATGGCCTCAGATGTGGCGATGGAAGTCACCACCGACGCGGTGCAGTTGTTCGGCGGCGCCGGCTACACCGTCGATTTTCCGGTCGAGCGGATGATGCGGGACGCCAAAATCACCCAGATCTACGAGGGCACCAACCAGATCCAGCGCGTGGTGATGTCGCGGGCGCTGTTGCGCTGACGGCGCCCGCGGGGACTGGGCCGCACCACGGCGGATCCGCCAGTGGGAGTCGACGCCATCTGCTGCCAACGATCTGGGGTGGGCAGGCGTAGTTGGGCGTCGACGGCTTTCGTCTGACTCGAGCAAGCTGGCGGACGTGGACGACCGTTATTGTTTGCTCAGTGGTTGAGCGGACGAGACGATGCCGCTCCCATTCACCTCATGGACGTGGACCGTGTTGAAATCGAAGAAAATACCGTGGACCTTGACCGCGCCAGAAGCCAATGCGGCCGCCAAGATTGGACGGCGAGCGAGCCGTTCAAGCTGGACGGACACGTTGACGATCGCCAGCTGGTCCACCTCGCCGAAGCCGTTGGACATCGCGCTCAGCCGCGCCGGATGGTGATCCCGATATGCGGCCAGGCTTTCGCCGGCATGTGCTAGCCACTGGTCCATCGGGGTCGCGGAGTTGCCGCCGTTCTCCAGTAGTGCCGCCATCGCGCGGCACGACGAATGTCCGCAGACGACAACCGAACTCACGCCAAGCTGGTTGACCGCGAAGTCCAGCGCGGCGTCGACCGACCGTTCGGCCGGGTCGGTGGGTACCAAGTTGCCGACGTTTCGCACGATGTAGAGGTCACCGGGCCGGCTCGCGGTGATGACGTCGGGCAGGATTCGGGAATCGGCACAGGTGAGGAACACCGTGTCCGGGTTCGCCGGATCTATCAGCTCGGGCACGTGGTGGTGCAGCGTGTTAACGCCATTGCGGTGGTATTCCTCGACGCCGTCGAGTATGGAGGCGTCATTGTCCGGCTGCTTGTCGCGTCGGGAGGGCCACGGTCCAGACTTGGAAACGTAGTGACGTTTTGGTGGGCTGCTGTGGGCGCTGACCAGGTTTGCCGGCGAGTGCTCGATGATGGTCACCGTGCCGCCGGTCGCTTCGTGGGCAGTCTTCCAATCGGAGATGGCTTCGGAGATGGAGTGATCGATGTAATCCGCGTTCAGTGTCAGCGTCACGTCCGTTGCCTTCGGCAGCGTGGAGAGCACCTTGGTCAGACGTGGCAACAGCAAGAAGCTCAACGTGCCGTCGATATCGACGCGCCAATGCTTGGCTTCCTCGCTTACCAGCTGGGCCTCAATGGGAGCGCGTACCACCCGGATCAGCAGGAAGGCGATCGCAACGGCAAGCCCGATAATCACGCCCTCCAGCAAATTGAGAAAGACGACGCACACGATGGTGATGGCGTAGATCGCGAAGTTGCCGGTGCGCCAGGCGATCTTGATGTGGGCCAATCGGACGAGCTGGGCGCCGATCACGATGAGCAGGCCGGCCAGCGCCGCCTTGGGTATGAGCTCCACAAGGTTGGTGAAGAGCGAGGCAAACAGCAGGACCCATACGCCGTGCAGCACCGCTGACATTCGGGTGCGAGCGCCGGCGGCCACGTTGGCCGAGCTGCGCACGATGACCCCGGTGACGGGCAGGCCACCCAGCACTCCGGACACCACGTTGGCGCTGCCCTGCCCGATCATTTCCCGGTTGAAATTCGTGCGCGGTCCCTGGTGCAGTTTGTCGACGCCGACCGCGCACAGCAGCGATTCGACGCTGGCGATGAGCGCGATTGTCAGGACACCGACGGCTATGACGCTGATGTCCGTGGACCACGGCTGCCCGTTGGGGGCCAGCTGGGCCAGATGGGGTAGCTGGATCGCCTCGAAGAAGTTGCCGGAAAGGTTGATTCGCTCCACGTGCAGGTCGATAACCAGCGACAGCGCGGTCGCCCCGGCGATAGCGACCAGTGGGCCGGGAATGATGCGCACCCTCGCGGGCAGCTTCGACCACGCCAACAAGATGACGATGACCGTTGCGCCAACGATCACTTCATGCAGTTCGTGATGGAGGACGCCGTTCGGCAACGCGGCGATGTTTTGCCACGCGGAGCTGTGCGACGAACCGCCCATCAGAACGTGAACCTGCTGCAATGCGATGGTGACACCGATGCCCGCCAGCATGGCGTGCACCACGACCGGGGCGATGGCCAGCGCCGCGCGCGCCAACCGGCTCAGGCCGAATGCGATCTGCAGCACACCCGCGCCGATGGTCATTAGGCACAACATCGGCCAACCGACCTGATCGATCAGTCCGGCGACCACCACGGTCAGACCCGCGGCCGGACCACTGACCTGAACCGACGACCCGCCCAGCGATCCGGCGACGATGCCACCCACCACTGCAGCGATCAAGCCGGCCATCAGCGGAGCCCCGGAGGCGATGGCGATTCCTAGCGAGAGCGGCAGTGCGACCAGGAAGACCACCAGAGACGCGGGAAAGTCGTGCCTCAGATCGGTCAGGATCGACCGAGACCGCGATTCCGGGGTGTCGACGGGTTTCTTGATAGCGGTGCTCATTCTTGGCTCCTCGAAACCGGTCAACATGGTCGTCCGGGCGGACGGGCAACCGTGAGCTGACGACCTTTCAGCACCGGCCTCAACGTGGTGTTTCCATCCAGTGTCCACCGAGCGTTGCGAACAAGGCAGGTCATATTTGCGTTGCGCAAATCTATGAAGCTTGGCAGGGCGTCTGGTCAAAATCCTGCATGATTGCTGGTGCGATTCGCCGAGGCCGGGTGCGGATTCATCGGCAATTCAAAACTAGGGCATGGCTGGCAACTAGATAACTTAGGATTCGGTCAGAAACAGGTCATTGTGCTGGCCAGGCGCCGGCGGGGGATCGGCGAGTACGGCTCTGAAGCTCGCGTAGCGTGCCGGGGTGCGAATCACGGTGACGGCGTGCTCGCCGCTGCCGACCGGGAGGGCAAGGTCATTCTCGGCGAACAGCGGGGTTTCCACGACCTGTTTCCAGGTGTAGGCGAGGCACGCCATCAGGCCGCCTTCGTGCAGCAGCTCGACCCATTCGGCGGCGGTCCTTGCCGCCAGGGCCGACTCGAGTTCTTCGGTCAGCTCGGGGTAGTTGACCGCACGCGCTCGCTGGTCGATGAACCGCTCGTCGTCCAAAAGATCCGGACGGCCGATGATGTGGCACAGCTTGTGCCAATGCTTAGGCACGTATGCGCTGATCAGCAGGTAACCGTCGGCGGCCCGAAACGCATCCGATGGCTGGGTGGCGAAACCGACCCGCTTGCGTCGCTTGCCGGTCGGTGCCTCCTCGGGTTTCGGACGATCGTCGCTGCGGCGGTTGAGGTGCATGGTCAGCTGGTTGGCCTGCAGTCCCACCGCAACGTCGTACATCGCCACTCGGACGGTGTCGGCCACACCGTGGCGTTCGCGGTTGAGTAGCGCGGCCAGCACCGCCTGGGCCAACACGTGGCCACTGGCGTTGTCCACCAGTTGGAATGGAATGATCTGCGGTTTGCCATCCGGGGTGGGCATGCCGGTGGTCATGCCGGCCTCAGCGGCGACCATCAGGTCGACCCCGGGCCGCGTGCCGTGCGGACCGTTGCCGCCGAACGCCGAAAGGCGGGCGTAGATCAGTTTGGGATTGCGTGATCGCAAGTCGTCGGGGCCAAGGCCCATGCGTTCCATCACCCCGGGACGAAACCCCTCCAGCACGACGTCGGCGGTGTCGGCGAGTCGCACTATCTGTTGTCTGGCCGCGTCGTTGGTCAGGTCCACCGCCACCGACTTTTTTCCCCGGTTGTTGGGCAGAAAGTAGGTGGCTAGCGGGGGGCGTCCGGGAAGTACCGCGGTGATCTGGCGGGCCGCTTCACCGCCCGGCGCCTCGACCTTGATGACCTCGGCCCCCAGATCCGCCAGCACCTGTCCAGCCAGGGGGCCAGCGACGTTCTGGGTGAAATCAAGCACCCGGAAGCCGTCAAGTGGTTTGGCGGGATTGTCCTTCAGCATGGCCGGCCCTTCCCTAGTGCGCCATCCGAATGTCCGGGTTCTCCTGGCGCAGCACAGCGGCGCGATAGCCCGGTGTCGTTCGGGTGCACATCATCGGAAATCTCCTCAAGGAGCTGTTGGTTAGACACATTAACCACAAGCGCTGCCGGCGCCTCGAGCCCCGGGGCCGCGAACAGTCATCGGCACACCCGCCGAGCTGGACAAACCACCGCCGCACCGGTCTTGCATCTAACATCGTCGGGGTGGATGCCAGGACCTCGCCGCAAGCCGGCTGCTGCGATGTGACCACGCTGGAGACATCGGCCGGGGTCGCGCGGGATGCCGACTGGCAGCGGAATGTCGGGTGGGCGCGCCGGCTGGCCTGGGTCAGCCTGGTGGTGTTGCTGGTCGAAGGCGGCATCGGGCTGTGGCAGGGCCTGGCGGTCGGGTCCATCGCACTGACCGCGTGGGCGCTGGGTGGCGGATCTGAGGGCCTGGCCAGCGCGATGGTGCTGTGGCGCTTCACCGGTGACCGCACGATGTCCGAAACGGCCGAGCGATTCGCGCAGCGTGGAGTGGCGGTGTCGTTCTGGTTGACGGCACCCTATATCGCTGTGGAATCCATCCGCGACCTGGCCGGCGGGTGCCGGGCTGAGACCTCAGTGATCGGCATCGGGTTGACCGCGAGCGCCCTGGTGCTGATGCCAGTTCTCGGTTGGGCCAACCGCCGGCTGGGCGCACGGCTGGCTTCTGGGGCCACGGAGGGCGAGGGCACCCAAAATTACCTGTGTGCCGCACAGGCCGCCGCGGTCTTGGTCGGCCTCGCGGTAACTGCCGGCTGGCCGGGCGGATGGTGGATCGATCCGGCGATCGGGCTGGTCATCGCGGCGATCGCGCTTTGGCAGGGCGTCCGAGCCTGGCGAGGTCACGACTGCGGCTGCTGAGGCTGTGGCGAGCCCTGCACCGGCGGCGATCCCGCTGGGCCTCAGTCGAGCCGGTAGCGGATCAGCCGGGAGCTGTTGGCCACCACCGCCACCGACGAGGCGTTGTGCAGAATCGCGGCCAGCACCGGCGAGAGTGCGCCACCGGCGCCGATCAATAGACCGGCGGCGTTCACGGCGATCGACATGCCGTAGTTCTCCCGGATTACCTCCACTGCCCGGGCGCCGAGGTCCCGCACGTCGAGCAGCCGGTGCAGATCGTCGTTGGCCAGCGCCACGTCGGCGGTCTCGACGGCGACGTCGGTGCCAGCCAGGCCCATCGCTATCCCGATGTCGGCGGCGGCCAGCGCCGGGGCATCGTTGACGCCGTCCCCGACCATCCCGACCACGTAGCCGTCGCTCTGCAGCTCACGCACCACCTCGAGCTTGTCTTCGGGCATCACCTCGGCGCGCCACTCGTCGATGCCCAGCTCGTCGGCGACTACCTCGGCGATGTCGGGGTGGTCGCCGGTGAGCATGACAATCCGGCGGATGCCGCTGTCCCGCAGCTTCGTCAGCACCTCGGCCGCCTCGGGACGGACCTCGTCTCGGAGGCTGATCAGGCCAACCAGGGTGCCGTCCACGGCGAGCAGCAGCGGGGTTTCCGCCTGGCGGCGCAGCGTGTCGACCCACTCCGATGCCTTCTTGGACACCTTGACTTTCTCGGAGCGCAGCAGCGATGGGCTGCCCAGCAGCAGGGTCCTGCCGTCGGCCCAGGTTCGCATGCCCAGGCCGACCAAGACTTCGCACTCCTCGTGTGGGGGAATGCTGATGCGGCGTTCTTCGGTCGAGCGGATCACCGCTTCGGCCAGCGGGTGTCGCGAGTGGATCTCCGAGCTGGCGGCGTATGCCAGCACCTGCTCGGGTTCCCAATCTTTGTGCATGGCAATGATATTGGTGACTACTGGGCGGCCGACGGTCAGCGTCCCGGTCTTGTCGAAGACGATCGCGTCCACCCGGCCCGCCTGTTCGAGGTGGGATCCGCCCTTGATCAGGATCCCGCGGCGGGCACCGTTTCCGATTGCCGCGCTGATCGCAGTCGGGGTGGACAGGCCCACCGCGCACGGGCAGGCGATCAGCAGCATGGTCATCGCGCGGCGCACATCCCCAGTCAGCAGCAAGGTGATACCGGAGACGATGAACGAGGTGGGCACGAAGCGGCGGGAGAAGTTCTCGCCGACCGTCTGAATGGGCGCCCGGTCCAGCTGGGCCTCTTCGACTCGGGTGATGATGCGCCCGATGGTGGTTTGGTTGCCGACCGCCTGGGCCCGCACCACCAACCGTCCACGCACCACCACCGAACCCGCGTGTACGTACATTCCGGGAGTGATGCTGACCGGCAGGTTTTCGCCGGTGATCGCGGACTGGTTGACGATGGCTTCACCGTCGACCGCCTCACCGTCGACCGGGATGGCGACGTGGTCATGGACGACGACCTCGTCACCGATCTGCAAACTATCGATCGGCACCTGCACTTCGGTCCCGGCGGTGGCGCCCTCGGTGAGGCGGATCCACGCCGTGTCCTGGTTGCCGCGCAGCAGCTCGGAGATCGCCCGTCGGGTCCGCCGCAGGGTCAGATCCTGCAGGTATTCGCCTATATTGAGCAGCCATAGCACGGTCAGCGCGACGACGTTCTCGCGCAGGATGAGGCTTGCCACCGTCGCCGCCGACACCAGCGCATCGGTGCCGGCCTTCCCGGAACGCAGCGAACGCAGGGCGCCACGCAGGAACGGGTAGCCGGTGAAGATGGTCACGCCGGTGGCGACCATCCGGCCGCTGGGTCCGAGCAGCGGTGGGCGGGCGAAGACGTAGCGGCGTACCCCGAGCAGGGCCAGCGCCGCACCCCCGATGACCATGCGAAGAACATCGGCATTGCGGATCTCCGAGGAATGCGGCGCGCGCGTCGGGATCAGCTCCGCGGCCACGTGTTCGGCACCCCTGATCGCCTCCAGTACCAAGGAGCGTTCGCATCGTCGCGGCGAGTACCACACCACGACCGACCCGGTACGCGGATAGGCATGCACGACGCGCACGCCGGTCTGCTTGGCCACGGCCTCCTCGACTGCCACGGCCCGCCGGGGATTGCCGCGGACCCAGTCGACCTGCACCCGCATCCGTCCGGCCGCGTCGGAGACTACGACCAGGTCGGCGGTCTCGGTGGCGTCGTCGCTGGTGGCAACGTCCTTAACGATGGCGAGGGACATATCGCCGGATCAGTGGTCGTGGTCGTGGACTGCGACGGCAGGAGTGGGCGCCTCCTCGCCGATGCGCTCACGCGCCTCCGACATCACGTCGGAAATCTTGAGCCGGGCCGACTCCGCGGCTTCCTCAGCCTTGCGGGTGCCGCGCAAGCCCAGCTCGGCCGCCGATACGGCGGTCTGGTGCAGTGGAGCCTTCTTCGCGGCCTTGCGGACCACGTCGTATGCGGCCGCCCCGACCACCCCGTGCACTACCAATGTGGCCGCCTTTGCCAACAGTCCATACGCCGCCATGGCTGCAACCTTCCTATCGTCGTTGTCGGTCTATCGCTGTGTCATTCAGCGTCGGCCACGACGTTAACATCGAAATATCGCGATATCAACATGAATAGTGGACGCGTTGGTCGCCCGGCTCACAGCGCGCGAGTGACCTTTTCGGTCTCGATCTTGCGTGGCAGCGCGGCCGGATCGGGGTTGGCGACCTGCACCAGCGACGCGCCCACCGACAAGATCGCCAGCAAGCCGTCCACCAACTCGCCGGGACCGGGCCAAGATGCGGTGGAGAGCACCCGATCCGTTGCCGTGATACCCGTCCGTGCCGCCGATTCCGCGCAGTCGGCCAGCACTCGATCGACGGCTCGGCCGGCCAGCGCCGGGCCGGGGTGGCGTTCGGCAATGATCTGGTCGCCGTGCACCCGTACGGCGGTCGCGTAGTCGGTGACGCCGACCGGCAAGTCGGCCGCCGGCCGGCCGAACGGGTCCAGCGACAGCACGGCCACCTCGCCGCCGGAGACCGCGTTGTCGGCTTCGTCCAGCCGATCTGCGGTGCACAGGGCCAGATCGGCCGCGCCGTCGAGAACCACCTCGGCGCCGATCCACCACACGCCGAACAGGACCGCCGCAGTCTGCCAGTGGGCGGGCAGCAGCACCGCGACCCGGCTGGTCGGTCCGGCGGCCAGCTCGTCACGCAACAGATTGCCGGTCTTGGCCGCCCAATTGGCCATGGTCACCGCGGACAGCTCGATGCGCTCGCCGGTGGCGTCGTCGTAGTACGTAATGCGCGGCCCGACCGGATCGGCCCGCACTATCGGGTCGAGAATCGCTTCGCTTAGAGTGGTCAGTTGATGCATTCCGGCTGGTCGGAACCGGCGGTGAGGATCGGCGACGGCGGGGGAGCGGTGTCCGAGGACCCGGTGCTCGCCGCACGGGCGGATGATACGGAGCCGCCGCCCCCGAGGCCGGAGCCCGGGCCGCTGTAGTCGTTGGCCAGCACCACCCGCACCGATCCGGCCGGTACCGACTGGTCGGCGACGACCGGCAACCCGCCCAGCTCCGTGGCCACCTGCTGCGCGCCCAGGTCGTCTGTCTTGGCGGCCCGCACCTGGCTGCCCTGCACGTGTCCGCCATCGTTGTTGCCCACCATGCCGGTGGCAAATCCCTTGGCGGTCAGCACCTCCGACACCGCCGCCGCCAGGCCGTTGATGTCGGTGTCGTTGACCACATTGGCGGTGGTCTTGGCCGGCGTGTAGGCCAGCTGTTCGGTCTTGCCCTCATTCTGCTCGTGCAACAGACCGGCCACCCAGTCGGCAACCTGGTGCGGGTCCACCCGAACCACACTTTGCATGCCGTCGTCACTCCAGCCGGACCCGTCGAGCACCGGGATGGTGGCGAACGCGACGTTGCCGCCAGCCAGCTCCTGTAGCTGCTGCACGAAGTCCATGATGTCCCAGCCAGAGGACAGCACCACCGAGCGCTGCACCGCCTGCTGCAAGCGTCTCAGCGTGGCCGGGCTGGACAGCGTTTTGCCGGATATCACCCGGTGCGCCAGCGTGGCCATCACGGCTTGCTGACGCACCACGCGGTCGAGGTCGCCCCGGGGCAACTCGTGGCGCTGCCGGACGAAACTGAGCGCCTGCGGACCGTTGAGTTTTTGCCGCCCGGCCGGGAAGTCGGCGCCCGAAAGCGGCTCGTAGACAGCCTCTTTGAGGCAGACGTCGACGCCACCGAGTGCGTCGGCGATCAACGCGAAACCGAGCAGTCCGATCTCGGCGTAGTGATCGACGGTGACTCCGGTGAGATCGGCCACGGTCTTGATCAGCGCCTCGCGCCCAGCCTCGGTACCCGCGGCCGCAGCTTCGGCGGCCGAGGCGCCGGCTTGGACCAGATTGGCTCGCTTGGTCTCTCGGGTTTGGCCGTAGACGCCATTGATCTTGGTCTTGCCCAGGCCCGGGGCCTGGACGTAGGAATCGCGCGGAATGGAGATCGCGGTGGCCGATTTCCCGTTGTTGGGGATCCGGATCAGGATGATCGTGTCGGTATTGGTCGCTTCCTCGTCGCCGGCTCGCAGGGTCGCCAGTTCCTGCGCGGTTAGTGGGTTGCCATGTGCGTCGGTGCGGCTGTCCAGGCCAACCAACAGAATGTCGATCGCACCGTCGTCGCCGCCGTGCCCCAGCGAGGGGGCGGACATGTGGAAGATGCCGTCTTCGAAGGACCGAACGCTGGTCCATGCCAGTCCGGTGCCGAGGACGACGACGACGGCCAATGCCGTGGAAACCGCACGGGCCGCACGAGCCACACGTTGCACAGGCATCACTGTAGGTTACTTGTATCACAGCCGGTTTCTTTGTAGCTCGGTCCGGCGTGCCAGACTCAAACACATGTCGAGCACGTCGGGACGGCTGGTTATCACCGGCGCAGGTGGGCAGCTGGGCGGCTTCTTGGCCGCTCTGTCAGCCGGTCAGGACCGCACGATGTTGGCAAAGACGTCGTCGCAATGGGACATCACCGACCCCGCGGCGGCCGATCGGATCATCCAAACCGGCGATGTGGTGATCAACTGCGCGGCCTACACCGATGTCGACGGCGCCGAGACGGAGGAATCACGGGCCTACGCCGTTAATGCCACCGGACCGGAAATCCTCGCCCGCGCGTGCGCGCGCGTAGGTGCGCGGCTCATCCACGTCTCCACCGACTACGTATTTGACGGCGTGTTCGACGGCACCGAGCCGCGTCCCTATGAACCCAGCGACCACACCGCACCCCAAGGGGTGTACGCGCGCAGCAAGCTCGCCGGCGAACGGGCCGTGCTAGCGGCACATTCCGAGGCCGTCGTGGTGCGAACCGCCTGGGTGTACACCGGTGGAGCCGGCAAGGATTTTGTTGCTGTGATGCAACGGTTGGCCGGAGGCGACGGTCCCATCGATGTGGTGGACGACCAGATCGGCTCACCGACCTATGTCGCCGACCTTGCCGCTGCCTTGCTGGAGGTGGCCGACACCGGTCTGCGGGGGTGCGTCCTGCACGCCGCCAACTCCGGTGCAGTCTCCCGCTTCGAGCAGGCTCGCGCGGTCTTCGAAGCGTGCGGTGCCGAGACCCAGCGGGTCCGGCCGGTTAGCAGTGCCCAATTTCCCCGGCCGGCGCCGCGGCCGAGCTACTCCGCGCTGTCCGGTGGGCAGTGGGCCGCGGCGGGCCTGACGCCGCTACGGCCCTGGCGCGCAGCGCTCGTCGCCGCCTTGGCCGCGGCATGCAGCGGAACGCAGGGAGCGCCGCCCGGACGACCGTTACCCTCTACGCGTGACTGACGTTCTGCCGGTCGTCGCGGTGACCTACTCGCCGGGCCCGCACTTGGAGCGGTTTCTGGCCTCCCTGACGCTGGCTACGGAGCGTCCGGTGAGTGTCGTGTTGGCCGACAATGGTTCCATCGACGGAGCGCCAGAGGCCGCAGTCGAGCGTTACCCCAACGTGCGGCTGCACCCGACGGGATCCAATCTCGGATATGGAACCGCGGTGAACCGCGCGGTCGCCCAGCTCGACGCGGTCGACGAACGCTGGGTGGACAACTGGGTGATCGTGGCAAACCCCGACGTGCAATGGGGTCCGGGAAGTATTGACGCACTATTGGAGGCCGCTGAGCGTTGGCCCCAAGCCGGAGCGTTGGGGCCGCTTATCCGGGATCCGGACGGGTCGGTGTACCCGTCGGCGCGGCTGCTGCCCAGCTTCATCCGGGGCGGCATGCACGCGGTGCTCGGGCCGATGTGGCCGGGCAACCCGTGGACAAGGGCCTATCGTCAGGAGCACCTCGAGCCCAGCGAACGGCCGGTGGGGTGGTTGTCGGGGTCGTGCCTGCTGGTGCGACGGGCGGCATTCACCGAAGTCGGCGGCTTCGATGAGCGTTACTTCATGTATATGGAGGACGTGGATCTGGGCGACCGGCTCGGCAGGGCCGGCTGGCTCAACGTGTACGTACCGTCGGCCGAGGTGCTGCATCACAAGGGCCATTCCACCGGGCGTGATCCGGCGCATCACCTGGCGGCACATCACAAAAGCACATATATATTCCTTGCAGATCGGCATCCTGGTTGGTGGTGGGCACCGTTGCGCTGGATTTTTCGAGGATCGCTGGCCGTTCGCTCCCGGCTGATGGTGCGCGGGTCGCGGCGAAAGCTGACAGAAGGGCGGCACTGAGTTGGCAACCAAGGACGTCGACGCGGTGGTCTTGGTCGGCGGCAAGGGCACCAGGCTGCGCCCGCTGACGTTGTCGGCGCCCAAGCCCATGTTGCCGACGGCGGGGCTGCCTTTTCTCACCCATCTGCTGTCGCGCATCGCCGCAGCGGGAATCGAACACGTGATCCTGAGCACGTCCTACCGGGCCGAGGTGTTTGAGGCCGAATTCGGCGACGGGTCGAAGCTGGGTCTGCAGATTGACTACGTCACCGAAGACAGTCCATTGGGTACCGGTGGTGGCATCGCCAATGTCGCCGGACAGCTTCGTCATGACACCGTGATGGTGTTCAACGGCGACGTACTTTCCGGTGCCGACCTGGGCCAGGTGCTGGAATTTCACCAAACCAACCAAGCGGATGTCACCCTGCACCTGGTGCGGGTGGGCGACCCGCGGGCTTTCGGCTGTGTTCCCACCGCGGACGGCCGGGTGACGGCGTTTCTGGAAAAGACACAAGATCCGCCCACCGATCAGATCAACGCGGGCTGTTACGTCTTCCGGCGCAAAGTCATCGACCGGATTCCGCGGGGCCGCGAAGTCTCGGTGGAACGGGAGGTGTTCCCGTCGTTGCTGGCCGATCCCGGCGTCAAAATGTGCGGCTATGTCGATGCCACCTACTGGCGCGACATGGGGACACCGGAGGATTTTGTGCGTGGCTCGGCCGATCTGGTGCGTGGGATCGCCCCCTCGCCGGCCCTGCACGGCCACCGCGGCGAACAGCTGGTACACGACGGCGCGGCGATTTCTCCCGGGGCGCTGTTGATCGGCGGCACGGTCGTCGGACGGGGTGCCGAGATCGGTCCCGGCGCCCGGCTGGACGGGGCAGTCATCTTCGACGGCGTCAAGGTCGAGGCGGGCAGCGTCATCGAGCGATCGATCATCGGCTTCGGAGCGCGTATTGGTCCGCGGGCGCTGATCCGCGACGGGGTGATCGGCGACGGTGCCGACATCGGCGCGCGTTGCGAATTGCTGCGCGGCGCCCGGGTGTGGCCCGGGGTGTGCATTCCCGACGGCGGCATCCGTTACTCGTCTGATGTGTGATTCCGCATTGCGCGCTTGACCAGGTAGTCCAGCGCGTGGTCGGTTCCCGGTGGCAATGCGTCGGCCGGCCACCACCGCAGGTCTTCGGATTCCTCGCTGACGGCGATGCGGGCACCGGCCGGCGCATGCGCGGCGAACTGCAGGTCGAGGTGGCGGGTCGGTACGCCCAGTGAGCACGTCACTGGGTGCACATGGACGGCCACCAGCTGTGGCACGATGCGCAGGCCGGTGATCCCGGATTCCTCGGTGGCTTCGCGCAAGGCCGCCGCGACGATGTCGTCGTCGTCGTCTTCGCAGTGGCCGCCGAGCTGCACCCAGCGGCCAAGCCGGCGATGCAAGCACAGCAGCACCCGATCGCTGGCCGAATCGACCACCAGTGTCGACGCGGTGACGTGGCCGGGTTCGCACGCGCGGCGACAGGCATCGCGTCGTCCGTGGACAAAGGCCAGCACGGAGTGCCGCAACGAATCCTGAGCAGGATCGGGGGCCCGCCAATGGGTGAGGATCTCAATGGTCGACTCTCGGATACTCAACGGGCTCCTCGCTTGGTCCGGCGATCGCGCAGCGTCATCCATGCCGATCGACAATCTGTCACGATCTGCGGCGAAAAGCCGAGCTCGTCGATCAGGATATGTCGGTCCACGATGTCGAGCGCCTTGTCAATTTCGTTGGCCTTCAGCAGCAGGTCGACGTCGCGCGCCAATTCGGCACAGGCGGGTGTGGGTGGTGGAATGGGGAGCTGCTCGGCCTCGCCGGGTTCGAGCTCCAAGATGCCGCCGCCGTAACTGCGGCCCATGATCTCGGCAAAAGCAAATGTCACGCTGTTGTGAAACGCGGTGGCCAGTGCGGTGGCGTCGAGCTGTGGCGGCGTTGCCTTGAGCCGGACCCGATGCACGGTGTCGGTGCTCGTTGCCGCCGCGGTGTTGACGGTCAGGCGCGGGGCGCGGTGAATCTGGCGCAGCATGAACAGGTCTGGGATCCATAGCGACGGTGTGCGCCACCACGGCTTGCGGATGGAGCATTTGTAGCCGCGGTGGACGCCGGCGGCCTCGCCGGCTTCGATGTGCGCGACCAGGGCTGGGTCGGTGGGTTCGCGGGCAGCGTCAAGCAGCCAGGTGCGGTGCTGTGCGGCGACATCGCCGGCTCGGCAATCGAGGTCGTAGACCAGGCCGCGCAGTTGTGCGCTGCGTGAAACGAGGGGCACGCAATGCTGTTTTAGCCGCAATTGCCGGGCCTGGTCGTCGGTGAACGTGAAGAAGGTGTTGCGGCCCGTCACGATTCCGACGTCCACCTCGGCGACCCTGCCCAGGCTGGTCATGGTGTCGCACTGCCTGAGCGTGCGCAGCGTCTGGATCGCGGTGGGGCGGAGAAAGTATTTGGTCCACTTCTCCGATTCGTGCATGAGCGCTGGAGCCGCCTCGCCACCGAAGTCGGTGCCGGCAAGAGCGTCTGCGTCGCGGAGATTGATCGTGCGGATCCGTGCGGTGCCACGGCCGACCACGCCGCAGAACAACACGACCTCCTGCAGAACTCCGTCGAACACCAATCGTTCGAAGGTCACCAGCGTGATGTCACGGAAGCGGCTCAACAGAAATTGGCGCAATTGTTCGGCATAGGTGACCTGAAGCAGTTCGGCGGGTAGCACCAGACCCACCCGTCCGCCCTCGCGTACCAACGTGGTGCTTGCCACGACGAACGGAACCCACGCGTTGGTCAGTCTGGTGGGGCGCAGGCCCGCGCGGCGCATTAGGTCCATTGCCGGAGATCGTTGGTCTGCCGGCCAGTTCCCGAACCGGATATACGGCGGATTGCCTGCCACCCCATCCCAGCTGCCGCCCCTGGCGGTGCCGAGCCAGGTGAACAGGTCCTCGGTGTCCACTGGCGCGAACTTGCGTGCCTTGGCGGCCTCGTGCGCGACGAGTTCCACACCGCGGGCGTCACGACTGGCGCTGGCCAGTTCACGCAGGATTCGGCCGTCACCGCAGGAGGGATCTAGAATCTTGGGCCCGGCTTGCAGCACCCAGCGGGCAAGAAAGCGGGCCACCGGCGCCGGCGTGTAGTAGCCGCCGCGAACCTTGTCGGCCGACGCGGCGCTCTTGCCCGCGAACGTCTTCATGGCGTCCAGTACCGCCGCCTCATCCCGCTCACTTGCGGATCAACAAATCCCCGACGAGCGCCGGGTCGCGCGGTGCGGGTGGATCGGAACCATAGCCGATGGCGATGGCGCCCAGCGGCTCCCAGTCCGCCGGCAACCCCAGCTCTTCGCGAACCAGGTCGGCCGCGAAGATGGTCGAGCCGATCCAGCAACTACCCAGTCCGCGCACCGCCAGCGCGACCAGCAGGGCTTGCACGGCGGCTCCCACCGCGACGGTGAACATGGTGTGCTCGGCTTGGGTGCGGGCGGCGTCGGGGTAGGCATGTGCGCCTTCGGGCACCAGCATCGGGATGACGACTTCGGGAGCGTCGTAGAGGATCTGGCCGCGAGCCACCCGGCGTTCAACGGCGTCGGCGGGCCGGCCGTCGCCGGCGAGATCGGCTCGCCACTTGTCCTTCATGCGATCGAGCAGCCGAGTGCGGGTGTCGTCGGTCTGCAGCCAGACGAACCGCACCGGCCGAGTGTGATGCGGGGCCGGCGCGGTGAGCGCCTCGGCGATGGCGGACTCGACGAGCTGCGCATCGACCGGTTGGTCGGCAAAGCTACGGACCGACCGGCGCAACAGTTGGGCCTGCTGGCGGCCCAGGTCGATGGCCTCGGCGGTGCCCAACCAGAAGAGGTCGTCGGCGCCAGGCCGCAGCAGCTGTCGAGCCGTCGCGTCGGGGTCGCCCACCACATGTTCTGGAAGACCGCGAACCACCGCCACCGGCATCGCGGTCAGTTTGCCTTTGACCAGATCGGCGGCGGCGGCTACCTCGTCGGCAACCGCGATTTCGGTGACGACCAACTCGTTGCCATATCGGTCCACGGCACCCGAATAGTTGTGCAGCACCGCCAGGCCGGCGGCCCCGACCGCGGCGTCGATCTGCCCGTTACGCCAGGCGCGGCCCATGGTGTCGGTGACGACCACCGCGACAGTGACGCCCAGCCGCTCGCGCAGCCCGGCACGCAGGGTGGCCGCACTGGCATCGGGATCGATTGGCAGCAAAGCGAGTTCGGATCTGCCCACGTTGGATCCGTCCACGCCGGCAGCGGCCTGCACCAGCCCGAGCCGGTTCTCGGTGATCAGGGTCCGGCCCTTGCGTGCCAGCACCCGCACCGCCTCATCGTCGACCAGCTTGCGACGTAGCTGATCTCGCTGCTCCGGGTCTTCGGGAGCCGCCACCAGCCGTCCCTCGCACTTGGACACCACCTTGCTGGTGACCACGACGACATCACCGTCGCGCAGCCACGGTGCGGCGGTCGCCACGGCCGCAACGAGATCGTCGCCGGGGCGGAAGTCGGGAAGGCCGGCAATGGGTAGAATCTGGATGGCCGAGGCGGTGCCGTGTTCGCCCGTCGGCGGCAGCTTGGCATCGGTCACGGCGCCACACCCATCAGGTCGAACCCGGCTCGCACCATGGCGGCCGTTGCCTTCGGGTCGCTCATCAGCAGGGGTATCGATGCCACCGCGACGCCTTCGATGTCGGCGCTGTCGCCCTCGGCGACCAGCCAGCCATCGAGGATCCCGGTGGCGCTGCGGGCCCCATAGTGCCGGCCAACCGCCGCGGCGGTGGAATCCACTCCGATCACCGAGAGGCATGCATCAGCCATGCCACGCAATGGTTTTCCGTCGATGATCGGCGAGTAGCCGACGATCGGAGCGGTGGTGGCCCGCAGCGCGGCACGCATACCGGGCACCGCCAGGATGGCGCCGATGCTAACCACTGGGTTGGACGGTGCCAGCATGACGAGGTCGGCTGCCTTTATCGCTTCTACCGCTTCGGTTGTGGCGCTGGCTTTTTCGGCGCCGACGTAGGCGAAGCTGTGCGTGGGCAGCTGGGCGCGATAGCGCACCCACCACTCCTGAAAGTGGATGGCCCGAGGCGAATTATCCACGGGGTCAGTAATTACCGCATGAGTCTCGCAACGATCGTTGCTGGCGGGAAGCAGCGTCGCGCCGGGCCGCCAGCGGTCGCACAGCGCCGTGGTGACCTGCGAAAGCGGGTAGCCGGCCCCCAGCATCTGGGTGCGCACCAGGTGCGTGGCCAGGTCCCGGTCGCCGAGTTGGAACCAGTCGGGTTGCACGCCGTAGTGCGCGAGTTCCTCTCTGGCGTGCCAGGTTTCGTCACGGTGGCCCCAGCCGCGTTCCGGATCGACGCCGCCACCCAGGGTGTACATGCAGGTGTCCAGGTCGGGGCAGATACGCAGCCCGTGGATCCAGGCGTCGTCGCCGATGTTGACTATTGCGGTCAATTCGTGCCGCGCGTCATCGTCGGGTGTGGCAAACTGGCCCAGGTCCAGTAAGTGCTGGACCCCGAGTAGGAAGCGGGCGCCGCCGACTCCGCCGACCAGAACGGTGACCTTCACATCGCAGGACAGTACCTGCCGGCGGCGGAGCGCTCGTGGGCCGCTAGGGTAGCCCGGGACAAAGCTGGGCCATGCCCGCTTCACCCACTGTGATGAGATCCACTCGACACGCCGAAGGCTCAACTGAAACAGAATCGCGGAAATTCGATCACGAGATGATATGGAAATGCGCCGAAGTGCTTGACCAGGCTGGCCAAGCCGTGTCTAATCACATCAGTGTCATTTCCCGGTTGGCCGGCCGGTTTCGGTGTCGCAGACCGAGA
Source organism: Mycobacterium basiliense (assembly GCF_900292015.1). Lineage (NCBI taxonomy): Bacteria > Bacillati > Actinomycetota > Actinomycetes > Mycobacteriales > Mycobacteriaceae > Mycobacterium > Mycobacterium basiliense. The sequence continues at coordinate 1,348,467 of NZ_LR130759.1, forward strand.
TTCGATCACTAGTTCGAATTGGGTTAGCTGCACATCAAAACAGTGGGAAACCATTTCAGTACCTATTAGGAGGAGGCGGAGGCATGCCCTATGAGCACCTTCGGGGCGTAATGGGAGGCACACCGCACACCGTTGCCGGTTCGGCTGTCGATGCGATGACAGTGCCATCGATGGAAATTGGTCGACCGCATTTGAGTTTGGTTCCCGATGCGCCCGCCGCATTCGAGCCCGAACCCCTGCCGGTCTCCGCAGAACCGCCGAGTGAGCAATGGCAAGACCGTGCCCTTTGTGCGCAAACGGATCCCGAGGCGTTTTTCCCGGAGAAGGGTGGCTCCACCCGGGAGGCTAAGAAGATCTGCCTGGGGTGCGAGGTGCGCCATGAGTGCCTGGAGTACGCGCTGGCGCACGACGAGCGTTTCGGCATCTGGGGTGGCTTGTCCGAGCGCGAGCGTCGACGCCTCAAACGCGGCATCATCTGATCCGAGTCCAGCCCGACCGGCGGGACGGCCGGTCAGTCGTCGTCGATCGTCGGATCGATGACCGTGGGATCTACGTCCAGGTAAATTGCCACCTGGGCCACCAGAATCTCATGAAGCAATTCGCCAAGCTCGAGCGTGTCTTTTGCGCGCCGCTCGATTGGCTTGCGGAACAAGACAATTCGCGCCCGTGTAGCGTTTCCGCGGACATCGACCCCAGCCGGGATCAGCCGGGCCAGCGCGATCGGACCGTCCGCAATGACCTCCGGTGGCCACTGCACACTCTCCGGGTCCTTGGCCGCGATGCGGGGAATCTCATCGACCGCGATGTCCAGTTCGGACACCCGATCCTGCCAACGACGCTCGATGGGTTCGTAGGCCTCCAGAACCGCCATATCAAACCGTTCGGCCCGGCTACGCCATCCGGGCACCGTCGGCGGCAGCAGCGGACCTCGCAAATCGCGGCCCCGACGCCTCGGTCGACGCGATGCGGATCTGCCGTCTGGCCGACCGCTGCGTCCGAAGCTGCGGGAATCGCTCACGCGCCGATGGTAACGGTTGTACATCGCGCTCCGAACGGTTGCGCGTGTCCGACACTTCGGCGGGGTTTCCGCACGATAGCCTTTCGATCGTGAACGTACCCCGTCGCTGTTGCCGGCCCGGGTGTCCGCACTATGCAGTGGCAACGTTGACGTTTGTCTACTCGGATTCGACGGCGGTGGTCGGTCCGCTCGCCACTGCGCGGGAACCGCACTCCTGGGATCTATGCGTGGGACATGCCGGGCGTATCACGGCTCCGCGCGGGTGGGAATTGGTTCGGCACGCCGGGCCGCTACCCACCCATCCCGATGAAGACGACCTGGTGGCGCTGGCCGACGCGGTGCGCGAGGGCGGCCCAGACGCGGAGACGTCCTACGCGGGCAGGGATGGTGCACGGTTGAACGGCTACGACGGATTTGCCGACCCCGTCGTACAGCATGCCGGGGCGCACGCCACCGCGCCGAGTGGCGGCGTGTTCGCACCGTCCGAACCACGCTCCGGACGCCGTCGCGGACACCTGCGGGTTTTACCCGACCCCGCTGACTAGCCGCGGGCGGTGACCAGACGGTTCGAGACCGTTGGGGTCCGCACTGTTGGTGGGCGGATAGGCTGGCGGACAACAGCCGAAGAAAACTAGGTCGTCAGGAGCCCGCCATGTCTTGGCCCGCCGCGGCTATCAATCGTGTCATCAAGGCATACGACGTTCGCGGGTTGGTCGGTGAGGAGATCGATGAATCGCTCACGGCCGATATCGGCGCCGCGTTCGCTCGATTGATGGCTGTCGAAGGTGCGCGCCAGGTGGTGATCGGCCACGATATGCGCGATAGCTCACCGTCGTTGGCTGCCGCGTTCGCAAACGGGGTGACCGGCCAGGGCCTGGACGTGCTGCGGGTCGGTCTGGCGTCTACCGATCAGCTTTATTTCGCCTCAGGCAATCTGGATTGTCCCGGCGCCATGTTTACCGCCAGCCACAATCCGGCGGCCTACAACGGCATCAAGCTGTGCCGGGCCGGCGCCAAACCGGTGGGCGCCGACACCGGGCTGAACGCCATCCGTGAGGATCTTATCGACGCTGAGCCGGTGGCCGCGGGCGATGGATTGGTGGGGACGATTGCCGACAAGGATGTGCTCGGCGACTACGGGGTGTTCTTACGATCGCTGGTGAACACCGACGGGTTGCGGCCACTGCGGGTGGCCGTGGACGCCGGCAACGGCATGGCCGGCCACACCGCTCCTGCGGTGCTCGGTCCGATCGACTCGATCACCTTATTGCCGTTGTACTTTGAGCTCGACGGATCCTTCCCGAACCATGAGGCAAACCCGCTTGATCCGGCGAACTTGGTGGACCTACAGGCGTACGTGCGTGAAACCGGCGCGGATATCGGATTGGCTTTCGACGGAGACGCTGACCGCTGCTTTGTGGTAGATGAACGTGGCGAGCCGGTCTCGCCGTCCACGGTGACCAGCCTGGTGGCCGCGCGCGAACTCAAGCGAGAGATCGGGGCCACCGTAATCCACAACGTGATCACCTCGCGTGCGGTGCCAGAACTGGTCATCGAACGCGGCGGCACGCCACTGCGTTCGCGCGTAGGGCACTCCTACATCAAGGCGCTGATGGCCGATACCGGCGCGATATTCGGTGGCGAACACTCAGCGCACTACTACTTCCGTGACTTCTGGGGCGCCGATTCCGGAATGCTGGCCGCACTGTACGTGCTGGCCGCCCTTGGCGAGCAGGGCCGGCCATTGTCGGAACTCACCGCCGACTATCAACGCTATGCATCGTCCGGCGAGATCAACTTTCGGGTGGCCGACGCATCGTTATGTGTGGATGCGGTACTGAAGTCCTTTGGTACCGGGATCGTCGCCATCGACCGTTTGGACGGGGTGACGGTGGACTTGGGTGGCGACAGCTGGTTCAACCTGCGTAGCTCCAACACCGAGCCCTTGCTGCGGCTCAACGTGGAGGCGCGCACCGGTGATGATGTCGACGCGCTGGTTCGGCAGGTCAGCGACGAGATCGCCGCCCAGCAACCGGGGGGAGAGACGGGAACGTGAACGCCACCCAGGCGATCGATCTCGAAGACACCGATGGCCTGATTGCTGCGGATCGGGAAGGCCTGCTGCGAGCCGCATCGACCGCGGGTGCACACGTGCGTGCCGTTGCCGCCGCTCGAGACGAGGGCGAACTCGACTCACTGCACGGCCACGACCGGCCCCGCACGGTGATTTGGGTGGCCGGCCGGGGTACCGCCGAAGCGGCGGGGGTCATGCTGGCCGCTACCTTGGGTGCGGCGGCCAGTGCGCCGATCGTGATCGCGCGCGAAGCGCCACCCTGGGTCGGGCCGCTGGACGTGGTGGTCGTTGCCGGTGACGACCCGTGTGATCCCGCTCTGGTCACCGCCACCGCGACCGGCGTGCGCCGCGGGGCGAGGGTGGTCGTGGTGGCTCCGTACCAGGGGCCGCTGCGCGACTGCTCGGCCGGCCGGGTTGCGGTGTTGGCGCCACGGTTGCCGGTACCAGACGCATTCGGATTCTCCCGGTACCTGGCCGCCGGGTTGGCCGTGCTCAGGACGGTTGATCACCGGCTGAGTATCGACCTGTCATCGCTCGCCGACGAGCTTGATGCCGAGGCACTCCGTAACGGTGCCGGCCGCGAGGTGTTCACCAACCCAGCCAAGACGCTTGCCGCCCGCATCACCGGCCGCCGGGTCGCTTTGGTTGGCGACAACGCCGCCACACTGGCGCTGGCCAGACACGGCAGTTCGGTGTTGTTGCGGGTCGCGCATCAGGTGGCCGCGGCCAGCTGGCTGGCCGACGCGATGGTGGCACTGCGGACGGGTATGACGTCGGGCGTCGGCGATGACGGCTACTCGGCGAATGCGCTATTCCATGATGAGCAGATCGACGGACCGCTGCCCGAGCGGATGCGGGTGCTGGCGCTGACGTTGGCCGAGGAGCGGGCGGTCGTGGGCGCTCGGGTTGCCGGGCTTAGTGACGTCTATGTGGTGGCGGCGGAGGATGCGGCACAGGTCCCGGGTGTGCCCGGTGCCCTCGCCGGGTCGGATGGGGCGATGACCGGCACACAACAGGCCGAGCAGCAACTGGCAGTATTGGCCGTTCGGCTGGAGATGGCCGCGGTGTATCAGCGACTCGTGCGGGGATAGGTAGAAAGTGGAACTGCTACGCGGAGCGTTACGGACGTACGCCTGGGGATCGCGCACCGCCATCGCTGAGTTCACCGGGAGGCCGGTGCCGGCGGCCCACCCCGAGGCTGAACTCTGGTTTGGCGCGCACCCGGGGGACCCGGCCTGGTTGGAAACCGAGAACGGCGAAACCTCGCTGCTTGAAGCGTTGTCCGCCGATCCGGAGGGACAACTCGGTCCCGGCTCGCGGGCGCGGTTCGGCGATGTGCTCCCGTTCCTGGTCAAGGTGCTTGCCGCCGACGAACCACTATCGTTGCAGGCGCATCCCAGCGCCGAGCAGGCGGTCGAGGGCTACCGGCGTGAGGAACGGCTTGGCATTCCGGTGTCCTCACCGGTCCGCAACTATCGCGACACCAGCCACAAGCCGGAGTTGCTGGTGGCACTGCAGCCCTTTACGGCGCTCGCCGGATTCCGGCCGGCGGCTCGCACCAGCGAGCTGTTGCAGGCGCTGGCCGTGTCCGACCTCGACCCGTTCATCGATTTGCTGAGCGACCAGTCCGACGCTGACGGTTTGCGCGCGCTGTTCACCACCTGGATCACCGCGCCGCAGCCCGATATCGACGTGCTGGTGCCGGCCGTGCTCGACGGGGCCATTCACTATGTCAGCTCTGGCGCTATGGAATTCCAGTCCGAAGCCAAGACGGTACTTGAACTGGGTGAGCGCTATCCCGGTGACGCCGGCGTGCTGGCAGCGTTGTTGCTTAACTGCATCAGCCTGTCTCCCGGCGAGGCGATATTTCTGCCGGCCGGCAATTTGCATGCCTATATGCGGGGTTTTGCCCTTGAGGTAATGGCCAACTCCGACAACGTCTTACGAGGCGGACTCACCCCCAAACACGTCGATGTGCCGGAGCTGTTGCGGGTGCTCGATTTCACCCCGACCGCCGAGTCCGAGCTGCGGCCAGCGGTCCGCCACGACGGGCTGGAGCTGATCTATGACACCCCGACCGACGAGTTCGCAGTCGCGCTGTTGGCGCTCGACGGTGATCATGTCGGCCACGAGATCGATGCATCCTGCAGCCACGACGGTCCCCAGATCTTGTTGTGCACGGAAGGTTCGACGATGGTGCACGGGAAGTCCAAGTCGCTGTTGCTCGAACATGGCCAGGCCGCTTGGGTAGCCGCCGACGACGGACCGATCCGGCTGCTGGCATCGGAACCGGCCAAGCTGTTTAGGGCGACGGTTGGGCTGTGAGAGCTCGTCGTCGCTTTTTGGCGGCGTGCCGACGCTCACCAACCCAGAGCCGCAAATTGTGGGCAATGGCACGGCCGAGGATCCGGGGCGGCGGAATCATGTACAGGCTGTCGAGCAGGGAGAATCGGCGCAAAAACCATTCCGCGAGAACGGGCTCGGTCTCTGCGGCCCCGAGGAATTGGTCGAATAGCGCACCGGATGGTCGCCACCACCACGGGATTTGACCGGCGGCGGCGTGGTGGAAGGTGATGTCGCCGATGGCGTTCATCATCCACACCGGATAGGTGGTCTTCGCCGTTAGCCGGTTGAACTGTTCGGCAACGTCGACGTCGGGCGCTCGGTGTGAAGATGCCAACGCCCGACGCAGATGACCGGCTTGCAGCGACGTCATCGTCATACCCTGACCGAACGTCGGGTTGAAACTGGCTACCGCATCCCCGAACGGCACGATCCCGGCCGGGAAGCGATTCAGCTTGTGGTACCGGCGCCATTTGCTGGCCGGAAATGCGTGGTATGCCGGTTCGCCGACGGGTTCCGCGTGCGCCAGCGCCGCGTTGAAATGGTCGGGCAGTAGTTGCTCGGCGAGGGCGAGCATGTCGGGAAAGGTCCTCGGCGGCTTGGCATTTGCCACCCCGAAGGTTGTCAGCACCCACGTACCGTCCTCGTAATGCAGCATGCCCAAACCCAGCGATTGGTCGTGGGACGCGCCGGCGACCACCACTTTCTCCCGGAGCAACCCTTCCGGGATGCGGAACTGGTGGGTGGCGTAGTGGATGCCGATGTCCACGGTTGCCTCCGGTGCACGCTGATAGCCCCACCGCTCCAACCACGCCGGCAACCGGGTACCCCGGCCGGCGGCATCGACGACTAACTCGGCAGTCACGAATTCGGGCGCACCGGTCTGGCCATCGGCTGCGGGATCGAGCAGCACGCCGGTCACCCGCTGCTGGGCGGTGTCGAACCGTGGCTCGGCGACCGACCGCTGCACAATCTCGACGTTGTCAAGCTCGAGAACTCGCCGCCGGATCTGCCATTCCAGATGTGGTCGGCTGGGCACATAGGCGGTGAATTCGTCGCGCAGGGTGTGTCCGGTGCCCAGCACATGCCCGCCGGCGCCCAGATAGATACAGTCCGGCCGGTTTTCCAGCATCGGCACTCCGGCGGCCACCATGTCGCCCAGCAGACCCGGGAAAAGCCGTTCGAACTCGTCGGCCCCGCGTGCCATCAACATGTGCAGGTGCTGGTCTTGTGGAACGGTGGCGCGGTTGGCCGGTGTGGTCGGCAGCTGGTCGCGCTCGAACAGCGTCACCCGGCGGTAATAATCGGCAAGCACGCGCGCCGCGCACAGACCGGCGATGCTGGCGCCGATGACCACCGCGTGGTCCTTGGTGTCTATCGAGTTCCCCCTCATGCCCGCAGAGTACCCACTACGGTGCCGTGCGTAATTTGATTGCACCGAGGGGAATTTGCGTCAAACCGCGGCGGTGCGCCGTTTCTGGTTGCGTTCGCGAAGCCACAGCCGCACGTTGTGCGCCACGGCGCGGCCGACGATCGGAGCCGACGGCACCAGGTAGAGGCTGTCGAGGAGTGAGACCCGACGCAAGAACCATTCGGCGAGCACGGGATCGCTTTCGGCGGCCCCGAGAAATTGGTCGTAGAGCGCCCCGACGGGTCGATACCACCTGGGCATGTGCCCATCGGCGTGTTGGAAGCAAAGGTCGGCGACCGCGTTCATCGTCCACACCGGTCGGGTGGTCTTGGCTGTGGCCCGGTTGAGTTTGCCGGCTGGTTCCCGGTCCGGGGGCCGCAGGGCGCGCCGCAGATGGCCGGCCTGGAGAAACGCCATCGTCATGCCCTGCCCGAAGGTGGGATTGAAGCTGGCGACGGCATCCCCGAACGGAACGATTCCGCCCGGGAAGCGCCTCAGTTTGTCGTAGCGTCGCCATCGGCTGGCCGGAAAGGCGTGGAATGCCGGGCCACCGATGGGTTGGGCCCGGGAAAGTGCGGCCGTGAACCGGTTCGGCAGCAGCCGGCACGCGAGCTCACGGATCTCTTCGAATGTTGCCGGCGGTTTGGCTTTGGCCACCCCAAAGGTTGTCAAGATCCAGTTGCCGTCTTCGTAGCACAACATTCCCAACCCGAGCGATCGCTCGCCGCGGACGCCGGTCACCACCATCTTCTCCCGGATGAGGCCGTCGGGAATGCTGATCCGGTGAGTGGCGTAGTTGATGCCGATGTCCACGATTTCCTCGGCCGGGCGTTGATATCCCCATTGCGTCAACCACACTGGCAGCCGGCTACCTCGGCCCGCGGCGTCGACGACGAGATCGGCCGCCACGAATTCCGGATCACCGCTCCCGCAGTCCAATACCAGGCCGGTAACCCGCTCGTGGGTGCGGTCGAACCGCGGTTCGCGCACGGCGCGTTGTTGGATGGTGACGTTGTCGAGGGCCAGCACCCGCCGTCGCATCTGCCACTCCAAATGGGGCCGGCTCGGGAGGTAGGCGGTGTACGGCTGGCGAAGCCGCTGTCCGGTTCCCAATACGTGACCCAGCGCACCCAGGTAGATGCAGTCCGGACGGTTGTCCAGCATGGGCACACCCGCAGCCACCAGATCGCTCAACAGTCCGGGGAACAGGCTGTCCAGCTCCACCGCGCCGCGCGCCATCAGCAGATGCAAGTGCCGGTCCTGGGGCACCGTGGCGCGCGATGACGGCGTGTTCGGCAGGTCGTCGCGTTCGAAGACGGTCACCTTGGCGTAGCGGTCCGAGAGCACGCGTGCGGCGCACAGACCCGCGATGCTGGCACCGATCACCAGCGCGTGGTCGTTCCGGTTTTGCACGGTCGAACGCATTCCCCGCAGCGTACCCAGTACTGTGCGGTCACAGCAGGCTGGAAACGTGCGTGAGAGGGATGTGAATGGGCGGTCGATGGCGTACTAAGTCGGTAGAACAATCGATCGCCGACACCGACGAGCCGGAGACTCGGCTGCGGAAGGACCTCACCTGGCGCGACCTGGTGGTTTTCGGTGTCTCGGTGGTGATTGGCGCCGGCATTTTCACGGTGACCGCATCGACTGCCGGTGACATCACCGGCCCAGCCATCTGGGTATCGTTCTTGATGGCTGCGGCCACCTGTGCGCTGGCGGCGCTTTGCTACGCCGAGTTCGCCTCGACGCTGCCGGTAGCCGGCAGCGCGTATACCTTCTCCTATGCCACCTTCGGTGAGTTTTTGGCCTGGGTGATCGGCTGGAATCTGGTGCTGGAGTTAGCCGTCGGTGCGGCCGTCGTCGCCAAAGGCTGGTCCAGCTACCTCGGCACGGTCTTCGGATTCGCAGGTGGCACAGTCCATCTCGGCTCGATGACGGTCGACTGGGGCGCCCTGCTGATCGTCTCGGTGGTGGCTACCCTGGTGGCGTTGGGCACCAAGTTGTCGTCACGGTTTTCCGCGGTTGTCACGGGGATCAAGGTGTCGGTGGTGATCTTGGTCGTGGTGGTCGGCGCCTTCTACATCAAGACCGCCAACTACTCGCCGTTCATCCCCAAACCTGAGGCCGGCCACAACGACAGGGGCGCCGACCAGTCCGTTCTGTCGTTGCTGACCGGAGCCGCCGGGAGTCACTACGGCTGGTACGGGGTATTGGCCGGGGCGTCGATCGTCTTCTTTGCGTTCATCGGGTTCGACATCGTGGCCACCATGGCCGAGGAGACCAAACATCCCCAGCGCGATGTCCCGCGGGGCATTTTGGTTTCACTGGGCATCGTCACCCTGCTGTACGTCGCGGTATCGGTGGTGCTGTCCGGCATGGTTTCCTACACGCAGCTGCGCTCGGTCCCGGGCGGTGGGCACGCGAACCTGGCCACCGCGTTCACGGCCAACGGGGTGTACTGGGCCAGCGGCATCATCTCCGTGGGAGCGCTGGCCGGACTGACCACCGTGGTGATGGTGCTGATGCTCGGGCAGTGCCGGGTGTTGTTCGCGATGGCGCGCGACGGGCTCTTGCCGCGGCAGTTGGCCAAGACCGGGTCACGCGGCACCCCGGTCCGGATTACCGTGCTGGTCGCGGTGGCAGTGGGTGCGACGGCATCGGTATTCCCGATCACCAAGCTCGAAGAGATGGTCAACGTCGGCACCCTGTTCGCGTTCCTGCTGGTGTCCGCGGGCGTGATCATTCTGCGCAGGAGCCGGCCCGATCTGGAACGTGGGTTTCGGGTGCCCTGGGTGCCGCTGCTGCCGATCGCCTCGTTGTGCGCCTGCCTGTGGTTGATGTTGAACCTGACGGCTCTGACCTGGATCCGGTTTGCCGTGTGGCTACTGGTCGGCACGGCGATCTACCTCGGCTACGGGCGCAAACACTCGGTGCAGGGGCGAAGGGAGCTCGCCAACGCGGCTGTCGACAAATAGGGGACTTTTGGAAAGTCTTTTTACAAATTGATTGTCTGTGTCTAGACAGCAGACGAATCGATAAGTATTGTCCAACCTCAACGTGGTGTGACTCACAAGGAGGTTTGGCATATGACCACACAGTTCAGCTCCGATGCGCCTGGTGCGCCGGCTCGAGACCCCGAGGTGGGGGAGTGGCGGGATAAGAAGCGCTACCTATGGCTGATGGGCTTGATCGCCCCCACGGCGTTGTTCGTGATGCTGCCGCTCGTTTGGGGGATCAACCAGCTGGGCTGGCATACCGCCGCCCAACTGCCGTTGTGGATCGGGCCGATCCTGGTCTATGGCTTGTTGCCGTTGCTGGACCTGCGGTTCGGGCCCGATGGGCAGAACCCACCCGACGAGGTGATGGAGCGGCTGGAAAACGATAAGTACTACCGCTACTGCACCTACATATACATCCCGTTCCAGTACCTCAGCGTGGTGCTGGGTGCCTACCTGTTCACCGCGTCGAACCTCAGTTGGCTCGGCTTCCCGGACACCCACGGCGGTTTGGGCTGGGTGGGCAAGATCGGCGTGGCGCTGACCATCGGTGTGCTAGGCGGCGTCGGCATCAACACCGCCCACGAGATGGGGCACAAGAAGGAGTCGCTGGAACGCTGGCTGTCCAAGATCACCCTGGCACAGACCTGCTACGGCCACTTCTATATCGAGCACAACCGGGGTCACCACGTCCGTGTCTCCACCCCGGAGGACCCAGCATCGGCCCGTTTCGGGGAGACGTTCTGGGAATTCTTGCCCCGGACGGTGTTCGGCAGCCTGCGCTCCGCGGTCGGGCTGGAGGCGCAGCGGATCCGCCGGCTGGGCCGCAGCCCTTGGGACCCGAGGACATATCCGGGCAACGACGTGCTCAATGCGTGGGCCATGTCAGTCGTGCTGTGGGGTGCGCTGATCGCGATCTTCGGGGTGGGCCTGATTCCGTTTGTGGTCATCCAGGCGGTGTTCGGGTTCAGCCTGCTCGAGGCCGTGAACTACCTGGAGCACTACGGACTTTTGCGGCAGCAGATCGCCACCGCTGCTGGAAAAGGCCGCTACGAGCGCTGCGCGCCGATGCACAGCTGGAACTCTGACCACATTGTCACCAACCTGTTCCTGTATCACCTGCAGCGGCACAGTGATCACCACGCCAACCCCACCCGCCGCTACCAGACGTTGCGCAGCATGTCGGGTGCGCCCAACCTGCCCAGTGGGTACGCGTCGATGATCTCGCTCACCTACTTCCCGCCGCTGTGGCGCAAGGTGATGGATCACCGGGTGCTAGAGCACTACGACGGTGACATCAGCAGGGTCAATCTGCACCCGCGGGTCCGGACCAAGATGCTGGCGCGGTACGGGGCCGGGCAAGAGGGTTCGGCATGACCCAAGTCAAGATCAACGCCTTCCAGTGCCCGGTCTGCGACTACGTCTACGACGAGGCTAAAGGCGACCCCAGGGAAGGATTTCCAGCCGGCACCCGATGGGACCAGATTCCCGACGATTGGTGCTGTCCGGATTGCGCAGTGCGCGAGAAAGTTGATTTCGAAAGGATCTAGTTCGGTGACGATGCTTGTCGTGCACACGGCGGGCGGAGGAGTCGGGCTGTTGAAAGGAGGCACCTCAGTGAGTGATTACAAGTTGTATCAATGTGTCCAATGCGGCTTCGAGTACGACGAGGAGCTGGGCTGGCCGGATGAAGGCATTGCGCCCGGCACCCGGTGGGAGGACATCCCGGAGGACTGGAGTTGCCCGGACTGTGGCGCCGCGAAGACGGACTTTGTGATGGTTGAGGTGGCTCGCTCATGATCAGCACCAACTTCGCTACCAAAACAGATATGGTCGCGCCTGTGAAGCGTATTCCCTACGCCGAAGCATCCCGGGTCTTGCTGCGGGATTCGGTGCTGGATGCAATGCGGGATCTGCTGCTGACCCGCGACTGGTCGGCGATCACATTGTCCGACGTTGCCCGTGCCGCGGGCGTGAGCCGTCAGACCATCTATAACGAGTTCGGTTCGCGACAGGGGCTGGCGCAGGGGTACGCGCTGCGCCTGGCCGACCGCCTGGTTGACAAGGTGCACGCCGCGCTGGATGCCAACGTGGGCAACATTTACGAATCGTTCCTGCAAGGCTTCCGGTCGTTCTTCAGCGAATCGGCGGCCGATCCGCTGGTCGTCTCGCTGTTGACCGGGGTCGCGAAGCCCGACTTATTGCAGCTCATCACCACCGACAGCGCTCCGATCATCACCCGTGCGTCGGCCCGACTGGCAACGGCATTCACCCAGACCTGGGTGGCCACCAGCGACGACGACGCCAACGTGCTGGCGCGAGCGATCGTGCGGCTGTCGTTGAGCTACGTGTCGATGCCACCAGAGGCGGACCACGACGTGGCTGCGGATTTGGCCAGGTTGATGACGCCGTTCGCAGAGCGTCACGGTGTGATTAATGTCCCCTGACCTGCGAGGCTTGGGGTCGGCGGCTACAGTGGCACAAGAGCATATTTAGGCTAAGTAGCCTTGAGTAGCCTCTAGCCACCCGTTGAGTGCCCCTCGACCCCCAAAGTAAGAAGGATGAAACACGTATGACGACGACCGAAACTGCGCTCTCTGCCGACGTAAAGAACGGCATCGATTTCAAGATTGCCGACCTGTCGCTAGCGGATTTCGGTCGCAAAGAGCTCCGGATCGCCGAGCACGAGATGCCCGGCCTGATGTCGCTACGCCGCGAATATGCCGAGGTGAAGCCCCTCAAAGGCGCCCGTATCTCGGGTTCGCTGCACATGACCGTCCAGACCGCGGTGCTGATTGAAACCCTCACCGCGCTGGGCGCCGAAGTTCGATGGGCGTCCTGCAACATCTTCTCTACCCAGGACCACGCGGCCGCCGCTGTCGTCGTCGGTCCGCATGGCACGCCCGAGGAGCCCAAGGGCGTGCCGGTGTTCGCCTGGAAGGGCGAGTCGCTCGAAGAGTACTGGTGGTGCGCCGAGCAGATGCTGACGTGGCCCGACGAGGACAAGCCGGCCAACATGATCCTCGATGACGGTGGCGATGCCACCATGCTGGTGCTGCGCGGCATGCAGTACGAGAAGGCCGGTGTGGTGCCACCCGCTGAGGAAGACGACTCCGCGGAGTGGAAGGTCTTCCTGAACCTGCTGCGCAGCCGCTTCGAGACCGACAAGGGCAAATGGACCAAGATCGCCGAGTCGGTCAAGGGCGTCACCGAGGAAACCACCACCGGTGTGCTGCGGCTCTACCAATTCGCCGCGGCCGGGGACCTGGCTTTCCCGGCGATCAACGTCAACGACTCGGTGACCAAGTCCAAGTTCGACAACAAATACGGCACCCGGCACTCGTTGATCGACGGCATCAACCGCGGCACCGACGCGCTGATCGGCGGCAAGAAGGTCCTGATCTGTGGCTACGGCGACGTCGGCAAGGGTTGTGCGGAGGCGATGAAGGGCCAGGGCGCCCGCGTCCAGGTCACCGAGATCGACCCGATCAACGCGCTGCAGGCGATGATGGAGGGATTCGACGTCGTCACCGTTGAGGACGCCATCGGTGACGCGGACATCGTCGTGACGTCGACCGGCAACAAAGACATCATCATGCTCGAGCACATCAAGGCGATGAAGGACCACTCGATCCTGGGCAACATCGGCCACTTCGACAACGAGATCGACATGGCCGGCCTGGAGCGCTCCGGGGCGACGCGGACCAACATCAAGCCGCAGGTCGACCTGTGGACCTTCGGTGACACCGGGCGCTCGGTCATCGTGCTGTCCGAAGGGCGGCTGCTGAACCTGGGTAATGCGACCGGGCACCCGTCGTTCGTGATGAGCAACAGCTTCGCCAACCAGACGATCGCTCAGATCGAACTGTGGACCAAGAACGATGAGTACGACAACGAGGTGTACCGGCTGCCCAAGCACTTGGACGAGAAGGTGGCCCGCATCCACGTCGAGGCCCTCGGTGGCAAGCTGACCAAGCTGACCAAGGACCAGGCCGAATACCTCGGTGTCGACGTCGAAGGCCCGTACAAGCCGGACCACTACCGCTACTGACCTAGGCGGTTTCCCGCACTCCAGCTGTGGCGGGACCCGACGTCGCCGCGGTGCCGCAGCAGGCCAACCGCAGCAATGTCGTACTCACCGGCGCGCGCGGGCGCACCCGACCCGACCGCCCGCGTCACCGCTACTGACGGCGGTGCGTCCGGCGACGCCGCCCCGGTCCGTCCGCGGGCCGGGGCGCGCTCTGCGATTAACTCGCCATCGATGGCGGTGTCGCCGTGCATGTATTTCATGTAACTGTGAATTCCTAAGCGGTCCATGCAATTCTGAAACTGGGAACTCCGGCTGAATTCGCCGATGTCTGAATTGCTAAGAGATCCACTTTATTACGTGCATCTCATGAGCTACGAATAATGTCATCGAACTATGAATTATTAAGTGTCCCAAAGCTATTCCGGTTTACTCGAGGCTATGTAGACTCCGTCGCAATGCTGGGCGTAGCGGTCGCCAATAGTCACGACCGGAAGGGGAAATTGCAGTGAATTTTTCAGTAATGCCACCGGAAATCAATTCGATGTTGATGTTTGCCGGTGCGGGCCCCGAGCCGATGCTGGTGGCTGCCGAAGCTTGGGGTGAATTGGCCGCCGAATTGCAGTCGGCGGCGGCCGGGTTTTCCGCGCTGACCTCGGGGCTGACCGGTCAGTTTTGGCAAGGTCCTGCGGCCCAGGCGATGACGGGTGTGGCGCAGGCCTACGCTGGGCACCTGACCGCGACTGCGGCTCAAGCCGACCAGGTGTCGGCCCAAGCCAACGGGGTGGCCGCCGTCTTTGATGCGGCGCGGGCGGCGATCGTCCATCCGCTGGCGGTGGCGGCCAACCGCACCCAGCTGGTGTCCTTGGTGTTTTCGAATCTGTTCGGTCAAAACGCGCCGGCGATTGCGGCGGTCGAGGCCAACTACGAGGAGATGTGGGCCCAGGACGTGTCCGCCATGTCCGGTTACCACGCCGGAGCGTCGGCGGCCGCCGCGCAGTTGGCACCGTGGGAGCTGACGTCGCGGGGAATCGTCATACCGCTGCCGGACAACATCGGCATCCTCAACTTCACCCCGGGCAACATCGGTGACTTCAACCTGGGCATCGGCAATATCGGAGATCTCAATCTGGGTAGCGGAAACACGGGCAACAACAATCTGGGTAACGGCAACTTCGGCAATCTCAACCTGGGCAGCGGAAACGGCAACTCGGGCAACGGGGACTCCACGGCACAGCTCCTGTCCAGCTTCAACCTGGGCAGCGGAAACCTGGGCGATTTCAACGTGGGCAGCGGCAATTTGGGCATGTTCAACCTGGGTAGCGGCAACACCGGTGACACCAACTTTGGCTTCGGCAACATCGGCGACTTGAACCTCGGTAGTGGGAACATCGGCAGCCACAACTTTGGTTCCGGGAACAGCGGCAACGCGAACTTGGGCAGCGGAAACACCGGAGACTCCAACTTTGGTTTGGGGAATACCGGAAGCACCAACTTCGGCAGTGGGAACACGGGCTCTGTCAACGTCGGCAGTGGCAACCTTGGGGACGGCAACGTCGGTTGGGGGAACCTGGGTAGTCACAACATCGGGTTCGGAAACAAAGGCAGCAACAACATTGGCTTCGGGCTGACCGGCGACAACCAGATCGGTATCAATTTCGGCGGGCTGAACAGTGGCCACGGAAATATTGGCCTCTTCAACTCCGGCAACGACAACGTGGGTTTCTTCAACTCCGGAGACAAGAACATCGGAATCGCCAACTCGGGCTTGGGAGTTGGTCCACTGAGCACCGAATTCTTCACTTCGGGCGAATTCAACTCCGGCGTCGGCAGCTCGGGCACGCTCAACACTGGCTGGGGCAACTCGGGTTCCACCAACAGCGGCTACTTCAACTCCGGTGACACCAACACCGGCCTGTTCAATTCGGGCGACACCAACACCGGTTTGTTCAACTCGGGTGACACCAACACGGGTTTCTTCAATTCGGGTGACACCAACACGGGATCGTTCAATGCCGGAACTGCAAACTTTGGCAGCTTCAACGGCGGCAGCATCAATACCGGTGGCTTCAACTCGGGCAGCATCAATACCGGCTACGCCAACTCCGGCGGCACAAATACGGGCGTTCTCAATGCGGGCAATCTCAACACCGGCCCGTTCAGCCCCTTTGATCAACCGGTGGTGAACTCGGGCTTCTCCAATGACTTCGACGGACCATTCGGCAAAGGGGGGGTCAACCAATCGGGCGCCTTTAATCAAGGCAACGGCAACTCGGGCTTTGACTCCGGTGACAACATAGAAGGGGGCACCATTAGCTCCTCGGGCTTCGAGAACCATGGCAACTTCGGTTCTGGTTTCTTGAATGCCGGCTCGTTTAGCTCGGGCTTCCGAAACACCGGCCCCGAGGGCATCAACCCCGGCTTCATGTCGGGCTTCGTCAACAGCTCGGGGACGTTCATCTCCGGATTCTTCAACGCGGGTACCTTTACCCCGGGGTTGTTGGAGACGTTCAACTCGGGCTTCGGGAACCTGGGCAACCAGGTATCGGGCTTGTTCAACGCGCAGAACGTCAAGTCCGGGCCGTTCCACTGAGGCTGACGGTGGGTTACCGACCCGCTCCGCGGCGGTTCCGCATGTCGCGCATTAGCCGCGCCCTACGCCCGCCCTACGCCCGCCCTACGCCCGCCCTACGCCCGCAATGGCCCGCAATAGGCCCGCAATAGGCTGATGCGGTGCTGATCGCGATCGAAGGCGTGGACGGCGCGGGTAAGCGAACCCTGTCCGAGGGCCTGCGCACGGAGTTCGAGGCCGCCGGAAAGTCGGTGGCCACGCTGGCCTTCCCCCGTTACGGGAGCTCGGTCACGGCCGATATCGCCGCAGAGGCTCTGCATGGCGAGCACGGTGATCTTGCGTCGTCGGTGTTCGCGATGGCGACGCTGTTCGCGCTGGATCGGGCCGCCGCAGTAGAGGAGATCCACGGTTTGTGTCTGGCCTACGAGGTGGTGCTGCTGGACCGCTACGTGGCCTCCAACGCAGCCTACAGCGCGGCTCGCCTGCATGAGGGCTCCGCCGGCGCGGCGGTGGCCTGGGTGCGGCGGATGGAGTATCAACGGTTCGGGTTGCCGGAGCCCGACTGGCAGGTGCTGCTCGCGGTGCCCGTCGAGCTCGCCGGGGAAAGGTCGCGTGGGCGGGCCCGCGAGGACCCCGGCCGGCCGCGCGACAGCTACGAACGCGACGCCGAACTGCAGCGGCGCACCGGCCTGGTGTATACCGAGTTGGCCGCCGCCGGATGGGGCGGACCCTGGCTGGTCGTCGACGCGGATGTCGATCCGGGTGATCTGGCGGCGACTTTGATGTCGCCGACGGCCCCGGACGGGAGAATTTGACAGTATTTGCCCTAATCAAGCAAGAAACGCCCGTGTGGCGCGTCAGTTTTATACCGAACTGGTGCCACCATGGAGATCATGAGGCAAAGGATTCTTGTCGTCGATGACGACGCTTCGCTGGCTGAGATGCTGACCATCGTGTTGCGTGGGGAGGGCTTCGACACCGCGGTCATCGGCGACGGTACTCAGGCCCTGACTGCGGTGCGTGAATTGCGCCCCGACTTGGTGCTATTGGATTTGATGCTGCCCGGCATGAACGGCATCGACGTGTGTCGGGTGTTGCGCGCCGATTCCGGCGTGCCGATCGTGATGCTGACCGCCAAGACCGACACCGTCGATGTGGTGTTGGGTCTTGAGTCGGGTGCCGACGACTACATCATGAAGCCCTTCAAGCCCAAGGAACTGGTCGCTCGGGTGCGTGCTCGGCTGCGCCGCAACGACGATGAGCCCGCCGAGATGCTCTCCATCGCCGACGTCGATATCGATGTGCCGGCACACAAGGTCACTCGCAATGGTGAGCAGATCTCGCTGACGCCGCTGGAGTTCGACCTGCTGGTTGCGCTGGCACGCAAACCCCGCCAGGTGTTTACTCGTGATGTGCTGCTCGAACAGGTGTGGGGGTACCGGCACCCGGCGGATACCCGCCTGGTGAACGTGCACGTCCAGCGTCTGCGGGCCAAGGTCGAGAAAGACCCGGAGAACCCGACCGTGGTATTGACCGTTCGAGGAGTGGGTTACAAGGCCGGACCTCCGTGATCCGCGCCGGCGACGACGCCCAGCGTCGTCGCGAGGTTAAGGAGCGGCGCCATTGATTTGGGGCTCGCGGCGACGCATTCGGGGTCGTTGGGGGCGCTCTGGCCCGATGACACGAGGCTTGAGTGCGTTGAGTCGAGCCGTAGGTGTCGCATGGCGCCGGTCGCTGCAACTGCGAGTCGTGGCGTTGACCCTTGGACTTTCCCTGGCCGTGGTGTTGGCGCTGGGCTTCGTGCTGACCAGCCAAGTCACCAACCGCGTGCTCGACATCAAGCTCAAGGCCGCGATCGACCAGATCGAGCGAGCGCGCAACACCGTCAGCGGAATCGTCAACGGTGAAGAGACGAGGTCGTTGGACAGCAGCCTGCAACTGGCCCGAAACACGCTGACGTCGAAAACTGATCCCGCCTCGGGTGCCGGCCAAGCGGGCGCCTTTGATGCGGTGCTGATGGTGCCGGGGGACGGACCGCGGGCCGCCTCCACGGCCGGTCCCGTCGACCAGGTGCCCCCCGCGTTGCGCGGGTTCGTCAAGGCTGGGCAGGCCGCCTACCAGTACGCCACCGTGCATACCGATGGTTTCTCCGGCCCGGCGCTCATCGTCGGTACGCCGACGTCGTCGCGGGTGGCGAACCTGGAGTTGTATCTCATCTTTCCCCTGGCCAACGAGCAGGCCACGATCACGCTGGTGCGAGGCACGATGGCGACCGGCAGCCTGGTGCTGCTGGTCCTGCTGGCCGGCATCGCGCTGCTGGTATCGCGCCAGGTCGTGGTGCCGGTACGGTCGGCGTCGCGGATCGCCGAACGATTCGCCGAGGGCCATCTCTCCGAACGCATGCCCGTGCGCGGTGAAGACGACATGGCCCGGTTGGCGTTGTCGTTCAACGACATGGCGGAAAGCCTGTCCCGTCAGATCACCCAACTCGAGGAGTTCGGCAACCTGCAGCGCCGGTTCACCTCCGATGTCAGCCATGAACTACGCACCCCGCTGACCACGGTTCGAATGGCGGCCGATTTGATCTACGACCACAGCGCAGACCTGGACCCGACGCTGCGTCGTTCCATCGAGTTGATGGTCAGCGAGCTGGACCGGTTCGAGTCGTTGCTCAACGACCTGCTGGAAATCTCCCGGCACGACGCCGGGGTGGCCGAGTTGTCTGTCGAGGCGGTCGATTTGCGCGCTACCGTCAACAACGCGCTGGGGAACGTGGGCCATCTGGCCGAGGAGGCCGGCATCGAACTGCTCGTGGACCTGCCCACCGAAGAGGTGATCGCCGAGGTCGATGCGCGCCGGGTGGAACGGATACTGCGCAACCTGATCGCCAACGCCATCGACCACGCCGAACATAAACCGGTGCGCATCCGGATGGCCGCCGACGAAGACACCGTCGCGGTCACCGTCCGTGATTACGGGGTGGGGCTGCGGCCCGGTGAGGAGAAGCTGGTGTTCAGCCGGTTCTGGCGCGCGGACCCCTCGCGGGTGCGGCGCTCCGGCGGCACCGGGCTGGGCTTGGCGATCAGCGTCGAAGATGCCCGGCTGCATCAGGGACGGTTGGAGGCGTGGGGCGAGCCCGGCCAGGGTGCCTGTTTCCGGCTGACGCTTCCGCTGGTCCGCGGCCATAAGGTCACCACCAGCCCGCTGCCCATGAAACCGGTCCCGCAACCGGCCCCACAACCGAACGTAACGGAGCACGACGAACGCCAGCGTCCACGCGAGCACGCGGAGTGGAGCGGCTGATGCGGGGATATCCGGCGGCAGGTCGGTTTGGTCCACGGGTTTTTCCGAAAGTTTTGGCCTTGCTGTTCGCGGGTGCGCTGCTCGGCGGCTGCGCGAGCGTGCCCAGCTCCTCGGCCCCGCAAGCCATCGGCACCGTCGAGCGACCGGCACCGTCGAACCTGCCCAAGCCGATCCCTGGCATGGATCCCGATGTGCTGCTACGCGAATTCCTCAAGGCAACGGCGGACCCGGCCAACCGGCATCTTGCGGCCCGACAGTTTCTTACGCAGTCGGCCTCCAATTCGTGGGATGACGCCGGCAGCGCGCTCCTGATCGACCACGTCGTATTCGTCGAAACCCGTGGTGCCGAACGAGTTTCGGCGACCATGCGAGCGGACATCCTGGGTTCGCTGTCCGACATGGGGGTCTTTGAAACCGCCGAAGGCGAGCTGCCCGACCCCGGACCGATCGAGTTGGTGAAGACATCTGGTGGTTGGCGCATCGATCGTCTGCCCAACGGGGTGTTTTTGGACTGGCAGCAATTCCAATCCACCTACAAGCGCAACACGCTGTACTTCGCGGACCCGACCGGCAAGACGGTGGTTCCCGACCCGCGCTACGTTGCCGTGTCCGATCACGACCAGCTGGCCACCGAGCTGGTGTCCAAGCTGTTGGCGGGTCCCCGTCCGGAGATGGCGCGCTCGGTGCGCAACCTGTTGGCCCCGCCACTGCGGCTGCGCGGTCCGGTGACCCGTGCCGATGGTGGCAAGAGCGGCATCGGCAAGGGGTACGGTGGCGCGCGCATCGATCTGGAGAAACTCGCCACCACCGACCCGCACAGTAGGCAATTGCTGGCCGCACAGATCATTTGGACGCTGGCCCGCGCCGACATCAGGGGGCCCTACGTCATCAACGCTGACGGTGCCCCGCTCGACGACCGGTTCGCCGAAGGATGGACCACCTCCGACGTCGCCGCCACCGACCCGGGCGTTGCCGACGGTGCGGGGGCAGGACTGCATGCCCTGGTCGGCGGGTCGCTGGTCGCGCTGGACGGCCAGCGGATCACCACCGTGCCCGGCGCATTCGGACGGATGGGAGACCAAACCGGTGCCGCGCTGTCCCGCAGCGGCCGCCTGGTGGCCTCGGTGGTGACGCTGCGTCGCGGCGCCCCCGATGTCGCGGCCTCCTTGTGGATCGGCGATCTGGGCGGTGAGGCGGTCCAGGCTGCCGACGGCCACAATTTGTCGCGGCCCAGCTGGTCGTTGGACGACGCGGTCTGGGTGGTGGTCGATACCAACAACGTGCTGCGGGCGATTCAGGAACCCGCGTCAGGGCAACCGGCGCGGATTCCGGTGGATTCCACCGCGGTGGCCAGTCGCTTTCCGGGGGCGATCACCGACCTGCAGCTGTCTCGCGATGGGACCCGGGCCGCGATGGTGATCGATGGGCAGGTGATCCTCGCCAGCGTCGAGCAGACCCAGGCCGGGCAGTTCGCCCTGACCTATCCGCGGCGGCTGGGTTTCGGGTTGGGTACTTCGGTGGTGTCGTTGTCCTGGCGAACCGGTGATGACATCGTGGTGACCCGCAACGATGTCACCCATCCGGTGTCGTATGTGAACCTCGACGGGGTGAATTCCGACGCCCCCGCTCGAGGCCTGCAGATACCGTTGTTCGCTATCGCGGCCAACCCGTCGGCGGTGTACGTCGCGGGTCCGCAAGGGGTGCTGATGTACTCGGCGTCGTCCGCGGACGGCCAACAAGGTTGGACAGAGGTGTCCGGTCTGATGGTGGCCGGGGCCGCGCCGGTGCTACCGGGATAGGCGCTGGGCCGCTCCGACCGCACCGACTACCCTCGCAGTGAGGAGGCGCTTATCGATGTCGCCCAAAGTCCCCTTTTTGCGTTGGGATGATCCCTTCCGCGCCCTGGATGTTTTGGCCTCGTTGTGGTCGTCGACCGGGTTGCCGTCGGTGGGCGCGGGGGCGGCCCATGCCGTCGCCATGCCTTACCGGACGTTGTTCACCACGTTGCAGCAGCTGCTGGTCGGCAAGGAAGTCACGGTGCGTATCGGCGACCGTGATGTGCTGCTGACCGTCACCGAGCTGGATTCCGCGCTCGATCCGCAAGGGTTGGCCGTCGGTCAACTCGGCGAGGTTCGAGTGGCCGCCCGCGATATCAGGTGGGATGGGCAGCATCTGCACAGCGCCGTTGCCGTCCTACGCAACGTGCACATCCGTCCGGGCGTGCCCCCGGTCGTGGTGGCGGCGCCGGTCGAACTGTCATCGACGCTGCCGGCAGCGGTCTTCGAGGAGGTACTGCAGCAGGTGGCTCCGCAACTGCGCAGTGAGCTGTCGGAGGATGGGATCGCTCGACTCCGTTGGGC
Organism: Mycobacterium basiliense; assembly: GCF_900292015.1. Taxonomy (NCBI): domain Bacteria; kingdom Bacillati; phylum Actinomycetota; class Actinomycetes; order Mycobacteriales; family Mycobacteriaceae; genus Mycobacterium; species Mycobacterium basiliense. Next base: position 1,370,571 of record NZ_LR130759.1, read on the forward strand.
GCGTCGGCCTGGTTGGGGTGGTCTCGAGGTAGACGCCGATGTGGTCGGCGCGACGTTGTGGCTGCGGCCGCGCGCCGTGGTCACCGGCCAACGGCGGTGGACGCTGCCCGGCCGGACCCCTTCCTACCGGGTTCCGCTGCCCGATCTGCCCCAGGGCCTGCTGATCACCGACGTCACGTTGGGCGTGGATTCTTTGGAGCTGTCCGCCCTGCTGCCAGAATGGCGAATGGACCTGCCAATGAGGTATCTCGAGGACCTCATCACTCGGCTGAGTCAGGGTGCGCTCAGCTTCACCTGGCCGTCGTGGTGGCGAGGCTAGCACCTCGGCTCGACAGGTTGGCCGGCGTTAACTCGGTCGCCTTGTCACCCACTGCCGGCACACTGCACATGTGCTCGACCTCATTCTGCCGCTGGAATGCGGCGGCTGCGGAACACCATCGACGCGTTGGTGCGCCGACTGCGCCACGGAGCTGTTGGTGGCTGCCGATGCGCCGCGGGTGGTGACTCCCCGCATCGACCCACAGGTGCCGGTGCTCGCGCTTGGCCGCTATGTCGGTGCGCGGCGCCACGCGATCCTCGCGATGAAAGAGCGCGGCCGCAGCGACCTGGTGACGCCGCTGGCGCGGGTCTTGGCCGTCGGCGTTCACCGGTTGTTGAGGTGGGGCTTAATCCGAACCCCGGTGACGATCGTGCCCGCGCCCACGCGACGCGCCGCGGCGCGCCGGCGCGGCGGTGATCCGGTTGCCCGCATCGTCGGCGCGGCGGTGGCAGGCCACCCGGAGATCAGTGTCGTTGCGGCGTTGCGAATCAAGGCGCTGGCGCGCGACTCGGTGGGCCTGGGCGCCGCCGATCGTGAACGCAACATCGCGGGCCGGGTGCGGCTGCACACCACGCGGTTGGGCACCGCAGCGCACAGCGAAGTCATGGTCGTTGACGACATCGTCACCACCGGGGCGACGGCGCGGGAGTCCGTTCGCGTGCTGCAGGCCGTTGGTATCCGGGTTGCCGCCGTGCTAGCGATCGCTGCGGCATAAAGATGACAAGAGTTCGTGAAGAACTCGAAACAGGTGCGCCAAAGTGGTGGCACGGCGAGGCAAACACGAGCTAACGTCGGAGACAACGTTTTATGACTCACGGTCGCGATTTCCCGAGTTGTTCCCAGGTTGTTCCTAGGTTCAAGTACACCCGCGGTAGGAGGTGAGTATTCGACATCTTGCTCCGGCGGGCAGCCTGTGGCGGTGACTTGGCTAAGCCGCTCCAACCCTCGTCGGCGCATATCTGAATGCCGTGCACGCAGGGCGCGTGTGACGTGGAAAGAGAAACGAGTTGTCACGTATGTCAAGGCTTACCGCGGATTCCGATCAGGTTCTGGACCGGCCCATGGCCGGAGCCGACGAACAGGTCGAGCCGACCTCGCACGCCGAGATCGTATTCAAAGGACGCAACGTCGAGATTCCCGATCACTTTCGCATCTACGTTTCCCAGAAACTCGCCCGCTGCGAGCGGCTCGATCGAACCATCTATCTGTTCGACGTCGAACTTGACCATGAACGCAATCGTCGCCAGCGCAAATCCTGTCAGCGCGTGGAGATCACCGCTCGCGGACGCGGGCCAATCGTGCGCGGCGAGGCCTGCGCCGACAGCTTTTATGCCGCGCTGGAGTCCGCAGTAGTGAAATTGGAGAGTCGGCTGCGCCGCAGCAAGGACCGCCGCAAGGTGCACTACGGTGACAAGACGCCCGTGTCATTGGCCGAGGCGACCGCTGCGGTGCTACCGCCGGAGCGGGCCTTCGATGCGAAACCCGCCGAGCCACACGATCATGACGGCGCGGTCGTGGACCACGAGCCAGGGCGCATCGTGCGTATCAAAGAGCACCCGGCCAAGCCGATGTCGGTTGATGATGCGCTGTATGAAATGGAACTCCTCGGGCACGACTTCTTCTTGTTCTTCGACAAGGAGACCGAACGGCCGACCGTCGTTTACCGCCGGCACGGCTACGACTATGGGTTGATTCGACTGGCTTGAGATAGCCGCTTGAGATAGCCCAACTGATGGTCGGCGGCCTTCGCCACGTCGTCACCTACGATGGGAGTCGCCTTATATAAGACGAAGACTCCTACCTACAGGGGACATAGCTGTGCTGTCGAAGTTGCTGCGCGTTGGTGAAGGTCGCATGGTCAAGCGCCTCAAGAAGGTCGCCGACTATGTCGACACGTTGTCCGAAGACGTCGAGAAGCTCACCGACGCCGAGCTGCGGGCTAAAACCGACGAGTTCAAGAGGCGGCACACCGACGCGAAAAACCCGGAAAGCCTCGACGAGTTGCTGCCAGAAGCGTTTGCGGTGGCCCGCGAAGCGGCCTGGCGGGTGCTTGACCAGCGGCCATTCGAAGTCCAGGTAATGGGTGCGGCGGCGCTGCACCTGGGCAACGTTGCCGAGATGAAGACCGGTGAGGGCAAGACCCTGACCTCGGTGTTGCCGGCCTATCTCAACGGTATCGGCGGCAAGGGCGTGCATATCGTCACCGTGAACGACTACCTGGCCAAACGTGACAGCGAGTGGATGGGCCGGGTGCACCGCTTCCTGGGCCTAGACGTCGGGGTGATCCTGGCACAGATGTCGCCCGATGAGCGACGCATCGCCTACAACGCGGACATCACCTACGGGACCAACAACGAGTTCGGCTTCGATTATTTGCGCGACAACATGGCGCATTCACTCGAAGACTGCGTGCAACGCGGGCATAACTTCGCCATTGTCGACGAGGTCGACTCCATCCTGATCGACGAGGCCCGTACCCCGCTGATCATCTCCGGTCCGGCCGACGGCAGCTCCAACTGGTACACCGAATTCGCGCGGTTGGCGCCGTTGATGGAAAAAGACACCCACTACGAGGTCGACCTGCGCAAACGTACCGTCGGGGTGCACGAGCTGGGTGTGGAATTCGTCGAAGACCAGCTCGGTATCGACAACCTGTACGAGGCCGCCAACTCTCCGCTGGTGAGCTACCTCAATAACGCTCTGAAGGCCAAGGAGCTGTTCACCCGTGACAAGGACTACATCGTCCGCGACGGCGAGGTGCTCATTGTGGACGAGTTCACCGGCCGTGTGTTGATCGGGCGCCGCTACAACGAAGGCATGCACCAAGCGATCGAGGCCAAGGAGCACGTCGAGATCAAGGCGGAGAACCAGACGCTGGCCACCATCACGCTGCAGAACTTCTTCCGGCTCTACGACAAGCTGGCCGGCATGACCGGTACCGCCCAAACCGAGGCGGCCGAGCTGCACGAAATCTACAAACTCGGCGTGGTCACGATCCCGACGAACAAGCCAATGGTCCGCGCGGACCAGTCGGATCTCATCTACAAGACCGAGGAAGCCAAGTACATCGCGGTGGTCGACGATGTCGCTGAACGCTACGAGAAGGGCCAACCCGTCCTGATCGGTACCACCAGCGTCGAGCGCTCGGAGTATCTGTCCCGGCAATTCACCAAACGACGCATCCCACATAACGTGCTCAACGCCAAGTACCACGAGCAGGAGGCGGGCATCATCGCCGAGGCGGGTCGGCGCGGCGCCATCACGGTGGCGACCAACATGGCCGGCCGCGGCACCGACATCGTGCTCGGCGGCAACGTCGACTTTTTGACCGATTTGCGGCTGCGTGCCCGCGGTCTGGACCCGGTCGAGACGCCCGACGAGTACGAGGAGGCCTGGCACCAGGAGTTGCCGGTGGTGAAGGAGGAGGCCGGCGCCGAGGCCGCTGAGGTGATCGACGCGGGCGGTCTCTACGTGCTGGGTACCGAGCGCCACGAGTCGCGGCGCATCGACAACCAGCTGCGTGGTCGCTCCGGCCGGCAGGGCGACCCCGGGGAGTCCCGCTTCTATCTGTCGCTGGGTGATGAGCTCATGCGCCGGTTCAACGGCGCTGCCTTGGAATCCTTGTTGACGAGGCTGAACCTGCCCGACGACGTGCCGATTGAGGCCAAGATGGTGACCCGCGCGATCAAGAGTGCGCAGACGCAGGTCGAGCAACAAAACTTCGAGGTCAGAAAGAACGTCCTGAAGTACGACGAGGTGATGAACCAGCAGCGCAAGGTGATCTACGCCGAGCGTCGCCGCATTCTCGAGGGCGAGAATTTGCAAGAGCAGGCCAAAGAGATGCTTACCGACGTCATCACCGCCTACGTCGATGGCGCGACCGCAGAAGGCTACGCCGAGGATTGGGATCTGGACGCGTTGTGGACCGCGCTGAAGACGCTGTACCCAATGGGCATCGAAGCCGACACGCTGATGCGGCGGGACGAGGACTCCGATCGTGACGACCTCACCCGTGACGAGTTGCTCGAAGCCCTGCTCAAAGATGCTGAACGTGCTTATGCTGCACGAGAAGCCGAGCTTGAGGAACTTGCCGGCGAGGGCGCCATGCGCCAGCTGGAGCGCAACGTGCTGCTCAACGTCATCGACCGCAAGTGGCGTGAACACCTCTATGAAATGGACTACCTCAAGGAGGGCATCGGGCTGCGCGCGATGGCGCAGCGCGACCCGCTGGTGGAGTATCAGCGCGAGGGCTACGACATGTTCATGGCGATGCTGGACGGCATGAAAGAGGAATCGGTGGGGTTCCTGTTCAATGTCAGCGTCGAGGCGGTCCCGGCTCCCCAGGTTGAGGTCGCACCGGTGGCAGAACCCGAAGACTTGGCCGAATTCGCGACCGCGGCGGCGGCAGCTGCGCAGCAACGTGGCGCTGGCGAGGCGTCCGCGGATGGGGGCGAGGAGGCGCCAAGCAGATTGCGCGCCAAGGGCATTGAGAACGACTCGCCTGCGCTGACGTATTCCGGGCCCGCGGAGGACGGCTCGGCCCAGGTCCAGCGCAACGGCGGCGCCGCGCAGAAGACACCGGCCGGGGTGCCGGCCGGCGCCAGCCGGCGTGAGCGGCGTGAGGCCGCTCGCCGACAGGGCCGGGGCCCTAAGCCGCCAAAATCGGTGAAGAAGCGCTGATTTGCCGGCTAGCGCTTTCTGCGCATTTCCGGCGCACAATTGAGGAATGAAGCGCTATCTGATGATCGGTTACGGAGTTCTGAGTTACCTGCTCTTTTTGATTGCTTTCTTGTATGCCATCGGCTTCGTCGGCGCAATCGTGGTGCCGCGCAACGTCGATCACGGTATCGCCGCGCCGTTGGGGGTGGCGGTGCTGGTCAATCTGGCGCTGCTTGGGTTGTTCGGAGCCCAGCACAGTGTCATGGCGCGGCCGGGATTCAAACGTTGGTGGACGCGGTTGGTGCCGTCGCCCATTGAGCGCAGCACCTACGTCTTGCTGGCCAGCGCTGCACTGATCTTGCTGTATTGGCAGTGGCGAACAATTCCGGCAGTTGTCTGGGATGTCCACAATTCGGCAGGCCGTGTGCTGCTGTGGGCATTGTTCTGGTTGGGTTGGGCGACCGTATTCGCCTCCTCGTTCATGGTCAACCATTTCGATTTGTTCGGACTGCGCCAGGTGTACTTGGCGTGGCGGGAAAAGCCGTATACGGACATAGGTTTTCGCACCAGTCTGCTGTATCGGCTGGTCCGCCACCCCATCATGCTCGGCTTCATCATCGCGTTCTGGGCGGCGCCCACGATGACGGCCGGCCACTTGCTGTTCGCGATCGGCGCCACGGGCTACATTCTGATAGCCCTGCCCCTGGAAGAGCGTGACCTGGTGAGAGCGCTGGGAAACCAATACCAAGACTACCGTCGAGACGTGCCGATGCTGCTGCCGCGGCTGCGTTGGAACTCGAGTAAAACGGTTGGTCAACACTGATTTTCGAGCGGCGCTGCCCGGTGTCCGGGCGCCCCGGCATCATCCTGGGCGCGGTCCTCGCTTATGAAATCGGCCGAAGCCACTTCTATCTCGGCGGAGTTTCGTCAAGTATTGGGCTATGGATGTCGAGGAGGTGCTGCTGCCTGGCGTCGGTCTGCGGTACGAGTTCACCAGCAGCAAGGGTGAGCGGATTGGCATTGTCGCTCGACGTACCGGCGATTTCGAGGTGGTCCTCTACGCCGCAGCCGATCCCGACACCGCACGGCCCGTGTTCTGCCTCACCGACGAAGAGGCCGAAGCCGTGGCCCAGATCCTCGGCGCGCCCCGCATCGCGGAGCGGTTCACCGAGCTGACCCGGGAAGTGCCCGGGTTGGAGGCTGGGCACATCGTCATCAAGCCCGCGAGCCCATTTGTCAACCGGCCGCTCGGCGATACCCACGCCCGTACTCGCACGGGTGCCTCGATCGTGGCAATCGTGCGTGGGCAGGACGTGGTCGCGTCGCCGAACCCGTCGGAAACACTGCGTGTGCGCGACGTGCTGATCGTCATCGGCACCGAAGAGGGAATCGCCGGAGTCGACCAGATCGTCGACCAGGGCTAAATCGGTGGAGGTTTCGAGGGCGCTGCTGTTTGAGGTCGGCGCACTCCTGACCACGCTGGCGCTGTTGGGCGCCGTTGCGCGTCACTTCGCACTGTCCCCGATCCCGGTTTACCTGCTGGCCGGCCTGTCACTGGGTAAAGGTGGCATCCTGCCGGTGGCCGCCGCTGATGATTTCGTCAGTACGGGGGCACCGATTGGCATTGTGTTGCTGTTGCTGACGTTGGGTCTGGAATTCTCGGCAACCGAATTCGCCAGCAGCCTGCGCCGCCACCTGCCGTCGGCGGGGGTGGACCTGGTGCTCAACGCGGCGCCGGGTGCGGTGGCCGGTTGGCTGCTGGGATTGAGCGGAGTTGCCATCCTCGCGCTGGCCGGCGTCACCTACATTTCGTCGTCGGGCGTCGCCGCGCGTCTGTTGGAGGATTTGCGCCGGCTCGGTAACCGCGAAACACCGGCGGTGCTGTCGGTGCTGGTGCTCGAAGATTTCGCGATGGCCGGCTACCTGCCAATGTTCACGGTGCTGGCGTTACACGGCAGCTGGTTGGAAGCGCTCGCCGGCACCGTAGCCGCCATTGGTGCTCTTGTGGCGGCGTTTGCCGCGTCCTACTACTGGGGCCATTATGTTGGCCGCCTGGTGGCGCACCCCGATTCCGAGCAACTGCTCCTGCGCGTGCTGGGCATTACCTTGATGGTCGCGGCGCTGGCCGAGTCTTTGCATGCCTCCGCGGCGGTGGGCGCCTTCCTGGTGGGTCTGACCTTGACCGGAGAGACCGCCGAGCGGGCCCGGCGAGTGTTGGGTCCGCTGCGTGACCTGTTCGCCGCGATCTTCTTCTTGGGAATCGGATTGTCGGTTGCACCAAAAGAGTTGCTGCCGGCGCTCCCGGTAGCCATCGGGCTGGCGGTGGTTACCGCCGCGACCAAGGTGTTGACCGGGATGTATGCCGCGCGGCGCGACGGCGTGGCCCGGCGCGGGCAGTTGCGCGCGGGCACCGCACTGATCGCGCGCGGGGAATTCTCGCTGATCATCATCGGCTTGGTCGGTACGTCGATCCCGGCTGCGGCGACGTTGGCGACCTCCTACGTCTTCATCATGGCGATCGCGGGTCCGCTGCTGGCTCGCTATACCGGTGGGCCACCGCCTACCGCCCCGTGAGCTTCAGCCGATATGCAGCGCAACGACCAGCCAGCGCGGTGTGCCCGGCGACGCCGCCTGTTCCACGCGACAGGCGATGGCGTGGACCCGGTCTCCGCGGCTGTAGGTGCCAAACGCTTCGGCCGCCGTGGCTGAGCCGACGCAGCCGGCCTGCTGCAACCGCACGCGGCGCAACACGGCGGCACCTTCCTGGCCGGAAATCGGTCGGCTGACCGACAGCACCGAGTCGACGAGGCCGGGTAACAGCAGCGCACGCAGCTGGGTGGCCGGACGGCGGCGGTCGATCACTTCCAGCACGCGGCGCAATGCCGCATCGGTGAAGATCGCGGCCTGACACATTGGTATCGACACGCCGGCGGCCCTCGGCTGCTCGCCGCGGGATCGGCGCGGCGCACACGGACTGCTGCGCGGCCGCACGGGTGCGTGAGATGATGGCCGGCATCGAGGGACGGTTCGAGTGGGGGGTTCGTACTCGATCACGGGGACCACGGCGAACGACTCACCACTGGCTGGACCCACAATGGGACTGATGCTCAACGGGCACTCTCCAACTCAACGAATCACCAATGGGAACGGCCTGCTGGAGAGTGGCAGACAAACTGCCGGTCATCTTTGCACAAACCACGCCGGCGCGTACCCGCGCCGTCGCGTGCCGGTGTTGGCGGCTACGGTGAGCCACATCGATCCCACGGGCATCGACGGATCGGCGAGGAGGGCAGCGCCTTAATGGTGACCCGGTTGTCCACAGCGGACGCGTCGTTCTATCGGTTGGAGAACACCGCCACCCCGATGTACGCCGGGTCACTGATGATTCTGCGTCGCCCCCGTGCCGGATTGAGCTACGAAACGTTGCTGGCCACCATCGAGCAACGGCTGGCTCAGGTGCCGCGGTACCGGCAGAAGATTCGCGAAGTCAAGATCGGTATGGCCAGGCCGGTGTGGATTGACGATCCCGACTTCGACATCACCTATCACGTGCGGCGCTCGGCACTGCCATCGCCGGGCAGTGACGAGCAATTGCATGAGCTGATTGCGCGGCTGGGGGCGCGGCCACTCGACAAGTCGCGGCCCTTGTGGGAGATGTATCTGGTCGAGGGCCTGGATAAGAATCGGATCGCCCTCTACACCAAGTCGCATCAAGCCCTAATCAATGGGGTGACGGCGCTGTCGATAGGCCACGTCATCGCCGACCGGACCCGGCGTCCGCCGCCGTTTCCCGAAGACATTTGGATCCCAGAACGCGACCCCGGCAGTACCCGGTTGATCCTGGGCGCCATCGGCGACTGGATTGGGGGACCGGGCGCGCAGCTGCAGGCCGTGGGATCCGCGATCGCCGGGTTGGCAACCAACCACGGCCAACTGGCGGACACCGGCCGTCGGCTGCTCGATGTTGCGCGCACGGTGGCGCGGGGCACGGCACCGAGCAGTCCGCTCAATGCCACCGTGTCGCGCAATCGACGGTTCACGGTTGCCCGTGGACGCTTGGAGGACTATCGGGCGGTGCGCGCACGCTATGACTGCGACGTCCATGACGTGGTGCTGGCGGTGATCGCCGGCGCGCTGGGTAACTGGCTGATGTCCCGCGGCGAGGCGGTGGCACCGACGGCGACCGTGCGGGCAATGGCGCCGCTGTCGGTCTACGACGACGACCAACTCGACTCTTCCGGGCCCGGTCAGGCCATTAGCCAGGTGACGCCGTTCTTGATCGATCTGCCAGTGGCGGAAGGTAACGCCGTGGTGCGGCTGTCGCAGATTGCGCACGCCACCGAGTCCAACCCGACGGCGGCCAGCCTGGTTGACGCTCGGACCATCGTGACGTTGTCAGGTTTTGCACCACCCACCTTGCACGCCATGGGGATCCGGGTGGCCACCAGGTTTCCGAGCTTTTCCAAGCGGACCTTCAACCTGTTGATCACCAATGCCCCCGGCGCGCAGTCGCAAATGTACGTTGCTGGCACCAAGCTGCTGGAGGCCTATTCGGTGCCGCCCCTTTTGCACAACCAGGCGCTGGCCATCAGCGTGACGTCCTACAACGGCATGCTCTATTTCGGGATCAACGCCGATCGCGACGCGATGAGCGACGTCGACCTGCTGCCCGGCCTGCTCAACCAGGCGCTGGAGGAGCTGCTGGAGGCTTCTCGGTAGTCTGCGGATCAACAGTCCTGCATGGCGATACCATCCGTTGATGTGAGCACCCCGACGAACGACGGCGCGCCGCCGAAGGCGAAGAAGAAGTCACCGGCGTCGACGCGACACAAGATCTCCAAAGCTGTCTACGAAGCCGAGTTGTTCCGTTTGCAGACCGAATTCGTGAAATTGCAAGAGTGGGTGCGGCATTCGGGTGCGCGCGTGGTGGTCATATTCGAAGGCCGCGACGCTGCCGGCAAGGGTGGTGCGATCAAGCGAATCACCGAATATCTCAGCCCACGCAATGCCTATGTGGCAGCGTTGCCGTTGCCCAACGACCGGGAGCGCGGCCAGTGGTACTACCAGCGCTACATCGCCCATCTGCCCGCCAAAGGGGAGATCGTCTTCTTCGATCGTTCCTGGTACAACCGCGCCGGCATCGAGAAGGTCATGGGGTTTTGCACGCCGCACGAACATGCGCTGTTCCTGCGGCAGACGCCCATCTTCGAGCAGATGTTGATCGACGACGGGATCCTGCTGCGCAAGTACTGGTTTTCGGTGTCGGACGAAGAACAGCTGCGTCGGTTCAAGGCACGGCAGAGCGACCCTGTCCGGCAATGGAAACTCAGCCCGATGGATCTGGAATCGGTGTATCGATGGGAGGACTACTCCCGGGCCAAAGACGAAATGATGGTGCACACCGATACTCCGGTCAGCCCGTGGTACGTCGTTGACTCAGATATCAAGAAGCACGCGAGGCTCAACATGATGGCGCATCTGCTCTCGACCATCGACTACCGCGACGTGGGCAAACCGAAGGTGAAGTTGCCGGACCGGCCGGTCGTGACGGGCAACTACCAGCGTCCGCCGCGCGAGCTGTCCAAGTACGTGGACGACTACGTGTCCACGTTGATCGGGCGCTAAGTGGCGACCGTGCAGGTATTCATCCCGGCCACCTTGGCCATGTTGCAGCGGCTCGTGGCCGACGGGTCGTTGTGGCCGATCAACGGCACGGCGTTCGCGGTCACGCCGACATTGCGCGAGTCCTACGCGGAGGGCGACGACGACGAGCTGGCCGAGGTGGCGCTGCAGGAGGCCGCGCTGGCGTCGCTGCGCTTACTGGCCGACGGCGGCAACGAGAATCTGCCGCCGCGCCGCGCGGTGCTTGCCGCCGAGGTCGACGACGCCACTCGCCGCCCCGATCTCGACGATGCTGTCGTCAGACTGGGCGGGCCCGTCGCGATTGATCAGGTGGTCGCGGCCTACGTCGACAACGTCGCCGCCGAACCGGCCGTCGCCGCCGCGATGGAGGCCATCGACGCCGCCGACGTCGGCGACGAGGATGCCGAGCTCGTTGTTGGGGATGCCCAGGATCACGACCTGGCTTGGTATGCCAATCAAGAGCTGCCGTTCCTGCTTGACCTGCTCTGACGGCGCAAATCTGGTGGCGCCCCACGGCGGGCCAAGCGGGTGGCTAGCCGAGACGCGAGGACCTGCGCCAACGGTGGCATCGGCGTCGGATGTGACGTACTCCGCCGGTATCAGGTCTAGCTACGCGATCGTAAGTTACGGTACCGTAGCTTTATTGCTGGGCATCAGATTGTCCCGACTCGGGCGGACGCCACGGCCGCACCGCAAGCAGGAGCTTCCAAATGAGTAAGAAAACCACCGCGCTCAACGCCAGCGTCATCGATACCAGACGGCCCACCGTGGCGGGGGCCGACAGACACCCGGGCTGGCACGCGCTGCGCAAGATCGCGACGCGCATCACAACGCCATTGCTGCCCGATGACTATCTCCGACTGGCCAATCCGCTGTGGTCAGCGAGGGAATTGCGCGGTCGAATTCTCGAGGTGCGCCGGGAGACGGAGGATTCAGCCACCCTGGTCATCAAGCCGGGTTGGGGCTTTAGCTTCGACTATCAGCCGGGACAGTACATCGGCATCGGGCTGCTGGTCGACGGGCGCTGGCGCTGGCGTTCGTATTCGTTGACGTCGAGTCCGGCCACTAGAACGACGGGGATATCGGGCTCCGCCCGCACGGTGACCATCACCGTGAAGGCGATGCCGGAAGGGTTCCTGTCCACCCACCTGGTGGCCGGTGTCAAACCGGGGACCATCGTGCGGCTGGCCGCGCCCCAGGGCAACTTCGTGCTACCCGACCCGGCGCCGCAATCGATTCTGTTTCTCACCGCCGGATCTGGAATCACGCCGGTGATGTCAATGCTGCGGACGTTGGTGCGTCGCGACCAAATCACCGACATCGTGCACCTGCATTCGGCGCCCACTCAAGCCGACGTGATGTTTGGCGCGGAGCTGGCCGCACTGGCTCACGAGCATCCGGGCTACCGGTTGACGCTGCGCAAGACGCGCGATCAGGGGCGCCTCGACCTGTCCCGGCTCGGCGCCGAAGTGCCGGACTGGCACGAGCGCCAGACGTGGGCGTGCGGACCCGAAGTCATGCTCAATCAGGCCGAAAAGGTGTGGCACTCGGCCGGCTTAGACGACCACCTCCACCTGGAGCGATTCGCGATGTCCAAGGCGGCGCCCGCGGGTGCGGGTGGGACGATCACGTTTGCCCGCAGTAGCCGCAGCGTGCACGCCGATGCCGCGACGTCGGTAATGGACGCCGGCGAGGGCGCCGGTGTGCAGATGCCATTCGGTTGCCGCATGGGCATTTGTCAGTCGTGTGTGGTCGACCTGGTGCAAGGTCACGTCCGGGACCTGCGCACCGGGCAGGAACATGACCCCGGAAGCCGGGTTCAGACCTGCGTTAGCGCAGCATCCGGCGACTGTGTGATCGACATCTAAAGCTACCGGCTGGTAACCTACGGTTACGTAGCTTACGATAGCGTAGGTCAGGTATTGCTCCACGACCGCACAAGGCAGGGAGAAGGCGATGGCGATTACCGACGTCGACGCATTCGCACATCTGACGGACGCCGATATCGAGAGCCTGGCTGTGGAGCTCGATGCCATCCGCCAGGACATTGAAGATTCCCGTGGCGAGCGCGATGCGCGCTACATCCGGCGAACCATCGCCGCCCAGCGGGCGCTGGAGGTCGGCGGTCGGCTGCTGCTTGCCGCCAGTTCGCGGCGCTCCGCCTGGTGGGCCGGCACCGTGACTCTCGGCGTGGCCAAGATCGTCGAGAACATGGAGATCGGCCACAACGTCATGCACGGCCAGTGGGACTGGATGAACGACCCGGAAATTCACTCCTCCACGTGGGAGTGGGACATGACCGGCTCGTCGAAGCACTGGCGCTACACGCATAATTTCGTGCACCACAAGTACACCAACATCCTCGGCATGGACGACGACGTGGGCTACGGCATGTTGCGCGTCACTCGCGACCAACGCTGGAAGCGGTACAACATCTTCAACTTGGTGTGGAACACTCTGCTCGCGATCGCTTTCGAGTGGGGCGTTGCGTTGCAGCACTTGGAGATCGGCAAGTTCGTCAAGGGTCGATTGGATCGCGACACCGCCAAGGCCCGGATCCGCGAGTTCTCCGGCAAGGCCGGCCGCCAGGTGTTCAAGGACTATGTGGCGTTCCCGGCGTTGACCTCGTTGTCGCCGGGTGCGACCTACCGATCGGCGTTGACGGCCAACGCGGTGGCCAATGTGATCCGCAACGTGTGGTCGAATGCCGTGATTTTCTGCGGGCATTTCCCGGATGGCGCCGAGAAATTCACCAAGACGGACATGGTCGGTGAAACGAAGGGGCAGTGGTACCTACGACAGATGCTGGGCAGCGCCAACTTCGAGGCCGGGCCGGTGTTGCGGTTCATGAGCGGTAACCTGTGCCACCAGATCGAGCACCACCTGTACCCGGACCTGCCGAGCAACCGGCTGGCCGAGGCAGCGGTGCGGGTGCGTGCGGTCTGCGACAAATACGACCTGCCGTACACCACAGGTTCATTCCTGGTGCAGTACGGCAAGACGTGGCGCACTCTGGCCAAGCTTTCGCTGCCGAACAAGTACCTGCGTGAGAGTGCCGACAGCGCTCCGGAGACCCGCAGCGAGCGGATGTTCGCTCACCTTGAGATGAATTTCGCCGGCACCGATCCGGCGACCGGCCGCCGTCGCGGCCTCAAGACCGCGATTGCGACCGTGCGGAGCTGGCGGCGCAGCAAGCATGTTTCAGCGTTAAGAGATGGCGGCGCAAACGATTTGGTGGCTTGACCGACACGGTCAGGCTCGATCTCGAGGCGGGCCGGTTGGCTGGTAGCCGCAGCGCAGAGCGGCGTTTGCGATGTCCGACTCGATGTCGCGATCGGAAATGGAGCCAACCCGGAACGCGGGTCCGTACCCGCATATCGCGCGCGTCAGGTGAATGTGTGTTGAAATGCTCGCATTACCCGAGCAGCCTGCGAGGCCGTGGATTTAGCATCGTCTTGGCGTGCGGTTGCACAGCAGAAAGGTGAAAGGTGGCGATCACTGACGTCGACGTTTTCGCGCATCTGACGGACGCCGACATCGAAAACCTGGCTATTGAGCTGGGCGCGATACGCCAGGACGTGGAAGACTCGTTGGGCGAGCGGGATGCGCGCTATATCCGCCGCAGCATCATTTTGCAGCGCGCTCTGGAGGTCAGCGGCCGGCTGCTGCTCGCCGCCAGCTCGAAGCGATCCGCGTGGTGGACCGGCACGGTAACCCTCGCCACGGCCAAGATCATCGAGAACATGGAGATCGGCCACAACGTCATGCACGGGCAGTGGAACTGGATGAACGATCCGGAGATTCACTCCACGACGTGGGAGTGGGACATGGCTCCGACATCCTTGCACTGGCGCCACACCCACAACTTTGTACACCACAAGTACACCAACATCCTCGACATGGATCACGATGTCGGCTATGGCATGTTGCGTGTCACCCGCGACCAGCGCTGGAGATGGCGCGACATCTTGAACCTTCCCATCAACGCTCTGCTAGCGATCGGATTTGAGTGGGGCATAGCCCTGCGCCACTTGATGGTTCGCGACCTCTTCAAGGGCGATGTTGATCGCGAAGCGGCCAAGGTTCGGTTGCGGCAGTTCTCCGGCAAGGCCGGCCGTCAGCTGTTCAAGGACTATGTGGCGTTCCCGGCGTTGACCTCGTTGTCGCCGGGTGCGACCTACCGATCGGCGTTGACGGCCAACGCGGTGGCCAATGTGATCCGCAACGTGTGGTCGAATGCCGTGATTTTCTGCGGGCATTTCCCGGATGGCGCCGAGAAATTCACCAAGACGGACATGGTCGGTGAAACGAAGGGGCAGTGGTACCTACGACAGATGTTGGGCAGCGCCAACTTCGAGGCCGGGCCGGTGTTGCGGTTCATGAGCGGTAACCTGTGCCACCAGATCGAGCACCACCTGTACCCCGAGCTGCCGAGCAACCGACTGGCCGAGGTCGCGGTGCGGGTGCGTGCGGTCTGCGACAAATACGACCTGCCGTACACTACGGGCTCGTTTCCGATGCAGTACGCCAAGACGTGGCGGACACTGGCCAAGCTTTCGCTGCCGAACAAATTTCTGCGCGCCGACACCCACGACGCACCCGAGACGCGTAGCGAGGCGATGTTCGCTGTGTTGGAGCCGGGGTTCGCCGGCACCGATCCGGCGACCGGCCGTCGCCGCGGCCTGAAGACCGCGATTGCGGCGACGCGTGCCTGGCGGCGCGCCAGGCGGTCCGGGCGGATGCCGGTGTAGGGCGCCCGTCGGGACTCGGTGGGGGTGGCGCTGCCTCGCTACCCCAGCCGCTCGATGATGGTGGCATTGGCCATGCCGCCACCTTCACACATCGTCTGCAGCCCATAGCGCCCGCCGCGCTGCGCCAAAGCATTGACCAACGTGGTCATGATGCGGGCGCCGCTGGCTCCCAACGGGTGGCCGATAGCGATAGCGCCACCGTTGACATTGGTTTTCGCCAGCTCGGCCCCGACGTCTTGCGCCCAGGCCAGCACGACCGGCGCGAACGCTTCGTTCACCTCGAACAGGTCGATATCGGACAACTTCAAACCGGCCCGGCGCAGCACCTTCTCGGTGGCCGGGATGATCCCGGTCAGCATGTAGAGCGGGTCGGACCCGACCACGGTCGTGGTGTGAATGCGGGCCAGCGGGCGCAGCCCCAGCTTCTTGGCTACGTCGCTGCTGGTGATCAGGACCGCGGAGCTGCCGTCGGACAGCGGCGATGAATTGCCCGCGGTAATCGACCAATTGATCTGTGGGAACCGGGCTTTCATCGGATCGCTGTAGAACGCCGGTTGCAGCGCGGACAACGTGTCGACCGTCGTGCCGGGTCGGATGATTTCGTCGTGATCCAGCCCCGCGATCGCGATCAGCTCTTGGTCGAAGAGCCCGTCCTTGGTGGCCCGGGCGGCTTTGTCGTGACTGGCCGCGGCGAACTCGTCCAGCTGGGTGCGTGAGAATCCCCAGCGCGCCGCGATCAGCTCGGCGCTGATGCCCTGGGGCACCAGCCCTTCCGGGTAGCGGCGGGCCATATCCGCGCCGAATGGGTTGGACCCCGGCAGCACCGAGGCACCCATCGGCACCCGGCTCATCGATTCCACGCCGCCGGCGATCACCAGGTCGTAGGCGCCGGCCAGTACACCCTGGGCGGCAAAGCTGATGGCTTGCTGGCTGCTGCCGCACTGCCGGTCGATGGTGACGCCGGGCACCGACTCCGGGAGACCTGCGCCCAGGAGAGCGTTGCGCGCGATGTTGACCGCCTGGTCGCCGACCTGGGTCACCGCGCCGGCAATCACGTCATCGATCTGCGCCGGGTCCGCGCCGGTGCGTGCGACCAGTTCGCGCAGGCTGTGCGCTAGCAGGTCGGCGGGCAGCACATCGTGCAGTGCCCCGCCGGCCTTGCCTTTTCCGATCGGGGTACGGACAGCGCCGACTATGACGGCGTCGCGGTCCAGGGCCATGGCTCCTCCTTGAGCTGAGTATCTATCGCTATACCTAGCTATAACAGCTGGGTATACTCCATGCAACCTGGATCGGAGGGTGATCTTCATGACAATGCTGGAGGGCCCCCTGGCCGACCGCGACGGCTGGTCGGCGGTCGGCCAGTGCCCGATCGAACGGGCAATGGCGGTTGTGGGCACCAAATCCGCGATGCTCATCATGCGCGAGGCCTACTACGGCACCACCCGGTTTGACGACTTCGCCCGCCGTGTGGGCATCACCAAGGCCGCCACTTCGGCGCGGCTGGGTGAATTGGTGAATCTCAAATTGCTGGCCCGCCGCCCCTATCGGGAACCCGGGCAGCGCAGTCGCGATGAGTACGTGCTCACCGAGGCCGGCCTGGACTTCATGCCGGTGGTTTTCGCGCTGTTCCAGTGGGGGCAGCGGCACCTGCCGGGGGGCGACCGGCTTCACCTGACCCATCTGGGCTGTGGAGCCGACGCGCGGATTGAAATCCGTTGCGCGCACGGGCATCGAGTGCCCCCCGACGAACTCGGCATGCGGCTGGTTACGCCTCCTTGAGCACGGCGAGCAGTCCCCGGGCGGCGGTAACGCGCCGCGCGGCCGCACCGGACATGCCGTCCAGCGCGCACTCGGGGTCGGCCGGCGGCCCCATGTGCCCGCAACTGCGCGGACAGTCGCCGATCGCAACGGCCAGGTCGGAAAATGCCAACAGCACGTCGTGGGGCTCAATGTGGGCCAACCCGAACGAACGGATTCCGGGGGTGTCGATGACCCAGCCGGAGCCCGGGACCGCGCCGGACAGTGGCAGCGCCACCGACTGCGTCGAGGTGTGCCGGCCCCGGCCGATCTCGGTGACCTCGCCGACCGCCCGATCAGCTTCGGGAACAAGACGATTCACCAACGTCGACTTGCCGACTCCGGAATGTCCGAGCAGGACGGTGATCTCGCCGTCGAGCAAATCCGCCACCGCGAGCAGGGGATCGTCACGACCCGCGTTGACCACCTTGAGGTCCAGATCGACGAAGTGCTCGGCGAACGGCTGGGGCGGGGCCAGGTCGGTCTTGGTCAGGCACAGAATCGGCAGCAGGCCGCCCGCGTAGGCGGCGATTAACGCCCGCTCAACCAATCCGGTGCGCGGTGGTGGGTCGGCCAGCGCCACCACGATCAGCAATTGGTCGGCGTTGGCGACCACCACCCGTTCGGTGGGGTCGGTGTCATCGGCGGTGCGTCGCAACACAGTTCGTCGCGGCCCTCTGCGCACGATGCGGGCCAGCGTATCCGGGCGCCCGGATAGGTCGCCGACCACGTCGACAGCGTCGCCGACGACGATCGGCGTGCGCCCCAGTTCGCGCGCTCGCATGGCGATTATGCGACGATCTGGATCACCTTCCAGCACACATCCCCAGCGACCGCGGTCGACGCTGACCACCATGGCGGCCTCAGCGTCGGCATGCTCTGGCCGAGTCTTGGTCCGCGGTCGAGACCCCTTACCCGAGCGGACTTTGACGTCGGACTCGTCGTAGTCGCCTGGCCTCAACCGGACCCCTTGGCCATCTCGGCCCACAACCGTGGAAACTCCGGAAGCGTCTTCGTGGTGGCGCCGATGTCATCGACCACCACCCCGTCCACCCGCAGCCCGATGATGGCGCCCGCCATGGCCATCCGATGATCGGCATACGCTCGCCATATCCCGGGCCGCAACGGCGTTGCGGTGATCACCAGACCATCGGACGTTTCCTGGCAGCTGCCGCCCAAGCGGTTGATCTCGGTGCTCAGCGCGGCCAGCCGGTCGGTCTCATGGCCGCGCAGATGGGCGATGCCGGTCAGCCGGGACACCGAGTCAGGATCCGCTAACGCCGCCAGCGCTGCCACCGTTGGCGTGAGCTCTCCGACCGCACGCAGGTCGACATCGAAACCGCTACATACCGCCGGCCCCTGCACCTCGAGGTATGAATCATCCTGGGAAACAACAGCATTCAATGTTCGCAGGATCGCCACGATGTCATCGACCGGCTGGACGCTTTCCGCCGGCCAGCCGGTGATGCGCACGGTGCCGCCACTGACCACCGCTGCGGCCAAAAACGCTGCCGCGTTGGTGAGGTCTGGTTCTACGTCCCAATGGCGGGCCTTGACCGCGCCGGGGCGCACTCGCCAGCGATCGGGGACCGAATCGTCGACGTCGACGCCGGCCTGGCGCAGCATCGCCACCGTCATCGCGATGTGCGGCGCGGATGGCAGTGTCGACCCAGTGTGCCGCACCGTCAGGCCGTCGGTGAACGATGCCCCACACAGCAGCAGGCCCGACACAAATTGCGACGACGCCGATGCATCGATGGAAACGGTTCCGCCGGCGACCGAACCCGAGCCCCGAACTCGAAAAGGCAGGCCCGTCCCCTCGACGGGGACGCCCAGGGCACGCAGCGCATCCAACAGCGGCGCGATGGGGCGGGCCCGAGCCTGCTCATCACCGTCGAAGGTGACCGGGACCGAGCTCAGCGCCGCCAGCGGTGGAACAAACCGCAAGACCGTGCCGGCCAGGCCACAATCAACCCGGGCATCCGGGCCGGGGTCAATTCCGCCGTCGACCGCAAGCCGCGAACCGGTCCCGTCGACACGCAGGCCCAATGTCTGCAGGGCCCCGATCATCAGATCGGTATCGCGGCTGCGCAACGCTCCGGCGATGGTGGAGAGCCCCTGGTTTTGCGCCGCTGCCAGCGCCGCAAGCACCAGGGTGCGGTTGGTCTGCGATTTCGAGCCCGGCACGGTCACCGTCGCCCGCACCGGCGTCAGCGCAAATGGGGCCGGCCATCCCTCGATGCTGCTCACCGCTTCATCCTGCCGTGTCAGCGGCCGTCGTGGGTATTGGGCACCATGGGAGTCATGTGCGGACGGTTTGCAGTCACCACGGATCCGGCTCTGCTGGCCGAGAAGATCAAGGCCATCGATGAGGCCACCGGCACCGGGGCGAGTCCCGATGGCCCCAACTACAACGTGGCGCCCACCACCATGGTCGCGACCGTGGTGACCCGGCACAGCGAGCCGGACGATCAGCCCACTCGCCGCGTCCGGCTGATGCGCTGGGGCTTGATCCCGCCTTGGGTCAAGGCCGGACCGGACGGGACGCCGGGGGGCAAGGGTCCACTGCTGATCAATGCACGTGCCGACAAGGTCGCCACCTCACCGGCCTTCCGTGCGAGCGCGAAATCCAAGCGTTGCCTGGTGCCAATGGACGGCTATTACGAGTGGCGCGTCAACCGCGACCCGGCACCGCGCCGAAAGGCCGGCAAGACGCCGTTCTACCTGTATCGCAGCGATGGCCAGCCGCTGTTCGCGGCCGGGCTGTGGTCGGTGTGGAAACCTGCACCAGCTGCCGCCCCGCTGCTGAGCTGCACAATTATCACCACCGACGCGGTGGGCGAATTGGCCGAGATCCACGATCGGATGCCTCTGATGCTGGCCGAAAGCGACTGGGATGCCTGGCTAAACCCCGACGCTCCCTTGGATCAAGAGCTGCTCACTCATCCTCGGGATGCCCGCGACACCGCGCAGCGCCAGGTGTCGACGCTGGTCAACAGCGTGCGTAATAACGGGCCCGAGTTGCTGGAGCCAGTCGGGCCGCAACTGGAACAGATCACCGTGCTGTAGGCCGCGGCGCCACGGTTGGGCAGACGCCGCGGACGGGAGTCAGCGGGCTTCGCGCCCGGTAGTGACCGGAAGCGGCGGGTGCGCCGAGGTCCGCGCGGGGCCGGGCTGGGTCACCGAGTGCATCAGCGTGATGATCGCCGGCAGGAGCACGGGGAACAAAACAAGAGCCATCATTCCGGCTATGGTCAAGTACGGCATCATTTCATGGTCACCTTTCTGGAAGGAACGGTTCGGATTGGTTGAGATAGTTTGTGGTGCTGGATGGTTCGTTGGCGCGGCGCCGCGCTCCCGAAAAAGGTAGCGGCCAGTCCACGTTTTCGGATTGTTGCCAGTAGACGAAATGTGGACGCAGGTTTGTGCTCTGGAGACGAAAGAACCCCACTGGGCAACCGTCACCATTGGTAGCACCCGTCCAAAGACCACCTGGAGCACATCGTGACCGCCCTCAGCGCCCACCTCGTCGCATCGAAAGACCGACACCCAAACCGGATCGCGCTGCGCTGCGACGATTTGCGGTTGACTTTCTGGGAGTTCGATCGTGCCGCGGCGCGCGTGGCGACGCTGTTGGAACGGTCCGGGATTGAGCCCGGGGATCGGGTGGGCGTGATGCTGGCCAATACGCCAGCATTTGCCATCGCGCTGTACGGGATCTGGTACCGAGGGGCGGTCGCGGTGCCGATGAACCCGCTGCTGAAGGCTCGGGAGGTGACCTACTACCTGGCCAACAGCGGAGCCGCGGCGCTGTTCGCGACCCCCGCTTTTGCCGACGAGGCCACCGCGGGCGCCGCTGAGGTGAACGCGCGGTGCTGGGTTGTCGACGACGCCGAGTTGGCCGCACTGATCGACGATCTGCCCGCGCGACGGTCTCCGGAAGCTCGCGACGACGAGGACGTCGCGGTCATTCTGCACACATCCGGCACCACCGGGAAGCCCAAGGGAGCCATGCTCACTCACGGCAACCTCGGGTGCAACGCCGAGATCTGCGTTCGCACCCTGATCGAGATCGGGCCAGCCGACGTGGTGATGGGCTGTCTGCCGCTATTTCACGTCTTCGGCCTAAGTTGTGGCCTCAACGCGGCTGTACTTGCCGGTGCGACCCTGACACTCATGCCGCGGTTTGACCCACGTCGGGCATTTGAGGTGATCGCGCGGGACGCCGTCACGGTCTTCGAGGGCGTCCCGACGATGTATTCGGCGTTACTCGGCTTGGCGGACCAGACCGCTCCCACGGCGACGCAGACACTGCGCACGTGTGTTTCCGGCGGTGCTTCACTGCCTGTGCAAGTTTTCACCGACTTCGAAAAGACTTTTGGCTGCACCATTCTCGAGGGCTACGGTCTGTCGGAGAGTTCCGCGGCGGCTTCGTTCAACCACCCGCAACGGGTCCGCAAGGTGGGTTCCATCGGCACCCCGATCGCCGGCGTCGAGATGCGGGTGGTTGACCTGAACGGAGCTGAAGTTGCGCAAGGGGAGCGCGGCGAAATTCAGATTCGCGGCCACAACGTGATGAAGGGATATTGGAATCTACCTGACGCGACCAAAACCACGATCACACCCGATGGTTGGCTGACCACCGGTGATGTGGGACGCGTCGACGACGACGGATACTTCTACATCGTCGATCGCACAAAGGATCTCATCATTCGAGGCGGCTACAACGTCTATCCCCGCGAGATCGAAGAAGTGCTCTATGAGCACCCGGCTGTGGCCGAAGCCGCGGTCATCGGGGTGGCCCATGACTCCCTGGGAGAGGAAATCGGCGCCGCGGTTGCACTCAAAAAGGGCGTGACTGCGGAGCCCGATGAAATCCGCGACTACGTCAAGGCCCGCGTAGCCGCATACAAGTACCCGCGCCTCGTCTGGCTGGTCGATGCCCTGCCCAAGGGGCCCACTGGCAAGGTCGTCAAACGCGAAATCAGTCCCCCGACACCAGAAGTCGACCGCTAGCGGTGGCGTAAACGCCGCGGGTGGTGCTCAGGGCTGTTGATAACCCGGCGGGTTGACCTCTTCTACCCACAGGTCGACGCCCAGTTGGGCGCCCGGCACGCAGTCGTAGATCGAGAGGTCGGTGACGCCCGATTCCACCAGCACATCCTCACACAGTGCCGAGTTTCCCGTGTATTCGCGAGCGGGCTTGTTCAGGATCACGTAGGCCGCATCGGCATACACGTCAGGCTTGCGGGCACGGCTCATCGCCTCGTCGCCGCCAAGCAGGTTCTGCACCGCAGCTGTGGCGACCAGAGTGCGCGGCCACAGGGTGTTTGACGCGATGCCCTCGTCGCGCATCTCCTCGGCGATCCCCAGCGCACACAGCGTCATACCGAACTTGGCCATCATGTAAGCAGTGGGCTTGAGCCACTTCTTTTCCAGCGATATCGGTGGCGACAGCGTCAGGATGTGCGGGTTTTCCCGCCCCTTCATATGCGGGATACATGCCTGCGACACCGCATAGGTGCCGCGTACCTGGATGCCGTTCATGAGGTCGAAACGCTTCATCGGCACGTCGGTGATCGACCCGAGGTTGATGGCCGAGGCGTTGTTAACGCAGATATCGATGCCGCCGAACTGTTCCACGGTCTTCGATATTGCGGCACTGACGGAGTCCGGATCGCGCACATCCCCGACGATTGGCAGCGCCTGTCCGCCCGCTTCCTCGAGCTCTTTGGCCGCGGTGAACACCGTGCCAGGCAGCTTCGGGTGAGGCTCGGCGGTCTTGGCGATCAGCGCGACGTTGGCACCGTCCTGAGCGGCCCGTTTGGCGATCGCGAGGCCGATACCACGACTGGCTCCGGAGATGAACATGGTCTTGCCGTTAAGGGACATGGCGCCACACTAACGCCACCGTCGATCGGCGTGAACTGCGGGATCGGCGGTAATGCGCCCACCGCAAGACCCCACGGTGCGCCGATGACTGGGGACGGGAAATAGCACGTCCCTGCCAGCCGTTAACCGAAGCGGACACTTGTCGGTCGCGGCCTTTAGATTGAGAGGAGGGAGCCCGGTGTCAACTGCGGCGAGTCTATTGGACGACGAGCGGTTGGATGGTCTCCGAGCGGAGTCGGCGTCGGTACCGGCGCTGTCCGGTGATACCTCGACCGAAGGGATCGTGTTAAGCAAGATGGCTGATGACATCGATGGCGTGACCGGGTCGGAGGTTCCCGAGCCCAGGTCGCCCGAGGAGACCGACGCGCAACTGACGGCTCGCTTCGAGCGCGACGCGATACCCCTGCTGGACCAGTTGTATGGTGGCGCGCTGCGCATGACACGCAATCCCGCCGATGCCGAGGACCTGCTGCAAGAGACGATGGTGAAGGCATACGCGGGGTTCCGTTCCTTCCGGGAGGGCACCAACCTGAAGGCCTGGCTGTATCGGATCCTGACCAACACCTACATCAACAGCTATCGCAAAAAGCAACGGCAACCGGCGGAATATCCAACTGAAGAGATCACCGACTGGCAACTGGCGGCCAACGCCGAGCATTCCTCGACCGGGCTGCGTTCCGCCGAGGTCGAGGCCCTGGAGTTGTTGCCGGACGTGGAGATCAAAACGGCTCTGCAGTCATTGCCGGAAGAATTCCGCATGGCCGTCTATTACGCCGACGTCGAGGGTTTTCCATACAAGGAGATCGCCGAAATCATGGACACACCGATCGGGACGGTGATGTCGCGGCTGCACCGCGGCCGACGTCAGCTCCGCGCGCTGCTGGCAGATGTGGCCAAAGACCGGGGCTTTATCCGCGGTGAGCAGGCCCATGAGGAGGTGTCATCATGAGCGATTTTCCCAGCTCAACCGATTCGTACTCGGACAGCGAAGACTCCCACGGCTACCTGGGCTGTGCAGAGGTGATTGCCGAGGTATGGACCCTGCTTGACGGTGAGTGCACCCCGGAGAGTCGCCAAAAGCTGCGCGAGCACCTCGAGGCGTGCCCCGGATGTCTGAAGCATTACGGGCTCGAGGAGCGGATCAAACTGCTGATCGCGACCAAGTGCAAAGGGGAAAAGGCGCCGGAGGGCCTGCGCGAACGTCTACGGCTGGAGATCAGCCGGACCACCATCATCCGTGGTGGCCCGTGATGAGTGGTTAAGCGTTCGGCCGCTTGCCGTGGTTTGCCTTGCTGTGCTTGCGGTCGCGTTTCTTACGGCCACGCTTGGCCATGGGGGAACCTCCGTGTTTGGTCAGGGTGCGGGGCGGTTAGGGGCCGCGCGGTTGCAGCCAGTCTCTCACGTGTCCGGCGGTGTGGCCGCAGTAGGCCGCGCGCCGCAACAAGCCCACGGCCTTATGGTTCGATATACATGAGCCTGACGGAGGTTCGATGGATCAGCAATCAGCGTGCGCAATGGCCGAAGCGAGTGGGGTGAAGATGTCCGAGGATGTTCGAGCCGAGATCGTGGCCAGCGTGCTCGAAGTGGTGGTCAGTGAAGGCGACCAGGTCGGCAAGGGTGACATTGTGGTGCTGCTGGAATCGATGAAGATGGAGATTCCGGTCTTGGCGGAAGTCTCCGGCACGGTGAGCAAGGTGAGCGTGGCGGTGGGGGACGTCATTCAGGCCGGCGATCTCATTGCCGTGATCAGCTAGCGTTGATTCGTTCATACCCGCCATCCGGGAGCGACTCTGGAGTTATCTGATGTCCACTCTCGGTGATCTGCTGGCCGAACACACCGTATTGCCAGGCAATGCGGTCGACCACTTGCATGCGGTGGTGGGGGAGTGGCAGCTCCTTGCCGACTTGTCATTTGCCGACTATTTGATGTGGGTTCGCCGGGACGACGGCGCTCTGGTGTGTGTGGCGCAGTGCCGGCCGAATACCGCGCCGACAGTGTTGCAGGCCGACGCGGTGGCCGGAGTCGTCGCCGCCGCCAGCATGCCGCTGGTTGCCGAAGCCTTCGTGTCAGGCATGGCCAGGCGGGAAAGCGCTGCAGACCAACAGCATTCGGATCAACTTTCTGGTCCTACGATCGAGGCATCCCCGGTTCGGTACGGCGATCAGGTGGTGGCGGTGCTGACACAGCATCAAACCGCGGTCGCGGCCGAGCGCGCGTCCGGGCACCTGGAGACGGCCTACCGCGACTGCGCCGTCGACCTTCTGCAGATGTTGGCTGAGGGTACTTTTCCCGACGTCGCCGACGTGGCGATGTCACGTTCCACCCCGCGGGCGGGTGACGGCTTCATCCGTCTGGATGTCGACGGCGTGGTTGCGTACGCGAGCCCCAATGCGCTGTCGGCTTATCACCGGATGGGCCTGACCACCGACTTGGAGGGGCACAAGCTGGTCGAGGTAACCCGGCCGCTGATCTCGGATCCGTTTGAGGCCGAGGAGATGGCCGAGCATGTACGGGACTTGCTGAACGGCGGGCCGAGCATGCGCATGGAAGTCGATGCCGGTGGCGCCACTGTACTGTTGCGGACTTTGCCGCTGGTGGTGCATGGGTCCAGCGCCGGTGCCGCGATACTGATTCGTGACGTCACCGAGGTCAAGCGCCGGGACCGAGCGCTCATCTCCAAGGATGCGACGATCCGAGAAATCCACCATCGGGTAAAAAACAACCTGCAGACCGTGGCGGCGCTGCTGAGGCTGCAGGCCCGGCGGACCACTAATGCCGAAGGCCGGGAGGCCCTCATCGAGTCGGTGCGCCGAGTGTCGTCGATCGCGTTGGTCCATGATGCCTTGTCCATGTCGGTGGACGAGCAGGTAAATCTTGACGAGGTCATCGACCGGATCTTGCCGATCATGAACGATGTGGCATCGGTGGACAGGCCGATCCGGATCAATCGAGTTGGTCACCTCGGCGTGCTGGACTCCGACCGCGCCACAGCCCTGATCATGGTGATCACCGAGCTGGTGCAGAACGCTATTGAGCACGCGTTCGACCCGCGGGCACAGGAAGGCTCCGTGACGATTCGTGCGGAGCGTTCGGCACGTTGGCTCGACGTGGTGGTGCACGACGATGGACGCGGGCTGCCCGAAGGATTCAGCTTGGAAAAGTCGGACAGCCTGGGCCTGCAGATCGTGCGGACCTTGGTGTCTGCTGAACTCGACGGTTCGTTGGGAATGCGGCAGGCCCCAGAACGGGGTACCGACGTGGTGCTGCGGGTACCGATCGGTCGTCGGGGCCGGCTGCTGCTGTAATCCACCGCGCAACAGTACGGCCCCGACTTTGTCGGGGCCGTACAGCTACGTGCTACGTCTGTCAGACTCCGCTGCGGGCCTTCGTCCGGGCGTTGCGGCGCTTGAGCGCGCGTCGCTCGTCTTCGCTCATGCCTCCCCAGACGCCTGAGTCCTGACCAGTGTTCAAAGCCCAGCCAAGGCATTCCGTGGTTACCGGGCATCGATTGCAGACCAGTTTCGCGTCAGCGATCTGCGCGAGGGCCGGACCGCTGTTTCCTACCGGAAAGAACAGCTCCGGATCTTCGTCACGACAGACCGCCTTGTGGCGCCAATCCATTAGTCACTACTCCTCACTAAGTGCGCAGCACTGCGCACGGGCTATTTTCCTTGGCTGTTAACGCGTGCACAAGAAAGGTTTCCGTACCTCTACATGTCTCTCTGCATGCAACCTTTTGATCGTTTCACAGGCTCAACAGATGTCAATAGTGTTACGTAAGTGCGTGGGCTATCTCACGTCAATGATCTCTTACGAAAGCCCTTACTCAGTTGTACTACACTGCGGGCCCAAATTCCCCCCACATTTGCATCGCGAGCTTGTCACATCTTAGGTTCGCCCAGTTCACAGGTGCTTTTTTGGCGGCGGAGCGACGACTGCCAACGCGTCGGGAACCGCCCGAAACGTCATGGTTTGACGCACTCCTAGGTAGTCGCCGTCGAACTGACAGGCGGCTGGAGCGGCCGTGCTGGTAACACGCAGGCAAGATACGTCGTCGTCGGTGACGAGGTGCTTGAAGTTGAACTTCGGTCGTTTGGCGAACATCTGCCGCACGATCCGTAGGGTGTGGAAGGTCTTCATGGTGGTCAGGGCAAACAACCCGAGTCCCGTCTCGAAGGTGCAGTCCGGATTGGTCCATATGGGCTTGTTGTTTGCGAAGGTCCAGGGACTTGAGTTGGACACGAAGACGAAGCTGACTCCCGGAATCGGTTCGCGGCCCGGAAGTTCCAGCGTAAGTGTGGGTTCGCGGCGCGTGTAGCGCAACAGGGTGGGTGCGGCCGTCCGAATGTATCGTCCGGCGGTAACTTTGCCGCCTTTGTCGCGTTCGGCCTCCACCGCGGCGACCACCTCGGCGTCGATGCCCATGCCAGTGTTAAATACCGCCCAGCGTTCACCGCAATCGATGAGTCCGATTTGGCGCCACTGAGGCCGCCGGCGGTAGTCGTCGAGCAGCTGGATTAGCTGGTTGGTGGCCGCGATGGGGTCGCGCGCGATACCCAGTGACCTGGCCAGCACGTTGGCTGAACCACCAGGTACCACGGCCACGGCAGGTATCCGGCCCGCGGTCGGCGAGCCAGGGCGGCCCAACATGCCGTTGACTACTCCACTGACCGTCCCGTCCCCGCCGTGCACGACAACAAGATCCACCCCGGCGGCGACGGCCGCGTGCCCAAGTTCGGCGCCGTGACCGCGGTGTTTGGTGTGCTCAACGGTGAGTTGGAGGCGACTTTTGAGCGCGTGCGCGACCAGGTCTCGGGCGGCCGGTGTGATGGAAGTGGCGGTGGGGTTGACGATCAACACGGCACGCATGGTTCATGAGCGTAGGCCGTGCGACGATGCGGGCCGGGTTGGGCCGTTGAGGAGGGCGGCAATTGGGGTAGGCCGTGCGACGATGCGGGCCGGGTTGGGACACTGTGGAACGGTGTTGTCACATTGGCCACTTTGGCCTCTGCCAGGGGCGATGTGCGTTGTGCCCGCCTAGGAGCGACAACGACTGAGCCACGGCGGAATCTGTCGGAATGCCGATGGTTGTCGCGCAAAGGCGGGCAAAAAGTGTGCCGCCCGGGGGAGGGACGCATGTGACGGCTGCATCCCGTGTGATTGTCTGGGTGGGGTGGGTCGCTCGATGAGCGTCAACGAACAGGCAGCGCAACGGTTCACCGCGCCATGGCTACGCTGATCTGGTGACCGCTCGCGCCCCGACCACCGTGCGCCGTGCCGGATTGATTGTTGCGGTTCAAGGCGTGGCGGCGCTGGTGATGGCCGCGGTGTTGACGGTGCGGGGGCTTGCGGGTGCCGATCAGCGTGTGGTCAGCGGTCTCGGTACCGCAGTGTGGTTTGTTCTCGTCGGCAGCGGGGTCCTGGCCGGCGGCTGCGCTCTGGTGGCTGGCAAGCGTTGGGGACGCGGACTGGCCGTGGTCACCCAGCTGTTGCTACTGCCCGTGGCGTGGTACCTGACGGTCAGCTCGAACCGCCCGGCGTTCGGCATACCGGTGGGCATCTTGGCGCTGGCGGTGCTGGTAATGCTGTTCAGCCCGCAGTCCGTGCGCTGGGCCGCCGGCGATGATCAGCGCGGCCCGGCCAGCGCGGCCAACTCCGGGCCGGACACCCGATAGGTCGTCCACTCCGTCTGCGGCTGACCGCCGACGCTGTCGTAGACGGCGATGGCATCGCGGTTCCAGTTCAATACCGACCAGGCCAGCCGGGTGTAGCCGTTGGTAAGACATTCATCAGCCAGGGTTGCTAGCAACCCACGGGCCAAACCCCGGCGGCGAAACTGGGGCCGCACATAGAGGTCCTCCAAATAAATCCCGGCGACGCCGTCCCAGGTGGAGAAGCTAAGGAACCACAAAGCCATGGCCGCGATCTGACCATCGCTCTCGACGACGTGTCCTCGTACCGTTGGCGAAGGGCCGAAAAGCGCTGCTGACATTAGCTTTTCAGTCACGGTGCATTGATCGGCAGCTCGCTCGAACTTGGCGAGTTCGTGGATCATGGCGGTAATTTCGGCGATATCTTCAGGTGTTGCGACGCGGATATTGTCGGTCACTGCTCCACTCCCAAGGCATTCAGTATTGTGGCGAATTTTGTTGTGGTTTCGTCGACCTCGTCATCGGGATTGGATTCGGCGACGATTCCGCCGCCAGCGTGGGCGAGCGCGGTGCGACGATCGGCTGATAGGTGGGCACCACGTATAGATACCACCCAATCACCGTCCCCCCGCGCGTCACACCAACCGACGGTGCCCGCGTAGAAGCCGCGGTCGCCTTCGAGCGCAGCGATCAGTTCGGTGGCGGCGGTCGTCGGCACACCGCCGACCGCAGGCGTCGGATGTAGCGCGACCGCCAGATCGAGGGCCGTCGTCGAGGTGTCGCGCAGTCGCGCGGTCACCGGCGTGCACAGGTGCCAAACCGCTGCGGTGCTGGTCAATCTGGGCTCTGCAGCAATTTCGAGGTCGTCGCATAGGGGTTCCAGGGCGGCGCGCAGTGCGTCGATGACCAATTGATGCTCGTGACGGTTCTTGGCCGAGCCGGCCAGCGCCGCTGCGTTGGCGGCGTCGACGTCGGCGTTGGCGGCGCGGGGTGCCGAGCCGGCGAAGGGCTGGCAAGTGACTCGGTCGCCGAGTCGGGCGACGAGCAGTTCTGGGCTGGCGCCCACGAGGGTTGCCCCCACATAGTCGTCGCCGGCGGCGCTCAGGTCCACGAGGTACCCGTATGAGGTGGGATCGGCAGCTACCAGTCTGCGCACGATGACGCGAGCGTCCAGCGGCGCATCGGCGGTCAGCTGCAAGGCGCGAGCCAGCACCACTTTGCTCAGCGAATTGTCAGCTGCGGCAAGTTGTTCCCGCGCCTGGCTGATTCGGGCGCGGTGCTGGGCCGGGGGCGGCACGGCGGCGCTGATGCGCACCCTGGGCAGTGGGTCGGTTCGCCAGTTGGGCAGGCTGTCCATGCGCTGCACCGTCGTCGGCACCATCAAGGCGGCGGGTCTATGAACATCGAAAGGTAACGCCCCCAACAGCATTGGTGCTTTCCCGGCGCGCAAAGCGGCTCGCGCCGCCGGCACATCGCCGTATTGCTTGCACACACCGCTGGCAACCAGATTTCCTCTGGGCCCGAGCAGCGCGAAGGGTGGTTCGCTGGGGCTCAATTGGCCGGATGCCCTTTCATTCCGAGCGCGCTCAGTTGGCGCAACCCGTGCTCGAACCCGCAGATGGCGATCGACGCGGTGGGCATGAAGAAGCGGGTGCCTTCGACCAGCGGCAATTCGACCCAACGGGTGATCACGGCCCGGGAAAAGTGACTATGACCGACGATTACCACATCGCGGGAGGTCATGTGCTCCAACGCAATGTCGACTGCTCGGTCGGCGCGCTCGCTGACTTGCGCGACGGATTCCCCGTCCGGGCAGCCATGCGTCCAGACCAGCCAATCCGGCTCGAATTCGCGAATCTGTGGGGTAGTTAGGCCTTCGTATGCACCGTAGTCCCATTCAGCAACCAGCTCAGAGACCTCGTCCACCTTCAGGCCGGCTAATTCGGCGGTGGCTAGGGTCCGCTTGCGCGGGCTGCTGATCACCAGCGGGCTGTCGAGGTCGAGTTCGTTTAGCGCCCGGCCGGCCAGCTCCGCTTGCGCTCGGCCGTCCTCGGTCAACGCGATATCGGTTCGCCCGGTGTGCTTACCCGATTCCGACCACTCCGTATCGCCGTGTCGGAGCAAAATCAGTTGGTGATTGTGCACGCCCATGTCGACCGATTGTGCCCGACGACATGCCGGGCCAGTTGCCCCAGCCACAATGCCGGGCACATGCCAGGATGGCACTGTGACGGAGATCCGGGTACTGGCGGTGGCCAACCAGAAGGGTGGGGTGGCCAAGACAACAACGGTCGCCTCGCTCGGTGCGGCGATGGTGGACAAGGGACGGCGAGTGCTGCTTGTCGATCTGGATCCGCAGGGTTGTTTGACTTTCTCGCTGGGCCACGATCCGGACAAACTCGCGGTTTCTGTGCACGAGGTGCTGCTCGGGGAAGTCGAGCCCAACGCCGCGCTGGTGTCGACGATGGAGGGCATGACGCTGCTTCCCGCCAACATCGACTTGGCCGGGGCCGAGGCGATGTTGTTGATGCGGGCCGGTCGGGAATATGCGCTGAAACGAGCGTTGGCCAAACTCTCGGACCAGTTCGATGTCGTCATCATCGATTGCCCACCGTCGCTGG